>NZ_CANLGU010000002.1 GCF_947490405.1 uncultured Algibacter sp. | reverse complement strand
CAATACTTTTTAAATCTTTTTTAGAAAAAAAATTTTACAACCCTTTTTCTTAACCTAATCCGTATCTTTATATGAACGATCGCTTACAACTTTACTGCTGTTTTTAGCGGGTGCAAACATACTACCTATTTTTAATTACACAATGACTTTTTTAAGCTTTTTTTTATTCTTTTTTTAACTGACTTTTAAATGCCTTGTTTTCTGCTATTTATACACCAGAATTTTTTTGAAACTTTTTTAATTTAAAAGCAATAAATGAGCTTTTAATGTTCATGTTTGTTTCATTCTTGATTAAAACTTGATATTAATTAAGCATCTGCACCTTTTATTTTACTCTTAACTTCGAATTAAAATAGATTTCATGCAAACAAACAACCTGTGAAAAACTGAAAACGCTAAATGTAATATTTTAAGTCAGAGTTTGAAAATTTATAGAAACAAGTAATTGCTAAAAATGGTCCAACAAAAATCCTGATATAAATTCACGGAGTTAAAAAACTTCAAAATGAATTTATAGAACTATTATAAGAAGAAATTCCATACTAAACCAAAACGAATTGAAAAATCTCGATAAGGATAAGTTGGAGCGGAATAATAATTATATCCAGTGAAGGATGCATTAAAATGTTCTAGTTTAAAAAAGATACGCGTTTGTCGGATTTTAGCATTTAAGAAAAAATCTAAGCGTGGAAAATCTCCAAATTCAGTATGGTTTTGGACATAGAATTCTGCTAACAATGGACTGTAAGCATCCATGTAATATTTAGTAAAGTAGTTGAGCGTAATACCAGTTTGTAAGTAAAGTGCTTTTTTAAACAGATGACTTGTAAAGTAAAAAGTATTTCTTGTATTGATTTCGGGAACGTTCAAAACATTATTATCATCCTTTACATTTTGATACATTATGGTGTTATTGATAGCAAACTTTCCAAACTTGATTTCATTTTCTAGCTTTCCTCTGAGATAACTTATCGTTTGGTTGTTTTGAAATGGACTTATCTGTTCTGAAATTTCATCTTTTTTAAAATATACGTAATCGTTTATGGTTGAATAATCTACCGTTAATTTTAAAAGTTCCTTGTATTTCAATTTGAAACCTATTTGCTGTGTTTCTATATTATTAAAATTATTTTGCCAATTATAATTTACATAGTCACTCTGATACAGTAGGGTATTGTAGTTTGGCACTTTTGAACTATGATTTATAGATGCAGAAGCTGCAATTTCGTTATTTATGTTAAAGCTTGCTATTGCTTTGAGATAATTACCCTCAAAGTCTCCTGTTAAATTAACTCCAGCCTCCCCAATAAGCTTAAATCCTTTGTATCGCTTACTATACTTGCCACCTACTCCTAATACGTTCCCTTTTAAACGATTTATAATGGTTTCGCCATTTAACTGTATTAATTTATTATACCCATAATTATAATTAGTATTATTGATATTAACCTGGATATTACCCAATACGTTATTATAATAATCTAACTGCACCTCATTATAAAAATTTTCCAAAGTAGCTTTATCTGACAATCCTGAGGTTTGGAATGCTTCCCCAAATATTGCTGAATTTACCTGTGATTGTTTGTACTGATAATATTTGTCTTCAAAAGACATAAGATGCCTAACACTTAATTTACTTTTGGATGTTGAATCATTCAATGTTTGAGGTAGAAATTTTTCTACTACTTTATTAAATACATCATAATTCTGATCTAGATAGAACCGCTTGCCTATCAATATATTTTCAGCATTTTCAAAATTCACATCTAATATAGGGCGCTCAAGAAATTCATCTTCTCCAGTTTCAAAATTTTCTACACTTTCATCTGTAAGCCCTCCATTTTCTTCATTTGATAGATCTTGGGTTACAAAATGCCCTCTGACTTGATAGCGTTTATTTTTAGTAACATAATTTGAAGTAAACCTAAAATTACCCGTACTAGTTATCATGTGTTGATAATTACCAATAGAGCGCATACCTTTATATGCAATAGAAAAATTAAATTGAGGTGATGTATTTACTGTAAAAAAAGAATCCGCCAATTGCCCTTGCTCAAAAGCTGTACGGTAAAACAATTCAGTTAATGGTGTAGGAACGTGATAATACCTTATATCTTCAGTAGCCATGTAATTAAAATGTCTAGCCTGAGCTCCAAAATTTGGCATAACACTTGTGTTTTCAAAGTTATGAGTTAACGAATTATATGTTTGTCCTAAGTTTGAAAAAGGTATTAATCCAAAATTGTCTTTACGCAAATAATTAAACTTATATTCTTTTTGTATTGTTAATGATGTATCAAGATATGTAGTATCTCTTTCATAAGTCATTATTAAATAATTCTCAATTTTAGCTTCTGGATTTTTCAAGTTTTTAATACTTGTTGACTCTTGAGATTGATTCTGTAAAGAATCTTGAATTCCAACTCCAGGAATATTCCGATTATTATTCAAAACACCTCTCCCAGTTTGAATTTGTGCAGATACTTGTATAAACACAAAGAACAGAAAACAACTAAATAAGACTTTTTGAATCTGATTTATCTTATATCTGTCCTTAGTAATTAAGTGCGCTTTAAACATAAAGGTAAATTGGGCAATTTCAGCTATGTTGTTTAATTATAAATTTTATGAGGCAAAAGTAATTATTTGAACGTAAAGTGCGAGTAATTATTTTAAATAAAGAAAGCCAGCATTTTTTGCTGGCTTTCTTTTCACTATTAAACATCTAATATATAGATGATAATTCGAAATTTAATTTGAGTTAGTCATAAACAAACATCTTAATATTATTTCTAAAAACCAATTTTTTATCAAAAAAAATGCATGTGATAGATAAATGTTAAGACGATTTAGGCCTTGATTGAAGACATATTATATCTTTGTTTTTAATTTATGTTATTACTTAATCATTCAAATTACAAGTTAGAATGTGGAACAGATGAAGCTGGCCGTGGCTGTTTAGCTGGCCCTGTTACTGCAGCTGCAGTAATACTTCCTGATGATTTTAAAAATTTAATCTTAAATGACTCTAAGCAAGTTAGTGAAAAAAAACGATTTATTTTAAAACCAATTATTGAAACCGAAGCATTGTGTTTTGGTGTGGCTCATGTTTTTCAGGAGGAAATTGATACAATTAATATCTTAAATGCTTCCATATTAGCAATGCACAAATCGATTGAATCTCTAAAACCTCAACCAGAGTTCATTATTGTTGACGGCAACAAATTTAAACCTTATAATAATATTCCATTTGAGACCATTATAAAGGGTGACGGCAAATATTTAAGCATCGCTGCTGCCTCTGTTTTAGCTAAAACATATCGTGATTTGTATATGAACAAAATACACCAAGAGTTCCCGATGTATAATTGGAAACAGAATAAAGGTTATCCTACCAAAGAACATCGGGAGGCCATAAAAAAATACGGCATAACAAAATACCACAGAAAATCATTCAGATTATTGCCCGAACAATTAAAGTTAGATTTATAAGTTTCTATATTTGTAGAAATTAATTCCATACATGAGATTTTTTTGCTTTACCCTCCTGCTTATTTTAGTTTTTGGTTGCTCTAAATCTAATACAGAACACTTGAATCTCTTAGATTTTGTTCCAAAAAACACATCTATAATCATCAAAACTTCAAACCTAGAAAGTTTAAGTAACAGTATTAGTAATAGTGATTTTTTAAACACTATATCTGAAGCTTCTTTCTCTGAGAAAATTGAACAAAAATTAAAACCTATATCTCACCTAAAATCAAGTAACGATTTATTGATTTGCTTTTCTAAGGAAGCCAATGATAGTCTTCAATATACAGTTATTACAAAATATTCTACGGACTTATTTATAACAGACTTATTACCAAATTATACAGAAGAAGTACTTACTTATAATAACAGGTCCATTATTAAATCCACATTACACAACAACACATTTTATAGCGTTATTATTGATAGCACTTTTTTCGCATCTTCATCAAAAACTATTGTAGATGATGCTTTTAACTTTGTGAATGATGATTTAGAACTTAAGAAAACATATAAAACCTTAAGTAACGACAAAACGCTTTCTTTAATTTTAAAATCTAATACTAATTTCTCACCTTCATTATTTATTGAAGATTCTGTGACTTCAAATAGGCTTTCAAGGTTTATTGCTGTTGATGTTGATTTGAATCAGAATGAAACTTATTTTAATGGTATAACAAAAGCAACAGATTCTACCGAAAGCTTAATTAATATTTTTAAAAAAACCACTCCTCAAGTTAATAAACTACCAAGCATAACTCCATCAAATAGTGATGGTTTTCTCAGTTTTACTTTTGATAATTTTGACATTTTCAAAGCGAATTTATTAAAATTCAATAAAAAAGATTCAATTACAAATAACACTAAACTTTTTAATGATATAGTGGAAATTGGTATTATCTACGAAGATAAAAACCGTG
This sequence comes from uncultured Algibacter sp., assembly GCF_947490405.1. GTDB lineage: Bacteria > Bacteroidota > Bacteroidia > Flavobacteriales > Flavobacteriaceae > Algibacter_B. Next base: position 854,003 of record NZ_CANLGU010000002.1, on the reverse strand, counting down.
CTATTGTTTTAAATTCAACTGATGTTATTGCTACTAAAGATGCACTTTTAGCAGAGGAAACTATTGCAGACACTTACAGAGGAATCGATGTCTATAATTTTAGCAAGCCTGTTTTATTTGCCAAAACATTCAATCCGCTAATACGTTACAATGATGCGAATTTATATTGTGTTTTGGATGATTATTTTGTGTTTACAAATAAGATTGATATGCTACAAAATATTATAGCCAATTATCAAAACAAAACTACTTTAAATAATACTTCAAATTTCAAAAATGCTAAAGAAAAATTAAGTGATGCCGCCTCTATATTACAGGTAATGAATGCTACGACATTAAAAACCGTTTTAAATAAAAACATAGAAACGAGCTCCAATTCCGTATTTAAAAACTACAATACTTCGGCTATTCAATTTATTTATGATACTAATTTTGCCCACGTAAACGGCATCATTAAAAAGAATAAAACAAGAGCTACAGTTAATTCTGTTTCAGAAGAATTGAATATTAAACTGGATAAGCCACTTTTAAACACACCTCAATTTGTTAAAAACCACATTACTAAACAGAAAGAGATAGTAGTTCAAGATATAAACAACAACTTATATTTAATTTCTAATAAGGGTAAAATTCTTTGGAAAAAACAATTAAAAGGTGCTGTTTTAGGTAAAATTAAACAAATTGATATTTACAAAAATGGGCGATTACAGTTAGCATTTGCAACTCCAAATCGAGTTTACGTTTTGGATAGAAATGGCAAAGAAGTAAAACCCTTTTCTTTAAAATTTAATGACGAAATTACACAACCCTTGGCTATTTTTGATTATGATAACCGAAAAAAATATCGTCTTTTAGTTACTCAAGGCAAACATGTTTTAATGTACGATACAAAGGGAAAAACCGTTAGGGGCTTTACTTTTAAATCAGCAAATAATGATATAATCTCGCAACCCAAACATTTCAGAATAGGCAACAAAGACTACATTACCATAAAAACAAAAAACAAACTTTATATCCTTGACAGGTTAGGAAAAACAAGGGTAAGACCAAAACAATCTCATTCCTATTCAAACCAAGCCATTTTCTTGTATAATAATACTTTTACAACAACTACAGATCTAGGCGATTTAATTTCTATTGATTCAAAAGGTAATATATCTTCAAGAAATTTGAACCTTTCTCAAAATCACTATATAGAAAGTACAAGTAAAACATTAGTCACCCAAAGTGAAAATAAACTTACTATAAAAAATAAAACTACAGAATTAGATTTTGGGGAATATTCAAAACCTAAAATTTTCTACATAAACAACAAAATATATGTTAGCACAACAGATTTACAATCGCATAAAACATATTTGTTTGATAGTCAATTTAAATTACTTCCAAACTTTCCAGTTTACGGAAACTCCAATATAGATCTTGATAATATTGACAAAGACAAAAATTTAGAGTTTGTAACTAAAGGCGATAATAATGCCATTATTCTTTATCAAATTAATTGAATACCGAAATTTAACATTTCGTCTTTGTCTATAAAAAAGTAATTTCTATCTTTAAGGCAGCTATTAATCAAATAATTACAAATGAAAATACCCAAGAGTGCAATAAGCATCCTCTCCTTTTGGATGGCTTTTGTATTTGTTACTCCAAACCTTGAAGCTCAAACAAAACAAATAAAAAGGCCAAAAAGTAGAACTGGAGTTAATAGTGTTGATACTTTTGTTTCTGAGTCTTTTGATATTTATGATAAAGTATACAAATACGATGGTTATGCCCAATCAGGAACCCCATTAGAAGATGAGGATATTGATGTTCTTGAAGATGCTCTTGATAATCTTGAGGGTTTAAGTAACAGTGCACCTGATATTTTAGGAGACTTAGATGGATTGAGTGTTTTAAAACAAGGAAAGGCCACTCTACAAATGAATAAAGCTAAGAAAGCTTTAAAATATAGTATAAAAACTTCAAAAGAACTCCTTTTAGGTCAGCGAAAGCGTGATGAAAATGAGAAACCAAAATCTAAAAACGAATCAGGTGAGACATCATCAAATAAGACAAATTCAGGAAACAATCCAAATAGTATCGGAGAACCTGAAGAGGTTAAAGAAAATCCAAACATTTCAGACAATCTAGAAGTTTACAGCAAATATGATTTTGTTCCTGGAGACAAACTCTTATTTTTTGATGATTTTGCTCGAGATTTTATAGGAGATTTTCCAAGTAAATGGAATACTAACGCCTCTGGAGAAGTTGTGAAAATTGGAAATAAAGGTAAATGGTTTGAACTCAAAACGGGATATGGTGTTTTTTATATTCCAGATGTAAAAAATCTTCCTGAAGATTTCACCATTGAGTTCGACATCTTAACCAAAGGCATTAGCCAACAAACCTCATCTACGGCTAGATTCAACGTTATTTTAAGTGGTGATGATAAATTTAAAAATGGTTCTGATCATTTTGCTAAAGTATCTATACCTCTAGGGCAGTATTCAGCTTTTTCATTTAGAGCAGATAACTATTTTAATAGAGGTGGTGGTGCTATAAATACAGATATAAAAGCCGATATAAGAAAAGCTATACTTAACCAACCTCACATTGCAATATCTGTTACAAAAAAACGCTTTAGACTATGGATTAACCAAACTAAATACATTGATATACCTAGGTTTATTGAAGAAATAAATGTGCTTAAGTTTTTAAAGTTTCATCTTAACAATTTAAAAGACGGAGAAGAGCATTTATACATTACAAACTTAAAAGTTGCTGAAGGCGGTGTTGATTTAAGACGTAAACTACTTTCTGAAGGCAAAATATCCACCAATGGTATTTTATTTGATTCTGGCTCAGCAAATATTCAACCGCAATCTTTAGGCATAATACGCCAGATTTCTCAAGTCTTAATGCAGGATGAAAATATTAAATTAAATATTGTTGGACATACTGATGCTGACGGAACTGAAGAAACGAACTTAAAACTCTCTAAAGCAAGAGCTGCAGCGGTTAAAGATGCACTTGTAAACATTTACAAAATTTCTGGAGACAGACTTGAAACAGGTGGAAAAGGAGAATCTGTACCTATTGGAGATAATAGTACAACAGATGGAAAAGCTCAAAATAGACGTGTAGAATTCATAAAAATATAAATACCATGAAAACAAAAATTATAGTTCTAATTAGCGTTTTTTTCATAAGCTTCTCTTCTCTGAGTCAAAATGCCTGTAAAGCATATTATCCATTTGAAGAAGGCACCAAATTTGAAATTACTAACTACAACAAAAAAGGCAAAAAAGAAGGTGTAGTAAAATACGAAGTTACTGATGTAAATGGTAATGAAGCAACTATAAAAACAGTAATTTTTGATGGCAAAGGAAAAGAAATCACAACATCTAACTACAAAGTTATGTGTGAAGGAAATAAAGTATCTATCGATTTTAAATCTCTTATAAATCCAGACATGCTTAAGCAATATAAAGATATGGACATGGATATTACAGGTACAAATATTGAACTACCTAATTATTTACAAGTAGGACAATCACTAAAAGATGCCAACATGAATATGGCTATAAACATGGGTGGTATAACAATGAATATGAAGATTGATATGCTTAACAGAAAGGTTGACAAAAAAGAATCTATTACTACTCCTGCTGGCACTTTTGATTGTTTTGCTTTAAGCTATGATAATGAAATGAAAATGGGCATGAAAATGAAATTTAAAATTAAAGAGTGGATCGCTGAAGGTGTTGGTATGGTAAGAAACGAATCCTACAATAAAAATGGCAAACTTATGGGCTACTCTGAACTTACAAGTTTTAAGAAATAAGGATTTTTAACCACCAAAAGCAAGTCCTCGAATCTTGAGCGTCAAAATGTAATGTTTTGGCGCTCATTTTTTATATCAAACTCAGCATAATTTTATAGTATTGCATTAATAATACACAACAAATGATTTCAAGAAAAAACGCGTCCATTTCAAAATTCATCATCCATAAAGTAGGTAATAAATTTAATGATACAAAAAATGCTTTTTCAGAAAAGTTAGTCGATTTTGACGAAGCTAGTTATGATTTAATGTTACCTTTTCTTTTAAAACCTTTTGGAAGCGTGGTTCAAAGCTATCGTTTTAATCATCATGCAAACATCTCTTTAAACGAAATTAATAGCTATTGCACACAATTATTTAATGATGAAGATGGGTTTATAGATATTTCAAAACATATTGTAATGCATTTATACGAGCAATCTAGTTCTGCACAAATAAAAACTGGCGATGTTTTAGTTGTTATGTTTGAAGGTATCGAGTTTAGAGACATGACTACCAATGCCATTGGAATTTTTAAAATTGAAAGTAAAGTGAATTTCTTTCAAACCTATTTAGAAAATAATAGCTACGATGTGTTGGTGCAAAAAGGTATAAATTCTAAAAAAGTAGATAAAGGCTGTTTAATTTTAAATCAAAGCGACACAGAAGGTAACATTATTTTAAGTGTTGATAATAATAGTTACGATGCACAATACTGGATTAATCATTTTTTAAATATTAAGTATGCTGATGACGCTAATAACCATACCCAACAATATATTGAACTTTGTAAAGAATTCTCTACTGAGGTTTTAAAAACCAATTATGGAGCCAAAGAACGAAACACTTTTTTAGCTCAAACCATAGATTTTTTTAAAGAAAATGAAGTTGTAAATATTGAACGCTTCAAAGAAGAACTTTTTGAAGAAGAAAAGCACATTAGAGAATTTGAAAATTATAAGAAAGAATTTGAAGGCGAGCAGAACCTAGTAATTCGAAATCAGTTTGATGTTGCTGAAGCCGTTTTAAATAAAGAAAAACGAAAAATTAAAACTGATATTAAACTAGATACTAATATTCAAATTAAATTAGATATTGATGCACCAGATGCTTCTGCTGAATATTTAGAACGCGGCTATGACAATGAGAAGAAAATGCATTATTACAAGGTGTTTTTTAATGCAGAAGATTAATTTTTTGAATATCTGCTTCAAATACACGAACTTGTAGAGATTAGTTTTAATTATAAAATCTATACAAAGTCATGAAAAAAACAATACTACCTTTGGTTGTTTTACTAATTGCCACTATTGAAACAACCTTTGCATTTACACTAAAAAATAGCGCAACACCAACTATAGAAATAAATAAAGATTCTCTACGTATTGCAGAACTTGATAAATTTTGGACTGAATTAGCAAGAACAGTTCGTGAAGGTGATTTTGAAGGTTATTCTGCTACTTACCACGAGGATGCCGTAGTTATATTTGCTTCTGGTAAAAATAAAACTTCCATTCCTGCAGCCAAAGCTTTGGCTGGTTGGAAACAGGGATTTATAGATACTAAATCTGGTAAAAATAAAAGTGATGTAAAGTTTCGTTTTTCTCAAAGAATTGGTGATAAAACTACAGCTCACGAAACGGGGATTTTCATTTACACATCTTCAAATAGTAATGGCGAAAATGAAGTACAGTATAGAGTTCATTTTGAAATGCTTCTTATAAAACGCAACAATAAATGGCTTGGAGTTATGGAATATCAGAAATCTGATGCTACTGAAGAAGAGTGGGAGGGTATGAAGAGATAAGCCTTAGATTTATTAAGCCTGAGAAATCAATCTTGATTTTTATCAACGCCAGTTATATCATCAATAGAGCCTTTAAATAAATCTGCATCGGTTTTGATAATACGTTTATAAAGATGGTAAGTTTCAAGAAATAAACACAAACCAAAAACAAACATTAGTAAACACACCATATAAGCTATATAAACCTCAGTATTTTGGTTTGTTTGATAGAGCAAATATAATGAGTACAACAAGTACAAAGCTGTTAAAACCTGAGATATTGCAAATAATGTATTACCTACCCACAATACAACATCTTTAAAACCTGTTGCTTTTGATTTTAAACCATAAAACCTCATTGTTTTAAAATGATAGACAACACTTAAAACACCAGCAGGAATCATAAAAAGAGGAATAAGCATACTATACTCAAACCGAGCGTTTTCAATGTAGAAAACAATATACATTAAAGCAACTAAAAACCCTGTTAGCGCAATACTTATAATTAATAATGAAATTTTTAATATGCGCTTTAATCTCATTTTAAATAAACTCTGCCTCGAAAAGCGTTGTAAAATGTTTTAGTAATTTTTCTTTAACCTCAGTCTCATCCACTTGCTTTTTTCCAAGTTCTACATTTAAAGAGGTTACTGCTTTACCTCGAATACCGCAAGGAATCATTAAGTCGAAATAACCCAAATCTGCATTTACATTTAATGCAAAACCATGCATGGTTACCCAACGGCTAGCACGAACTCCCATAGCACATATTTTACGTGCAAATGGTGTTCCTACATCTAGCCAAACTCCTGTTTCTCCAGAACTACGTTCTGCTTTTAAACCGTATTCAGCAAGTGTTAGGATTATCATTTCTTCTAAGAATCGCAAGTATTTATGAATGTCTGTGAAAAAATTATCCAAATCCAAAATAGGGTATCCTACTATTTGACCTGGCCCATGATAGGTAATATCTCCTCCACGGTTTACTTTATAGAATGTTGCGCTTTTAGCTTTTAATTGAACTTCATCAACTAATAAGTTAGACATATTGCCACTTTTACCTAAGGTATACACATGAGGATGTTCTACAAACAAAAAATAGTTATTGGTTTTCAAATTAGCACCTTCTCTCCTATTTTTAATTTTAGAATCAACGATACCTTTAAACAACTTTTCTTGGTAATCCCAAGCCGCTTTGTAATCTTGCAAACCTAAATCTTGTAGTTCTATTTTTTTATTCATAGCCTACAAAATTACGATATTTTTATATTTTAATTTTTTGGATTGTTAAGTATAACTAATGCAGCTATTACGCCAGGTACCCAACCACAAAGCCATAATAAGAAGACAATAATAATAGAGCCACACCCTTTATCGATAACGGCTAAAGGTGGGCAAATAATAGACAGTAAAACTCTCCAGAAACTCATTTTTGATTCATTTTAATTGATGATTAACTATTTGACGTAAAAGCTTGTTGTTTGTTACACTTTGCGTTAGGGATAGTAGTGGCATCCTTTTTAAAACCTTTGAAAAAACATTTTACTTAGAAACTTAAATTTAACAGATTGTTACGGTTGTTCTTTCTTCACCATGACGTTTTAAAAAGATATAACGAATAGCCCGACCCTTGCGGTAACGCCCAAAAAAATCATAAATCAATCAACTAGAAAAGGAAATCAAATGTTTATCTTTGTGCCTTAAAAATTTTTACTTAGAATTTAAATCATGTCACAATTATCTGAACAAGAGCTTGTAAGAAGAGAGAAGTTAGCAAAATTGCGCCAGTTAGGGATTAACCCTTATCCTGCGGATTTATACCCTGTAACACATACCTCTAAACAGGTAAAGGATGGTTTTGAGGTGGCAAAAAAGGTGGTGATTGCTGGACGATTGATGATGATAAGAGTACAAGGAAAAGCAAGTTTTGCTGAGTTACAAGATGCCGAAGGAAACATACAAGTATATTTTAATAGAGATGAAATTTGCACTGGCGAGGATAAAAGCAAATACAATGACGTGTTTAAAAAACTTTTAGACTATGGTGATTTTATTGGTATTGAAGGCGAATTATTTACAACTAAAGTAGGCGAAAAAACCGTTATGGTTAAAGACTTTAAATTGCTTAGTAAAGCCTTGAAACCTTTGCCTTTGCCCAAGGAAAAAGATGGTAAAGTTTACGATGCGTTTACCGACCCTGAGCAGCGCTACAGACAGAGATATGCAGATTTAGTAGTAAACCCACATGTTAAAGAGGTTTTTGTAAAGCGTACAAAATTGTTTAATGCAATGCGCCAGTTTTTTAATGACTCTGGTTATTTTGAAGTTGAAACACCTGTGTTACAACCTATTCCTGGTGGTGCTGCGGCGCGCCCATTTATTACGCATCATAATGCTTTGGATGTACCTTTGTACATGAGAATTGCTAATGAATTGTACTTAAAACGATTAATTGTTGGTGGTTTTGATGGAGTTTATGAGTTTTCTAAAAACTTTAGAAATGAGGGAATGGACAGAACCCACAACCCTGAGTTTACGGCTATGGAAATATATGTAGCCTATAAAGATTACAACTGGATGATGGATTTCTGTGAGCGTTTACTTGAGCATTGTGCTGTTGCTGTAAATGGTTCTACAAAAGCAACTTTTGGAGATTATGAAATCGATTTTAAAGCACCTTACGCCAGAGTAACCATGGCTGATTCTATAAAACACTTTACTGGGTTTGATATAACTGGAAAAAGTGAAAGTGAAATAAGACAAGCTGCCAAAGATTTAAGTGTTGAAGTTGATGAGACGATGGGGAAAGGCAAGTTGATTGATGAGATTTTTGGCGAAAAGTGTGAAGGCAATTATATCCAACCAACTTTTATTACGGACTATCCGAAAGAAATGAGTCCGTTATGTAAAGAACACCGAGATAATCCTGAATTAACAGAACGTTTTGAGCTTATGGTTTGTGGTAAAGAAATTGCAAATGCTTATTCTGAACTTAACGACCCTATTGATCAACGTGAGCGCTTTGAACACCAATTAAAATTAGCTGCAAAGGGTGATGATGAAGCTACTGAGTTTATAGACCATGATTTTTTACGTGCTTTGGAATACGGTATGCCTCCTACGTCTGGTATGGGAATAGGCATGGATAGATTGATTATGTTTTTAACCAATAACCAATCTATACAAGAAGTACTATTCTTTCCGCAAATGCGACCTGAAAAAAAGGCTGTTGCTGTAAGTGATGAGGCTAAAGGCATTTTAGAAATCTTGAAAAAAGCTAAAAAACTTGAACTTGTAGATTTGAAAACCCAATCTGGTTTATCTAATAAAAAATGGGATAAATCCATTAAAGAATTGACTAAAAATAGTTTAGCTAAAGTTGAGAAAATTGACGAAGGCTTATTTGTTAATATAATTTAAGGCTTTACTTTAATTTTTTTATATCGAAAAACCATACTAACCCCCTTACCCCTTAGATGTAAAAGCTTTTAAAAGACTAAATAGTTTGAAAATTAACTTCAAGACAAAAGTTAAATGGTATAATTTTTGTAGCTATTTTTTTATTAATTTCATTCAACTCAAATAGCTTTTATTGAAAAAATTATCCCAAATACTTATAATACTGTGTTTAAAACTATCGTTCTCCCAAGTTGAAGCTGTAGTAATTGATGCTGAAGGTTGGGCAAGAGGAGATTTTGTTGAAATTGGTGTTAGTAACATAGGTAGTTTTGGAGCAAACACAAGTAATAAACCAAATAGTTTTCATGATAATAGGGAGATGAATTTCAATAACCTTTTTGGGTTTATTGCTAACCCACAAAAAGATGGTTGGCTTGATTATGATGGAGATTATTTTGCTCCAGGAAATGCAGAAGAAGGTTTTACCATAGAGATAGATGGCATAAATTACAGCAACAACAGCCTTAACAAAAAAGAATCTTACGATATTATAGGTGAGGTTACTTCTGCTAGCACAATAACATCTAGTTGTTTTGATATATCTTCTCAATTAATTTGGGAAGGATCAGTAAATAACTTGCAAATAAAACGTTTCTTTAACTTAACAAAAGATGGGCTTTTTATTAAAATGACAACATTTCTGTATAATGATTCGGATGAATTAAAAAGAAATGTTTTTTTTATGCATAATGTAGACCCTGATAATAATCAAGCCATTGGCCACCCATACGAATTTAGAACAGATATACTTTTATTTTCTCAAGGAGATTTACCAGAAAACATCAGTTTAATTAAAGCATCTCAACCTCCTGAACCATTTATAGGTGATACTGATGGTTCTCATATAAGTTTTTATGCTAATGATAGAAGATCCAGAGTAGCATATGGAGGCTTCAGTAATAGATCTGCTTCTGATGTTTGGAATGGTATTTCTTTAAATTCGTCTGTAGGTGATCGCTCTGAGAGTATAGACCAATCTATATCTATTGCATTCAACTTAGGAGATATAGGTCCTTACGATAATATAGAATTCACCTATTACTACATTTTAGAAGATGTTAACACAAGTTTTGATCCTCCTATTATCGGTAATATATCGAGAATAGACCAAGGTTTATGTGGTCCTGGTAGCGGCGAAATACTTGTTGCTGGTTTAAAACCTAATGAAACTTATACCATAAGTTATAACTACGATAATATCATCGTACCAGCTGTAAATTATTCTACAAATGAATTTGGAAACTTTGTTATTCCTAGTCTTTCTGATGGCGTATATTCTAATTTCATTATTGAACAAAATAATTGCTCAACCACTATTAATGATACCATAGAAATTTTTAGAGAAAATCCCAATGGATCAATAGATGCTAAAGTTGTTATTTCTAAACAATTTTCCCCTAATCAAACTGCCAGAATTGTTATTTCTGAACCTAATAACTATAGATATAGACTTAATGACGGAGCATATCAAACCTCCTCTCTATTCAAGAATATACCTTTCGGTTTAAATAGGTTTTATATTATTGATTTTGAGGGATGTAACGAAACTCTTATTGAAAAAATCTCAGCGGGTTATTCGCCTTACTTTACACCAAATGGTGATGGCATTAATGATAATTGGTATATAAGAAATATTGAATCAATAATAATTAATAAAATATTTATTTTTAACAGATATGGGAAGTTATTAAAACAACTTGGAAAAAATAATGACAGTTGGGATGGCACTTTTAATAATGTACCAATGCCTACTGCTGGTTATTGGTTTACCGTCCATTACATTGACAATGATGAAAATATAGAGAAGTCTTTTAATGGTTATTTCACCTTAAAACGATAAACACAAACAAGAAAAAAGCAGCAAAGATTTAACTTTACTGCTTTTTCTAACTAACCATATATTGCTTAAACTAAACTCTGTACAAATAGAAGAATTTAATTTAAACCGTAAAAGTATTTTAGAAATGTTTAACAACATCTATCAACATTTTAGTCTTTCTTTAAGATTAGAAATTCTGTATGTTAATTTTTTAAGAAAAAAGCTCGTTAAATTAAACTAATATAGATGAATGTAGTCAAAAATATTTAAGAATTAATTAATACAAAAATCTACATCCATATTAATAGAAAAGATAATCTTTACAACAATTATGATTAAAAAAGCATCCTTATTTATTTCGATTTTAATTTTCGTATCCTTCACTCTGGTAAATAATTTTAGAGAACTTGTTATTGAAAAGCTTGAAAATTACCGTAATAATTATCCGGAAAAAATTTATATACAAACAGACAAACCTTATTATGCATTAGGAGATGATATCTGGTATAGTTCTTATTTGGTTAACGGTATATCACACAAAGCATCTAATACCAGCAATGTTGTTTATGTTGAATTAATAAATAGTAAAGACAGTATTGTTTCTAAAAAACAATTATGTGTTACTGATTTAAGTGTTGCTGGTGATTTCAAATTAAGAAAACGTTGGGAACCCGGAAATTATACACTTAGAGCTTATAGCAATTATATGCGCAATAAAGAGCAAGACTATTTCTTTCAAACTAATATTCCTGTACTAGATACATCAAAAAAGAATTTAACTTTTAATGGCGACACCAGTAAAAATTTTGAAATATCAAAAAACTCAATAAAATCAAATCTTGAAATTGGTTTTTATCCAGAAGGTGGTTATTTAGTAGACAATATCCCTTCAAAAATAGCGATAAAAGTAAAAGGCAAAAACTTTAAAGATGATGATGTTTTAGAGGGAGTAATAAAAGATTCTGACAATGAAATTATAACAACTTTTAAAACTTACAAATTTGGCCTAGGTTTAATAAAATTTACACCTGAAACAAATAAAAGTTATTTTGCTAGTATTATTATCAAAGACGATGAAGTTAAATATCCATTACCAAAGACACTACCTTCTGGTTACAATCTGGAGATTTCAAATAATGGGAAGCAAATTATTGTACAACTATCCTCAAACACAACTCTTGGGTTAAAAAATACATTTTTAGTAGCTCATCAAAGAGGAAACTTAATATATGAAAATTTACAAACTCAAGATACCACCTCTCAAAGAATTAGAATAGATACTAAATTTCTAAAAGATGGTGTTTCCAATTTCACTTTGTTTGATAGCACTGGAAAACCTGTCTGCGAAAGATTAGTTTATATTGACAATCCTGAAGACGATGTTGATGTAAACATCTCTCTTGATAAATCAACTCCTGCAACTCGAGATAAGGTTACCATGAAAATCAATTTAACTGATAATATTAATAGTCCGCAATACGGTAACTTATCCATGTCCGTTACCGATATTAATGCCATTAATCATGATACCAAAGATGAAAACATAAAAACCTATCTTTTATTAAACTCTGATTTAAGAGGCAAGATAGAAGACCCTGGTTATTTTTTCCAAAAAAAGGGTGATTACAAAAGAAGGTATCTTCTAGATTTAGTTATGTTAACACATGGTTGGAGACGTTTTAAATGGGAAGAACTACTCTACAATACACCTAATAAAAACCCAAAATTCAAACCAGAAAAAGGACTTTACATCTCTGGTATTACAACCGCTTTAAAAGGCTCTAGAAAACAAATCTCTGCAGCAACACGACTAACAATAATGCAAAAAAATATGCATCAAGAAAGTATGCAAGCAGATGCAAATGGACGTTTTAGATATGGACCTTATATATTCAATGATACAATAAAAGCTATGCTTGAAGCACGGGTAAAAGATTTTAATTCTGATCATGAAAAACTTAATAGGTTTGTTGATATTGGATTAAATGATCAGTTAAAAAATAGTCCTCCAATAAATAAATCAATCTACAACTATATCTTTAATAACATCAAGGATTCAACTAAATTGATAAATTACTTAGAACAAACAGAACTTAAACTAAAAATTGATACAGAATTCTCTAAAACAAGAACTAAGTTAGATGAAATAGTTATTACTGCCAAAAACACATCAAAAGAAGAAGAAGAACGAAACAAAGAAATACGAGAAAAAACATTATATGGAAATCCAAATCAGAGATTAGATTTGTCTAAAAATGAAGATCAGCGCATTTATAACGTTATGGATCTAATAAATCAATTACCTACTGTTGTGGCTTTTGACGATAATATTTCAATCAGAAATCAAGGACAAGCTAATATATTACTAGATGGCCAGAATGTTCAAGTGGAGGATATTTTATTTTTAACTGGTGATGATGTTGATTTTATTGATGTACTAGATGGCCCGCGTGCAGCAATTTTTCCGAATTCCGCAAATGGTGTTATAGCCATTTACTCAAGAACTGGTTCGTTTTCAAGCAATCAGAATGTAAAAAGAAGCCCCGGTATTACAAACTTTAGCGTAGCAGGATTTTATTCAACAAGAGAGTTTTATGCCCCTAATTATAGTGATGAATTTGAAAATTTTAGTAATTATCAAGATATAAGAACCACTTTACATTGGGAACCTAAAATTGTATTAAACCAAGCTTCAACTGAAGCAGAAGTTTCGTTCTACACAAGTGATGTAAAAAGCAGATACGCAATAAAAATTGAAGGCATAACACATACAGGAATCCCGGTTTATCATCTATCTACCATTGAAGTTGATTAAATTACTCATTTCAATACTTTATTCATATACTGATGATAAATTTCAAAAGCACTTAAGTCGCCATGGGTTCCACCTTCAATAGTCACAAAAGTGGTTTTTAATTTTGGAGAAGCTTCATATAGTTTTTTTGCAGACTGGTAAGGCACCACTTGATCTTTAGTACCATGAAGTATTAAAATAGGACACTTAACATCTTTTATAAATTGATAACTAAGGAGTTTATATTTTAAAAGTTGTTTTACAGGAAACATAGGAAACCTATATTGTGCCACATCTAAAACACTATAATAAGGGGTTTCCAAAATAAGTTGTTTTGGATTTTTTTTTGAAGCAATATTTGTAGCTAATCCACTTCCCAAAGAACGTCCATAAACAATAATTTCATCTTCAATATACATTGTCTTTAAATAATCATAACAGTATTGAGCATCATTATAAAGCGCCGCTTCACTTAGCTTACCTGTACTTTTTCCGTAAGTTCTATAATCCATAACCAATACATCATACTGCTTCTCAACAAAATATTCAGCTAAAATACCCCAACGCGATAAATCTCCTGCATTTCCATGAAAAAAAAGCACCACACCCTTTGGTTTTTCAATTTTAAAATGAATGGCGTTTATAATAGCCGTTTCATCAGTCTTCAGAAATAATTCCTCAAAAGAATAAGAAAATTGATACTGATAATCTTGTTCTAAAGTAGTAGGCAAAAACAATAACTTTTCTTGAAAAAAATACAATGCCGATGCAACCATAAGATAAATTGTAGTTAAAACAACAAATGCCCTTTTAAGCTTTTGTTTTAGTTGGTTTTGAGGAATGTTTAACATGAATACTTGTGGTTGATAAATCGATGCTTTGAGGCTTACTATTTAAAATCTCATGAATCATTTTGTGATAGGATTCAAAGTTATTCAAATTTTTATGTCCGCCACCAATAACCGTATGCAACTTGGTAAGTTTTGGATTTACTTTTGATAATTTCACACTAGTTTTATATGGAATTAAATTATCATTTGTACCATGAATGATATGAATAGGACACTTTACATATTTTAACCATTTGTATGTGGGTAGAGGATATTTTATAAGTAGTGATAGTGGCATAAACGGTGCATAACGTGCCGTAACTTTGGTTAAACTATAATATGGTGCATCAAGAATCAACATTTTTGGATCATTCATGGATGCTAATTTTGCAGCAAAACCTGAACCCAGCGACCTACCATACAATATAATTCTATCTTCAGTTGTGCGTTCTTTTATTTTATTATAAACCTCTTGTAAATCTCGTTTTATAGCTTTTTGAGAACGCCTACCAGTGCTTTTACCAAACCCACGATAATCAACCATCAAAACATTATAGCCATGTCTGGTAAAATCTACTGCAAACTTCCCCCAACCCTTTATACTTTTTGAATTTCCTTTTAAGTATAAAACAATGCCTTTTGATTGGATTTTGGGTTTAAACAAAATACCATTTATAGTAGCTCCATCTCTAGTTTCCAGATTATACTCTACGATATCTTGATTTTCATAGTAAAACTCAAAGTCTTTAGGTAACTTTTCAGGCTTAAACAACATGTAATCTTGCAAATAATACAAAGCAATACTAATTGTGACATACACAATTAGAACAATTACAAGAATATGTAACCAATATGGCATTACTAAAACTGTTTAATTACTAATATACAATAAATGAATTTAGAGAAAAAGCTTTAAGAAAACATCCTTAAATGGATCTTCGTCTAAAACTGTATAATAAAAAAACGCACCTAACCAACTATGAAAAAGCCCCATAACATAAAGGTTATTATTTTTTAAATACACAATACCGTAAAAAATTGCTAAGAAGAATGTGCCAATCATCAGCCATAATGAAGGGTAATGTACTATGGAAAATAACACCGCAGTAAATATTATAATTAAAACCTTATTGATTTTTACACTCTTGAGATGATTTAAATTTCCTGCTATTAGACCAATAGTTAAAAATTGTTGCATTACACCCCAAAGTGGATATGTAATCAAAATAGGAAAAATATGCCAACTTAAATTGATTGTACCTTGATTATATCCAATAACTAGAAAAGATATTATTGCTAAAATACCAAAAGGAAGAATCATCATTAAAGTTTCTTTAAAATTATCGAATCTGAACCCCCAATACTTCAAAACATCTTTTTCTTTCTTACATCTAGCCAAAATGTAAAGACTCCAGCATAATATCGCAAATACTACATAAAACAATCTGTAATCGAGTAAATCCATGAAAATGAATTTCCCTAATGCAGTAAATACAACTGCTAAAAGTTCAAGAAATCTTCTCGTATCTGGGACTGAAGGCATTAAATTTTCTGAAGAAAACTTCAACAATTCTTTAGTAAGTTTTGATTTCATAAATCATCAATTATTTTATTTTAAAACCTCGCAACCAAAAAGCCACGAGGTTTTGGGTTAACTAACCAATCATCAAAACAACCCATTATATTTTTTGCTTTGAGACCTTATTTAAACTATTTAGATTCATCATCATTCCTCTCAATATATTGCACATCTCTAGTGTTTTTCTGTACAGCAATAGCGGCAAATAGACTTAAAAGGAAAGACATCCCATAAAATCCTTTTTCACTTAAAAGTAAATCGGCATTCCAAAGCCCAATAACAAGAAGTACAATAGAAGCCATGGTTGTAAACCAACTAATACTATAATAAATATCAGTTACAGGAATATCTTCCATTTTATCTCTAACTGCTTTTTGAACAGAGATTACAGAGAATAAACCAAAAAGCAATATTGTAAAGTAATACCCTTTTTCGTTAAGCATCATATCCGCATTCCACAAACCAATACAATACGATGTCATACCAACTAACAAAGCAGTCCACGAAGCTCCTATGAATGCCGCTGTTGGTTTTTGATCATACACTTTAATTTCTTTTTTAACTTTTGTTTCTTTTGATTTTTCATCTATTGAAACTGTTGTTTGATAATTCATCTTTTTTGTTTTTAATGATTCTGATACAAAACTGCGAAATGCAATAGCACATAAAAACACAATATTTTTAAAAAACTGACGATATAAAAATTACTTATACACTATAAATAATTATATTTAATGACAATAAAAATTATTTACTGATTATTAAATGACTGAATTAAATACAATAATTTTAACTTTTTCTACCGAAGAACAACAAAAATTCATCTCATATTTAACAAAAAAGAACAAACGAAATGACACCAAAAACGTTGCATTATTTAAACTTCTATTAAAAAAAGAACAAAACTCAAATACTATTTGCAAGACACTTTATGGCAGTCAGAAAAAAGATGCTTACCACGCCTTAAGAAAACGCTTATATGAATCTTTAATAGATTTTACAGCAAACCAAAGTCTCCAAGAAGAGAATTCTACAGACATGCAAATCATTAAATACATACTAGCTGCCAAATCTTTTTTACAACAAAAACATTTTAAAATAGCTTATAAGATTTTAGACAAAGCAGAAAAACTGGCTAAAGCACATGATTTATTTCCGTTTTTAAATGAAATTTACAACACTCAAATTCAGTTTGCTCATGCATACCCTTTGGTAGATATAGACTCCCTTTCTTTAAAATTAAAAAACAATCAGAAAAACAGTCTATTAGAAGACGAACTCAATATTGTTTATGCTAAAATCAAGAAAACCTTAAATAGTATTTCATATCAAGCTAAAGTATTGGATTTTCAAACCATTTTAAATAATACTTTAAAAGCACATAAAATAAATTTAAACGATATTATATCATTTAAAGCATTATACCAATTAGTTACTATTTCAAGTATTTCAGCATTTATAACCAAAGATTATTTAAAAATAGAACCCTTTTTAATTTCTAATTATCATTCTATACTCACAAATAAAAACACAGAAAAACAAGGCTATTATCATATTCAAATTTTATACGCTATAGCCAACACCTTGTTCAGAAATAAAAAATTTAAAGAATCCTTATTCTATTTAGAACTTATGCTTCAACAAATGCTTTTACATAAAAAGAAGTATTATAGCATATTCAAATTAAAACACCTGCTACTAAAAGCTTTAAACGCAAACTACAATAACCAACAAGACCATGCTATAGAAATTCTAGAACCTATTATTGATAATAAACATCAAGACACAGAGGGATTGTTAGATATCCATTTAAGCTTAATTGTATTTCACTTTCAAAAAAATAATTTTAAAAAAGCACATAATCTACTTTCAAAATTCAAACATTCAGACCAATGGTATAAAGAAAAAGCAGGAATTGAGTGGGTTATTAAAAAAAATCTAGTTGAAATTTTACTTCATATAGAGTCACAAAATATAAATTTAGCTGAATCTAAATTTCGGAGCTTCAAAAGAAGTTACTACTCTTACTTAAAAAGTATAAAACAAGATCGAGTAATAACATATTTAGGCTTAGTTGAAATGTATTACAAGAACCCAAAACAAGTTACTTCAGAAGCTTTCAAAAATAAAGTTGAAAATGCTTTTGACTGGTTAGAAACACACAAAGAAGATATTTTTGTAATAAGTTTTTACAGCTGGTTAAAAAGCAAAATGAATAATGAAGGCTTATACAAAGCTACATTACAGTTAATAACTCAAGCACAAAAAGAATTAAACAATACCTAAATTACTTATTACTCAAACTTTATCTATTTTTACACAATGCTTAGAAAAAAACTTTTTATTGTATTCTGCTTATGTAGTTTCGTTATCGTTGCTCAAGAAAAAGATAGCTTATCAATAAAAAATGGCATTCAAAACCCCAGCCTTTTATCTACACATCACTTTGGAATATTTAGTTCTAGAATTAATACAAATTTTAAATATATTCCTTCCAAAACCCCAACATTATCATTCAACTATTCCAGCGGAAACACATTCCATCCTTTTGTGGAAGCCTATTTACCGAAAGACCCAGTGGTTCGCCAACAATTAAGTAAAATTAAATGGCATGACCGTCCTTTTAATTTCATCGACCAAGATATTACTCCTGCAGATTACATGAATATTGTTATAGATGCAGTTATTAAAGAGTTTAGAGTAAATGCTTCTTTCCCGATAAATAACCAACACGAGTTAGCAATTAATATGCGTAGTTACCTAATTACCAAAGGAAAACATCCATTTTCATTATTTACAAGTGATGAAAGCATTGAGTGGTTTCATTCAAACATTGCAGGAGGTGAAGACCCTTTTGGTAGACGTTACTACGGTTTAAATCAAGTTAATTTTACTTATCAAGACAGAAATGGAAGTACACTAAACCTTAATAACAACGCTTTTTTTATTGGCGGTTTCGAGTTTAGTCATTACTACTACCCCAAACTCAACATCAATAAAACCAAAAATATTTATCTAAATTTTGGCACGCATTTAAGCTGGAACACATCTAGGTTCAATGCTTCAATAGATGCAGGTCTGTCTGCTAATGCTATAAAAAAGCTCCCTCTGAGAAATAATTATGAGCTAAATTTTGCCTTCGGAGCCAACATACTTCGAAAAAATCTCATCAATTTTAAAGATGTTATTGATTTGGGTAACAACCGCTACCTTGGGACTGTTGAAGGAGAAGTTGAAATTACCAAATACACAAAAAAAGGCAACTTCAACGCTTTTGGCATAAACTATCAAGCACAATCACGTTACAATAAAAAAGACGAAACCGATTACTTTAAACTTCTAGGTAAATGGCGCGAAATTAATGCTGGATGGCAAAACGGTGTTTTTACTCTTTACGAACCTTTAGTTACTTGGAATTTTATCTACACATACGGCACGCCTAAATTCTTGCTCAACCTTTTTCTAAAACAAGATTTTTTGGTAAATAATGCTCCAGATTTACAAACAGGTATTAATTTAAAAATCCCTTTTTTAAAGTAATCCTGATGTTACCGCAAGAGTGGCTTTACTAACTAATTTCTGTTTAAATTAATAAATTCGTGAAGATTAATATTTCACTACTAAACCTCTCTTTCATTGGGGCTTTCAAACATACCAATCAACTCCTTACGCAAATCCGTTTCCACATTCAAAATGCTCAAATAGTGTTAATGTCACGTTAAAATATGAATAGTAATTAAACCTTTTTAAAAAGTAAAAGTCCAAAGAACAAACACAATAAAAACATAATACCATGAGAAAAATTTTAATTCTTGCATTAGCTATGTTCGCATTGCAAGCTACTGCGCAACAGCATAACAAAAAAGGAAACAAAGGAGAAAGAGCCAATAAAATGATGAATCTTTCTGCCGAAGAAATTGCAACACTGCAAACAAAAAAAATGACCTTATTTTTAGATTTAAACGAATCGCAACAAGCCAAGATTCAAAAAATCAATCTAGAAAACGCTACCAAAAGAAAATCCATGATGGAGGCACGTAAAGCCCAAAAAGAAAATGGAGAATTTAAAAAACCATCACAAGAAGAGCGTTTAAAAATGGCCAATGCTAAATTAGACCATAAAATTGCTATGAAGGCAAAAATGAAAGATATTTTAAACGACGAGCAATATGCAAAATGGGAAAAGGCTCAAGCTCGTATGGCTATGAAAAGAAAAGACAAAGGAGAAAAAAGAGCAAAAGGAAAGAAAAAGCAATAACGATTTTATTATTTTGATTATAGTTTAATTGATGTTAAAAATGCCTTCTATAGCCTTAGGAGGCGTTTTTATTTATCATTGTATGGTTCTATAATATTTTATTTTCTTTCCAATCATTTTTTAAATATTTTAGAGCATCTTCAAAAGCCTTTTTTGAGGACTTAGGATTAAAATTTAAATCTTTCCTTGATTTTCTTATATCATAATCTTGCTTTAAACCATAAAACATATCCAAGTAATGCCTTTGCAATAGAGGTTCTTTTCCAGTAATTTTACTACTAAACTCCATTAAACTAGCAGTAAAATATAACACCCATTTTGGTGCTTTTTTAGGAGTTTTTAATTTTAGTTCAGGATACAGATCAGAAGCTATTTTTACACTTTCTTGTAATGTTGTATGCATCTCGTTAGATAAAATATACCTCTCACCATCCTTACCTTTCATCATTGCGCTATACATCCCCAAAGCTACGTCTTTTACATCTACCCAGTTTAAAGTAATATTGGTATCTACAGGTATTTCTCCATTTAAAACTTGTAACACAAGGTTATTAGAATAACTTAATTTATAAGCTATAGAACCAATCATAGCAGAAGGTAAAACTAGAACAGTTCTAATGGCGTATTTTATTCCCAATTCTAATGCTAATTTATCTGAGTCATTTTTAGAATTATAATACCAATTTCTTCTATCTTTATTATACCCATTAGCGACATTGGCTGGCAATATTGTAAAATCTAAACTAGCAACTGAACTTACATATACGATATTTTTAATACCACATGCTTTTGCAATATCGAACACATTTTGGGTTCCCTGCATATTATTATCATAAATTTCTGCTTTAGGATTTTTAGCCCACAAACTAAAATTTGCAGCAACTGCATATAAGTTAGTAACTCCCTGAAATGCTTTTCTTAGAGATTTCCTATCGGTAATATCAGCTTGAACAACTTCGCAATCTAATCCTTTAAAGGGTTCTTTATTGCTAAGATTCCTGACTGTTGTTCTTACTTTTAGTTTTTCTGAAAGTAAAAGCCTAACTAAGTTGTTACCTAAATGTCCATTTCCTCCTGTTACTAATGAAATTTCGCTGCTCATGCTTGTGTATTTAATTTGAGCAAATTTCAAAAACTACTAAGGATTTAAATATAACATTTGTTAGAAAGCGATTTGTTTGCGAATACGACTTAAAGATTGAGGCTCCATTCCTAAAAAAGAAGCGATATTATCAATAGAAACATTTAAAGCTAATTTCGGGTGTTGATTTACAAATTTTAGGTAACGCTCTTTAGCTGTTAATATTTGAAAATCTTTAACACGCTGTAGCTTACAACTTAAGTGTTCATTGGTAATTTCTTTTACAAATGCACTCCAAAACTCAGTCTCATTTTGTAAAATATCAAAATCTGGTTTCGAAATTTTTACAAGCTTACAATTTGTAATAGTTTCGAAATAATCTAACGAGGGTGTTTCAGTCATAAAACTATCTAAAGATGTAAAAAAATCATGTTCAGCAACTAAATGTTGCACAACAATCTTTCCATCAATATTTTGATATCCTTTTACAATACCATGACTTAAAAAATAAACATATCGTTCTACTTTACCTGCTTTTAGGAGACTAGTTTGCGCTGGAATTTCTTCATAAACAAAATATTTTTTGATTAAATCAATATCGTTTTGTTCTATATTAGTTCGAGATTTTATATAATCAATTAAGCAATCCATTCTTAAGTTATAATGATATAAGACAATATCCTAGGGTTACTTTAATGTTTTGGCAACTTTATCTACAGCATCTATAGTAAAATCTAAATCCTCATAACTTAATGCATCTGTTAAAAACCAAGTTTCAAAAGCACTAGGAGCTATATATACCCCAGCATTTAGCATACCGTGAAAGAATTTTTTAAATGTATCATTATTGCCTTTTGCAGCTGTATCAAAGTCAATAACATCTGCTTCATCAAAATGCACAGAAATCATAGAACCTACTCTGTTTATAGTATGCATGATACTATTATCATTCAAAACTTTAGCAATACCTTCGTGCAAATACACTGTTTTTTCTTTAAGCCTATTAAATACATCAGTATCTGTATTTAATTCTGTAAGCATAGCTAATCCAGCTGCCATTGCCAATGGATTCCCACTTAGTGTTCCCGCCTGATATACAGGCCCTAAAGGCGCTAAATGGTTCATAATTTCATTTCTAGCAGCAAAGGCACCAACTGGCAACCCACCACCAATCACTTTACCAAAACATACAATATCAGCTTGTATTCCAAACAATTCTTGTGCACCACCTTTAGCTAAACGAAATCCCGTCATCACCTCATCAAAAACTAATAATATATCATTGGCATCACATAAATCTCTTAATGCTTGCAAAAAGCCTTCTTTAGGTGGAATACACCCCATATTTCCGGCAACAGGCTCAATGATAATACAGGCTATTTCATTCTTATTAGAATTTATAAGCTCAGATACATTATCAATATCATTATATCTAGCCAGCAACGTATCCTTAGCGGTTCCTTGTGTAACACCCGGACTATTAGGTGTCCCAAATGTGCTTGCACCACTCCCTGCTTGAATTAAAAACGAATCCGAATGCCCGTGATAACAACCTGCAAACTTGATAATTTTATCCTTCCCTGTAAAACCTCTTGCTAAACGCACCGCACTCATACAAGCCTCTGTTCCAGAATTAACAAAGCGAATTTTATCAATATTGGGCACCATAGACACCGCTAATTCTGCAATTTGAGTTTCAATTTCTGTTGGCATCCCAAACGATGTTCCTTTCTTAGCTTTTTCAACAACTGCATTTACAACAGGTTCGTGGGCATGCCCCAAAATCATAGGTCCCCAAGAATTGATATAATCAATCAAACGATTGCCATCAGCATCATACAAATAAGCCCCTTTAGCCTCGTCAACAAAAATTGGAGTTCCGCCAACTCCTTTAAACGCTCTAACCGGAGAGTTTACTCCTCCTGGAATCACTTTTTCTGCTTCAGCGAACAACGCACTGCTTCTCTTATAAATCATGAATTCTTATTAATTTTTTGATGATGGTTTTACAACTAATACTTGCCCAATACTTAAAGCTGAATCACGTAAACCATTTATATTTTGAAGTTTTTCTACTGAAATATTATAGCGTTTGGAAATAGAATACAAAGTATCACCCTTAACAACTGTATAAGTCACTGCCTCATTAACCTCGGGGCTTTTATATTTAACATAAGTATCACCCATAACTTCTTTATCAAACTCATACAACTTATAACGCTCAATTAAACTAATAAGCTTTTGTGGGTATTTTTTATCGGTAGCATATCCAGCTGCTTTCAAACCTTTTGCCCAACCTTTATAGTCTTCTTTTTTTAATTTAAAAAGTTTCGAATAACGCTTTCGCTCAGATAAAAACAACGAATGGTCTCTAAAAGAATATTTAGCATCCTTATACTTTCTGAAACACTCTTGTTTTTCATCATCATCATGATAAATCTTTTTTCCAGACCAACCATGACACTTTATACCAAAGTGATTATTTGCTTCAACAGATAACCTACCCTTTCCTGAGCCAGATTCTAGAATTCCTTGTGCTAAAGTGATACTCGCTGGTATACCATACAAACTCATTTCTTGCTGTGCAGTAACTTTGTGTATATCTATGTAACGCTCGGTATTATTGGCATAAACTTTAGTTGGTTTTTCAACTTTATCGTTTTCATTTTTATTTACAGGTGTTACCGTGTCATTAGGTTTTTTAGTTACAATTCCTTTTTTAGATTTACAACTAAATACCATAAGCGATACAAACAAAACAACAACTAATCTACTCATTATTTTAAATGATTACAGATAACTTCTTACTTTTTAAAGTAACATTCATACCTTCAATACCCTGCAATCCTCCTGTATGAATTACAAGTATTTTAGACCCCTTTGAAAAATAATTATTATCAATTAAATCCATAATCCCGAATAACATTTTTCCTGTATAAATAGGATCTAAAGGCACATCAAAATCTTTTTTAAACTGATTGATAAACGTTACTAATTTCTCATTTATTTTAGCATAACCCCCAAAATGATAATCAGTAATTAACTTCCAATTGTTTTTCGTTACAAATTTACTAATATCTTCCTTCAAAAAGCTCCCTTTTAGAGCAGGAAAACCTAAAACTTGTTGACTGGGTTTTGAACAATTTATAAGTCCCGAAATTGTCCCGCCAGTACCTACTGCACAACAAACATAATTGAACACCTCATCATCAGGAGTTAAAATTTCTTCACACCCCTTAACAGCTAGGGCATTTGTCCCTCCCTCTGGAATTGTATAAAACACTCCATATTCATCCTTTAAATTCTTTAAAAACGCTTTTGAAGTTTTATTTCTATAAGACTCTCTGGTAACAAACTTAAATTGCATCCCTTTTTCTTTTGCAAAACTTAAAGTGGCATTAGTAGGCACCATATCTTCTAACTCTTCACCCCTTATGACTCCAATAGTTTTAAATCCTAATAAACTCCCTGCTGCTGCCACAGCAGCTATATGATTTGAAAATGCACCACCAAAAGTAAGTAAGGTTTTAAAACCAAGTTTTTTAGCTGCATCAAGATTATATTTAAGCTTTCTGTACTTATTTCCTGAAACAAAAGGATGAATTTTATCCTCACGTTTTATATAAAGTTCAACAGTTTTATTTGATAAATTTATCCGCTGATTAACACTATGTTCAAGCTTAAATATCATGACTACGAAGGTACTTTAAAAAACTCCAAAAAGGCCGATTATTAAGATATTCTAAATCGGCTTCATTGAAATAAGCTTCTCTTTCAAAAGAAATATTTCTATACGCTTTTTGCCAACTTTTATATTGCACTAACTTGAATAAAAACTCTATACAGTAGAATACATAAAATGGCAAAAGCAATAATTCTACCTGTTGCCTTAAATGAATTTTCTCGTGATTAATCAAAACACTATTCAATTTTAATGCTTTATATTTTAAAAAAACAAAAGGAAAGATGGCTATTCCAGTATAACCTTTTGGCACTAAATATTTTGAGATAAAAACCATGATTATACACGTTCAAAAATCAATCCAATTTACATTATCTTTGCTAATAATGAAAAAGATTATCCCCATTGAAGAAGGCGACTACTACCTAACACCAGAAGGTTATCGTTGTTTTACCGAACAATACCATTTAAAGCGTGGTTATTGCTGTCAAAGTGGTTGTAGGCATTGCCCTTATGGTTATAACAAAGCGACTAACTCTATAAAAAAGTAACTATACCCTGTAAAAACACAAGTATCTTGGTATGATTATTGATAATATTTACATACTAAGTTATTAAAAAAAAGCTGCTAAGAATATACTTTTTATACAGCTATGGCAACCTAAAAAATTGTATTATGAAAAAAATTATTAAAACATTACCACTTTTAGCATTGTTTATAGTGGTATCATCTTGTAGCTCCATTAGAGTAGCTGCAGACTACGACAGAGAGGCAACTTTTAACGATTACAAAACCTTTGCTTTTTTTAAAACAGGAATAGATAAAGCTGAAATTAGCGATTTAGATAAGCGCAGAATTTTAAGAGCTATTGAAGCCGAACTTTTAGCTAAAGGTTTTACAAAATCTGAAAAACCAGATATCTTAGTAAGTTTATTTACAAAATCGCAACAACGTGTAAATGTTTACAATAATGCCTGGGGTGCTGGCGCCTGGGGCTGGGGCGGATGGGGCCCTTGGGGTGGCTTTGGTCCTGGTTGGGGCTGGGGTTGGAATAATCAACCAGCAGTTTCCACAAGTGTTCAAGGGCACTTATATATTGATCTTATTGATGCAGATAAAAAAGAATTAGTGTGGCAAGGTATGGGCACAGGCTATTTAAGCAGAAATATGGATAAGAAAGAAGCCCGAATAAAAGAATTTGTTACCAAAATCATGGAGAAATATCCTCCTGACACAAAAAAAGAATCCCTTTAATAGTGGATTCCTTTTTTTTCTTTAGAGTAATATTTTTCTAGTAATTCTTTTATATCATCAGCTTCTTTACTTTCTGCAAATGCAGTCATTATCATCAAGGGTAAAGGTTCGTTTAAAATTACAGATAGAGTTTGTAAAGTTTTAAATGAAGCATTTTTAGTTCCAGCTTCTATGTGATACAAACTAGATTTAGCTATGCCTGTTTTTTTAGACAGTTCAATAATTGAGAGATTTTCTCTTTCTCTTAAACCCTTAATGACTTTGCCTATGTTGTAAGTCATTTTATTTATTTTATTAAATTCCTAATATATTTTTTAAATGATTAACAAAACCAAGTAAAACATCGATTGGCATATTATCTGGTGTTTCATATTTTATAATAAATTCTAAAATAGTTCTGAAAAGAATTTTTTGATATTCTTGAGTTTCAAAAACATCATAATCTTTACTTATCACCTTTAAATTTTCAATCGCTTCGGAAATTGATTCTTCTCCACCAGATTCTAATAATCTTATTATGTTCTTTAAGTCATTTTCGTAAACTTTAATTCTTTTGTTTTTCATGAGGGTTAAGTTTTTGTAATGGTTCGCCAGCAATAATTAATAAAACTAAATTTTTCATAATGATAAGGTTTAATGGGTTAATATTTATTTTTACATATGTTACTAAAGTAATAAAAAAATTCTACTAAAAGTAGACAAAATCTACTTTTAGTAGAATTTTAACATTTTATAACTAAATTTTTAAGTATAAGTAATTACATCACAATATCATTCTCCCATTTATAAGGTTCAGGGATATCGGTATCATCTATAAGTTGTCTGATATCAATTTCTATACCTCTACTCATATCTGTAATAGGAATATCATTTGGTCCACCTTCAAAAGGGTTCTCTGTATTTTCTCCAATAGCTTCCATGGTATGAAACACCCAAGAAATTAATGCACTAAAGGGTATAGAAAACCACACAAAATGCTTTGCTATAAACTCTTGTATTAAATGCCCTAGAGAAGTATGAGATTGATGGTTTGCTAAATCTTCTAGAATATGGTCGCCAATAGATTCAAAACCCTCCATAATTCCAAACGGCAATAGAATAATAAATATCCATACAAAAAGATAATTTAAAGTAGCAAACTGCCTTGGGTATGGAAAATTTTTAATGCGCTCGCTCTTTCCTTGTAAGGTATAAAATTCAACAAGCATATTTGCCATTTCCATGTGCCTAAAATCTTCAATTAAACCTTCATTCATAAGTGTTTTTAGATGTCTTGACTGAATTCCTAAAATTTGAGAGGCTTGATTTCCTTTTGCAAATATTTCTTTGAATTCATCTTCAGAAAGATAGTCTTTAATGGCATCTTCCACTATAATTTCATCTTCACATACTCTAAAATGATTGCTTCTAAATTCTGCATTTTGTTTTCCTTGCTTTAAATGCATCTCCCATGGCTTATCTTGCCTTAATTGATACCTTAGAGCTGTTAACCAAGCTACATGCCTATGCACCAATTTACGTTTTATAGCTTGTAATTCCGTGTCTGTTCTTTTCTTCTTTGCATGTGTATTATCAATAAAATCCTTAACCATAATTGTCCAAGAACGAGAAGCGTTAACAATACCGCCCCAAATTTTTCGAGCCTCCCATAACCTATCATAAGACGCATTATTTTTAAAACTTACAATAAATGCCACAGCGGTACCTAAAACACCTAATGGTAACCATGGCACATGCAACCACTTTAGCCCAACAACATCAAATAATACAACTGGTATTAGCGCAATTAATAAAAACAAAAAAATATGTCTACGCGTCCATTTTAAAACACCTCTTACAGGAAATATTCGTCTAGTATACATGAAGTTTGATTAAAAAATTAGGTGTTCTAAATATATGGAAATCTTTAAGGTTTTCTTAAACAGAATAAACTAATAGGTTCTAATATTGAAAGAAAACCTAAATTTCACGATATATAGTGAATAATTCGTATTTTTATAAAGGATTTACATGTAAAAATTAAAGATGTCGAAATTATTTGAATCTAACGAAATTCTTCAAAAGCTACCAAAGCATTTGAAACAGTTTATAAAACCTCAAAATTATGAGGATTATTCTGCTATTAATCAAGCAGTATGGCGATATGTTATGCGAAAAAATGTAGATTTCTTAAGCACTGTTGCTCATCATTCTTACTTAAAAGGCTTAAAACAAACAGGTATTTCAATTGATAGTATTCCAAATATGTATGGCATGAACCGTATTTTAAAAGATATAGGTTGGGCAGCTGTTGCTGTTGATGGATTTATTCCTCCAAATGCCTTTATGGAATTTCAAGCTTACAATGTTTTAGTTATAGCTAGCGATATCCGACAATTAGAACATATTGAATACACCCCTGCACCAGATATTATTCATGAGGGTGCAGGACATGCTCCTATTATCGCAAACCCTGAGTATGCTGAGTACTTAAGGCGTTTTGGAGAAATTGGAAGCAAAGCGATTTCATCAGCAAAAGATTATGAATTATATGAAGCCGTAAGGTATTTATCCATAATAAAAGAAGCTCCAACTTCCAAAGAAGATGATATCGCTTCCGCGGAAGCTAAAGTAGAAGCTTTACAAAAAAATATGGGAGAACCCAGTGAAATGGCACTCATTAGAAACTTACATTGGTGGACCGTAGAGTATGGCTTAATTGGAAGCCTTGAAAACCCAAAAATATATGGAGCAGGTCTGCTTTCATCAATAGGTGAAAGTGCTTGGTGCATGACCAACGAAGTTATAAAACTACCTTATAATATTAATGCTACGTATAAAGATTTTGATATTACCAAACCACAACCACAACTATACGTAACACCAGATTTTGCAAATTTAAGTTTGATATTGGAGGAATATGCAAACACTATGGCACTGCGTAGAGGCGGTCTTTCTGGAGTTAATAAGCTAATAGAATCAAACGCATTAGGAACAATCGAACTGAGTACAGGGCTTCAAATTTCTGGAGTTTTTAATCATACTATTGAACACGAAGGCAAACCCATTTATATTCAAACTATTGGAAAAACTGCTTTAGCTTATCGCGAAAAAGAACTTGTTGGCCAAGGTACACATTCACATCTAGAGGGTTTTGGTTCTCCTATCGGAAAATTAAAAGGGATTAACCTTGCTATTGAAGATATGAGTCCGCGAGATTTAGCTGCTTATAATATTTACGAAGAACGCATTGTAAACTTAGAATTTGAAGGTGGCATTAAGGTTTCTGGAGAAATTATTACTGGAAAACGAAACCTTCAAGGTAAAATTATACTTATCAGTTTTAAAAACTGCGCCGTTACACACAACGAAACTATATTATTTAAACCTGAATGGGGTAATTATGATATGGCTGTTGGAAAAGATATTGTTTCTGCCTTTTCTGGACCTGCTGATTTGAGTAGTTTTGATTTAATAACACACAAAACTTCTTCAAACACCATTCATATTGAAAAATCTAAAGAACAATTGGCTCTTGAAGTATTATACCAACAAGTTAGAGATTATCGAGAAGGCACAAACAAAACCATATCAAGAACGAAAGTTTTAGAGCAACTTATAGATGAGCATCCAAATGATTGGTTGTTACCTGTTGAACTTTATGAACTAGCCCAAATTGGAAATGAAAGAGAATTAAGCGAAAAAATCATGAACCACCTAGAATCAATCAAACAAAACAAACCTCAAGTTGGACATTTGATTGATGATGGGTTGAGTATTGTGAGGAATGATAAAATTAATAATCATTAAATTTTAAAACAAGCTTAAAATAACAAACAAAACCCTATCTAAACCGCTTTAATGTGTGTTTTGTAAACTCACTTAAAACAAGTCTTCCACTCATTTCAGCACGTTCAGATAATAAATCATCCCAATGATCAGTGCCTTTCCAAAATACTTTTTTCATTTCGCTTAATGCTTCTGGGTTATATGCAGCTAACTTTTCTGCTAAAGTTTTAACTGCATCATCTAATACTTCAGTAGTTTCAAAAACATCAGCATACAAACCTTTATCTTTAGCAAATTGTGGCGTGAAAAAAGTTTCCGCATCAATAGTCATTTGAGACATCGCTGTAACCCCTATTTTTCTAGATACTGCAGGCTCTATTACAAAAGGCCCTATGCCTATACTTAACTCGCTTAATCGTATGGACGCGTATTGAGTAGCCAAACAATAATCTGTTGCAGCTGCCAAACCAACACCACCACCTACGGTTTTTCCTTGTACTCTTCCAATAATTAATTTGGGGCATTTCCTAATTGCATTAATAACGTTAGCAAAACCCATAAAAAATTGTTTTCCAGCAGTTTCATTATCAATAGCAATTACTTCATTAAAGCTAGCTCCAGCACAAAACGTCCTATCTCCACCGCTTTTTAAAACAATAACATTCACAGCATTATTATTACCTGTTTCAATAATTGTTTTTTCTAATTCAGATAAAACATGACTAGGCATTGAATTTCTATTTGGGTGAAAAAACTCAATATAACCTACTTTATTTTCAATAGTTAATGTAACATATGCGTTTTCCATGAATAACATTGTATTTACTTGGATTTAATATACACGAAAATATAAAATTAAGACTTAGTTCCTGTGATTAGTTATTTAAATAATTATTAATTTTAAAGAAAAAATATAATGGGATTTTTAAAATACTTTTTTAAAAACAAAAACAGCCAAATTAAAGAATTCATAGATCGTGGCGCAGTGATTGTTGATGTTAGAACTGAACGTGAATGGAATGAAGGATATATTCCAAATGCTATTCATTTACCTTTAAGTGAATTGAAAAACAATATTGAAGAAATCAAGAAAACCAATAAGCCTGTAATAGCATATTGCAAAAGCGGTGTTCGTTCTGCCAGAGCCACAAAACTTTTAAAGTTTTATAAAATTGAAGCTATAAATGGTGGTGGAATGGCAGATTTAAAACAACTTACAGCTTAATACCTCGAAGAGTTTCATAATTAGTAATTGGTGTTTCGTTGTACTGCAATGTCCACCCAAGTGAGTTGGTTAAAATATAAAATTTAGAAAGCTCACTTATCAATCGATTTTTGGCATTTGCTTTTAAATCTGATTTATCAATTTTTATTGATAGGGATTTGTTGATTGTATTTTTAATATCATTATAATCTTTGGCTTCAAAAGGATTTAAATAGTCTGCTTGAACGTCATAATATTCTAAATCTGGATTTATTTTTATTTCTTCTTCAGGAATACTTATAATCGTTAATGTTTTATTGGTTTTATCTATTTCAAACTCAATTTTACTTAAATCATAAGCAATAGTAACTTCAGCATTTACAACCACTAACGCTTTCTTTTCAACAGATAATAAGTCTCCAAAAATATCCTTTAAACTCTTATAATTAAATACCTCGCTAAAATATCCTTCTGTTACAATAAGTTTACCCACATTATTAATTTGCTCTTGAATAAGCGCTGTGTTTTCCTGAAGTACAATTTTATCCTCGCGTTTATCTCCACAATATTTAAAAGTGAATAAAACAATTAAAGTGATTATAACACCGAATAGAATTTTTCGCATGTACCAATTTAGTGATATTAAATTTTGAAGCAAAAAAAACATCAGTTTCTCCGACATATAGAGCCAAACCAATGTATTTATAAAACTAAACTAACACTACAAATATAATTGTTTTGTAATTTAAGCGTATTATGCTAAGGTTAACCATAGTTTAAATTAACTTGTTCTTTTTTGCTTTTTGAACTGCTTCTAGTTTATTATGGACCTGTAATTTTTTGTAGATATTTTCTATGTGCTTTCTTACTGTTCCAACAGATAAAATAAGATTATCTGCAATGGCATTATAGCTTAGTCCCTTACTTAATTGCTCTAAAACCTCAACTTCTCTTTCGGTTAGCTTAATATCTTCCTTTTCATATTCATTTTCAATCTCTAATGGATTCCGAAGAAGCTTTAAAGTTTTTAATGCTATTGAAGGGTTCATTGCTGCACCACCATTTAAAGTATCTTTTATTCCGTGATATAAATCTTTAGCATTAACTTCTTTAAGTAAATAACCATCAGCACCCGCTTTTATAGCATTGAATATATTTTCATCATTATCAAAAACAGTAAGCATAATAATTTTAATGTGCGGATATTTTTGTTTTATAATTTCAGTGGTTTCGATACCATTTAAAACTGGCATTTCAATATCCATCAATATGATATTTACATTATGATCTTCCTGAAGTTTCTCCAATAAATCAGAACCATTCATTCCTGAAAATTTAACTTTTAAATCTTCAAAAAAAGACAGCTTCTCTTCTACTGCTCTAATTAAAAAAGAATTATCATCTGCTATGGCTATTTTTATATTCATTTACTTGATTTTCAACATAGGAAATCTATCACTTTTTACTTGAGAAATCCATACGTAATTCATCGTATATTTTCAGAGCTAAACACACATAATAATCAACACCTCTGTACCCTTATTTAACTGACTATCTATATCTATATCTGCCCCAATTTCCTTTGCACGCTTTTTCATATTGTTTAGCCCGTTACCTTTTTTTAGGTTATTCTTTTCAAAACCTTTACCATTATCGGTGATTTTAAACTGTATGTTTTTATCCTGTTTAAGTATATCAACTTTTATCATTGATGCTTCTGCATATTTGATAGCATTATTTATGGCTTCCTGAATAATTCTATAAATATTCATTCCTTTTACTGATGTAAATGCTTCCGATTTGTCTATGGATTTATCAATCTTAAACTCAAAAGTCAAATTATTAGAAAACATATCAGCTTTATCAATAAAGTTTGAAATTCGAGTTTCTAAATCCTCTAGATAAATAACATTCTTATTCATAGCCCAAATAGTATCCCGCAACTCATAAATGGTATCTTTAGTAAATGCACTTATACTCAATAGCTTACTATTTAATTTTTTATTTTTTATTTTGAAGCCATATTGCAAATTCTCTATTGAAGAAATAATAAAAGTAAGTTGCGCCCCAATATTATCATGTAAATCTCTGGATATTCTTAGACGTTGTTCTTGTAATTTATTCTGGGTTTCAATCTTTACTAAAGCTTCTTTTAATTCACTTTCTTTTTTTAATTGCTCATTTTTTAATTTTTGCTGCTTAAAAAGCATGTAACCTAAAAGAGAGATAGCTATTGCCAAAATAATTAAACCTATTAACTGGGTGTTTTTTTTGTTTAAGTTTAGTTCTTTCTCTGCTATGTCTGCACGTTGTCCAAGTATTTCTTTTTCTCGTTCCGAGGCATTATACTTTTCTTGTACATTAGCTATTTCATTTAAAACTTGTTTACTATACAAGCTGTCTTTCAAGGTCTTGAACAACTCACGATAGTGAATAACACTATCTGTTTTATTTTGGTAAGCATAATAGTAAGCAAGCTTATCGTATGCTTCAACCTTTAACTCGTTGGCATTAAACTCCTCTGAAAGCTTTAAACCTAAGCGTAAATTCCGTTCCACTTTATTAAACGCTTTCATATCAAGATATAAACCACCTATGCGTATTGATGAGCTAGCAATTCCAAACCTATCATCCAGTTCTTGTCTTAACCGCAACGATTCTTCTAATGATTTTAATGCTTTACCGTACTCCCCTTTACTCTGTAATAAACTACCATAATTATTATACAAAGCAGCTAAACCAGTTTTAAAGTTATTGATTTTAGCAAGTTCAATACCTTTTTTATAATACAAGGTGCTGTTAACGGTATCAGTAAGATGTAAATAGGCATTTGCAATGTTATTATATGATTTTACTAAAGCCCTAGCATCATTTAATTCTTTGTTTAATTCTGCTAATTCCAAATGCGCTTCTAGAGCTTTTTTATATTGCTTTAATCCTTTATATATATTAGCTATATTATTTTTTAAAACAGCAGCGTATCTAATATTATTTCTTGCTTCATAGATTTTTAAAGCCTTAGTGGCATGGGTGATAGCGGAATCCATCTTAAAGGTATTTTGATATACCAAACCTATTTTATTATGCAAGCTTGCGATACCCGAAGAATCTTTCAATGATTGCCTTATCTTCAAAGACTTCTCATAAACCTCTAAAGCTTTAGAATATTCTGCTAATCCATAATGCAAAATACCTAAATCATTATATGCCTGGGCTTCTCCTAATTTATTTTTGTTTTTTTGGGAAATCCCTAATGCTAACCCTCCGTAATAAAATGCACTATCAGTAGAAGTGTTTCTATAATACCAACACAAATCACTGTATACTTTTGCCTTAATAGAGTCACTAGGTTTTAATTTTATGATTTGTTTTAAACTGTCAATTACTTTTGCTTGATCTTGAGAGAAGCTATAAAAACTTAATAAAACAAATAGGGTTGAGATAAATTTATTACACATAATGGCACTACTTACTATATGTTTGTTTATGTAATGAAATTAATTCATTAATAATTAAAAATAGTTTGTCGACTATAGAATAATTAAAACCATCCATTAGTTTTAATTTATCATAACTTATTCCAAATTGTTTAGTTTCTTTTTCTATGGTTTTTTGTATCAAATCTTGTTTCTCGATTCCTGATTTTTTTAAGAACTCTGTACTTAAATAGGTTTTAATAATAAGAACTAAAATTAATAAAACCAATAATGCAATTAAAATGCTAAAAAAATCAAACATCATAACAACTTATATTATGATGAAAAACATGTATAAAAAAACACCAAATACCTGAAATTTTGTGGATTAAAGGCTTTGGTGCTTTTTGATATGAACTGATTAATAGCATTTTAAAACTACAATTAAAAGTGTTATGTGATTAAATTTTTCGACTAAGTGTTATTAAAAAAGATTAAGCGCAATAATCTGATTATCACGCCTAATCAACAAATCTCAACAACAAGATTTAGTTTTTAAGGTTATAAGCATATATAGTATTGTTGTTTGCTAGATAATATAAATACCCTCCAAATTCATCAACTTCATATGTTGGTTTTTTATCTTTTAATAGAATTTCTTTTTCGGCTACCCCTGAATCTTTATTAATTTTTACTAATCCTGCACCACTGTCAAGTTTTGTAAGAATAAATTGAGAATTTTCAGTTGCTGCTGTAGCTTTAAATCGCTTAGCCATCTCATTAAAAGAAGCTGTACCAATTTCTGAAAACATATCTGCAGTTCTTTTCATTTGAGCTCCATATTGATTGTATTGTCCTAAATAATTTCTATTTGCACCAGCTCTAGCACTTGCACTTGTTGCCATTGCTGTTGAAGCTACTGCAGTTGCCGCTAATAAAGCAACAGCTAAGGCACTCTTCCCTGGTGAACGAAAATATTCATGATACTTTTCTGAACCATCAAAATCGAGCATCATTAAATTCTGATCTGCGCTTAATAAAAGCCCTCCATCTCTTACTTCTAAATTTGTAGGGTATTCTTTTTCCTCAAACTTATAGGTTGCTAGTGTACTTATATCTCCTGAGTTTTCATCAATTGCAATCATTTCAGCACCAGTACTGATTAAATATCTATCGTGAGATTCATCATAAACACTAGTAACCGCATTAGCTCTCTTGTATTTAATTGGCTTATTCCAAATAGATTCTCCCGTATCTAAATTCACAATATTGGCATCACTATCTGTTATATATATCATACCTTGCTTAGTTAATGCCATAGTATGTATATTCTCTCCTGTTTTTAATGGTTTTTTAAATAGTGGTTTTCCGCCAAAAGAAATTTTATTTATTCCTCCTTCTCTGATGCCAAAAAGAATACCATCTTCCATAATATAAAAGTGTTGAACATACCCCTTTGTTTTTGGCGCTTTTTCCCATAAATCTTCTCCTGTGCTAGATGATAAAAAAGATATATTACTCTGCGCTTTAGCTGCTGCCAATTTACCCAAACCTTTTTTTCCTGTATCTGCTACATCACTTACAATAGCTAACCCCTTTGGCGTTACCTCAAAATTAGACACTACACCTTTTAGTTTATTACCCTCTCCCCACATTTGAGAACCTGATGCTCCAATTTTATGAATCACATGATTCTTCCCTTTGCCTTGAACAGCATACATAGATTTACCATCTTTGTCTGGAATAACATATGCTACATTCTTTAAATCTACAACCCAACTTTCTACACCAGTATTCATATCTATTCTATAAACACCCTTATATGTTGGAAGTATAACACCCCCATCTATAATACTTGGTTGTCCGGTAAGAGAGTTTGTTCCCTTCATTTTAAAAAGTTTCACCTCATTTCCTGTTCCCATATCATAAATACCGACAGCTTGTACATATTTTTCTTTTGCTGTACGCTGGCCAGAAACAATTAATTTATTTTCTGGCATTAACAATGTTGGCCTGCCTGCTGCTTTCCAACCATTGGCTTTAGTATCAAATAAACGTTTTCCAGAAACAACATCAATAACACTTTGTTTAGCTGATATTCCTCCAAAACCAGATTGTCCCACCATAACATATGGCGTATTTGGCACTATGTGAATTTCTTCTTGTTTTACTTTTCCATAATCATCAAAATTAAATACTAATCCTTCTTGCCCTGGTTTTATTCCTGCTAATCCTTTACCATGAGTAATTAACATAACACCAGAGCTAGTTAATGTCATTTGTTCAATCTTACCTCCTAGATCATAAGTAAAATCTGGAGTTTCAGCTTTCTGCGCGTTCAATATTAGCGTACAGGCTAATAAGAAAACTAATATTTTTAAATGTCTCATTATTAATCTTTTTAAAAAGAAAACCGCACAATACAGGTGTATCGTGCGATAATCAATTATTATTACTCTATTGAAGCTTTAAATTCTCCTTCAGTAAAGGATTTAGTTGACATGTCACTAGCATTGTAGCCTGTGAAAGTAAAAGTCCCCTCTATTGTAGATCCGTCATCAGAAGTTACTGTAATAGTTCCTGTAGCAGAACTGTTCCCAAGAGATATTATTCCACTGCTAATCCAAGCTACCGTGGGCGTACTTATATCCCCATACTGAATTAAATTTGAATTAGTTAAGGCATCACCAGTTGTATAGGTTCCTGTTCCAGTATAATTCAGGATATTAAACCTAAGGTATTCACCATCATTTGTACTTCCTTGTACTGCAAGCACACCGCTGTCTACCACAGCACTAATCAATGATGCTGGGTCTGTTGAAGCAGAAAAACTAGCCCCATCAATTTTAACGGTTAAAAATTCACTTCCTCCTTTACTTGAGTCTCCATCGCCATCATCATCTTTTGAACACGATGTAAATGCTAGTAATGATCCCACCATTACGAATAACATAATTTGTTTTAAATTTCTCATTGTTGAATTATTTTATTGATTAATAGTGATACAAAACTGCAACAATGGATAAATGAAATCAATACGACGAATTACGTATATTGAATTTACGACATACGAATTTCAACTTAAGAATAATAAATGATGCTAAAATTTAATGTGTGGAAAACGAAATGATATCTGATCTTTTTTATCATTTAGATTTTGAAGAAATCTTTGATGCGCTTCAGAATTTTGATTAAAAGGTTTATGTTGATTTCCTTTTTGAATGGTTTCTACCTCCTGCATAGTTTTGATAGATTCATCAGAAATCCAAATACTTTGAAACTTTTCCCAGATATAATTAATAGCTAATGGACTAGGGTGAATCATATCTTGATTATAGAAACGATAATCACGAAGTTCGTCCATCATAATTTCATAAGAAGGAAAGTATAAAACTTTTATATTTAAGAGTGTATGGATAGCAGATATTAAGTTCGATTTTGCTAATGTGTTTTCTATAAAACCATCTTTTAGATGACGTACTGGCGATACCGTAAAGAGTATTATAGCTTTATGATTAACACGCTCAATTAGATTTATAATATTTTGAAGTGATTTTGAAATATCTTCCACATTTAACAATTCTTTTTTGAATTGTTTTTGAGGCACTTTATGGCAGTTAGCTACAACTTTATCAGATTCTAAAAATCGATATACCCACGATGTTCCTAGAGTTATAATAACATGTGTTGCCTTTTGAATAGATTCTGAAGTTAATTGAACTTGAGTATTCAACGCATTGAGCAAATCATCTTTAGAATTGGAACTAAGTCTTGAATGTGCGTCAAAACTATGCCATTGTTCATTTTGATTAAAAACATCTTGATTGGAGTACTGCTTACCATTTACAGCATTAGATATTAAAATCTCAATGGCTTTAGGATGAAATAATATCCCAAAAGGGTTTTGCGTATTTTGAAACTTAAAATAATCGAGTTTTTCACCTATATTTTCTGAAAAGCACGAGCCCAAAAGCAAAATATTAGAATTGTAGTCTATCAGATTTTTAGACTGTTTTTCTAATGGTATTTTGGTTTGCAATTCCATCTAATTTAATCCTGAAATAAGCTCAGGAAGATAAACTAATTCAAATAATCTTTTGAAGATTCTAAAGCTTGATTTATCCCTGAAGGGTTTTTACCGCCTGCTGTAGCAAAAAATGGTTGTCCGCCACCACCTCCTTGGATGTA
The DNA here is from genome assembly GCF_947490405.1 of uncultured Algibacter sp. Classification (GTDB taxonomy): domain Bacteria; phylum Bacteroidota; class Bacteroidia; order Flavobacteriales; family Flavobacteriaceae; genus Algibacter_B. Next base: position 815,076 of record NZ_CANLGU010000002.1, on the reverse strand, counting down.
TTTACCCAATTCTCTAACTACTTGTCCAGCATTTAAGCCTTTACTTGAAACTAATTCTTTTGAAATATAACAAGACAATAACGCTTTTCCGTTTTGCTCAGTAGCTAAAAGTAAAAACAGGTTATCAAATTGGCTTCCCAACTCGAATGCTACATCTTTCAAGCCTCCTGCATCTAAATCCAATTTCTTTGCTAAAAACTGCACACCATTTATAACTTCTAGCTCATTTTTAAGATCACTCTTAATACTCTTTGCTTTATCCTTTAATAAACTTTCTATCTGCTTTTTTAAATTGGTGTTTTCTTCTTGAAGATTCTGGAGTGCTTTTACTGGTTCTTTGGCATTGTTTAATAAATCTCTCATTTCAAAATAAGCGCGGTTATTTTCAAAATAAAAATCTTTTACAGCATCATTAGTAATCGCTTCAATTCTTCTAATTCCAGCAGCAACAGCTCCTTCAGAAACTATTTTAAAATGCCATATATCAGAAGTATTTTGTACGTGTGTACCTCCACAAAGTTCTATAGATTTTCCAAATCTAATTGCTCGAACAGTATCTCCATATTTTTCACCAAATAAACTCATCGCACCTTCAGCAATTGCTTGTTCTTTTGGAACATTACGCATTTCTTCTAAAGGCAATTTACCTTCAATACGTCTGTTTACAAAATTCTCAACGTCTCTTATTTCTTCAACAGTTAATTTTGAAAAGTGTGAAAAATCGAAACGTAAATATTTTGAATGTACTGCACTTCCTTTTTGCTCTACATGCATTCCTAAAATTTCTCGCAAAGCTTGGTGTAGTAAATGTGTTGCTGTATGATTACACTCTGTTCTATGTCGCTGTTTAGAATCCACGACTGCTTTAAAAGATTCATTAATATGCTTAGGTAAGTTTTTAGCAAAATGGATAATAACGTTATTTTCCTTTTTAGTATCTAAAATATAAACCACATCACCATGCGTATCTTCCAAGTAGCCTTTATCGCCTACTTGCCCGCCTCCTTCTGGATAAAACGGTGTTAAATTAAATACTAACTGATACATGTCGCCTTCTTTTTTTGAAGTTACTTTTCTGTATCGTGTTAATTTTACATTAGCCTCTAAGGTGTCATAACCAACAAATTCTTCTTCAGCATCATTAACTAAAATGGTCCAATCATCTGTAGACATTTCACTTGCTGCACGAGATCTACTTTTTTGTTTTTGTAACTCAACATTAAAGCCTTCTTCATCAAGTTTTAATCCTTTTTCAGAAAGAATCAACGCTGTTAAATCAATTGGAAACCCATAAGTATCATATAATTCAAAAGCTTTTTCACCCGAAACGGTATCGTCTTTGGTTTCATTTACAATTCTATTTAGTAATACTAAACCTTGGTCTAGAGTTCTTAAAAACGACTGTTCTTCTTCTTTGATTACATTTTCAATAAGTTGTTTTTGAGCTTTAAGTTCTGGAAAAGCCTCTCCCATTCTTTTACTCAAAACATCAACTAATCTATAGATAAAAGGTTCTTTTTTATCAAGAAACGTAAAGCCATAACGTACCGCTCTACGTAAAATTCTTCTAATAACATAACCTGCTCCTGTATTACTTGGCAATTGCCCATCTGCTATTGAGAAAGCTACCGCACGAACATGGTCTGAAATAACACGAATGGCTACATCAGCCTTTTCGTTTTTACCATAATTTTTATTCGTAATCGTTTCAATCTCTCTTATAAGCGGTGTAAAAACATCTGTATCATAATTGGATTGTACTCCTTGAAGCACCATACAAAGACGCTCAAACCCCATACCTGTATCAATATGTTTATTTGGGAGTGCTTCTAGCGAACCATTTGCTTTTCGGTTATATTGCATGAAAACCAAGTTCCAAATCTCAACTACTTGTGGGTGATCTTCGTTTACTAAATCTTTTCCAGAAATTTTTGCTTTTTCTTCCACAGAACGAATATCTACATGTATTTCGCTACAAGGTCCACATGGTCCTTGATCTCCCATTTCCCAAAAATTATCCTTTTTATTCCCTTTTAAAATACGGTCTTCAGAAATGTATTGCTTCCAAATATCATAAGCCTCAGTATCCATTCCAATACCATCTTTTTCATCACCTTCAAAAACTGTTACATATAAAATATCTTTATCAATACCGTAAACCTCAGTAAGAAGTTCCCAAGCCCAAGCAATAGCTTCTTTCTTAAAATAATCACCAAAACTCCAATTTCCGAGCATTTCAAAAAGCGTATGGTGGTATGTATCATATCCTACTTCCTCCAAATCATTATGCTTACCAGAAACGCGTAGACATTTTTGCGAATCTGTAATACGATTATTTTTTGGCTTTGCATTTCCTAAAAAATATTCTTTAAAAGGTGCCATACCTGAATTAACAAACATTAAAGTAGGGTCATCTTTTAAAACCATAGGTGCAGAGGGCACTATACTGTGCTTCTTTTCTTCAAAAAAACTTAAAAATTTCGATCGTACTTTTTGTGACTTCATCTATATAAATTGAGCATCTTGCTTCTTTCAAATTCTATTTAATCAGAAACAATTTTTATATTTACTCTCCAAAACTATTTAAAATAAAGGAGATGTTAACCTTCAATTACATTTTTAGTTTAATTACTATAAAAATAATTTCGTAGGTTTGTTCGTTTACTTAATTAACACAGCACCTTAAGCTGTTTAATTGTAGTTGCAAAAATAGTATAATTTAAGGAATGAGTAAGGTAAAATATTACTACGATAAAGAATCACTTTCTTACCGCAAAATAGAACGTAAAAAGCGTACTACTTTTAAATATGCTGCAATTTTTATTTTAGCAGCTGCTTTTTTTGCTTTCATCTTTGTTTTTATTGCGAGTCAATACGTTGAATCTCCTAAAGAGCGTGCATTAAAACGAGAATTAGCGAATATGAAGTTACAGTTTGAATTGCTTAACAAGAAAATGGAGCATGCCGAAGCTGTATTGGAAAATATTGCTGATAGAGATAATAATATTTATCGTGTTTACTTTGAAGCTAATCCTATTCCAGATGAGCAACGTCGTGCTGGTTTTGGAGGTATAAATCGATATAAAGATTTTGAAGGGTTTGATAATTCGAAATTGATTGTTGAGAGCAATAAGCGTTTAGATATTTTACAAAAACAAATTGTAGTGCAATCTAAATCGCTTGATGAGATAGCTATTCTTGCTGAAGAAAAAGAAAAATTACTTACTGCTATTCCAGCAATTCAACCAGTAAGCAACGAAAACTTAACGCGTATGGCTTCTGGCTACGGGATGCGTTCTGACCCGTTTACTAAAGTACGAAAAATGCATTGGGGTATGGATTTTACAGCACCAAGAGGCACTCCTGTTTATGCGAGTGGAGATGGAGTTGTTGAGCGTGCGGATAGTAACTCATCAGGATACGGTAAGCACATTAGAATAAATCATGGTTATGGCTACACGAGTTTGTATGCACACCTTTACAAGTATAACGTTAGGAAACATCAAAAAGTAAAACGAGGCGATTTAATTGGTTTTGTAGGCAGTACAGGACGCTCTGAAGCCCCTCATTTACACTACGAAATATTTAAAGACGGAGACCGTATTAACCCTATAAACTTCTACTATGGTAGTTTAACTGCGGAAGAATTTAACAAGCTATTGGAGCATGCTTCCTTAGAAAACCAATCCCTCGATTAATGTATATAGAACTTCCAGAAAAAAGATATTACGGTATTGGCGAAGTTGCCAAAGCGTTTAATGTAAACACGTCTTTAATTCGCTTTTGGGAAAAGGAATTTGATGTTTTAAAACCTAAAAAGAATGCAAAGGGCAATCGTAAGTTCACACCTGAAGATATAAAGAATCTTAAATTCATATATCATCTAGTCAAAGAACGTGGTTTCACGCTTGAAGGTGCCAAAACACATCTGAAAGAAGAAAAAAAACAAGCACTTAATAATTTTGAAATTATTAGTAAGCTAGAAGATGTTAAAAATCAGCTTATCAAAATTAAGCAGCATCTTTAATATTAGGTTTATGTAACTTTTTATTAAAAGAAGTGTCTTATCTATAACCATTAACAAAATTAAACTAATTAATCATGAAGAAATTTTTACCATTAATTATTATTGCCATTGTGGTACTAGGAATCTACTCTTGGGCAAAAGGATTTAATAATACAGCTGTAGAATATGAAGCTGACGCGAAAACAGCTTGGTCTAATGTTGAAAGTGCTTACCAAAGACGTGCCGATTTAATTCCAAATCTTGTGGCCACAGTAAAGGGTTATGCTGCACATGAAAAAGAAACTTTAGAAGGTGTAATTAAAGCACGCTCTGAAGCAACAAAAACAACTATTGATGCTGGTAATTTAACTCCTGAAAAAATGGCTCAGTTTCAGCAAGCGCAGCAAGGTTTAAGTGGCGCTTTATCAAGATTATTAGTAACTGTAGAGCGTTATCCCGATTTAAAAGCCGACAAAAGCTTCTTAGAATTACAATCGCAACTTGAAGGCACTGAAAACAGAATTAATGTAAGTAGAGACCGTTTTAACGAAAAAGTAAATATCTACGACAAATTCACGACTAAATTTCCAGGGAAATTATTAGCCAGTTTATTTGGTTTTGAAGAAATGGCTCGATTTAAAAGCGCTCCTGGTAGCGAAAATGCTCCTAAGGTAGAATTTTAAACATGTCAAATAAAGTTGAGGATTTTTTAACTTCCGAGGAAGAACAAGAAATTGTTGAGGCTATTCGAGTAGCAGAGCTAAACACATCTGGAGAAATTCGTGTACATATTGAAAAAACATCTGAAGGCGATTCAACAAATCGTGCTTTAGATCTTTTTCATACTCTGAAAATGGACAATACCAAACTTCAAAATGCGGTATTAATTTATTTAGCTATTGAAGATAAAACCTTTGTGATTTATGGTGACAAAGGTATTAATGACGTTGTTGAAAACGAGTTTTGGGACAGCACTAAAGAGATTATGCAATTACATTTCAAAAAAGGAGATTTTAAACAAGGTTTAATACAAGGGGTTTTAAAATCCGGTGAGCAACTCAAAAAATATTTCCCATACACAGATTTAGATTCAAACGAATTGACTAACGAAATTTCAAAAGGATAAGGTTCTTATGCAATATCCACTACTAAGTAATTTACTATGTTTTAAAATGAGGAGCAAATTCGTGCTAACTCTATTAATTGCACTATTTACTTGTAGCAATACCCACGCTCAATTTGATATTCCCAAAAAACCCACAAAAGCCAATCCTGATGCTGTTTATGATTACATCAACTTACTATCATCATCACAAAAAAATAGTTTAGAACGAAAGTTAATTAAGTACTCCGATACCACCTCAACACAAATTGTTATTGCTATAATTAATTCTACTAATGGAGAGAGCATAAATTATTTAGGTGCGAAATGGGGACAAAAATGGGGTATTGGTCAAGAGAAAGAAGATAATGGGGTTTTAATATTATTGGCTAAGGACGACAGAAGAATAGCAATAAACACTGGATATGGTGTCGAACATTTACTAACAGACGCGATGTCTAAACGTATTATTGAGCGAGACATTATCCCTTATTTTAAACAAAATAATTACCCCGGAGGCTTAAATAGAGGCACTGATGCCGTTTTTGAAGTCTTGAATGGCGAATACAAAGGTACACGTCAGTCCAATCAAAGTGAATTCCCTATTGGATTGATTTTTATTTTGATTTTCATATTCATAATCATACTCATATCTATTTCAAAAAAGAGACGTGGAGGCGGTGGCGGAAATCGCGGAAACCGATCTTCAGGAAGTGACTTGTTAGAAGCCATAATTTTAAGTAATATGGGACGTGGTAGTTACCGTAGAGGTTCAAGCGGCTGGGGCGGAAGCTCTGGCGGTGGAGGATTTTCTGGTGGTGGGTTCGGTGGCGGATTTGGCGGCGGTGGCTTCGGCGGGGGCGGTGCTTCAGGAGGTTGGTAATGATGCAAAAAACACTATTATACATAACAATTTTAGTTTTGGTTTCTTGCAAAACAAAAACCAATCCCAACTTTTTAAAACACCATGCGGTAGTTCAAGATTATGCACATCTCTTTTCTTACGCAGAGAAAGACTCCTTATCTAATACTATTATTGATTACGAAATAACTTCTACAAACGAAGTTTGTATTTACACAATAGACTCGCTTCCTAAAAATGTTTCAGTTCATGATTATGCAACAACATTAGCAAATAGATTAGGCGTTGGTAAAAAAGAGAAAGATAACGGACTTTTAATTTTAATTTCTAAATACAACCGAGATATTGCTATTACTACTGGCTATAATACTGAAAAACATTTAACAGATTATGATTGTAAAATTATAATAGATAGCACAATTGTTCCAAAATTCAAAAAAGGAGAATTCTATAATGGCATCAATAATGCTCTTAATCGCATTATTTATAAATGGAAATAATTACAGCAATTAATCATTAAATAAGATATTGTCTTATTCTTTTCTTAAAAACACTAAACTTTTAGTTTGCTATTTCTGCCTTTAAAATCGACTTTAACATACTATTATTCATGTGTCTCATTTTTTGTTTTACAACCTCTCCTTTTTTGTTAACTAATGTATAATGTGGGATTCCTGTTATTTTAAATTTATCAGCTAAATAATTCCACTCATCAGCAGATACTCTGAAATGTTCACCATTTATATTTGGAATAGCATTTTTCCATGTTTTTTCTGGTGATGTTTGATTTGTAACATATAGAAACACAACATCCTCGTCTTTCATTTCTTCTTTTAAAGGCTCAATTTTTTTAATTCCAAATTTACAAGGACCACACCAAGTTGCCCAAAAATCTACATAAACTACTTTTCCTCTAAACTTTTTAAGCATAGCATCAAATAATTCGTCACCTTCACTTTTCTTTACTGTATTAATTGTATAGCCGCCTTTAGTTCTATTGGTTTCTATCTTTTCCGCTGTTCTTTTATTAGCAATTGCTAAATAATCAGCAAAAATTGGCTCATTAAATTCATTTTGTACTTGTTTTAATTCTCCTGAATCATATACTTCAAAATCATTTAACTTCTTATTTGCATCGTGTAATTTTAGTATATCAAATAAAAATGCATCAGATACACCGAAAAAACTCTTCATCCTGTTATGCTTCTTAGACGCCATTCTATCTCTTGCAATATCTGTAATAATATGATTATGCTTCTTATAAAAAGCCTTTCTTACTTTACCATATTCTGAATTGAACCCCCTTTCTTTTTCTTCTTCTTCGGGTGTTTTTAAAGTTTTTATAGCCTCAAGCATTAAAATTTCTTCATCTAGTAAAACAGCTCCTTTTTTCTTAGAATAATCCGCCATTCTTAACATAAACGGAGTATCACTTTCAGATTCATCTTTATTTTCTTTTAAAAAATCTTGATAATCCTTCATATATTTTTTATAAAATGCCTGTTGAACTTTACCATGAACCTTTCTAAATGCCTCTTGTTTTTTTAGCACCTCAGGTGTTTCAATTTCTTTACTCATTTCTATCATAGCTAATTCATCAACAGAAAGCTCTTTGTTATTTTTTTGCAGCCAATCTCCCATATCAGCTATTGTTGACGAATACACAGACCTTTCATTTTCCTTAAAGATTTTAGCATAAGCTATTCTATTTATTAAAATATAAAACTCGTTTGATAATACTGCTAATTTATTATCAATAAAATCTTTTGTTAGAAAATCATAATACGATTCATCAACTTCAAACGCTTTATAAGCCTTTTTCTTTTTTTTAGATTTTGCTTTTTCATTACTACGCTTTAAACTCCCCTTATACATTTCGTATCCAAATGCTTTTACTAGTGTCCCATAATTAATTTCAAGTTTCTTAATTTGGTGTGCTTTTACGCTTAAAAAGCTTGAGCTTTTATAGGCCTCTAAAGCTTTAAGTTCTTTATCGCGGGCATCTAAACAAATTGCTTTATAATCTTTAGGCGATAGTATTCCAATACTATCTCTAATAATTTTGTAATCGAAATATTTAATTTCATTTAACGCATTCAAATCAGAATTTACTTGTGCTAGACTCCCCATAAACAATGAATCTCCACCATCTATGTAATGAAATATTTCTTTACCTGGCTCTACAAAAACAGAAGTATTACTATTAGCAATACGAACCAATATAGATTGCGGGTAATTTATTGGAAGCTTTACAGAGAAACTTCCGTCATCAGCTATTTTAAGTAGATGAGACACCTGCTCTCCAACAAAAATATCGTTAACATATATCATCCCTGTTTTTTGTTGAGCACGTGGTGTGTAGTTTTTAACGACTCCAGAATATGTAGTGAAATCTATTTTAAATAAATTTGTATCCCTATATAAAACATCATAAGCTAATTTAAAAGCAGGATTATTTACTTTTTCTAAACTATAGGTTTTTAAAGATTTAGCACTATTACCAAAATCTACCGTCCCATTTTTATTTAGTTTTGCAAAAACTGTTTTAGTCTTACCATTACTTACTAAAGAAATAGCATATTTATTCTCTTTCTTATCTATAGATTTATAATTCCAAATAGCACTTTCTATAATGGCATTTTTAGAATTAAATCCATAATCCCAACGATTACTACCATCTGCTAAAAGCCAATTCCCCCTTAGTTCTTTTGGTATTGACAAACTACTTTCATCTTCTTGTAACACAATATCATAAACATGCCAACCTCGTTCTTTCTCTACACCAAAATCAATAGTCTTAGCAGTTTTATCAATAGGCGGGAAATATAACTGATACGTTACTTCTCCTGATGGTGGAAAATCATTTCTTTTAAATTTGGCACCTGTTACTTTGGTAACAAATAGTTTGTTATCACCACTTAAATCTTGAATATAAGATTCTTTTAATATATGAAAATAACCCCATCGCAACTTTTTTATTTTAAAATGTAACACAGTTGTAGTATCCTGTATTTCAATTTTTGTTATTTCCCCTGGGTATTTAGATAATCCGTACTCAGGGTTTTCAATAAATTTTTGAGCAAATGTAAACGTGCACATAAGCATTAATAAAATAACTGATACGCTTTTTTTCATGACTGTTTAATTGGTGTTTCAAGATTGTGGTTTAAAAAAATGGAAAGACAAAAAAGAGTATGATTAATCACTTTCCAATCTTCATGTATATTATTAATAGCTAAACTACTAACGAATATAGAGCATATTTCGTGTGATTATTCTTAAAAAAAGCCTAATTTACAGAGGGGATTTTACTTCTTACGCATATATACACTAATAGGTACGCCATTAAACCCAAAGTTTTCACGTAATTTATTTTCTAAATAACGTTTATACGGTGCTCGTATGTATTGTGGTAAATTACAGAAAAACGCAAATTGTGGTTGGGGTGTTGGTAATTGCATGATATATTTAATTTTCACAAACTTTCCCTTATACGCTGGTGGCGGATAACTTTCTATAATAGGCAGCAATACATCATTCAACTGACTAGTTTTAATTTTTTTAGATCGATTTTTATAAACCTCAACAGCAGTTTCAATAGCTTTAAAAATACGTTGTTTAGTTAGTGCTGAAATAAAAACTACTGGAACGTCTGTAAATGGTTCCATTTGTTTTTTTATAGCCTTTTCGTATTCCTTCATAGACTTATGGTCTTTTTCAACTAAATCCCACTTATTTACTAAAACCACAATCCCTTTTCTGTTACGCTCTGCTAACCAAAATATATTTTGCACTTGTCCGTCAAAACCTCTATTAGCATCTAAAACCAATAAACATACATCGGCATGCTCAATAGCTCTTACGCTTCGCATAACCGAATAAAACTCTAAATCTTCTTTTACTTTAGATTTTCTTCTAATTCCAGCAGTGTCTACCAAATTAAATTCAAATCCAAATCGATTGTATTTTGTATCAATAGAATCTCGTGTTGTTCCAGCAATATCAGTAACGATATATCTCTCCTCACCAATTAATGCGTTTATGAATGACGACTTTCCAGCATTAGGCCTTCCTACTACAGCAAATCTTGGCAACTCCTCTTCTATAACCTCTTCCTTTTCGGGTAAAGCTTCAATTAAAGCATCTAAAAGTTCTCCTGTACCACTTCCGTTAATACTAGCAACGGTATAATATTCGCCTAATCCTAAAGAATAAAACTCAACAGCATCTTCAGCTCGTTTTCCATTATCTACCTTATTTACAACAAGAAATACAGGTTTAGTCACTTTTCTGAGTAATCTAGCCACATCTTCATCCATCCCTGTTACTCCAGATTCTACATCCACCATAAAGATTATAGCATCAGCTTCATCTATAGCTAATTCAACTTGCTTATCAATTTCAGCTTCAAAAACATCATCACTCCCCAAAACATAGCCGCCTGTATCTATTAAAGAAAATTCTTTTCCGTTCCAATCACTTTTACCATAATGACGGTCTCTAGTAACGCCACTAACAGCGTCAACAATAGCTTCACGTCGTTGTATTAAACGATTAAAAAACGTTGACTTTCCAACATTTGGCCTTCCTACAATTGCAACAATATTACTCATAAACTTAAATTAAATGCATCAGAAACAACATCTTATAGTTGTATTCTGAAAACTTTTGCAAAAATAGGAAATATAGACGACGCAAAGTTCTTTTTTAATAAAGATTGAGCGTATTTAAACTTTAAAGAAAAAATAGTACTTTAATGTTCTAAACTTAACTATAAATGCCACTAAGTAATGACATTGTTTTAAGACCAAGGTTTAAAATGGAAATACCTAGGTATAATGAAGCCATTTTAAGTGATTTCGAGAATGCAAAAACTACTCAAAAGGATTTTGTTATAACTCGAGTAGATGACCATGTATTCATAAAATTCCCTAGAGACAAACAAACATTTTGGACGCCACAACTTCATCTTGAAATTAATAAAATTGACGATAATTCAAGTAAACTTCACGGATTATTTGGACCAAACCCAACAGTTTGGACACTTTTTATATTTCTTCATTTTATAGTTGCTGGACTATTTATAACATTTGCCATTTGGACGTACACAAATTGGTCGTTAAAAGAAAGTTATGCAGCTCAAGCTAGTGTTACATTTCTGATGGTTTTGGTTTGGATAACGCTATATTTTGCTGGGAGTATAGGAAAAGCTTCTGGCACAAGTGATATGCGATTACTTAATAATTTTATGAACAGCATATTAAACGCTGAAAATTAAAACCAGAGTGTAAGTTACACTCTGGTTCTCTTATTTACTCTTTATAAATATTGTAAAATTCTATTTTGAATAAATATTTAAAGTAGCGTCACTTGGAAACTCATTTGAAACAATTAATAATCTTTTTCCATTAGGACTTTCTTCTGGGTTTACTACTAATAAACCTTCAGGTGAAGTATTCCTTAATCTTTGAACGAAAAATGGATTATATACATCTGTTATATTATAAATAAGCACATCCCCACTTCTTTCTAGTCCAATTATTGCGAATGTATTTATTCCATCAGAATAAGTAGTTACAGCCTCTGGCTCAGTTCCTTTATCATCTGATCTGTTTTCAGGATAATTTCCAAAATCAAACAAACTCGCTAGTGTAAACTCATTCCCAGAGTCAAAAATCAATTTACCTGTAGTATTCCATATAGAAAAGGAACGTGCTCCATAGCCATATATTTGATCTATATCACCGTCTCCATCTGTATCTCCATTAGCTGTGGTAACTTTTAAACGTCCTAAATTTTCTTCCTCTTGAAGTATTGCTGCATTTGGGTAAGCTACCGGATCCAAAATTAAATCATCACCTCTTTCTTCTTCAGAATAACCATCATAATCTCTTGCATCTCCTTCATTAGCAGTAATAATATAACCAATACCTCCTATTTCAAAATAATCAATAGCATCAGGTTGATAAAAACTCCGTACTGGCCAATGTTTTAAATTTCCAATATCATCATCTCTATCACTTAAATCAAAAGCTATTTCAGAATAATCTTTTGTACCTAAAGGATAAATATTTGTTATTATTTTAGTATCAATATCCAATTTAGCAATACCATTATTCTCTTGTAGTGCTATAAAAGCTGTTCTTGAGTCTGATGATACTGTTATATACTCGGGCTCAACATCTGTACTTAAATCTGCTCCTGGACCAAATACTCTAAATCCATTATCCTCTAAAGTGGCTTCCTCTGAATTAAAATTATCAAAGAAAATTTGAGTTGCAGTTTTAGTTTCTACTTCAATTAATGTTATTGACCCTTTAGGATCTATATCATAAGCATCATTAGGTTCACCTTCATTTGCAGCTATAATATATTTTGCATCTGGTGTAAAAGTTACCATATCTGGTAATGCTCCAGCAGTAATTTCAGCATAAGGAGTGGTTAAATTATTTGTTTCAAAAACAATCACTTTACCATTATCAGTAGATTCGTTTGCTTCTATTGCGATTGCCAAAAGACCACTTCTACAAGCTACAGAGTTTACATTACCTCCATACAAAGTAACATCAATTGGATTTTTAATCTCTGGGTTGTTTAAATCAGATATATTTATAACATCAACTTCTTTAGCTTCAGAATTTGTTGAAAACACAGTTTTAGTTGCAGCATCATAAGCAGAAATTTCCGGAACACCGTCGCCTAAGCTAATTTTAGCTTCAGTAGTAAAATAGGCTACATCCATGCCGTCTTGCCCATTGACCCCATCTTGTCCATCAAGACCATTTGTTCCGTCTTGCCCGTCCATACCGTCTTCAACACATGAAGTGAATACTATAAAAGTTCCCACAAGGGTTACACTAAGTAATTTAAATAATTTGTTACGTTTCATAATTTTGAATTGATTAATTAATTCACAAATATGAAACAGCAACTTTACGATAATGTTAATTTATCAAGAAACTACTATTAGGATTTACTAGTTATTGTAACCAAAACGTTTCAGCTGATTTTGGTTACTACGCCAATTTTTATTCACTTTTACATATAATTCTATATGAATTTGTTTTCCGAAGAACTTCTCTAAATCTTTTCTTGCTTCAATACCTACTCGTTTTAAAGCACTTCCCTTATGCCCAATTATAATTCCTTTTTGTGTTTCTCTTTCAACCATAATTACTGAACGTACTCTGATGATATGGTCTTCTTCAAAAAACTCTTCTGTATCAACTTCAACGGCGTAAGGAATTTCTTTTTTGTAATGAAGTAAAATTTTTTCACGAATAGTTTCATTTATAAAAAACCGCTCTGGTTTATCTGTTAGTTGATCTTTAGGGTAAAATGGTGGTGATTCTGGTAATAAATCTAAAATACGACTGAATACTTCTTTGACATTAAATCCTTCAAGTGCTGATACTGGAAATATTTCTGCATTAGGTACCTTTTCTGCCCAAAGCTGTACTTGTTCTTCTAGTATTACTTGATCTGACTTATCGATCTTGTTGAGCAAAAGTAAAACTGGTATTTTAGAAGCGGTAATTTTATTAAAGAATGCTTCATCTTTTAATTCTTTTTCTCCTATTTCAACCATATAAATCAGCACATCAGCATCTTCAAAAGCAGACTTCACAAATCCCATCATTGACTCTTGAAGCTCATAAGCAGGTTTTATAATTCCTGGTGTATCACTTAATACCACTTGAAAATCATCTCCATTTACAATACCTAATATTCTGTGCCTTGTGGTTTGCGCTTTTGATGTTATTATCGAAAGTTTTTCGCCAATAAAAGCATTCATTAAAGTTGATTTACCAACATTAGGATTTCCTATAATATTTACAAAACCTGATTTATGTTTCATTTTGATTATTTAATACAGTGTAAAGTTACAATCTTGATTGGTTAACTTGGTTATAAAACAAAAAAACAGGAAGATGAACCTCCTGTTTTAATAATTATTTAAAATGTTAGAGTAAATTTACTCAACTATTTCTAATAATTCTACATCAAAAATTAATGTAGAATTAGGCTTAATTTTACCTCCAGGTCTTGGATTAGATCCATAAGCTAAATCCCCTGGTATAAAGAATTTATATTTAGCACCTTCTTTCATTAATTGCAAACCTTCTGTCCACCCTTTTATTACTTGAGTAACACCAAATTCTGTTGGCTCTCCTCTATCCACAGAACTATCAAAAACAGTTCCGTCAATTAAAGTTCCATGGTAATGTACTTTTACTTTAGATGTAGTTGTTGGTTTAGCACCAGTTCCTTCTTTTAAAACGATATACTGTAAGCCACTTTCTGTAGTTTGTACACCGTCTTTAGTTTTATTCTCTGCTAAGAATTTATCCCCTTCTTCTTTGTTTGCTTTTGCTTCTTCTTGACGCTTAGATGCTTCTTCTTGTTGTTTCTTTTGAAAATATGCTCTAATAACCTGTTGCGCTTTTGTTTCATCTAACAACATATTTGTAGAATCTAAAGCATTTGAAAACCCTTGAATAAACAAATCATTATCAAAATCATCAAAACTCGCTTTTACGTTTTTAGCTACATCCATTCCAATAGCGTAACTTACAGAATCTAATTCTGTTTTTATAGGTTTTTGCGCAACGCCATTCTTGTTACATGATACTAGCAACAATAACACAGTTCCAAGACTTAAATATTTCATTATTTTCATTTTTTATATTTTTTTAATGTGATGCCAAATGTAACAAATTTATAGTGAGTAAAAAAGTAAAATATATTGCTTGACTTAGTTAAAATATTATTAAAAATCTAATCTAACTATATCGAAAAAGTATAAAATTACACAAAAAAAGAGTCGCTTAATGGCAACTCTTTTTAAATTCAAATAAAATTTTAGTTTAGATTTATTTTCTAACAGACTTTACTATGTCTAATGCAGCTTTAACATCTTGCTCTAACTTAGCATAATCTTGATTTGCAATAATATCTTTTGAAATTAGCTTAGACCCCATTCCAACACATGCAACGCCTGCATCAAACCAACCTTTTAAGTTTTCTTCTGTTGGCGATACTCCGCCTGTTGGCATAATCGACGTCCATTGCTGAGGACCTTTTATACCCTTAACAAATTGAGGTCCATAAATATCTCCAGGAAATAACTTTACTATTTCACATCCTAATTCTTCCGCTCTTGTAATTTCAGTTAATGTACCACATCCTGGTGACCATAATACTTTTCTTCTATTACATACTATTGCGATATCTTCTCTTAGTACTGGTGTTACTATAAAGTTTGCACCCAAAGCCATATACATAGATGCTTGACCTGCATCTGTTACAGAACCTACTCCCATTATCATACCAGGTAATTCTGCTATTGCATATTTAGTTAACTCACCAAAAACTTCGTGAGCAAAATCCCCTCGAGCTGTAAACTCCATTAAACGTGCTCCACCATCATAGCATGCCTTTAATACTTTTTTACTTAACTCTATATCATTATGAAAAAACAAAGGAATCATCCCCGTATCTTTCATTGTTTGTGCTACTTCTAATCTTGTAAACTGTGCCATTTTATAAAATGTGTATTTTGTTGAAATGTGTATTTATTTGTCTGCAAGCTGAATAAACAACATAAAAGACAAATTAATAAATACTATGTACTATCTAGCTACTCTACCAGATGCATCTCCTCCCATTAATTTTTCTACTTCAGAAACTGTTACCAAATTAGCATCACCTTTAATGGTATGTTTTAAACACGAGGCTGCTACAGCAAAATCTAAGGCATTTTGATCATTTTCTGGGTATTTTAATAATCCATATATTAAACCTCCCATAAATGAATCACCTCCTCCTACTCTATCTACAATATCAGTAATTTGGTATTGGCGTGTTTCGTACATTTTCTTTCCATCGTATAAAACTCCTGCCCATGTATTGTGTGAAGCCGAAATAGAACCTCTTAAAGTTGTAATTACTTTTTTAGCCCTTGGAAATTTTTCCATCATTTGCTGACAAACGGATAAGAAAGCTTCTGCTTTAACATCATGCCCTTGAGTTTGAACCGTAATACCTTCTGGTTTAATACCAAAATGCATTTCAGCATCTTCTTCATTCCCTAAAACAATATCACAGTATGATGTTAACTCAGTCATAACCGCTTCTCTATGAGAATCACTACAATATTTCCAAAGTTTTGCACGGTAATTCAAATCTGTAGAAATTGTAATACCTTTTGCACTGGCAACTTTTAAAGCTTCTAAACAAACATCTGCAGCACCTTGAGAAATCGCTGGTGTTATACCTGTCCAATGAAACCATTCAACACCATCAAAAACAGCATCCCAGTCAATCATACCTGATTCAATTTCAGCAATTGCAGAATGTGCTCTATCATAAACGACTTTACTTCCTCTAGAAACTGCTCCGGTTTCTAAAAAATAAATCCCTAAACGATCTCCACCCCACACAATCTTATTGACACCTACACCTCTTTTACGCATTTCCATCATAGCACACTCACCAATATCATTTTTTGGTAAACGTGTTACGAAATCTACATCGACTCCATAATTAGCTAAGGAAACAGCTACGTTTGATTCTCCTCCACCATAAATAGCATCAAAATTATTTGCTTGAGAAAACCTTAAAAATCCTTGAGGAGCTAATCTTAACATGATTTCTCCAAATGTTACTACTTTACCCATTTTAATTGATCTTATTTAATAAAATATTAGTTTTGGTTAAACGTTTAACCTAGACTTTAAAAATAAATCAAAACCTTGATTTAATATTAGATTTTGATTAGTTTATTTAATACAGTACATTTGCTTAAACGATTAAGCAAAGATATAAAAAAACTGAATATCAAAAAGAAAACTACAATAAAAGATATTGCAAATGTGTTAAATATCTCTGCTGCTGCTGTTTCTAAAGCATTACATGACGACCCAAGAATTAGTGAAAAAACAAAAAAGGCAGTAAGACAGGTTGCTAAAAATCTAAATTATCAACCAAATCATCTTGCTAGTGCTTTAAGAAAAGGAAAAAGTCATTTGGTTGGTGTTATCGTACCCAGAACCAATAGTAACTTTTTCTCTTCTGTTATTCAAAACATAGAACAAGTTTTAAATAAAGAGGGGTATAATATTATAATCACCCAATCAAACGAATCTTATAAAAAAGAATGTGGTAATATAGACACCTTATTATTCACTCAAGTCGATGGTATTATTGCTTCTATGGCAAATGAAACTATTAACTTAGAATACTATGAAAAAGTAAAAGCTAAAGGTATTCCATTAATATTATTTGACCGAGGTGAGAATGATCTAAATGTGGATTATATTGGTATTAATGATTATGATAGTAGCCATGTAATTGTAGAGCACCTTGTTAATCAAGGACGACAACGAATAGCTCATATTGGAGGTTATAAACGCACTAGAATTTATAATAATAGAATTAGAGGCTATATTGATGCCTTAAAAAAACACAACCTTCCTATAGAGCCCGAACTTCTTATTGAAAGTAGCCTAACAATTGAAGATGGAAGAAAAAAAATGACACAACTTCTTAAGCTTGAAAATAGACCTGATGCTATTTATGTCGCTGGTGATTATGCCGCATTAGGAGCGCTACAAATACTTAATGAAAACAAAATTAGAATTCCTGACGATATAGCTCTTGTGGGTTTTGGTGATGAACCTTTTACTTCTATGGTAACGCCTTCTATTACAAGTATAAATCAACACAGTGAAGAAATAGGTAAACAAGCTGCACTTACATTTCTATCATACACTAATAAAAAACAGATAAAACAAACGTTGAATAAAATTATTTTAGATGCTAAATTAGTAGTAAGAGAATCTTCAAATATTTTATTGAAAACAACTCATAAGTAAATTCACAAATAGGTTCTGGATATAAACTGAGTTTAAAAGCCTAAAGTTTCAACACAAATACTCTTTAGTATTTCCAAAAACCTGTTTTATCTTTTTATTGAGGCACACTTTCTACAGTCATATTCAAATTATCAACTATATAGGCGCCTAAATTTCTACCTTGGCTTACACCAACCTCAACTGCAGCTCTATAATGTATACCGCCATACATTCTACTTATAGCAGCTTAATCTGCTGGTACGATATAAATTTCAATTTAATTATACTTTAAAATTCTAAGCCATATGTCATACTTAGAAACTAAACCTCTTATATTTTATTTAAAATCTAATATCAATATAATTTTATAGAATAAAAGTAAAAAGCCTTCACAAAAATGTGAAGGCTTTTTTAGTAGCGGGAACTGGACTCGAACCAGTGACCTTCGGGTTATGATTATCAATAGGTTACATTTATTTTAAATTTAGGTATGCCTAAAAGTGCACCTTTTTTCTACCACTAAACTTAATTGCCTTTTACCACCAATAGAAGAGGTGTAATAGTCTATTCTGTTTTGAACTTTGAAAAATTGTAAGTTAAACTCAGAAACCATCCAAACTTAGGAAATGCTTTAATAGTTGGTGGAGATTCTGGCAACTCACTTTTATTATATTCTACGTCAAATTTATAATTTCTATCTAATATTATTGCCTCTCTCATAGTTACACCTCCTGTAATAACTAACCTGTTTTTTCTTCCAAATATAGCTGATGCTCCCAAGTGAAAATTTAATCCATCCAATTCTGATGTTGTACTTAACCCTGGGCTTATAGCCCAATTAACCTTCTCTCCTTGTCTATAGTAAATATGCATTAATGCTCCTATTGATAACATTAACCTATCTCCTCCATCTTTAGATTGTATGATTGAAGTAGTGCTATCAACAGGTTTGTACTGTATTTCTCTACCAAGGAAGTCATCATTACCTCCATTGAAAAAGATTCCTGAGCTGAAATCTACTTTCCATCCTCCTTTAGTTTTCAAGGTTTTTAATAAAACAACTTCATTGTTCTTATCACATTTAAGAAGACTATCAGATGATATTTTGATATCAAATTTAACTTCATCTTCTTTTACTTTTATTGGCTTACTCTTATAAGTAAAATTTGATTCATTAATGAGGTTACAATTATCTATAAGAACTTGTATATTATTTTCATCTTTATATTTACGCATTTCTGCAACAAGTTCATTTGCCTTTGACTTTAACGATTTTAATGATTCTATATAAACCTTTGATTTACTCACATCATCAATTAGCACTTTATAAATTACATAAGCCTTAACATAATTTGCATGAGTTTTCGGCAAAGGTTTAGCTTCCCATTTGTAAATGTCTAAATTTTTCTTTCCTATCTCTACATTTATAGCTTCAATTACCTTAGGCAACAATTCATTAATCTTATATGATGAAGTTATAACAGAGTTGATAATGGTATTTACAGCCTCTTTTAATTCATTCAACTGATGACTTTTATCATCTGAAGTATCTCCTGTGAAATTTTTAAGCAACCCTATCAATTCATTATTAATTGAAGCATAAGACTTGTCACATGAAACATATAAATTTTTTATATCATTATTCAAATTCACTAACTTTTGAAATTTTATATACTCCGTTTTTATTTTCTCTACTTCATTTTTATAATTATCTTCCCCTGACCCAGTAGGCAATGACTTCAAACCATCTTTAACAACAGAGCCATCTTCAATTTCAGGGAGAGACAAATTCAAATAAGAAGGAATCTTAATCCCTTTAAAAATTTCTGGCAATTTTGTGTTATTATCCTGCTGAGTAATTGCACTAGTTATTTTGTACAAGCCTCTATTGATATTTTCAATCCTTACAATATACTTTTTGCCATGTTCTACTTCTTTAATGTTCCATTCAAAATCATCAATTGACAAAAAATCTATTTTAATTTCCTCTACATTAGAAGTCTCTTTTTCACTATTAGCTTCATTATCTTTTTCTTTTACCTTATTTTGAGCAAATGATGAGCTTAAAATAAGTAGACAGCTTAGGGTAATGATTTTTTTAATTAAATTCTTCATAGTGTAACTTTTTAAAATGGATAAAAAATATTAATAGTTTTCTTGTCTAGTTTTGAAAGTTCTCTTGGCCAAGGAATTGATACCCCATTTTTAGTCAGAGAATCAGGAACAGCATATATCATAATAGATTTTGAATCAAACTTACTATAGTCATCTGTTATGATTTTCTTAAAAATGTTTTTATTAACCTTAACTGAATCCCATTCATAAATCTTCTCGTAATATTTATATACTTTTGATGAATCCCATTTAATAATTGCTTCAGGATTCTGCAATTCATGCTCTAAACCTATAGCATGACCAAACTCATGCAATACAACTCTCTTAAATTCTGTATCTGTTCTTTTATGTAGATTTTGAAGATAAATTGTTGGTTTACCTAAAAACTTATACTCCTCAGCTTCAATCCCAAGAGCTGAAGCATAGCCCTTCTTTGCTAAAAAAGACACTCTCAAATCTGATTCATAAATAGAAGATGTTAATTCAAACTTGATATTAGAATATCTTGACCACGTATTTGCAGTTTTTACAGTTTTATCCATTAAATCTTCATCCTCTACATCAACAAAATAGACTAATAATTTATTCTTACCCCATTTATACGGTGTATTTAGAACTAATTGAACTCCTAATGAGTCAATATCAATCTTATTTAAGGATGTAGGTGCAACACCACAAGGAAATTGATAAGTGTTTTTTTCTCTATCATTTACTATTCTCCAAACCATATAAAGAAAGAATAACAACAAAATAAGAGTATATGTATATTGTTTTTTCACCCTGTCAAAATAGATAATACTTAAAAACGACAAAATCCCCAATAATGGGTATTTCATCTTAATTCAATAAATATTTAGCTATTAACTACAATACAGAGGGAGAGATTTTCTGTACTTGAGTTTAAATGTAAGTATTATCCTTAACAATACAAAGTATTGTATTTAAATCTTATTGATTTTAATCAATGTATTTTCAATTTCACTTCTCTTGTAATAAACTCTGTAACCAATTCCATAACTATTTAGCTTACCCTTTTTTGTCCAATTCCACAATGTAGTTATATTAATTTTTAAATAATCTGCAACTTCTTGACGCGTCATTAACTCTTCTTGTTCTTTGGGTTGAAAATTCTCCTTTATATTTTTAAGTTCTTTCTCTACAGAGGATAATTTCTCTAAAACAGTTTCCATAGCTTTTGGCAAATCCTCAAATTTCAAATTATTCATATCTATCTATTTTATCAATATCAAGTTGGCAATATATTTTTAAAAACTCAATTGTGTATTTAAAATCACCTCTTTCAACAAAAAGGTTTTCAGAATTATCTTTTATTAAAAAAACTTTTAAATGGTTTGTCTTTAATGAATAGTTTAAATAATCAACAAAAAAACTAACATATTTATCTCCCCCAAACCTTTTGTTTTTAGACAACCATTTACCTACTTTTTGAGGCTCATTTTCAATACCCTTATAAATAGCCATTTCTTGCTTGAAGTAGTTTTCGTTTTGATGAAAACATGATAGCTTTTCAAGTGCTTCATATAAGTACAAAAACTTTTCTTCTTCTGATGGTGGATTTATCAATGATGGTAAAACAACTTCTTCTTCATTTAGCAAAATAGTATTTTTATAATCTTCAATTGATTTAATATGATGATATGCCTTTTCATATTTCAATAACCACCATTCAATCTTGGCCATAGTGTAAATACCATCAGAAGAAAGAGTACTAAGTTCTTTTAGTTTGATACAATACAAGTTTTAATCAACAAAACTGATACTTTCAAATAGCTTCACTACATTTTGAGAACCAACAAGATAAGAAAGAGTAAAATAATAGTCATTGTGCCTAGTACTCATTATTACCATTTCTGATTGTTTTTCATTATTAAATTCTGATTTATAAACTTCAACAAAAAACAACCTCTCTTTTATTATTCTTTCATATTTCTTTCTTAGTTTTAAGGATATACCTGCTTTTCCAAGATTTTTAATAATCTTTTGACTTTGATACTCTGTATAGTCTTCTAACTCATTGAAATCATTTATTGTTCTAAATAGTATATTAAAATAATCTACACCCATAGTTAATTGAAGCATTCCTACTTCATCATTATTTTCAATAGGTTTACTGACAATTTTCCATCCCTCAATATCTATTCTTAAACTTTTAACATACTTGATATTCTTATCTTGTTGAATTTCATTAGTATTATTTTTAATCTCTTTCTTTTGATATTTATTTAAAGTGTTTTCTATTTTTTCTCTATTCTCAGGGTTTGAATACCACTCATCATTTTCTTTAGCCATTTTTTCTCCTGAGTATCTTATTATAGGAATAGCTATTAAAGCTCCAACTATTATTATCATCAATATTGATATTGGCAATATTTTCTTAAATAATATTTTAATCTGTGTCTTATTCATAATGAGTTATTTAAATAAATTAAAACTTGCCATATATGGCATTAAATCAAACAAATATAAACCATTTCTTGACTTGTCAAATATGTCAAGATGGAAAAATCTGAATTATTAAAAATTGTGGGTAAAAGAATTAAGGAAATTAGAGAAGATAAAGGACTTTCTCAAGTTGATTTGGTTGGTAAAATAGATGGTAATATTGATACCACCAATATTTCAAGAATTGAATCTGGCAGAACCAATCCTACTATATTTACACTACATAGGATAGCAGAAGGCTTAGATGTATCATTACAGGAAATAATGAATTTTGGTAAACCTGAAAATTAAAAAAAACGCTATTAATTAATATCTGTAATTTTTTAAAGTTTAAGATTTAACTTGTTTAAGACTAGTATTTAGCTCATTCACATTAACAATTCATCTGCAAAACTAAAATATGCACTCCTTGTAATTATTAAATGGTCAAGTAGTTTAATATCTAAAAACTTACCAGCCTCTATTAACTTTTTTGTAATATTCTTGTCAGCTTCACTAGGCTTTAAATTTCCTGATGGATGATTATGAGCAATAATAATATTTGAGGCACTACACTTTAAAGCTACTCCAAATACTAACTTTGCATCAATTACAGTTCCTGAAACTCCACCTTTTGATAATGGGTAAACTCCTAAAACTTGATTATTCCTATTTAAGAGTAATACTTTTGCTTCTTCCTGAAGTTCAATAGTTTTCATAGACCAACAGGAAAAGAATAGCCTATGTGAATCAATACTGTTTTTAATCTGCAACCTTTCTTTATTGGCATTGGTATAAGACACCTGTATTTCTGAAATATTTGTTTCCATATCTTAAAAATTAAAATGTCCAAAATTTATAAAGCAGTATATAAATTTTGGACATAATTATTACTCCACTCCATTACTTGAAAATGCTTCCTGTGGGTTTTCAAACTTCACAAAATCATCTATGGTTGATGAACTCAATGCCTCTCCTTCTGATGGTTCTTCAGGAATGTATTCATACTTATGAGTAAGTGTCACCTCTTCATTAGTATCAGGGATAGTGTACTTATAAGGTTCACACTTAACTTTTTGAATCTTCCCTTCTAATTCTGTACCTATCAATGAAGCACATGTTTTCTCTGTAAACGTTGATGAAATAAAGGTCTTTCTAGCTGTTGCGTAGAACTTGCCAGTTTCTTGGCTTTTTACAAATTCTAATGAACCTTCAAGCTCTAAAGCATAGAAAACTTCTCCACTCTCAGATTCTCTCTTTTGAAATGTTACAATTCTTACCATTGTTTTTAAATTTTTAAAATTGATTAATATTATTTTAGTGGTTTGTCTTGCACCAACAAGCAAAGGAGCAACTATCAACTTGATTCTTATCTTGGTGGCATAAAAAAACACATCTTATTCACAAAGGGGTGGGGAAGCCCATTTGCTCAAGTATGGGTGGGGGCTTTATTGAGGTATATCAGGCTAACACTAATAAAAGAGTTAGAAAAATTTTAAAAATAATTTTTTATTGGTAGTATTATTTCTACATTTATAAACTCTCCCTTATTTACTTAATAGCAAAGTAATTTTTTAATTAAATAGTAGGTATTCTATGCAATTAACCAAAACTAATTTTATTCAGTATTTAAGCTGTCCTGAATCACTCTGGCTATTAAAAAACAAAGAAAATGAATATCCTTTTGGTGAATTTTCTTTGTTTCAAGAAAAATTAAGAAATGAAGGGTTTGAAGTAGAACATTATGCTCAATTATTATTCCCTGATGGGTTAAGACTTGATGAATACATTGCACCAACAGCAACAAAAAAGGAATTAGATAAAGGTTTGAAATTCTATTTTCAACCTTCATTTGAAACTTCTAGAGGGGGCTATGCAGTAATTGATATTTTAGAAAGAAGTGATAATAACACATGGCACATTTATGAAATAAAGTCCTCAACTTCAATTAAGACAGACTCAAAACATAATCAAATAAAAGATGCCTGCTTTCAAAAGTATGTAATGACTGAAGCAGGATATACTGTTTCAAAAGTTTCAATTATTAATCTTAATAAAGGTTATATCAAAAATGGAGATATTAACCCTTCTGAATTACTTGAAATAGTAGATATTACTAATGAAGTAAATCAGATTTATTCAGAAACAGTAAATGAAATAAACACAGCTTTTAATTTCTTAAAAAAGGACATCAGTATAGATAGGTGTTCTTGTATTGAAAAAACTAGAAGTAATCATTGTGATGCTTTCAACTATTTTAATTCAGAAATTGATGAACATAATATTTATGAATTAAACAGAATCAGTGTTAAAAAAATTAAAGAGTTAAGGGAATTAGGAGTTTCAAAAATAAAAGACATTCCTGATAATTATAATCTTACTGCTAAACAGCAGTTACAATTAGTATCAAACCAGAAAGAAGAAGCAGTTTATGATTTAAAAGAGATTAAAAACACTCTTTCTGAGCTTAAATTCCCATTACACTTTATTGACTATGAAACTTTCCCAACAGCAGTTCCAAAAATAGATGGTCTAAGCCCACATGAACAATTAACATTTCAAGTTTCAATACATACTCTTCTTTCTGATGGTACTTTAAAACATTATGAATATTTATCTGACTCATTAGAGTTACCAAAAAAACTAATTGAATATATGGAGAGTATCACTGGACTAACAGGAACATTTGTATCATGGCATGCTAGTTTTGAAAAAGGCAGAAATGATGATATGATGAGACTATTCCCAGAGCATAAACCTTATTTGGATTTTATGAATACAAATATGTTTGATTTAGAAACCATATTTACACAATACTATGTTGATTATAGATTTTTAGGAAAGACTTCAATTAAAAATGTACTACCAGTTTTAGTACCAGAACTCTCATATAAAGTCCTAAATGTACAGAATGGAACAGAAGCATTAGATACTTGGGGGAGATTAGTATTAGAACCAGAAAAAATAGAAGACAAAGAATCAGTTAGAAAAGACTTGTTAGAGTACTGTAAATTGGATACATTGGCTATGGTAAAAATTTATGAAAAATTAATAGCATTATAACATGCCAACACTTAACTGGATAGGAAAAGAAAAAGTAATAAACCATCATCAAGATGTACCTTATAAAATACTTGAACCACAATACACATTTAGTGATGGTAAAGAAAGTAAAAAAGCTACTTCTGGAAACAAGATTATACATGGAGATAACCTAGAGGCTTTAAAAAGTTTGCTACCAGAATATGAAGGTAAAATTAAATGCATCTATATTGACCCTCCATACAATACAGGAAATGAAGGTTGGGTATATAATGATAATGTAAACCATCCTAAACTAAAAAAATGGTTAGGACAGGTAGTTGGAAAAGAAAGTGAAGACCTTAGCAGACATGACAAATGGCTCTGCATGATGTACCCTAGATTAAAACTGCTACATAAACTATTAGCTAATGATGGAGCTATTTTTATTTCTATTGATGATAATGAACAAGCTAACCTAAAATTAATCTGTGATGAGATTTTTGGTATTGGTAATTTCTTGACAACTTTTATGTGGAAAAGGAAAAAAGAACTATCTAATGACTCAAAAAATATATCTATACAAGGAGAGTATATTTTAGCTTATTCTAAGTCAAAAGAAACTCAATTATTGTTTGAAGATTTATCAAAAGAATATATCGAAAAAAGCTACAAAGATAAAAATGATGAATTTCCACTTGGTAAATGGAGACCAGTACCAATTACTGTCTCTAAAGGTTTATCAGGTGGTGGATATGAATATGAGATTAAAACTCCATCAGGAGACAAACACAATAGACTATGGGCTTACCCAGAAGAAAGTTACTTAAAATTGATTGAGCAAAAAAGAGTTTATTTTGGAGTTAACAAAAAAGGAATACCCCAAAGAGTTATTTATGCACATGAAAGTAAAGGGCAACCAACAACAAATTATTGGGATAATGTTATAACTAATAAAGAAGGCAAAAAAGAAATAATACAACTTTTTGGAGGTAATGATTTTAATACTCCTAAACCTGTACTTTTAATTTGTAAAATATTAAAAATATCAACAAACAAAAACTCCATTATTTTAGACTCTTTTGCAGGTTCAGGCACTACTGCACATGCTGTTTTAAACCTAAACAAACAAGATGGAGGTAATAGAAAATTTATTTTGGTAGAAATGGAAGACTATGCCAATACTATTACCGCTGAAAGAGTAAAAAAAGTTATAAATGGTTATGGAGAAGATAAAAAAGTAATTGAGGGTACAGGTGGAGATTTCATTTATTATGAATTAGGAGAGCCATTGTTTAAAGCAGACAAAATGCTTAATGAAGATGTACCTCTACCTAAAATACAAGAATATGTTTGGTATACAGAAACCAAGGAATCTTTTAAAGCACAAGAAGAAAATTACTTGTTAGGAACAAAACATGATACTGCATACTATTTCTATTATGAAAAAGAGAGTTTAACCACCTTAGATGAAAGTTATTTAAGGACTCTAAAAACTAAAGCACAACAATATATTGTTTATGCAGATTTATGTTTACTAGACCAAAAACTAATGGATAAGTATCATATAGTTTTTAAAAAAATACCAAGAGACATTACCCGATTTTAAAAAAATAGCATGGAATTAAAACCATATCAACATACAGTTATTAAGGACTTAGAGAAGTTTTTGGAATATACCCAAAAACAACCTACACCTGCAAAAGCATACAACCAGTATTGGGAAGATAAATTAGGAATGCCTTATACACCACAATTAGATGGCTCTTTTGAAGGTATGAAACCTTATAAAGATAATATTGCTAATGCAGTACATATAGCCATAAAAGTACCAACTGCTGGTGGTAAAACATTTATAGCAGTAAACGCCTTACATAGTATCAATAAGAATTTTAATAAAGGGAATACTAAAGCAGTAGTATGGTTAGTGCCTTGGTCTAACTTATTACAACAAACTGTAAATAATTTATCTAACCCCAATCACCCCTATAGAGAAAAATTAAATACACTATTTGGCAATAGAGTTGAAGTTTATGAAAAAGACCAATTATTACAAGGTGCAAACTTCAATCCTACCTCTGTAACAGAACAACTCAATATTTTTGTGTTCAATTTTAGTAGTTTACGTATTAATAGCAGAAAAAAGGATGATAGAAAAGTATATCAAGAAAATGGTGCTTTAGAGTCTTTTAGAAATACTATTGTAGATAAAGATTTAGTTATTCCAGACACAGATGAAACTGCTTTAATCAATGTTATTAGGAGTTTAAATCCTATTGTTGTTGTAGATGAAAGTCACAATGCTGAAAGTGATTTAAGTGTTGAAATGCTCAATAACTTAAATCCATCATTGGTGCTTGATTTAACTGCTACACCAAAAGAAAATAGTAATATTATTTCTTATGTAAATGCCTTAGCTTTAAAAAAAGAAAACATGGTTAAACTACCAGTAGTAGTCTATAACCATCACAAGAAAGAAGAAGTTATTACTAGTGCATTACACTTGCAAAGAAAGTTAGAATTAATTGCCAATGAAGAAGAAAAGCAAACAGGTAAATATATAAGACCTATTATCTTATTTCAAGCACAATCAAATATTAAAGGTAAAAACAATACCACTTTTCAAAAAATAAAAGAGCAATTAGTAAAACTTCAAATACCAGAGGAACAGATAAAAATTAAAACTAGTGGCATTGATGAGTTAAAAGGTATAAACTTGAATGCTAAGGATTGTAAAGTAAGATATATTATTACTGTTAATGCCCTAAAAGAAGGTTGGGATTGCCCTAATGCATATATACTAGCATCTTTGGCTGATAAATCTTCAGCAGTTGAAGTAGAACAAATTTTAGGTAGGGTTTTAAGGCAACCTTATGTAGTAAAGCATCAAAATGCCCTACTTAATATGTCTTTTGTACTTACTGCTTCTTCAAAATTCAATGATACTTTGGAGAATATTGTAAAAGGTTTACAAGATGCAGGATTTAGTAAGGATGATTATTATGCAGAAGAACAACCAGAAGAAGAATTAACTCCTAATGAAATCTTAACTCAAGATTTATTTGAACAAGAACAATCAAAACTTGATGACATTCCAAAATCTGATGAAGATTTTAATGTAGCAGAAATACAGTATAACCCTAATGAAGAAATTACCTTAGAAAACATAGAACAAAGTAACCCTTTATTAAGTACCATCACAAAAAAAGCTGAACAACAAGGAAGAGAGTTTGAACAAAAAGTAAATGATTTAGAAATAGATGACACCACTTCCATATTTACTGAAGTTATGAAAACAGCACCTAAACATTACTCTATTATTGAAGAGTATCAAGAAAAGGCAAAAAGTATTAAACTCCCTCAATTCTTTATTGAGAAAAAAGATGATTTGCAAAGTGGTCTGTTTCCAGAACTTAATGAAGAATGGCAACTATTACATAAAAATAGTTTATTAGATGGTTTTAAACTATCTAAGTATAATACAGAAGTAACTTTTGATGAAATTTCAAAAGATATTATTGCAGTTGACTTTGATGAAACCAAAGGAACTGCTACTGTAAAAAACTTCAACAAAAAGGCAAAGGGTATTTTAATAGACAATATTTTATCCACACCTAAAGAATCTCAAATTAACCAGGTAAGTAGCATAGTAGTTTCTAAATTGGGAGATATGACACCTATTAAGGAACAAGAACTAAAAAAGTATGTCAATAGAGTTTTTGATAATCTTACTAATGACCAAATAAGAGATATAGTTGAGAATGATTTTATTTATGTAAAGAGAATTAAAGATAAAATCAACCAGCTATCAAGTGCCTATGCCAAAGAAAGATTTAAAATACTTATTGATAGCAATAAAATTGTAGTAAGAGATAGTTTTGCATTTCCAGAAAAAATAACACCTTTAAGTTTAAGTACTAATATCAACAAATCTCTCTATGAAAGAGAGGGTAAAATGAATAACTATGAGCAATCTATGATTTTGGAAGTTGCCTCATTAGATAATATTGTGTTTTGGCACAGAAATTTTGAAAGAGGGAAAGGCTACGCTTTAAATGGCTATAGTTCTAATCATTATCCAGACTTTATACTTTACACTAAAAAAGGGAATATTATTCTATTAGAAACCAAAGGAGATGATAGAGTAAATGAAGATAGTAGGAGTAAAAATATTTTAGGTAAAACTTGGGAAAAATTAGCAGGGGAAAAGTTTAAATACTTTATGGTTTTTCAAAGTCAAAAAGTAGAGAACACCTATACAGCACATAGTGTTATTGAAGTTTTAAAAGGATTGTAATATTTAGAGTGATATATGATTGAAAAATTAATTGAGACCACACTTGAATCTGAACAAATTAAAGCCCTCATAAATGACAAGAGTTATTATTTTCAACACCTTCTGGATGTTAAGGACAGATATTTAAGCCATGTAGTCTCTGAAACTACTATTCAATCCATTTATGACAATTATTTAAATAATAAAACTAATATTAGTTTTGAAAAATTTGTAGCTAACCAAGGGGATGGTGATAATGAATTTTTTAATATTCTTGGAGAATTAATAAGCTATCTAGACTTAAATGCTTCTGGTAAAAAAAACTGGAATAAATACGATGATAATAGGGTTGTTGCTAAAGCTGGTGTGAGACAAACTCATTGGATAAATCATTTAATACTTTTAAAAAAAGACCCAAATCATAAATTACCTGACAATATAAAAAACGCATTGGATTATGCCATTTCTCCAATGGATAACCTGACCATATTGTCAAACAATCACAGAAAGCTCATTTCTGAAATACTTCTAAAGAAAGTATATAATGAACAAACTTTTACTAATGATATAATAGAATATTTCAAAGGGTATAATATCACCCCTAAGAATAAAATGAATTACACTTATATCATAAGTTCAATTCCTTATTTTAAAGAAATTAAATCAATATGGAACCATGAATCTGAGTCAAAAAAAATGCCAGATACAGAAAAAATATTTTATCAATTTAATGAGTATTTAAAAAACAAAAACTATTCAGAAAGTTCAACTAAAGCATATTTAGGTTCTATCAAAACTCGAACCCCTATTCTATATGAAGAGAAGTTTAAAACTTCTTTCTCTTCATTTAAAATTAACCAAGAAGAAATAGAAAAGCTAATTAAAATCACCCATATCCCTTTTGATGGAAATTTTAAAGGAAAGTTGACATTCAGAGATTTTTTAAATGGTTTATTAAAAAATAAAAAAGCATCAAATATGGAAGAAAATATTTTTGATTTATTTGAAGCATATTTAAAGGAACATAGAGCTTCAGAAATATCACCATCAACAATAACTGCATACTTAGAGGTTGCTAAAATACACATACCAACAAGTTGGAAAGAAACATATGATGAAGATTTCGATGACTTTGAATATGATTATTTCAATTTAAAGAAACTGAGAAGAGTAACCTATTCAAAGGGCTTTTCTGGTCAAATGTCTTTTGGGTGGTTTGTGAATGATTTAATTGAAAAACACAGAACTCACATTCCACTTAATCAAATTCTTTATGGACCACCAGGAACAGGAAAAACATATAAAACAAAAGAAATTGCCGTAAATATTATTCTGGGTGAACAAGACAGGAGTAGAGAAGAAATTTTAGAATTATATGATGACCTAAAAAATCAAAAACAAATCAGCTTTGTTACTTTCCATCAAAGTATGAGCTATGAAGATTTTGTTGAAGGCATAAAACCTTTCACCAATGACAATCAAAAATTAAGTTATGATGTAAAAAAGGGTATATTTAAAGAAATATGTGCAAGAGCAAAAGGTGTTTCTGGTTCAAGAATAATTAATAGTGGAGTAGATTTCCCAAAAGTTAATTATCATAAAATGAGTTTAGGTGGTAAGAACAGATACCAAATTCATAAATGGTGTATTGAAAACAATAAAATTGCTTTAGGTTGGGGTGACAATGAAGATTATACTACTTATACTAAAATTAATGATTGGAAAAAATTTAGAGATAAATTTACAGAAGAATATTCACATTTAGTTGAAAGCTCAAGATTTCATATACAAGCTATGTTTGCTTTTCAAAACATGGTAATTGGTGATGTTGTAGTTATATCATTAGGAAATCATATAATTGACGCTGTTGGTATTGTTGAGGGTGAATACGAATATGATGAGAATAATGAATTTGGTTTTCATCATTTAAGAAAAGTTAGATGGTTAGCAAAAAACATGAATGCTTCTCCTGAATTATTTCTTGATAAGGAAATTTCTCAAATGTCTATTTATGAATTTAATAAACAAGATGTAAAAATTGAAAAATTTATAGAATACTTTCATAAACAAGGTGAACCGAATAATATTAACCAAGATTATGTTCTTATTATTGATGAAATAAATAGAGGGAACATTTCAGCAATTTTTGGAGAATTAATTACTCTTTTAGAAGAAGATAAAAGAACTGAAGGAAAAGAAGAAATAACAGTAACACTTCCCTACTCTAAAGACAATTTTTCTGTCCCTAATAATTTATATTTAATTGGAACAATGAATACTGCTGATAGAAGTGTTGAGGCATTAGACACAGCATTAAGAAGAAGGTTTTCTTTTACAGAAATAAAACCTGATGGCAATATTTTAGAAATTGAACATAAAAAAAATGGAATTATTTCAATAAATCAAGATGATATAAACTTGATAGAACTATTAAATTCTATTAACAGTAGAATAGAACTTTTAATAGATAAAGACCACAAAATTGGACATTCTTACTTTATCAACGTGTTAAGTTTTGAAGATTTGGTTCAAGTATTTAAAGATAAAGTTATACCTCTATTAGAGGAATATTTTTATGGTGACTTTGGTAAAATTGGATTGGTCTTAGGTAAGGCTTTTATAAAATCCATTGAAAAAGACTCTACAATCAAGTTTGCTGATTTCAACTATGAAGACAAGGACATGTTATTAGAAAAAAATATTTATTGTTTTACAAATTCTAGTTCATGGACTGCTAAATCTTTTATATCAATATATGAAAACTCAGCTATAGCCTTAGATGATTAAAAAGAATTTCATACAGGTATTTGAATATCAGAAATTGAGATATGCTGAAAATGCTAATTTTAAAAAACATCATTTTGATGCTATGGTTAGGTTTAATGAAAAGAACCATAACAAGTACTTTACTATAATTCATAAAGGCATACAATTCAATAGTTATGTTGGAGTTATCCAGATAGGTGGGCTAACCATTGAAATTCTTCCCAAGGCTGACAGAAATAAGAATCCAGATAAAAACTTATGGCAAGGAGTCCTTCTAAATATGCTAAAAGTTTGTAATTATATTAATGTAGATAATGTCTCTGAAACAACCTTAAAGAAAAGGTACAACTCTATTTTGCAGGTTTATTTTGATATGTACTTAACTGAAATTGAAACCCTAATAAAAAGAGGGTTAATCAAAAAATACAGAAGAGTACAAAGCAACCAATTAGCATTAAAAGGAAAACTGTTATTTGCTAAAAACATTCAAAAAAACACAGTACATAAAGAAAGGTTTTATTGTGAACATCAAGTCTATGATAAAGACCATTTATTGCATCAGATTCTTTTTAAAGGATTAACAATTCTAGACAAATTAATCAATAATGGTTTAAGGGATAAACTTAATAGGGTGATGTTTGATTTTAATAGTTTCAAAGATGTCAATATCACAAAGAAACATTTTGAAAAAATAGTTCCTAACAGAAAAAATACTCCATATTCAAAAGCACTAGAAATAGCTAAAATGCTCATTTTAAATTATTCTCCTAATCTTAATTCAGGAAAAGATAATATGCTAACACTCATATTTGATATGAATGCACTCTGGGAAGAATATATTTATAGAATCTTACAAAAACACAAAGAGGAAAATACTACAGTCTCTTTCCAAAATAAAAAAGATTTTTGGTCAAGTGACACTAAAACCAAAACTATTAGACCTGATATAGTAATAATGGATTCTAATCATAAACCATCAGTAACTTATATTATAGATACTAAATGGAAGATTAGAGACTCAAACAATCCTGATGATGGAGATTTAAAACAAATATTTGCATATAATTTATATTGGGAAGCTGAAAAGAGCTTACTGTTATTTCCTAAAATCAATCAAGAAGACAGTAGTTTTGGCAACTATTATCAGCTGACTAAAAAAATGAATGAGAACAAGTGTAAGTTAGGCTTTATCAATATAATTGATAATAATTCTTTAAAAAGCAGTAAAATAATTGCAAGTGAAGTGTTTAAAAAATTGACTATCAATAGCTAAATAAAATTAACTTACTTTAAAACTAAGTTGATTTAAAATATATTCAACTTCATACAATACATGAAAGTATATCTTAAAAAAATACTTCTCTTGCTGTTGGTGCAAACAAATTTTACATAAATCATAAACATTACTGAAAAGTAGAGTTACACTTCTTCCTCAATCTTTTTTCTCTAAACTTCTGATTTTCACTAATGGAAATCCCCCAATAAAAGAGTATCTACTTCAAAAATTCTATTAAGCTATAATTAATAAAATAGCCAAAGGAAATCCATTGAAGGAGAATTAAAAAGAAAGAGAGGCTATAAGCCCCCCTTTCAATCTTACTGCATTATGTTTTTAATATTGCACTCATCTGATTCATTTGCAATATTCTTTGCCCTAGAGTCAGGTTCCAGATATTTTAAAATATCATGTTTAATATCCCATTCTGTCTCTTCATCCAAATAGATTTCAGGTATTAAATCAATAATTTTATCTGTATATAGAGTATAGTATGTAATTTGCCTTGGTTGACAATTAATTAACTCTGTTTTAATTTCAGAACTTAAAAACCCTAATCTTTTAAATTTCTTAATTATTGAAACAGCTCTATCC
This sequence comes from uncultured Algibacter sp., assembly GCF_947490405.1. Classification (GTDB taxonomy): domain Bacteria; phylum Bacteroidota; class Bacteroidia; order Flavobacteriales; family Flavobacteriaceae; genus Algibacter_B. The sequence goes on along the minus strand of NZ_CANLGU010000002.1, from coordinate 780,761 downwards.
TTTCTAATTCCCATTTCACGGTTAATAGTTGGAAATGACAAAAAGAATGGAACAAATCCAAAATACCTATTCTTCATTACAAGAAACTCAAATAAAACCCTCTCATCACATTTGAATAAGTCACTATTGTAATTCTTGAACCTATTGAGACGTAAACCAAACATAGTAGCATAATCTACCACAACTAAATTTTCCCCAATACTGTCACACTCAAACAACTCATCTTGCTTGAGTATAATCTTTGAAAATTCACTCAAAAGTTGCTCATTTTTAACTTCACCAAAACCATCTGAAGAAATTGGCACCAACAAATATTTTGTACCAGTTCTTAAATTCTCTTCTTTGGTTTTTTCAAAATCATAAATTGGAACTTCAAAAAACTCTTCTTTTTCACTTTCATCAGTATCATAGTCTTTGTCTGATGGTAAATTTTGCTCAATGCAATCTTCTGGCTCTGTATAGCCATAACTCATTTTTTTAATCATTTTGATTAATTTTTTAAATAAAATAAATAATTACAAAACTCATCAAATATTAAACAATAGAATATTGTCTAATCGTAAATCCAAAACTCATCATGGAAATTTCCAAAAAGTGGAAATCTTAAAATGCCTACTAAAGTATAGGGCTTATCAAAACTCGCAGAAAAAAGGTTTACACCTTTTCAGGTACAAATGTATAAACATTAAGATAAATATTAACTATTTTTCATTTTTTTCTTTAAACGAAAAATTTCTTCACTAACTTTCTTCTGTACCACTTTACCATAAAATTTTTGTGTAATAGCCATTTTTGAATGTCCTAAAAGCTCACTCACAATTTCCATTGGAACATCATTATAAAGCAATACAGTGGTTGCAAAAGTCTTTCTGGCAATATGGTGTGTCAGCTTTTTTTTAAAGCCTAAAATCACTGCTATTTCCTTCAAATAGGAATTAAATTTTTGATTAGTAATAATAGGTAATATTCCTTCCTCTTGCTGGTACTTTTCAAGTATTACATTTGCTTGTGGCAATAAAGGCACACTTAGCAAACTCCCTGTCTTCTGCCTATACATTTTTATCCATTTGCTACCATCAAAGCCCTCAATAATGTGTTCATGGCTTAAAGCTGACATTTCAGCATAAGCCAATCCTGTATAGCAACAAAACACAAAGCAATCCCTTATTCTTTCTAATCTAGGATTATATGAAAAATCATGGCTTTCTAATTCTTGTAATTCATCAGAGTCAAGATAAACAACTTCAACTTTATATTTTTTAGGCTTGTACAAAATAAAAGGGTCCTTAAGTAAATAACCTTCAGCCAGAGCTAATTTGATAATTTTACGGAGTCTCTGTATAGACTTATTAATAGTAATTTGTTTATGACTAAGCTCTGACTTTAAGTAGAAATCGAAATCTTCAATAAATTTTAAAGTAATCTTGCTTAACAAAATGTCATTACGCTTATATTTAAAAGACAAGAAATTTGAAAGATGATTTTTAGCCTCAACAAACTTATAATAAGTTGACTTAGTGTATTCTTTACCAATAAGTTTGAACATGTTTTCATTATGAGTTTTAAACACTTCCATCAAAGTCTTTTCTTCATTAGTAGTTTCTCCTTTATACTTTAAATAAATATCTTCTACATCAAAAGGCTTATTATTAACCTGTAAAAACAAAAAAGCCTCATTAATCTTTTGACTAATAAGGCTCAATTGTAAATTGATATAATTGTTATCTGAATTAGGTGGTTTAGCTTTTTGCTCTTTACTGTACCAGTATTTAGGCACTATAAAAAAACCTGTTGAAAACACCTTCCTTTTTCCCAAGTAGGTAACTCTACACCTTATTGGGGATTTATTTTGCTTGTTAATTTTTACTCTATTGAGCAAAAACAACACTCTTATATTTTTGAAATTCATAATGTTACGTTTATAATATAGGGTGTACCTTTTTTATGAAAGGGTGTGCCTAAAAGTGTGCCTTTTGCTTGATGGTGTGATACAATCCTATAAAAAGTGAAGTATTAGTAAAACACAGTAACCCACAGATTTTACTGCATAAAAAAAGAGTAACCATTTCTGATTACTCTTTGCTAGTAGCGGGAACTGGACTCGAACCAGTGACCTTCGGGTTATGAGCCCGACGAGCTACCTACTGCTCTATCCCGCGATATTGGACTGCAAATATACAATCCTTTTTAGTTTCTGCAAGTATAAAATTAGAAAATATTATTGTTCGATACTATCTGCTTGAAAGCCCACTAATTCTGTATTAATAAATTCAGAAGTTACTTGTATTGGGTTACAGCATACCTCACAATCTTCGACATAAGATTGTTTTGAAATAGAACTATCAAACAACATAGAAATAGATTCCCAACAATGCGGACATGTAAAATGGTGTTCTATCATGATATAAAACTAAAAAAGCCATCATACAGATGGCTTTTAAACTAACTAATTTTATGAAAATTTATTTATTCTTTTTCAATATCCATGGTTGCAGTAGCATTTTGCAACTGTAATTGCATCAATGTTGGTGGGTTTTTACCAGAAACAGTAATGTATTCCTTATTTAAATTATTATCACTCACCATCATGGTATTTAACTTAGTTAAATTCATAAACTCTTGAGGTAAGTCTCCTGTAAACTGATTTGTAGACAGTAACAATTCTTCTAAATCTTTTAATTGAGCCAATTCTGCTGGTATTTCACCATCCATTTTATTATCCATCAAACTAAGCTTTTGTAATTTTGATAAAGCATAGATATCTGTTGGAATTTGTCCTGTTAAATAATTACTACCCAACAACAACTCTTTTAAGTTTGTTAAACCCATTAAAGAAGAAGGTATTTCTCCAGTAAATTTATTACTGTATAATTTTAAAGATTCTAGGTTTTTTAACTCACCTAACTCTGAAGGAATATTTCCTTCAAATCTATTCATAAATAACTCAAGTGATTTAAGTTCTTTTAAGCTACTTAAAGATGTAGGAAGCTCGCCCTGTAATTTATTGAATCCTAAGTTTAAAACTTTTAGATTTGAGAGATTACCTATTTCTTGTGGTAACTCTCCGTTTAAGTTATTAAACTGTAAATTTATTTCAGTAACTCTGTTATTTTCAATTTTAACACCATGCCACTTGTCAACTGATGCATTTAAATCCCATGAGGAATTCCATTCAGCACCGTTGGTAGCATTATATAATGCGATTAAAGCATTTTTATCAGTTGAAGATACATTAGCAAAAGCATACGCTGTAACTAAGAAACAAACGACAAGTAATTTTAAAGACTTCATGTTTTTGGTCAAATTTGGGATTAATTCTTGCACGAATATAGGCCGAAACCAGACAAAAAACTATTTTTATCGATAAAATACACTAAATTTTAACATTTTTTAATCGACAAACTGCTCAATTTCCAGTTGAATGACCTCCCATTTACTCATCAACTCTTGCAAATCAGTCTTTTTTTTCTGATAATCGTCGAAGAAATTAGGCTTAGAAGTAGCCTCTTCATAATTAATTTCAAGTTCAAAATCTATATCTTTAATAGCTTTTTCAAGCTGATTAATTTTAGATTCTACATTACTCAACTTGTTATTCAAAGATTTTAACTTTTTTTGATCTTCATACGACTGTTGTTTTTTTTCCTTAGGTGTTTCCTTAACCACAGTTCGTTTTTCCACTTCACGTAAACTCTCTACTTTACGCTGATCTAGGTAATAATCAATATCACCTAAATATTCTTTAAGCTTATGGTCTTTAAACTCATAAACAATATTGGTTAAACCCTGAAGAAAATCACGATCATGCGATACTAAAATCAAAGTCCCTTCAAATCGCTTTAAAGCTTCCTTTAAAACATTCTTAGATTTTATATCTAAATGATTCGTAGGCTCATCCATTATAAGGACATTAAAAGGTTGTAACATCAATTTAGCTAGTGCTAATCGATTACGCTCTCCACCAGAAAGCACACGTACATATTTTTCAACCTCGTCTCCTCTAAACAAAAACGAACCCAAAATATCTCTTACTTTACTTCTATTTGTTTCGTTGGCAGCATCAATCATGGTATCGTGCACAGTCTTGTTACCATCTAAATACTCCGCTTGGTTTTGAGCAAAATATCCTATCTGAACATTATGCCCTAATTTAAGGTGTCCATCGTGCTTTATATCACCAACAATAATTTTAGCTAATGTAGATTTTCCTTGTCCATTCTGTCCAACAAAAGCCGTTTTACTATCACGTTCAATTAACAAATCAATATCCTTTAAAACTTGATTATCGCCATAGTTTTTTGAAATTGTTTCAGCCTCTACAACAACTTTCCCTGGAGTAATAGAAACAGGGAAATTAAGTGTCATCACACTATTATCATCCTCATCAACCTCAATCCTATCAATTTTATCAAGCTTTTTAATAAGCGACTGAGCCATTGTTGCTTTTGAAGCTTTCGCACGAAACTTCTCTATTAACTTTTCAGTTTGCTCAATTTGTTTTTGCTGATTTTTTTGAGACGCCAATTGCTGCGTTCTTAGCTCTTCACGCAACACCAAGTATTTAGAGTACGGTTTTGGGTAATCATAAATACGCCCCAATGATATCTCGATAGTTCGATTCGTTACGTTATCCAAAAACATTTTATCGTGCGATACAATAACAACAGCACCTGCATAATTTTTTAAAAACCCTTCTAACCAAATAATAGATTCAATATCCAAATGGTTTGTAGGCTCATCTAAAAGTAAAATATCATTATTCTGCAATAAAAGTTTTGCTAACTCAATACGCATACGCCAACCTCCAGAAAACGTGTCTGTAAGTTTTTCAAAATCTTTTCTCTGAAACCCTAAACCTTGTAAGATTTTCTCAGTATCCCCTTGATAATTATAACCACCTAAAATTTCGTATTGATGTTGCAACTCATTAATATCAATCATTAATTGATTATAAGCTTCACTTTCATAATCCGTTCGTTCTGCCAACTGATTATTTACATCGTCCATTTTAGCTTCTAAAGCCTTAATCTCAGTAAAAGCCTCATACGATTCTTCCAAAACTGTTCTACCAAAAACAAAATCAATATCCTGTTTTAAAAAACCAATTTTCAATTCTTTATCAGTGGCTATTTGCCCTGTATCGGGTTCCATTTCTCTAGATAAAATTTTAAGCATCGTAGATTTACCTGCTCCATTCTTTCCAATTAGGCCAATTCTATCCCCGTTACCTAACTTAAAGGTAATGTCTTCAAACAGATATTCTCCTTGAAATGAAATCGATAAATTATGAATGTTCATCATAGAAATGTAACTTTTATCACAGTGCAATATCTATTAAATAGTATTTTTGCACTAAGTTCTCGATTCTATTTCGAGAAAACCTTTTAATATTTAGCTTGCAAAAATACATTAAATAATATGTTAAAAAAAGGCTTAAAGTTATATAGTATTCTCAATGGCTCTTGCCCAAAATGTCACGAAGAATCCATGTACAAAAACACAAACCCTTATGTGCTTCCCGAGGTTTTAGACATGCACAACACCTGCTCAAATTGTAAAACTAAATACAAAATAGAACCCTCGTTCTTCTATGGTTCCATGTACGTTAGTTACGCCGTAGGTATCGCCTTTGCCACAGCTGCATTCGTTATCTCATTCTTTTTATTTAATGCTAGTTTAATGCAGGTATTTATAGCCATAGTAATTACACTAATCATTTGTCTTCCAATTATATTAAGGCTTTCCCGAAATATTTGGATTAACTTTTTTATGAGTTACGATAAATCACTAGCAAAAAAATAAGGTTTTGGGCGTTACCTAAAGGTCGGGCTTTCACTACTCAATCCCTCCTTCGTCGGGTATTTCAAACATACCGTTCAATCCCTAACGCAAGCCAACCTCATCATTATAAAATAGGTTTAGCTTTTTATTTTCCATTAAACAAACCTGTTTATATCAATCTCGACATCCAAAGGTTTATTCTGCTCAATAAGGTTATAAAGCGCTTTAGCAACATAAGGGCCAATCATAACACCTCGTGTTCCAAGGCCATTTAAAACAAAAATATTATTGTAATCTTGATGCATACCCACCAAAGGCCTTCTGTCCTTAACTGTAGGTCTAACACCAGCAACTTGGTTAACAATTTTATAAGAACAACTTATAAGCTTATCTAATTTACTTAAAAGCGTATCCTTTGCTTTGTTAGTAGGCGTATTAGTTAAATCTTTCCATTCGTAAGTTGCTCCAACGATATATAAATCATTCCCCATCGGAATTAAAAAAACACCTGCTTTCAAAACAAAATCAATCTTTAAATCTGGCGCATATATGGTTAGCAACTCGCCCTTTACAGGATTTAAAGGTAAATCTTTAAAATAAGGGTTTTCCTTAACTCCAAAACCTTCAGCAAAAACAATATGTTTTGCATTAATGTTTTTATAACTAATTCCTGCGTTTTCAATTTGCAAATTATTGTAATCAAAAGGGCTCTCAAATAATAGTTTATTATTAATCAAATCTCTTTTATAGGCTTCAATCATAGTTTTAACATCAATACGTCCGGTTTCTAAAACCTTTCCATACCCATAAGGCGCATTAACAAAGTCATTATTATTTTTTATAATTTGTGTTGAAAGATATCTTGAAAGCAGAGGCTTGTCTGAAGCTGTAAACCAATCATTCTGTTCCTCTAACGAGGCAAATTTCCTGTAAACTGGAATCTTATAATCTAATTTTACATCTAGCCTTTTTTCGATATTAGTATAAACTGGTAAAGCTATATCCAACTGTTCGGTGCTTTTCCAAACCGATGTAAATCGTTTTAAAACCACTGGATTATACAAACCACCAGCTACTGTTGAAGATTTTTGCGAAGCATCATCAAATACTGCAAAAGATTTATTGTTTGCTCTTAGCTGCTCACAAAAACTTATGCCAGCAATACCTATACCAACTACAATGTAATCTAATTTCATAATTACGTACGAAGATAAGTAGATTTTTACTTAACTTTTTAAGGTTTCGACTGCACTTAACCTAACATATTAATAAACAAAAAACGCTCACTTTAAAAGTGAGCGTTTTTTTAATATATTTATCATTATGGCTTAATACGTCCACATATCTAATTCAAAGTCTCTAATTTTATCTTTAATTCTTTCAGACTCTAATAACTGCATTAAAGCGTTTTGAGATACATATTCTGATATCGCTCTATCACCTTGTACATTTTCTTCTCTAAAAATATACCCTTGAAAACGTCTTGCATTTAATACATGATCAAAAGAAAATGGCATAGAGCTATTCTCGTTATTAAAAGATTTAGCTTCATGAAGCACCTCTCTAGCATCTGGAAAAAACACCCAGAATAAAGGCACTAAATCTGGCTCAGAATCATCAATAAAGTTAACATCTGGTGCCACTGGAGCAATACCTAATAAACGGTATTTCATTTCCGCTTGACGCTTATCAAAATACCAAAGCCCTTTAATGTGATACTCTTTTATATCAGCAGAAGTAATTTCTCTTTTATTAATATACTCTGCAGATAATTCTTCACCAGCATTAATTTGTTCAATACCCAACTCTGTGGTATCAATCATAGTTAATGCAGATTCAATATCTTTTAACGTTCGTTTTGTTGTAAAATAAGAATCATCATAAATGTTCTTTATTTTCCCATTTTTAATGTTCTTCATAAGTACATCGTACAACGATCTTCTGTCACTACCAATATTGTTTGTATCTATTGGATAGTACAATGGAAAGTTAGCTCGCTCATCAAGAACAACTTTTTCCCAAGTCATCTTAGAAAACAGAATATCTCTATCATCAACGTAACCGTATTCTAAAGGTTTATCATTGTCTACTGCTTTCTGAGCCTCTGTTCTTACACCAATTTCCTCAGGGCTTTTAGCATTAAGAATATTTGCTTGTGCAATGATACCAGACACTGTAAAAACAGTTGTTAGGGTTAATAAAAAACGTTTTAAGTTCATTTCAATTTTATTTTACATTATGAATATTAGAGATATTCCTTAACAGAATATCTCTAATAGTTTTTCTAGTTTGTAAGCTCAACAAAAACTGGTGATACTTTTTTAAGTATTACACTTACACCACTAGCTTTTGCTTCGATGTCAAATATTTGAACTCCAGATCCACGTTTAGCTTTTGCTAAAGCTTTCTGCGCTCTACTATCTAACTTGTTTCCTTTTACATTTATTGTAGGTTGTCCAGGAACTTTAAATTTAAATCCTGATACACGTAATGGTAATTCAAAATCAAAATCATCAAACTTAGCACCAATAGTAGAGATTTTAAGACTGTTACGTTGCATTTTAATAGCACCATCTTCACCTCTAATTGTTCCTGTAGGTTTTGGTAAATCTTTAATTCTAAACTTAGCATTATCTGGAACTTTTTTCCCATCAGGTAAGGTAGCTGTAACATTAATTGTAACTTCTCTACCTTGAATTCTGGTAGCGTCCATTACGTATTTACTACCTGAAACTCGTGATAATCCTTGAGCACTTGCAGTAACTTTGTTATCTGGAACACCAGCAAATGAAATAGTCATAGGGTTTTTAACACCTCTATAAACTACATTCATTTTGTCTGCAGAAATAGTAGCGGAGTTAGGCCTTGCAACAGTAGCAAACTTTTGATAAACATCAACAGGTTCTTCTTTCCCGTCTTGGGCAAAAAACAGTTTTCCTTTGATTGTATGTTCTCCAACCCCACCTGAACTTACTTGTAACTTTACTTTTCCTCCTTCTAGTGTAAAATCTTTATCTTTTACAAGTTTTCTACCATCAAGTGTTAATTCTACTCTACTAGGCTTTGTAGATTCATCTGTACGACCTAAAACAATTTCACCATCAAATCTTTCTCCATTAAAGTAAGCTGATTTAGAAGTTTCCATTAAAGTTGAATAATTATCCATTGCAACTTGATTTGCAAGCTCTCCTGCTAGCATTTTTGATAGTACTTCAGACTCCGTAGTTTTAATATCAGCTTGAAGCTGTGTCATTTTAGTTAAAGACGCTACTAAAGGGAATCCTTTGTAGTGGTAGTCTAACCAATCTACTTTGATGCCATCTCTATTCACTTCTTGTTCTGTATTAAACTTATCTTTAACTTCTTTAATGATGGGTTCCATACCTTTTTCACCAGATAAGATTTTTACAACACCATCTCTAAATCCATTGATTTGATTTAGAAACTCTTGTCCATCTTCTTTTAACTTGTCTCCTTTAAAGAAATTTTGATCAAGGTAATCGCCTTTATCCATAATCTCATAATCTCTAGCATCATCAAGCTTAGCGGTCATTTTTCCTTTTAATTCTTCTAAATATCCATCAAATTTATGCGCTAGGGCATCTATTTGGTCAGCTTTAGCTTTTAAAGGCTTGTATTTTTCTGGTTGATCTGAAGCTTTTACAGCTAAACTTTTTACAAAATCAGCATTTCTTGCTTCAGTTGCTTCATTAGATTCAGTAAGCTTCTCGTTCATTAATCCGAAGGCTGAAAGCACTTCTTTTGACATATTTAAAGCTAGCATTGCTATAAATATTAAATACATCAGATTAATCATCTTCTGTCTTGGTGATAAATTATTTCCTGCCATGTGTAATTAGGTTTTTTTGGTTAATTAATAGTAATTTGGGATTAACTCACCTAATTATTTATTCATTGCAGATAACATTCCTCCATAAACACCATTTAATGATGATAAGTTAGATGCTAAAGATTGCATTTGCTCTTTTAACTTAGCAGCATTTTCAACAGACTCGTCGTTAATTTCAGCTTGTTTACTGATGCTTTCTAATTGTACTTTATATAAGCTGTTTAAAGATTCCATTTGAGCTGCAGCTAATGATAATTCTTCACCATATTTCTTACTAGCTTCAATTGAATCTACTGTAGAAGACATGTTTTTAGCTGCACCTTCGAAACCTCTGATGCTTTCTCCTAAACTAGAAATTAATTCACCATCGATTTTTGCTTCTTTTAATAAGTTATCTAGTTTTTGAGATAATAACCCTTGGGCATCTTCATTACCTGCCTTTTTAGATGATGCTTGTCCTCCAGCTAATTCTGGATATACTAAAGACCAATCTAATTCATCATCAACAGGTTCAAATGCTGATAATGCAAATATAATTGCTTCTGTTACTAGACCAATGGTTAACATTACGTTACCTGTTAACGGTCCTATTTCGAAATGAATAATCTTGAATAGTGCACCAACGATTACAATTGCTGCTCCTAATCCGTACGCCATATTCATGAATTTCTTACTTGCTTTTGACTTTGCCATAATTTTCGGTTTTTAATTTTAAGTAGGTTTTTGTTACTTAAGTAGGTTAATTAATAGTATTTATTATTATTGATTTGAATTAAAGTTTATTGCCCGTTCTGTGTTACTGCTGTCCCCATATAATCTTGAACGGTTCTGAAACCTATATAACTCCTTGCAGAATCTGCATATTCGTAGTCTCTTGAACTTACTTGCAAAAAGTAAGCTACATCTTTCCAAGATCCCCCTCTAACGATTTTACGTTTATTATTTGAATCGTTTACACTTGGATTTATGCTTGATGTGTATTCATATGATGAAGGATCGTAAGAAGCATTCACCCACTCTGACACATTTCCTGCCATATTGTACAGATTATAGTCATTAGGCTCATAACTCTTTGCCTCTACAGTATATAGTGCTTGGTCTGCTGCATAATCACCTCTTACAGGTTTAAAATTTGCCATAAAACATCCTCTATCACTTTTTGTGTAAGGCCCTCCCCATGGATAAGTTGCTGCTTGAAGACCTCCTCTTGCGGCATATTCCCATTCTGCTTCTGATGGTAATCTAAACGTATTTACCATTTGTGCTCCTTTTTTAGCTTTCTGGTAGGTGTTTTTCCATATTGTTCTCCACTCACAAAAAGCTTTAGCTTGTTTCCATGTAACTCCTACAACAGGATAATCACTGTAAGCATCGTGCCAAAAATAATCGTTATGCATTGGCTCATTATATGAATATGCAAAATCTCTAATCCAAACTGTAGTATCTGGATAAACTTCTACTTCTTCTTTAATGATGACATCTTTACGCTTTACGCCTCTGTTTCGAGCTGCTTCTTGAATATCCATATGATTATACTGGAACTTAAATTTAGTAACATCCCATGTACGTTGTCCATTATAAGATTCTTCTAAAGGTAGATACATAGTGTCCATTACTTCAGCATAGTATTCATCTAGATATTCACCAGTATCAAAAATTAAATCTACATCTTTATTAATTTTTCTTCCCTCATAGCCTGTTGGCCCTAAACCAGTGTAATTATCATACATGTATTTTTCATACACCGACATGTTTTCTGGATCTGCATCACTAAAAGCAAATTCACCTATCGTAGCTTCATCAGCTTGGGTTAAACCAACCTCATCTGCCAAAATAGCTAATCGCATTCTTACAATAGAATCTCTTACCCAATTTACAAATTGACGATATTCACTATTGGTAATTTCAGTTGCATCCATATAAAAGGCTCTAACAGTAACCGTTTTTGATGGCGCATCTTGAACACCAGCTAAATCATCATCTGCCTTACCCATAATAAAGGCTCCGCCTGGGATAAGCTCCATGCCATAAGGCTTTTCTGGATGCCATTTTTTTCCTCGTACACCAACTAGTTCACCTCTATCTTTAGAGCCGCAACTTGCTAGCATTGCAAATACTGTGGTTAATAATATAAACTTCTTAATATCCATAGAAAACTTGAGGTTAATTATTTTAAGCTTCATTTTTGAGAGCGTAAACATATTTATATATTTTTAATAAAACAACTTTTTATCTAAAAAAATAACATTTCATCGTGAAAAATAAGCATTTCACCGATGAAATTGGTAGTTAGACTATACTTTAACTTTTACACACTATTCTTCTGTAATGCTTTATACCAGCGTTCTGGCACCTTATTATTACAGGCATCAATGTAATCTTGATGCATGCAAGGTAATAACGTATGTCTTTTTAATTTATTATTGACTTCTGCTAAAAAAGGAATTTCAATCCACCAGCGCCCAGTTTTATTACTCTTATAGAATACTAATTCCTGTGATTCAACTAAAGTGATATACTTTTGATAGCTTCTATCATCCGAAAAATCATCATCTTTAACTCTAAAGTTAACACCCTCAATAAAATACCATAATATTTGAGCCACTAACATAGATGTGAGTTCATCATCTTTTGAAGGTTTGTATTCATAAATACCAAATGATGACACCTTATTGCTTATACCCGCATAACGAGCAATAGCACAAATTTCTTTTCCATCTAAACCGTTAGGTGAATACTTTTGTTTCGAACTTACCTCTGAACCTTTTACCGAATCTAAATCAATACTAACTATGTTAGCATCTCTTAAAACAGGCTCAACAATTGTAATATCATTTGAAACCTCACCAAGACGATACGATTCAAAATACAGATTGTCCATCAAATCAATTTCTTCTTGCGAATTAAAATAGGTTTGATAACCAATTGTAGCGTAATTAAATAAATTATAGGGTTGTTCTAAAATAATTTTTCCAACGAAACTATTATTCTTAATAGGCTTAGTAGAATCCCCTAAATTAAACTGTGCATCAATATTCACAACATTAACCATAGGAATTAAAGCATCGTAAGCTCTGTAGTTAGCATAAGTAAGATCTTGAGAACCGCCAATTACTACTGGTATAATATTCTTTTTGACCAATATAGTTATAGCTTCTTTTAAGGCAAAATATGTGTCTTCTACACTTTCACCTTTATAAATATCTCCCAAATCTGCTATAGAGGTATTCCAACTACCTGGAAAAAGACTATAAAACGATTTACGAATTTCATCTAACTGAAACGTTTCTCCTATATAATTAATATCATTTCTGTTCTCTAAAACTCCAAAAATAGCAACTTGCACACCATCCAAATCTGGCATACCATTTTGCGTTGAGTGAATTTTTATTTTCCGTCCGAGTGCTTGAGCCTGTAGTAGCTCGTTATGTGCTAAAACCGAATCTGAAACTGGGGATAAAAAATTAAAATTCATGTATTGTTATTTCTTTTTTGCTGGTGCCTTCTTTTTGGTTGCGGTTTTTCTTTTAGCAGCCTTCTTCTTTGGCGCATTAGCTTCAATAATTGCTTTAGCTTCTTCCAAAGTCATTTCTGAAACATCAACTGTTTTTGCAAGCTCAACTTTTACTTTTCCTTTGATAACATTATGTCTTCCCCATCTCGCTTTTTCAACACGTATACCTTCATCTTCCCAGTTGTGAATAACCTTATCAATTTCTTTCTGAATTTTCACTTCGATCAACTCTACAATATCTTCATCAGATAAATTATCCCAATCGTATTTTTTGTTGACGTTAATAAACATGTTGTTCCATTTTATATATGGACCAAAACGTCCTTTACCTTTTTGAACAGGCAAATCTTTATACATATAAATAGGAGCATCTGCTTTTTGCTTTTCTTTAATCAAAACAATAGCATCATCTAACTCAACACTTAAAGGATCGACTCCCTTTGGTAAGGACACAAAGGCAGCTCCAAATTTTACATAAGGCCCAAAACGACCATTATTAACTTGAACTTCTTCTCCTTCATAGTTACCTAATGTTTTAGGAAGCTGAAACAAATCCATAGCTTCCTCATAAGTAATGGTATTTAATTGTTGATCTGGACTTAAGCTAGCAAACTGTGGTTTTTCTTCATCATCAACGGTTCCTATTTGAACCATGGGTCCAAACTTCCCTAATCTCACACTAACTCTTCTTCCTGTTTTTGGATCCTCTCCTAAAATACGTTCACCAGATTCTCTATCAGCATTTTCTTTAACATCTTCAACTACAGGATGAAAATTCTTGTAAAAAGACTTCATCATTTTAGTCCAATCTTCATTACCTTCAGCTATTTCATCAAAATCAGCTTCAACTTTAGCCGTGAAATTATAATCCAAAATAGTATCAAAATGATTCACTAAAAAATCTGTTACAATCATGCCAATGTCTGTAGGCACTAATTTGCCTTTGTCTGAACCTACTTTTTCAGTAAGCACTTTTTCCTTAACAGTACCTAACTGTAACTTTAACTGAGAGTAATTACGCTCTTCCCCTTCTACGGTTCCTTTTTCAACATAATTTCTATTTTGAATGGTTGAAATTGTTGGCGCATAAGTAGACGGACGCCCAATACCTAGCTCTTCCAGTTTTTTTACTAAAGAAGCCTCTGTATACCTTGCTGGCGGACGTGTGTAACGTTCTGTGGCTGTGATGTAATTGTTGAGCAATGTTTCATTGGTTTTCATTGCTGGTAACATACCATCTTGCTCAATATCTTCGTCATCAGTCCCTTCTAAATATACTTTTAAGAATCCATCAAAGGTGATAACTTCTCCGTTAGCACTGAAAGTTTCGTTATGCGTAGAGGCGCTTATTTTAACATTGGTTCGCTCTAACTGAGCTTCACTCATTTGTGATGCAATAGCACGTTTCCAAATTAAATCATATAACCTTGCTTGATCTCTATCTATATCAACTGAATGTGTTGCAAAATTTGTAGGACGAATAGCCTCATGCGCTTCTTGTGCACCTTTAGCTTTTCCTTTGTAATTCCTTGGCTTACTATAATTATCACCGTAAGCTTCTTTTATTTCAGCTTCAGCCCCTTTTCTAGCTTCATCAGACAAGTTTACACTATCTGTTCTCATATAAGTAATTAAACCAGCTTCATAAAGGCGTTGTGCCATCGTCATGGTTTTACTTACAGAAAAATATAATTTACGGGATGCTTCTTGTTGCAATGTTGATGTTGTAAACGGAGCTGCGGGAGATTTTTTTGCAGGTTTCTTTTGTAAATCTGCTACTTTAAAATCTGCAGTACCATTTTGCTCTAAGAATTTTTGAGCTTCAGCTTTTGTTGAAAAATTCTTTGGAAGTTTAGCCTTAAACGTTTGCCCATCTTCATTTGAAAATTCAGCATCAATTCTATATGAAGCTACTGGGGTAAACCCTTGTATTTCTCTTTCTTTTTCAACTATTAATCGAACTGATACCGATTGTACACGACCAGCTGATAAACCACCTTTTACTTTTCTCCATAAAACAGGCGACAACTCATAACCTACAATTCTATCTAAAACACGACGTGCTTGTTGTGCATCAACCAAATCGTAATCGATACCTCTTGGGTTTTCAATAGCTTTCTTAATTGCTGATTTAGTAATCTCATGAAAAACAATACGCTTAGTCTTGTCTTTATCTAATTTTAAAGTTTCAGCTAAATGCCATGCAATTGCCTCTCCTTCTCGATCTTCATCACTAGCCAACCAAACCATTTCAGCTTTTTTTGCAAGATCTTTAAGCTTTTTTACTACAGCCTTTTTATCTTTTGAAACTTCGTATTTTGGTTTAAAGTCTCCATCAACATCTACCCCTAATTCCTTAGAAGGTAAATCGGCAATATGCCCAAAACTAGATTCTACTTTAAAATCTTTCCCTAGGAATTTTTCAATGGTTTTTGCCTTAGCAGGTGACTCTACTATTACTAAATTCTTCGCCATAAATCAATTTTTGAAGCTACAAATGTATATGAAAAAAAGTTTATCTGCCTAATTTATCTATATTTTACAGAATCTTAATGTGAAAAATTACGCTTTTTAAGATGCTTACAAAACAAACCCAAAAGTAAATACACCAAAAGCATGCGATTTAGATAATGGCGTTTCTTTGGTATTGTAATTATATTCCAACTTGAAAAAATTTCGTTTTGTTCTTAAAACCCCTCCAAATTTCAAATTAAAGATATGCTTTTCTGCAATTGTTGTAAACGGATCGTTAGACTTAAAAGGACTCCCTTGAATTAAGGTATTTAATAAAACATATTTATAACCACCACCTAGAAAACCAAAAAACTCTTTACTGCTATTTGAAGCTATAGCAGCTATTCGAGATGAATTTTGAAATGTGTTAATTTTTCCAAAGAAAACATACACATTGTTTTCTAAAAAGGTATCCTTACTACCTATACTGAGGGTGACTTCATTTTGAAAATTACTCCATGCATTTAGTTGAAAATCGTTCACTTGAGAAACTTTAAAATTAAAAAGCCACTTATATGCAATTTCATCAACCCAGGTTGGTTTACTATCAATATTTAATAAATCATGAAATGCTATTTGCAATTTACCAGCCAATGATTCTTCTCCTGTTATTCCAGATTCAATAGCTAAAAACAAAGCGGATTTATGTTTTATTTTAGCCAATTCTATTTTTCCAAATAACCATCCAGCATAAGGACGATCTAAATCATTTACATTAAAAGAATTAAGATTACTTGGAGTATAGGTCTCGTTACCAAACGAAATATTTAACTGTAGCTTTTCATTTTGTTTCTTTTTTAACAAAAAATTATTTAGCAGATTCTGCCTATACGTTAAATGAATGCCATTGGTATAATATTTATCCTGAAGCACAAACTTATCATTACTTATCTTGATTTCTAACTGTTTGTTTTGAGCTACCAAAAACTGTAAACAGCAAAAGATTAGTATGTAAATAATTCCACCTTTAAAATCAAAAAAATTAAACAAAAAGTTATGTTTTGCGAATAATAAGATTATCTAGCTTCAGCATAATCTATAAATTACCTCTCATTAAAAAATACTTATAATGTAACTGTAGTCGTAATTAGTTTATAATCCTATCTTAACACAACTATGCGAGAACTAGTATTCATCTGCTACACCAATCTTTTCAATTTCATCATTATCATCAAAACCAATAGTCTTTTTGTATATTAAATAAATTGGATGATACGTAAATGCGGCAGTAAAAAACAAGCCTATACCACATAAAATATAACCAACTATATTTGACAAAAGAGACGAAACAACTATTAATCCAAATGATAACAACCATTTTTTATTCCCTAATTTAAAGCTCACCTTTACTATTTCGCCTATGGTTAAATCTGGGTTATAAGCAAAAATCGCTGCGAAAAAAGATAGCGGAACAATCATATATATTAATGGTATATAACACAATAAAGCTGAAGGTATCGCAATTAATATTGAAACCAACATGAGCATAAACGTTTTAGATAAATATTGTTTTTTTACAAAATAAAAGAAATCAGATGTGGCCACTGTTTCATTATAATCTAACTTTCTCATAATTCTGTAAAATCCCGCATTAATGGCAACTGTAACAGCACCTGCAACTAAAGCTCCTACTATTACAAAAATGATATATAAAACAGACATGCTTGCAAAAAAAGTTTCAAAACCATCAGTATCAGCATAACCACTTTCTTGTTGCGCAATAACAGCTCCAATAAGAGGCACATAAAACACTATAATCAAAGGCAACATTATCAACATTGTAAACAAAATCATCAAAAACCCTTGTAACCAAGTCTTTTTAAATAATTCTATTGACTCACTGAAGATAGTACCAAAATCTAATTCTTTAGCTCGCTCAATTTTCCCTAATAACTTTTCTACTGTATTCATTTCTTAATTTGGTTAGATAAACTATACGTAATTCTGATTATTAATATGTTACAATTATAAACAAAAAAATCTGCCCGAAGGCAGATTAAAAACAACATTTATTTAGTTTTAGTCTAGTTTGAATGAGCTAATTAGCTCAATGTTGTTTTCCAAATATTTGTATTGATATAAAGTCTCTCCTCCTATCATGATCAAACTATTATCTAAAGGAATAACATCGGTAGCTTGCACATCTTGTAGTGTTTCTACCAACTTTAAATCTTTTGGTGTTTCACGTTCAAATAGTTTTAAACCAGCAGTACCGTCGCAAACATAAAGCATATCGTTTCTAACACCCAAACCATAAGGATTTTCCAAACTATATCTTTCTGCTAATACAGGATTGGATTTATCACTGATATCTATCACCTCCAAAACACTTTCAATTTGCCCACAAAGATTACCGCCTCGTAACGTTAAATATGCATAATCTCCATCAACTACTACAGGATCACAACCTTCCCAATGCACAAACTCTGAAACAAACTCTGGATCCGATGGGTTATCTAAGCTATAAATATACATACCGTTTGTACTTCCAAGATACAAATACCCTCCAGCCTGAAACATAGTTTCAATATTCCAACCCGCATATTGAGTGTTAGCGAGCAAAGGCTCTTTTAAATTTTGAATATTAAAAATAGCCATTTCGTAGTTTCCTACAGCATACAAATAATTATCAACTATTTGAAACCTAGCTAAAGAACCTCCAGTCCCTGTTGCAGATTCTGCTCCAGAACTTAAAGGCACAACATCGTTTGTAACAAAATCAATGCGTGAATTATCAACTTTCTTTCTACGCTCTGTAGTTACAGTCCACCCAACAATAATATCTTCTTCAAAATCATATTTTCCGTATTCAACAGCTTGAGCTTCTGTAGGGATATCTAAATCGTATACATTAAAAACATCTTCTAAGCGCTCTACAATAGTCACATTATTGATATCCGAAATATCAAAAACCACTAAATCGGTAGCACTATCAGCATATAAAAAATTATCTTTCACAGATATATCCTCATTACCAGGAATTTCAATAAACTTAATAGCCTGAGGTGCTTCAGGGTTTGAGTTATCAATAACATGAATCCCAGCATCCACATCGCCAACAAAAATATAGTTGTTGTAAACATAAATTTTACCCGGTTCCTCAATAGCTTTTGGAGCAACAATATCTACCGAACTTCTAAAAGCTGATTTACTCATTAATTGCGGCGTTGCAACCTGTACAAATTCATAGTCATCATCATCATTCTTGTCACAAGACAAAAATCCAATAAATATTAGGGACAAAAAAAGGTACTTTAATTTCATAATTTAAATAATTTAGTATATATAATTTAATGAGCTATCAAACCCGTCGATATTTAAAATAATTTCACCACTGTCATGAATTCTAACGGGTGTTAAGTCAAAAGAAGTTGTTCTTTGAAAAAAGGCCTCACAATCTTCATTATTTACCAGTTGTAATTTTAAAAAACGTTGCTCAGGCAAAGACTCTGCAATAGCGCCAGAATCTACTAATTCAAACTCCCAAGTACCCCCATCACAGCCAGAGGCCCCAATTTCAATAATTAAACAATCATCAATTATTTCAGCACTAACAAATTCAAATGTTGCAGATTGAAAATCCTTATATAAATCTGCATCAATAATGGTTTCGTAATCACAAAAACCATAATTAATCTTTGGCTCATCAATGTCTTCACAAAGCACATTCATCGAACAAAACATAATTCCTGTAGCAAAAGATACTTTTTTAAGCAGATTCTTCATTTAGGGCAAGTTTATTATACTATAGATACAAAAACTCAGGTAAGGTTGCGTATAAAAACCAATTTTTTAAAATATTATGGCGCATCCCTTAAGGGTCGGGCTTTACGTTACAAGTCCTCGCGCTCCCGATAGCAATCGGGAACGCTGTGGGCTTTCCACTGCAATCCCTTGCGCACCTATTCGCAGCTGTGTTTTATTAATCATAAATTCTGTTCTAACCCCAAAACCACAAAAACTTCTTTCAAAAAATCAAACTGCCACTTTGTCATAAAACACAAATTAATTGTATCTTTGCATGCTTATTGACTCAGTAGAGTTATCAATCAATTTATGGAAAAGACAATAGACGAAAACAAACAAGGCCAATCTTTAGTGTTAGAACAAAAAGAAGGCAATAATCGTAAACTTTTTATCGAAAGTTATGGTTGTGCTATGAATTTTAGCGACAGCGAAATTGTAGCTTCCATTATGACAGAGCAAGGTTTTAATACCACTCAAAAATTAGAAGAAGCCGATTTAGTTTTAGTAAACACCTGTTCTATTCGAGACAAAGCTGAACAAACTGTTCGTAAACGTCTTGAAAAATATAACGCTGTAAAACGCGATCACAATCCAAAAATGAAAGTTGGTGTTTTGGGCTGTATGGCAGAACGTTTAAAAACAAAATTTCTTGAAGAAGAAAAAATTGTTGATTTAGTTGTTGGCCCCGATGCATATAAAGATTTGCCAAACCTTTTAGCAGAAGTAGATGAAGGCAGAGACGCTATAAACGTTATTCTTTCAAAAGAAGAAACTTACGGAGATATTGCCCCTGTTAGACTTAACACTAATGGTGTTACCGCTTTTGTATCCATTACCCGTGGTTGCGACAATATGTGTACGTTTTGTGTTGTACCCTTTACAAGAGGAAGAGAGCGTAGTAGAGACCCACAAAGTATCCTTGAAGAAATTAATGACCTGTGGAATAAAGGCTACAAAGAAATCACCTTGCTTGGACAAAACGTAGATAGCTACTTATGGTATGGTGGCGGACTTAAAAAAGATTTTGAAAAAGCCAGCGACATCCAAAAAGCCACATCTGTAAATTTTGCAAAACTATTAGAGTTGTGCGCCAAAACACAACCAAAGATGCGTATTAGATTTTCAACATCAAATCCTCAAGATTTTACTTTAGATGTTATAGAAACCATGGCTAAATATCACAATATTTGCAACCATATACATCTACCTGTACAAAGCGGCAATAATCGTGTTTTAAAAGAAATGAACCGATTACACACACGAGAAGAATATATGACGCTAATAGATAACATTAGAGAAATAATTCCTAATTGCGCCATAAGTCAGGATATGATTGTAGGTTTCCCCACTGAAACTGATGACGAATTTAAAGATACCGTTTCGCTAATGGAATATGTGAAATACGATTTTGGATATATGTTTACCTATTCTGAGCGTCCAGGAACACTAGCAGAACGTAAAATGGAAGATGATATTCCTGAGCCTGTAAAAAAACAACGCTTAGCAGAAATTGTTGAATTACAACAAGAACACAGTGGTTATAGAACACAGCAAAACTTAAACACAGTTGTTGAAGTGCTTATTGAAAAGACATCTAAAAAATCAGATGCACATTGGTCTGGTCGTACACCACAAAATCTTGTGACTGTTTTTCCTAAGGAGAATTATAAAATAGGCGATTTAGTAAACGTAAAAGTTAACGATTGTACTACCGCAACACTTATAGGTGAGGCTGTTGGGTATTCAGAGAATAATTAGCAGTATGTCAGAATTCAACTTTAACAATAAAACATTTTCACTTTTAGAGAACTCTGAAAACGGAACAGTGAATTCTGAGACCATTTTTAAATATAAACAAGAGGGCAGTTTAGTAACCGCTAATTATTCTGGTGGCACCATTAAATATGGAAAAATAATTGCTCACTTAAGTAACAATACACTCAATATGTTATACCAATGTATAACAACAGAAAACGAATTAAAAGCAGGAAAAGCCCTTGCTCAAATAAGTTTAACAAGTACAAATAAAATAAAGTTAACACTTAATTGGGAATGGCTGGATAACAAGAATGAAAGTGGAGTTTCTGAATATATTGAGCATTAAAAATGCTTCCCGTATGTATAGGGAATAAAAAAGAAGATTAATTACATGGAATCAGTTCAAGCTATAAAACAACGTTTTGGGATTATTGGAAACACACCATCACTAAACAGAGCTATTGAAAAAGCGATTCAAGTGGCGCCAACTGATATTTCAGTTTTAGTAACTGGAGAAAGTGGTGTTGGTAAAGAAAGTATCCCTAAAATCATACACCAATTATCTCACAGAAAGCATAACAAGTACATTGCTGTAAACTGTGGCGCTATTCCAGAAGGCACCATAGACAGTGAATTGTTCGGACATGAAAAAGGCGCCTTTACAGGAGCCACTCAAACCCGTGCAGGTTATTTTGAAGTAGCCGATGGCGGTACTATTTTTTTAGATGAAGTTGGAGAATTACCACTAACAACCCAAGTGCGCCTTTTACGCGTTTTGGAAAATGGAGAATTTTTAAAAGTGGGCTCCAGTAAGGTTCAAAAAACCAATGTAAGAATAGTAGCTGCCACCAACGTAAACATGCATGAAGCCATTCAAAAGGAAAAATTTCGTGAAGATTTATTCTACAGATTAAGCACTGTAGACATCAATTTACCTCCTCTCAGAGAACGGCAAGAAGATATCCATTTACTATTTAGAAAGTTTGCTAGCGATTTTGCACTCAAATACAAAATGCCAACAGTAAAGCTTACCGATAATGCAATTCAGGTTTTATTAAAACATCGCTGGGGCGGAAACATTCGTCAGTTACGAAACATTGCAGAACAACTTTCGGTTTTAGAACAAAATCGCACTATAAGTGCCTCAACACTCCAAGGGTATTTACCAGCTTCATCTGAAACAAATTTACCTGCTATAATTAAAACATCCAAATCTGAAAGTGATTTCAGTAGTGAACGTGAAATTCTATACAAAGTTCTTTTTGATATGAAAAGCGACTTAAACGACTTGAAAAAGTTGACAATGGAATTGATGAAAAATGATAACACTAAAGATGTTAAAAAAAATAACGAGGGGCTGATTCAGAAAATTTACGGTGACAATGATGATGATGCCGTTAATTATGAAGAAACCATTGAAAACAATGATATTATAGCCATTCCTGAACATTCTCCTACTGAAGAGGACACAGCTCCAACTCAAGATAAATACTATTTTGCTGAAGAAATTCAAGAGGAAGAAACATTATCCCTTCATGATAAAGAACTAGAATTAATCAAAAAATCGCTTGAACGTCACAACGGAAAACGTAAATTAGCAGCAGCCGAGTTAGGCATTAGTGAACGTACATTATATAGAAAAATTAAACAATACGATTTATAAGATAACGTTTAACTTGAGAAAACAATTAGTCTACTAAATTTTAGGAATCTAATAAATATGAAAAAAAATATTATATACCTTTTTCTTTTAACTTTAAGTATTACTTTTTTTGGTTGTAAATTCTATTCTTTTACGGGAGCTTCAATTCCTCCTGGAACAGAAACCTATCAAGTCAATCGTTTTGAAAATACAGCTTTATTATTTGAACCAGGATTAGATCGTGATTTTAAAATAGCTCTTGAAGATTTGATTCAAAACCAAACCAATTTAACACTTGTACCTTCTAAAGGCGATTTAGTTTATGAAGGCGAAATAACAGAATACAGAATCTCTCCTACTACAGCAACATCTGACAACAGAGCTGCACAAAACAGACTAACCATTACAATTAAACTTCGCTTTTTTAACAGAAAAAAAGTTGAAGATGATTTAGAAAAAAGCTTTTCATTCTTTTTTGACTACGAAGGCAGCCAGCAGCTAGTTGGCTCACAAAAAACTACCGCTCACGAAGAAATTTTTGAGCGTATCACTCAAGATATTTTTAATGCTACATTAGCTAAATGGTAAAAATGGATCAAACAGGTTTTACAAATATTCTTCAAAACCCTCAAACAATTTCGCATGAGCAAACTGAAGGCATAAAATCAATTATTAAAGATTTTCCTTATTTTCAACCTGCAAGAGCCATCTATTTAAAGGGACTAAAAGATCAAGGCAGCATATCCTACAACCAAGAGCTAAAGACCACTGCAGCCTACACTTCAGACAGAAGTATCCTTTTTGACTTTATTACATCTGACGCATTTATTCAAAATGAAATCTCAAAATTCATCAAAAAGAACACTGATAATTTAAAAGATATTAATATTGATATCGAGGACATTTCAGTACTAAAAAAAGTCACAATTGATGACAAACTTAAACAACATATAAAAGAAACAGATGGTGTTTTAGATCCTTTGCTTTTTCAACCCAAAGAAGCACTACCTGAAAAAAACCCTAGCTTCATTTTAGATGAATCTGAAGCCATAGAAAATGTTACTGAACACACAAAAACCCAAGAAGTCACTGCTGAAGATATATTGAATCTGGGAAAACCGCTTCAATTTGACAAAAAGGAAACACATTCTTTTAATGAATGGTTGAAGCTTACAAGATTTAAACCTATTGAAAGAAATACTCATGAAAAATCCGCTGAAACTAAAACAACGCTAGATAAAGCTAAGAAGTTTCAACTTATAGATAAATTTATTTCTGAAAATCCAAAAATAAGCCCCGTTAAAGCTAGTACACAAAAAGTGAATTTAGCCAAAGCTCAAATGATACAGCCTGAAGCTTTAATGACAGAGACTTTAGCACGTATTTATGTTGAGCAAAAGAACTACAAAAAGGCTATTCAATCTTATAAGATTTTAAGTTTGAAATATCCAGAAAAAAGTAGTTTCTTTGCAAACCAAATTAAAGCGGTAGAGCAATTACAAGAACAAAACAATAAAGAATAATGAGCACGTTTACAATATTTTTAATCCTTATCGTGGTTGTAGCATTTTTGCTAGTAGTAGTAATCATGGTGCAAAACCCTAAAGGTGGTGGATTATCTTCATCTTTTGGTGGCGGTGGCACCCAACAATTGGGTGGTGTAAAAAAGACAACTGACTTTTTAGACAAAAGCACATGGACATTAGCAACCTTGTTACTAGTATTAATTTTAATATCTAACGTTGCTATAGATAGAGGTGGCGCAAGTGCAGATTCAAAAGCATTAGATCCAGACGCACAAACAACACAACCATTACCAAGTACCACACCTTTACCTGCAACCAATAATACTGCAACACCTGCAGATTCAACTGGTATCTAAAAATTAAAATAAATAAAACAAAATGCCAACTTTTAAAAGTTGGCATTTTTTGTTTCTAGCTAATTTAACAAATCAAGGTCTGCAAGTTTGTCAGTTACCAAGTATTGGCACATTTTTAGCATAACGCTTAAGCGTTAATTATAACTTTAAAATCAAAAATATACAACACATGGCATTAAACATTAAACCACTAGCAGACAGAGTTCTTATTGAACCTGCTGCAGCCGAAACAAAAACTGCCTCTGGAATTATTATACCAGACAACGCAAAAGAAAAACCTCAAAAAGGAACCGTTGTTGCTGCTGGACCTGGCACTAAAGACGAACCTATTTCGGTAAAAGTTGGCGACACTGTTTTATACGGTAAATACGCAGGAACAGAACTAAAACTTGAGGGTAATGATTATTTAATCATGCGTGAGAGCGATATTCTAGCAATTATATAATTACACCAGTCATTCCGCACTTGATGCGGAATCCAATAAAATTCAACAAAAAGTTAAATAGATTCCTGCCTTCGCAGGAATGACAAAAAATTTAAAAAATGGCAAAAGATATAAAATTTGATATTGAAGCACGTGATGGTTTAAAGCGCGGTGTAGATGCATTAGCCAATGCTGTAAAAGTAACTTTAGGACCTAAAGGGCGTAATGTAATTATTAGTAAAAGTTTTGGAGCACCACAAGTCACTAAAGATGGTGTTTCTGTAGCAAAAGAAATCGAACTAGAAAACGAGCATGAAAATATGGGTGCTCAAATGGTAAAAGAAGTAGCTTCTAAAACTAACGATTTAGCTGGTGATGGAACAACCACCGCTACCGTTTTAGCACAAGCAATTGTAAAAGAAGGTTTAAAAAATGTAGCTTCTGGTGCTAACCCAATGGATTTAAAACGTGGTATTGATAAAGCAGTAGATGCTATTACTTCTGACCTTGAAAAGCAAGCTAAAAAAGTTGGTAATTCTTCTGAAAAAATAAAACAAGTAGCAGCTATTTCGGCTAACAATGATGATACTATAGGCGAGTTAATCGCTCAAGCTTTCGGTAAGGTTGGAAAAGAAGGCGTAATTACTGTTGAAGAGGCTAAAGGTATGGAAACGTACGTTGATGTTGTTGAAGGGATGCAATTTGATAGAGGATACCTATCACCTTACTTTGTAACCGATTCTGATAAAATGGTAGCAGATTTAGAAAATCCATACATTTTATTATTCGATAAAAAGATTTCTAATTTACAAGAAATTCTTCCAATATTAGAGCCTGTAGCCCAATCTGGTCGTCCTTTATTAATCATTGCTGAAGATGTTGACGGACAAGCTTTGGCTACTTTAGTAGTTAACAAATTAAGAGGTGGACTAAAAATTGCTGCTGTAAAAGCACCAGGATTTGGAGATAGACGTAAAGCTATGCTTGAAGATATTGCCATCTTAACTGGAGGAACTGTTATTTCTGAAGAAAGAGGATTTACTCTAGAAAATGCAGATTTAAGTATGCTTGGTACAGCTGAAACTGTAACCGTAGATAAAGACAACACAACGATTGTTAACGGTTCTGGAAAAGCTTCAGATATCAAAGCACGCGTAAACCAAATAAAATCTCAAATAGAAACAACTACCTCAGATTACGATAAAGAAAAACTACAAGAGCGCTTAGCTAAATTAGCAGGTGGTGTTGCTGTACTATATGTAGGTGCTGCTTCTGAAGTAGAAATGAAAGAAAAGAAAGACCGTGTTGATGATGCTTTACATGCAACTAGAGCTGCTGTAGAAGAAGGCATTGTTGCTGGTGGTGGTGTTGCCTTAGTGAGATCTAAAAAAACCCTTGAAAAGATAGAAACGGATAACCTTGATGAAACTACCGGTGTTCAAATTGTAAATAAAGCAATCGAAGCACCTTTAAGAACAATTGTAGAGAATGCAGGTGGTGAAGGTTCTGTAGTTATCAATAAGGTTTTAGAAGGCAAAAAAGATTTTGGTTATGATGCCAAATCTGAAGAATATGTGGATATGCTTAAAGCAGGAATTATAGACCCTAAAAAAGTAACACGTATCGCATTAGAAAATGCAGCATCTGTAGCTGGCATGATTCTTACAACCGAGTGTGCTTTAATCGATATTAAAGAAGATGCTCCTGCTATGCCTCCAATGGGAGGTGGCGGCATGCCAGGGATGATGTAGTAGTCAAGAACCTCTACATACATATTATAACAAGAACGCTTCAATTAATTTTGGAGCGTTTTTTATTTAATTAAACCAAACTGCATAACGCTTTCTTCTTAATTCTAACGCTAAGAGTTTCTCTATTTTTAGAGCTTCTTGTCTTGAACTTACAGGGTTAATATGATTATACAAACTGGGCCTTAAATAAGAACCATATTTCTCTACAATACTAGAAGATATTTTATAACCTTTCTTATTTCTATAACCCGTTTTGTGTTGAATAAATCGTTCTTTTGGTGTTTTACTAGTCATACCAACATAGAGACATTCTAAAACACCATTAAACTGCGGGTTAGCTGCTCTAAACTTAGCATTTTCAGTAAATACACGTTTCGATAATTCAATAACATAAATTTGATATTGCACTTTACTTTTCATTTAAATTAAGCTATTCTCTTCCCTCTAACTGATGACTTTCACTAAAAATTGTTTTTGTAAATTACACCTAACAGAATATGTCAACTAAATTAATTTAAATCTTTAACAAAGACAAAAAGCTATATTTTAGTGTGTTATTTTGTCTTATTTTTACATTCTACAAAACATAGTTCAAAATTGATATCACAATCATCCATAGATCAAGTTTTTGATACCGCACGAGTGGAAGAAGTAATTGGTGATTTTGTACAACTTAAAAAAGCAGGAAGCAACTTTAAAGGCTTAAGCCCTTTTAGTGACGAGCGCTCCCCAAGTTTTATGGTATCGCCAGTTAAGCAAATCTGGAAAGATTTCTCTACTGGAAAAGGTGGTACGGCAGTCTCTTTTTTAATGGAACATGAGCATTTTACGTATCCAGAAGCTATTAAGTATTTAGCTAAAAAATACAATATTGAAATTGAGGAAACTGAACAATCTAACGAGCAAAAAGAAAAAGCAAACGAACGTGAAAGTTTATATTTAGTTAGTGAATTTGCCAATACTTACTTTCAGAGAATACTACATAAAACAGACCAAGGTAAATCCATTGGACTCAGTTACTTTAAAGAACGTGGATTTACAGATGAAACCATTAAAACCTTCGATTTAGGGTATTCTCTAAACGAATGGCAAGCCTTTACAGATGACGCTTTAAAACAAGGATACCATATTGACTATTTAGAAAAAACAGGGCTTACTATTGTTAAAGAAGACAAACGCTTTGACAGATTTAAAGGACGTGTTATGTTCCCTATAAAAAGCATGAGCGGTCGTGTTTTGGGGTTTGGAGGGCGCATATTAATTACTGATAAAAAAGCAGCAAAATATGTTAACTCTCCTGAAAGTGACATTTACCACAAAAGCAAAGTACTCTATGGCATTTATCATGCAAAACAAAGCATTGCCAAAGAAGACAACTGCTATTTGGTTGAAGGTTATACTGATGTCATTCAGTTTCATCAAACAGGAATAAAAAACGTGGTTTCCTCCTCTGGAACAGCCTTAACTTCTGAACAGATTAGACTTATTAATAGACTCACAAAAAACATTACAGTGCTTTTTGATGGTGATGCTGCTGGAATGCGTGCTTCATTGCGAGGTATTGATTTGATATTAGAACAAGGTATGAATGTTAAGGTGTGTACTTTTCCAGAAGGAGAAGACCCTGACAGTTTTGCAAAACAGAATACCCTAGAAGAACTTTCTACTTATTTAAATGAAAATGCTAAAGATTTTATACAATTTAAAGCCTCAGTTTTATTTGAAGAGTCTAAAAACGATCCTATAAAAAAAGCTGAAACAGTTAGGGATATTGTTAATAGTATTTCTAAAATCCCAGATCGTATAAAAAAAGAAATTTATATACAGGAATGTGCAAGAATCATGGACATAAGTGAGGAAGTTCTGTTCAGCACACTAGCACAAATCAATAAAAAAGAACACCAAGAAGAGAATAAAAAGTTTAAAACCGAAAAGAAAGCTTTTGAGGTAATAAAGCATGAACAACCTGTAAAAAAAGTGGATGTTCAATTTGTTTTAGAACGAAAAATAATTGAAATCTTATTACTGTATGGAAATAAAACTGAAGATTTTGAAGATTTAGTTTTAAAAGAAAACGACGATGGGGATTTAGTATTAGAACCTGTTATTCATCAAGCTAAAGTTTTTGAAAAAGTATTTTTAGACCTACAAGATGATGAGATGGAATTTACAAACTCACATTTCAAAACACTTTACTTTACTATTATAGACAGGCTAAATCAAGACGAAGCATTTGAGCTAAAAACTTTTGTGAATTCTGTAGATCAAGATATGGCCAACGAAATCACTACCATTTTGATGGAAGATGATCGTTACACTTTAGATGACTGGAATAGGATGAACATTTTTCCCAAAGAAAAAGAACACACCATAGCTCAATTGGTAAGTGAAACTATTTTAAGCTTGCGCTGCTTTTTAATTGACCAAAAGGTAAAAGAATTTCAGCAAGAAACATTAAAAAACAAAATAGACTCGAATAGAAATATACTTGAAGAAGTAAAAGACTATTCGGGTCTAAAAATGTTATTATCTCGAAAGCTAAATAGAGTATTGTAAACTCTAAACTTGTTGGCTAAGTTTAGCCTGATTAACTAAATCAACTAAATTAGTAACTTTAAGCTTACGCATTAATCTTGCTTTGTAAGTACTAACTGTTTTTTCGTTAATGTTTAACTCTTTTGAAATTTCCTTGTTTTTTCTACCAATGGTAAGAAGCTTAAGTACTTCGGCTTCTCTGGTAGAAAGCTTTTTGTAAAACGTACCACCTTTATTAACTCTAGTACCAAAAGCTAGTTGCTGTGTTAAATCATTACTTAAATGAATACCGCCATCATTCACTTTTAAAATGGCTTCATTAATAGTAATAACGTTAACAGATTTGTTTAAATAGCCTTGAGCACCAGCTTTAATGGCGTTAATGGCATAAACTTCTTCTGGTTGAGCACTAAAAATAATAGTTTTAATGTCTGGGTAATCATTTTTTAAATGGCGCAATACTGTTAGTCCATTTAACTTAGGAAAATCTGCTTCTGTTAAAATAATGTCTACAGGATTTTTCTTTACAAAATCTAAGATGGCCTCGCCATCGTCTACGCTACCAACAATTTTGATGTTGGAAGATGCAGAAAAAAGAACTTCGAGCCCTTTTCTCGTAATTGGGTGGTTGTCTGCTATTAATAATTTTATCATAATGAAAAGCTTTTTTTAATAACTAGTTGAGAGCTAGTTAGGTTGAGAGATTAAGCTTGCCGTAAATGTAAGACTTTTTTAAATAATCTGCAATAGTTACAGTAAATTACTAGGAATATCGCAAATTGGAATAGGAATCATCTTATGTTTGTTATTATTGTTATAACGTTTATATATTTTAAATACCTCTTGTTCTCTCCCAGAAAAGTCATTGACTTTCTTACCTTCATCATCCATTTTCATTGCCCATTCTAATTCTGGATAAGATGCTCCAATTTGATCTTCATCACTTCTTGCATCACCAAATAAACCATCACTTGGAGCTGCTTTCATAATAGATTCTGGCACTTTAACAAATTCTCCTATGTTATAAACTTCAGATTTCATTAAATCAGCTATCGGACTTAAATCTACACCTCCATCTCCATACTTAGTGTAAAAACCAACACCAAAATCTTCTACTTTATTTCCTGTACCAGCAACTAGTAAACCATAAAGTCCTGCATAATAGTATAGGGTAGTCATTCTTAATCTTGCACGCGTATTAGCTAAAGCCATATCAATTACGGCTTGCTCTCCATCCAGAAACACTTCAGTCTTAAATTCTTCAAAAACTGGCGTTAAGTCTGCTCGCGTATCATCAACATTTTCAAAACGTGCTTTAAGTTGTGCAATGTGCTCGTGCGCTCTACTAACATGACTTTTTGCTTGATGTATTGGCATTTCAACACATAATACATTTAATCCTGTTTTAGCACATAACGTAGAGGTTACAGCCGAATCAATACCTCCTGAGACCCCTACCACAAAACCATTTACACCTGCATTAGTAGCATAATCTTTAAGCCATTTCACAATATGATTTACAACTTTTTCTGTTTGCATTTTAAATGAATTTAATTCTAAGAATAGTACCTTTGTTAACAAAAATAACCTATACCCTCAATTTATAAAAATTTATGTCGTTTAAGTTTTATATGAAGCCTTTATTATTGCTTTTTTTCATTACACTTGTTGCTTTTTCATGTAAAAAAGATGTCGCACTAGTACAGAATATAGCAAAAATTAATACAGATATACAAATTGAACGGTTTGATATGCTATTCGCTAATGTGACTTCTGGTAAACTTTCTGATTTAAAAACAGCCTATCCTTTTATGTTTTCAGAAAAATATCCAGATTCGTTTTGGTTAGCAAAAAAAGCAGATACATTACAGGTTCAATTATTTAACGAAGTTGAAAATACTTTTTCGAATTTTGAAGATACTGAAAACGAAATAGAATCCTTATTCAATCATTTAAAATATTATTTCCCAGAATTTAATCCACCAAGAATTATTACAACAACAAATGATGTGGATTTTAGAAACCGCGTAATAGTTACAGACACTATCGTGGTTATAGCCTTAGACTCTTATTTAGGTAGTAACCATGAGTTTTATGGAGGTATTGCTAATTTTTTAAAAGCGAATCTAAATAAAGAGCAGGTTGTTGTAGATTTAGCAAATGAGTATGCTAAGAAGCACACCTATCATCCTAACCGAAAGACATTACTTGATGAAATGATTTATTTTGGAAAGCTTTTATATTTTAAAGACATTATAATTCCTTTTAAAACTGAGGTATCACGCATTGGCTATAATAAAGATGAATTAGAATGGGTAAAAGCAAACGAAAGCTATATTTGGCGTTATTTTGTAAGTCGAGAATTACTTTTTAGTACCGATTCAAAATTACCCAGTAGATTTATTAATCCAGCACCATTTTCAAAATTTTATCTAGAAGAAATCGACACAAAATCTCCAGGACGTATTGGACAATACATAGGCTGGCAAATTGTAAGAGCTTACATGAATCAAAATGATATTTCTTTAAAAGACATGCTTATAAAAAGTACCGAAGATATTTTTAATAATTCAAAATTTAAACCACGCAAGTAATGGCAAATAGCATAAAATCTAAAATAGAAATTAATGTTGAATTAGATGAAAATCGCGTACCAGAAAAATTACACTGGACCGCACAGGATGGCGGCATAACTGACGAAGAAGCTAAAGCTATGATGCTTGCCGTATGGGATGCCAAAACACAAGAAACGCTTCGTATCGATTTATGGACAAAGGATATGCCTGTTGACGAAATGAAAGTTTTCTTTCATCAAACTTTAGTTGCTATGAGTGATACATTTTATAGAGCTACCCAAGATGATAAAATGAGTGCTACTATGAAAGATTTTTGTGATTATTTTGCTGAAAAATTAGAACTCAATAAAAAGTAGATATTTACAAACGCCAACCGAGTCCTATTTTTATAATATTAATCTTTGTATTATATTTTATATCAGGTATACCAGCATCAGGTTTAGTTTTTATAAAATCATATTGAATCTGAGCATATAACTTTTCAGAAACATCAAGAACTAGACTTAAATTTATATTTATTCCGCCTTCATTCTCGCTAGCGTTAATTTGAGAATTGAATCCATCAAAATCCCTTATGTTAAAATTCATCAGCGCATAACCTAAACCTATTGAAGGATGTAATTTTTGCAACTTATTTATCTTGAATTGGGTAAAAATCCTTGGTTGAATAGCTATCATACTTGTCTCGTTAGGTTGCAACCTATCACTTTTCGGTCTTTTAAAAAGTCCTCCATTCACAGAGATTCCTAAATTAACAACCTTGTTTGTTGAAAAATGGTATTTAAATCCTAAATCAATTACTCCTTTAAAGTTTATACCTACAAAATTATCATCAATTGGCGTTGGATAATTAATATCCAAATTAAATTTAGAATCTTGAGAAAAACTATGTGAAATACAAACTAGAATTAAAAAAAATGCTGTAATCCGCTTAAACATCATATCCTTAGAAATTCATCGAAAACCCAACACCATTTGTGTTTGCGATAACATTAAACTCTGGATTAAAATTACTATATGATGTTCCATTTAAAGCAGCATTATACAATTCAACCGCCTGATTAATTTTTTTATTTGATTTTGAAGAAACAGGAATACTAACTACAACCAAACCCGCACCAATACCAGCCAATGTCCAATTTGCGTCACCACCCCCTATCGATGTTCCAATTGGCCAACCTATTAAAGCGCCTCCTGCAAAACCTAAAACACCAGCAAAACTTCTATTAGTCCTTCCTTTTTTTATTAATTCCAAAGCTTCAGTGTTGTTTTCCATAATAGTCACTAAGTCTCCAATTGAGATTAGTTCCTCATTTTGTGTGTATTTAAAACCACCAAAAACTTTTTCTACATCAATTTTTTGAGCATTAATAAAACTAAAAGATGAAATAATGAAGGCTAAGCTTAAGATTGTACTTCGCATGTTTTTAAAATTTGGGTTCTGTATTTGTTATAGTCTTACACAAATATATAAAACTCTAACTAGTTCATATTATTACGTAATTCCTTCTCCAAATGATCGAGATAGAGAATACCATTAAGATGGTCTATTTCATGCTGAAAAATTACCGCAGTAAACCGTTCTATCTGCTCAGTTTTATGTTCTCCTTCTAGTGTATCGTATTCAATAAATATCTCTTTAGAGCGACTATTCAAAGTATCCGCTCTGTCTGGAATGGATAAACAACCTTCTTTTACTGTCTGTTTACCCTCAGAATACTTTATAATCTTTGGATTTAAATAAACTTCAAAAGGAAAACCCTCTTTATCAAAACGTTGTACCCAAATAATATTTCTTAAAACTCCTACTTGAGGTGCTGCTATACCAACCCCCATAGAAACACTGTCTCGAACAGTAGCATATAATCGCTTTACAAAGCTTTGTAATATGGGATCTTTGGGGTTAGGCTTAACATAAACACTCTTTGTTCTGAGCACCAAAGAATCTTCTTTATTTGTAATTTTGTAAACACGCATGGGTTTAATACTGTCTGCCCTCATAATTAGAGCGATTTCTTTTTCAGAAAAGCACTTTTTACTCAGGTTTTTTGAGCTAGAACAACTAATAAAACATGAGTATAAAACCAAAAAAACAATTACTTTTCTAATTTGTATGTTTTTCATTTAAATGAGATAATCAAAAAAAACTGTTGCTTACCATTCGTTTATTCTATTGGAATCCAACTTTATAAAAATAAAAATTAAAATGGTAAATGCCCAAAGTCCAGAGCCACCATAACTAAACATAGGCAGGGGAATACCAATAGTTGGGATTAAGCCCATAACCATACCGATATTAATAAAGAAATGAATAAAAATTATTGAGGCTACACCATAACCATACACTCTGCTAAACTGTGACTTTTGTAATTCTGCAAGATGTAATATTCGCAATAAGAGTAGTACAAAAACAACCACCACAAATGCACTTCCTAGAAAGCCCCATTCTTCTCCAACAGTACTAAAGATATAATCTGTGTGTTGTTCTGGAACAAACTTTCCAGTAGTTCTGGTACCCTCCATAAACCCTTTTCCTGTAAACCCACCAGAGCTAATAGCCTTTTCAGATTCATTTAAATTATAAGCAAACGTACGTTTCATTTGCTCAAGTTTTTTTGGATCTTTTTCCAATCGTAACCAAAGACTTATCCTGTCTTGTTGGTGAGGTTTTAAAATACTCTGATAAAAGAATTTAACGCCAAACGAAATACCTAAGGCAATAATAGATATAAATATAGATTGAAAAATTCTTAGTTTTTTCTTAGAATAGAAATGAAAAATGACTAAAAACAAGAAAGCTATTACACTGGCTAAAATAGCACCAAACTTTAGTGACAAAACAGATAATAAAATAATAGCAACTCCAATGGTTAAATAATATTTTGGCAAACCTTCCCGATATAAAACAAAAAAGAAAGCCCCGTAAACAATAGTACTTCCTGTATCATTCTGAAGCAATACTAAAAGCGCTGGAATCATAATAATTACAAACGTTCGTATCTGATCTTTAAACGTATTGATATTCGTATTTAAATCGCTCACATATTTAGCCACAGCTAGTGCTGTAGCAGTTTTTGCAAACTCACTAGGTTGAATGGTAAAACTTCCAATAGCATACCATGAGGTGGCTCCATTAACATTTTTCCCAAAGATAAAGAGCCCCACAAGAGACAACATAGAAATAATGTATATGATACTTGAAAAACGCTCATAAAACTTAGCATCAATAGCCAGCAATAGTATGATTAAAATAAACGTTAAGATGATAAAAACAAGCTGTTTTCCGAACGGTTGCGAAAAATCAAAATAACTAAAATCAGTTCCGGTATGAGAAGCCGACATAATATTTAACCAACCAAAGCCAACCAATAAAAAGAAAAGGATAATAGTGATCCAATCAAATTTAAAATGTCTATTGCTCTCCCTAACCATCAATTTTTCGAGTTATTAATTCGATTTAGCTCTTTTTTTAATCGGTAGTATTCTTGCGCCTCTACAATTTGGAGTGTAGTATATCCATTAATTTTGAATGGCTCTCCAGAATACGGTTTAGCATACTCATCTTCTAGCGTATGTTTTAAAAGCCACTCTTCTAAATCTTTTCTTGTAATGTATCCTTTTATGTGCCTCTCAATCATTAAACTTGCTACTTTACCTGCAAACCTGCTTCCCCAATAACCATTTTCAACAAATACAGCTATGGCAATTTTAGGGTTGTCTTTAGGAGCAAATGCTACAAAAATTGAATGATCGGTTAGTTGCGTTTTTAAACTATCAATAATGGCAAAGTTTTCAACAGTTCCTGTTTTTCCACATATCTCAATATCTTTCACTTGTAAACTTGAAGCTGTTCCCTTTTTATAAACTTGATGCATCCCTTCAATTACTGGCTCAAAATGCTCTTTATCAATAGTTGTATATTTTGGTTTTGTATAATTTTCATGCAAACCTTCACCCTTAATATTTTTGATAATATGCGGCGTAAAATAATATCCTCTATTCGCTATAGCCGCAACCATATTGGCCAATTGTATTGGAGTAGTAGCGACTTCACCTTGACCAATGGCATTCGATATGGTATATGTAGAATAAAAAGTTTTTGGATAAATACGCTTGTAATAGGCTCTATCTGGAATCCTTCCTTTTTGTCCCACCTTTAAATCGTAACCTAAAAAATTACCTAATCCAAAACTTTTGGCATGCTTACTCCAAGTATCAATACCTTCAGAAGCACTACCGCTTTTGTCTAAAATTTTTCTGTAAGTAGTAGCAAAATAAGCGTTGCATGAACGTTGAATACCGCCAGTCATATTATTCTTTGTACCCCTATTACAATGGCATTTCATAAATCTGTTACCGTATTTATAACCAGCATAACAAGTGACGGTTTCTTCAGGAGTTAAAACATTTTCTTGAAGCGCTATTAAAGCATTCATTAATTTAAATGGCGAACCAGGTTCGTAAACACCTTGTAAACTTCTATTAAAAAGAGGATTAGCCAACGAGTCTTTTTTTAATTGTCTAAACCCTTCCGAACGATTTCTACCAACTAATATATTAGGGTCATAAGTTGGTGCAGCAACCATAGCCAGTATTTCTCCCGAGGCAGGTTCAATGGCTATAACACCACCACGTTTATTTTGCATTAATAATTCACCATACGCTTGAAGTTGGGCATCAATAGTTATAGTAATGTCCTTTCCTTGTTCAGGAATGGTATCAAATTTACCGCCTTTGTATGGACCAATATTTCTATTAAATCTATCTTTTTGAATAAACTTGATACCTTTAACACCTCTAAGTGTTTTTTCATAAGATGCTTCAACACCTTGTCTACCTATTAAATCACCCATTTTGTAGTAGGGTTCTTTTTTTATGTCTCTATTGTTTACCTCTCCAATATCTCCCAAAACATTTGCTCCAATAGTAGTTTCATAACTTCTAAGGGAACGTTTTTGAATGTAAAACCCATCAAATTTTCGCATCTTTTCTTGTAAAACCGCATAATCTTCTTTGGATAAATGTGATACAAATACAGATGGTAATCTTGGGGAGTAGCGTCTAGCTTTATTGAATTTCTTAATGAATTGTGCTTTATCAATTTTTAATAACGAACAAAATTCCAACGTATCTAAAGGTTCTACTTCTCTGGGAATAACCATAACATCATATGATGGTTGGTTAGCTACCAACAATTTCCCATTTCTATCATAAACAAAACCTCGTTTAGGATAATCGTATACTTTTCTAATGGCGTTATCTTCAAACAAACTATAATTATTTGCATCATAAATTTGCAAATAAAAAAGCCTTGAAAGAAACAAGATACCTACAGCAATTATAGATATGAAAAGTAAAAATTGTCTCATTTAGATGTTCTACTAAAAATTATAGTTATGACTACACTCAATAAAATAGTGAATATACTTGAGAATAACGTTTTTTGGAAGATTAAAAGTATTTTGGAAATACTAAAAATCTCTAAAGAAAATAAAACAATATGATGCAATATTGTAAGTAGTGTAAAATAGGTAAGCTTAGACCCAAAATCTACGGTATTAAATTTTATGGTTTGATGCTCATAAATCATCCCAAAAGATGTTTTTAATACTAACGGCCGTACATAAGCTACAAACACTGATGCACCAGCATGAATACCACCTGTATCTAAAAACATATCTATGGTAATTCCAAGAAGAAAAGCTAGTAAAATAAGAATCGCTCGATTATTTTTCACTGGAAATAAAGCGATAAAAAGTATGTATACATACGGATTTATATAACCTAAAAAATTGATGTGGTTTAATATTAAAATCTGCACAAACACTAAGGCAACAAATCGGATGGTATGTATCGAAAAAACACTATTCATTTAGTTATTGCTTAACAAAGTTGTTATTTCTTCTTTATTAGTGTTTTCAATAATATAAACATGTTCAACACTTGTCATATCATTAAACAGTTTCACATTAATTTCATAATAATTTTCAGCTTGATCTAATTGAAAATCTTCAACAATACCAATAGGCACACCTTTAGGGAAAATTGAAGAACGCCCAGAGGTAATAATGGTATCACCTTTTGCAACAGGTGCAATTTTGGGTATATCTATAAGTTGATTGAATTCGGGCGTCTCCCCATTCCAAGTTAAAGTTCCAAAATGGTTTGTCTTTTTTAACTGTGCACTAATTCTACTTGTTGTATTTAAAATTGAAATTACTGTAGCATAATTGCTACTTGTCTTATCAATAATACCTATTATTCCCTTTGAAGATATAACGCCTAAATCCTGTTCTACACTATCATTCTTCCCTTTATTCAATGTTAGAATATTATTATTCAACGAATAACTGTTTTTTATGATATTGGAAGTATAAAAACGATACGATTCATCAAACATTAAGCTATCAATAAAAACAGAATCTAATGCTACTCCATTGTTTTGTAATAAACTCCGTAACCTTTTATTTTCTTCTGAAAGTAATTGGTTTTGAGATTTTAAATCAAAATAACTACTAATGTTATTTAGGGAATTATAAACTCCACCAGTTAAAAAATTAGCTGAATTTATAAACTTACTACGATGATAAGAATGTGATTGAATAGTAAATAAAAGCGAAAATCCAAACAGCAACAAGAACAACAAAAAGTTTTTGTTCCTTATTATAAAATTAATAATCTGTTGCATGAGCTATTTGCCTATTTTATCAATACACTTTTGTATTTAGGTAAATTTTTAAGTGTAATACCAGTGCCTCTAACTACGGCACGTAAAGGATCTTCAGCTATATATACAGGTAAGTCTGTTTTTTGAGACAAACGTTTATCTAAACCACGCAACATAGATCCACCTCCTGCTAAATAAATACCCGTGTTATAAATATCCGCTGCTAATTCTGGAGGTGTTTGTCCTAGTGTTTCCATTACAGCATCTTCAATTCTCAAAATCGATTTATCTAATGCTTTAGCTATTTCACGGTATGAGATAGATACTTGCTTTGGCTTACCTGTCAATAAATCACGTCCTTGAACACTCATATCTTCTGGTGGTAACTCCAAATCTTCAGTAGCTGCGCCTATTTGTATTTTTATTTTTTCAGCTGTACGTTCCCCGACATAAAGGTTGTGTTGGGTACGCATGTAATATACAATATCGTTAGTAAACACATCACCTGCAATTTTTACAGATTTATCACAAACTATACCACCTAAAGCTATTACTGCAATTTCTGTAGTACCACCACCTATATCAACCACCATATTTCCTTTGGGTTGCATAATATCTACACCAATACCAATAGCCGCAGCCATAGGTTCGTGTATTAAATACACTTCTTTTCCATTAACACGTTCTGCACTCTCTTTAACCGCACGCATCTCCACTTCAGTAATTCCTGAAGGAATACATATTACCATTCGAAGCGCAGGCGTAAAAAACTTCTTTTTTAAAGCTGGTATGTTTTTAATAAACATACTTATCATTTGTTCCGAAGCATCAAAATCTGCAATAACACCATCTTTGAGAGGTCGGATGGTTTTAATATTTTCATGAGTTTTTCCTTGCATTAGACTAGCTTCCTGACCAACAGCAATTATTTTACCAGAAATTCTGTCTCGAGCTACTATAGAAGGCGCATCCACAACAACTTTATCGTTATGAATAATGAGTGTATTTGCAGTACCTAAATCTATTGCAATTTCTTCTGTTAAGAAATCAAAAAATCCCATGTTTTATTAAAATTTTAAGTGGTTTAAAATCGAATCCCGTAAATGTAATAAAAGATAAATAAATATTTGAATTTAATAGTATTCAAAATCTTCTAAAATTAAAATACTCAAACTATTCTATCTTTTTATCGAGACAATATAGCTAACAGTAGTAATGAAAATATTGAATTTTAACATTTGTTTTAGTCAAATGTTAGATAGCTAACATTTATAATTATTAAATCACTTTAATTTTATCAAAAATTCAATAAAAAAACAAAAGCAATGAAAACAGAATTACTTTTAAAGAAAATTAAACATTGGAGTGTTTATACACTCTTGTTTTTAGCAAATGTAGCACTTTTACAAGCCCAAGAAGATGTAAGGTTAACAAAAGTGGATACCGTAGAAGACGAAATTACAATATCAAATTTCGGGACAATGGAAGCAAACATAACCAACTATCAGCTTTGTTTGGGCCCAGGAACGTATGTAAGAGTTGGAGCCACAACTGGTGGCAACGTAATTATACCTCCCAGCTCCGATGTTATAATATCATATAACGTTAATGAAGCTAGCGGTGGACTAAGCTTGTTTAGTAACACTAATTTTGGCTCTAGTAATCCTGCTGATTTAATTGCATACGTACAATGGGGTGCTGCAAATCAGTTACGTGTTGGTCAAGCAGTTACTGCAGGTCGTTGGGATAATGCTTCTAATTTCGTGTCTGGCACACCTCCGTATTCTACAACCGAGGGAGGTTCTGCAGCGGTATGGTTTGAAGCATGTGATGCTAACGGAGGTCAAATCCAAATAGCTGCCACTACTGACACCACCGCCGAAATTTGTGTTGGTGAAGGTATAGATGATTTAATAGATGTGGAGTTTGTAGACCCTAATGTACGATCTGGTGATAGCTTCTCATGGGTCATTACTGACCAAGCTACTGGTGACATTTTAGGTAAACCTGCAAGTGTTCCTG
The DNA here is from genome assembly GCF_947490405.1 of uncultured Algibacter sp. Taxonomy (GTDB): domain Bacteria; phylum Bacteroidota; class Bacteroidia; order Flavobacteriales; family Flavobacteriaceae; genus Algibacter_B. Next base: position 740,098 of record NZ_CANLGU010000002.1, on the reverse strand, counting down.
CTGGCGGATTCAGTTTAGAAGGTGCTCCAACAGGTATTTGCGATATTTGGTATTTACGTTACAACGGTGATATTGGTTTTGATACTGCTACTAATGTATCTCAACTATCTGGTTGTTTCGATTTATCTAACCCAATCTCTGTAACTAGAAACGCTGTAAATGGTGGCGAAATTCAAATAGCTGGTACTACTGACACCACTGCCGAAATTTGTGTTGGTGAAGGTATAGATGATTTAATAGATGTGGAGTTTGTAGACCCTAATGTACGATCTGGTGATAGCTTCTCATGGGTCATTACTGACCAAGCTACTGGTGACATTTTAGGTAAACCTGCAAGTGTTCCTGCTGGCGGATTCAGTTTAGAAGGTGCTCCAACAGGTATTTGCGATATTTGGTATTTACGTTACAACGGTGATATTGGTTTTGATACTGCTACTAACGTATCTCAACTATCTGGTTGTTTCGATTTATCTAACCCAATCTCTGTAACTAGAAACGCTGTAAATGGTGGCGAAATTCAAATAGCTGGTACTACTGACACCACTGCCGAAATTTGTGTTGGTGAAGGTGCAGACGATTTAATTGATGTGGAATTTACTGCAAGTTCAACTACAAGTGGCACAAATGGAATTTATGTTATTACTGATCAAGCAACTGGTCAAATATTAGGAACTCCAGCTGCTGGTCCTTTCAATTTAGAAGGCGCACCTGCAGGAATCTGTGATATTTGGTATTTGAGATATGAAGATGGTTTAACAGGACTTACAATGGGACAAAATGTTGCAGGCTTAGCTGGATGTTTTGATTTATCTAATCCAATCTCAATTACAAGACTAACAGGTACAGATTGTAGTGCTTTAAGTGTTGACGATTTTGAAGCAGATTTTAATTTTTCAGTGTATCCAAATCCTGTTCAAGATGAATTATCAATTAAATATGCAGGTTCTCAAAATTTAAACTTAGAAGTTCAAGTTATAAATATGTTAGGAAAACAATTAATAAATGATGTTGACTTCTCAAATAAAGCTAATACAGTTTTAGATATGAGAGGATTAAATTCTGGAACATACTTCTTAAATATTAGGGATAAAAATTCAGGAAGTTCAATTGTAAAAAGAGTAGTTAAAAACTAATTAACTATTGCATCTTATAATTTTCAAAAAGAGCACTTTTAAAAGTGCTCTTTTAATTTTAATGAATATGAAAATCGAATTATACAATTTAAATTTTTACATCAAACTATAAAAAATTGCTCAAATAAATATATCATTTAATCCGATTAATTTGCTTTTAATCGATTAATTTCATATTATTGAACATCTATTTACCTCTAAAAAAGGTATTTAGACTTATTATTTTACCCAAATTTATTAACCTTAAATCTCTTAATTATGAGTACAACTACCTTAAGTGTAACCATTCCACCAGGACAACCTATTAACCGAAATTTAATAAAAATAACTAATTTAAATTCTCAAATTGAATTTGATTACAATTCTACAAGCTTAAAACCATTAACACCACTTGTACAAGTGAGTTTTAGCCCAGAAGGGAATCTACAAGTTAGCGCTGTAGTGTTTGTTGCTTCTTCTGAAACGCCAAACTTATCCGCTGTAAACCAAGAATCCGTTATTTCAGATTCTGGAGAAACTCAATTAGACTTTTTTATTATTTATGATGCACCAGAGCAGAGTCATCAAACTTTTAATGCTTATCGTGTTGATTTTATAGTTGAAAATCCACCTGCAGATTTAGTTCAAATTGAAACCTTTTTATGGGATAGTGATCCAAAAACTTCAAGAGGAGTAGTAACTACTGTTAATGGTGGGGGGGATTAATTTTTATTTACATCCTAATAAAAATAAAATAACCATTGGCTATAACTGATGGTTATTTTTTTGGATATATTTGTTTTCATGTATCCATCTTTGTTTAAAGGTATTGTAAATGTTTCATTCTTGGTGGTAATGTTTTCTGGTTATTTTCTTTCTTCTCAAGAAGAACATAAAACGGATTCGTTTGATTTAGAAGTCAAGAAAAAAATAGAGCAATACAAATCATACTCCTATTTCTACAAGGCTGGTATGTTTTTTATTGAGAACAATTGGGACTCTACTTTGGTATATTCAATGCGTCATCTTAATACCACCAAGCAAAATATTGAATTAGCTAATTACTCCCATTATTTTAGAGGCTACAGCTTGAATGAAAAAAAGTTATACCAAGAAGCTCAAAAGGAATTCGATCTAGTATCCTCAGAATTCAAGTTCAATTTTATCGTTAAAAAACGTTTAGCTGAAATAGCTTTAGAAAAAGATGAATTCGAAAAAGCGATTTCTTATTTGATACCGTTAACAAAATTACCAGAAGAGCATTATAAATATTTTAAAAAAACTGAAGTTTTTCAAAATTTAGGCATTTGCTACATTCATCTTAATGAATTTGATAAAGCGGAATCTTATTTATCCGAAAGCACTAAATTAAGCAAAGAACGAAAAGACACTCTTAAAATTATTAGTGCTTATGGCAATATTGCTGCTTTATACTACAATCAATACAAAGATGATTTAGCAATTCCTTATTTTAAAGAAGCATATGAACTTTCAAAAAACATAGACAATTTCGAAACAAAAAGGATCGCAACGCTTAATATGGCTGTTGTAGAAGAAAATCGTAAAGACTTAAGAAAAGCACTAGAATACAGAAAAGAATATGAAAAGTGGAAAGACTCTCTGAACGACCAAAATAAAATTTACGAAGTAGCACAAATAGAAAAAGCATTTGCAGTAAAACAAAAACAACAAGAAGTTAATCTGCTTGAAGCAGAGAACAAATCAAAAATTAGAGAACGTAATGGCTTATTATATTCTGCATTAACACTTCTTATTTTGCTTGGAGTTGCTTTGTATTATTATAAAGAAAAAAGTAAAGCTAATAAAATCATAGTGGCTCAAAAAGAAGATTTAGATGCCCTAAACGCTACTAAAGACAAACTTTTTTCTATTGTAAGTCATGATTTGCGTTCTTCTGTAAACGCATTAAAAACTAGTAATAATAAATTATTAGATAATCTAGAAGCAAAAAATCTAGATGCTCTAGATGAGCAGTTACAGAATAATAGCGCTATTGTAAATGGTGCCTATAATTTATTAGATAATTTATTGCACTGGGCTTTATTGCAAACCAACCAATCCTATTTTGAGATTGCTCCCATTCGTTTGTTTTCTATAGTAGAGCAAACAGCTTATAATTACAAACCTTTGATGCTGGAAAACAATATAGATTTTAAAAATGATGTTTTAAAAAGTGATTCAATTTTTGCTGACCAAGAATCTCTAAAAATCATTTTAAGAAATTTGCTAGACAATGCCATAAAGTTTTCTAAGCCTAACGGCACCATAAAAGTTTATACACAATCTACAAATGAAAAATATTGCGATTTAATCATTGAAGATTCTGGTATTGGAATGCAAGAAAGCACACGATTGGCACTTATAGAAGACACCATTTCACTCGCTAAGAAAGAAAACAAAAATAGTATTGGAACAGGATTAGGTTTGCAGTTATGCAAATCCATGATTAAAAAAAATAAAGGCAAACTTGATATTGAAAGTGAATTAGGAAAGGGTACAAAAATGATTGTATCTTTACCTTTAAAAGCATAAAATGGAAAACGTAAATGTACTTGTAGTTGAAGATACACCAGAGGAAAGTAATGCTTTAATAAAAGTACTAGAAGCAAATAATTATAATATTATAGGTGTTGCAACTACTTTTAAATCTGCACTAGACATTTTTTACAACAAAGCAATTGACATTGTTGTTTTAGATATTTTTTTAAACGGAAATCCAGATGGTATTGCCTTTGCTGAAACAATAAGTGTTACTCCAAACGCCTCAAAACCTTTTGTGTTTTTAACCAGTTCTACAGATCGTAAAATTTTTGAGCGCGCTAAACTCACACAACCTTTTAGCTATTTAATGAAGCCTTTTAATGAGCTCGAAATTCTTTACGCTTTAGAAATGGCTGTTGAAAAATTTTATGCGCAACCCGATGTCTTTTTAGGTGATGATGAAGATACCATTATAAGTTCAGAATACTTATTTATAAAAAAAGGCAAGTCTTTAAAAAAAGTATTGCTTACAGACATTATCTATATTGAAGTTGAAGAGAAATACTGTAATATCATTACTGAAAAAGAAAAATTCGTTATCCTTATATCTCTAACAAAAATATCCAAATTACTAGACGATTCAATGTTTAGTAGAACACACAGAAACTTTATTGTAAATACTGAAAAAATAACAGAAATTATTCCTTCAGATAACTTAATACTGTTATCAGGAAATCATAAGGCTACATTAAGTGATACTTACAAAGACATCTTAAAAAATGTACGTACACTTAAATAATTTCTATTAATTTACTTACTCAACAAGTTCGAAGTAGCTCATTTGTAATTCATCAAAAGTTTAATAAGAAAGATATTTATCACCTTGAGCGCAGTCGAAAGGTCATGAAAATTATTTGTTTTAAAAAGGTTTCGACTGCGCTCAATCTAACAATACATTTAACTATATTGAAATCAGAGATTTTAAATATTTGTTATATCAAACTCAAAATTAATTCATTTAAAATCATAGTTTCATTTATTATTCAAAATGATAAAATCATTATTGAAAGAAAAGCTTATGTATGCTTTTTCGTCTTTCATACCTAAAAATTCCTGTTTCGTGCCTATTTCTTAAAAAAGCCATGTATTTAGGTATAGTTTTATATTAAAATAAAGAACGCTTCAACATAAAAAGTATGCATTCTGAAGAAAAAGACACAAATAAAACTAATTCAAAAAATGATTCAAAAATGAATTTAGAAAGTACTCGAAAAAAAGTATCAGATTATTTCATATTCATACTAGTTATAGCAGTAGTCATTCAATTAGGATTACTTGTATACCGTTTGGCTCAATTATAATTTCTATATATAAAATTGAATTACACAATTAAGGGATTTGTAATTTAATTTTTTGGATTGTCTGCTAAATTACCAAACATAGAATTCAGTTGAGATGAGGGAAGATTGTTAGTTTTGGGATTAATGAACCTTTCCAAAAAAAAGAGCACTATTTATTAGTGCTCTTTTATTTTTATAATATGTAAGTATCGTTTAGTGCTTAAAATGACGCGTACCAGTCATTACCATCGCAACATCATTATCATTACAATAATCAATACTTAATTGATCTTTTATAGAACCTCCTGGTTGAATCACTGCGGCTATACCAGCATTGTTAGCAATCTCTACACAGTCAGGAAACGGAAAAAATGCATCACTCGCCATAACTGCACCATTTAAATCAAATTTAAAGGTTCCTGCTTTGTGAATAGCTTGTTCTAAAGCATCAACACGACTGGTTTGTCCTGTACCACTAGCACATAATTGCTTGTTTTTTGCTAGAACAATCGTATTGGATTTTGTATGCTTGCAAATTTTAGAAGCAAAAATTAAATCATCAATTTGAGCTTGCGTAGGTGCTATGTTAGTTACATTCTTTAAATCTTCAGCTTTATCAGTAATATCATTTCTATCTTGAACCAAAACACCATTTAAACAACTTCTTACATTTGTTTTTGGCATATCTATATCATGAATTACTAATAAAATTCTATTCTTTTTGCCTTTTAAAACCTCCAAAGCTTCATCTGAAAAAGAAGGTGCTATAACCACTTCGCAGAATAATTTATGAATCTCTTCAGCTGTAGCTAAATCAATTTCTGTATTACTAATTAAAACTCCACCAAAAGCCGAAACTGGATCGCCTGCTAAAGCATCGATATAGGCTTGATGTAGTGTGTCGCGTTGTGCTAAACCACAGGCGTTATTATGTTTTAAAACTGCAAATGTTGGTGCATCATTCTTAAATTCTAACATTAAGTTTACTGCAGCATCAACATCTAATAGATTGTTATAACTTAATTCTTTACCGTGAAGCTTAGTAAACAACTCATCAAAATTCCCAAAGAAAAACCCTTTTTGGTGTGGATTTTCACCGTAGCGTAATGTTTTCCCATTAGTTTCACTAAGCTTTAAAACTGTTTCATCATTATTCTGATTAAAATAGTTAAAAATTGCTGTATCATAGTGCGACGATACGTTAAAAGCTTTTCCAGCAAAACGTTTTCTATTTTCTTCAGAAATAGTACCGTTATTTTCTGAAATCAATTCTAAAAACTCAGCATAATCATCAACAGAAGACACACAGATAACATCTGCATAATTTTTAGCAGCTGCTCTAATTAAAGAAATACCACCAATATCAATTTTTTCAATAATATCTTGATTGCTTGCTCCAGAAGCTACTGTTTTTTCAAATGGATATAAATCAACAATCACAACATCAATTTGCGGAATATCGAACTCTAGTAATTCAGCCACATCACCATCGTGATTTTGCCTGTTTAAAATACCTCCAAACACTTTAGGATGTAAAGTTTTTACACGTCCGCCTAAAATTGAAGGGTATGATGTTACATCCTCTACAGGAACAACATTAACACCTAAATCGTTGATGAACTTTTCTGTACCACCAGTTGAGTATATGGTAACACCTTGTTTGTCTAATTCTTTTACAATAGGTTCTAAACCTTCTTTACTAAATACAGAAATTAACGCTGATTTGATGGTTTTTTCGTTGCTCATTGTTGTTGTGTTATGAAATTTTCAAGTTTAGTTCTTTGAAAATTCAAGATTAGTTTTAAGTTAAAAATTGATACTTTTTTTAGTAAAACGCAAAAGTAGTTATTTACTTTAGAATTTCAACTTGGAAACCATCCAAAAGACACTGTTTTTTTAACGAAAACTAGAAGTTATTAACATGAAATATTATAAAAGTAGTTTTGCCACCTTAGCGCAAACAAACTCCAAAAATCGTTCATCAGCTTCCGTAAAAGGGTTAGCAGTGTTCGAGTCAATATCTATTTGTCCTATATTTTCGTCATTTACAAAAATAGGCACAACAATTTCTGCCTTAACGGTAATACTACAAGCTATGTAATTATCTTGTGCAGCTACATCTGGAACTACAAAGTTTTCGTTACTTATGGCAACTTGCCCACAAATCCCTTTCCCAAAAGGTATAACAGTGTGGTCTGTTGGCTCACCAACATAAGGCCCTAAATGCAGCTCTTTTTTATCACTATTTGCAAAATAAAACCCTACCCAATTGTAATAATCAATATGAGACTCCAGTAATTCACAAATATCAAAAAGACGCTCATCAACTGTTTTATTTGAGTTAGAAACAATATTCTCTATTTGTGGTTTTAACTGTTCAAAAATCATAACGTCGAAAAGTTTTGGTAAAAGTATTTAAAAAGGTGTAAATTCGATATTCAGATTAAATAAAATTATTTCTATAATTGAAATCCCTATTCATAAAATACAAGTCGGTAATAAAATTTATCCTTACGTTTTTGGCAGTTTACGTTTTATTGTCTGTAGTTTATAAATTATATTTACAATATTCTGACGGTTCTAAGTTTTACCCAGATTGCGTTACGCATTTAGTAGCATTACAAAGCGAAGACTTACTCAATGTTTTTGGCTATAACACAAAAGTTTTACCGCACCCATATGAACCTTCAATGAAACTAATTTTAAATGGCAAATTTATTGGAAGAATCATTGAAGGCTGTAACTCAATAAGTGTTATTATTTTATTTCTATCGTTTATAGTTGCTTTTTCAGGCAAACTAAAAACAACTTTCTTTTACATTATTTCAGGAAGCGTTTTAATCTACGTGGTGAATCTTATACGAATTGTTGTTTTAGCCGTAGGATTGCATTTATACCCTAAGTATGGAGAAGTATTACATACCGTTATTTTCCCAGGAATAATCTACGGCATGGTATTCTTATTATGGATTTTTTGGGTGAATCGGTTTTCTAAATTAAAGAAAAACAATGCATAAAAGCGTAATATACATATTGCTTTCAGGTTTAGTATTTCTTCTGATTCTAATTCGGTTTTATGAAGACTTACTCTTTTATGATCCTTATTTAACCTTTTTTGAAAACGATTATTTATACATTGATAGTCCAAGGCGAGAAGTTGCAAAATTAGTTGGTTTCACTACCCTGCGTTATGTTATGAATACAATCATTTCATTGGCCATTTTATTTCTTGTTTTTAAAGATAAAAGTATTATCAAATTCTCAGTATTAATTTATGGAATTGCGTTTTTTGTACTGATGCTATTCTACTTATATTTTGTAATCAATCCAAGACAAGAAGATTATTATTTGTTTTTTAATATTCGTCGGTTCCTTATTCAGCCTATATTTTTAATACTACTATTACCTGCGTTTTACTACCACAAACTCAAAAACTAGGTGTTAATCATTTTGTAAAATTGAGAAGTTAATTTCAAATTTTCTTATTTTTACAACGTGTTAAAACAACTACTACATAAAGGGTTTTCAATAAGTCTTGCGCTAATTGTATTGTTTTCAACGGTATCTTTTACTATTGAAAAACACTATTGTGGTGATGTTTTAGTTGACGTTTCTGTTTTTTATGAAGCAGAAAAATGCGGAATGGAAGCGATAGAACTAGCTCAAAAAAAGTCTTGTTGTAAAGATGAAATTGATATTGTTGAAGGACAAGATGAATTAAAAATATCTTCTTTTGAAGACTTAGAATTTGAAAAGCAACAGTTCTTATCTGCATTTATTTATTCTTACATAAATGGTTTTGAAAGTTTACCAAAACAGACCATTCCTCATAAAGATTACTCTCCCCCTAATTTGGTCGCCGATATTCAGGTTTTAGACCAAGTTTTCATCATTTGATTTTTTATTTTTTTATCATTCTGAACCAGCTTCAGAAACTATTTCCGTTTAAGGAATTCATTCAAAAAATAATAAATAAAATATCATGAAACATACATATACAATTACAGGAATGACCTGTAATGGCTGTAAAGCTTCAGTGGAAAAGACACTAAACACAATTCCAGAAGTAACAATTGCATCAGTGAATTTAGAGAAATCTGAAGTTATTATTGAAATGTCAAGTCATATTTCAACTGAAAAATTACAAAACGCACTTTCTGACAAATACAGTATATCAGAAAAAAATATTTTTAATACATCTTCAGGTATTAAAGCTGAAGATAAAAGTGATTTACAGCAACTATTTCCACTTTTTTTAATATTTAGTTACATCATTATAGCTTCAATTTTACTCAATAATAATCCATGGGATGGCGCAAGTTTTATGCTCGATTTTATGGGACTTTTTTATATTGTTTTTAGCTTTTTTAAGCTGCTGGACTTGAAAGGTTTTCCAGAATCATTCAAAATATACGACCCTTTAGCCAAAGTATTTCCTACTTATGGTTGGGTCTATCCTTTTATCGAAGTAGCTCTTGGAATGCTATTTTTAATGCGAATTGAAATTCCAATCGCATTAATTACAACACTAATTATCTTAGGAATTACAACAATTGGTGTCACAAAAACTTTATTGAATAAAAAAACTATTCAATGTGTTTGCCTTGGTACTGCCTTAAAACTCCCCATGACCAAAGCCACATTTATTGAAAATAGTATTATGATTGTTATGGCTATTATAATGCTTATTAAAACCTATAATTAAATGAAACAGAGAATATACATACTGTTGCTGTTTCCAATTATAGCTTTTTCTCAAAATTCTATTTCAGGAATAGTTTTTGAAGCCAATGAACAAAACCAAAATATTGGTTTAGTAGGAGCAAACGTTTATTGGTTAAATACCGAAGTGGGTACAGTAACTGATATTGATGGTAATTTTACACTATCATATAAGGCTGAATATAAAAAATTAGTAATTAGCTACGTTGGTTTTAAAACAGATACATTAACAATAAACACTCCTAAAAAAATAAAACATTGGTTACAATCAACAGATAATTTAGATGCTGTAACTGTAAAATCAAGAAAGCAAACAACAGTTAAATCGTATTTTAAAGCCACTAATGTAATTAACGTAACTAGTGAAGAGTTACTAAAAGCGGCTTGTTGTAACCTCTCAGAAAGTTTTGAAACTAACCCATCCATTGATGTTAATTTTGCAGATGCCATTACAGGAACACGCCAAATAAAAATGTTGGGATTAACAAGTCCTTATATTTTAATTGCTACTGAAAATATTCCGTCAATACGAGGTGCATCACAAGCCTATGGGTTAAGTTTTATTCCTGGAACTTGGGTAGAAAGTATTCAGATTACAAAAGGCGCAGGCAGTGTAGTAAATGGTTTTGAAAGTATTGCAGGACAAATAAATACAGAGCTTGTAAAACCTTCAACGGATGACAAATTATTCGTTAACCTTTACGGCGCATCAAGTGAACGATTGGAGTTAAACACTCATATTAATACCAAAGTAAATAATAAATGGCATACAGGTCTATACATTCATGGGAACATGCATAATAAAAAACATGATGTAAATGATGATGGCTTTTTAGATATGCCGCTATTTAATCAAATAAACGTGATGAATCGTTGGCAGTATACTGATACCGAGAAAGGTTTTGTGAGTTTTATTAATTTCAAATTCTTAAATGATGAAAAACAAACAGGCGAGTTAGGTTTTAATTCAGACACTGATAAGTTAACTACCAATAATTGGGGAAGTGAAATTGACACTCAGCGGTATGAGATTTCAACTAAGTTTGGATATGTTAACCCAGAAATACCATGGCAAAGTATAGGTGTGCAAACAGCATTTAGTAGCCATAAACAAGACTCTTATTTTGGTTTGAATGTGTATGACATCAAACACAATAGTTTATATGCAAATGCCATTTACAACTCGATTATAAGTGATTCTCGTCACAAAATAAAAACAGGCTTAAGCTATACTTATGACCATTATGATGAATTAGTGAATACAACCAATTTTGAAAGAACCGAAAATTCTGTAGGCGCTTTTTTTGAGTATAGTTTTAATAACTTAGAATTGTTTAATCTTACGGCGGGTGTTCGATTAGATCATCATAATCTATTAGGAACATTTATAACACCTAGAGTGCACGCAAGATATTCACCTTGGAGTAAATCTGCTTTTAGGGCATCTTTTGGGCGAGGAAAACGAAGTGCAAATATTTTTACTGAAAATCAACAATTATTCTCAACATCACGACAAATTAACATTCTGAATTCTGGCGGAAACATTTATGGATTAGATCCAGAAATTGCATGGAATTATGGTTTTTCATATTTGCAAGGATTTAATCTATTTGGAAGAAAGGCGGATATCACTTTTGATTATTATAAAACTGATTTCACCAATAAAGTAGTTGTAGATTGGGAAAATTCACAAGAAATTAATTTTTATAACCTTGATGGAAAAAGTTTTGCGAACAGCTTTCAAGTTGAATTAAATTATAATCCTTTTGAAGGTTTTGATTTAAGAACAGCTTATAAATTTTACGATGTGAAAACCGATTATAATTCAGGAAGATTTGAAAGACCCTTAACACCTAAACACCGATTGTTTGCAAATCTTGGTTATGAAACGCAAGTAAAAGAAAGTGGAGCACGTTGGAAGTTTGACACCACCTTTAATTGGTTAAGCAGCCAACGTTACGCATCAACAACAAACAACCCCTCTGAATATCAATTATCAGAACGCACACCAACTGTGGCGACATTAAACACTCAAATCACAAAAGTATTTTCTTCTAAATTTGAAGTATATTTAGGAGGTGAAAACATCACCAATCTAAGGCAGTCTAATCCAATTTTAGGGGCTAATGATCCCTTTGGTGCGAATTTTGATTCCACATTTGTATATGGACCCATTTTTGGAAATCTGTATTATGCTGGATTACGATATAGAATTAAATAAAAAACTAGATCCCTGCCTTCGCAGGAATGACAAAAACAACAAAACATATGAAAAACTTAATAATTATCATACTATTACTACTAGGAACAACAACATTTGCACAAAACAAAAATGCTAAAGCCTCTATGGACGTAGATGGAGTTTGCGGGATGTGTAAAGCGCGTATAGAAAAAGCATGTTTAAACACTAAAGGTGTAAAATTTGCCACCTGGAGTGTTGAAACTCACGAACTAAAATTAATTTTTGACGAGCGAAAAACAAATACTGAAATTATAAAAAAGCAAATTTTAGGTGCCGGACATGATGTGAAAGATGAAAAAGCTACAGATGAAGCTTATGCTCAAGTTCATGCGTGTTGCAAATACCGAGACGAAGCTGTAAAAGATGATCATGAACCCAAGGAAGATAAATAGTATTAAAAAACTAAAAATCATCTTTAACTAAATGAATCGTTTTCTAGAAAAAGAATTTGGACTTAGCATAATTAAAACTGAGAAACTCAACGGTTACGACAATGCTAATTACCTTGTTTCAACGCAACAGAATAATTATATATATAAAACTTATAAATATTCTGAAGGTCTCTATGATATTTTGAAAGCCGAAAATGAAACACTTCTATTTTTGCAAGACGTTTTTAAAACCAAAGTTCCAAAACCAATTCCTTTTAAAAACAATTCTTATGTTAAAACACTAAACGTTGACAACAAGACTGAAATTTCCCGTATGTTGTCTTTTTTACCTGGTGTGTTTTTCGGTGATACCAAACATACTAAAAAGCTATTTCAGTCTTTCGGTTTATTTTTAGCTGAATTGGACACAAAACTTAAGACGCTAAAAAATTATACAATTCAAGCAAGACAATGGGAATGGGATCTTCAATATTTTGATTTAAATAAAAAATACATCTGTGATATTGATAATGCAAAAAATAGAAACATAGTTAAATATTTCTTTAATGAATTTGAAGAAATTATAAGGCCCGTAATACCTGAACTAAGAAAACAAATTATTCACAATGATGCTAATGAATGGAACGTTTTAGTACAAGAAGAAGAAATATCTGGAATTATAGACTTTGGGGATCTTGCACATTCATTTTTAATTAATGAGCTAGCCATAGCCATTACATACGCCTGCTACGATAAAGAAAACCCTATAGAGTGGGCAGTTATAATTGTAGAATCTTATCATAAAAAACTCCCATTAGAAGAAAAAGAAATTCGAATTTTATACTATTTAATAGCAGCTAGACTCTGCACTAGTGTTTGTAATTCTGCCCACGCTAAAAAAACAAATCCAGATAACATTTATGCTTCTGTAAGCGAAAAAAATGCTTGGGATATGCTTTACCAATGGTTGACTATAAATCCTATACATGCTGAAAATAAATTTAGAAAAGCTATTGATTTGCCTGAATTAAATACTACAAATATTGATAGTATTGTAGCAAGACGTCACAAACATATAAGCCATACTTTATCATTAAGTTACAATAAACCTATAAACATGGTTAAATCTGCGTTTCAGTTTATGTACGATGCATCAGGAAATACATTTTTGGATGCTTATAATAATATTCCACACGTTGGCCATTCTCATCCTAAAGTGGTTGCTGCAGGTCAGAAACAAATAGCTAAACTAAATACCAATACTAGATATCTTTATAATGAATTAGCGGACTATGCAGAAAAACTATTACGCTATTTTCCTCCACATTTAAACAAAGTCTTTTTTGTTAATTCTGGAAGTGCTGCAAGTGATTTAGCTATGCGAATGGCCCACAAACATACCGGATTAAAACACACCATGGTTATGGAATCTGGATATCATGGAAACACCCAAACCTCTATAGATATTAGTGACTACAAATTCAATAACTCAAAAGGAGAGGGACAAAAAAACCACATTATAAAAACACCGTTACCAAATACTTACAATGGGAAGTACACTGGAAGAGATGCTGGCAAATTTTACTCAAAAGACGCCATAGAGCAAATAAAAAATAGCACACCCCCTATTTCAGTTTTTATAAGCGAACCTATTGTGGGTTGTGCGGGTCAAGTACCATTAGCAAAAGACTATTTAAAGTACGTATATCCAGTAATAAGAGCTCAAGGCGGAATATGTATAAGTGATGAAGTACAAACAGGTTTTGGGCGATTAGGACATCACTTTTGGGGTTTTGAAGCTCATGATGTAAAACCAGATATGGTTATTTTAGGCAAACCTATTGCAAATGGGCATCCTATGGGCGCAGTAGTCTGTACCGAAGAAATTGCAGCTTCATTTGAAAAAGGTGTCGAGTTTTTTAGTTCTTTTGGCGGGAACCCTGTTTCTTGTGCTGTAGCCTCTGCTGTATTGGATGTTATTGAAGAAGAAAAACTACAAGAAAATGCTAGAATTGTTGGAGATTTTTACATGTCGCTTTTAAAAAGCTTAATGATAAACCATCCTTGTATTGGAGATGTAAGGGGTTCAGGATTATTTATTGGTTTTGAAATCGTGAAAGCTAATACAAAAATACCCGATACAGAATTGGCTAACTACATTAAAAATGAATTAAGAAATAAACATATTTTAGTGAGTACAGACGGGCCACATAACAATGTTATCAAAACAAAACCTCCTTTGTGTTTTAGCAAAGAAAATGCTGAACGTGTAGTTGCTGAACTCAAACAGATAATCAAAAATTATTAAAGCCCATTAAACTAATTTGAGTTGGCTTGCTCCTTTTAAAACTTAAAAAACCGAAACTTTTATAAGTTTCGGTTTTTTATTTTATTTTTCAAATACTGATTTCTAATCCATATCAAACCTAACTCCTACTGATATATTATTCTGGTCTGTAGTTTGATCTTTAAAAATTGGTGACAAGTCATATTTCACGTAAAATGCAACTTCATCAAAAGCTATATAAGTACTTAAACCGTAAACTAAGTTTGTTGTATTAAATGATTTTTTTTGTTTGTCTTTAGTACGTTCCCCATCCAATTCATATTTTAATTTTTGGCGTGAGCCTATATTAAAACCTGCATAACCTCCAATTCCTATTTTAAATTGATTATCTGTAGAATATCGAAAATAGGTGTCTTTGTCAATCTTTTTTGAAGGTCCAAACTCAAAATGAACAGGGAATACCAAATTGGTAATAGATAGCTTTGACTTTTTCAAGTCTTCAGGAAATTCTTCTAAGATAGTTTGATTACCATCCTGTACAAAATAATTATTATCCTTGGGCTTTAAGCCATTAATTTGAAAGGAGTACCCATATTTTAATCTTAAAAAGTTTGAGTTTTTAAATACACGCGTTTTCCACGCCCAACCTATTTCAAAAAAACGAGAACCGCCAAATTTATATGGTGAATCATCAAGATTTTCACCTTCAATTATGGCATTATTCAATCCAAAGGCTATTACAAAATCACTTGTTGTTCTTAAGTCATATTTTTTAGGTTTGTTTTTATTAGTGATATTAATCCCTGCAAAACTCCCTTCTTCTCCACCAATACTGATGCCGATTTTTGATAATTCTTCATCTTCATTGGCATTATAACCTTCTTCATTCCGTTGTAAAAGTGAAATTTTATTACTGACTATTGCTATGCGATTCTCTATATTTAACGCTCGCTTTTTAGCAGCATCCTTTTTCAATTTTTCGGCTTCTTCATTTGATATATCAGCATTTTCTAGACGACGATTAATAGCTTCTACTTCTGCTTTTAAAAACTCCTTTTCTTGATTTTTAATATCGTCACGGAGTTTTTTAAGCTCTTCTATTTTGTGTTTATTGTTTACATTAGCGATAGTATCTTGAGCATAAACACAATGAAGATTTAAGCATAATATTAATAACACTAAATACTTAGTAATTGTTTGCATAACTGTTCGTTTTTTGTGTGCTGAATGTATTTACAGCATCTTTTGATTAATGATTTTACTATTTGATTGAATTTAATTATTACGTTGGGCAACTGCAGTTTTTACCGAATTGTAACTTGATTTTAAGGCATCGAAAACCTTAGTCCTGAAGGATTGATCCAACTCCGCTTCAACGTCTTGAAGTAAAGCATTAGCATCAACCACTCCAGTTGTTTCGTTATTAAGTCTATTAAGTTGAATTTCTTTTTGAGCAGCTAGCAATAAGGCTTCAATATCAGCATCTGTAACCATATTATTTTCTGCTTTCATGAGTTGAACCTTTGCGACAACATCTTGTATTTTTTGCTCTTCAAAAGATAATTCCTTACTAGTTATATCTATTTCTTTTTTAGATTTAACGTTATCTTGAACTAGTTCCTTTTCGTATGCTAAATCAATAGGCGCATTTTTATTTTCTTGTTTAATTGATTGTTTTTGTTCTACTAATTCTTTTTGAATGTCTTTGTTTTCATTGAGAAGGATACTTTGTTCTTCCATCTCTATAACTTCATCATTATCAGCAGCAATAGTTATGATTTCACTTTTAGTAGTTTGCTCTGGAGTTTCAACTACTGCAGGTTCGTCTAAATTAACATCATCATTTAAAAGCTGAGAGACAACAAATAAAACACCAATAATACTGGCTGCTACACCAAACCACCAATAGGATTTTCTATTGCTTTTTTCTTCTTGATTATCTAAGCGTTCTGACAACTTAATCCAAGCTTCTGTTGATGGTGCTATGTCGCGTTTATTCAGCTTTTCTTTAAAGTCGTCTTCAAATTTAATGGGTGCCATAGCTCGTTTTATTAATTTTTTTTATTTGTTCTTGAAGCATCTTACGTGCTTTAAAAAGTTGCGATTTGGATGTACCTTGACTAATATTTAAAAGTTCTGAAATTTCATGATGCTTATACCCTTCAATGGCGAACATAACAAATACCATACGGTACCCTTCGGGCAAATTATCTATTAACTTTTGAATATCGTTGACTTCTAAATTGGTTTGAATACTATTACTATACGCATTAGTACTTACATCTTCATCTGACAAAAAATCAATCCTTTTTTTTTGCCTTAAATATGAAATAGATTCTCGAATCATGATGCGTCTAACCCAACCCTCAAAACTCCCATCTCCTTTATAGGATTTTAAGTTTTTAAACACCTTAAAAAAACCGTTCAACATAGCTTCTTCGGCTTGTTGAATATCTTTTATATAGTATCTACATACACTTAACATTTTAGGCGAATGCATTTCAAACAATACATGTTGCGCTTCACGATTATTTTTAATCGCTTTTTTTATTAAAGCATTTTCGTTTTTATGCAATTGTATGACTTTCAAAAATGTATTCATTTTTAACACCAAATAAATTTAGTATAATGCGTTTAATTGTCTCTTTTTAAGATATCATACATTATCTGATGTGCTTCTACTTATAAAGACGCAAATTTTAAGTTAATGGTTGCCTTAAGGTTAATATTTTTCAATTGATATAGAAACTATAAGACACGTTAGAATAAATAAAATGTAATTTATTGTATTTATTTTCATAAATGCTAATATTATTCTTAATAAAAATCAAAAATCCTTAATTTATTTTTTTAAAAACAACTAATACACTGAATATTTCTTAAAATATACTTATTTTTAAAGAAAGTGAAGCTTATGACCAACGATAACTTATTTTCATCATATGACTTACTTCCAAATACCTGGGATGAAATGTACAGTAGTGATTCTAACATTAGATCTCAGTACAATATAATTAATGAATATCTTAAAAGTACATCTCCAGAGGTTCTCTTTAAAAAAGAAGAATTATCCAAACAGTTATTTATGAGTCAAGGGGTCACTTTTACAGTTTACAACGATAATGAAGGTATTGAAAAAATATTTCCATTTGATATTGTTCCTAGAATAATTACAGCCCTTGAATGGAAAAAAATTGATAAAGGAATTAAACAACGTATCAAAGCACTTAATCTTTTTATTAAAGATATTTATCACGACCAATTTATAATTAATGATGGTATTATTCCTGCTGAACTCATTTATTCTTGTCCAAATTTTTTAAGAGAAATGAAAGGGGTTAAAGTCCCTCATGATATTTATGTTCATATTGCTGGGGTTGACTTAATAAGAAATAACGATGGTGAGTTTTATGTACTTGAGGATAATTTAAGAACGCCTTCTGGAGTAAGCTATATGCTTGAAAATAGAGAAATTTCTAAACGTATATTTCCTGGGATTATTCCAAAAAACCAAATAAGACCTGTAGATAGTTACCCTAATTTATTATATAAAAAACTTAAAGAACTCTCTGATCAGAACGATCCTAACGTAGTATTACTAACCCCGGGTATTTATAATTCGGCTTACTACGAGCACACTACACTAGCACGCCTCATGGGTATTGAATTAGTAGAAGGAAGTGATTTAGTAGTTAAAGACCACTTTGTTTTTATGAAAACAACTAATGGTCTAAAACGAGTAGATGTTATTTACAGACGTGTTGACGATGAGTTTTTAGACCCTTTAGAATTTAATGAATCAAGCACATTGGGGGTTGCTGGTATTATGGCTGCTTATAGAAAAGGCAATGTAAATATTGTAAATGCACCTGGAACTGGAATTGCTGATGATAAAGCCATTTATATTTATGTACCTGATATGATTAAGTATTATTTAGAAGAAGAACCTATTTTAAAGAATATTGAAACCTATCAATTAGGAAAACCAGAGGAGTATAAGCATGTAGCAAACCATATAAAAGATATGGTAATTAAAAAAACTGATGGAAGTGGCGGTTACGGCATGCTCATGGGGCATGAAGCTACTGATGAAGAAATTAAGGACTATCTTGAAAACGTTAAAAAAAATCCTGATAATTTTATAGCACAACCCATTTTAAGACTATCTACGGCACCATGCTGTATTGATGGAAAACTATCACCCCGTTGTATAGACTTAAGACCTTTTGCGCTCTCAGGTAAAGATGGAATAGATATAACTCCTGGTGGACTTACTAGAGTAGCTTTAAAAAAGGGGTCGTTAGTTGTAAATAGTTCGCAAGGGGGTGGCAGTAAAGATACTTGGGTGACTCAATAAAAATAAAAAAACAAAACATGCTAAGCAGAGTTGCAAATAATCTAATTTGGTTAGATAGATATATGGAACGCGGGAACGGTATTTTAAGTTTACTCAAAGTGAATTTTTATGCTAATCAGGACTCTCCAGAATTATTCTCATGGTCGCCAATAATTAAAAACTACACAAGTACTGACAACACATTTTATACCGAAGATGCTATTGAATGCATAAACTTCATGGTTTTTAATCATGAAAATTCCAACTCTATATTAAATATTGTTACACGAGCTAGAGAAAATGCCAGAAGCGTTCAAGAACATATTTCTAAAGAATTATGGTTATGTATTAATAGTTATTATTTATTCCTTACTAAAAAAGCACTTAGAGAAGAGCTTAAAGAAGAGGACCCAATTGTTTTTTTAGATAACTTATTAGCATTTCATCTAAAATTTTATGGTAATATGGACATTACTCTAGAACGAGGTCCTGCGTATTACTTTATGAACATTGGTAAGTATTTAGAACGGGTTATTCAAATTTCAGATTTTACTGCGATGAAACTTATTGAAATTGCTAAAACATCCGATAGTTTAGAACAAAGTTTTTATTGGAAAAACTTATTACTTTCCATTGGCGGCTATCAACTATATCTAAAAAAACATAAATCATCGTTCAGGGAAGACCATATTATTACCATGATATTTCAAGACACATTATTTCCTCGCTCTGTATACTATTGTATAAATAAACTAAACAGGCATGTAAATTTATTAATTGAATCTGGTGAACTTGAAAAAAATAATATAGAATTTTTACTCGGAAAACTTGAAAGTACAATAAAATACACTACTATTGAGAGTATAAATGATCAAGGCCTTGATAATTTTATTAAAGGCATAAAAGAGGATATTAAAAATATTTCTTTTAGTATTAATACTGTTTACTTTTCAAATGTTAACTAATTAAGCTCATGCCTACATTTTTTATAAAACATCTTACTAAGTATAGCTATAGTAATTTGATTATAGATGGTGCTAACCAAATTATGTTGCACCCAATACAGGATGAGTTTCAGAGTGTATCTTCTCATACTTTAAGTATTAATACGAATCCAAAAATAGAAACCTACACCGATTTTTTTGGAAATACAGTAGGTACATTTATGATTTTAGAACCTCATAATTTCTTGTCTGTTATTTCTGAAATTGAAATAAAAACAAAAGAAAAAATATTTCCTAACGATTTAAAACCTATTAACGAACAATGGGAGGAATTAAAAAACATAAAGCATAAACCAGATTTTATTGACTACTTAAAGTACAAAACATTTGATGGCACAGATTCTATTTTAGAATTATTAAATACAAAAGATTTAAATATACTCTCGCCTTTTAAAATCGTGCTTGAACTATGTGAATATATTTATAGTAATTTTAAGTATATACAAGGTATTACCAATGTAGATTCTAAACTTGATCATGTATGGAGCTTAAAGGCTGGTGTTTGTCAAGATTTTACAAATATTTTACTTCAAATGGTTAGAATGTTAGGTATCCCTGCACGTTATGTAAGTGGTTATATTTGCCCTAATGAATCTGGTTCAAGAGGTGAAGGTGCTACTCATGCATGGATAGAAGTTTACATCCCTTTTTATGGTTGGCTAGGTATAGATCCAACTAATAACGCGATTGCAAATGAGTACCATGTGCGGTTGGCTGTTGGAAGAGATTATAAAGATTGTGCTCCTGTTAAGGGTGTTTTTAAAGGTAACGCAATAAGTGATTTACTTGTTAAAGTAAAAGTAAGCACTTTTAAAAATAATGAGGAACTTAAAATCTCCTTAAAAAAAGAAGAACTTGAAGTTAGTAATAACAGCTATCTTCAAAACGTAAAATTACTACAACAAATGCAGCAACAGCAATAACTATTTCTTTCTATCAATCACATAATTCACCATAAGTTCTAGCGAATTTTTATAGTCTGATTCAGGGTAGTTTTCAAGTAATTGTAGTGCTTCTGCTTGAAATACTTTCATTTTTGAAATTGCGTAATCTAAACCACCGTTATCTTTAACAAAAGCAATAACTTCTTTAACGCGTTTAGCATTTTTGTTATGGTTTTTAACAGAATTGATAAGCCACTTTTTATCCTTTTTATTAGCATTATTAAGCGCATAAATTAAAGGCAATGTCATTTTTTGCTCTTTAATATCAATTCCTGTTGGCTTACCAATTTGAGTGTCTCCGTAATCAAATAAATCATCTTTGATTTGAAATGCCATACCAATAAGTTCACCAAATTTGCGCATGGTTTCTACGTGCTGTGACTCTGGCTTTACCGATGCTGCTCCCAAACTACAACAAGCTGCAATTAATGTTGCCGTTTTTTGCCTAATAATTTCGTAGTAAATATCTTCAGTTATATCTAGTTTTCGGGCTTTTTCAATTTGAAGGAGTTCACCCTCACTCATTTCCCTAACAGCAATGGAAATAATTTTCAGCAAGTCGAAATCGCTATTATCAATAGATAACAACAAACCCTTTGAAAGTAGAAAGTCTCCAATTAACACTGCTATTTTATTTTTCCAAAGTGCATTTACTGAGAAAAAACCTCTTCTACGATTACTATCATCCACAACATCGTCATGGACTAAAGTTGCTGTATGTATTAATTCTATTACTGATGCGCCTCTGTAGGTACGCTCATTTACTTCTCCATTAGAGACCATTTTTGCTACCAAAAACACAAACATAGGTCGCATTTGTTTACCTTTTCGGTTAACGATATAGTGCGTAATTCTATTTAATAAAGCTACTTTACTTGACATGGAAAGTTGGAACTTTTGCTCGAAAAGATCCATTTCAAAGGCTATAGGTTGCTTTATTTGTTCTACTACTTTCAAGTAATTGGTTTAAGGAATTTCAAAGATAAGTTTTAGAATATAATTTTTTAGGTTTTGTTTGCTAATTGCCCGCATGCGGCATCAATATCTTTACCTCTGCTTCGTCTTACTGTTACTGTAATATTATTTTCCTCTAGCACTCTTACATACATATCTAATGCTTTTGAGCTCGCTTGCTGAAACTCGCCATCATCAATAGGGTTATATTCAATAAGATTGACTTTACTTGGCGCAAATTTGCAGAACTCAACTAGTGCGTCAACATCTTTTTTCTTATCATTAATATCATCCCAAACTACATACTCATAAGTAATTCTGTTTTTAGTTTTGGCATACCAATATTGAAGTGCTTCTCTTAAATCGTTAAGCGGAAACGTAGCGTTAAATGGCATAATAGATGTTCTCACCTCATCTATTGCCGAGTGTAAAGACACAGCTAATTTAAATTTAACTTCGTCATCTGCCATTTTTTTTATCATTTTAGGTACTCCTGAAGTTGAAACCACAATACGTTTTGGTGACATTCCTAAACCTTCTTCTGATGTAATTTTATCAATGGCCTTTATTACGTTATTGTAATTCATGAGTGGTTCTCCCATTCCCATGAACACTATGTTACTTAATGGTCTGTTGTGATATAATCTACTTTCGTTATCTATGGCAACAACTTGGTCGTAAATTTCATCTGGATTAAGGTTACGCATGCGTTTTAATCGAGCTGTTGCACAAAACTTACAATCTAAACTACAGCCTACTTGACTAGATACACAGGCTGTAGTTCTTGTTTTTGTTGGAATTAAAACGGATTCTACTATTAAATCATCATGTAAACGGACTGCATTTTTTATGGTGCCATCTGAACTTCGTTGCATTTGATCAACCTTAATATGATTGATAACAAAATGATCTTGCAACATTTGGCGCGTTTCTTTTGAGATATTAGTCATATCTTCAAAAGTATGTGCAGATTTTTGCCACAACCATTCGTAAACTTGATTTCCTCTGAATGCTTTATCGCCTTCTTTTACAAAGAAATCTCTAAGCTGTTCTTTGGTTAATGCGCGTATATCTTTTTTACTTGTCGCCATAAGTTTTGCAAAAATAGTGAATCGAATTACGAATTACGATGTTTTCAATTATGAATTGTATTTGGAGTTAGCCTTTGCATTAGGGATAGTAACGGATAGCCCACAGCTTTTGCGCCCTTGCGCACAAGCGAGGACTTGTAGTGGATAGCCCGACCCTTGTTGTAATGCCCACCAAATAATTGAAATAAAAAAAGCCTCTTAAAAAGAGGCTCTTGATTTTAAATACTTGGGATTATATGATTAACATAGCATCGCCGTAGCTATAGAATTTGTAGCCTTCTTTAATAGCTTCTTCGTAAGCGCGCTTGATAAAATCGTGACCTGCAAATGCTGAAACCATCATTAATAGGGTAGATTTTGGTGTATGAAAATTAGTAATCATTGCGTTTGGGATACTAAACTCATAAGGTGGAAAGATGAATTTATTGGTCCATCCTTCAAACTCATTTAACTGACCGCTTGACGACACAGCACTTTCTACAGCACGAACTGCGGTGGTACCTACGGCACAAACACGTCTTTTTTCTTTTAGTGCTTTGTTTACAGTGTCTACTGCTTTTGTATCAATAGTTAACTCTTCGCTATCCATTTTATGTTTAGATAAATCTTCTACCTCTACAGGGTTAAAAGTACCTAAACCTACATGCAGGGTAACTTCGGCGAAATTAACACCTTTTATTTCTAAACGTTTTAGCAGATGTCTTGAAAAGTGAAGACCAGCTGTTGGAGCCGCTACTGCTCCTTCATTTTTTGCGTAAATGGTTTGATAGCGTTGCTCATCATCTGGCTCTACGTCTCTTTTAATGTATTTTGGGAGTGGTGTTTCTCCTAATTCGTTGAGCTTTATACGAAATTCTCTGTAAGACCCATCATATAAAAATCTTAATGTACGCCCTCTTGATGTGGTATTATCGATAACCTCTGCTACTAAAGTTTCGTCTTCACCGAAATATAATTTATTCCCGATACGTATTTTTCGTGCAGGATCTACCAAAACATCCCATAAACGTTGCTCTTCATTTAATTCTCTTAATAAAAAAACCTCTATTCTTGCTCCTGTTTTTTCTTTGTTACCGTAAAGTCTTGCAGGAAATACTTTAGTATTATTAAGTACTAAAACATCATCCTCATCAAAATAGTCGATTACATCTTTGAACATTTTGTGTTCAATGGTTTGCTCTTTTCTATTAAGCACCATTAAACGTGATTCATCTCTATTTTCAGCAGGATATTCTGCTAATAATTCTTCTGGTAATTCGAAGCCGAAGTGTGATAATTTCATTTAAAATGAGTTTATTAAATTATTTCTATAATCGCCTGTAATTAGTTTAAAAATTACAAACGATTGCAAATATACAATCTAGGAATAGGGGTTGTCAAGTAAATTGACAATTATTATTTATCTATGTTAAACCCAATGGCCTCTAAATCGCCCCAAAAGGTTGGGTAAGATTTTGAAACAACCATAGCATCTTCTATAACTATTGGAGTTTTTAATGCTAATGGAGCAAATGCCATCGCCATTCTATGGTCATTATAAGTAGCAATTGAAACCATAGGCTTTATACCTTTAGAGGCTGCTAGATGTAAAGATTTGTCTGTAATTTTAACATCACCTCCTAACTTTTCAATTTCTGTTTTTAAAGCTACTAACCTATCTGTCTCTTTAATTTTTAGAGTATGTAAACCAATCAAATCACATGGTATACCTATTGCAAAACAAGTTACAGCTATAGTTTGCGCTATATCTGGCGCATTTTTTAAATCTAGAGAAAGCGTCTCTAAATTAAATTTTTCTTTTTTTAAGGTGATTGTGTTTTTATTAAACACAGTAGACACTCCAAAATGTTTATAAATATCAACTAATACGGAATCCCCTTGAAGTGAATTCTTTTTGTAAGCCGACAAGGTAATTTCTGTACCAACCTCACTTAACGCTGCAATACTAAAATAATAGGATGCTGAAGACCAATCTGACTCTACTGTTAGAGTTTTAGGTTTTGAGTTTTGGATTTTGGGCTTAACGATTATAGTATTGTTTTGAAATATTGATTCTACCCCTATTTCATCTAATAGGCTTAGTGTCATTTTGATGTAAGGAATGGATGTGATTTCGCCTTCTAAAGATAGTTCAATACCATTTTCTAATTTTGAGCCGATAAGTAATAAAGCAGAAATATATTGACTACTTACATTAGCCTTTAATGATACTTTATTTTTTTTAAGCTTTTTTCCTGTAATTTTTATTGGTGGAAAACCTTCGTTTTCTGTGTAAGTAATTTGCGCTCCTAATTCTTGTAAAGCTTCAACTAAAATTTTGATTGGACGCTCTTTCATTCGTTTAGAGCCTGTAAGTACTGTTTCTCTGCCTTCTTGAATTGAAAAATAGGCTGTTAAAAAACGCATTGCTGTTCCTGCATGATGAATATCTACTATTTCTGAATTTGAGCTTAGTGCATTAGTCATTAAGTTACTATCATCAGAATTGGAAACATTTTCAAGTTTAAACTCTGGATACAATGCTTGGAGTAATAAGAGTCTGTTTGACTCACTTTTTGACCCTGTTATTTTAACAGATGATTGTTTAGCAATTTCAGATTTTTGAAGAGTAACATGCATGTTCTTAAAATTCGAATTTAAAGAAGTTGCAAATTTACTTGATAATAGAGATTAATACTAAGTAATTTAGTCTTTTTTTTGGGGATTGGACTAAATTCTGATACATACCATTCTAAAAATTGTTATTTTAATTTTTCGTTATTATGGTGCCTATCGTGGTCTCGTTTTCCTTTCTTATCCATTCTTTTATCAAAAGCTTCTTGTAAATCTACGCCTGTTTGGTTTGCTAAACATAGCACTACAAATAAGACATCGGCTAACTCTTCTCCTAAGTCTTTATTTTTGTCGCTTTCTTTTTCGCTTTGTTCGCCATAGCGTCTGGCTATAATTCTGGCAACCTCTCCTACTTCTTCTGTAAGTTGTGCCATGTTAGTAAGTTCGTTAAAATAACGAACACCGTGTTCATTTATCCAGTTATCTACTTCTTTTTGAGCGTTTTGAATGTTCATTTATATTCGTGTTAGTACTACTTGATCTGTTTCTTTTTTAACTATCATGCTAAAATAAGATTTTAAAGCTTCATAATATTGAGGTGCAATTATAGAACTATTAATTTTTGAGGAAACAATGACTTGAACCTTTTCCTTATCATTGGAAATTTTATACGAGAAGAACCCTAAATCATCTGCCATTTTAAACGCTTCCGACTTGGGTAGACTCTCAACTTTATAACCATCAGGTAAATTTATAGTAAAACGGTATTTAGTTTCGTAAGGATAACCAAAATCTACAGGAAATTCTCGATTCTCTATTTTAAAAGGGTTTTCACTCATCCTCATATAAAACAAAGGCGAAAAGTAAATTTTATCTCCAATAATATCTGCTTGATTTTCTTTTTCAAAAGTAAAAGACTCAATGATAGGTTTAGCTAAATCAGCGTTATTCTTTACAATGAATTCTGATATCTCCATACCGCCGTATTTATTTTCTAAATCATCTAAAAAATCATCTTCACCTTTTCTATTAAAATCTCTTCTAAATGATAAGGCTTTATGGTTCGTTTTTGTGTTTCTACACTTTCCTTTAATCGTCCCGTTCTCATCAAGATTTACCATCATCCCAACCATATCTTTAGAAATTGAGTTTGGGTATAAATCTATTAAAGTAGAATTACCTTTTTCTGCTATTATTCTTCCTTGCCAGTTTAGTGCTCTAAAAGGCAATAAATTTGGGTAACTATATTTACTAGTAGCGTCTAAAAGAAATGTCATTTCTGGCATTTTAACGTAAGTTACTACATAATTATACCCTTCTCGTGTTGGGAATAATGGCACACCATTTCTTCGAGTACTAACTAATACAGGATACGCATTGATACCAGCATAATTCAACATAGCTGTTAGCATTAAATTAATATCAGCAACATTTCCTGTTTGTTCCTTATAAGCTTTTTTCACACCTTCATCAACGAAATATCCATAATAACCATTCCAATTTATATGGCTTTTTACATAATTAAAAATTAAAGCTGTACGCTTTTGAGGATCTGAAATACTACCAACTATATTATCAATATCTTTCTTGAAATATGATGTTTTATTTAATTCATCACCAAAATTTGAACTTCTATAAATCGTCTTAACCACATCTTCCCAAGTTGTTGAATAATACTCTACAGTCGAGTTTGGGAATTTGGTATAAGAGAGTTCGTATTTAACTGATGACCTATAATTATTAATATTATTCACATAAGGCTCATCTTTAAGTGCCCCTATATCAGTTAAGTTATAATTAAAAACTTCGTTTTTATACTCAACCTCTCCTGTTCTATAATGTATAGTAGGATCCATTGGTGCATTTTCAGACAATGGTATTTCATTCTTATACAAAAGTTTAGCTCGCTTTGATTCTTTGGCAGGCTTAACCATGAAATAACCCTTAGTGTTTGATTTAAAGCTAAAATACTCTGGCACTTCAAAAATAGATTCTAATTTTTTAACAGGGATATCATGCTGGAAGATAAATTCACCTACATTAGACCAAAATGGAGAAGTTATTTCGTATTTATATTCAATAACTGATCCTTGTTTTACATCTGGCATTGTAAATTTAACCTCATTATTATACTTATTAGCTTTGGTTTTAAAAATACCACTTTTATCTAATTTTAATTTAATAAGCTTTCCATCTTTTAAATTATAACTATAGGCTTTTATTGTAGAAACTTCCTCTCTATTACCATTACTACCTTGATAAAGTCTCATTTTTTTTGTTGCATAATCAAGACCTTCTTGATTATAAATTTTTATGCGCTCATGTACTTCAGTTTTCAACTCAAAACCTTGCTCTCGTTCATATTCAAAATAAGTTTTTCTATATTTATATAGGTAAGCTGCATTAGCTGTTGAATCTATTGAACACGTTTTTTCCTTGACCTCTTCTATAGAAACTTTACCAAAATTATAATTCTGTGAAAAGGTGGGTATAGTAAAACATAAACCCAAAACAACTATCAGTACTCTCATTATAATTTATTTATTTTTTTTAAAGCGATTTTAGCGTTATCTTTTTTTGACACTTCTTTATGAAAATCACGAAAAGCGCGATAGTCCTCCTTTGGAAACTCCCCATCATTTATTACAAACTCTCTTTTGTATACAAGCACATTATCACTTTTAACAATAACTTCTGTTTTGTATTGTCCAAATTTGTTTTCAATTAAAATATTATCGGGCATTGATTCTACTTTATAATCTAAAGGAATTTCAATTTCAACCTCGTCTATATCTTTAAAGCCTCGCTTAACTTTAAGTGGAAATTTTCTGTTCCTATATCGATCGGGCACATGTGTATTTCTATTAAATGCGTTTACTGTAAGCAACATTCTATCTCCAACCATTTTTGTGTAATTGGGTGCTTCAAATGTAACTCGCTCAACAAATTCAATATTAGTTTTATCATTTTCAATATCCATACCACTTATAGATAGGCCATTTATATAACGCCAACGCTTTTTATAATGCTTATCTAAGTCTCTTTGGGCTTCAGTTTCTAACCAATATTTATCATCGTATTGAATACCTCCTGAATTCACTTGTACTTCAGCATTAATTGCGCCTTCATTTGACACCTTATATTTCCCTAATATTATTTGCGAGCTCTCGTTTACATGGTACTTTTTTGTATGTTTTATTTCACCTCCTTCTGGAGTAATTACCAAAACATCTCTATCATCAGTAAAATCTCCAATAAAACCAAATGGTAATTTTTGACTCGTACATTCTAACCAAATGTTATCATCTTCTGTAGGAATATTTAATATCACATGATTTCCTTGCATTGCAGCAAAATCTTTTTCCAAACTTCTTTGGGATTTGCCTGCATAAACCACTGTATAGTTGGATTTAACACCAGCAGCTTTCAATAAAGCCATAGTGTAATTTGTTAATCCTTTACAATCTCCATAACCCAACCTATCAACCTCTGAAGCATTAAAAGGCTTCCAACCCCCAATACCTACTTGCACACTGATATAGCGTGTTTTATCTTGAACATATTGATATATTTTTTTAGCCTTCTCGATATCATTCGGTTCATCCTTTACCAAATCTTGAATCATACTAGTAGTACTAGTAGGTAAGTCATGTGTATGTTTTATTAAATCATGGTACATCCATTTGCCAAAATCATTCCAACTCGTTACTTCGGAATGCACGCCTTCTAAAGCAAACTCATTAGAAGCCAACAAAACTTTTGGAGCTATATCAAAAAATGCAGGTGCATATTTCTCTGGTTTAATAGCTAAAATATTTTTCGCTTTGTATTTAATCACTCCAGCTATCTCTTCCTTTTCTATCTTAAAATCTTCAAGATTTTTATTTTTTGTTCTAATAGTAATATCATCAGGATAACTGATTTGATAGCTACTATTTTCAACACTCACAAAATATTCACTAAGTGGCATAAACGGTCTAATAAATGCGGTATTGTTATTTGATGTTTTACAAGTAAACTCTAAAGTATAAGGATATCCAATTGGTGTATATTCCAAATATTTCACTCTAGAATCAGAATATAGTGTACCGCCATCTACAGCGCTAACGTCCTTAAAATCATTTTTCTTTATTTTTTTAATTTGAACTCCAGCAGCATTATAAACTATGGCTTCTAGTTCTTTTATTTTCACATTATTATCATAATAAACATAAGCATTCACAGCATCATCACCCGATTTATTGAGTACCGTAATTATTCTTTTTTCCGTGATATACATTTCACTATAAGACTCTAGAGCAATATGGGTTTGGTTATATCGCACTACCGCATTTGCATTTGCAGTTAAGTTTGCAGGAATAGTAAAACTTGTTTTAAATTCTTGTTGAGAGAACGTATTTGTTATTATAAGAAACAATACAATGCTAACGACGTATTTTAAATTCATTCTTGAGACTTTAAAAACCAAATAGAAAGCTTAAAAATAGAGGGAATCTACTTTTGTTTCTATGAGATAAATCATACTTTAATAAAATGCTAATTTAATTTTTTAATTAAAAATCGTACAAGAAATATAAAGAAACATGGTAATAAAATGTATTTAAATTCGCTAAAAAGCACTTTTATTCCCCAAGAGGAAAAAAAGTTTTTAATTCCTAAAGGTGAAACCAATATTTCTCTAAAAGAAAAGAAAAATCTATCGTTGTTGAATGGTATAAAAAACCCAACACCTTCGCCTCCAGAAGTCATCGCATCTAAAATACCATGAGATATTGTAGAAAAAAAGACAACTACAAACCAAATAGCCTTGTATTTTCTGCCTAAGGTAAACATTAATATAAGTGCCCAAATTAGAGCAAAACTTATAGAATGCGTAAATCCACGATGTCCTAAAGGGTGGTTATAGTGTATACCAAATTTAAAACCAACAACATCAAAGTCTGGCAAAATTGTAGAAAAA
The DNA here is from genome assembly GCF_947490405.1 of uncultured Algibacter sp. Lineage (GTDB taxonomy): Bacteria > Bacteroidota > Bacteroidia > Flavobacteriales > Flavobacteriaceae > Algibacter_B. Next base: position 709,680 of record NZ_CANLGU010000002.1, on the reverse strand, counting down.
ATCGCTGCTAAAAGCAGCCATTTAAGATTTTTAGCATCAATGACTTTTGAAATCGTAAAACCAGCTATAACATGACCAAATATTGACGCCACTACTCTTTGTTTTTTGTATCAATAATAATGGTTACAGGTCCGTCATTCAATAAATCTACTTTCATATCGGCTCCAAAACGTCCGGTTTGCACAGGTTTATCTAAGTTATTTTCCAGTTGTTTTACAAAGCTTTCGTACAACGGAATTGCAACATCTGGTTTGGCCGCTTGGATGTAGCTTGGGCGGTTACCTTTTTTAGTTGATGCATGAAGTGTAAATTGACTTACCACAATAACATCACCATTTACATCAATCAATGACTTATTCATGATCCCATTTTCATCTGCAAAAACCCTAAGGTTCACAACTTTATTTGACAACCACTTAATATCATCTTCAGTATCTTCATGCACAATGCCTAATAAAATTAATAATCCAGATTGTATTGAAGCTATTTTTTCACTCTCAACAGTAACACTTGCTTGGGTGACTCTTTGTATAACTACTTTCATGGCTTATCCCAAATATCTGTTCTGTAATTTTCATCTTCACCTTCTAAAATCTGCAAATAACTTCTGTAACGCGAGTATGCTATTTCATCATTATCTAAAGCTTTTTTTACTGCACATTTAGGTTCTTGGATATGCAAACAATTATTGAATTTGCACTCTTGTTTCAAATTGAAAATTTCTGGAAAATAATCTCCAACTTCTTCCTTGTCCATATCCACAACACCAAACCCTTTAATACCAGGTGTATCAATAATTTTAGCACCAAAACTTAAATCGTACATTTCTGCAAAAGTTGTAGTGTGTTGACCTTGCATATGCTGCGTTGAAATCTCCTTAGTCTTCAAATTTAACAAAGGCTCTATAGCATTTACCAAAGTAGATTTGCCTACACCTGAATGTCCAGAAAACATACTTGTTTTATTATGCATAAGGGCCTTCACTTTATCTATATTTTTTCCTGTTTTAGCAGAAACACCTATACATTCATAACCAATTTTTCGGTATACATGCGCTAGATATCTCACTTCATCAAGTGTCTCTTCATCATAAGTATCCAACTTATTAAACAGTAAAACAGTTTTAATAGAATATGCTTCAGCAGTAACTAAAAACCGATCAATAAAACTGGTAAATGTTGGTGGATTATCTATGGTAATCATTAAAAACACTTGATCTAAATTAGCCGCTATAATATGCGTTTGCTTAGATAAATTTACAGATTTTCTAACTATATAATTGGCTCTATCATGTATCTTAAAAATAACACCTGTTTCCTCATTATTATAGGTTTCTAGTTCAAAATCTACAACATCACCAACAGCAATTGGATTGGTACTTTTAATGCCTTTAATACGAAATTTACCTTTTATACGACACTCATAGGTGTGCCCCAAATTGGTTTTAACGGTATACCAACTTCCTGTAGATTTATAAACGTGTCCTGTCATGCATTAAATTGTAACACAAAATAACAATTTTTATATTGAATACGTCAATCTATAATTGCTTTTTTAGTAGCTATTTGCTTTCCATCAGCATTCACATTTATGATGTACATACCTGAGGCAAGCTCACTTAAATCCATATATAGAAGCTTGTTGTTTGGTCTGGCATAGAATGATTTTACTAATTGCCCTGAAATATTATATACTAACAAATCAACTTTTCTATAATCACCTATTAATCTTAACTGAAATCGCCCTGATTTTGAAGGATTTGGATATAATTTTTCTGTTAAAACTTCATTCTCTTTTTGAAAACTCATGCTACTACCTATTAAACCATAACATATTATTGTTCTACAACTGTAACTTGCATAAGCCATAACAACAACCTCATCTAAAGCTATATAGCCATCTAAAGAAACATCTATATGCTTTTGATCACCAATTACAATTTCTTTAGGGGTAAAACCTAAATAAGAGATAACCAAAGTATCTCTGGGAGCTACCCTAATCTCGAAATTCCCATCAAAGTCTGAAATTGTTCCTTTTTTAGAGTGCTTAAGAATAATGTTTGCTCCAACAAGAGGATCTGCTTCTCCTGAAACATGCCCAGTAATTATAGCTTGCGAAAATGTTTCCATAGCAATGAATAAGAGTAAAAGTGTAATTTTTAATTTCATTATTTTAAAATTTTGGTTAATAATTCAAACCTAAATGAAACCAAATAGTATTAAAAGCAAAAATGAGTAAACGCTTACTTTCAATTAGTAAAGCGGTTTAAAAAAATATTATACTATTTACACTTTTATGTAAGAGTATTTTTATATTAGCTGTTAATAACCTTAAATTTTTAAAAACCTCAACAACATGAAAAAATTATTAATCGTATTAGCTGTTTCTTTATTTTCTTTTATTGAAACAAACGCACAAGTAGAGTACAAAGTAGTAACAAGTGTAGAGTCTATTGTTCCTAATGGTTTAGGGCGTTCTAGAATTATTAGCGCTAACGAAACGAAAGATTACAAAGAATTTACTTCAACTCAAACCGAAGAAGATAACACACGTAACAAATCCAAGCGTGGAGAAATTAGAGTAAAAGGTTTTGACGAAACTAAATTGTTAAACTTTTATAACATTGGTGGTATTCGTTTTCAAAATATTGCAGCCAATGATGCAATAATAGAATCTAAAATCAATACAATGATTGAAGAAGGCTGGGAACTAGCTTTTGTTACTAGTGGTGTTGAAAGCTCTGGTGGTAAAGGCGACAACCAAGGTATTTTTATTACTCGTTATATCTTTAAAAGGAATAAATAAATTGTAAAAAAGCCACAAAAAAAGCCTCCAAAAAATGGAGGCTTTTTTTATAATAGATACTCTTACTATCCATTAATAATCTTCTCTTGATGGTTAATCGATTCTTGATGAACCGCTTTAAACATCCTTAAGATAAACTCTTCGCTCAACCCGTGTTGCTCGCCTTCAAGTACCATTTTGCCTAAAATCTCGTTCCAGCGTTTAGACTGTAAAACAGCAACATTTTTGTTCTTTTTAAGCTCACCAATACCATCAGAGGCTTTCATACGCTGCCCTAACAATTCAATAATTTGGTTATCAACCACATCAATCTGAGCTCTCAAATTATTAAGTGCACTATTATATTCTTCTTCTTGATTAGACTCTTTTCTAATTTTCAAATCCTTCATGATTTGAACCAAAGTAGCAGGCGTAACCTGTTGTGCAGCATCACTCCAAGCATTATCAGGATCGTAATGCGTTTCAATCATCAACCCATCAAAATTTAAATCCAATGCCGTTTGAGACACATCAAAAACCATATCTCTCTTTCCTGTAATATGAGACGGATCGTTAATTAAAGGAATATCTGGAAATCTATTTTGAAACTCAATAGCCATTTGCCATTCTGGAATGTTTCTATATTTCGTTTTTTGATATGTAGAAAACCCTCTATGAATTGCACCAATATTTTTAACACCAGAACTGTATATTCTTTCTATACCACCTAACCACAAAGATAAATCAGGGTTTACTGGGTTTTTAATTAAAACTGGCTTATCTGTACCTTGCAAAGCATCCGCTATTTCTTGCATAATAAATGGAGAAACTGTAGATCGGGCTCCAATCCATAATAAATCAACATCATGCTCTAAAGCTAATTTTACATGCGCTGCATTAGCCACCTCAGTACAAACCTTCATGCCAGTTTCTTCCTTAACTTTTTGCAACCATTTTAAACCTAAAGCACCAACACCTTCAAAATTTCCTGGGCGTGTTCTTGGTTTCCAAATACCAGCTCTAAAATAGCTTACATCTGTGTCTTTTAGCTCATGAGCTATTCTTAAAACTTGTTCTTCTGTTTCTGCGCTACAAGGACCCGCTATTACTAACGGATGATCTAATCCTAAATCATCTAACCAGGTTCTCATTTCTTTATTGTTTTCCATTTTTACTTAATATTTAGCTGCTTAAGCTATTTTATGTTTACTATTTAATTTTTGTTGTTCTATGTTCAATTTATTTGGGCGTTACCACAAGGGTCGGGCTTTCCGTTACAAGTCCTCGCTCCGTGCCTCCGCTGTGGGCTTTCCTCTGCAATCCCTAACGCGGGTTTACTTGCCAAGGCCGCTTTCAAACCTTTCTAAATTATACCATTCAAAATATCTTTTATATGATTGGTACTTTTCATCTCCTCAAAAATGGCTTCAAAATTATCAGCAGCCATTAACTCTTTAAAATGCGTAAGGTTATTAATATATTCCTCTAAGGTTTCTATAACATTACTTTTATTCTGTTTAAAAATAGGCGTCCACATTTCTGGCGAACTTTTAGCCAAACGTACTGTAGATGCAAATCCACTACCCGCCATATCAAAAATATCACGTTCATTTTTCTCTTTATCAATTACTGTTTTCCCCAACATAAATGAACTGATATGAGATAAGTGCGATACATATGCAATATGTCTATCATGCTCCACAGGATTCATATATCGTATACGCATTCCAATATCTGTAAACATCTTTAAAGCCTTTTCTTGCAACTTAAAAGTTGTTTTTTCAACCTCACAAACAATATTCGTTTTCCCTTTAAACAAACCTTCAATAGCTGCTGTTGGCCCAGAATGTTCAGTACCTGCAATGGGGTGCATCGCTAAAAAGTTTCTTCGCTTCGGATGATTCTCAACAACCTTACAAATCGCTTCTTTTGTAGAACCTGCATCAACTACCAAACCAGTATCTGATATTTTATCTAAAATAGTTGGCAACAATTTCACTGTAGCATCAACAGGGATAGACACAATTACTAAATCAGCGTCTTTAATATCCTCCAAAGTTGCCTTTTTATCAATTAAGCCTAATTCTAAAGCGGTATTTAACGTAGTATCTTTTCTACTTATACCATGAATAACCACATCTGGGTTTTGCTTCTTGATATCAATAGCAAGACTCCCTCCAATTAAACCGACTCCTATGGCGTATATATTTTTCATACTATTTTACTCTTGCTAAGGCTTCTTCTAAAACTTCAGTTGATGCGCACAAAGAAAACCTAATATAACCTTCACCTTTAGTACCAAAAATGGTTCCTGGTGTAATAAAAATATGATTCTCCTTCAATACTAAATCTATAAACTCTTCAGCTTTTAAATAAGCAGGTAACTTAGCCCAAACAAAAAGTCCAGACGCTTCTTTATCATAAGTACAATTAAGCGCATCAGCTAATTTCCATACTAAATCCCTACGTTGTTTATATACATTATTTAAAGTTGCAAACCACATATTCGAGCATTTTAAAGCCTCTATAGCACCCTTTTGTATGCCATAAAACATACCAGAATCCATATTGCTCTTTACCTTCAAAATATTACTAATATGCTCGCTTGCTCCCATAACCATACCTACACGCCAACCCGCCATATTAAAAGTTTTGCTTAAAGAATTTAATTCTAAACACACCTCTTTGGCGCCCTCAACACTTAAAATACTTGTTGGGTTATCATTTAATATAAAACTGTATGGATTATCATTTACTATTAAAATATTATTCCGCTTTCCAAAGGCTACTAGCTCTTCAAAAACTGTTTTACTTGGTTTTGCTCCAGTTGGCATGTGTGGGTAGTTTACCCACATCAATTTCACTTTACTTAAATCTAAATTTTCTAGAGCTTTAAAATCTGGCATCCAATTATTTGCCTCATCCAATTCATATAAAACTCCTTTTGCTTCAACCAATTTGGTAACTGATTGGTATGTTGGATATCCAGGGTTAGGAATTAGCACCTCATCACCCGCATTTAAATAGGTCATAGAAATATGCATAATACCCTCCTTACTTCCCATTAAAGGCAAAATTTCTGTACCCGAACTTAAGTTTACCGAAAAATGTTCTTTATAAAATCTAGAAATTGCATCTCTAAGTTCAGGAAGCCCTTGATAACTTTGATATTTGTGCGCAATAGGATTCTCAAAACTCGCAGAAATTGCAGATAGCACCTTTTTTGGTGGCTGTAAATCTGGACTACCTATACCTAAATTAATGATAGGCTTACCATTTGCAATCAGCAAATTAACCTCTCTTAATTTTTTTGAAAAGTAATATTCTTCAACCGTTTGCAATCTATTTGCAACCTCAATCATAACTTCGCATTTTTATATTCTCCTAAAACTTTAAACCCTTCTCCCATAATATCTATAACAGATTTAGCCTTCTTAAAACTGTCATAAGTTTCAAACGTAACATCCACAAAAAAAGCATACTTCCATGGTGTTTCAACAATTGGTAATGACTGAATTTTAGTTAAATTTAATTTACAATCGCTCATTACATTTAATATCGTAGCCAAACTTCCACGCTTGTGGTTAGCCTCAAATTTTATTGACGCTTTATTAATTTCTAGTTCTGGGACTTCAGAATTGGTTCGTTTAACAATTACAAAACGCGTTTCATTATGTTTTATAGTCTGGATGCTATGTGCTAAAATATTCAAATCAAAAATTTCTGCAGCAGTTACACTAGCAATAGCAGCAACACCTGTTGTTTGATTTTTAGAAATACGTTCAGCAACCTCTGCAGTATCCTTGTCCTCAACTAATTTAATATGAGGGTGCTTTTTAAAAAACTCTTTACATTGTAACAAAGCCATAGGATGCGAGTATACCTCTTTAATCTCTTCAATACTTTGATTTGGCAATGCCATTAAATTATGCTGAATATCTAAATAATGCTCACCAACAATATGCAAACCATATTTGTCAATTAATGCATAATTAGGAATTATTGAACCCGCAATAGAATTCTCCAGAGCCATAATTGCAGCATCACATTCTTTATTGCTTAAAGCATCTACCACCCTATCAAATGTCATACACTCAATACTATCTACAGGTTTGTTAAAAAACTCCTGAGATACGATGTGATGAAATGATCCTCTTACACCTTGTATGGCTACTGTTTTTATCAAAATTCAGTTATTAATTCAAATTACTTTACTTCGTATTTGCTTTACCAATAGTTAAACAAAAAAAAGTCTCGATTTTCATCGAGACTTGCATTAAAATATATTGTTCTTCAACTATACATACAACGTCTCGATTTCTTTGCTAAAAAAGAAATAAAAAAAGTTAAAATATGTATAATATGCTGTTGTTCTCATAATTACACGGCTAAAGTAATTATTATTTTAAGAAATCAAAATACTATAAAACCTTTTTTTTATTTTTCTAAAAAATTTTAAAGATTTTATAGTAAATCTACCATTACGTTAGTTATTCAATTATTTTTGAGCAAATTATTTTAAATATGTCTATTGAAGTTCATGATGTTTCAAAAGCTTATGGTAAGCAAAAAGCTTTAAATAGCATCTCTTTTAAAGTTGATAAACCAGAAGTAGTTGGTTTTTTAGGACCTAACGGTGCTGGTAAATCTACGATGATGAAAATTTTAACGACCTATTTAACCGCCAGCAACGGTACTACTAAAGTAAATGGTTATGATGTAAACACCAATGCCAAAGAGGTGCAGCAAAGTGTTGGATATCTTCCAGAACACAACCCACTATACTTAGATCAGTATGTTAAAGAGTATCTAACCTTTAATGCCAATATATATGGTGTAAGCAAACAACGCATTAATGAAGTAATTGATTTAACTGGACTCATACCCGAATCGCATAAAAAAATTGGACAACTATCAAAAGGTTATCGCCAACGTGTTGGTTTAGCCAATGCCCTTTTACATGATCCTGAGGTTTTAATTTTAGATGAACCTACAACGGGTTTAGACCCAAATCAATTGATTGATATTCGAAATTTAATTAAAACCATCGGGAAAACAAAAACCGTATTTCTATCTACACATATCATGCAAGAGGTGGAAGCTATGTGCGACCGTGTTATTATTATAAATAAAGGCAAAATTGTTGCTGATAAAAAATTAAAAGACTTACGCGATGAGAAAGAACAAGTGGTTATTGTTGAGTTTGATTATAGAGTTGAAGACGCCTTTTTACTTAAACTACCCAAAGTTACAACAGTGGTAAACACTCATGACTTTGTTTATGAAATCACGTTTAAAACCTCTGAAGACATGCGCTCTTATGTATTTGATTTTGCACATGACAATCAATTAAAAATTTTACAACTAAATCAAAAAAACACAAGTCTAGAAACACTTTTTAGTGAATTAACTTCGAAATAAAAAAACGATGTCGTTGTCGTTTTATTAATTTTTTGATTTTATTTTGAAGTATGATAAATATCATCTTACTAAGGTTTGGAAGATATTAATTTTGCTGTGTTATTTAGTAAAAAGCATAGTTAATTTGCTAAAAGATATTAGTAAAACTATTTTGTAACCTACAAAACATTAAAAATGAGTAAAGGAATTTATGTAGCAACTATAGAACCCAATAGTGGTAAATCTGTTGTCGTACTGGGATTAATGCGGATGTTATTAGGAAAAACTGCTAAAGTTGGTTATTTCAGACCTATAATTGAAGACACCAAAGCAGGTGAAATGGATAACCACATAAACACGGTAGTCTCATACTTTGAAATAGATATTAACTATAAAAAAACATACGCCTTCACAAGGAGTCAAGTATTAGATTTATATAACAAAGGAAAATCTGGTGATGTTATAGATGAGATTATAAAGAAATACAAATACCTTGAAGAACGTTTTGATATTATTTTAGTTGAAGGCACCGATTTTTCTCATGAAAATTCCAGTTTAGAATTAGATATCAACCTTTTAATTTCTAAAAACTTAGGATTACCTGCCATAATAGTTTCTCAAGGAGATGGAAAACCACTTGATGAAATTGTAGACAATGTTCAGTTAGCTCATGACACCTTCAAAGAAGAAGTTGATGTGCTTTCCATAATGACTAACAAAATTAACCCAGATAATGTTTCTGAATTAAAGTCCCTTTTAAAAGGACGTATTAATAGCGGAACTGATATTACGGTTATCCCCAAAATTAAAAGTCTAGCAAGCCCAACAATTAAAGAAATTGTAAAAAACCTAAAAGGCAGGTTCTTATTTGGTGAAGATATGATTAACAATCAGTCTGAAAACTTTAGTGTTGGTGCTATGCAACTCCGTAATTATTTAACGCATCTAAAGGAAAACGCACTTGTTATTACTCCAGGCGACAGAGCCGATATTATTTTAGGAGCACTTCAAGCAAATATTTCTAAAAACTACCCTAAAATTTCGGGTATTATTTTAACAGGCGGATTAGTTCCAGAAGATTCTATTATGAAACTTATAGAAGGGCTTTCTAGCGTAGTCCCAATTATTAGTGTTAATCAAGGAACGTTTCATGTAACTAATAAAATTGGAAAGATTCGTTCTAGAATTTATGCCGAAAACACTGAAAAAATAGAAACTTCAATCGCTACATTTGAAAAACATGTAGATACTGATAAACTTTCTAATGATTTAATAACATTTGAGTCTGGTATTTTTACACCAAGAATGTTTCAATACAATCTATTACAGCGCGCTTTAAAAGACAAAAAGCACATTGTGCTTCCTGAAGGTTATGACGAACGAATTTTACGAGCTTCTACTAGATTGATTGATGCTCATGTGGTAGATTTAACTTTAATTGGAGATGAGGATAAAATCAGAGAACGTGTTGAAAAATTAGATATCCCACTAAATTTAAATGATATTAGTATTGTTTCACCACAAAAATCTCCACATTTTAAAGATTATGTTGAAACGTTTTATGAATTAAGAAAACATAAAAATGTGAATTTGGATATGGCTAGAGATGCTATGTCTGATGTGTCTTATTTTGCCACCATGATGATTTATAAAGGGCATGCAGATGGCATGGTTTCTGGTGCAGTACATACAACAGCTCACACACTTAGACCAGCATTACAATTTATAAAAACAAAACCTGGTGTAAATATTGTGTCTTCTGTATTCTTTATGTGTTTAGAAGATCGCGTATCCATTTTTGGAGATTGCGCTATTAACCCAAATCCAAATGCAGAACAATTAGCTGAAATTGCAATATCATCTGCTAAATCTGCTGAAGATTTTGGTGTTGAGCCTAAAGTAGCCATGTTATCTTACTCATCAGGTGCTTCTGGAAAAGGTGAAGATGTAGAACGCGTTAGAAAAGCAACCGAAATTGCAAAAGCAAAAGCACCTAATTTAAAAATTGAAGGCCCCATTCAATATGATGCTGCAGTAGATATGCGTATTGGGAAAAGCAAATTACCCGATTCTGAAGTTGCAGGACAAGCAAGTGTTTTAATTTTTCCTGATTTAAATACAGGAAACAATACCTATAAAGCAGTACAACGTGAAACTGGCGCCTTGGCAATTGGCCCTATGCTTCAAGGCCTAAACAAACCCGTAAATGATTTAAGCAGAGGCTGTACTGCTGATGATATTTACAGTACCGTTATAATAACCGCCATTCAAGCTCAAGATATTTAATATGCAAGTACTTGTTTTAAACTCAGGAAGTTCTTCTTTAAAATTTCAATTATTCTATATGCCAGAAGCTACTATTTTATGCTCTGGAATTATTGAGCGTATTGGTTTAGATGATGCTATATTTAGCTTCAAAACAGATAAAGACTCTATTAAAGTTGTTCAAGCTATTCCAAATCATAAAATAGGTTTAGAAATACTTTCAAAACAATTATTGAATAACGAAACTGGTATTATAAAATCCACAGATGACATAAATATTGTTGGACATCGTGTGGTACATGGTGGAAAACATTTTACAGATACTACAGAGGTTACACCAACTGTAAAAGATAAAATTAAAACATTATCCTCTTTAGCTCCTTTGCATAATCCTGCTAATTTGGAAGGTATTGAAGTAGCTGAAGCTATTTTTCCAAATGCTAAACAAGTTGCTGTTTTTGATACGGCATTCCACCAATCTATTCCAGAATATGCTTATAAATATGCTATCCCAAATAAGTTTTCAGATGAGCACAACATTCGGTTATATGGATTCCACGGCACCAGTCATAAATATGTTTCTGAGAAAACTATCGAGTTTTTAGGTAAAGGGCATTCAAAAATCATCACTATTCACTTAGGAAATGGTTGTAGCATGACTGCGATTAAAGATGGAAAAAGTATCGACCATTCTCTAGGATTTTCTCCTGTAAATGGATTGATTATGGGAACACGTTCAGGCGACATAGACCAGTCTATTATATTTCATTTAGCTGATAAATTTGGTTATAGTCTTAGCGAAATCAATACACTACTCCAAAAGAAAAGTGGAATGTTAGGGCTCACAGGATTTAGCGATTTAAGAGATATTCAAGCTGAAGCCGAAAAAGGAAATAAATCTTGCCAATTAGCATTACAAATGAATGCCTATCGCATAAAAAAATACATTGGAAGTTATGCTGCGATTTTAAATGGGTTAGATGCTATTGTTTTTACAGCTGGAATAGGTGAAAACTCTATTGATATGAGGCAACGCGTGTGCGAAGATTTAGACTATCTAGGTATCAATCTTGACATAGAAAAAAACAAAGTTAGACCAGATAAATTAACTGTTATTAACAAAGAAAACTCCAAGGTTAAAATATTAGTAATCCCAACAAATGAAGAACTAGAAATAGCCAAACAATCAGTAAAGTTATTCGAAAATTAATCGTCCTCTGTAAACTTCTTCAACATCAACAATTGGAGGTTGGTTCACAGAAATAACATCGCCTATTCCTGAAATTATACCTTTAATTTCTTGCTGTGGATTTACAATCATGTCGTTGGATCCTCTGTTAGAAACACTAACATTCTCAGCTATTAAATTACGCCCTTCAAATCTGGAAGTCCCAGCAGCAAAGGTTACACTCAAATTTTCCGTTTCTCCAGAAACATAAGCTACAGAGAGATTATTAAAAACCAATCTAAAACTTATATTGTCAATTTGTAATCTAAAATCACCTACATTAAAGGTTCCTTGAGCACCAAAATCCTCAGATAAAACAGTTAAATCAGGATACGTTAACACGCCATCCGAACGAATATCATATTGTGTTGAACTCCTAATCTCAGTGATATTTGGAGCCGTTACATATATTTTTGTAATACCATAATCTCTTACATAATTACAAGTATTATTATCTGTTAAAATCAATCTACCATCAACAACCTCAGCACTAACATCATTCCATAAATTCTTTCCAGTTTCAATGATGACGCTTTGGTTTACATCTTCTTTCAAAATAAGTTCCACATCACGATTTACGAGAATTTTGTCAAAACTAGAAACAACTACTTCTTCCTTAATAATAGTTCCCGCTTTTTGAAAACAATCCCCTGCATCTTCGCTATCACAAGCAAAAACAAAAATAAAAAGTACTACGTATTTTAAAGTTTTCATGTCTTGTTATTCATCAACTGCATTTCCGTTTTCATCTATATGTAAAAACGGATTATAAGCTATTTCCCATAGGTTTTCATCCATATCTGCAACATAACTACTATAACCTCCCCAGAATACTTCCTCTGGTCGTTTTACAATTTTCACACCTTTATTTTCAAGTGTTTCAATTAACGCATCAACCTCTGCTTTTGTTCTCGTATTATAAGCCATAGTAAAACCCTTAAAACCAGAACCTTTAGGATTCACAGTAGCATCTTCAGCTAATTTCTCTCGAGGGTAAAGCGATAGTAACATCCCATTCATTTGAAAAAAAACAATGTTTTCATTACTAGACTTTGTTTTCTTCCATCCAAATTTATGCTCATAAAAATCTGAAGCCATTTGCAAATCATCAACTCCCAGTCCAATAATGGTTAATCTTTGTTCCATTCTTTTAATTTATAATCTAATGCCTATTCCAAATTCAACACCTTCAGCTTTGGCACCATGAGATTTAAGTGTTAAAGCTCCATACCATTTTTTGTAAACATAACGTTTTAAACCAATCCTAAAATACGTTCTACCCTCAAAATCAAAAGGGTAGTATACATAATACCCAAGTTGGGTTAATAAAGATGTTTTATTTATAAATAGTTCATGACCGGCAAAAACTCCTACACGCTTATGGTCTTCATCTCCTGTAACACCAGCATCAGGAAACGCCACACTTCTGTAATAAATAAGTTCCTTTAAAAAATTAGAAAAGAATATATCGGTACCAACCTGTAACGCACTAGATTTATTAATACGTTTATCCGCATAAGCAGAAACCACATACATAGCATATTGCCCACTACCAACCACATCACTTTCATTTATTCCTGCTCTAAAAGCTAAATTATACTTAATAGGTTCTGAAAATTCCTGATCTGCTTTTTTATCTAAAGTATTTTGGTATTCCAAGTCTGAATCTTGCAAATTATAATTTACACCAATATTAAAGGTAATTGAATTGGTTCCGTTATTAGGTGATTTCACATTAGCGTTCGAATAATGAATTAAAGAAAACCCCGCTTGCAAACCAAACCTATCAATTATTCGCTCTTTTTTATAATTAAGCATCACATAAGTACTGCTTCCAAATTTAGTACCAAATGCTACATTCTTAAAATTGGTTTCTCGGTTATAAGGGTTGGTATTGTAAGACATCCCTTGTCCAATTCTAAACATTAAATTTCGCTTAAAAAAATAAAAATTATAATGTGCGTAAAGTGAATAATTGTCTCCTAAAACAGGATTCTTCATATCTTGATAAGCAAAAGACACACCATAATCTGGATAATTAAAACGCTGCTCCCAATCTTCAAAACCGTATGTTTTTTTATTCCAACTCAAAATAACACCGTCAGGGTGTCCTTGAATTAAATGTAGTATTTCATTATTATGTAGTGCAATATTACCCTGAAAATAATTAACATCTACATACGATGTGTGGTTCTTATCCTGAGCAAAAGACAAGCTAAATGCTAAACAAAAAACACATAAAAATATTTGGCGCATAAATAGGTTTTACCCTGTAAAAGTAATGTAATTATTAAAACAACTCTGATGCAATCGCTTTAATATTATCACTTTTCCCCATAGAGTAGTAATGCAACACGGGGACACCAGCGTCCAACAACTCTTTAGATTGCTCGATAGCAAACTCGATACCTACTTGACGTACCTCTTTATTCGTTTTACAATTCTCAACTTCAGAAATTAAAGTTTCAGGAATATCTATTCTAAAAACCTGAGGTAATAATTGCAAATGTCTTTTAACAGCAATAGGTTTAATCCCCGGAATAATAGGCACATGAATACCGGCTTTCTTCGCAGCTTCAACAAACTCAAAATACTTCTGGTTATCAAAAAACATCTGCGTAACCACATAATCTGCACCAGCATCCACCTTCTCTTTTAATCGTTTTAAATCCGTTTGTAACGATGGAGCCTCTAAGTGCTTTTCAGGATACCCAGCAACACCTATACAGAAATCAGCTTTATCATCAACATCTATAACACCATGTAAATACTTTCCAGAGTTTAAATTTTGTATTTGATTTACAAGTTGTGTAGCATAAGAATGCCCTCCTCTTGTAGCCTTAAAATATTGTTCTCCCTTCATAGCATCACCACGCAAAGCCATAACATTATTAATACCCAAATAATGGCAATCCACTAGCAAATATTCCGTTTCCTCTTTAGTAAAACCACCACATAAAACATGAGGTACCGTATCCACATTGTATTTATGTTTAATAGCTGCGCAAATACCTAAAGTACCAGGTCGCATTCTAGTAATCTTCTTATCAAACAATCCCTCTTTTTCAATATACACATACTCTTCACGAGAGGTAGTAACATCAATAAACGGGGGATTAAACTCCATTAACGGATCAATATTATCATATAACTCTTGAATATTTTTCCCTTTCTGCGGTGGTATAATTTCAAACGAAAACAACGTTTTTCCGTTAGCTTTATCTATGTGGTCTGTTACCTTCATCTTTATCTTTTGTCATTCCCATAAAAAACGAGAATCTCATTAATACTCTTATTTTATTTTTTGCGTTCCCCTCAAGGGTCGGGCTTTCACTACTCAATCCCTTCTACGTCGGGGATTTCAAACATGCCGTTCAATCCCTAACGCGGGCTATCCTGCCAAATTAGGGTGCAACCACTTTCTTGCTTTTTCTTTGGTTATGCCTTTTCTTTCGGCATAATCCATTAATTGATCGTCGGTAATTTTACCTAACCCAAAATATTTAGCCTCAGGATTACCAAAATAATATCCCGAAACAGCTGCTGCTGGCCACATCGCTAAACTTTCGGTTAGCGTAACGCCTATTAATTTCTCAACTTCCAATAACTCCCAAATCGTTTCCTTTTCCAAATGATCAGGGCACGCAGGGTATCCTGGTGCAGGACGAATGCCTTTGTAACTCTCCTTAATTAAATCTTGATTTGTTAAATCTTCATCAGCGGCATATCCCCAATGCTTGGTTCTAATTTGCTTATGTAAATACTCTGCAAAAGCCTCAGCAAAACGATCTGCTATAGCCTGTGCCATAATCGCATTGTAATCGTCATCTTTAGCTTTATAACTTTCGGCTAATTCTTGTGCTCCAAAAATCCCAACACAAAATGCACCCATGTAATCTGTTTTTCCAGACGCTTTTGGCGCAATAAAATCAGCTAACGCATGATTTGGAATTCCTTCTCGTTTTTTTAATTGCTGACGCAATGTTCTAAAAACAGCAATTTCTTCACCTTTTTTCTGAACAGAAATATCATCTTCATTAATTGAATTCGCTTCAAACAACCCAAATACCGCTTTAGGCTTTAATAGCTGTTTTGCTATAATATGTCGTATCATGTCTTCAGCATCTTCAAACAATTGTGTAGCCTGCTCTCCAACCACCTTATCAGTTAAAATATCTGGATATTTACCATGTAAATCCCAACTTCTAAAAAACGGACTCCAATCTATAAACGGCAACAATGCTTTTAAACTCAGTTGCTTTAACACCTGAACGCCTAATTCTTTAGGTTTTACAATTTCAGACGTATTCCAATCAATTTTATATTTTCTTTTTCTCGCTTCTTCAATAGAGATATAAGATTTCTCTTTACCGCGTTTTAAAAACTTGGTTCGAAATTCATCATAATCTGCTTTCATTTTTGCCACATAAGCATTTGATGTTTTCTTATTTAACAAATCGCCCACAACCGTTACGGCTCTAGATGCATCATTAACGTGTACTACCGCATTTTTATATTGCGTATCAATCTTTACTGCTGTGTGCGCTTTTGATGTTGTAGCACCACCAATTAATAGTGGTACTTCTAAATTTTTGTTTTGCATCTCTTTGGCGAGATATACCATTTCATCAAGCGATGGCGTAATTAATCCAGACAATCCAATAGCATCAACACGCTCTGCAATAGCGGTTTCTATAATTTTTTCTGGCGGCACCATAACCCCTAAATCTACGATTTCGTAGTTATTACAAGCTAGTACAACACTTACAATGTTTTTACCAATATCGTGCACATCGCCTTTTACGGTTGCCATAAGTATTTTGCCAACAGGCTCCGACTTATCTGATTTTTCAGCTTCAATAAACGGATTTAAATACCCTACTGCCTTTTTCATCACACGGGCAGATTTTACCACTTGGGGCAAAAACATTTTGCCTGCGCCAAATAAATCGCCCACCACATTCATACCTATCATTAAGTTTCCTTCAATGACTTCAATAGGTTTGTTTGCAGCTACTCGTGCCTCTTCAATATCTTCAATAATAAAGGCATCAAGTCCTTTTACTAAAGCATGTGTAATTCTATCTTGTAACGGGTTTTCGCGCCACGATAAATCAACTGTACGTTCTTTTGCTGAACCTTTAACAGTTTCGGCGAAATCTAGTAGGCGTTCGGTTGCATCGTCACGTCTGTCTAAAATTACATCCTCAACATGCTCTAATAAATCTTTTGGAATATCATCATAAACCTCCAACATGGCAGGATTTACAATACCCATATTCATACCATTTTGAATGGCATAATACAAAAACACAGAGTGCATAGCTTCGCGAACGGTATTGTTTCCTCTAAACGAAAAGGATACGTTGCTTACACCACCACTAACCGAAACATTTTCTAGGTTTTCACGAACCCATCGTGTGGCTTCAATAAAATCTATAGCGTTTCTACGGTGTTCTTCCATTCCTGTTGCTACAGGGAAAATATTTAAATCGAATATGATATCTTCTGAAGGAAAACCAACTTTATGCACTAAAATATCATACGAACGTTTTGCTATTTCTATACGGCGCTCATAATTATCGGCTTGCCCAACTTCATCAAATGCCATAACAATTACCGCAGCACCATAGCGCTTAATTTGGGTAGCTTCCCAAATGAATTTTTCTTCGCCTTCTTTAAGTGAAATTGAATTTACAACGCATTTTCCTTGCACAACTTGAAGACCTGCTTCAATGATTTCCCATTTTGAGGAATCGATCATCATAGGAACACGACAAATATCTGGCTCTGCAGCAATTAAGTTTAGAAAACGTACCATGGCTTCTTTTCCATCTATCAAACCATCGTCCATATTAATGTCGACAATTTGTGCGCCACCATCTACTTGATGCCTTGCGATGTCTAATGCCTCATCAAATTTTTCTTCTTTAATCAAACGCAGAAACTTTCGAGATCCCGCAACATTAGTACGCTCTCCTACATTTATAAAATTGCTGTTTTCGTTTAGGATTAGTGGTTCTAACCCCGACAATTTCATGTATTTGGTTTGTTTTACTTTCATTATTTATAGTGCTCAACTAATATAAACAGTTTGAAAAAAATTCTTTTCAATTTTACTATGCGCTACTTTTTAAAATCATAATTGATATGATGACATGATCCACAACTTTCGGCCAGCAACAGTTTTAACTTCATCTTTTTTAAAACCTAACGATTGATATAGCTTAATCGCTCTTAAATTGTCTTCATAAACATCTAGCCAAATTTGTTTTGCTTTCAATTGAGTAAAACAAATTTGTTTTATCAACTTAATTGCATCCTTTCCATAGCCTAGACCTTTTTTATCAACAACTATTCTTCTAAATTCAATAATTCTATTTTTACTAAATGTTCCTACTAATATTATATATCCAATTAAAGCTTCGCTTTTCTTTTCGATTATAGATAAATGGAGTTCTTCTTCTATTATATTTTGATGCTCAGCTTTACTATATTCTTGAACATACTGACTATCCTTTTTTTCAAGATCTACAATCTTATCAAGATTATTAGGAACTGTTTTTCTTATTATTATTTTATATGTTTCATTCATTTTATATCATACTGAAACAACTTCAGCATAACGACGCGGTTTATACTTAGCCGCAATATCTGCAATTACCTTAATATGTTCGGGACTCGTACCACAACAACCTCCAATAATATTTATTAAATTTTTCTTTAAATATTCTTCAATTTGTGCACCCATTTCTTCTGGCGTTTCATCGTATTCTCCAAAAGCATTAGGTAAACCAGCGTTTGGATGTGCAGAAATAGCAAAGTCTGTTTTATTAGCAATCGCCTCTAAATGCGGTTGTAATAAATTTGCACCTAAAGCACAATTAAACCCAACAGACAACAATGGTACATGCGATACCGAAATTAAAAAAGCCTCGGCTGTTTGTCCAGATAAGGTTCTTCCAGAAGCATCTGTAATCGTACCACTTAACATGATTGGAATATCAATATTACGCTCTGCCTTCACCTCTTCAATAGCAAACAAAGCGGCTTTAGCATTTAACGTATCAAACACGGTTTCAACTAGTAATAAATCTACACCACCATCTACTAATGCTTCAATTTGCTGCTTGTATGCAATACGTAATTCATCAAAAGTTACGGCACGATATCCAGGATCGTTTACATCGGGCGACATGCTTGCTGTACGGTTTGTTGGCCCAATAGAACCTGCAACAAAACGCGGTTTGTGGGGCTCTTTAGCTGTAAATTCATCAGCTACTTCTCTAGCTATTTTAGCCGACTCATAATTTAACTCATATACCAAATCTTCCATTTGGTAATCGGCCATAGCAATGGTAGTTCCCGAAAAGGTATTGGTTTCCACAATATCTGCGCCAACCTCAAAATACTTACCATGAATGGTTTTAATAGCTTCTGGTTGGGTGAGCGACAACAAATCGTTATTACCCTGTAGTGGTGTTGGATAATCTTTAAAGCGTTCGCCTCTAAAATCTTCCTCAGTAAATTTATACGCTTGTAGCATGGTACCCATGGCACCGTCTAAAACTAAAATTCGTGCTTGTAAAGCTTTATGTATGTTTGACATTTTTTATTTGTTATCTAAAATGTCATCAAGAAAAGTATGGAATTCACTTTTCGTTATCTTTCCAATACAAATTGTATTAGTAGAATTTAGCACCTTCTTTAAAAGATAAAGGGTTGCCAAGGTTTCATCGGGTCTAATCCCTCTACCTTTCTTGATAACTTTTAGTACGTTTATGAACTGAGGACAAAAATAACAACTATATTTTTCTTATCCTTAAAAATTTATCTTTTTATTCAAACAATGACGATGACAAATAACGATCACCTCTATCACAAATAATTGCAACGATTACACCTTCGTTAATTGATTCTGCGGTTTTTAAAGCACAATACATAGATCCACCACTACTCATGCCTGCAAAAACACCCTCTTCTTTGGCTAATTTTATAGTAGTTGATTTCGCATCTTCTTCTGACACATCTATTACTGTATCTACTCTTGAGCGATCGAAAAACTTAGGCACATAATCTGGTGACCATTTTCTAATCCCTGGAATTCTGGCTCCATCAGCAGGTTGTGCACCCACAATTTGAATATCTGGATTCTGTTCTTTCAAAAACCGAGAGGTGCCCATAATCGTTCCTGTAGTTCCCATCGTCGCTACAAAATGTGTAATCTTACCTTTGGTATCTCTCCAAATCTCAGGACCTGTAGTTTTATAATGCGCTTTCCAGTTATCATCATTTTCAAACTGATTTAAAAGTGTATAACCTTTTTCATCTCTTAACTTAAAGGCTAAATCTCTAGACCCTTCAATACCAACATCTGCAGGTGTTAAAATAACCTCAGCACCATAAGCACGCATGGTTTTTACACGCTCCTCAGTTGAATTCTCAGGCATAATCAACACCATATTCAAACCTAAAAGCTTTGAAATAAACGCCAAAGCAATACCTGTATTTCCGCTTGTAGCTTCAACAAGAGTACCTCCCTTTTTAATATCACCGCGCTTTAAAGCTTCATTAATCATATTAAATGCAGGTCTGTCTTTTACACTTCCTCCAGGGTTATTGCCTTCTAATTTTAAAAACAGTTTTACACCATCTTTATTAAGCAAGTGCGTTACTTCCACTAAAGGTGTATTTCCAATCTGGCCAATAATACTATTCTCGTATGCCATTCTTTTTCGGTCTTATTTTAATTTCTGTTTGATACGTTACTAACGAGTTTTCAGGAACAGATTCTGTAATCCAAACATTGGCACCAATAGTACTGTTTGCACCAATAACAATATCGCCTCCTAAAACTGTAGCATTAGCATAAATGCATACACCATCTTCAATAGTTGGGTGACGCTTTGTTTTGGCTAAACTCTTAGATATTGAAACACCTCCCAGTGTTACCCCTTGATATATCTTTACATCCTTACCAATAATCGCTGTTTCTCCTACAACAATCCCTGTTCCATGATCGATATAAAACGACTCGCCAATAGTGGCTCCTGGATGAATATCTATACCCGTAATACCATGAATATATTCACTCATCATCCTTGGTAGAATATAAACATCTCTTTTGTAAAGCGCATGACTTAAGCGGTAAATAGAAATGGCATGAAACCCAGGATATGCTAAATAAATTTCTTGTAAACAATGTGACGCTGGGTCATTTTGTTCAAAAGCAATAGCATCTAAATCTAATTTTTCTCTTATTTCTGGAAGTTCTGCTTTAAAACTTTTCCAAATTGCTTCTCCGTTTTCAATCTCTAAAGCAGAAAGTATTTTTAAAAACGTGTCACCCAAATACGCCTGGTGTTCTTTTTCTTGTTCACAATCGAACAACGAATAGAAGAGACGTTTGGTAAAGGTATTAACCGTATCTTTTAAGCAAACATTATAGCTTTTCATGGATAATATGTATTCACTGTTATGGTTGTATGCCACCTTCAACATCAAAAATAATTATAGTTATTAGAACAATTAGTATTTTGAATATGTTGGTTTTATCGTTTCAATTTTAAGTTGATAAAAATAAAACTAATACCTGAATAATTTGGTTTTACTATATAATAAATCCCGCGGTTTTTAAAAGAAACACGCGGGATAGTTTTATAATAAAAGCCAAAACTTTAATTTATAGCTTGTACAACCGCTTTTGGTGCTTCTTTTCTTGTACCATCAAAACCATTAACACCACTTACCGTTGTGTACTTTAACACAAATTTCTTTCCTGGATTAATGATTTTATATGCCGCTTGACACATTATGGTTGCTTCATGAAAGCCACACAATATCAATTTTAATTTTCCAGGGTAATAGTTACCATCGCCAATGGCGAAAATACCAGGGATATTAGTTTGATAATCTAACGCATTATTTACTTTTATCGCATTTTTTTCAATCTCTAAGCCCCAATTCGCAATCGGTCCTAATTTAGGCGACAGCCCAAATAATGGAATAAAATGATCGGTTTTTAATTGCATTGGTGCTTCATCCTTTTTGGTAATCTCTATAGCTTCAACCTTACCATCACCTAAAATATCAGTAACCTCAGCAGGGGTTATCAACGTAATTTTACCTTGATTTTTTAATTCTTGAACTTTTTCTACAGAATCTAAATGCCCTCTAAATTCATTACGTCTGTGTATTAATGTTACACTTTTTGCAACATCAGCTAAAAAGATACTCCAATCTAAAGCAGAATCTCCGCCACCAGCAATAACCACATCTTTATCGCGGTACATTTCTGGCTCTTTAATCATGTATTCCACACCTTTATCCTCGTACTTAGCCAAGTTTTCAAGTTGTGGTTTTCTTGGTTCAAAACTCCCTAAACCACTAGCAATAGCTACCACTGGCGCTTGGTGTTGCGTGCCTTTGTTAGTCGTAACTATAAACGTACCATCCTCTTGTTTTTCAACAGTTTCAGCACGTTCACCAAGGGTAAACCCAGGCTCAAATTGCTTTCCTTGCTCCAATAAATTATCTGTTAAATCGCCTGCTAAAATTTCTGGAAAACCAGGAATATCGTAAATAGGTTTTTTGGGATATAATTCTGAACATTGTCCACCTGGTTGTGGCAATGCGTCAATTAAATGACATTTTAATTTTAATAATCCTGCTTCAAAAACTGTAAACAATCCTGTTGGACCTGCACCGATAATGATTATATCTGTCTTTATCATTTTTTTATTTTTTAGACCTTACAGGTTTTGAAAACCTGCTAGGTCTTTAATCTATTTTTACTTTTTCTCTATTAATCCTTTTGTGAATTCGTTTAGTGTTTCCACTTTTTCTTCAAAATCACCTTTTATTGTTTTTCTGTACTCGTTTAAATTCTTTACCAAATCGTCTACATTCTCTGGAATAACATCCTCGAAAAACTGTCGCAAACGTTTTGCTGTTGTTGGCGATTTTCCGTTGGTACTAATAGCTACTTTTACGTTACCTTTTGTTACAATACCACCCATATAAAAATCGCAGTATGGTGGGTTATCAGCAACATTTACTAATTTAGCTTCTGCACGACAATCTTTCCAAACCTGTACATTTACATCGGGTATATCTGTCGTAGCTACAACCATATGCTTTCCTTGTAAATATTTTTTATGATACACATCATCAACTAGCGTTACACAACCTTTTTTAGCTAAAGCTATTGTTCCTTCACGAAACATAGGCGACACCATGGTGACATGCGCATCTGGACTCGATTTTAACAAGAACGTTAGTTTTTCTTCTGCAACATTACCGCCACCAACAATTAACACATTTAAACTTTTAGCTTTCAAAAAAATTGGATATAAATTATTACGTTCCATAATTTATCCTTGATTTACCTCATTATAAATTGCGCTTAAAGTTGCTCTTTCTTTTACAACGTCTCCAATAATTATAATTGCTGGGTTTGCTAGTTGCTGCGCTTCTACTATCTTTTCAATTGTATTAATGGTTCCAATGCCTACGTTTTCATTAGCCCTTGTACCATTTTGAATAACAGCTATTGCGGTATCTTGTTTATTTTCTTTTGAAAAAATAGCAACAATTTCAGACAGCTTACTCATACCCATTAAGATTACAACCGTAGCTGTAGATTTTGCAGCTAAAGCCACATCTCCTGATAATTGATGCTTTTTAGTTGTACCTGTAATTACCCAAAAACTCTCTGATGCACCACGTTTTGTTAACGGAATACCTTGATATGCGGGTACTGCCATTGACGAGGAAATACCAGGCACCATAAATGTTTGTAAACCAAACTGTCGTACATAATCAATTTCCTCAGCACCACGACCAAAAATAAATGGATCGCCACCTTTTAATCGCACTACATGCCCTTTTTCTTTAGCTTTTGAAACAATTAAATCATTAATCTGTTCTTGTTGAAAAGCATAACATCCCCTGCGTTTCCCCACAAAAATAAGTTCCGCATCTTCGGAAGCATATTTTAATAAAGATTCGTTTATAAGTGCATCATACAGAATAACATTAGCAGATTCAATAGCCTTAATTGCCTTAAGCGTTATTAAATCTTCGTCTCCAGGACCTGCACCTACAACCGTTAATTTTGGGGTTACTGTACTCATTTTATCTTTTAAACCGCTTTTTGTTCCAGTTCTTGTTGCGCTTCTCTAAACGCTCTAACTTTAGCTAAAAACTGATTTGCGTTTTCAATGTATTTTGAAGCAAAATCCTCAGTTGGTGCAAATTTATTAATTTGATATATCAATTCTGAGAAAGACGTTCCTAAATCTATTTTTCCGCTGGTAATAAATAACTCGTCAAAGTCTTTTATAATTCCTGCATGTGTATTGGTCTTCTTGTTTTCTGCTAGTAATAATGCTTTTGCAGAATTCACTAAAGATTGGTATGCTAAGTAAATAGCTCCAGAATACACACCGTTTTCAAAAGATTGCTTTGCATTATCAATTTTTTCTTCACTTTCAAAAAATAACGTTGCAATTAAATCGATAACTACACCGGCACATTCTCCAATTCCAATTTCTTTAACGTATTTTTCTTCTTCGCCCCAATCAATAAAATCGGCTTGCGTTAAATTTGTAGCATCTTGTAAATCATTTAAGAAATCGTAAAAATACTTTTCACCTTTTTCTTGGTAGTATTCTACAAATTGCTTGCCGTTAGCATTCGCCTCAAAATCATTTAAAATTCTACGTAAAGCTTCTGGACCTCTTTTACTTGGTACTTTTACCACTTTATCAGCAAATGTTGCGTTACCATCACCTTGGTTACCACCACCGAGCAACACTTGTAGTGCCGGTGCTACCAATTTATCTGGCGTACGAACGGTCATCCCTTGAAAACCAATATTTGCCATATTGTGTTGTCCACATGCATTCATACAACCACTAATCTTAATAACAAGATCTTCATTTTTTAAATATTGAGGGTATTCTGCTTTTATAACACGCTCTAACTCTTCGGCAATACCAGTACTACTAGCAATACCTAAGTTACACGTATCTGTACCAGGACATGCCGTTATATCTACTGCTTTATTATAACCTGCCTCCACAAAACCTAATTTTTCTAATTCAGCGTAGAAAAATGGCACTAATTCTTCTTTCACAAAAGGAATTACTATGTTTTGGCGTAATGTTAAACGCACTTCTCCAGCAGCGTAAGTATCAACTAAATCTGCTAACAAACGTGCTTTATCAGTATAAAAATCGCCTAATAAAACTTTAATACCAATACCAACATAACCGTCTTGTTTTTGAGGAATTAGGTTGGTAGATTTCCAAGTTTCAAAAGCTTGTTGATCTTTAATTGTTACTTCAGGAATATCAGTAATTTCAACTGGCGTAGACGCTACATAAGCATCTGCATCAATAGCGACACTTTTAAATTCAATCGCTTTTTGCTCTTCAGCTATTAAATCTCTAAACGCTTCTAACCCTATATCTTTTAATAAGAATTTCATGCGCGCTTTGGCACGACTTTTACGCTCACCGTAACGGTCGAAAACACGTAAAACCCCTTCCATTATTGGAATAATTTTATCTGTCTCTACAAAATCAAACAACACATCTGCATGACGTGGCTGAGACCCTAATCCTCCAGCTACCATCACTTTAAATCCGCGCACACCGTCTTTTATTTTCGCAATGTACCCGATGTCATGTAAATAAGACAATCCTGTATCTTCATCTGTAGAAGAAAAAGACACTTTAAATTTACGTCCCATTTCTTGACAGATAGCGTTACGTAAAAAGAATTTATACAACGCATCTGCATAAGGCGATACATCAAAAGGTTCGTTAACATCAATACCGGCAGTTTCAGAAGCTGTTACGTTTCTTACCACGTTACCACAAGCCTCACGAACTGTAACTTCATCTTTTTCTAACTCTGCCCAAAGCTCTGGCGTTCTATTTAAATCCACATAGTGAATTTGAATATCTTGACGCGTAGTAATATGCAAGCGCCCACGAGAATACTCATCTGATACTGCAGCAATTCTGCGTAATTGGTTGCTCTTTAGCTTTCCGTAAGGCACTTTAATACGAATCATTTGTACGCCTTCTTGACGCTGACCGTAAACACCACGTGCTAAACGCAGACTTCTAAATTTTTCCTCGTCGATTTTACCGTTATGGAATAACTCAATTTTTTGAGCTAATTCGATAATGTCTTTTTGGACAATCGGATTTTCTATTTCTGTTTCGAAACTTCTCATCTTCTTTTTCTTTTTATTGGATAAATCCGGCTCCAACCGTATTATTTGACTGTGGATCAATTAAAATAAAAGATCCATTAGTTCTATGATTTTTAAACTGATCGTAAAAAATAGGCTTATTCAATTTAAATGTTACTGAAGCAATATCATTAATACCTAAACCAGTAACATCCTTTTCAATACCTGAATAGTCAGGATTAATTTTATGATTGATTCTATCTACTTTAGCTAATACTTTATTAATACCATGTTGAACAATATACTTTCCTCCAGGGTTTAATTGATCTGAATCCATCCAACACACGTTAGCAGTAAATTGCTTATCAATAGTTGGCAAATCATTCTCCTTTACAATCATATCACCACGGCTCACATTGATATCATTTTCCAAAGTAATGGTTACCGAAGAACGTCTTGAAGCCGTTTCATACTTTTCATCATAGAAATAAATATCTTTAATTTTTGAACGTGTTTTAGATGGTAACACAATAATATCATCACCAACACTTAAATCACCTCCATATACCTTTCCAGCATAGCCTCTGTAATCATGAAAATCTTCCGTTTTTGGACGAATTACATATTGCACAGGAAAACGTGGTGTACCAGCATTGAAAATATCAGCTTTGTCTAATTGCTCTAAATGTTCCAATAATGCTTCACCTTCATACCAAGGCATTGCTTCAGATTTATTTACAACATTATCACCTTTTAAAGCACTTACAGGAATGAATGTGATTTTTTGATCTTGATAATCTCTTTTACTCATCAATTCAGAAAAATCAGCTTTAATCTTATTGTAAACTTCTTCAGAGTAATCTACCAAATCCATTTTATTGATAGCAACAACCACATCTTTAATTCTCAATAAATTATTGATGAAGAAATGACGATTAGTTTGTTCAATCACACCTTTTCTAGCATCAATTAAAATGATAGAAGCTTGCGAAGTTGAAGCTCCAGTTACCATGTTTCTAGTATACTCTACATGCCCAGGTGTATCTGCAATAATGTAACTTTTCTTTTTTGTTGAAAAATAAATATGCGCAACATCAATAGTAATACCTTGTTCCCTTTCTGCAACTAAACCATCCGTAGCTAAAGAAAAATCTAAATAATCGTATCCACGTTGTTTACTTGTTTTCTCAATGGCTTCTAACTTATCTGTAGTTAATGACTTTGTATCGTAAAGAATACGTCCAATCAACGTACTTTTTCCATCATCTACACTTCCTGCTGTTGCTATTTTTAATACTTCCATGTTTTTGTTATTGGTTGTTGGTTTTTAGTTTTTGATTTATCACACATTCCCTATAAATTCAACAACTTATTTTTTATTCTTTTGAACATTTATATGCTGATAATTACTAATAACCAGTAACTAACAACTATTAACCATTTTAAAAATACCCCTGTTGTTTACGTTTTTCCATGGCTGCTTCAGATCGTTTATCATCAATCCTTGCACCACGCTCTGAAATTGTAGAATCTCTAATTTCTTCTACTACTTTATCAATTGACACCGCATCAGATAATACAGCTGCTGTACAACTCATATCTCCAACAGTTCTAAAACGAACCATTTCTTCAATTACTTCTTCATCCTCATCTCTGTAAACCACACCGTCTTCGGCAGACCATATCATACCATCTCTTAAGAACACCTTACGTTTGTGTGCAAAATAAATAGATGGAATTTCAATATTTTCTCTTTCTATATAAGACCAAACATCTAATTCTGTCCAATTTGAAATTGGAAATACACGTACATTTTGACCATGATCTATCTCACCATTCAACATATCAAATAATTCTGGTCTTTGGTTTTTCTCATCCCATTGCCCAAAATCATCACGAACTGAAAAAATACGCTCTTTTGCTCTTGCCTTTTCTTCATCACGACGTGCACCACCAATAGCTGCATCAAATTTAAATTCTTCTAAAGCATCTAAAAGTGTTGTGGTTTGTAACATGTTTCTACTAGCGTAACGCCCAGATTCTTCTTTTACTTTACCTTGATCAATAGAATCTTGCACATTCCTTACGATTAATTCTAAACCTAATTCTTTAACCAAACGATCTCTGAATTCAATCGTTTCAGGGAAGTTGTGTCCTGTATCAATATGCATTAAAGGAAAAGGTACTTTTGCAGGATAGAATGCCTTTACTGCAAGTCTTACCAAAGTAATTGAATCTTTTCCTCCAGAGAATAACAATACAGGTTTTTCAAACTGTGCTGCTACTTCTCTCATGATGTAAATCGCTTCATTTTCGAGCGAATTGATATGTGATGTATCTTTCTTCATAATATCTTATTTAAGCGTGTAAGCCACACTCTCTATTTTCTAATGCTTTTGTTGGATCGAAATATTTGAATTCGTTAGGTAAATTATTGTCTTCTAAATACGTATCTAATTTTTCATCAGACCAATAGTAAAACGGACTCACTTTTAAAACGCCATCTTTACTTAAGCTAAAAATACCGATACTGTTTCTAAAAGCTGTTTGTCCTTGACGTAAATTTGTGAACCACACGTTTGGTTTATGCTCTTCCATGGCTCTTTTAAAAGGCTCTAACTTTACTTGCTCAGTAAACAAAGCGTGTTCTGGCGCATCAATACTAGGAATTCCCATAACCACATCTCTGTGGGAAGACGTTTGTTTTGGAACATACAAATGTACATTTAAACTCAAATCTTTAATCACTTGTTCTGCGTGCTTGTATGTTTGAGGTGTATTGTAACCCGTATCACACCAAACCACAGGAATGTTTGATTCTACTTTACTTACCGCATGAAGAATTGCAGCTTCATAAGGTCTAAAGTTAGTTGTAACTACAGCATTATTATTAAGCTCAAAAGCTTTCTGAATAATTTCAGAAGGTTTAGCTTTTTCAAAGTCTTTGTTTAATGCTTCTATTTGATTGTCTGTAAACATAACCTTATCTATTTATTTTCCCCATTTTATAGCATTCCAAATACGCTCATGGAAAAAGTACAATACTAATTTTGTTAAAAAATCTACTGATGCAATGGATGCTGCAACTGAAATTTCGCCAGTTAACACATAAGAAACTACCAGAGTATCTAAAGTCCCTACTACTCTCCAACTTAAAGCCTTAGCAACACTTCGTATTGGTTTTTCTCCAACACTATCTTCCTTGTAAGTGGACTTTTGTTTACTCTTTAATAACATTTGCGCTATCATTTGTTGTTATTTTATATTAATCCTATCAATTTAGTAGGGATTACAAAAGTAATACTTTTTTCCACTCTACAAACTATCAAACTTATTTTTTTGAATAATGAAGTATTTTGACGATAAATTGAAGAAAACTTACAGGGTTTTCGTGTAAACTGTGAATCTTTTAATCATTAGATACCAGAAAGATCTGCTAATGTTGTATTTCTAAAGACTTTAAGTGTGTTATCTCTCACCTCAATCATGAGTTTATGCACACTACATTTATGTTCGTCAGGGCAATCGTCGCACTTTTCGTAATAATTTAAACTTACACAAGGAACCATGGCGATTGGACCTTCAAGAACTCGCATAACATCAGTCATTTTTATTTCAGAAGGCAAACTTCTTAGATAGTAGCCACCATGTTTTCCTTTTTTTGAACCCAAAATTCCAGACTTCCTTAAAGTTAAAAGAATACCTTCTAAAAACTTCTGTGGAATTTGCTCACTCTTTGCTATAACACTAACCTGAACAGGCATATCGCTTTCACTTCTTGCGATGAAGGTCAAGGCTTTTAGTCCGTATTTGGTTTTTTTAGATAGCATTATGCTAATATAGATAATTTAGTTTTTGCACAATAAAACTACAGAAACATTTAAAAATACTGCCCAATCCCAAATACAAATCCATTACCTCCATTTCCTGTTAAATTAATGCCATAATCAAAACGTAAAACAGCATTAAAGATATATTTATGAATAAAGCGAACTCCTAAACCAGAATAAAATCGGGTTGTGTTTTTTGAAAAGACATCATTAAAATTAGTATCTGGTCGTTGCACACCACTAACATCCATAAAACTGTTGCCTTGTATAACGAACCAACCTTTTTCTAAAAGTGTGTGTCTATATTCACTGTTTAAACTAACAATAGCAGAACCTCTATCAACAATATTCCCAACACCTCGTGTGTTTAATTGGTTATCTATAATTAAAGGTGCGAAAGCACTATTTTCTATAGGGTTACTAAATTGTATTTGCAGTTGGCTTGCAAAATTACCCTTACTGCCCATTCTTTTAAAATATTGTATTGTATTATTAATAATAAAATCTGTTTGTAGCAATGTATTACTTTTATTAAATACAGTTGTTTCAAAAAGATTTCTAAACCCGGAAACATTCTGGTATTCAATATCTAAATCTACATATTCATGAGAACCTCTAAAAGCTGTTCTTCTTATGTTTGGTTCTGCTGCGTTAGATACACCTGCATCATCTTCAGACAAAAACACATAGCTTTCTTCAGAAGTTCTTACACCAAACTCAAACCTGTTGTTAAAGTTTAATTCATAAAATAATATGGTTTCAAAACCTTTGTTGGTAAAAACATAATCTGTGGCGTTATCACTATTATTAGGGTCGAAAAAAAGAGGCTGTTGCGTACTATCGTCCATATAATTAATCCCTAAACCTAACTTGTTTGTAAACAAATATGGGTGTTCTAGAAACACACCAAAAGCATTAAAAACTTCCTTTTTAAAAAACCCTCCAAAAATTATATTTCTACCTAATCCATTAAATTCAAATGCTGAAAATCTATACGAAAAGCTATCATCTGCAGCTTGTCCAGCTCTAATACCAGGAATGATACTAAAATTCTCTTCAACTATATATGTGATTTTATAGCCTGCATCACCAACAGATTCCACTTTGTAATCGGCAAACGCAATACCATCTAAACGTTTAAAACGTTCTATATCTGTTACTACTACAACACTATCCGTTTCCTGTCCTGCTTTTACTTTTGCTATTCTGGTTAAAAAACTGGCTTTAGTTTTTTTAAGGCCTTCGAAATTTAAACTTTCTACCTTGAATTTAGTTTGGGCTAAACTTTGAAGACTTGAGCAAACTAATAGAAGAATTATAAGAATGCTTTTATATCTAGATATCACAATCATTTTTTTTTAAGATTGTAAGTCGAGATAGTTAAAAAGAAATTACTTGATAACTGATTATTATTTCAAATTAGCAAAAAACAGTTTCAAGTATAATGTCTGCAAAATAAAGTTACAATGTAGTATGAGACTTATCTAAGTCATAAAACGTAGCTTGAACATAATCGTCTGCATCGCCAGAATTATTTTGGTTATAAACTCCAGCCTTAAAATACATATATTGCCCTCCAATATTAAATCCACTGCTGGCCATATTTATAGTTTTAACCACGTTATCTTTTCCTTCCCTAAAGATAATAACCGTAAGTACATCTCCAACAGTCCTAATACGGTAGCTAAATTTTTCATTAAGAGCGATACCGTCTGTAGGGTTCGAAGCAGAACTACTTCTTGATCCAATCATTTCGTGCCATTGTTCATTTCCATTACCATCTGTGGGTTCATGAGCAAAGTAAATTGATCCAAGCGAGTTGTCTGGTAACTTTCTATAATACAAACGTATAGGCTCATCATCATTGGCATGTATTTGTCCTATAATTACCCTACCCACTTGATTACTATTTCCTGTGGTAGTAACATGATTTACGGCCACGGTAGCATTCATCTCACCATCATAACCATAAGCCGCATTTTTATCAGCTTCTGAAGCAGTACCAAAAACCCAGTTGTTCTTATTTACACCTTGCGTACTTATACTTGTATTAGTACCTCTTAACATTTCACGCAGTTCTACTCTTACATAACTTGTATTAGCAGAAGTTTTAAAACCATCAACTGGACATTTAAACACCATGCCGCCATCATCACCAGTATAAAAATAGTTACTGTTTTCATAATTATTATTAATCTGGCTAACGGTAATTGTAGTTGCTGTACCATTCCCTTTATCTTCTGGAATACTTAAATTCCAAGTAGATAAATCAAAATTTTCTGAAGGTGTTTTACTAGCATCTAATCCTCCTGTATTTGGCTCTTTTCCCGCCTGGGTAATGGTTAAATCTCTTGATACATCTCCGCCTATAACACTAATTATTCCAGTACGTTTAACTTCCGTTGTGTTTGAAGACACAGCAATATTTATAGTTCCATTATTTGTGCCGTTTGTTGGAGTAAGGGTAATCCAATCATTGTTATTCTCAGTATACCAGTATAAATTAGCAGTTACTGCAAGTGATTGTGTTTCTTGGTTTGCAGAAAATTCAGAAACTGAAGACAAACTCAATTCTACAGCTTTCTCTTCATTTGAATCTTCTGAACTACAACTAATTATTGCTATAAAAATTAGAAATGTAAAAATGATTTTTATTAGCTTCATAACATGTTTTTTACAAAAATAGTAACTTAACCTCTAAATTGGTTAACCAATTTAAAATTCTTTGTAAAACCTTGAAAAAACATGCTATACACCTATAAAATTAAGACAAAGCCTGCTCAATATCGGCAATAATATCATCAATATGTTCTAACCCTAACGAGCAACGCACCATTCCATCCGTAATGCCCGCAGCAGCTTTCACATCGGCTTCAACCTTAGCATGCGTGGTACTTGCAGGATGCGTCACAATAGTTCTCGTATCACCCAAATTAGCAGAAAGCGAACACATTTTTACAGCATTTAAAAATGCTCTACCACCATCTAAACCACCTTCCACTTCAAAAGCCACTATATTACCACCTAAGCGCATTTGCTTTTTAGCAATCGCATATTTAGGATGCGATTTTAAAAACGGATACTTCACCCATGTTACTTTAGGATGCGCTTCTAAAAATTCAGCTAATTTTAGAGCATTCTCACAATGTTTATCTACACGAATGGCTAATGTTTCTAACGATTTAGATAGTACCCATGCGTTAAACGGACTCATAGCTGGCCCTGTTAATCTAGAAAACAAATAAATCTCGCGAATCAAGTCCGCTTTACCAACCGTAACACCACCTAAAACACGCCCTTGGCCGTCCATTAATTTTGTAGCCGAATGTATCACCAAATCTGCCCCAAACTTTATAGGATTTTGTAAATACGGTGTCGCAAAACAATTATCAATCACCAATAGCAAATCGTGCTTTTTACAAATAGCACTCAACGCTTCCATATCTAAAACATCAACCCCAGGATTTGTTGGCGTTTCTGCATAAATAAACTTGGTATTGGGCTGTATTAAATCCTCAATCGCTTCAACATCATTAATACCAAAATACGAACATTCAATATTCCATTTGGGAAAGTACTTAGTAAACAACCCGTGGGTTGCCCCAAATACAGAGCTACAAGACACCACATGGTCGCCTGCATCAAGCAAGGTCGCGAATGTTGAAAACACCGCAGCCATTCCACTCGCAAAGGCAAATCCTGCCTCAGCACCTTCCATCGCGCACACTTTATCTACAAATTCGTTTACATTCGGGTTGCTGTATCGGCTGTATAAATCGCGCTGTTTTTCCTCCGCGAAAGAAGCTCTCATGTCCTCCGCATCGTCAAATACAAACCCCGACGTTAAGTACAGGGGTACAGAATGTTCCGAAAACTGAGTGCGTTCACTCTGCGTTCTTATCGCGTCGGTTTCAAATTTTTTATGGCTCACTTTAATTCTTTTTTTTATTTTATTATTTGAGCATTTCCCTATCGGGTCGGGCTTTCCGTTCCAAGTCCTCGCACCTCCTTCGTCGGGCTGTGGGCTTTCCTCTGCAATCCCTAATGCACTTGTTTGCTGGGGTTTAGTTTTAAACCTAAGCTTATTTTTTGTAAGCTTTAGTTCTATTAACCCACCCCTAACCCCTCCAAGGAGGGGCACTCATACGCTTTAATTTATTTAAAACGCGAGATTTCAATAAGACCTGTCAGGTCTATTTAATCTTTTGATTATTTTACGCTAACATATAAATTTGTTGGAACCTGTATTTCTTCATTTTCTTTGTTATTAATTTTAAAAACAGCTACCAACTTAATATTGTACTTTCCTACTTTTTCTGGAACAAAATTATATATGAATTCATTATCTGTGAGGCTTTCGTAAATCAGCTTATCAAGTTTACCATCCCTAGTAGTTGTATAAACATCATAATTCGGCAACTTTTCAAGATAGTTAAAACAGAATTTCACTTCACTTTCTTCGTGTATAATAAACTCAGACTTAGCAG
The DNA here is from genome assembly GCF_947490405.1 of uncultured Algibacter sp. Classification (GTDB taxonomy): domain Bacteria; phylum Bacteroidota; class Bacteroidia; order Flavobacteriales; family Flavobacteriaceae; genus Algibacter_B. The sequence goes on along the minus strand of NZ_CANLGU010000002.1, from coordinate 675,480 downwards.
TCAGCCCGATAATATTCGAATTTAAAACTTTATTATACGCCGATTTAGAAATCGAATCAACGAGTTTTTTATTTTGAATTTCAAGCTCAGCGATTCGAGTATTTAGTTCCAAAATTTTCTCTTTATTACAAGAAGAAAACAAAGTGAGAAATATTAAAATTAATCCAAAGGTTGCTTTTTTCATATTTTTACCTAATTAATATGCTTACTCAACCGCAAAATATCACCAAAAACTCCGCGTGCGGTAACCTCAGCACCAGCGCCCGCTCCTTGAATTACTATAGGTTGCTCGCCATAACTTTCGGTAAATATTTCAAAAATAGCATCAGAGCCTTTTACGTGGCCCAACGTACTATCCTCTGGAATAGATACTAATTTTACTTCCAGATTCCCTTTATCTTGTGATAAATCTCCCGATAAATCACCAACATATCTTAGCACATGCCCTTCCTTTTGCTCGTCTTTCAACTTCTGATATTGCGCATCTAAAACCTCTAACTGACTCAAAAAGTCTTCCACCGAAATATCTCTATACGCCTCAGGAATCAAATTCAACACTTCAACATCTTCAAACTCATTTTGTAAATCTAATTCTCTTGCAAGAATTAACAGTTTTCTCGCCACGTCGTTTCCAGAGAAATCTTCTCGCGGGTCGGGTTCTGTAAATCCTTTATCCACCGTTTCTTGAATAATGGCACTAAACGGCTTGTCTTCCACAGAAAAATTATTAAACAAATAACTCAACGTCCCCGAAAACACACCTCTAATTCGTGTGATATTTTCTCCAGATTCGTGCAATAATTTAATCGTATCAATTAACGGTAAACCCGCACCAACCGTTGTTTCGTATAAATACTGTTTGTTGTTTTTGGCTAATTGTACTCGTAATTCAGTATAAAACGCATGCGAAATGGTATTCGCTATTTTGTTGGACGATACCAAATCGAATCCCGCTTCAACTAACGGAATATAATTGGTATAAAACTCCGAACTCGCCGTATTATCTACCGCTATCAAATTCTCTAAATGATGATTTTTTGCATAAGTAATAACATCTTCAATCGAACTCTTATACGTACTCGAAGCAATAGCAGTTTCCCAATTGGCATTCGCGCCATTTTTATCCAATACCAATTTTCTAGAATTCGCAATGGCAAACACATTCAAATTGATGCCTTTACGCTTTTCAATATCGTCTTTCGATTTTAATATCTGATTAATCAATGCGCCACCAACACCACCGTGTCCAAAAATGGCAATATTTATCTTTTTAGAAATCCCGAAAACTTCACCATGAACTACGTTTACTGCTTTGTGTAATTGCGATTTCTTCACCACCAAACTCACATTCTTGCCCGTAACCGTATTATTAAATAATAAGGGTGTAATCTGGTTTTTAATTAAAGCATTAAACGGTTTATGAAACGAACTTAACTCAATTCCAATAATCGAAATAACCGCAACATCATCAATAACATCAATTTTATTCACATCTTGCGAATAGAAATCGCTTTCAAACTCTCGCTCTAAAGCAATAACTGCTTGGGTAGCTTGGTCTGCATCAATAATCAATCCGATGCCTCTTTCTGAAGAACCCTGAGACACAATGCTCACGCTAATACCGTATTTGCTTAACGCTCCAAAAATTCGGGCATCTACACCAATTTTTCCGAGTAAACCGCGCCCTTCTAAATTCAACAAGGCCACATTATCTAAAATAGATAACGACGTCACTTCTTTAGTGCTTGGTCTTGCAGTAATTAGCGTCCCCTCGTCATCAGCATTAAACGTATTTAAAATACGTAAGTTGATATTTTTCTCAACTAAAGGAATAATGGTTTTAGCATGTAACACAGACGTTCCAAAATTGGCTAGTTCATTAGCTTCACTAAAAGATAATTCTCTAATTTGTTTTGCATCAGGAACCAATCCAGGGTCTGCGGTATAAATTCCACTAACATGCGTATAGTTTTGTAATTCTTCAGCATCTAAAAAATTTGCGATTAAAGCAGCAGTATAATTACTACCGTTACGTCCTAAAGTGGTTGTTTCATTCTTTAAATTAGACGCTATAAAACCAGCCACTACATTAACCACACCTTTATTTGCATTAAAATAAGCCTGTGTATTTTCTTTTGAAATTTTTGATAATGGTTGTGCATTGCCAAAAGATTCATCCGTTTTTATAAGTTCTCGCGCGTCAGTTGCTTGAGCTTTTACTCCATGCGCATTCAATAAATTTGCAATCAGTTTGATAGATAACAATTCGCCTTGCGCCAATATATTATCCTTGGTTTTTTTACTGTAATCTCGTAACAGGCTAACTCCTTCAAACAACTTATCTAAAACTGAAAATTCTTCAGAAAAATCTATGGTTTTTAAAGGCTCAATTTGATATGCTTTAAACGCTTCTAAATCCTCTTGATACGACGCTCCTTTTAGCGCTTTATTCAAAATAGCATCTAAAGCATCTGTTGCTGAACCTCTTGCAGAAACCACAACAGAAATTCTATCGCCAGCTTCCACTTTATTTTTTATAATTGAAAGTACTGTTTCTAAGCCTTTTCCGTTGGCTAAAGATTTACCTCCAAATTTTAATACCTTCATTGGTTTTCTTTTAGAATGTGGTACAAAAATGCCTTCTACAATTTTTTCAAGTTGATCGTATTCCATTAAAAATGCATCGTGCCCGTGCACCGAATGTATTTCGTTATACGTCACATTAGGATGTGTTAAGGCCAACTGTTTATGGGTTTCACGGTTTTCTTCAGCAGTAAAAAATAAATCAGAATCTACACCTACAATATGGATTTTGGCTTCTATATTTTCAAGCACATTAAAGTTACTAGAACGACCTTTAGTCACATCAATAGACTTTAATAACTGATTCATCAATTTATAAGCTGATAACTGAAACCGTTCCTGCAATTTTTTTCCATGATGCAACAACCAACTTTCGACATTAAAAATTTCTAAATCATCATTTTTAGAACGCTTAAAACGTTCTTTAAACGACTCTGGCGTGCGGTAACACAACATAGCATGCATACGCGCATCGTGTACAGGATGCTTAGAGTTTAATAAGAATTGTTCTTGTATTTGGCAGTTGGCAATCAACCAATCGGTAGATTTCCAATCGGTAGCCACAACTACCAAATGCTCTGTGAAATCAGGTTGTAACACCGCCATTTCCCAAGCAATGCCACCGCCTAAAGAGCCGCCAATTGTGGCGAATAATTTGCCAGTACCTAGCGCTTTTAAGCCTTGTAAAAATAACTTTGCCACATCGCGTGCCACAAAATCTTTATAATTATCAATCACAAAACCATCAAAACCGTTCCCTGGAATATTAAACGCCAACACCGAATACAATTTGGTATCAATAACCTTATCATCACCAATTAAATCTTTCCACCATCCGTTGGCACCAGCCACCTCACTATTTCCTGTCAATGCATGATTAACCAACACAATGGGCGCACTTCCCAAAGCCTTACCAAAAACTTGGTAGCTTAATTTAATTTCAGGGTTACGCGCACCACTTTCAGTAATGTAATTGGCAATGGTAATATGTTGTAATTCGTGTTTCATAAAGCCCCTCCTAACCTCCCCGAAAGAGAGGAATACTAACTCGTGTTATTTTTAAACCTGTCAGGTTTTAAAAACCTGACAGGTCTTGTTTCAATCAATTATATCTTAGCAAATGCTTGTTTTAAATCGGCTTTTAAATCTTCAATATCTTCAATACCAACAGACAAACGTATTAAGTCTGTAGACACACCTGCCGAAGCTTGTTCTGCTTCATCCAATTGTTGGTGTGTGGTACTTGATGGGTGAATAATCAATGATTTAGTATCTCCAATATTGGCTAATAAAGAGAATATTTGAGTTTCATCTGCAATGGTTTTAGCAGCATCGAATCCACCTTTATGTCCAAAGGTTACAATACCACTTTGTCCGTTTGGTAAATATTTCTTAGCCAAAGCATTGTATTTACTACTCTCTAACCCAGGATAATTTACCCAAGCCACTTCGTCTTGTGCTTCTAACCATTTTGCCAATTCTAAAGCGTTTTCACTGTGTTGCTTAATTCTAACTGGTAATGTTTCTAACCCTTGAATGATGTTGAATGCATTTGTTGGACTCATAGCGCCACCAAAATCTCTTAAACCTTCTAAAATTAATTTGAATGTGTAAGATGCTGCACCTAAAACTTCATGGTATTTTAAACCGTGGTAACCCGCAGATGGCTCAGTAAATTCTGGGAATTTCCCGTTTGCCCAATTGAAAGTACCAGCGTCAATAATGGCGCCGCCTAAAGATGTGCCTTGTCCGCCAATATATTTAGTTAATGAGTGTATAACAATGTTTGCCCCGTGTTTAATTGGATTTAATAATGCTGGTGTTGCCACCGTATTATCAACAATAAAAGGCACTTCTGCCGCTTTAGAATGTGCAGCAATAGCTTCTAAATCTAAAACATCAAGTTTTGGATTCCCTAAAGACTCCACAAAAAATGCTCTAGTATTATCTTGCACAGCATCTTTGAAATTATCAGGGTTTGAAGCATCCACAAATGTTGTTGTAATACCCAATCTTGGAAGCGTAACACTTAATAAATTATACGTACCACCGTATAAACTACTTGACGCCACAACATGGTCACCTGCCTTTAATAATGTTAATAACCCTGTGGCAATAGCTGCTGTTCCTGAAGCAAAAACTACGGCACCAATACCACCTTCTACAGCTGCTAAACGCTCTTGTAAAATTTGGTTGGTTGGGTTGTTTAAACGTGTGTAAATAAACCCTAATTCTTGTAAAGAGAAAAGGTTTGCTGCGTGGTCTGAATTGTTAAATACATACGATGTAGTTTGGTAAATAGGAACTGCTCTTGCTCCTCCGTTTGCTGTTACATCATGACCTGCGTGTAATGCGTTTGTTGCTAATTTTTGATCGCTCATTTTTCTATATCTTATTTAGTTAAACTTAAAGATTCCCGCGTTCGCGAGAATGACAAATTCAATCGAAACTTCAATGCAAAAGCATTTCAGAGTACTTTTTTGACTTAATAGAAAAATGTTATAAAGAATTATTAAAATTACAAAAAGTAATTTCTTTGGGGTTATCTATCCAAACGCCGATAAATGAATCGGTGTTTAAGTAGAATTTAGCACCTTCTTTAATAAGTTTAAAGGGTTGCTAAGGCTTCACGGGGTCTAATCCCTCCACCTTTCTTGATAACATTTCAATAAGTGTTTGAACTTTATGACTGCAAATATCGTATAGAAAAGTTAATCTGCAAATTTTTTGGGATACTATTTTTGTTTTCTTAGTAATTGCAAGTTGCTAGTTATAGAAAACTGCGAATGACACACTTGATTTTGTAAAAATTTTCAGCTACCTTCGTTTAACGGCGGATATAAGCCATTCCAACGGCACATATCCGTTAATTCGTTGTAAGTAATGTTGACCAAACCAAGATAATTTCTATATGCAATTAAAAATACCAACAGATAAAGCAATTGAAATTTTAAAAAAAAGAAAATCTGAAATCGGAACGTTTGACTTTGAACCCAAAGTCTGGAAAGGAAAAACGGAAAATGATTTAAGAGAAATATTTGATGGTTTTGATACAAAGTGGCTACAAATAAGTCAAATTAATTTTGACACCCCATTTTCTGATGTGAAATATGAAGTACTTGAAAAAGGAAAAAAACAAGCAAATCAATATTTAGAATCATATATAGAACAAATTAAAGAGTATTCCGAAATTCAAAATATTCAACACGAAGAAAATGAGAAATACTTTGAAAATCAAAATCGAGGGTTAAAAAAACAACTTTCAGAAGCCATTTCGAGTGCGAACGTAATTTTAGAAGATAGAAACCAAATTCTATCAGAACTAAATGACAAAAACAAAGAAGTAATAAACCTCAAAGAAAATACAGTACAATTGTCAGAAATCACGATAAATAAACTTTTCGGACTTTTAAAAAATCTTCCTATTGGACAAGTTGTTGCACTTTTTGGTTCAATTTTCGCAATTATTGGTTTTGCTTTTTATTTTGGAACATTAATCCAAGAAAAATCAAATATGGATGACGAATTTGAATTACGAGAAAAGTTAAACAACATCGAAAATTCAAACCAAAATTTAGAGGACAAAATAATTATATTGGAAAAAGAAAATTCTGAACTCAAAAATAACTTGAAAGAACAATCAACTAAAAAAACAGATACCATCAAAACAAAATAAAAATGAAAAAAATTATCATCGTCTCATTGTTTCTTACCTTTTGCTTTAAATCTTATTCTCAGCAAGTTCAAGGTCAAGCAGTAAAAACAAATGTGAACATTACCAAACAAAGAGATTTGGTATTGAAACCTGAATCTTCAATAATAAATATTCCTTTGGAAACTGATTTAACTAAATACAAAAAAATTGTTTTAAGTGTAGAGGGTTGGGCAAAAAAGGCAAATGAAAAAGATATTCGAAATGCTTTAAAACAATCAATTTTTATCGTTGAAAAGAAAGATTACAAAAAGGGGAAAACCAAAATGAATAGTGACACTTTATACTTTTTTTGGAATCGTTCGGCAGACCACGATGACAGAAACACAACTATTATTGTTAGAGATTCAGATATGAAAGTTTTATATAGTGCTTCGCATACAAACGTTGGTCGAGCCAAAATGTTAGACTTTATTTTGAGTATTTAATAAAAAAACACTACTTACAACAATGGCTATAAGTAATTGCTTGTTCTCGCCTACTTCTGAAAATCCTCGCGGATTTTCAGTTTGGTGTGTACTTGTAAAGTTAAGTGCTAAACCACGCAACTACTCATAGCCTAGACCGTTAAACGAACTCCTCAAATAAACAACTCTAAGTCCACAAAAGCACTAACCCAAGTAAATACACCTGCGCAAGGGATTACGAATACCGTATAGAAAAGTTAATCTGCAAATTTTTTGGGATACTATTTTTGTTTTCTTAGTAATTGCAAGTAGCTAGTTATAGAAAACTGCGAATAACGCACTTGATTTTGTAAAAATTTTCAGCTACCTTCGTTTAACGGCGGATATAAGCCATTAAAGAACGGCGCATATCCGCCGTTAAACGAACTCCTCAAATAAACCACTCTAAGTCCTCAAAAACACAGACTAAATTAAACACACCCGCGCAAGGGATTATGAATACCGTATAGAAAAGTTAATCTGCAAATTTTTTGGGATACTATTTTTGTTTTCTTAGTAATTGCAAGTAGCTAGTTATAGAAAACTGCGAATGACACACTTGATTTTGTAAAAATTTTCAGCTACCTTCGTTTAACTGCGGATATAAGCCATTAAAGAACGGCGCATATCCGGTAATCCATTACCTACAATTTGAACTCAACCACAACTAAAGAAACTACCTTGAAAGATTTGACTCCATTAAAAGTCAATAATGAATGGACTTATAGACAAACAACTTTTGACAAAGGAACTTCTAGGTCAAAAGAAACGACTGTGATAAACAAAGTTATCGACTCATTGAATTATATGGGACAAACTTGGTTTTTGGTAAGAGAATTTGGGGATGAGTTTTATCTGCGAAATTCTGAAAACGGACAACATTGTGCGGAATTTGAAAAAAAAGATTTAATTCAAACTTCATTATATTTAAAACACCCTAATTCGGTTAAAACTACTCCTTTTGAATACTCTGAAATTGTTAAGCAAAACGACCTCAATGAGAATTCAAATATTCCTAATATAGAAACGAATAGAATAAATTTAGTTTCTAAAAACATTGAAATTAAGATTGATAATCAAATTCATCATTGTCATCAATATGATATTAGCCCTATTGACATAGATACTGGCGAAATAGAAAATTATAAAATAACTATCTATATTGAATTAGGAATTGGAATTATAAAGCATATAATCTACGATGAAAATGAAATAGTGACGAGCGAATTAATAAATAAAAAACTGTAGGTAACATTGTATATAAAAAATTGCTATTTTGTGCCTAATCAATGTAAGTTGATTTGTTTGCTAGCTTCTGATTTTCCTTCGGAAAATCCTCGCACACAAACACGCAACTTTCCATATACGCAACCGTTAAACGAACCTCCACAAACAACCACTTTACAACAGTAAAAGTACTAACCCAAGCAAACAGGCCCCGCGCAAGGGATTGCAGTGGCAGCTTTTGGCGAGGCGTGCATCGAGCCAAAACTATTAACGGAAAGCCCGACCCCTTGTGGGTTGCGCCCTAAAAAATTATACGGTTGTTGCTTTAAATTTATCGCGAATAATATCGCCAATGGGTCTGTTTTCTATCTTAGATTCTAGCCACGAAATGATGTCTAGATACAAAAATGCGCGACTTTGGTAGGGATCGTTTTCAAACTCTTTTAATTTTTTGTGCAACTTGTTAAATTCACCTTTTACCTCGTGCGGGTAGATGTCGCCCAAACCACGTAAAAATTTAATGAATTCTTTTTGCACTTCGTATAAGTCTTCCATTTTTATTAGGAACTTGTATGTGCTTCTTATAAGTACGTCTAAATTATAATCTAAACCTGCCTCGTAATGTGCCACCAGGTTTAATATTCGAGAAAAACAGAGCAAATCTTCGCGCATTTGCAATGATTTGTTACTTATTATTTTATCGAGGTAGTAGATGCATTTTCGACTATCACCAGCACCAAAATACATACTCGCCATTTTGTAATAGAACACCATAATATGATGCTCATCTATACGGTTTTTGTAATTTTTTAGTTTTTCTAAAACCTCTTCTATTAATGGCAAACCGTTTTCAAAACTACCTTCAATAAAGTGTAAATTAAACTTGTTGTTATAAATGTACAAAAAGGCTAAGGACTCTGTATTATCGTCTAGAGGAAACCATTTTTCTTGAGTTACCACTTCGAATTTTGATAGGGTTTCTTTAAACTTATCATACTGCCTTAAATAAAACAAGGCTTCTAACAAATAATGATTTCCACGAAGGAAAAAGACTGGATTTAGCTTTATCATGTCTTGATTTTCGTAAAATAAATCTACCCATTTAGAAGCAAATTTGTAACAAGACAAAAAATCTACGGTTAAAAAGCTATACCACAGTTTTGCTTTGTATAACCACAATTTTTCTCGAAAACCGAGTTTATTGATATCGTATTTTGGTAATCTATCGTGATAATACTTATCTATAATTTGATATTCCTCATCATTCTTGACATAGCCTGTTTTTAAAAACAAGCCGTATAATTGTAGTGATAAATTAGACAGTTTGCTTGCCAAAACATTTTGTAAACTCAACGCTTTGGCTTGAATAGTTAATTCATCAGCTCGATTACTAATACTTCTTGTAATATACTGAGATTCAATTATTTTTTCAAGCTCTACAATTTCATAAGCAACATTTTTCTCCTCATTTGAAATAGCCAAATTTTTGGCCTTATCAAGAATTTTTAAGCTTTGTTTATAAAGCCCTTTATGGTACAAAATGGTTGCAAAATCGAGTTGCTCGCGAATTTGAATCCTGATATCTTGATGCGAAGGGTTTAAACGCAAACTGATTAAAATTTGCTTGTATAAGTGTGCTTTAAGGTTTGAAAGTTGCTGTTTCTTAACAATGCCTTTTTTGAGGATTACGGCTTCATTGTAAACCAAAAGTTTGTCAAGAATATTAAAGAGTTTCAAAAATTTTGATTCCTCATTAACACCTAATCGACCCACATAAAGCTTGAATTGTCTTTTTTCTGATTTAGACAATGATTTTATTAATATGAATAAATTATCTTTTTGCTCTTTTGTCATAGTCACAAAATAAGTCTCATTGTCTTGATTTTCAATTAATTAAACCTTTAACACCATGGTTAAACATCGTAAAAAAAATGAGATGAATAGTAGCTTTTACGAAACCAAAATATAAATTCGTATAGGAATAAGAAAATATATTTTAATAAATGTCTGATAATAAAGTCCAAATTTTTGATACAACGCTAAGAGATGGTGAGCAAGTCCCTGGTTGTAAATTGAACACTGAGCAAAAATTAGTCATTGCTGAACAGCTTGACTTATTAGGTGTAGATATCATTGAAGCTGGTTTTCCTGTGTCTAGTCCTGGTGATTTTAAATCAGTTGAAGAAATTTCTAAAATAGTAAAGCATGCTACGGTTTGCGGTTTAACTCGCTCGGTTGAAAACGACATAAAAGTAGCTGGAGAGGCATTAAAACATGCTAAAACCCCAAGAATACACACTGGAATTGGCACTTCAGAATCTCATATAAAATTCAAATTTAAATCGACCCAAGACGCTATTATAGAACGTGCAGTTAAAGCTGTGAGTTATGCGAAATCTTTTGTTGAAGATGTAGAGTTTTATGCGGAAGATGCTGGTAGAACAGACAATGCATATTTAGCCAGAGTTTGCGAAGCAGTTATAAAAGCTGGAGCAACAGTATTAAACATACCAGACACAACTGGATATTGTCTTCCTCACGAATATGGTGCAAAAATTAAATATTTAAAAGAAAACGTAAAAGGGATTGATAAAGCTATTTTATCTTGCCATTGCCATAACGATTTAGGATTAGCAACTGCAAACTCTATTGAAGGGGTTATTAATGGCGCGCGTCAAATTGAATGTACCATCAATGGTATTGGAGAACGTGCTGGAAATACCGCTTTGGAGGAAGTAGTAATGATTTTAAAACAACACCCATATTTAAATCTGGATACTGGTATTCAAACCGAAATGTTATATGGTATTAGCCAATTAGTATCAGATAGTATGGGTATCTATACACAACCAAATAAAGCTATTGTTGGCGCTAATGCATTTGCACATAGTTCTGGAATCCATCAAGATGGTGTTATAAAAAATCGTGAAACTTACGAAATTATAGACCCTAAAGATGTTGGTGTAACAGAATCTGCCATTGTATTAACAGCAAGAAGTGGAAGAGCTGCATTAGCTTATAGAGCAAAGAATATTGGATATGAATTAACAAAACTTCAATTAGACGAGATCTACACAAATTTCTTAGATTTTGCTGATAAGAAAAAGGAAGTTGATGATAACGACATCCATCAAATTATAGAAAACAGCAAAGTATATAACGAGATTACTTCTGCTTAAATAAATTAGATTTCTGCCTTTGCGGAAATGTAAAAACGAGATTGATGAAATTAAATATTGCCGTATTAGAAGGCGATGGTATAGGGCCAGAAGTTACTGCTCAAGCCGTAAAGGTTTTGAAAGCAATAGCTATGGAATTCAATCATATATTTACATTTCAAAAAGGGTTGATTGGAGCCAGTGCCATTGATAAAAAAGGACATCCATTACCAGAAGAAACCATCAGCATGTGTAAAAAAGCTGATGCTGTTTTATTCGGAGCTATAGGCGACACAAAATATGATGAAGATCCTGATGCTAAAATACGTCCAGAACAAGGACTTCTAGGAATCCGAAAAGAACTAGGCTTACACACCAACATTAGACCCATTATCGCCTATGAAGATTTACTAAACAAATCTTCACTTAAAGTCAAGCAAATAAAAGACACCAATATTCTTATTTACCGTGAGTTAACAGGTGGTATTTATTTTGGCGAACGTTATTTAAGTGATGATGGAAACATTGCTTCAGATGTATGCAAATACGAACGTTTCGAAATCGAACGTATTACACACCAAGCCTTTAAAGCAGCCTTGTCCAGAAAAAGCAAATTAACCCTTGTAGATAAAGCCAATGTACTAGAAAGCTCGCGCCTATGGAGACGTGTGGTAAAAGAAATTGCACCACAATATCCAAACGTGAAGGTTAACTACATGTACATCGATAATGCAGCCATGGAACTCATTATAAAACCAAGGCAATTTGATGTTATTTTAACCGAAAATATGTTTGGCGATATTCTATCAGAAGAAGCCAGTGTTATTGTAGGTTCCATTGGGTTGTTAGCGTCCGCATCAATTGGCGATAAACATGCCATGTTTGAACCCATACACGGTGCTTATACAAAAGCAGCAAACAAAGGTATCGCCAACCCAATTGCTTCTATTTTATCAGCAGCCATGTTACTCGACCATTTTGGGCTATATGAGGAAGCTGCATTAGTTAGAGATGGTGTAGACAAGTCTTTAAAACTACATATTACAACACCAGATTTAAATACCAAATACGACAATATAACCACAACAAAAGTGGGTGATTTTATAGAAGATTTTATACAAAATCCAGATGAAACTAATCTAAACTTTACTAATATACATTTAGGGCAATCCACCATTATTTAATTATTTGAGTTAGTCATCAAACAAATTAAACTTTATATTTTTTTTGGAGAGTCCTTAAAAGCGCATTGTAACAAATGCGCTTTTTTAATGCGTTACTTTTTTCTGTTAATTATTATTTGGGCGTTACCACAAGGGTCGGGCTATACGTTACAAGTCCTCGCTTATGCGCTAAGGCGCAAAAGCTGTGGGCTTTCCACTGCTATCCCTAACGCGCCTGTTTGCTAATGTTGGGTAATAAATCGGGAGTTAGTTTATTTTTGATATAATTTAACTTGGAAACTTCTCGCGAATTTTATCTAAACTCAAATTATGAATACTACCAACATGGGTATGTTGTTTTGAAGTATCAGGAACATAGGTACCGTCTTGCACTTGTCCACCAATTTTTTGGTAAGCTTCTCTAAAACTCTGCCCTTCAACAACAAGGGTGTTAATGTTATCTACAGTAAACAAATACTTATACTTATCATCATGAATATCAATATCTTTCACAATAATTTGTTGAATAGAATAATTAAAAATATCTAAAATATCTTTTAACTCTTCAAAAGCAGCAATCATATTTTCTTTTAATAACTGAAAATCTCTGTGATAACCGCTAGGTAAATTGTTGGTAATTAAAACCATTTCGGTTTGTAACGCTTGTATTTTGTTACACTTTCCGCGAATTAGCTCAAATACATCCGGATTCTTTTTATGTGGCATAATACTACTTCCTGTAGTTAACTCATCCGGGAACGAAATAAACCCAAAATTCTGACTCATGTACAAACAAGTATCCATTGCAAAACGCGCCAAAGTATTACTTAAACTTCCTAAAGCTGCAGCAATAGTACGCTCGTTTTTACCGCGACCCATTTGTGCTGCAACAACATTGTATTTTAAGGTTGAAAAATCCATTTCTTTCGTAGTCAATTCTCTATCTATTGGAAACGAACTACCGTAACCTGCCGCCGAACCTAAAGGGTTTTGGTCTACCGTTTTAATGGCAGCATCCAATAAAAACACATCATCAATCATTAACTCAGCGTAAGCTGAAAACCATAAACCAAATGAGGATGGCATTGCCACTTGTAAATGCGTATATCCTGGTAAAACTTTATCTTTATAACCATCTGCTAAATTTAAAAGCGTATCAAAAAGTGTTCTTGTTTTAGTTCTAATTAAACTTAAACTATCCTTATAATACAAATGGCAAGCCACAAGCACTTGATCGTTTCTAGAACGTGCGGTATGGATTTTTTTTCCAACCTCGCCTAAAGACTTCGTTAATTCAAACTCAATTTTAGAATGCACATCTTCAAACTGTTCTTCTATAACAAACGTTCCGTTTTCAATTTGCGTCTCTAAGGTTTTTAATCCTCTTAATAAATCAACCAATTCTTCAACCGTAATAATACCGATTTTTTGAAGCATTTTAGCGTGTGCTTTTGATGCTATAACATCATACTTCGCAATATGTATGTCAATTTCACGATCGTTCCCAACGGTAAAATTTTCTATTTTTTTATCTATTGATATGCCTTTATCCCAGAGTTTCATTCTAAAGTTTTTTGTCATTCCCGCGAAGGCGGGAATCTATTTTATTTTATTGGTTGGATTCCTGCCTACGCAGGAATAACAGAATTGCTAAACAATTACCCGATTCAACAATTCAACATATATTTTAATACCTTCTTCAATTTCATTTACATAAATAAATTCATTGGCCGAATGCGATCTTGTACTATCACCAGGTCCTAATTTTAAACTAGGGCAAGACAATACCGCTTGATCAGACAATGTTGGCGACCCATAACTCGTTCTTCCCATGGATAAACCTGCCTTTACCAAATCATGATTCACAGGAATAGACGATGAATTTAAACGTAAACTACGTGGTGTAATTTTAGTAACTGGTGCTTTTTCTTCTAATATTTTGGCAATTTCAGCATTGCTATAGGCGTCATTCACACGAACATCAATCACCAAATCCACATGCCCGGGCACCACATTATGTTGCGAACCTGCATTTATTTGTGTTACGGTTAACTTTACATCTCCTAAGGCTTCAGAGCCTTTTTCAAACTTAAAATCTTTAAACCACTGCAAAGCTTCAATACTATTATAAATAGCGTTGTTGTTATTAGGATGTGCCGCATGACTTGGTGTGCCTTCAATAACCGCATCAAAGACTACTAAACCTTTTTCAGCTACGGCGAGATCCATTAAAGTGGGTTCGCCCACTATAGCCACATCAATTTTCGGGATGATAGGTAACATACTATTTAACCCATTAGGCCCACTGCTTTCTTCTTCCGCAGAAGCGACAACAACTAAATTATATTTTAAATTTTCGTGGTTGTAAAAATATGTAAACGTTGCTATTAACGAAACCAAGCAACCTCCAGCATCATTACTTCCTAAACCATATAACTTACCATCTTCTACAAAAGCCTTAAAAGGATCGTTGGTATAAGCCGAATTTGGTTTAACCGTATCGTGATGCGAGTTTAGCAACAAGGTTGGTTTGCCTGCTTCAAAATGTTTGTTTACCGCCCAAACGTTATTCTTAGTACGTTTAAAATCAATATCGCAACGCCTAAACCACGTTTCAATATGTGTAGCAGTGTTATCCTCTTCTGATGAAAACGACTGTGTTTCAATCAAAGTTTTGAGTAATGTTATAGCGTCTTTTGTAAGTTGCTCTATCATAAATACAAGGTAGTAAACTTTTGATTTTTATTACTGATTACCGTAGGATTTCCTATAAATACCCTAGACACACCAGATGCTATCGCATGAAAACTATTGGCAAGTTTGGGCAACATCCCATCATGAAATACACCTTGGTGTTTTAACTGCTCATAAGTACCGTAATCCATATATTCTATTACCGAATTATCATCCTCAACAGATTTTAGTACACCGTTTTTTTCAAAACAAAAATACAACTCTACATTGTATAATTCTGAAAGGCCTATAGCCAATTCAGATGCAATAGTATCTGCATTGGTATTGAATAATTGTCCGTTTTTATCATGCGTAATCGCGCAAAATACGGGTGTAAAATCTGCTTCAATTAACTTGTTTATAGATTTGTGATTTACTTTTTTTACATCACCTACAAAACCATAATCAATGTCTTTAACTGGTCGTTTTTCGGAATAAATACTATTAACATCTGCTCCTGTTAAACCAATAGCATCAACCTGCAGTCCTTGAAGTTTAGCGACGATATTTTTATTTACTAAACCGCCGTAAACCATAGTAATTACCTCTAAAGTATCGGCATCAGTAATACGACGCCCATTCACCATATTTGATGCTATACCCAATTTTGAAGCCACATGTGTTGCACGTTTGCCACCACCATGTACCAAAATCTTCTTTCCTTCTATTTTAGAGAAATGCTCTAAAAAAGATTGAAGTGCTACTGCATCCTCAATAACATTCCCACCGATTTTTACTATGGATAGTTGTTCTTTCATTTATCTAATGTTTTTCTTCAAGAGATAATTTATATAATTTTCAATAATATTTTCATTTATAAAATTACTCTTAGAATCATCATTTAATAAGAAATTAATATTCGAAATAAAAGTAATTAACTTTTTTCTTAAAGTGTAAACACCAAAATCTATAATATCATCTTGAATAATAAAAAAAACTACGTAACCATTTTGTTTTTTTATATATAAACAAGGATGATTAGAATTTTTAAAACTATTTTCCTTTTCATATTGAAAGGCTTTATTTTTCTTTAGAAAATCTAACATCCCTATAAATCTTCTAATATCTTTTTAAGCACTAATTGTGCCGCATAAGTTCTGTTATTAGCTTGTGCTATTACTATGGAACTATCGCTATCTAAAACCGCATCTTCAACAACCACATTACGTCTTACGGGCAAACAATGCATAAATTTTGCATGCCCTAATTTTTCTTTAGTAATCATCCAATTCGCATCTTTATTTACAACTTTACCATAGTCTTCATAAGAACTCCAATTTTTGGTATATACAAAATCGGCATCCTTAAACGCGTCTTCTTGATTGTGACAAACAGGTGTATCACCTATAATTTCAGGATTCAAATTATAACCTTCGGGGTTTGCAATTACAAATTCCACATCCATTTTTTGCATGGCTTGAGTAAAGCTATTGGCCACCGCATGCGGTAAGGCTTTTATATGCGGCGCCCAACTTAACACTACTTTTGGACGCTTGGTTTTAGCATGTTCTGAAATAGTTAAAGCATCTGTTAATCCTTGTAATGGATGCCCTGTAGCGCTTTCCATATTTACAATAGGTACAGAGGCATATTTAGTAAAAGACTTTAAAACGTGCTCGCTCTCGTCTTTTGCCTTATCAGTTAAGGTTGGAAATGCACGCACTGCAATAATATCGCAATATTGAGATACCACAGCTGCTGCTTCTTTAATATGTTCTGCAGTAGTGCCGTCCATAACCGTACCGTCACCAAATTCAATACCCCAAGCATCACCAGACACATTCATTACAATAGGATTCATCCCTAAGTTTAAAGCTGCTTTTTGCGTGCTTAAACGTGTACGCAAACTAGAATTAAAGAATAATAACCCTATGGTTTTATCTTTTCCTAAAGCAACATGCTGTAATGGATTTGCTTTTAATGCTTTTGCATCTTCAATCCAAGCCTTAATATTATCTATATCGTGTATTGATGTGTAATGTTTCATACTTTTTTATTCTTTTCCAGACCTGTAATTTTTTTAAATCAGAGAGGTCTAATTTTATTGCGGCATCAACACCATTTGTTGATGCATAATTCCTGTTTTTTGTGACGGATATTTAGCTCCAAAAGCTATAAAATCATGCTTCTTATAAAAATGTATTGCTGTTGCCCTTGCACTAAGTTCGATATTAGAAATTCCGTTTTTTCTACTATATCCAACCAGTTCATTCAATATTTTAGCACCAACGCCTTTTTTTTGATAAACAGCTTTAACTGCCATTTGAGATATGATGTTTTTTTTACCTTCTGTGTGCAAACGCCCAGTTCCAATCACTTCATTTCCCTTTAAACACACTACATGTAAAGCCGTTGTTTCAAATTCATCATTAATTAAATCTAAACTATTGGTCATATCTTTAAAAAATAGTTTTTCTCTAATCGTAACAGCCGCTTTGTAAAAGGGCGTGTTAATGGCAACATATTTTAACTCAAACTCAGACAATCACTTATTTTATTTTTGTAAACGCTACCTTGTTTTCCATAGCATTCACTATAAAATTATCTTCTAGTCCGTTTACAATCCATGTTTCTATATTAGCACCTTTAGTAACTTGAGCTGCTTCAATTTTACTCTGCATACCGCCACTTCCGTGCGAGGATTTAGAGCTTACTACCTCATCTGCCAACGCTGTAAAATCAGTGACTTCTGCAATGGTTTTTGGTGTACCGTTCTCCATAGAAGCTTTGGTATAAATACCGTTCGTGTTGGTAGCAATAATAAACAAATCAACATCCAAAAGTGATGCCGTTAAAGCTCCTAATTTATCATTATCACCAAACTTGATTTCATCAGTAGCTACCGTATCATTTTCATTAATAATTGGTATGTAATTATTATTTACTAATACATTAATGGTATTGGATATATTAAGTTTACTTTCTTCTTTTTCAAAATCTGAATACGACAATAAACATTGCGATGTTAGTAAACCATATTCCCTAAAAATCTCCTGATAAATACGTATTAAATGGGGCTGACCAATAGAAGCCAATGCTTGCTTTACAAAAATATCCTCTTGCTTACTTTCTAATTTTACAAACTGTTTTGCCACCGCTATAGCACCAGAACTTACAATAATAAACTCACAGGTATTTTGAAGTTTGGCAATTTGACTTGCCATATCTTCAATTTTACCTCTAGAAATATTATCGGTTTCCTTGGTAAGGGTATTAGACCCCATTTTTAGTAATATGCGTTTTTTCTTCATCTTGTTATCACAAGCTATTTCTCAAAATACTTATTATGGATTTATCGTATTTGTCCGTTACCATGAACATACCATTTATTCGTCACCAAATGCTGCAAACCAATTGGCCCGCGTTGGTGTAGTTTATCTGTACTTATGGCTAATTCGCCACCTAATCCTAATTGTCCGCCATCGGTAAATCGCGTTGATGCGTTATGATACACTGCTGCTGTATCTACATTTTCCATAAACAGTTTTGCTTCGGCATCATTGTTTGTAATGATGGAAGACGAATGCCCACCAGAATACTTATTAATCATAGCAATAGTATCTTGGTTTGATGCAATTTCACCTATAAGAATCTTATAATCTAAGAACTCCTCGTACCAAATATCATCAGATGTTATAGATTCTAATCCGTTTGTTTTTGAAATGATTTCATCACCTAAAACTTCAATCTTATAGTCTTTTAATTTTGAAATCAACGTGTTTACAAACGCCTGCTTATTTGGAAGATTTTCATCTATTAAAACCTTATCAACAGCATTACAAGCTGATATTTTTGATTTTCCATTCATAATCACGTCTGCAGCAATATCTACATCTGCATCTTTATGAACGTACACAAAGTTATTACCACGACCACTAATAATAACAGGACACATAGCGTGTTGCTTCACAAAAGCAATTAAACGTTCGCCGCCTCGTGGTACAATTAAATCTACTTTTTGCGTTGGCTTTTCTAAAAACGCTTGTGTTTCTGTTCTATTAAATTGCAAATACGCTACCCAATCAGTAGATTCGCCTTCTTCCTCCAAAGCTTGGTGCCATAATTCTACAATTTTAAGGTTAGATCGTAATGACTCTTTACCACCTTTTAGTAATATTTTGTTTCCAGATTTAAACGCAATACCAGCAGCTTCAACCGTTACATCAGGACGCGATTCATAAATAATTAACACCGTACCAAACGATGCTGTTTTGTTATATACCTGCATACCGTTATCGTGTTTAAAGCTAAAACGCTCCACACCAACAGGATCATCTTGAGATGCTAAATGCGTTACCGCATTAATCATCTCATCAACTTTAGCATCGTCAACTTTCAAACGGTCAAACATCGAAATATCATCACCACTGTAAGCATCTAAATCGGCTTTATTAATAGCGATTATCGCCTGTCGTTCTTGTTCTAAAAGCACTGCCATTTTAAGTAAAACAGCGTTTCTTGTTTCTATAGATAAAAGTGTATTCATGTTTATTACTATACAGTTGTTTCAACTTCGGCTAAAGCTTCGATAAGAGCTTCAAAAAACATAGTTATATGCTCTTTTCTTACCGTTAATGGTGGCAGAATTCTTAACAAGTTTTTGTTAGCAGCTCCTCCTGTGAAAATATGATATTTATAAATCAATTGTTTTCTCAATTCACCAACTTCAAAATCGAACTCCAATCCAAGCATTAAACCTCTTCCTTTAATTGTTTTTATCTGCGGAATTGTTTTTGCTATCTGAACAAAATACTCAGACATCATGTTCGTATTATCAATAAGTTTTTGTTTCTCAATTACATTTAAAACCGATAAACCCGCAGCACATGCTAAATGATTACCTCCAAAAGTAGTACCTAACATTCCAAATTTCGCCTCAATATCTGGATGAATTAAAATCCCACCAATAGGAAATCCGTTACCCATGCCCTTAGCTATAGAGATAATATCTGGCGTTACATTATAATGTTGAAATGCAAAGAATTTACCTGATCGTCCGTAACCAGATTGTATCTCATCTGCGACAAACATAGTATTATTCGCTTTACACAAGGCATAAACTTGCTCAAAGAAATCTGTAGTTCCTTGATCCAAACCGCCTACTCCCTGAATAAACTCTACTATAACTGCACATACATCACCTTTTTCAAGCTCTTGCTTTACACCAGCTATATCATTCAAATCAAGAATCGTAACTTTTTGTTGCGCGTTAATTGGAGCAATAATCTTTTTATTATCGGTTGCAGCCACAGCAGCAGAAGTACGCCCATGGAAACCATTTCTAAATGCAACAACCCTAGATTTCCCTGTTTTAAAAGATGCTAATTTTAAGGCATTCTCATTAGCTTCTGCACCAGAATTACATAAAAATAATTCGTAGTCCTTACAGCCAGAAAGTGTTTCAATCTTATCTGCTAATTCTTTTTGTAAAGGATTTTGAATGGCGTTAGAATAAAAACCAAGTTTTGACACTTGTTCCGTAACAGCCTCAACGTAATTAGGATGTGCATGCCCAATAGAAATCACAGCATGCCCTCCGTAAAGGTCTAAATATTCAGTTCCTTGGTCATCATAAACATAAACCCCTTTCCCAGAAACAGGCGTTACATCATACAACGGATATACATTAAATAACGGCATTTTATTTAGTTTTTAATTGATTGATTTTTTCAAACGAAGCCACAATCCCTTGTATTAAAGCAGAGCTTAATCCTTGGTGCTCCATTTCATTTAAGCCTTCAATAGTGCATCCACTTGGTGTGGTTACTCTATCAATTTCCTGCTCGGGGTGTCTACCAGATTCTATTAATAAGCTAGCTGAACCAAAACATGTTTGTACAGCCAATTCATGTGCCTCTTCAGCTTCAAAACCTAATTGAATCGCGCCTTGTGTTGTAGCTCTAACCAAACGCATCCAAAAAGCAATACCACTAGCACAAATCACGGTAGCAGCCTGCACTAAATCTTCAGGAATTACCATAGTTGTTCCCAATTGCCCAAAAATCCCTTCTGCAACAGGCACCTTATCTTTCCCTGTTTCATTAGCAGCAATACAAGTCATAGATTTTCCTATAGAAATTGCTGTATTAGGCATAACCCTTATTATATTTTTGTCATCGCCTAAAATATTTTCTATCCTATTTATCTCTACACCAGCTGCAACAGACATTATAATATGGTTATGGCTTATTTTAGATTTTACGCTTTCTAAAACACCATCAATATGTTTAGGTTGTAATGCAAAAATAACGATATCCGATTGCTCTATCGCCAAAACATTATCGCTAGTAACTTCTACATTTTCAAGAGTTTCAAAGGCATCCACCGCCTTAGTATTTCTATCACTTAGGTATAATGAGCTAAACGACTTGTTACTAATAAGTCCTTTCGCAATCGAACTCCCCAAATTCCCAGTTCCAATAATGGCTATTTTCATGTCTAAATACTTTTGTCATCCCCTCAAAGGAGGGAATCTTATTTTATTATTCTTTTTTTATGGCGTTACCCACAAGGGGTCGGGCTTTACGTTACAAGTCCTCGCTCCTGCGTCGCTGTGGGCTTTCCTCTGCAATCCCTAACGCGCCACTCTTATGTGCTTACTCAAATTTTTAAAAGTAAGTCCCTTTTAATCCTAGTCCAGTCGTTTCTTCTAAACCAAACATCAAATTCATGTTCTGTACCGCTTGTCCAGATGCGCCTTTCAATAAATTATCAATAGTACTTGTAATTAATAATTTACCATTATGCTTATGTAGATGCACCAAACATTTATTGGTATTCACTACTTGTTTCATATGTAAAAACTCATGTGACACAAAGGTAAACTTCGCATCCTTGTAAAACGATTTATAAATCGCTTTAGCATCTTCAACATCGCCCTCAAAATCAGTATAAATTGTTGCAAAAATACCTCTGGAAAAATTACCCCTATTTGGCATAAAAATAATTTCAGAAGAAAAATCAGATTGTAATTGATTCACAGACTGATTGATTTCACCTAAATGCTGGTGCGTAAAGGGTTTGTAATACGAAAAATTATTATCTCGCCACGTATAATGCGTTGTAGCAGATAATGATGTTCCAGCGCCAGTAGCACCAGTTACCGCATTAATATGCACATCTCTTTTTATCAAACCAGCATCTGCCAATGGCAATACCCCCAATTGAATCGCTGTAGCAAAACACCCAGGGTTTGCAATATATTTAGCCTTTGTAATAGCCGCTTTATTCAATTCTGGCAAACCATACACAAACGTTTTACCTTCAAAAATTTTATCTGCTTCCAGTCTAAAATCGTTACCTAAATCTATAATTTTAGTAGCATCAGAAAACGTGTTTGCAGACAAAAATTTCACAGAATTACCATGCCCTAAGCATAAAAACAACACATCAATATTAGGGTTTACCGTATCGGTAAATTTCAACTCTAAACTCCCCACTAAGTCTTGGTGCACCTTACTAATTTTGTTTCCAGCGTTACTTGTACTAAAAACAAAATCTATCTCAGCTTCAGGATGATTAATTAGTAATCTAATTAATTCGCCTGCGGTATAACCCGCACCCCCAATAATTCCAACTTTTATATTTCCCATCCTTTTATTCATTTATGTGTCATGTCGAAATAAGGAACGATTGAGACAACTCATAAAATAACCTTTCTCAAATTATGTGATTTCTCCTATCGTCGAAATGACTAAAATAATTTCATTTTATATTTATTTTAGACCCATTACGAGTTTACTTGTTTGTATATTTTATTCTGGTTTCCTAGAATTTTAATAAATCCTTTAGCGTCATCAGCTGTCCAAGCTTTATTTTCTTCACCATAAGTACTAAACTTACTCGACATTAAATCATGGTCTGAAACAATACCATCTAGAGAAAAATGGTAAGGCTTTAAACTCACCACTACATTACCCGAAACCATCTTTTGAGAACTTTGTAAAAACGCTTCAATATCTCTCATCACTGGATCTAAATATTGACCTTCATGTAAATGCATGCCATAAAAACTAGACACATATTCTTTATGCTGTAATTGCCATTTCGTAAGTGTATGCTTCTCTAATAAATGATGTGCTTTTACTGTAATTAAGGCAGCAGCAGCTTCAAAACCAACACGCCCCTTAGTACCAACAATAGTATCGCCTACATGAATATCTCTACCAATAGCATAGGCGGAAGCTATATCATTTAATTTTTCAATATTCACTTCTGGTTTATTAGCGTCTCCATTTAGTGCTACAAATTCACCGTTTTCAAAAGTCAAGGTAACTTTTTCTTCACCTTCTTTTTCTAACTGCGATGGATACGCTTCACTTGGTAGAGGCTTTTCAGACTTTAAAGTCTCAACACCACCAACACTTGTTCCCCAAAGCCCTTTGTTTACAGAGTATTTAGATTTTTCCCAAGGCATATCAATACCTTCAGACTTTAAATAGTCAATTTCTTCTTGTCTTGTTAATTTTTGATCTCTAATAGGTGTAATAATTTCAATCCCTGGAGCCAAGGTTTGAAAAATCATATCAAAACGCACTTGGTCATTTCCAGCACCCGTACTACCATGAGCTATATATTCTGCACCAATACTTTTAGCGTATTCTATAATTTCAATAGCTTGAATAATACGCTCTGCGCTTACAGAGAGTGGATACGTACTGTTTTTTAAAACATTACCAAATATTAAATACTTTACTACTTTTTGATAAAATGTAGAAACCGCATCAATATTTTTATATGTAGAAACCCCCATTTTATAGGCGTTGATTTCTATATGTTTAATTTCTTCTTGTGTAAAACCTCCAGTGTTTACACTTACCGCATGTACATCATATTCTTTTGATAAACTTACCGCACAATATGAGGTATCTAATCCACCACTATAGGCTATTACTAACTTTTTCATTTTTTTACTTTTTTATCTTTTCTTAAAAACAATGCTTGTTTTATTCTTTTTAATCTTTTAAATACTTTCTCCTTTACCTCTTTGGTATCTTCTTCTTCCTTACCAACTTTTTTAGGATCGTAAAGCATACCTGTACACAAACACATTTTTCTGTTTGTACGCGTTAATACATCATAATTTTTACAAGTTTGGCAACCATCCCAAAACGTTTGATCGTCAGTAAGTTCAGAAAATGTAACAGGTTTATAACCCAAATCGCTATTCATTTTCATAACAGGTAAACCTGTTGTAATACTAAACACTTTGGCATCTGGAAATTTATGTCGTGAATGCTCGAAAACTTTATGCTTAATTTTTTTAGCAAGACCTTTACCTCTGTAATCTGGATGAACAATTAAACCAGAATTGGCTACAAATTTACCATGTCCCCATTTTTCTATATAGCAAAACCCTGCAAATGTATCACCATCAAGAGCAATAACAGCATTACCATTTTCAATCTTTGCAGATATATATTCAGGCGTACGCTTCGCTATACCAGTACCTCTAACCTGAGCAGAAGCTTCAATGGTTTCGCAAATGGCATTAGCGTATTTTATATGTGATTTATCGGCTATTACAACCTTCATTTCCTTACTTGTATTATTGTCAATTATTTTATTTTTTAAAAGCTGAACTGGACTCACCTAGTTCAATAAATTGAAGCATACCCTTACGGGCGACGTGGAAATTTACGGCGCATAATAGAACTGTTGTTAATTATCGAATTAACTTTATTTTGAAATACTATGAGAAAATTTTTAGACACTTTTTGAAAAATTAAAATTACGTTTGGTTTTTACTAATATTGGAGCATTAGAAGCGGCGGCGATTGCGCACGGGCAAACCGGGAGTAGAACAACGTATTTTATTTTTTAAATTTTTCACAGTGTAAAACTAAGATATTATTTTTTTAAATGATTAAAAATCATAGAGTTTTTAACAACAATTATAGAAATTTCTATTATTTCATGCTTTTATTTCAAAAAACTTAATTTTATAACGGATTTTTAGCAAATTTTACTTTGAAAGTTAATAAAAATGGCAGTTCCTATAATCATTTCTGTACTTTAAAAGACCTAGAAGCTGTTTTTTGAGCAGTAGGAAAATCTTCAGGCATCTCATTATTAACAACTTGCCCTGTAGCTGCCCATTCAACGCCTCGTCTTAAAAGCGTTATAAAACCAACACATTCAAATGATGTTGTATCGTGACCAAGAGTTGTGTGAAAAACTCTGCCTTTACCATAATCTATGGCCATTACTACGGGTTCTTTTTGTTCTAACTCTGGTGCTTTTTTACTTGATACCGCTGTAGCCAAAATAGTTACATTCTCAGCAGGTCCTCTTAAAAACGCATAACATTCATCACTGGTGTGCATCCATGAATCAGGCATATCTTTTGTAATTGGATGTTCTTTATTGTAAGTAGTCACAAGAAATGGTTCTTTGGGACCATGACTACCTGCAGCCCCTTCAGTATAATCTCTTTTAGGCATATTATCTTTATCCACGTATAAATAAGGCCCATCTTTTTCATTTCTATTTCCCCAACCACCAATAGCAATCATTTTATTATATGCTTTCCATTCTGGGAAACTATTATCAGCAGCATGGACACTAACAAAACCGCCACCATTATTCACATAAGTCTCAAATTCCGCCTTTGTTTTCTCAGACCAAGATGCTGCCTGCCAGCCAAAATTAGAAATAACAACATCATATTTTGAAAAATCTGGATTAAAACCTGGATCCGTTTTCGGTTTACCTTCAACACCTTTAGGAACATCAGCTAATGCTAACCATTCACTAAACGTTTCACTTTTATTCAAGAATTGAGTCCTAGAAATATCAACTTGAAACACACCAGTTTCTTCCAAATATTGCTTCATCATTATTGTTGATTTAGGCCACACTACGTGATTATTTTGTCCATCAACAATTAAAACTTTAATTTTTTCGTCTTTAGACTGGCAGGATATACTTGCAAAAAAGACAAATCCCAATAATAAATAAAATGTTGATTTTAACATAGTTGATTTACAGTTTACTATTTTCATTTAATTGTTCCTAAATTCCCAAAATACCTTTTAAATAATCGGCATCAATAGCACCACCAGCAAAATCATCAAAACTACGTGTTGCCGCTTCAATAATATGTTTTTGAATAAATGGTGCGCCTTCTCTTGCGCCTTGTTCTGAAGATTTTATGCAGCATTCCCATTCCATAACCGCCCATAAATCTAACCCGTATTTAGTCAGTTTTGAAAAAATACCACTAAAATCTACTTGTCCATCGCCCAAACTTCTAAAACGCCCAGCACGGTCTTTCCAATCGGCATAACCACCATAAACACCTTGTTTACCCGTTGGATTAAACTCTGCATCCTTAACATGAAATGCTCTAATACGCTCATGATAAATATCTATAAACGCTAAATAATCTAACTGCTGCAATACAAAATGACTTGGGTCGTACAACAAATTAGCACGCGAATGGTTTCCTGTAGCGTCTAGAAACCGCTCATACGAAATCCCATCATGCAAATCCTCTCCAGGATGAATCTCGTAACACACATCCACACCTTGTGCATCAAAATGATTTAAAATAGGTAGCCAACGCGCCGCCAATTCCTTAAAACCCATCTCTACCAATCCGTTAGGACGCTGCGGCCATGGGTACACGGTGTGCCACATTAACGCTCCCGAAAACGTAGCATGCGCCTTTAAGCCCAAACGTGCGCTTGCTGTTCCAGATTTTTTTACAAAATCTATCGCCCATTCCGTTCTAGCTTTTGGGTTGCCTCTTACGGCTTCTGGCGCAAACCCATCAAACATGGTGTTATACGCAGGGTTTACAGCCACCAATTGCCCTTGCAAGTGTGTCGATAATTCTGTGATTTCCAAGCCGTACGACGCCACTTTTCCTTTCAAATCATCACAATACGTTTGGCTATCCGCGGCCTTCTCAATGTCAATTAATCCCGTTTCCCAAGTTGGTATTTGTATCCCTTTATATCCTAAATCTGAAGCCCATTTGCACATGCCATCCAAACTGTTAAACGGCGCTTCACTTCCTGCAAATTGCGCTAAAAATACTGCTGGTCCTTTTATAGTTTTCATAAAATATTGTTTATGAGCCCCTCCTAACCTCTCCAGAAGGGAGAAATTGAGAACTCAATTATTTTTTATTTGGGCGTTACCACAAGGGTCGGGCTTTACGTTGCAAGTCCTCGCACCTCCTACGTCGGGCTGTGGGCTTTCCACTGCAATCCCTAACGCGGGTGTGTTTGCCAATTTTTGTTTTATCCGCTAGTTAACTTATTATCAAATACCTTTAATTCAAAAAAGACCTGTCAGGTTTTAAAAACCTGACAGGTCTAGATATAGATTAAATTTTTGTCCAAGCTGCATTATTGGTATCACTTTTCACAGCAGCGTAAATAAATTTCATCCCACGAACACCATCGGCAATCGTAGGATAATCTGGTGTATCACTAGATTTTCCTTCGTAAACAGCATTAACATGTGTTGCAAAATTTTTATAAATAGTAGCAAAAGCCTCTAAATACCCTTCAGGGTGTCCCGCAGGAATTCTAGAAACCGCCAAAGCTTCATCATGCAAACCATTGCCGTTTGGTGTGTATATTTTTTTGGGTGCTTCCAGCCAACGCGTAATCAATTCATTCGGATTTTCTTGATACCATTCCAAGCTGCCTTTTGTACCGTACACTTTAATACCTAAATTATTTTCTTCACCTAAAGCAATTTGCGAAATAGACATTGTGCCTTTCGCACCATTTTCCATACGTATCAACATATTGCCATCGTCGTCTAAAATACGACCTTCGCCAAATCGACCTAAATCGGCCGCAATTTCCTCTATTTTTAATCCAGTAATGTATTCAATTAGGTTTTCGGCATGCGTACCAATATCGCCTAAAGCACCACCAATACCAGAACGTTTGGGGTCTACTCTCCACGCTGCTTGCTTTTGCTCGGTTTTCTCCAAAGGTGTAGATAACCACCCTTGCAAATATTGCGCTTGTATTTTTCTAATACTTCCCAATTCACCTTTTGCTACCATAGCTCTGGCTTGTTTTACCATAGAATTACCAGTGTAATTATGTGTAAGTGCAAATAGCTTTCCGCTTTTTCCAACAATCTTTTCCAGTGCTTCGGCTTCTTCTAAAGTTAAAGTTACAGGTTTATCTGAAACCACATGAAACCCATGCTCTAAAGCCATTTTTGCTGGTGGAAAGTGCATATGATTAGGCGTTACAATAGCCACAAAATCCATTCTCACATCCTCAGGCAATGCTTTTTCCTTTTCAATCATGTCTTCAAACGTACCATAACATCGGCTTTCGTCTAAGCCAAGTGCTATACCAGATGCAATAGACTTTTCTGCAGTACTACTAAATGCACCACATACCAATTCAATCATCCCATCAATGGCCGCAGCCTTTCTATGTACATCGCCTATAAATGAGCCAGCGCCACCGCCAACCATTCCCATTCTTAATTTCCTACTCATATTCTATTTAAGCTTCTACTTTATTTCTTTTTTTCATATACATATGTAATCCTAAAAACGCTACAATAAGTATTGCAGGTAAGATAGACATGGTTCGTAACGCTTCCGCAGCACTTGCATTATCCATTAAATTACCCATTACAGGGAGCACAATTGATACTGAAAACATACCTGCACCTCCCATAATGGAAAGTCCTAAAGCACCAGTTTCTGGTAAATACTCTGCTACAAAACCGAGCATTGTTGGCCAGAAAAAGGTAACACCTACCGCAAAAACTGCGGCTGCAACAAACGTCATTCCACCACTAGATATGGTGAGCAACCACAAGCCTGCAAACGTAAATATTGCCGAATACAACAACATTCCAGAAGGACTTAATTTATGCACAACCTTACCTGCAAATAAACGTCCCAAAGCCATAATACCATTAATAAATGCTAGTACTAACAAAGGTTTAGCTACCGATGCTTTCAACAAAGATTCTATACGTTGTGTAGTTCCCAATTCTGAAGCTGCAGTTAAAAACATACAAGCTACCATGAATAAAAACAAAGGCTTTAAAATACTTGAAAACATTTTTTTATTACTAATACCCAACTGCACACGCTCTGTTACTGGAATAGTTTGCCCTAAAAACAAAAATCCATAAATTGCTAAAGGCACAAACAAAGTGCCTACCATAACTTGCCAACTTAACCCTAAAACATCCATAACAAGCCAACCCACCAATGCACCAATTACGATACCTCCAGGAAACCATACATGAAACCGATTTAGCATTTTAGTTTTTTCCTCAGGATACATTGATGCTACCATGGGGTTTAAAGCAGCCTCCACAAAACCATTACCAATACCTATAAAAAGTGTTGCAATAAATAGTGACGTCATGGAATCTGCCATCAACGTTAACACAATACCAACAGCATGCGTTATAAACGCCATCCACGTTATTTTTTTTATACCTAATAAATCTACTAACGGTCCACCAATAATCATGGCTATTGTAAATCCAAAAAATGCTGGTGCAAAAGCATAACCAATTTGCTCTAAAGTTAAACCAACGCCTTCGGGACCAAAAACGGTTTCCAATCGTGCTCGAATGGCAAACGTCATTGCTGTAGTAATTAAGGCTAAACAACTTGCTAAAAACAGTCTATTTTTATTAATATGTTCCATAATTTATTTGGTTTGGTTGGTTTTATTTTTAAGACAGTTGTTTCCCCACTTTAAGCAATAAATCTCTGGTTGCTTTTATACCTTCATCTTCGGGTAAACGCTTACCTTCATATTCAACACCTACAAATCCTGTATAATTTGCGTCCTTTACCATGTTCATCACTTTCATAAAATCTATAGTGGTTTCGTTACCATTAGCATCAAAATCATAAGACTTTGCGCTTACCGCTTTAGCAAAAGGGAGCAATGCTTCCATACCTTTATACCTATCGTAAGCCTCTAAACAATTACGATCTTTATCTTTGGTGATACAGAAATTTCCAAAATCTGGCAAGGTGCCACAATTTTCACTTTTCACATTTGAAAACACGCCAGACATCCATTCACCATTTGAAGAAAAGCCACCGTGGTTTTCAACTAAAATATTAATATTAGAATCTTTTGCATACGCTGAGAGTCGCTCTAAGGAATCTACTGCAGCTTTTGCTGCATCTACCTTATTAACGCCTCCCGCTAAATTAACACGAATGGCATGACAACCTAAAAAGTGAGCCGCATCTACCCATTTATGATGGTTTTCAATGGCCTGTAATCGTGCTTTTGCATCAGGGTGCGCTAACTTACCTTCACCATCAATCATAATTAACACGTTTTGTTGCCCTTCAGCATCTGCCCTATTATTCATCTCTTTTAAATACGCCTTGTCTGTCGCTTTATCTTTAAAAAAAGCATTCACATACTCCAAACCTTCACACCCAAAACCTCTGGAAGCAGCAGCAAAATCAAGATTATTCATCTTCTTATCAAACAAAGCATTATGTAACGACCATTGCGCTAGTGATATTTTGAAAAACAAATCCGCTTCTTCTTTCTCCACCATAATAGCTTCTTGTACCTGTTGTTTTGTTGCATTTTTACAAGCATACATGCCTAATGCAGCTATTCCTATACTTGCTTTAGATGTTTGTTTTACAAAATCGCGTCTTTTCATAAATTGATTCGTTAGTAATTTATTGAATATTTTCTAAACAGAAAATATCATAATCCATTTTATTTAGTAGAAAAATAAACTTTTAATTCATGCAAATTAATTAATTTTCGAATAATTAAGAATTTAATTATTAATTCCTTAAATTTTGAAATATTTAATTATCAATTTACCCTTAAAATACTTAAACATTTAAATGACCGAAGATAAGATAACCGAATACCCTACCGCCTATGACGCCATTGTAATTGGCACAGGCATAAGTGGAGGTTGGGCAGCTAAAGAGCTTTGTGAAAACGGACTAAAAACGCTTGTTTTAGATAGGGGCCGCATGGTAAAACATATTGAAGATTATCCTACTATGTATGATGACCCCTGGGATCTTAAATACAGAGGTGCTAAAAACCCTTTAGATGTAGCAAAACAACCCATACAAAACAAGTCGTACATACTAGGTCCTACAAGTCAACATTGGTTCGTTAATGATTTTAAGCATCCTTATAATCAAGTAAAACCCTTTGATTGGATTAGAGGTTATCATGTGGGAGGCAGATCGTTAATGTGGGCAAGACAATCGTACCGCCTAAGCGATTTGGATTTTGAAGCCAATAAAAAAGATGGGCATGGTGTAGATTGGCCTATACGCTACAAAGATATTTCGC
The DNA here is from genome assembly GCF_947490405.1 of uncultured Algibacter sp. Taxonomy (GTDB): domain Bacteria; phylum Bacteroidota; class Bacteroidia; order Flavobacteriales; family Flavobacteriaceae; genus Algibacter_B. The sequence continues at coordinate 644,151 of NZ_CANLGU010000002.1, read as the reverse complement.
CTTGGTATGACAAAGTAGAAACTTTTATTGGTGTATCGGGGCAAAATTTAGGGCTTTCACAATTGCCTGATGGTAAATTAACAAAACCCATGGAGCTAAATTGTGTGGAACTTGATTTTCAAAAAAAATTAGAAGAAAATTTTGATGACCGTTTACTAACCATAGGGCGAACAGCTCACAAAACAGGTGATGCCGTACATGAGGGACGTTCCAATTGTCAATTTAGAAATAGATGTGTTAGAGGATGCCCATTTGGTGGGTATTTTAGTAGTAACTCTTCAACACTTCCTGCTGCAGAACGTACAGGCAATATGCATTTGAGACCCAACTCTATTGCTTATGAAATAGTTTATGATGATCAAAATGGTGTAGCTTCAGGAGTTAGAATTATTGATGCTGAAACCCGAGAAAAAATTTTCTTTAGAGCTTCTATAATTTTTAGTTGTGCATCTACAATAGGATCAGCTAGTATCTTGATGCAATCAAAATCTGAAAGATTCCCTAACGGCTTAGGCAATGACAGTGGAGAATTGGGGCATAATATTATGGATCACATGTCCAAATCTGGTGCTTCTGCCAAAGTAGAAGGTTTTGAGGAGTTTTATTATAAAGGGCGGCGTCCTAATGGATTTTATATTCCACGTTTTAGAAATTTAGATAAAAAAACGCAGCACAAAGACTTTTTACGCGGCTATGGTTATCAAGGAAGCGCTAGCAGAACAAGTTGGAAAAGCGGTTTAGGAGAACTTAGTTATGGTGAAGATTTAAAAGAAGACTTGATGAAGCCTGGACATTGGCGAATTGGGATGGGAGGTTTTGGAGAATGTTTACCCTACCATGATAATAAAATGACTTTAAATTATGAAAAGCTAGACGACTGGGGCTTACCAACAGTAGACTTTGATGTTACTTTTAGGAATAACGAAATAAAGATGAAAGAAGATATTACAGAACAAGCTGTGGTTATGTTAAAAGCTGCTGGATTTAAAGATGTAGTAGGTAAAAATCCCGAAAGCACTCCTGGAATAGCCATTCATGAAATGGGTGCGGCAAGAATGGGACACGACCCAAAAACCTCTGTACTAAATAAACACAACCAAATACATGCAGTGCCTAATGTATATGTAACCGATGGTGCTTGTATGACATCTTCTGCTTGCCAAAACCCGTCTTTAACCTATATGGCCATTACTGCTAGAGCTGCTAATCATGCAGCAAAGGAATTTAAAAAGAACAAAAAAGCCTAAGATTATGGATAGAAGAACTGCTTTAAAAAATTTAAGTATTAGTTTGGGTTATACCGTTGCAGCTCCAACTATTTTTAATATGTTATCGTCATGCACTGCTGAGGCTAGTGGATGGAAGCCTTTATTTTTATCGGCTGATGAGAAACATATGATAACGCATTTAGCTGATATTATTTTACCTGTTACGGATACTCCTGGAGCTCTAGATGTTAATGTGCCACAATTTTTAGATTTGATGTATGCCGATATTGAAAAAGAGTATAATCAAAACATCTTTAAAAAAGGCGCTTTATTATTCGCTGAAGCCTTTAAAGCGAAGTTTAATATAGAAGTTTCTGAAGGAACTAAAGTGCAATATGAAACCCTTTTTGCATCTTATTTTAAGATTTCCGAAGCAACAGAAACATCAGTTTTAAAATTGCAGAATCAACCAATAGAAAATATCACTAGTGCTGAAATGGACAGTTATTTACTTTATAAATTTTTACTTTCTGTTAGGCGATATACATTATTTGGATATTATACTTCAGAAAAGGTTGGAGAAACAGTTCTAAACTACGACCCTATTCCAGGGAATCAAAAAGGATGTATTCCTATTGAAGATGTACCTAATGGTAATGCTTGGTCTTTATATAAATGAAAGCGTAATGAAATTTTTAAATAAAATATTGCTGGTTTTTATCTTGTTGCTATTCACTACACATTCTTGTAAACAAAGGCAAAGCAAAATACCTTCTTTTGAAAAGGAACAATGGATTAAACTATTTAACGGAAAAGATTTAGAGGAATGGTCACCAAAAATAAAGGGTTATACCTATGGAGATAATCACAATAATACATTTGTAGTAGAAGATGGTATTCTAAAAGTAAGTTACAAAGCCTACGATTCCTTTAACAATGCTTTCGGCCATTTGTTTTACAAAAGCCCTTACAGTAATTATAAATTTAGAATGGACTATCGTTTTACAGGTGAGCAGATAGCAGGAGGAAGACCATGGGCATTACGAAATAGTGGCATTATGATTCATTGTGAAGATCCTAAAAATATGGAGCTAGACCAAAACTTTCCTGTTAGTATAGAAGTACAACTTTTAGGCGGAAATGGTGAAGATGAACGCTCTACTGGAAATTTATGTACTCCCGGAACGCATGTATTTTACAAAGACACTTTAGTTACTGAGCATATTATAAAATCATCCTCAAAAACATATCATGGCAACCAATGGGTGCATGTTGAAATTGAAGTAAGAAACGATTCTATCATCAAACATTTTATCAACGGGAAGGAAGTTTTACAATACAACAAACCTCACATTGGTGGTGGCGCTGTTAACACAGGAGACAAATGGAAACCAAAACAGAACCATTCTTTAAAAGGCGGTTATATTTCATTACAAAGTGAAAGCCATCCTGTTGAGTTTAAAAATATTGAATTATTGGAATTAAAATAAAAAAAATCTCAGTTCAATGTTGAACTGAGATTTTTGGATTACATGTCAATCTTAGTGTGTTTTTTACTCTACAATAAACTTTCCTTTCATTAAAGCATAATGCCCAGGGAAACTACATAAAAAATCATAAGTTCCTGGTGCTGGAGCATCAAATTCTATAACAGCAGTTTCTCCTCCTCCAATCATTTTTGTATGCGCAATTACATCTGTTGTACCTTTTGGTATGTAACCATTTGCTGCTGCAGTAGCAGCTTTATTACCAAATGCAGTAAGATTTACACCTTGCTCCAAAATAACAACATTATGTCCCATCACATTTTTATTCATTTTTCCAATGTGTCTTAATGTGATTTTAACCTTCTTTCCTGCTTCAACTTTAATTTCTTTTTTGTTGAATTGCATGGCGTCATTACCTGTAATGGTAACATCATTCGGATTATTTTCTACCTCTTTCGAAACTTCAGATGTATTCTCGTAACTAAATCCTTCTTTCTTTTTTTCCTCTTTTCCTCCACAAGCAACTAGAAACATTGAAAAAATGAGTAGAGTAGTTATTCTTATTACTTTCATATCTGTATAGATTTTATATGTAAAATTAAATAATTTCAACTATAAAATATAATCCGTACTTATGAAATTTGAAGTTTTCTTATCTAATAATTCCTCAAGAATCGCATTATTATATTCATTGTCTTTTGAAGCCACAAAGGTTCTTATTGAAAACGAACGTAATGCATCATGTACACTTAAGGTACCAAATGCAGAATCTTTTCTACCAGTGAATGGATAAACATCTGGTCCACGCTGGCAAGAGCTATTCAAATTCACACGACAGACTAAGTTAACTAAAGTATCAATTAATGGCGATAAAGTCTGGATATTCTTACCAAATAAACTCACTTGCTGCCCATAATTGGATTCAGCCATATCGTCAAGAGGTTCTTCAATATCTGAAAAAGACACTATAGGTATTACTGGTCCAAATTGCTCTTCTTCAAAAACTCGCATCCCTTTATTCACTGGATATAAAGCAGCAGGAAAGATAAAATTTTCAGAAGTCTCTCCCCCTTTTTTATTTAAAATTTTAGCGCCTTTTTCAATAGCGTCATCAATTAATTCTTGAATATAAGCTGGTTTATCTGTTTCAGGAAGTGGTGTTAATTTTGCACCATCATCCCAAGGGTTTCCAAATTTTAACTGATCAATTTTATAAGCAAATCGTCTGTTAAACTCTTCCACAATAGACTCATGAACATATAACACTTTTAAGGCTGTACAACGCTGTCCATTAAAAGACAATGTACCTGCAATACACTCGTCTACGGCTAAATCTAAATCGGCATCAGGTAATACAATAGCTGGATTTTTAGCTTCTAAACCTAAAACCATCCTAAGCCTATTTCCTTTTGGGTGTTGCGCTTGTAATGCATTAGCAGATTTACTATTTCCTATTAGTGCTAGCACATCAATTTTTCCTGATTGCATTATAGGTGTCGCTAAAACACGACCGCGACCATATACAATATTTACTACACCTTCAGGAAAACTACTTTGGAATGCCTCTAGCAAAGGAGAGATTAATAAAACACCCAACTTTGCAGGCTTAAAAATTACGGGGTTCCCCATAATTAATGCAGGAATAAGTAAAGTAAATGTCTCGTTTAAAGGATAATTATAAGGCCCTAAACATAGTACAACACCGAGCGGCCCGCGACGAATATGTGCATAAACTCCAGAGTTTTTTTCAAACTTAGCAGAGTCTCTATCTATTTGTTTATAAGCCTCAATAGTATCATATATATAATCGACTGTTCTATCAAACTCCTTTTGCGAATCAGGAAGATTTTTACCAATCTCCCACATTAAAAGTTTTACAACTTCTTCACGTTTAGTTTTCATTTGTTCTACAAAAGATTCCATACAAGCAATTCTGTCAGCAACTTTCATAGTTGGCCACAGACCTTTTCCATTATCATAAGCTTGAGTTGCAGAATCCAATACTTGTAATGCTTCTTTTTCTCCTAATTGAGGTATAGTCCCTAAAAGTGTTTGCTTATATTTTGATGTTGATGAAATGGTTGAGTATACTTCTGCCGTATCCCCATTCCAATTTTTCAACTCTCCATTTACTAAATATGTTTTTTGGTGTAAAAGCGAATCTATTTTGTATGCTTCTGGAATATCTTGAAACTTTACTTTCATGAGGTGAAATTTTTGTTAATAATTTAGCTAAACTACCTTTAAGTTAATTGACAACTATCCTGTAATATACGGTTCTAATAAAAAAAACCGCATACTTTATATTAGAATTAATAGAAATTAAAACGCAAACGTTTTAGTTAAAAAGTGTAAAATAAAACCCTAATTAAACTAAAAACTGAAATAAATCTGGCTTGTCGTTAAGGTAATCACCAAAAAATTTATGATGCTTCATTTTATCAATTAGCGGTTTTAAATCTGAAGCTGATTTTAATTGTACTCCTACAACAGCAGATCCATTTTCGCGATTAGTTTTTTTGGCATATTGAAAATATGTAATATCATCATTTTCGCCTAAAATATCAACAACAAACTCCTTTAAAGCCCCAGCTCTTTGGGGAAAATTAATAATAAAATAGTGTTTTAAATTAGCGTATAGTAGAGCACGTTCTTTAATTTCTGGTGTTCTTGTTATGTCGTTATTACTTCCACTAACTACGCAAACAACATGCTTTCCTTTTATCTCATCTTTATAAAAATCTAATGCAGAAATACTTAAAGCACCAGCGGGTTCAACGACAATAGCATCTTTGTTATAAAGTTCTAAAATAGTCTCACAAACTTTACCTTCTGGAACGGTTATTATACCATCTAGGTTTTCTTTACAAATCTCAAAATTTAAATCTCCTACACGTTTTACGGCGGCCCCATCGATAAATTTTTCAATAGTTGTTAGCGTTGTATTTTTATTATTCTGAATAGAAGTTTTCATTGAAGGCGCACCTTCAGGCTCAACCCCAATAATTTTTGTGTTTGGAGATAGTATTTTAAAAACCGTTGATAATCCAGCAGCTAACCCTCCGCCTCCTATGGCTATAAAAACATAATCAATTGGGATGTCAGATTGTTGTATAATTTCTAGACCTATTGTTGCTTGACCTTCAATAACTTTTTCGTCGTTAAAAGGATGAATAAATGTTTTTCCTAACTCGCTACATTCAATCATGGCTGCATGGTAAGCATCATCAAAAGTATCGCCTTCTAATTTAATATCTATATAATCTTCCCCAAACATTTTAACTTGCTCCACTTTTTGATTTGGAGTTGGTGCAGGCATATAAATAGTTCCTTTTATCTCTAGTAATTTACATGACAAAGCAACACCTTGTGCATGATTACCCGCACTAGCACAAACAACACCACAAGATGATTGACTTGTATTTAAAGAACTTATTTTATTGTAAGCACCTCTAATTTTATAAGAACGAACTTGTTGCAAGTCTTCTCTTTTAAAAAAAATATTAGATTGAAATTGCTTTGAATATCTTAAACTGTAGCCTAAAGGGGTTACTTCTGAAACCTTTTTTATGTTTTCAGCTGCTCTTTTGATATCTTCAATTTCAGGAAAATATGTGTTTTTTTCCTTATTCATCTTTTTTTATTTTTTAAAAAGTTATAGAATTAAACATTATAAGAATAAAAAAAGCCTGTCAGGTTTAAAGTCTAACAGGCTTAATAGTACAAAGTAATTATAGTTTAGTTTAGTTGTTTTGTACTATACTATAGGTTTCATTGCCGTCATAGACGATCTTAAAAATTCACCTACTTTTTCAACAGGATGATTTCTTAAAGCCGCATTTACCTCAATAAGTTTTGCATTATCAACACCTTCACCATTATCTTTAGCGTAAGGCTTTCCAATAACATCTGTTTTTATATTCTTCATGAAATCTGTTAATAAAGGCTTACATGCATGATCGAATAAGTAGCATCCGTACTCAGCTGTATCAGAAATAACAGAATTCATTTCGTACAATTTACGTCTTGCAATAGTGTTTGCAATAAGCGGTGTTTCGTGTAAAGACTCATAATATGCAGATGCATCAATAATTCCAGAATCTGTCATCGCTTCAAAAGCTAATTCCACACCAGCTCTCACCATAGCTACCATTAAAACCCCATTGTCGTAATACTCTTGCTCTGATATTTCAATATCTCCTGCAGGTGTTTTTTCGAAGTTAGTTTCAGCTGTAGCAGCTCTCCATCCTAATAAATCTTTATCATCATTAGCCCAATCTGCCATCATACCAGCAGAGAAACGACCTTCAATAATATCATCCATATGCTTTTGGAATAATGGACGCATAATATCTTTTAACTCTTCAGATAATTCAAACGCTTTAATTTTTGCTGGATTAGAAAGACGATCCATCATGTTAGTAACACCACCATATTTAAGACCTTCTGTTACAGTTTCCCATCCGTATTGAATTAATTTTGAAGCATAACCTGCGTCAATACCTTCTTCAACCATTTTATCGAAACAAAGGATTGAACCTGTTTGTAATAACCCACAAAGAATAGTTTGCTCTCCCATTAAATCAGACTTCACTTCAGCAATAAAAGACGATGCTAAAACACCAGCTTTATCTCCACCAGTAGCAACTGCATAAGCTTTTGCTTGAGCCCAACCTTTTCCTTCTGGATCATTTTCGTCATGAACCGCTATTAATGTTGGGACACCAAAACCTCTTTTATATTCCTCTCTTACTTCTGTTCCTGGGCACTTAGGCGCTACCATAATAACCGTAAGGTCTTCTCTTACTTGAGTTCCTTCTTCTACAATATTAAAACCATGAGAATAAGATAAGGTTGCTCCTTTTTTCATTAAAGGCATAACTGCACCTACTACACTTGTATGCTGTTTGTCTGGTGTTAAGTTTAAAACTAAATCTGCAGTAGGAATTAACTCTTGGTAAGTACCAACATTAAATCCATTTTCTGTAGCATTAATAAAAGACTGACGCTTTTCAGCAATGGCAGCATCACGCAATGTATAAGAAATATCTAGACCAGAATCTCTCATATTTAACCCTTGGTTTAAACCTTGAGCACCGCAGCCTACGATAACTATTTTTTTACCTTTTAATGCGTTTACGCCATCTGTAAATTCTGAAGCGTCCATAAATCTACACTTCGATAATTGATCTAATTTATCTCTTAAAGATAGTGTGTTAAAATAATTTCCCATTGTTATATTTAATTGTAATTATTATTGGTTATTGAATGCTGATAGCATTTCAGTTATTTTCATTTCGTCTTTTGTGACCGCAATACGACCTGAGCGCACAAACTGCATGATTCCAAAGACATTTAAATCACGCCTTAAAGATTCTATCTCATGTCTTCTACCTGATTTTTCAAGCACAAAAAATTGTTTGTTTACGGTAACGATGTTAGAGTCACTTTCCTTTATTATATTTTGAATTTGAGGTTCATCAAATAATAACTCAGATTTTATTTTAAACATACATGATTCAGTAAAAATAGTTTCTTCATCTGTATGATAATATGCTCTAATAGTTTCAACCTGTTTTTCAATTTGCTTAACAATCTTAATAGCATTAGTTTCTGTAATGTTAACTACAATTACAAATCTATTTACACCATCAATCTCTGACTGTGAAGTTGTTAAACTTTCTATATTGATGTGTCTACGTTGAAAAATTGCTGAAATTCTATTTAGCAACCCTATGTTGTTTTCTGTATAAACAGATATTGTGAATGTCTTTATATCTTCGCTCATGTCTTTTTTCAATTTAGCTTAAACGGATATCTGAAACCGATGCTCCTGAAGGAATCATTGGAAATACATTATCTTCTTTTTCCACACAAACTTCTAGGAAATATGATTCTTTTGAAGCCATCATTTCTTTTACGGCATCTTCCAATTCATCACGCTTAGTTACTTTTCGCGCTTTAATGTAATACCCCTCAGCAATAGCTACAAAGTTTGGGTTTGTCATTTCTGTAGACGCATAACGTTTATCAAAAAACAACTGTTGCCATTGACGTACCATACCTAAAAACTCATTGTTTAGCACTACAATTTTTACTGCTGCTTTTTGCTGAAAAATGGTTCCTAATTCTTGAATATTCATTTGATATCCACCATCTCCAATAATAGCAACAACTTCGCGTTCTGGCGCAGCCATTTTCGCTCCAATGGCTGCAGGAAGTGCAAATCCCATAGTACCTAAACCTCCTGAAGTAATATTACTTTTTGTAACATTAAAATCAGCGTATCTGCAAGCTATCATTTGATGTTGACCAACATCTGAAACAATGGCAGCGTTACCTTTACTTTCTATATTTATTTGTTTTAAAACCTCACCCATTGTCAATCCTTCTTTCGTTGGATTAATATCGTCATTAATTACTTTTTCAAATTCTATATCATATAAATCTTTAAATTCTTGCAACCAAGATTCGTGAGTATTTTCATTTAATGCATCAAAAAGCATTGCTAAACTCTCTTTTGAATTACCAAGAACAGCAACATCCGTTTTAACATTTTTATCAATTTCAGCTGGATCTATATCAAAATGAATAATTTTAGCTTGTTTAGCATAAGTATCTAAGCTACCCGTTACGCGATCATCAAAACGCATTCCAATAGCAATTAAAACATCACACTCGTTGGTTAATTTGTTAGGCGCATAATTACCATGCATCCCTACCATACCAACGTTTAATGGATGTGAGGTTGGTAAAGCAGACGCTCCTAAAATAGTCCAAGCAGCAGGAGTTCCAGATTTTTCAATTACCGCTTTAAGTTCCTCTTCAGCTTGACCTAAAATTACTCCTTGCCCCCAAACAATCAATGGTTTTTTTGCATTGTTAATTAATTCTGCTGCTGCATCAACTGACTTTTGATTTGTTTTAGGTATGGGATAATAACTCCTTACTCCTTTACATTTTTCGTATTTAAAATCTAATTCAGAAACTTGAGCATCTTTAGTTATATCTACTAATACTGGTCCTGGTCTTCCACTTTTAGCAATATAAAATGCTTTAGCAATAGCTTGTGGTATATCTTCAGCTTTGGTAACCTGACAATTCCATTTTGTTACTGGTGTTGAAATACCAACAATATCTGTTTCTTGGAACGCATCACTCCCTAATAAATGAGAAAACACTTGCCCTGTAATGCATACTAAGGGTGTAGAATCAATTTGAGCATCTGCAATTCCAGTAATTAAATTGGTTGCACCTGGGCCTGAAGTAGCCATAGCAACACCTACTTTACCAGAGATTCTTGCATATCCTTGAGCAGCATGTGCTGCACCTTGTTCATGACGCGTTAAAACATGATGAATTTGGTCTTGAAATTTATATAATTCATCATAAACTGGCATAATAGCACCTCCTGGATACCCGTAAAGAATATCAACACCTTCAGCTATCAAACTCTTTACAATAGCTTCACTACCTGTTATACGTTCCGTTTTATTTGCCACGTCTTGTTTATTATTAATTGTTTGTGTTTTCATATCCTCAATGTTTTGAGATTTCCGCATTTGCAGAAATGAAAATTTTTATGTCTTATGCGTCAGTCACACAGCCTTTTGAAGCCGATGCTACCGATTTTGCATACTTATACAATATTCCTTTTTTATGTTTTAAGTCTGGTTGAACCCATTGCGCTTTTCTTTCCGCTAATTCTTCATCAGAAAGCAACACGTTAATAGAATTATCTTCTGCGCTTATTCTAATTTTATCTCCTGTTTTCACCAAACCAATAGCTCCACCATTTTGTGCTTCTGGTGTAATGTGTCCTACAACAAAACCATGTGTCCCGCCTGAGAATCTACCATCAGTAATCAACGCTACAGATTTCCCTAAACCTGCTCCCATAATTAGAGATGTTGGCTTTAACATTTCTGGCATCCCTGGTCCTCCTCTAGGACCTACATAACGAATGACGACGACATCTCCTTTTTCTACTTCTCCGTTAGAAATTCCTGTATTTGCAGCTTGTTCTCCATCATAAACCACAGCTTTACCTTCAAAAAGCAAACCTTCGTTTCCTGAAATTTTGGCTACAGCTCCTTCTTCAGCAAGGTTTCCGTATAGAATCTGTAAGTTTCCTGATTTCTTTAATGCGTTTTCTTTTTGATAAACAATATCTTGCTCTTCAAACTCAATAGCTTCGACATCAGCTAAATTTTCTGCTAATGTTTTGCCTGTAACCGTCATACAGTCGCCATGTAAATAACCGTTTTCTAGTAAATACTTCATGATTGCAGGAATACCTCCAATACTATGAACATCTTCCATTAGATATTTACCACTAGGTTTTAAATCACCAATTAAAGGTGTTCTATCGCTTACTCTTTGAAAATCTTCTAAAGTAAACTCAATATCAGCTGCATGTGCAATTGCTAAAAAGTGCAGTACTGCATTTGTAGAACCTCCTAAAGCATTTACTAGTGTAATAGCATTTTCGATAGATTTTTTTTCAATGATATCTAGAGGTTTTAAATCTAATTCTAAAAGGTTTTTAATAGCCCTAGCTGTTCTTTCACTTTCTGATAATTTATTAGGGTTTGTAGCAGGAATTGATGAATTATAAGGCAATGCAAAACCCATACATTCTATTGCAGAAGCCATTGTGTTTGCGGTGTACATCCCACCACAAGCTCCTGCTCCAGGAATAGATCGTTTTATAATTTCTTTATATTCGGCTTCATCAATCTCACCAGCTACTTTTTGCCCTAAAGCTTCAAATGCCGAAACAATATTTAGTTTTTTTCCTTTATAAGACCCTGATGCAGTAGACCCACCATACATCATTATTGATGGTCTATTTAAACGCAACATAGCCATAATAGATCCTGGCATATTTTTATCACAACCAACAATAGCAACTAATGCATCATAACTTTGCGCATTCATAACGGTTTCTATAGAATCAGCTATAATATCTCTAGAAGCTAAAGAGTAATTCATACCAGATGTACCCATAGAAATACCATCACTAACACCAATAGTATTGAAACCTAAACCAACTAACCCAGCAATATTACATTCAATTTTAACCTCATCTTTCAACCCATTTAAATGCATATTACATGGATTACCATCGTAACCCGTACTAGCAATACCCACTTGTGCTTTATTCATGTCTTCATCCGTTAAACCTGCTGCATAAAGCATGGCCTGTGAAGCTGGCTGAGATTCATCTTGCGTTAGCCTTTTACTATGTTTATTAATTTCTTTCATTTTTATTGTAGATAACTTTGTGCTTTTCCCTTTTTGATTTGTGATTCTAAATAATTTAAGGTTTTTAACAAAAATTCCTCATTTTACTTCAAACAAGTCATCGAAATTAATTTATTAGCTTCTTATACGAATAAATGTTTCTTTTTTTTGGTTAAATTCATAGCTATAAATATCAATATAAACAACTTATTTTCAAGTATTTAGATTCGTTTTTTTATGATGTTCAAAAATGAAAAAATAGTCCATAAAAAAACCTTCCGTTTTAAGGAAGGCTTTAAAAATCTATATTAGTTTAAATACACCTACCCTTTTCCTTGTGAAATAATCACACTGACAATGACAGAGATACTATTTAAAAATTGTTTTTTCATTTACTCAACAAATATTCTAAATTAAAACTAATTAACCAACTTAATATTGAAAAAAAGAAAAATCCATGTACATATTCTTTTATTTTTTTACTTTTGCCAAATCAAATAATAAGAGGAAAGATTTGACTGATTGCAACCTCTTTATACATAACAAAAAAGTATAAAATAAAAATGCTAAAGGCAGTGAAAACTCCTTCGACGTTACTGTCAAATCTTGCCCCGAAAAATAAAAAAAATGGCTTATTTATTTACTTCAGAAAGTGTTTCTGAAGGACACCCGGACAAAGTTGCTGATCAGATTAGTGATGCTTTAATTGATAATTTTTTGGCTTTTGATGTAGATTCTAAAGTAGCTTGTGAAACTTTAGTAACCACCGGACAGGTTGTTCTTGCTGGCGAGGTAAAATCCAAAACATATTTAGATGTCCAAAAAATAGCGCGAGACACTATCAACAAAATAGGGTATACTAAAGGCGAATATATGTTTGATGGTAATTCTTGTGGTGTGCTTTCTGCAATACATGAGCAGTCCGAAGAAATTAATCAAGGGGTTGATAGAGGTAGTAAAGAAGAGCAAGGTGCAGGAGACCAAGGCATGATGTTTGGTTACGCCACAAATGAAACTGAAAATTTTATGCCTTTAGCCTTAGATTTATCGCATAGAATTTTAATAGAACTTGCTGAATTACGACGAGAAAATAAAGATATTCCTTACTTAAGACCAGATTCTAAAAGTCAAGTTACTATAGAGTACAGCGATGATAATGTTCCGCAACGTATTGATGCCATTGTGGTTTCTACACAACACGATGATTTTGCTGATGATGATACTATGCTTGCAAAAATCAGAAAAGATATTGTTGAGATTTTAATTCCTAGAGTTATAACTAAGCTTCCTGAATCAGCTCAAAAATTATTTAATAACGATATTACATATCACATTAATCCAACTGGGAAATTTGTAATTGGAGGCCCTCATGGAGATACTGGATTAACAGGACGAAAAATAATTGTAGATACCTATGGCGGTAAAGGCGCGCATGGTGGTGGTGCTTTTTCTGGAAAAGACCCAAGTAAAGTAGACAGAAGTGCTGCTTATGCTACAAGACATATTGCTAAAAATTTAGTAGCTGCTGGTGTTGCTGATGAAATTTTAGTACAAGTGAGTTATGCTATTGGTGTAGTTGAACCCATGGGGATTTTTGTTGACACTTACGGCACATGTGCTTTTAACATGACCGATGGTGAAATTGCCGAAAAAGTATCTGAAATTTTTGATATGCGCCCATTTGCTATTGAAGAACGTTTAAAATTACGTTCGCCAATGTATAGCGAAACGGCTGCTTATGGCCATATGGGACGAAAAAACGAAACAGTAACTAAAACTTTTTCTCAACCTAATGGAGATAGTAAAACATTAGATGTAGAGCTATTTACATGGGAAAAATTAGACTATGTTGATAAAGTTAAAACAGCTTTTGAATTGTAAAATTTAAAACCTAGCCACATAAAAAAAAAGACCGCTTTTACGAGTGGTCTTTTTTATTATCAAAACTTGACTTTGTAAAAATTTTCAGCTAACTTCGTTTAACATCGGATATTTCCCTTTAGGAACTCAACTATAATGATTTCATAAAACAATTAAAAAATAAATCAAATGAAAATCTTAAAACCTCTACTTTGCATCCTGTGTTTGACGCTTAGTTTTCAACATACCATTTCTGCTCAAAAAAGTAAGACCAAGACAGTGATAGTAAAATATGTCATGCCACCATCAGAACCACTTCCTAAGGATCTAACTAAGTATTTTATAAAATTTAGCTGCAAACCTAGCTTTTTTAAGAAAGAAGCTGAGTTATTGCACCCTAAAGAATCTCTAACGATAAGGGGTTTAACAAGAGTAAATACTGAAAAAGAAGCAGATATTCTTATTTCTATGGCATTAAACTCTTTAACTGATAAAATAGAGTTTGTTTCACAAAAATCTAAATTAAAAAGGAAAGATGGGACTGAATACGATACTACGCTTTATTACGCAGATAAAACGTACATTTTGAATTCTACTACTTATGTTAAAGACCTTAGAAATAATAAAATTTTATTTTCAGAGGAAAACCATGAAAAAAAAGAATTTTTATCTACACAAGGATATGAATCCAAACAAGAAGTTCTTGCTGTTTTAGCAACCAAGGATAAGACTGGGCTAGAAATGTATAAGCGAGCCTTTGGTTTGCGAATAAATACTTTGAATAAGAGTTTTAAAAGTAAATTTGCGTTTCAAAAATTCACAAAGAAATTACCTATTGAAATAGGTAAAGGAAAAAAGTATGACTATTCCAATTTAGAAAAAACTTTTGAACGTTTTAAAGATGTAACTTCAAAAAAAGAATTCATAACTGATGATAATGGTAAACAAGTTCTTAATGATTGTATAAAAACTTGGTTAAAAGTGACCGAAGAATATAACGATAAATCCAAAAAGGCAAAGATTAATATAAAGAATGTAGGCGGTATTTATATGAACATTATTTATGCTTATTTTATGCTAAAGGACTGGGATAATGTCTATAAGTATTGTGAAAAAGCAATAATATTTAAAGATAATGAGAAAAAAGCATCCACCTTTAATCAATTCATAAAGTTATTACACAATAGGTATAAAACAAACAATCTACAGTGATATTTTAGTATTATGAAATTTCTAAAGTTCAACGAACCAAAACACATATTTATAGAAGCAGTTACAGTTCTTGAACTGAAATTTTATTTCAAAAACAGATTTAAATGGCTGGAGCGGTGTTAATCATAGGATAATGTAAACAAAATTTACTTATCATGAATATTTCAAAAATGAGTGCAACTTAACAAAAATTAACTTAGAGAAATATCGAACAAATGGAAAGTAAAAAAGCATTATAACAAAGATGTATAAAAAAAATACTAGAAGTAAGTCAATATTTGGAAAATTAGTCACTTAAACACGCAACTAAACTCATACACAAAAACGTTTAACGAACTCCCTAAAAATAAAACCCAAAACTCCCCGTAACACCAAACTTTCTAGCATCAGGGTACGCCTCCCGATCTTTATAATTTCCCCTAAAATTAAAATCAATTCTGAACACTTTAAAGATATTACCAATACCTAAACTATACTCATAATAAGGCTCTTGAGAAGGCGCCACTAATTGAAGGTTATTTGGGTTACTCGGAACATTGTTTAAGGCTACATTTTCAGCTGAAATATCAGCTATAACACCACGTACACTTACAATTTCACGAAGATTAAACTTCCGTAAAAATGGAATTCTAGAAAATAAACGTCCGTTAAAATTATGCTCAAAATGAAATGATGCATACGTATCAGACACAAACTCATAAAAATCGAGTTGAGAAAAAGTATTATAAATAGAAAAGTAGGTTTGATTTCCTGGGATAACACTTAATAAACCTAGAGGTACTTCTCCAAAAGTTTTACCAGCTTCAAATGTAGTAAACAAACGTCCAAAAGCACCAATTTGCCATGGTTGCGTGTAAGAAAGCTGAACCTTTGTATAGTCAAAATCGCTATTAAAAATAGTTTTATCGCCTCGAGTTACTTGAGCAAATATACGAGCAAAATCATCATTAGCTATTTTTCGTTCTACACCAAAACCTGTCATTTTTCTTCCTGGGAAATAGGACGCAGATAAACTAGTCTCAAACTGCTTAATTTCTGATGCAATTCCTGTTGGCGTGTTATAATCCAAACTAAAAGTTGGTGATGCAGATTCTAAAGTTCTATAGTTTCCTCCTAACCTAAAAATTACATTGCGCCAAGGCTCTGCTTCAATGGATAAACTCGTTAAATTTATATTGGTTAATTTATCATTAGCACCAGTACCAACAACCGCTGAAGACGCTAAGCTTCTACCTAAAACATCTGTACTTGTTGTTAAACTTGCACCTATTTGCTCTACATCACGCCTATTACCTCCAGAAATAATTAATCGACTCTTTTTATCTAGGAGCCACTTTCCAGAAATACCGTATTTAAATTTATCGTCTTTAAATCCGTAAGCTAAAAAACCTTCTAAACGCCACAAGTCATTTCTACCAAAATAGGTTCGTCCACCAGTACGCAAACGCAAACCTTCAACCTCATTAAATCCAAAGGTTGAAAAAATGGGGCCATAATCTAACGGTAACGAATTAAATTCAATATAACCCGAAGCCAAAATACTTCCTAGGTTATATAAACGCTTAAACTTTTTTACGGTTTTAAGAGTATCTAACATTTTATAGACACCTTGTTCGTCTTTATTTAATTGCTCTAAACGATTGTTAGCCCAAAATTCATCGTCTCTATCGTAAACATCTTTATCGTAATTATAGACTTCTGTTTCGTAAAACTTCTCATCCTTCTTTACATTAAATTTATAATTATTATATAACGTGGTGCGTTTTCCATAAACACCTCGCGACTTTTCTTTTTTATTAAATGCAAAGTCTGATAACATATAATCTCTAGTTACCAAAAACAGTGAGTCATTCAACACTTCAAACTCCTGCTCGATATAAATTTCTTTTACCCAATTTATATTGGCGCTTTTTGAAGCTTGAAGATTAATTTCCTTAATTGCATAAGTGGTATCTGCTACCCAAAAGTCGCCTTTAAAAGTCAATTCATTTTTACGCCTTGGATAGTAAATAATATTATAACACCACTTATTATCAACAAAAGCACTATCTGACAACACATAATTGTAAGTGCTAATTCCTGTTTTAGATAATGGACTAACAAAGCTCTTATCGAAAAACTTCATGTAGTTATCATATACACTAAAGTCTGAATATAAATCGTCAACAAAGTCAATAATCACTTGATTATCGCTAAAGCCTGAATTTTTATTTCCTAATAATTCCTCTTTCTTTTTATTGATAACATTATTACCATAAACCTTAGAAACTGCTTCGTTAATAAAAATTGGCAAGTACGTTTTTCCGGTAACATTGGAAGTATCCACTTCTTCAAAAACAAACTCCATACCTTTAAATAGTTTACTTTTTATCAAAGCACTATCAATGGTATTTAAATCAAACTCAACTTTTTCATATTTATCATATTCATATTGATTGAATTGTTTTAAACCATTACTACGTTTGTTTGCCCAAATTTTTCGAAGTAAATCTATGGCAGGATTATTCTTTTTTGGCTGTTTTCCAGAAACTACTAACACAGCATCTAACTGCGCAGCTTCTTCTTTGAGTATAAATTTTAAATTGTAGTTAACTTTCTTGTCTAATGGAATAACTAAAGTTTCATAACCAATAAAAGATACGGTAATACTACTCCAAGTTTCATCTGATTCTAAATAAAACTTTCCGTTTTCATTAGTAATAGTACCTTCTGTAGAGCCTTGAAAAATTACATTTGCAAAAGGCACAGGTTCATTAAGCTCATCAAACACAAAGCCACTTACTTTGGTTTGGGCAAATGCGGAACAAATTCCGAGAAAAAAAAGGGTAACTATTAATCTTATATTCATAATAAAAAAAAACTTCATCAACAACTATGCTAATGAAGCTTCTATAACGTAAAAAAATACGATTTATTTATACATCACTTTTTTAACTGCTTTGATCACATCTTCATAATCAGGTAACCATTCTTTCAATAAAACAGGAGAATATGGAGCTGGAGTATCAGCAGTATTAATTTTTACAACTGGAGCATCTAAATAATCAAAAGCCTCAGATTGTACTAGGTAAGTAATCTCAGTAGCAACATTCCCAAAAGGCCATGCTTCTTCTAAAACTACTAATCTATTTGTTTTTTTAACAGACTCAAGAATGGCTTTTCTATCCATTGGACGAACCGTACGTAAATCTATAATTTCACAAGAAATACCTTCTTTCTCTAATTCATCAGCAGCTTTGTAAGCTTCTTTTATAATTTTACCAAAAGATACAATTGTTACATCAGTTCCTTCACGTTTAATATCAGCAACGCCTATCGGTAAAACATACTCCCCTTCAGGAACCTCACCTTTATCTCCATACATTTGCTCACTTTCCATAAAAATAACTGGATCATCATCACGAATTGCAGCTTTCAATAATCCTTTAGCGTCATAAGGGTTTGATGGCACAACAACTTTTAATCCGGGTGTATTAGCAAACCAATTCTCAAATGCCTGCGAGTGAGTTGCTCCTAATTGACCAGCAGAAGCTGTAGGACCACGAAAAACAATCGGACATTTAAACTGCCCTCCAGACATTTGTCTGATTTTTGCAGCATTATTTATAATTTGATCAATCCCAACTAAAGAGAAATTAAAAGTCATGTATTCTACAATTGGTCTGTTTCCCGTCATCGTAGAACCAATAGCTATACCTGCAAAACCAAGTTCAGCAATTGGTGTATCAATAACACGTTTTTCACCAAATTCATCTAACATGCCTTTGGATGCTTTGTATGCACCATTATATTCAGCTACTTCTTCCCCCATTAAGTAAACGCTTTCGTCTCTGCGCATTTCCTCGCTCATTGCTTCGCAAATAGCTTCTCTAAATTGAATTGTCTTCATTAAAATTTATTTTAAATCGAGTTGCAAAAATAGGAATATTTCACAACACTTTTGATAAAAAGTTATTTCTAATCATGTAAAAATTACACTAATCTTTTAACGATTTTTAAATAAATTCATAAATGCACAGATAAACATTCATAATTCTTACCATTCACAAAACGATTTAAAATTGAGAAAACACTTTTAAACCCAACCCTTAATCAGCGATAAAAGCAATAAAATTAAAGAATTTTTTAAATTTACTATGCATGCATAGTAAATATTCAGAATAAAATATTTAACTTCGTAAATTCAAAAAATAAGACATTTTAATACATAAAAATTATGAAAATATTAGTGTGTATAAGTCACGTACCAGACACCACTTCAAAAATTAATTTTAGTGATAATAACACTAAATTTGATACCAATGGTGTTCAATTTGTTATTAATCCAAATGATGAATTTGGTTTAACCCGTGCTATGTGGTTTAAAGAAAAGCAAGGTGCTCAAGTTACTGTAGTAAATGTTGGTGGCTCAGAAACAGAACCTACTTTACGCAAGGCTTTGGCAATTGGTGCAGATGAAGCCATTAGAATAAACACGCCTGCTACTGATGGATTTTCAGTAGCTAAACAATTAGCGAACGTTGTTAACAATGGTGGTTACGATTTGGTAATTGCTGGTAGAGAATCTATAGACTATAATGGTGGCATGGTACCAGGCATGGTAGCTGGTTTAATTGATGCTAATTTTGTAAATAATTGTATTGAACTTGAGGTTGATGGTACATCTGCAAAAGCTACCAGAGAAATTGATGGTGGTAAAGAAACTGTTGAAACATCGCTTCCGTTAGTTATTGGTGGACAAAAAGGCTTAGTTGAAGAGAGCGATTTACGTATTCCAAATATGAGAGGGATTATGATGGCACGTAAAAAACCATTAAATGTTGTTGATCCTGTTGATGTTAGTGCCGAAACAACTTCGGTTTCATTTGAAAAACCAACGCCTAAAGGAGCAGTTACATTAGTTTCTGCAGATAATATAGATGAATTAGTAAGCTTGCTTCATAATGAAGCCAAGGTGATTTAAAATAGATACATATGTCAGTTTTAGTATATACAGAATCAGAACAAGGTGCTTTTAAAAAAGCAGCTTTTGAAGTAGCTTCTTACGCCAAAGCAGTTGCTAATCAATTAGGAACAACAGTTATAGCAGTTGCTATTAATGCAAATGATGTTTCTGCATTAGGAAATTATGGAGTAGATAAAGTTTTAACTATTTCAAATTCTCAATTAGATAGTTTTAATGCAAATGCATTCGCATCTGTTATTAAACAAGCAGCAGAGAATGAAAGCGCACAGGTTGTTGTAGTAAGTTCTACAGCAGACAGTAAGTATCTAGCTCCTTTATTGGCAGTTGGATTAAATGCTGGTTATGCTTCAAATGTTGTTGAGGCGCCATTAAACACGAGCCCTTTTACAGTAAAACGTACTGCTTTTACAAATAAAGCTTTTGAAACTACTCAAATTAATACCGATGTAAAAATTGTTGGTGTCTCTAACAATGCGTTTGGTTTGGTTGAACAAAATGGTAGCGCTTCTGCGGAAGACTTCTCTCCTTCAATTCCAGAGTTAGGTGTTACTGTTGAATCTGTTGATAAAGCAACCGATAAAGTTACTATTGCTGATGCTGAAATTGTAGTTTCTGCTGGTCGTGGATTAAAAGGACCTGAAAACTGGGGAATGATTGAAGAACTTGCTGATGTTTTAGGTGCTGCTACCGCGTGTTCAAAACCTGTTTCTGACTTAGGTTGGAGACCACATGGAGAACACGTTGGACAAACAGGAAAACCTGTAGCCGCAAACTTATATATAGCCATCGGGATTTCTGGTGCTATTCAGCATTTAGCTGGAATTAATGCTTCAAAAGTAAAAGTTGTAATAAATACAGACCCTGAAGCACCTTTCTTTAAGGCTGCCGACTATGGTGTTGTTGGCGATGCATTTCAAGTAGTTCCAGAACTTATCGAAAAATTAAAAGCATTTAAAGCACAACAATAATTTATATTTATAAATTGTTTAGTACTACAGAACTGCTTAAATTAGCATTTTGACTTAAATATGCCTTGTGCAGTTGGTAAAGTTCTAATTTAAGCAGTTCTTTGCGTTTTTTAAATTATGAGTTTAGTAAGATTAAATATAAAAGGCATTTCTTATAGCCAAACACAGAATGGCGCTTATGCCTTAATTTTAAATGAAGTTGATGGAGATCGAAAACTCCCAATAGTTATTGGTGCTTTTGAAGCCCAATCTATTGCTATTGCTTTAGAAAAAGAAATTAGCCCTCCAAGACCATTAACTCACGATTTATTCAAAAACTTTGCAGACCGATTTGATATTGTAGTTAAACAAGTAATCATTCATAAACTTGTTGATGGCGTTTTTTATTCTAGTTTAATTTGCGAACGCGATAAAATTGAAGAAATTATTGATGCACGAACAAGTGATGCTATTGCTTTAGCGCTACGTTTTCAAGCGCCAATATTTACTTATAAAAACATTCTTGATAAAGCAGGTATTTATTTAAAAGTAAATCCAAAAAAGGAAGATGAAGACGATGAAACTCAAGATAGTATTTTAATGGACGAATTGGTTGCCAATGAATTAGAACCCACTGAAACTCGTGAAAATTTCAAAGGTAAAACTTTAGAAGAGCTCCAAACATTACTTGAAGAAGCCGTTACTAACGAAGATTATGAAAAAGCAGCTCATATCCGTGATGAAATCTCAAAACGAGAATAACCATATTTAAGATTATGAAAAAGCTGTTTTTGCTCATTCTTGCCATCTTCTTATGTTTTTCTCCAACCATTACAGCGCAAGATTTAGACAAAACAGACCCGTCTGAAGTCGTTGAGCTTGTTTCACAAACAGAAACTATTTTAATCGATTCAACTCAAATAAATTTCTCGGATACTGAAATAAAAAATACCTCCTCAACTTCTACTTCAGAAAAAACAAAAAACACTATTATTCCAAGTCAAGGTTTTTCTATTAAAAGTCTATGGCGAGGTGCTTTAGGCATGGTTTCATTAATCTTTATTGCCTTTGTTTTTAGTAGTAACAGAAAAGCCATAGATTGGAAAATTGTTGGTATTGGATTAGCTTTTCAACTTTTAATAGCCATAGGTGTTTTAAAAGTTGAGTTTATAAAAACTATTTTTGAATTTATTGGCAGTTTATTTGTAAGTGTTTTAGATTTCACAAGAGCTGGAAGCAAATTTTTGTTTGAAGGTTTAGTTGTAGACATGGACACTTTTGGATTTATTTTCGCTTTTCAAGTATTACCTACTATTATATTCTTTTCTGCTTTAACCTCAGTCCTTTTTTATTTAGGAATTATTCAAAAAGTAGTAAAAGCAATGGCATGGTTACTTTCTAAGGCTTTAAAAATTTCTGGTGCTGAAAGTTTAAGCGTTGCAGGAAATATATTTTTAGGACAAACGGAAGCCCCCCTTTTAATTAAGGCTTATTTAGAAAAAATGAATAAATCTGAGATGCTATTGGTCATGATTGGCGGTATGGCAACCGTTGCTGGCGCTGTATTAGCAGCTTACATTGGGTTTCTTGGAGGTGATGACCCAACGCTACGATTATTTTATGCAAAGCATTTATTAGCTGCATCAGTAATGGCTGCACCTGGTGCCATTGTAATTTCTAAAATATTATACCCACAAACAGAAAATGTTAATACAGATGTTTCTGTATCACAAGAAAAAATAGGTTCAAATTTCTTAGATGCTATAGCAAACGGTACTACTGAAGGCTTAAAACTTGCCGTAAATGTTGGAGCGATGCTTTTAGTATTTGTAGCTTTTATTGCCATGTTTAATGGTATTTTAGGTTGGGTTGGCGACATAACTTCGTTAAATGGATGGATCGCATCTAACACAACTTACGAAAGTTTATCTCTAGAACTTATACTAGGATATATTTTTGCTCCACTCATGTGGCTTATTGGTGTAGCTTCAGAGGATATGGCTTTAATGGGGCAGCTGCTTGGAATAAAATTAGCCGCAAGCGAATTTATAGGTTATATCCAACTTAGAGATTTAAAAGATGTTTCAAGCGCGATTCACCTTAGCTACGAAAAGTCTATAATTATGGCCACCTATATGCTCTGTGGTTTTGCGAATTTTGCTTCCATTGGCATCCAAATAGGCGGTATTGGTTCTCTAGCACCAGGGCAACGAAAAACACTTTCTAAGTTTGGAATGAAAGCACTTATTGGTGGCACAATTGCATCTTTAATTTCGGCTAATATAGCTGGAATGATTATTGGGTAAAAACAAATTAGTAAAGATTAGTTGTTTAATCACAAAACAGAAAATTTCGTTAATAACTTTCTTATAATATATTGATAGGTAAAGTTTTTCATTTCGACCTATTTTTTATTTTTACGTTGCTTTTAAAAATCCAAGTTTAATTAAAAAAAGATCCCCATTTTCATGGGGAATGTTATGAAACAATATCACGACCTAGTAAAACATGTTTTAGAAAACGGAAATGAAAAAGGAGACCGAACTGGTACTGGAACTAAAAGTGTTTTTGGTTACCAAATGCGTTTCGATTTAAGTGAAGGTTTTCCTATGGTAACTACCAAAAAGCTTCATTTAAAATCTATTATATATGAATTACTTTGGTTTTTAAAAGGCGATACAAACACTAAATATCTTACAGAAAATGGTGTGCGTATTTGGAATGAATGGGCAGATGAAAATGGCGATTTAGGTCCTGTCTACGGGCATCAATGGCGCAACTGGAATAATGACGAAATTGACCAAATAAAAGAAGTTATTCACGCACTAAAAAACAACCCTAATAGTAGGAGAATGTTAGTATCTGCTTGGAATCCTTCGGTGTTACCAGACACTTCTAAAAGTTTTAGTGAAAACGTAGCAAATGGTAAGGCAGCTCTACCACCTTGTCATGCATTTTTTCAATTTTATGTAGCCAATGGTAAATTATCTTGCCAACTCTATCAAAGAAGTGCAGATATTTTTTTAGGCGTTCCTTTTAATATCGCATCCTATGCCTTATTTACCATGATGATGGCGCAAGTATGTGGTTATGAAGCTGGAGAATTCATCCATACTTTTGGTGATGCACACATCTACAGCAACCACTATGAGCAATTAGAATTACAACTTTCAAGAGATATTCGTCCGTTACCAAAAATGATTCTAAACCCAGAAATTAAAGATATTTTTGATTTCGGTTTTGAAGACTTTACGTTGGTAGATTATAATCCGCATCCACATATTAAAGGAGTTGTGGCTATTTAGGGTTTCACAATAATCAAGTGTTTTTAAAATTGACTTTGTAAAAAAATCTCAGCTAACTTCATTTAACAATCGATAAGTTAAATTGAAATGAGAACTTATCTTTGCATTGTTCGCAATGCAAAAAAAACGAAATTGAATGAAAAAAACTTTATATGATTTAACTAAAGAAGATTGGAATACTCTTTTTCCAATTGAGTTAGTTGACCATAATACTGAATGGAAAAATATTTACGAAAAAGAAAAAAAACGAATAATTCAAAAATTAGGGGATGAAATAATATTACGGGTAGAGCATTTTGGTAGTTCATCTATTACAGGTATTAAATCAAAACCATATATAGATTTAATGATAGAAATACCGAAAGAAAAACTATTTGACGAAAATCTAATTGAAAAATTCTCCGAATTAGGTTACACTCACTTTGTAATTCCGGCAAGAGAAAATATTGAAGCATATTCAAACTTTGGCAAAGGCTACAACCTAGAAGGAAAGAAAGAACAAATTTTCCATATTCATATGTGTCCAAAAGATAACGTAATGTGGAGACAGATAGAATTTAAAAATTATTTAAATAAGAATAAAAAACGAGCAAAAGAATACGAAGATTTAAAGATTGAGTTAGCTTCTAAATTTAAAAATGATAGAGGTTCTTACGTACTTGGAAAAACGGATTTTGTAAAAGAAACTTTAGAACTAATAGATAAAAAGCCAGCGCACAATGAGGTATAAACTGTATTGCTGGTTTTTTGCCTACATGCTAAAGCTCTCGCGGACTTTCACTTTCTGTATCAGTAATTATTTGCTAACTTTACTGTAAACTAATCGTAATAAAGTTTAAACAGAAACATCTAAAAAAGCCATTAAAAAACCTTCATCAAATAGCACACACTAGGAATAACAGTGTTATCCTTTTTGAAGCTATGAAAGCCAACAAAAACATATACAAATAACACAAAAGCACCTCTAATGAGGTGCTTTTGTGTTATTTTAAAACTAATAATTAAACATTTACAACACTGTTTTCCGCACCAGCAAAATCATTCCATGCATAAGCATCGGCAGCATCATCGTTAACGTAAACACCGTCTACAATGTATTTAAATTCGTAAGAGCTTCCAGCTTCTAAATCAACAGTCCCTTTAAAGGTACCATTCTTTAATTTTTTAAGCGGCGCTTTTTTAGCATTCCAATCGTTGAAAGAACCAACAACAGATACTTTCTTTGCATCTTCAGCTGGTAAAGAAAAAGTTACTTTACAAACTGGTTTACTTTTTAAAAATTGTTTTTTAATAGCCATAATTATATGATTTAATTTGTTTTTTTCTTTTATTATCGGTACAAATTTATAAACTATTTATAACCCGTAACCATCTAGTACTCTTTACTTTTAAAAAATTATCAATTTGATAATTTGAATTCTACAAAAAGTTAAAGTAGGCAAAATTTTAGCAAAAAATTTACTAGATTAACAATCTAAAACTACTGTTTTTACCTGATTATCAGCGCTTTTTAAAACAAAATTGATTTTGCTTATATTTTTATTTTAGCACTTTCAATTTGATGTTTTAGTCTTGCTAAAAAGCTTTAACTTTACACTTATTATTTCATTTATATGTTTGGAAAAAAGAAACCTATACCACAAATAGATAAAGACCAATTGGAGCTTATAGAAAATGCCCAAAGACGCATTAAACAAAAAAAACGTTTATATGTACATTTTGTAATTTTTTTAATTGGTGCTATTTTTTTAATTCTGGCAAATACTGTACTTGGTATTGGTAAGGATTTTAAACTTTTTGGAATAGATTGGTTCGTATTTGCCATCCTTATATGGTTGTTCCTGTTTGCATACCATCTTTTTAATGTTTTTATTACAAATAAGTTTATGGGGAAAACTTGGGAAAAACAACAACTTGATAAATTGGTTGCTAAACAGCAACAGCGTATTGATAAACTTAAAGGAGACTTCATCAAAGAAGAAAAACTTATAGCGCAAAGCGAAGTGTATTCAGAATCAAATAAAAAAACTAAAAAACAAAAACCTGAACTTACCATTATAGTTGCTGCTGCAGAGAATAATGCTATTGGTTTGGGAAATAAGCTCATTTGGCATTTAAGTGATGATCTAAAACGTTTTAAATCGCTTACTAACGGACATCATATTATCATGGGGCGTAAAACTTTCGAGAGTTTCCCAAAGCCTTTACCCAACAGAACACATGTTGTTATTACAAGACAGAAAGACTACAAAGCACCTGAGGGTGTTATAATTGTACATAGTTTGGAAGATGCTATTGACGCTTCAAAAAGTGATTCGCAGCCATTTATTATTGGTGGTGGTCAGATTTACAAACAAGCTATGACTATTGCAGATAAAATTGAATTAACACGTGTGCATCATGATTTTGATGCAGATACCTTTTTTCCTGAAGTAGATAATTCGGTTTGGAAAGAAACTGCAAATGTGTTTCATAAAAAAGACGGTAATCATGACTATGAATTTTCGTTTTTGACTTATGAACGAAAATAGTTTCAATTGATTCTATCAAATGCTAAAAGAAATACAACTTCGTATTACCCTTAAAGAGGAAGAGCAACCTAATATTTTAGTTTTAAAATCTGCCATTAAACTAGATATTGACAGAAAAGATATTTCAGGCGTAAAAGTCCTGAGAAAGTCTATTGATGCTAGGAAACCTAAAATTATTTTAAATTACAAAGTAGCGGTATATATTAAAGAGCCTGTTCCAGAAAACTCAGAATATATTTTTGAGTATAAAAACATATCTAAAGCTAAACCCATTCATATTATAGGTTTTGGTCCTGCAGGCATGTACGCAGCTCTAAGGTGTATTGAATTGGGTTTTAAACCCATTGTTTTAGAGCGCGGTAAAAATGTTCAAGATCGTCGTAGAGATTTAAGAGCCATAAACCAAGACCATTTTGTAAATGAAGATTCCAATTATTGTTTTGGTGAAGGTGGAGCAGGAACATATAGCGATGGCAAACTATACACCAGAAGCTTAAAGCGTGGTGATGTACGACGTATTTTTGAAAACTTAGTTTATCATGGTGCCACCGAGCAAATTTTAATTGATGCACATCCGCACATTGGCACCAATAAACTTCCAAAAGTGGTTCAGAATATACGAGAAACCATTCTTAAATATGGTGGTGAAATTCATTTTGAAACTCGTGTTACAAATTTCGTTTTAAAAGATCAAAAAATAACAGCCATACAATTAAATGATAATAACGAAATTCCTGTTAAAAAAGTCATTCTAGCCACAGGTCATTCAGCCAGAGACATCTTTTATCTATTAAATAAAAAAACCATTGCTTTAGAAGCAAAATCATTTGCAATGGGAGTTCGTGTAGAACATCCGCAACATATAATTGATTCCATTCAGTATCATTGTTCTGGCAATCGTCATGAATTACTTCCTGCCGCATCTTACAGTTTAGTACATCAAGTAAAAGACCGTGGAGTGTATTCCTTTTGCATGTGTCCTGGTGGCTTTATTGTACCCGCTGCAACTGCTAATGGTGAGGTTGTGGTAAATGGCATGTCTCCATCAAAGCGAAATAATTTATATGCCAATTCAGGTATTGTTGTAGAGATTAATGCAGATACCGATTTACCAAAATACGAAAAATTTGCCGCCTTAAAAGGCTTAGAATATCAAAAAAATTTAGAGCGTTTAGCATTTACAGCTGGTGGTAGAAGTCAAGTAGCTCCTGCACAAAGATTAACGGATTTTGTTGATGGCAAATTATCGCCCAAATTAAATAGCACCTCCTATCAACCAGGTTTAAAATCTGCACCACTACACTCTTTATTACCAAAATTTATTGGTGGCAGGCTCAGAAAAGGCTTTGAGGCTTTTGGAAGAAAAATGAAAGGCTATTATACAGAAGAAGCTAATATAGTTGGTGTAGAATCTAGAACCTCATCACCAGTTTCTATTCCAAGAAATGAGCAATTACAGCACCCTCAAATCAATAATTTATTTCCCTGTGGTGAAGGTGGCGGTTATGCCGGAGGTATTGTTTCCGCAGCTATGGATGGTGAGCGTTGTGCAGAAGCAGCTACAAATATTTAATACTTGGTTAGGGTTACTGTCAAATTTTCGTTATAGCTTTTTTATTCTTTGTTTTATAATGTACACCTAGGCAACGCTAACCTCTTACAATTAACTTATTATCTAAAAATAATTAAAATTAATCTATAGAATCATTTTCGTTTTTCTTGCTTCCTAACAAACCACCCAGAACATTTTTAATTACTTTAGTTGTAGATTTTGTAGTATCAGCTGCAGTAGAGTCTTGTGGTTTTTTAGATCTTAAAATATCAGTAAGCACATCGGTAACCGAATTGTTCTGCTCTTTTTTTATAGAGTCAGTTTTTGTCTTATTACCACCAATAACGTCGCCAATTAAATCTTTAACCTTATCCTTTCCTTGACTTAACAACTTTTGTTTTTGAATTTCAATAAGCTGATTGGTTAAGCTTTTAACACCACTAGTCAAGTCTGTTTTAACAGTAGGATTTGTAAAAACCCCAGAAATATTAGCAGTTACTGGAATCGTTATATTATTCACTTCAGTATCATTTATTTTACCAATCAATCGATTTACTTCACTCCCCAAGTATTTTGCAGGGACATTAAACACAGCATTATAGTTAAGTGTTTTATCAAAACCATGCGCTCCAGACACTTCAATAGCAATATCCTTATACTTTAAATCAAAAGGTTTAACGGCAACTTTTCCATCAGCAAAATCTAGTTTCGTTTTCACATCTTTTAAATTTAACTTGTCAAATTCAATAAAACTTAAAGAGCCTTCTAGTTTACTTAACAACCCGTCTTGAGTATTAATTTTAGTAGTTAATAATTCTGCTAGTGCATCACCAGAAACCGAATTTAATACAGGAGAAAATTCTTTATCTAAAGACCCCGAAAGACTTAGCGTGGTATTAAGTTTTCCTTGGAATAGTTTTACAATTGGCGCCAAATTCTGAAGTAATTCCATGCCTTTAAAAGACTGAGCGATATCAAAATCTTGAGCCCCCAATTTTAAATCAAAAACTGGTGTTTCTTCTTTAGTAGATACTGCGCCATTGATTGCTAATTTTCCATCAAAAAGAGACGAAGTCATATTTTGCAATGAGGCTTTTTGGTCTTTTATATAAAGCGTTCCCGTAACATTTTTAAGATTCAAATTGTCGTAAATAACAGTTTGGGCATTGGCATTTATTGTACAATCTAAAAATGATGGGATTTTTAAAGATTCTGAATCGCTAGTAGTTTTATTACCTTCAGAAACAGTTTCATCTTCAGACATAAAATCACTTACTTTAAACACGGTAGAGTTCACATTAAAATTACCTTTCAACGTATTATCACTTAAAAGAAAACCTAATAGGTTATTAATGGTTCCCACTGCATTCAAATCACTATCTCCCGTTTTAGCTTTAAAATTATTTAGTGAAACCCTTCCAGGGTTAAAAGCCATATTAGCTTCAGAAATATGAATTGGATTTACAATATCCTTTGAAGAAAACACAAAATCTGTGATACTCGCAGAACCGCTATTTTTAATGCGTTCGTAAGCATTAGTTTCAATAGCTTTCATATCAAAAGACGTACTTATTTTTCCTTTTAAAATACCAGTGAGTGTATTTTCTAGCTCTACAGGGTATACTTTTGTAATGTTTCCTAAATTCAAAACACCATCCACATTAGCATTAACCAACATGTTTCTGGTTAAATTTTTTAATGTAACGGACGACTTAAACATATCTTCATCAATTTTAAAGTTTAGGGTTTTAATATCTATATATGTGTCATCAGTTTTTCCGGTTTCGTTTTTAATACGTGTATCAATCGTAATATTACTCACGCGTTTTGGTAAATCAGGATATTTAAAGGACGCATTATTAGATGTAATACCAACATTTATATTTGGTATCGTTTCTTCTGAACTTAAACCTTTAACAATGCCTTTTATCTTAAAATCGCCAGTGGTTTGAACGCCTTCTATGTTTTTTGAATATTCATTAGGAATGACTGCTAAGAAATTTTTAAAGTCAGATTCTGGATTTTCAAACGATATATCTATTTCTTGTCCGTTTTCAACTTGTTGCACATAGCCGTTAAATTCTAAAGGCAAATCGTTAATAAACCCTTTATTTTCTTTAAAAGTGTATTTTGAGTTTTGAAGGTCTATACCAATCAAAGCATTAAGCTTAATAGGGTTGTTACTTAAATAATTTGTGCTATCTAATGAAATACTCACATTCGCTTCACTTTGCGTATCTAATTCCGAAGCTTTGGCAGAAAACGTACCATGCCCTTCATGATTCAATTCTGTTACCTGAATTAAAATATCAGAACCTTCGTCTATATAAGTAAAAGCACTTTTCTTTATTTGGTAATCTTCAATATCAAATCCAAATCCATTATTGTTATCACTTTCAGGGATGGTTTGGCTTTCTCTTTCTTTGGTTATATCATAATTATTATTCCCGAATTTATCAGTTTTCAAGGTCAAAAGTGCCTCGTCAATACTAATCGTGTTCACAACCAAAGGCGCTTCATTAGCAGACTTAAATAATTCAGTAATATTCATGGTAAATGAAATGTCCTTGGCAGTGGCAAACGTTTCATCTTTAAAAGGTTCAAAATTAGTAATCACCAAATTGTTTACACTAAGATGCGCTTGCGGAAAACTTCTAATAAAACTTAGGTTAACATCGCTGAATTCTACTTTAGCATTCACATTTTCGTTTATAAAACGTTTAACCATGTCTTTAATTTGCCCTTGAAAAGCAAACGGAATGGCTATTAAAAGTGTAATGATGATTAATATGGTTATTCCAACGATTTTTAAAACTTTTTTCATAAAGATTATTTGTTATACTAACTAAACAGGATTTTTTTAAAACAAAACTAATTAAAAGAATATACGCAGAAAAAGTGTTAATAGTTGAAAAAGAAAGCTTATCATTTTGTTAAGACTTGAAATACTAGAGTAAATCTATCTCTTCATTCACTTTTAAATTAAATCGTTTTCTAAAAAGATAAACACCCAAATATAGCAATGGCGTATCCAAAATAGCAATAAAAACTTTAAAAAGAAATCCACTTACCAACAAGCCTTTAAAATTTATCCAATCTATAATACCAAAAGAACACAATAAAAATACGATGGTAAAAGTGTCTACAAATTGTGAAAACCAAGTAGAGAAATTATTTCTGAGCCATAGATGCTTACCTTTAGTTAGACGTTTCCAGAAATGATAAATTTGGATATCTACAAACTGTGCAAATAGGTATGTTAACATACTAGCAAATACAGCAATTGTAGAATTTCCAAACACAGTTTTAAACGTTTCATTATCTACCGGAGACCATGGTGTTGCAGGGACAATATCAGCGATATAAATAATTAAAAGCGAAAAAATAGATGTAAAAATCCCGACTACAACCACATCATTTGCACGTTTTTCACCATAA
The DNA here is from genome assembly GCF_947490405.1 of uncultured Algibacter sp. Taxonomy (GTDB): domain Bacteria; phylum Bacteroidota; class Bacteroidia; order Flavobacteriales; family Flavobacteriaceae; genus Algibacter_B. The sequence goes on along the minus strand of NZ_CANLGU010000002.1, from coordinate 612,399 downwards.
ATTTCACTTATTAAATCGGTAATTAAAAAGGTAATAGGATAAGGTAAAATGCCTACTGAAATTTCAAAAAGTTTACTACCAAAAATCGCTATATCCAATGGATACCAGTAAAAAAACTTCTGGAAAATTAAGTTTGAAACTACAAGTGATGTAATGAATAAACCTCCCAAAAGTAAATAAATGCGTTGGGCAAGTAATTTGTCTTTTAAATTCATGAATTGTGAACAAATAGGTACTGTAAAGATAACCCAAATCCGTTTACTTTTTATTATTTTGCTTTCCCGATGGAAAAACCAATGACATTTTATATTGCACTAGGAAGTAACAAAGGTGATAAGTTCAAAAACTTGCAAGCTGCAGTAGATGCTATTTTCCAACGAGTTGGTAATGTGAAGCTAATTTCGAAAGTTTACACATCGCCAGCCATAGGGTTTGAAGGTGATGATTTTCTAAATTGCTGTTTGGTGTTAGAAAGCTATTTGGCACCACAGGTTGTTCTAGATGTATTATTAGATGTAGAAACCAATTTAGGCAGAACGAGAGCTGAGACACAAGGCTATGAAGCACGACCAATAGACCTAGATATTATTTTTGTTGATGATGCCACCATAAATACAAAAACACTACAGGTACCTCATCCTGAAATGCAAAAACGCAAATTTGTACTGCAACCTTTACATGATATTGCTTCAAAAACAAAGCATCCAACCTTAAATAAAGACGTATCTGTTTTATTGAATGAATGCGAAGACAACTCAGTTTTAAAACCTATTAAAATATGGTTAAAAAACCCAGGCAGGCAATTTGACTTTTCAAAATACAACTACATAACTATTGAAGGTAACATTGGTGCAGGTAAAACAAGTTTAGCTACAAAAATAGCTCAGGATTTTAATGCAAAATTAATTTTAGAGCGTTATGCTGATAATGCATTTTTACCTAAGTTTTATGAAGATGCAAATCGGTATGCATTTCCTCTAGAAATGGCATTTTTAGCAGACCGTTACCAACAAATTTCTGATGATTTAGCACAACTAGATTTGTTTAAAGATTTTGTTGTGAGTGATTATTACGTTATCAAATCACTAATTTTTTCAAAAATCACACTTGGTGGCGATGAGTTTAGTTTATACAGAAAACTATTCCAGTTGATGTATAAGGATATAAAAAAGCCAGAATTGTATGTGTATTTATACCAAAACACTCAAAGACTACAAGAAAATATAAAGAAGCGCGGTCGCGATTACGAGCAACATATTGAAGACGATTATCTAGAAAAAATTAACGCAGGCTATTTAGAGTTTTTAAAATCTCAAAATGATTTTAAAGTAAAAATTATTGATATTTCTGATAGAGATTTTGTAGAAAATCGTGCTGATTTTTTGTGGGTTTTAGGGGAAATTTGTAGAGAATGATTTTATTTAAAACCTCTATACAATGTTGTTACAATACATCCTTTTTCGTTTTCTAAAGTATGTTCTCCAAGTTGTTTTTCTTCTTTTATTTTAAAATTGAAAGGCTTATCTAAAATATCAATACCACTATTTTTTTTAAATCGTATACCTTGTCCAGAAATAATATCTTTATTCGGAATAAAATCACCAAAAGGAATATGTTCAGTTAGAACAATGTATTTATAATCTTTTAGTTTTTTAAGGATATTTTTAATTTCAGTATTCGACAAATGTTGTAATACCTGGCGTAATATGATACAATCAGCGTGAGGCAACTTATCTTTTGAAATGTCTAAACATTGAAATTCTAAATTATCAGCTTTAAATAGAGTTTTATTTCTTTCAATAAGATCGTCTACAATATCAATAGCAATATAGTTTTTGGTGAATTTTACAAGATGCTTTCCAATATTAAAATCGCCACAACCCAAATCACAAACTACCAAAGGTTCAGAGAACGATTTGAAAAAATCACTAACAGTTTCTAAGTAAGGTGTTATAATTTCAGGATGATGCGACCCTTCACCTGAATAAAAATCAAAGTCTTTTCCACCCCAAAGATGTTTTTCATAAACCTGATGCATCACATCTTTGGTAGGCCAAGGTGTTTTAGGTTTTTTAATCACTAGAGTTATTTCTGTTTTTTATGGGTTTTTAGCCACTCTTCTCCTTTTTTATCTCGGAAAAAATCCATCCAAACATAGTACATTTTATTGTTTTCTTTTACTGATACAGAATGGCTAGAGCCTAATGGAATGTGGAGTATTGTATATTCTGGAAAATATATTTGTGCACTATCGGCATACACCATGGTTTGGTTATCTGTAAGTCCTAAAAATAGTTGCTCTAACATTGGATGTTCGTGTGCGCCAACTTTATCAGGACCAACAGTTTCTACTGTACCCATAGCTATTCTAGGAATAAATTTATTAGGCAATATTGTTCTACTTGTGGTTTGAGGGCTTTTAATAGGCTCAGTATACGATTCACAATCTGTAAATTTTTTAAAATAGATGTTATTTATGTTGTCTTCTGGAAACGTTTTTATATCGGTCTTGTCTATTTCAGTTTGTAAAACCGTTATTTTAATATAGTGTAAAGTGTCGTTTATTTGAGGTTTAAAGTATAGGTCTTTGACATTGTTGGGCAAAAAAATTGTTTCAGGTACTATGTCATAAGTTTTGTCTTTTGTACTTAGATCACCATTGCCTTTTATGAACAAATAAATGGTTTTATAAGAGTTATCCACAGTAACACGTTCTTTGAGACTATTAGTTAAAATCTCGTGTTTAGTACTAACGCCTGCAATCTCATTTTCTAAAACAGGTTTTGAATATTTAGATTGGTTTTTATCGATATTCATATTAAGAAACTCAATAGGAATATTTTGAGCACTAAGGCTTGCATTTATAAAGCCAAAGATCATTAAAAATAATATTTTTGATTTTTGATACATAATCACTCATTTTTATGAGTGAGAAGTTACAATTTAATATGAAAAACACAAGCTAAAATGCTTATTTTTAATGGTTTCAACCTTGTTAATAATGACAACGCCTTGTTCGTAAAAGTCCATGATGAAGTTTTCGTCAGGATCTTTTAACATAATTTCAAGCTTCTTCCATATAATTGCTCCAATGAATATAATCAAACAAAAAAATCACAACTGATCTATGTTAGATTTTACTAAAAATATCCCAAACTACAATGCCGCAACTTACTGAGATGTTTAAGGAATGCTTTGTGCCAAATTGAGGGATTTCAATCACTACATCACAAGCATTTACAACACCTTGTGCTACACCTTTAACTTCATTACCAAAAACTAACGCGTATGTCGTGTTTGGTTCAATATTGAATTTATCAAGCATTGTAGCATTTTCAGCTTGTTCTATAGCACAAACTTTGATGTTTTTAGCTTTTAGTTTTTCAACTATATCTAAGGTGTTTTCTGCATATTCCCAAGCAACTGTATCTGTACTTCCTAATGCTGTTTTGTGAATATCTTTATGTGGCGGTGTTGCCGTAATACCACAGAGGTAAATTTTTTCAATTAAAAACGCATCACTCGTTCTAAATACCGAACCAATATTATTTAAACTTCTAATATTATCCAGAATAATGATAATAGGTGTTTTTTTAGCAGTTTTAAACCCCTCAACGTCTAGTCTCTCTAATTCGCTATTTTTTAATTTTCTCACTACTGAAGTCTTTGTTATTTCCGCAAATGTAGAAATCTCTTCTAATGTGTTACTTTATTCAAAATAACAACTATTGTTAAAATCTCGTCGTAATTGTAGATAACTTCTAAAATATCAACTTCAAAAAACATGAAATTAATGGTAAATTGCAAGCTACAACTTTGCCAAAAGTAACACTTAAAAACCACTTTTCCATCACGATTTTTATCCTCATGGAAATGCTAAAAGCATGAAGAAAAAAGCAAAAAAAGAAACCCCGTTAATGAAACAGTACAATGCTATAAAAGCAAAGTATCCAGATGCGCTATTGTTATTTCGTGTGGGCGATTTTTATGAAACTTTTGGAAGCGATGCTGTAAAAGCTGCAGGTATTTTAGGTATTATTTTAACCAAGCGAGGCGCTGGTAGCGAAAGTGAAACAGAGTTGGCTGGGTTTCCGCACCATTCCTTAAACACGTATTTACCAAAATTGGTAAAAGCAGGAGAGCGTGTGGCTATTTGCGATCAATTAGAAGATCCAAAACAAACTAAAACTATTGTAAAACGTGGGGTTACAGAGTTGGTAACTCCAGGAGTAGCATTAAATGATGAGGTTTTAGTTTCAAAATCCAACAATTTTTTGTGCTCGGTGTATTTTGATAAAAAATATATTGGTATTTCGTTTTTAGATATTTCTACTGGAGAGTTTTTAACTTCTCAAGGCAATGCAGAGTATATCGATAAATTACTCCAAAACTTTAGTCCCAGTGAGGTATTAGTCTCTAAACAAAAACGAACGCTTTTTAATGAAACTTTTGGCGACGATTTTCATACATTTTATTTAGAAGATTGGGTGTATCAAACCGATTATGCCTATGAAACTTTAACAAAGCACTTTGATACAAAAACACTAAAAGGGTTTGGTATTGAAGATTTGTATGAAGGTATCATTGCATCAGGTTCTATTTTACATTATTTAGGCGAAACACAGCATCATAAATTGCAGCACATTACATCTATTGCGCGTATTGCTAAAGATGACTACGTGTGGATGGATAAATTCACCATCAGAAATTTAGAACTTTATAATTCTACAAATAATAATGCAGTTACGCTTTTAAACGTTATTGATAAAACCATTTCGCCAATGGGCGGCAGGTTATTAAAACGTTGGCTGGCATTACCTCTTAAAAATGTTGAGAAAATTAAGCAACGTCATGAGGTTGTAGATTTTTTAACCAAGCAAGATGAGGTGCTTCAGCATATTCAAAATCACATCAAACATATAGGCGATTTAGAACGTTTAATTTCTAAAACAGCTACAGGTAAGGTAAATCCGCGCGAGGTGATTCAACTTAAAAACTCGTTAGAAGCTATTGTGCCTATTAAAAATTTAGCTTCAAATTCTGAAAACGAATCACTGAGAATTATTGGTGATAATTTACAAAGCTGCGAGGTGCTTCGCGAAAAAATAAAAACAACTTTAAATGAAGAAGCTCCTGTAAATGTATTAAAAGGACAAACCATTGCTACGGGGTTTTCTTCGGAATTGGACGACTTAAGAGGCTTGTCTAAATCTGGAAAAGATTACTTAGATAATATGTTAGAGCGTGAGAGTGAGCGTACGGGCATCACATCACTTAAAATAGCATCTAACAATGTGTTTGGGTATTATATTGAGGTACGAAACACTCATAAAGATAAAGTGCCTGAAGAGTGGATTAGAAAGCAAACTTTAGTAAACGCCGAACGCTACATTACTGAAGAACTCAAAGAATACGAAGCTAAAATTCTAGGTGCCGAAGAACGTATCTTAGCCATTGAACAGCAGTTGTTTTCTGAACTTGTAGGTTGGATGAACCAATACATCAAATCTGTACAGCACAATGCGTATTTAATTGGGCAGTTAGATTGCTTATGTGGCTTTTCTCAATTGGCAAAAGACAATAATTATGTGTATCCTAAACTAGATGACTCCTTCGATTTAGAAATTAAAGACGGGCGTCATCCAGTAATAGAAAAGCAATTGCCACTTGGGGAAGCGTATATTGCGAACGATGTGTTTTTAGATAGAACATCGCAACAAATCATCATGATTACAGGGCCAAATATGTCTGGTAAATCAGCTATTTTACGTCAAACTGCCTTAATCGTATTATTGGCGCAAATAGGAAGTTTTGTACCGGCAAAAGCCGCTAATATAGGAGTGGTAGATAAAATATTTACTAGAGTTGGCGCTAGTGATAATATATCTATGGGCGAGTCTACTTTTATGGTAGAAATGAATGAAACAGCCTCTATTTTAAATAATATTTCAGATAGAAGTTTGGTATTGCTTGACGAAATTGGTCGTGGTACAAGTACCTATGATGGTATTTCTATAGCCTGGGCAATAAGTGAGTATTTGCACGAACATCCATCAAAACCAAAAACGCTATTTGCTACCCATTATCATGAGCTTAATGAAATGAGCGATACGTTTGGGCGTATAAAAAACTTTAATGTTTCTGTAAAAGAACTAAAAGACAATGTGCTGTTTTTAAGAAAACTTGTTGAAGGCGGTAGCGCACATAGTTTTGGAATTCATGTTGCTAAAATGGCTGGAATGCCACAGCAAGTGTTAAGACGCGCCAATAAAATTTTAGAAAAATTAGAAAAATCGCATTCTAGTGAGGAACTTACAGATAAAGTAAAAACCTTAAATGACGATTTACAGTTAAGCTTTTTTAACCTTGACGATCCACTCCTAGAAAACATTAAAGACGAAATTTTACATACCGATATTGATACGCTTACGCCTGTTGAAGCACTTATGAAACTTAATGAAATAAAGCGTATGTTGGTAAAGAAAAAACAAGCCTAAAAATATTTTTATTTATTTTGATAAAAGGCTTTGCAATTCCTAGAAATATTTTAAATTTGCAACCGCAATCGAAAGATTGTACGTTCATAAAAAACTGCGAAAGTAGCTCAGGGGTAGAGCATCACCTTGCCAAGGTGGGGGTCGCGGGTTCAAATCCCGTCTTTCGCTCTGGAACTTTCTTAAAATATACCAATTCATTGTGCAATAGCACTCTCGAATTATGCTGAAGTGGTGGAATTGGTAGACACGTTGGACTTAAAATCCAATGTCCATTAGGACGTACGGGTTCAAGTCCCGTCTTCAGTACAGATGAAAAGCCGAAACGAAAGTTTCGGCTTTTTTCGTTTAAGAAAATTTTTATTTGTTTGAAAAGTTTATTTACGACTCCAGACTTTCAATTCTGTTATCACCAATAATATTAATGGGGTTTGTTTCCTCGGTATCTAATGTTTCAATTTTCTTTCTTCCTGTAAGCTATTTTTTTTGATGTAAAAACTTTATTTATCTCAGCAATAGACGAATTTGTATTAGTATTAGACCTATTTGTTTTAATGATACTATAAAATCTTTTTTAGCTTTATAGAAATTATTAATATTTTTTAGCTACAATTTTCACAAAACTTACTTGATAATAGAAATTCTGTTAATCTATGGCAAGTCTATACATCAAAATAATAATAGCTGTCGTTTACATAATATTTTGATTGTTAGTGACATAAGATGTTTTAAAAGGTTAATAATAGAACATCTAATTAAAAAAACACCTGATATTTAAGACACTATAAGTTAAATAAAACTATGTATCAAAAACTAATACTATTTTTAAGTACCATCGTCATCTGTATAAGCTGTAAATCAAAGGAAAATAAAGTAAAAACAGATGGAAATTTGAAAGCTGAACTAGAATATAAAATAGCATCAGATTTAGGAGAGGGCTCCATTTGGAACTATAAAACACAAGAATTATATTGGATTGATATTGAAAAGAAAACGCTAAATATCTATAGTCCTGATAAGAAAGCGAATCGTATTATAAATATGCCTTCTAGAATTGGTACGGTGGTGCCAATTAACACCAATAAAGTATTGTCTGCCCTTGAGGATGGAGTTTATAAAACGGATTTAAAAACAGGTGATTCAAAGTTGTTTATTGATATGAGTGATGAACTTAAAGATAGTAGACTCAATGATGGAAAGTGTGACCCTAGCGGGCGTTTTTGGGTAGGCTCTATGCACTTAGAGCAAAAAGAAGGGCGTGCAAAACTTTTCAATATAAATACTGAAGGAGAACTACAAATAAAAATTGATAGCGTTACTATTTCTAATGGTATTGTTTGGACCTCAGATAAATCAATAATGTATTACATTGATACACCTACATCGCAAATTAAAGCTTACGATTATAATGATGGTACAGGAGAAATATCCAACGGAAGAGTAGCTGTTGAAATTGAAGCATCACTAGGATTTCCTGATGGAATGGCTATTGATGAAAACAATATGCTGTGGGTAGGGATGTGGAATGGCAATGCCGTAATACAATGTAATCCCAAAACAGGCAAAGTTATTCAAAAAATTGCTGTACCTGCTCATAATGTTACATCTTGCGCTTTTGGAGGAGATAATTTAGATATTTTATACATTACCACAGCAAGAATAGATATGACAGAAGATGAGCTTATAAAATACCCTAATTCAGGTTCTTTATTTAAAGTGATACCTGGTGTAAAAGGTGTGAAAAGTACGTTTTACAAAGACCAATCAAACATATAAACCAATGAAACAATATTACATATTAGTAGTTCTTTTATGTTTTTTAAGTTGTTCTAAAAATGAGCAAAACGAAAAAAAAGCTGTAAGCGAGAATGAGGAAAAGTATGAGCATATTATAAATAAGTTGCTTTCTAAAATGACGCTTGAAGAAAAAATTGGACAAACCAATTTAAGAGGTACTTCAAGTAGAGCCAAAACCTTATCAGAAGAACTAAAACAACAAGTGAGGGCGGGTAAAGTTGGAGCGTTGTTAAATGTAATGAAAATTGAATTTGTCGATGAATTACAAAAAATTGCAGTTGAAGAAAGTCCTAATAAAATACCTTTAATTTTTGCAAGAGATGTTATTCACGGTTTTAAAACCATGTTTCCCATTCCGTTAGGGATAGCAGCATCTTGGGATGAAGATATCGCAAGAACATCATCACGAATAGCGGCTATAGAATCTAGTTCTGTTGGTATCCGTTGGACGTTTGCACCCATGCTAGATATTGCAAGAGATAGCCGCTGGGGCAGAATAGCAGAATCGCCAGGAGAAGATCCTTATTTGGCCTCTGTTTTAGGAAAAGCCTATGTGGAAGGGTTTCAAGGCGACTCCTTAAATGATCCAACAAGTATTGCTGCCTGTGCAAAACATTATATTGGTTATGGTGCTGCCATTGGCGGTAGAGATTATAATACTACTATCATTTCAAAACCATTAATGCATAATGTGTATTTACCTCCTTTTGAGTCGGCTTTAAATGCTGAAGTGGCAACGGTAATGACAGCTTTTAATGAAATTAACGGTGTACCTGCTACAGGAAATAAATTTTTATTGAAAGATGTTTTAAGAGGTAAATTAAAGTTTGATGGCTTTGTGGTAAGTGATTGGGAATCTACCATAGAAATGATTGCACATGGCTATGCTAAAAACGAAAAACATGTGGCAGAATTAGCCGCAAATGCTGGTTTAGATATGGAAATGACTAGTAAAGCCTATGAAAATAATTTAAAAGCCTTGATTGAAGAAGGCAAAGTTTCTGAGGATCAATTAAATGAATTTGTAAGAAATATTTTAAGAATAAAACTAAGGTTAGGCCTATTTGAAATGCCTTACAGAGATACAAAAAATGAGGCTACATTTTACAAAAAATCTCATCTTGAAAAAGCAAAAAATGCGGCTGTAAAAAGTACTGTAATGTTAAAAAATACAGGCGTTTTGCCTTTAGCTAAAACTTCAAAAGTAGCTTTAATAGGTCCTATGGTTGATGCACCTCTAGACCAAATGGGAACATGGACTTTTGATGGCGAAAAAGAACACACCCTAACACCATTAGATGCTTTTAAAACAGCTAATATAAATTACAATTTTATTCCAGGATTAACGCACAGTAGGGCTACTTCAAAAAAAGAATTTAAAAAGGCAGTGGCTATAGCAACAGCTTCAGATGTAATTGTTTGTGTTGTAGGAGAGGAGGCTATTCTATCTGGAGAAGCCCACAGCAGAGCCTCTATTGATTTACCTGGCGCGCAAGAAGATTTAATTAAAGAATTAGCAAAAACAGATAAGCCAATTGTTTTGGTAATTATGGCTGGTAGACCAATTACAATTACCAATATAATTGATGATGTAGATAGCGTTTTAATGACATGGCACCCTGGTACAATGGGTGGTGAAGCATTACGGGAAATTTTATTTGGATTAAGCGAACCACAAGGTAGGCTGCCTGTATCATGGCCAAAAACAGCAGGACAGTTACCTTATTATTATAATCATAAAAATACAGGGAGGCCTGCAAATAAAGATGATTTTGTTGCTATCTATGATATTCCTGTTGGCGCGTGGCAAAGTTCTTTAGGGAATGATTCTCATTACTTAGATGCGGGGTACACACCTCATTTTCCTTTTGGTTATGGTCTTGGTTATACAAATTTTAGATATGATAAGGTAGAAGTATCAAAAGATACTATCACGTTTAATGAAGATATTATAATAAAAGCCACCATTACAAATACGGGAAAAAGAGCGGGGAAAGAAGTTGTGCAACTATATGTTCAAGATGTTGTGGGAAGTATTACTAGACCAGTAAGAGAGTTAAAAGGGTTTCAGCATATAAATTTTGAGCCTGGTGAAACTAAAGAAGTTCGTTTTAAATTGTCATCTAAGTCATTAGAATTTACAAGTCACAAATCTGTAAAAGCAGCCGAAGAAGGCGATTTTAATATTTGGGTTGGACCACATTCAGCATCAGGATTAAAGCATTCTTTTTATTTAAAAAATTAAGGATATGGTTATTGTAGTAATGGGTGTAAGCGGCTGTGGAAAAACGACCATAAGTAAAAAGTTATCAGAGCAGCTTCAATTACCGTATTATGATGCTGATGATTTTCATCCAAAATCAAATATTGATAAAATGACCAATAAACAAGCTTTAAATGATGAAGATAGATGGCCATGGTTACAAATATTATCAGATAACATAACCGATTGGTCAGTTAATGAAGGCGCCGTTTTAGCATGTTCGGCTTTAAAGGAAAGTTATAGAATACTATTATCTTCAACATATAAATCCATCATTTGGGTATATTTATCAGGAAATAAAAGTTTGATTAAAAAACGTATTGAAAAACGAAGCGGACATTATATGAGTTCAGATTTATTAGATGCGCAATTCAAAGATTTAGAAATACCCGATTATGGCATTCATGTAGATATAACTAAATCACTCGAACATATTATAAACACTATTGTTTCAAAAATAACATGAGCAAATCAACCATAGGCGTTATAGGATTAGGAGTAATGGGAAGCAGTTTAAGTCTTAACATTGCAGAGAAAGGTTTTGCTGTATCCGTTTACAACAGGGTTAAACAAGGAGAAGCACACGTTCTTTCTGATTTTTTAAAACGAACTGATGCGAGTATGAATATCAAAGGGTTTACAGAATTTAAAAGTTTTGTAACATCTTTAGAACGCCCTAGAAATATACTTGTTATGATTAAAGCTGGAAATGCTATTGATGCTGTTATTGAAGCTATTTTACCTTTTTTAGATGAAGGCGATATTTTGATTGATGGCGGAAACTCACATTATTTAGATACCAACAGGCGAGTAACAAATTTAAAAGATAAAAAAATAAATTTTGTGGGTTGTGGTGTTTCTGGAGGTGAAGAAGGCGCTAGAAAAGGGCCTTCAATAATGCCTGGAGGTACTAAAGAGAGTTATGCTAAAATAGCTCCGGTTTTAGAAGCTATAGCAGCAAAAGATAATCATGGTAAATCATGTTGTATACATATTGGAGAAGCAGGAGCTGGACATTTTGTGAAAATGGTTCATAACGGTATAGAATATGCCGAAATGCAATTATTAGCTGAAGTATACGCATTACTTTCGGTAACTAAAACTAACGATGAGATTGCAAACGTATTTTCTGAATGGAATAAAACAGATGTATCTAGTTACCTTTTAGAAATTACCATAGATATTCTTCGAAAAAAAGAAAATGGTATTTATGTTTTAGATACAATTTTAGATAAAGCAGGTAATAAGGGAACGGGATCTTGGTCTTCAAAAGCGGCATTTGATTTAGGAACTGTAAATACTATGATGTCTTCGGCAGTTTTTGCGCGATATATCTCAGCGTTTAAGCATAAAAGAAATGCACTCTCTAATGCCATTAAAACAGTTGCAAACCAAGTTGAAACTGTTGATGTTAAAGTTTTAGAGAAGGCATATAGGTTTGCAAGAATTGTAAACCATCATCAAGGTTTTGAGTTGATGCAACTCGCTTCAAATACCTATAATTGGTATTTAAATTTATCTGAAATAGCACGTATCTGGACTAACGGGTGTATCATTAGATCTGAGTTCATGGAAACTTCAATCAATATATTTAAATACAACAATAATTATTTAGAAGATGAGACTCTTCTTGAGGTATTAACATCTTCTGAAGCGGCAATTAAAAAGAGTATTTCATATAGTTTGTCACATCGTATTGCATTTGATACATTTTGGTCTGCCTATAATTACTGGATTGCAATAACAACAGAGCGTTTACCTGCAAATTTAATACAGGCGCAACGTGATTATTTTGGTGCACATACCTACCAAAAAACAGATGCTCCAGAAACGCAGTTTTTTCACACTAAATGGTATTAATAATGATTGATTTTTCTCTTTTAGGAGCTGTATTTTTAGGTGTGGTTTTACTTATCGTGCTTATTTTACGATTTAAAATTCAAGCATTTATAGCTTTACTAATGGCTAGTATTTTAGTGGGTGTATTATCTGGAATGGAACCGCTAACCATTGTAAAAACTGTACAAGAAGGTATGGGCAACACTCTTGGTTTTGTAGCTGTAGTTGTTGGTTTAGGTGGTATTTTTGGAGCTATTTTAGAACATTCTGGTGGTGCAGAAGCATTGGCCAGTAAATTACTATCCAAGTTTGGAATTGAACGCTCACCTTGGGCATTAATGCTTACAGGGTTTATTGTGGCAATTCCTGTATTTTTTGAAGTAGCGTTTATCATATTAGTTCCTATGATTTATGCGCTTCAAAAGAAAACAAAAAAACCAATTTTACTTTACGGCATTCCGCTATTAGCTGGTTTAGCAATAACACATACGTTTATTCCACCAACACCTGGGCCAGTTGCCGTAGCCGATATTTTAAAAGCAGATTTAGGTTGGGTTATTCTTTTTGGGTTTATTGCTGGTATTCCAACCGCTATCTTGTGTGGTCCTATTTTAGGAAAGTATATTTCAAAACGTATTCCTGTTTCTGGCATTGCTTCAAATGATATAATTAAGCCAGAGCAAAAGGGTTTACCATCTGTGGGTATTATCGTAAGTATTATTGCAATTCCTATAGTACTTATTGTTATAAATACTATTATAAACAGTCCATTAGTTGGTGAAGAACTAGTATCTAAAAACTTAAAGGGGTGGCTTGGAATGATTGGGCATCCCTTTTCTGCATTAATTATTGCAAATCTTATTGCTTGGTATACTTTAGGAATTAGAAGAGGGTTTACAAAGCAACAATTGTTAGATATTAGTACAAAATCTATGGCACCAGCAGGTATTATTATTTTAATTACTGGGGCTGGAGGTGTATTTAAGCAAATGCTTGTAAATACTGGAGCTGGTGAAATGCTAGCAAATTATTTTGCAGATAAAGGGGTGAGCATTTTATTATTTGCATTTTTATCAGCTGCTTTAGTAAGAGTATTACAAGGTTCTGCCACAGTTGCTATGATAACAGCTGCAGGACTTACTGCACCTCTTTTAATGGATTCTATTTCAGAGCCTCAAAAAGCATTACTAGTTATAGCTGTGGCTTCAGGTGCCAGTATCATGTCTCATGTTAACGATAGTGGTTTTTGGCTCGTTGGAAAGTATTTAGGACTTACCGAAAAACAAACTTTTAAAAGTTGGACATTAATGACGACGCTACTCGCCTTAATTGGGTTTAGTTGCTCGTTTGTGTTGTCTCTGTTTTTTTGAAATAGACAAGTTTTATGATTAACTTAGAAACATCATGAAAAGAGTCAATTATTTCAAAAGGTTTGAGTAGAATTAACTATGTAATTATTTGTAAACTCAGTTAATTTCTGAAAAACTCTAAAAGATGATTCGAGAGTAGATTCTTAATGTAAAAAAAAGCATTGTCAAAATTTTGATATGGCTTTTTGATTTTTACAAAAACATTGAAAATATAAAAAAGCCACCAAATAGGTGGCTTTTTAATTTATAAAACTAATCTAAGTTTAGTGACCAGTTTTTAATTTATCTGCTTCTTTTTTTACTGCGTCTGCAGCTTTATCAACAGTTTCTCCTGCGGCATCCACAGCTTTATCTACAGCTTCACCAGCTTTGTTAGCAGCATCACCAGCGGCATCAACTGCATTATCTACAGCTTCACCAGCAGCATCAGCAGCATTCTCAACAGCTTCACCTGCAGTGTTAGCTGCATTATCTACAGCTTCACCAGCGGCATCAGCAGCATTCTCAACAGCTTCTTCTATTGAATCTGCTTTTTTTGTATCTCTACATGATGTGAAACTTAAACTTAAAGCTAACAATAAGATTGAACTTAATACTAATTTTTTCATCGGTTTTTGTTTTAGTGTTAATTATTTTTTTAGTTAGTGCCAATTTAATGACTTTTCATCAGAATTACGAATATTTGTATAATTCTTAGATTAAAACATAACTATATACGTAGGTAATTTAGTATTTGGATGACAGCACCACGATTATTTTGTATGAATGCTTTATTTTTTGACCCTAGTTCTTGGCATAAGTCACTATCGTTAATCAATTTTTTAACAAGATCGTCAAATTCAACTTGTGTAGAAATGGAGAACATTCCTCCATTTGTAATTAAAGCCTCAGCTTCGGGGAATTTATGGTGATTTGGGCCGATAATAATAGGAACTCCAAAAACTGCTGGTTCTAGAGTATTGTGTAATCCTGTGTTACCCATTGCTCCTCCCACATAAGTAATATCTGCATAGCTATATATCTTTGAAAGAATTCCTATTGTGTCTACTATAAAAATTTGTTTTTCAGAAAGCTCTTCATTGTCTTTTTTAGAAAATAAAATACTGCTTTTGGTTAACTTTTCTTGAAGACTTTTTATATGAGATGTTTTAATGTTATGGGGGGCAATAATAAATTTTAAATCACTTGAAGCTTCAGAATTAATAAAATTTATAAACAGGGCTTCGTCTTCTGTCCATGTGCTACCAGCTATAATGCAGGTTTTTTTGTTTTTGAAATTTTCAATAAAATCTAATGTGTTATCTGTGTTTAATTGATTGTTAACACGATCAAAACGCGTGTCACCAGAAACTGTAACTTGATTACAACCTATGGATTCGAGTAGTTTTTTTGAAGACTCATTTTGAGTAAAAATATGTTCAAAACTAAATAATGCTTTTTTGAAAGGCGTGTTGGAATTTTTAAAATAGTGTTGGTTTTTTCTGAATGAAGCAGAAATTAATATAGCTCTCAGGTTTCTTTGTTTTAATTCAATTAAAAAATTTGGCCAAATATCGTATTTAACAAATACGGTGAGATTGGGGTTTACAATATCAAAAAAACGTTTTGCGTTTGCTTTTGTATCCAGAGGAAGATATATAACTACGTCAGCAATCGGAGTGTTTTTTCTAATTTCATATCCAGATGGAGAGAAAAAACTAAGAATTATTTTGTGATGTTGATAGTGATTTCTCAGTTCAGAAAAAACAGGAAGTCCTTGTTCATATTCTCCTAAAGATGCACAATGAAACCAAAGTGTTTTATCTTCTTTTTTTAGGTTGTTTTTCAAAATGTCAAAAGTAGACTCTCTTCCAAGAACACCTTTTTTAAGTTTACTATTAAACAATGCTCCAAACTTTAGACCAAAATTTGTAAGATATATTCCTATGTTGTAAATAAAGTGCAATATTCTATCTTTGAGTGCTAAAATACATTTCTTTGAAATAAATTCATTGGTTAGCGTTAATCATTTTTGTAATTTTGTTGCTTGTTAGTCCACAACAGATTAGCGTTAGAATGAGTCAATATTCTTTCTTTAAAATACTGACTACAATTTTCTTTAGATGAAAAAAATTCAAATGGTTGACCTCAAAGGTCAGTATAACGATATAAAAGATATTGTTAATCCTTCTATTCAAGAAGTCATCGAAAACACAGCATTTATTAATGGTCCTAAAGTCCATGAGTTCCAGGGAAATTTAGAGAGTTACTTGCATGTAAAACATGTAATTCCTTGTGCTAACGGAACCGATGCGTTGCAAATAGCTATGATGGGACTTGGTTTAAAACCAGGTGATGAGGTTATTACTGCCGATTTTACATTTGCAGCAACTGTAGAGGTTATAGCGCTTTTGCAATTAACACCCGTTTTGGTAGATGTTAATGAAGACGATTTCAATATCAATATTGAAGCGATAAAAAAAGCTATTACACCAAAAACAAAAGCTATTGTGCCAGTTCATTTATTCGGACAATGTGCTGATATGGAATCTATTATGGAAATAGCTAAAAAGCATAATTTATTTGTTATTGAAGATAATGCTCAAGCTATTGGAGCTAACTATACCTATACTAATGGGACAAAAGTAAAGGCTGGAACTATTGGAAATGTTGGAGCTACATCATTTTTTCCTTCAAAAAACCTTGGATGTTATGGAGATGGAGGCGCTATTTTTACAAATGATGATGATTTAGCTCATACAATACGTGGTATTGTAAATCATGGTATGTATGAACGTTATCACCATGATGTAGTTGGTGTAAATTCTAGATTGGATAGTATTCAGGCAGTAGTTTTAGATACTAAATTACCACGTTTAGATGATTATAATACAGCAAGACAAGAGGCTGCTAGAAAATATAACAAGGCTTTTGAAGGCATAGATAAAATAATAACTCCTAAAACAGTAAGTAGAAGTTGTAATGATATTTGTGATACGTGTGATTGTCATGTATTTCACCAATATACGCTAAGGGTAAAGCTTATAGACAGAGATGGCTTGGTAAAACATTTAAACGAGAATGGAATTCCTTGTGGCGTGTATTATCCCATACCGTTACATAAACAAAAGGCATATCTTGATGAAAGATACAATGAGTCTGATTTTAAGGTAACCAACAAATTGGTGAAAGATGTTATTTCATTACCAATGCATACAGAATTAGATGATGAACAAATAGAATTTATTACATCAACAATTATAAAGTTTATAAATGAATAAAATATTAGTTACAGGAGGATTAGGGTTTATTGGATCACATACAGTTGTTGAGCTTCAAAATGAAGGTTATGAAGTTGTTATTATTGATGATTTATCAAATTCTTCTGAAAAAGTATTAGATGGTATTACAGCTATAACTGGAGAAAAGCCAATTTTTGAAAAGTTAGATTTAAAAGATAAAGCTGATGTTGAAGCTTTTTTTGCAAAGCATAATGATGTAAAAGGAGTTATTCACTTTGCTGCAAGTAAAGCTGTTGGAGAAAGTGTTAAAGAACCTTTGATGTATTATGAAAATAATATCGGTTCGCTTATTTATATTCTTAAAGAATTAAAGAAACTGTCGTCAGCCGCATTTATTTTCAGTTCTTCTTGTACAGTTTACGGACAAGCAGACGAATTACCAATTACTGAAAATGCTCCAGTAAAAAAAGCTGAATCTCCGTATGGTAACACAAAACAAATAGGAGAGGAAATCATACAGGAAACATGTAAAGTGGTGCCTACATTAAAAGCAATTGCATTGCGTTATTTCAATCCAGTTGGGGCTCATGAATCTGTTGAAATTGGTGAATTACCAATAGGTGTGCCACAAAATTTAGTACCGTTTATTACGCAAACTGCTATAGGGTTGCGTGAAGAATTGTCTGTATTTGGAGACGATTACCCAACTCCTGATGGCACATGTATTCGAGATTATATTCATGTTGTAGATCTAGCTAAAGCACATGTTGTAGCTTTAGGCAGATTATTGAAAGGTGAAAATAAAACTAGCTATGAGACATTTAACTTGGGGACAGGTAAGGGAAGTTCGGTTCTTGAAGTAGTTCAGTCTTTTGAGCGAGTCTCAGGAAAAAAATTAAACTACAAGATAGTAGGTAGAAGAGAAGGTGATATAATTTCAGCCTATGCAGATACCAATAAAGCGAATAATGATTTAGGTTGGAAAACCAAATTATCTCTTGATGATGCTATGCGATCTGCTTGGAAATGGGAACAAAAAGTAAGAGAGAAGGAATAAAATTAGCTACAATAATTATACAAAAAAGACTACTTTTAAGTAGTCTTTTTTTTTACACAATTATTTAAAATACAAACTTAATTAGTAAACTATTATCGGTTTTTACCTTTTTAAGAAAGTTTTAAGACTATTAAAATCCATTATTTTTAAGTTAGATTAACATTCATAAACCAAGCTATCCTTGATGTTTAATTTTTCTAAAATATCCCTTATATTTTTGTTGTTTGTTCTACCAAATCATTTGATAGCTGAGACAATTTCTATTCAATCAGTACAAATAGACAGTTTGATAAAAGAAAAAAAAACAAATAACGATATGACTCAGCTTGAATTATTGTTGTTATATAATGAAGCCTTGAAAGAAAAACCAAAAGATTCAATTGATATTTTTAGGCAGTTAGCAATTCTAAATGCAGATTTAGATCAGCCAAAGGATGCGTTTATATATACTGAAAAATATATTTCAAATACTTTAGATTTCTCAATATTAGATAATGGAGCGTATGATTTCATAAAATACTCCAAGGAATATAAAGACTTAAAAAACAAGTACCTAACTAAAATAAATATTCTTACATTCTTTTATTTTTATACTGCGTTAATCGGGCTCTTCTTATCAGTCATATTGAGTTTTACCAAAATTGGTGATAGAAATAGTAAAATTTTTATTGGAAGTTTTATTGGAGCAAATGCTCTATTTATATTGGACTTTGTAATGTATGCCTCAAATCTTCAATTTAAATTCCCTCATGTATACCGCATGTCATCTTCAGTAGCTTTATTGTTTGGCCCTTTATTATATTTCTACTTTAAAAGCTTAAAAAAAGATTTTAGAATAAAGATTCTGGATTGGATTCATTTTATCCCCACAGCTATTTTAATCATATTTCTTATCCCCTTATATACTCAATCGTCAATTGATAAAATTAAATTGATGTTATATTCATCAAACCACCAAAAAATGTTCGATTATGCGATTTTCATCATGAAAATAGCTTCATTAACTTTTTATGCTTACTGTATATGGAAAATACAATTTCCTAAAGAAACCGTTCAAAAACCCAATATCCAAGCTATAAATAAGTGGTCAAAATCATTATTCAGAATTCACTTAGTATTTATTGTTTGCTATGCTTTTTATGGTATTGCAGCATACATTATCTATAGTGATATCTCTAGTTTTATTTATCATTTACAAATAGCCATAATGTGTTTAATAGTTATTTACATTGCTTATATGTCCTTTGTTCAACCAAATATTTTTAAAAGCGAACATGTATCATTAAAAGATAAATTATTTTCAGAAAAATACAAAAATTCTGGCTTGACCGAAGCACTTTCAAACGAACTTAAAGAAAATTTAATTAAGCTATTAATTGAAGAAAAAATTTATAGAAAAAGTGATATAAGTCTTGAATTATTATCACAAAAACTCAATACTACTAGACATAATACGTCTCAAATCATAAATGAGCATTTTCACATGAACTTTTTTGAACTTATAAACAAATTTAGAATTAATGAAGCTGTAAAGATTCTTGAAGAAGATGCTCATGGCAACTTGAACATTATAGATATAGCCTATGAAGTTGGATACAACAACAAAGTTACGTTCAATAAGGCTTTTAAAAAAGAAACCAACTTAACACCTTCTGAGTTTATTAATACTTCTTTAAACTAACCAATAAGTAAATACTGAGTAAACTATTAACGGATATAGTAAATTATTATAAGACTTACCCCTATTTATAAGTATTATAACTTCTTTTACTTAGCAATTGTTAAAAGGTAGGTAGTATAAGGACTTTACTTACTTTAGATTCCTCTAAACTTTTTTTTCAAAAAGTAAAGTATAATTTTTTGAATTAGTCACTTAAAAAAATCTTTACTACCTCCTTTTTTTCAATCTGCCTAGACTAACTCAAATAATTATAAGTATGGAAAAAAAGTTCAATAGATTACTAATGCTATTGATAGCATTGACTCTGCAATTCTCTTATGCACAAGAAATAACTATTTCTGGTATAGTTAAAGACGCTAATGGCCTACCTCTACCAGGAGCTACCGTTTTAATCAAAGACTCATCCACAGGTGTTTCTACAAATTTTAACGGCATATTTTTAATTCAAGCTAATCAAGGGGACACACTTGTATTCAGCTATATTGGGTATACTACTCAAGAAATTATTGTTAGCACTTCACCCAAAATTGATGTCATTCTAAAAGAAGATGCACAGTCACTTGAAGAAGTTGTTGTTGTGGCCTATGGAACACAGACGAAAGAATCGATAGTTGGAGCTGTTGGAGTTGTTTCATCTGATGTTATAGAAACCCAACAAGTTACTTCTCCATTAAGAGCATTACAAGGAGCAGTTCCAGGAGTAAACTTAATTACTGCTGGTGGACAACCTGGTAATAATCCAAGTATAAGAATAAGAGGGTTTGCTAGTGTTAACCTATCTCAAGAGCCTCTAATTATTGTCGATGGCGCACAGTTTAATGGTAATTTAAATACTATTAGTCAAGATCAAATCAAATCTATATCGGTATTGAAAGATGCGTCATCTTCTGCTTTGTATGGATCTAGAGCTGCAAATGGTGTTATTATAATAACTACCAAAACAGGCAATATTAATCAAGAACCAAAAGTATCTATCAGATCTCAAATAGGAGTCTCTAATCCTACTATTGGTATTCATAATCTTGTAGAACCAGAAGGTTATTTGAAATTAACATGGCAAGCTTTAAAAAACACAAATCAATTTACTAACAACCAATCTGCTACTGAAGCTGCCCAAAATGCAACCAACGGGCTAACAGGTTACTTAGGCTATAATCCATATAATGTTCAAAATCCAATTGATACAAATGGAAATTTAGTTAACGGTGCTAATTTATTATGGCAATCTAATTGGGAAGATGAGGTAATTAGGCAAGACTATTTAAGAACTAACCATAACGTTAGTGTTAGTGGTGGAAGTGAAAAAACCACATACTTTTTATCATTTGATTATTTAAATGAAGAAGGGCCTGTAATACCCTCAAATTTTGAAAGAATATCAACAAGATTGAATCTAACAACAAAAGTAAAAGATTGGCTTAAATTAGGGCTAAATACGAGTTTTTCTCGTTCTAGATCAAATAACCCTGACCAAACATCATCAACTACAGCTCAAACTATTTCATGGATATATGGCATTTCTAGTATTTATCCTATTTATGCAAGAGATGCCAATGGGGCACTTTTACTAGATGATGCTGGACAACGAATATTTGACACCGGTAATGGTATTGTTACAGGTCAACCAATCAATAGTGTTAGACCCACATTCAACGGTGAAAATTTACTTGCCAATTTAACTTTAGGCAAAGAAAGACGCATAAGAAGCAATTATTTAGCCAGTGCATATGCTGAATTGACACTTTTAGAAGGTTTAACTTTTAAAAGTAGTTTAAGTTATGAAAACTATTTATTTGATTCTTACAGCTTCGATGATGACAAAATAGGAGCTGCATCTGGAGATGACACCAAAGGGCGTGTTACCCAAGATAGAACCATAACATCTACCTTAAATGCTATACAAGCAATAAATTATAAAAACACTTTTGGTAAACATAATATATCTCTGGATGCTATTACCGAGTCTTATACTAGAACAGATGATGATGTTTTTGCTCAAGGGATAGGTTTTTTACCTGGTGTTGAGAATAATGATGGTGCTACAAACCCAGAATTAGTTGGTGGAAATATTATTACCGATAGACTAAATAGTTATTTAGGTAGAGCTAGTTATAATTTTGATAAAACTTATTTCGCTGAGTTTTCTATTAGAACAGATGGATCTTCTCGTTTTGCTGAAAATAATAGATGGGGCACTTTCTTATCTGGTGGTGGAAGTTGGATTGTAACAAATGAATCTTTTTTAAACAGCAACAACATCTTAAGCTACTTAAAAATAAGAGGTTCATATGGAGAACTAGGCAATAATCAGACTACAGGTTTTTTTCCCTATGAATCTGTATTCTTAACAGGTTTTGTAAATGAATCTAATCCAGGAATTTTACTTGATGGTATCTCAGATATTAATCTTGAATGGGAGAAAATAGAATCGTTAAATATTGGTATAGATTTCAATCTTTTCAAAGGTGTTCTCTCTGGTACAATAGATTATTACAACAAAGAATCTGTAGATCTTATACTAGAAAAACCCTTAGCTCCCTCTTTAGGTGTAACTAATATTCTAACAAATGTTGGTTCAATAAGAAATTATGGATGGGAATTTAGTCTAAATTCAAAAAATATAGATACTGAAAGTTGTACTTGGACCACTGGTCTAAATTTTTCACTAGATAAAAATGAGTGGACAAAACTTCCTGAAGAAGAAACTGTTCAGGCATCCAAATTATGGAAAGTTGGTAATTCTTTATTTGATTTCTATATAAGAGAATGGGCTGGTGTAGATCCAGCAGATGGACAAGGTATGTGGTATATGGATGTAACAGATGCTAATGGTGATGTTGTTGACAAAGTAACGACCAAAGATTATGACAATGCCACCAGATATGATCAAAACAAAACATCTTTACCAGATATTCAGGGAGGTTTTACATCATTTGTAAAATACAAACAATTCGATTTAAATGTCTTATTTAACTTTAGCTTTGGAGCTTACTTATTAGATTCTGATTATTCTGGTCTTATTGATCCTTTTCAGTTTCCAGGCTCAAGTGCGCATCCAGACAATTTTAAAGCGTGGCAAGCACCTGGTGATATAACAGATTTTCCATTATTACTTGTTAACAGTAACAATAATACTTCTAGATCAACACGATTTTTATTTAAGAATGATTATGTAAGGTTGAAAAGTTTAACTTTTGGTTATAATTTACCTCAAGGCGCATTGCATCGGTTTGGTTTAAGTAAACTTAGATTATTTATTCAAGCAGATAATATATGGACTTGGCAATCTCACAAAGGCATAGATCCAGAACAAGCTTTTAATGGAATAACGAATAATAGGTCTCCATTATCAAAGACTATTGCTTCAGGTGTAATTATCGAATTTTAACAAAAAGATATGAAAAAAATAAAGAGACATAATAGAACCATTTTTTTATTGATTTTTACAATAACAACTATTTTAAGTTGTTCTAAAGATTTTTTAAATGAACCAGAAAACACAGCTGGATTACCAGAAAGCATTGTGTTTTCAGAACGAGAAATTATAGAATCGTTTGAATCAGGAATATACGATCGTTATAAGAGTCAATGGGATAATGATTTAGGCGATGGTGTTAATAATTCTTCTCCAGATACGGGAGGGCTTTATGCACAATATTTCGCGAGAACAGTTAAAGGAAATGACTTAATTCAAGCTGTTACTATATTTAGATTTGATTATGGCCATGAAAATAGAGAGCCTAATTTCAGGAGAACCAGTTTTGCTTGGGAGTTTAATTATGAAATTATAAATTACGCAAATATTATTATACGTAATGTTGCTAGTTCTGATTTAGATGAAAACACAAAAAAAGAATTCATTGCAGTTGGCAAAGTTTTCAGAGCATTTCATTACTTTCAACTTGCTCTAGAATTTGCGCCGAATTATAATAATGACAGATCTGTAGCAAAAATACCCGTTTATACTAGTCCAGCAACAGGATCTACTATACCAGCTAAACCTAGCCCGCTTAGTGAAGTATACGCTTTAATAATTAATGACCTAAAAGAAGCTATTCTAGATTTACCTGAAGAGAGACTAGGCAAAAGTTATATTCGTAAATCTGTAGCTAATGGTATATTGGCAAGAGTCCTACAAGTAACGCAAGACGATTGGGCTTTAGCATCAGCCTCAGCTAGAGCAGCTTATGGTGGAAACTCTGCATCAGCTGTTGTATCAACTAATTGGAGAACAGGTTTTAGCGATTTATCTGATCAAGAATGGTTGTGGGGTCATTTTCAAAATGGCTCCAACGAAACTAACTTCTTTTGGATGTCTCCTCACCCATTTTTTGATCATTTGGTTTTATCTTATAATGGCACCTACATTAATCCTAATTTTAGGGATCAATTCTCAAGCACAGATATAA
Organism: uncultured Algibacter sp.; assembly: GCF_947490405.1. GTDB lineage: Bacteria > Bacteroidota > Bacteroidia > Flavobacteriales > Flavobacteriaceae > Algibacter_B. The sequence continues at coordinate 588,268 of NZ_CANLGU010000002.1, read as the reverse complement.
GAAACAACTTTTTCAACTTGTATAATGTCGAGGCAACCGAACCTTGGAGAGAATTTGTTTCAACAAAATTTTCATTTGCATTTACCTCTGATGTACCATTAATGAGAAAATCAGAGATGGTCCTTATCGATGCTGAAGCTCAATATCAATTAGGCAATGAACTTGAAGCTAAAAATTTACTTTTTACACTACAAAGTAATAGAGATTCTAACGCAGTAATGTCTGCAACCACAGGACAAGCATTATTAAATGAAATCCTTTTAGAAAGACGCAAAGAAATGTATGGTGAGTTTGGTGTAGAGTGGTTTGATGCTAAAAGATATAGATTACCAATAAACAGAGATCCTGTCCATAGAATCCCTATGAATATACCCGCTGACAGTGAATTATTTGTTTTAAAAATCCCTGAAAGCGAAACAGATGCTAATCCTAATATGGATACTAGCATAAATGATGATATATAGCAATCTAAGATCATTACCTTTTAAAAACTTAAAATAATTCAATTTCGATAACCTTGCTTAAACTAGCTATTATAATAAATACGTTACACGATGAATAGTTTTAGTTTGGTTTAAAATATTGAAATGCAAAACATAGTAACTAATAATTAATATAAAAAACATGAAAAAACTATTATTTATTTTAATAATTATTTTCGGAATTTTTAGCTGCGAAAAAAATGAAGACAACCCTACTGTTACTAAAATAAATTATGTAGGTTTTGAATCTGGTTTTATTATTGGTGTAGATCCAGTGGGAATCACTTCTCAAGAAGTGGTAATAGCATCCTCTAACACAGATAATAATCCTAGAACATACAATTTAAATATAAACACAGATTTAACAACTGCAGATCCAAACTCATACAATATTCCCACTATGGTCACTATACCAGCAAATAGTAATATTGGAATGTTTATTATAGATGTAAATGGAAAGTATGTTAATCCAATAGGAGATGACATTGTATCTATTTCCTTTTCTACTAATGATGATACTCTTTTTATTAGCAACCCTATTAGTTTAAATTTGAAGCAAGTATGCTCAAACCCAGAGCTTATTTTAGATATTACCTTTGATGACTGGCCAGAAGAAATCTATTGGGCAATTATAGATTCTAATAACGATACTATTTTTGAAAGTGCAACACCTCCTGGATTTGGAGCCTACGAAAATTTAACTGGAGGAATTTCTAGAACATTTTGCTTAACTCCAGGCAATTACACCTTCCAAATTTATGATCAATTTAATGACGGTGCTGGACCTTTTTCTTTAACTTTTGATAATAATCTTATTTTTTCCTCAAATGGCTCATATGGAGGATTTACTCAGACTACCTTCTCAATTAACTAAACCAAACTAATTGAATCTTGAAGAACCGAGGTATTAACCTCGGTTTTTTAATTTATTAGGTTTCTTTTTAAAACTTGTTAATAGAAGAATTATCATTCCAGTGGTAACTGATAAATCGGCTAGATTAAATATGCCAGTTCTAAATACACCTCCTAAATCAATAAATAAGAAATCGGTAACTTTTCCAAAGACTATTCTATCAAAAACATTGGCAATTCCTCCTCCAATAATGCTTGCAAAAGCAAAAAGTGACCAATTATCTAAAGATTTATCTTTAAAAATATGCCGAAGTACAAATCCTAAAACCAGTATGGGTAAAATGAGCAATAAAACAATTCTAAGGGTTTCGTTTAACTCGCTTCCCATACCTAAAAAAGCACCGGTATTCTCAACATTCATCATAATAAAGGCATCACCAATTAATGGAATACGATCTCCTGGGTTTACTTCTGTTCTAAGTATGATGTGCTTTCTAACAAGAACTTTTGAGATTTGATCTATCGCTATAGTTAAAACGATGACCAAAATTATAAAAGCGTTACGTTTGTTTTGCTTCATTTAACTATTAGCTTCAAAAGTTGCAGAAATTGTTTCTGATTCTCTATTGATTTTTTTAACCAAACCTTGTAAAACTTTACCAGGACCCACTTCTGTAAATGAGGTGGCACCATCTGCAATCATTTGCTGTACAGACTGTGTCCATCTTACAGGAGCTGTTAATTGAGACATTAAATTTGTTTTAATAGCATTTTCATCAATTACAGCATTTGCTGTTACATTCTGGTATATTGGGCAGTTTGGTTTACTAAATGTTGTGTTTTCAATAGCTGTTGCTAATTCTTCACGAGCTGGCTCCATTAAAGGAGAGTGAAAAGCACCACCTACAGGTAAAACTAAAGCTCTTCGTGCACCTTCTTCTTTTAAAGCATCACAGGCTTTAGTAATGGCTTCAACCTCGCCTGAGATTACTAATTGTCCTGGGCAGTTGTAGTTAGCTGCAACTACGGTACCTTGAGTTGTAGCACAAATTTTTTCAACCACATCATCATCAAGTCCTAGAACTGCAGCCATGGTACTAGGTTGTAACTCACAAGCTTTTTGCATAGCAGTTGCACGTTGCGATACTAATTTTAAACCATCTTCAAAAGTTAAAGTGCCATTGGCTACTAAAGCCGAAAGCTCTCCTAAAGAGTGTCCAGCAACCATATCTGGTTTAAAACTATCTCCTAATGTTTTAGCTAAAATTACAGAATGTAAAAATATGGCGGGTTGTGTTACTTTAGTTTGTTTTAAATCATCGGCAGTACCTTCAAACATAGTATCTGTGATATTGAAACCTAAAATATCGTTAGCATGTTCAAATAGTTCTTGGGCTAAGGCTGAATTTTCATAAAGATCTAAACCCATTCCAGAGAATTGAGCACCTTGACCCGGAAAAATATATGCATTCATGTTAGTTCGTTTTTGTGTGGCAAAAATAGGAATAAATCTTTAGAAGAACCGATTATGTTTTCTAGAAGTTGTGCTGCTGCGTTAGGGATTAAACGGCATGTTTGAAATCTCCGACGCAGGAGGGATTGAGTAGTGAAAGCGCGACCCCTTGTGGGTAACGCCAAAATTATTAGACAAATTACTCCATGAGCACTTAGATAGCTAAACAAATGAAGGTAAGGTTGTGCATGTGCTACTTTATCCCTAAAAAAAGGTTCTAAAAAACTATTTAGTTTAAAATTAAGGAATAAAGACTGTGATTTATTAGGTTATTCTAACAAAAAATTAGAAATTTGCATCCCTTTTAGGAAAACCATAGAAAACGATATAATAAAATATACACATGTTAAAGATTATAGTTAAAGATGGCGAAAACATCGAGAGAGCTCTAAAACGCTACAAAAGAAAGCATAGAAATATTAAAGTAATGCAAAACTTAAGAGATGGACAGTATTTCACAAAACCATCTGTTAAAAGACGTCGTGAAATCCAAAAAGCGGCTTACATCCAGACTTTAAGAGATCAGGAAGATATATAAACGTCTTTCTAAATTTATATAATTAAATCCCATTTACTTTTAGTGAATGGGATTTTTTATTGTAAGTTTTATAAATCTTATGCTACAAAGTATTTATGACGATACTTTATTTGTTCATAGGAATTTTGGCAGCTACTCTAAGCGCTTTACCACTTGGGGCTTCAAATATTGCGGTTATTAACACTACTTTAAAAGAAAATGCTACGCAAGCATTTAAAATTGCTATAACTGCAGGTATTGCCGAAGTATTACTGTCTTATTACGCTTTAGATTGCAACCAAGCCATTAAAGCTTTTTTTGACAATAACTTATGGGTACAAACTACCATAGCAATATTGCTTTTTGTAATAGGTGGTTACTTGTTTTTCAAAAAACAATCCTCATCCGCATCTAGAAAAAGAAAACACACACAATCAAAATACACTACAGGTTTTATACTTGGTATTATTAATCCTCCGGTTTTAATTTATTGGGTAATTGCTTTTGGAGTTTTAAATAACAACGATTTTATGTTATCCCTACAATCGTCTTTCCTTGTATTATTTCTATTTTTTACAGGTGTTTATCTAGGAAAACTTGTAACGCTTTACGGCTACAGTAGAATGAGTGTAATTATTAAAAGTAAAGTAAACAACATTACTCAAATATTAAATAGAGTAACTGGTGTGTTGTTAATGATAATTGGGATTTTACAAAGTACCCATCTTTTTTTTCTCTAAATTTTTATTTATTGATATAGCACAGGTTCAACTTATTAAAAATAAATAACTAGAGAACTGAAATATCTACAACTAAACCCTCATTAGCACGCACATTAAAAACAGTTTCATCTTCAAAAATGAGATACTGACCTTTTATACCAACTAAAGTTCCTTGGTAGACATGAGTTTTTTGAATATTTAAACTCTTTGGCTTTTCAGGGTATTTATGTACTGGAAATTCCAAGTTGGTTTCGCTATTATTTTCTATAAAATAGTCTTTTGCTTCATCTGGAATAAAAGACTTTAACCGCGCTCTCCATTCAATTAAATTCTCATCTTCAATATCATTTTTTAGCATTTTTCGCCAATTAGTTTTATCGGCTACATGGTCTTTTAAAGCTACTTCTGTAATACCTGCCAAATAACGGTTGGGCACCTCAACAATTTCAATAGCTTCGTGAGCACCTTGATCTATCCATCGTGTTGGCACTTGACTTTTTCTAGTCACACCTACTTTTACATTACTAGAATTAGCCAAATACACAATGTGTGGTTGTAACTGAGCTTTCTTTTCATACTCTAAATCACGGTCTTCTTTACCTAAATGTGCCGTACTTAATTCTGGGCGCATAATCCAATCGCCAGCTCGGGCCGTATCAAAAAAACACTGCTTATCAAAGCCTTGCCTGTAAATAGGTTTATCCAATCCACAATTTAGACACTGAAACTTTATAAATTCTATTTTTAAATGTTTATTTAGCAATTGATTCATGTTAATGAAGTCATTATCAAATACTAAATAGTACTGAATTGGATTAGAAAATTCAGTTTCCATTTTCCTTAGAACACCTTGGTAGGTCATATAAAAAAAAGTATTATTTTTAAAAAAATAAAGATAGCATAAATATGCCAATTCCATTAGTAAATTCAATTGCGTCATGGTTCCTTAAAAAGCGATTTCATCAAATTGAATTGTTTTTAAAATACCCTAATGAAGTACAGAATGAACTCTTATTGAGCTTAATTGACTTTGCTAAAAACACTGAAATTGGTAAGCAATATGATTTTGCTACAATTAAAGATTATAAAACATTCGCAGAACGTATACCCATAAAAAATTATGATGGTTGGCAAGATTGTATTGAACGTTCTAGAAGAGGAGAAAATAATATATTTTGGCCCACACCTATTAAGTGGTTTGCCAAATCTAGCGGAACTACTAGAGCTAAAAGTAAATTTATACCAGTAAGCGAGGAGTCTTTGGAAGATTGCCATTACGCAGCCAGTAAAGATTTATTGTGCATGTACTTAAATAATAACGAAAATGCTCAATTATTCACAGGAAAAAGTTTAAGACTTGGAGGCAGTAAAGAGTTATATAAAGAAAATGGCACCGTGTTTGGAGATTTGTCGGCAATCTTGATAGACAATATGCCTTTTTGGGCAGAATACAGCAGTACTCCAAGTAATAGAGTATCGTTAATGAGCGACTGGGAACATAAAATGCAAGCCATTGTAGACGAAACCATTAATGAGAACGTTACCAGTTTAGCAGGCGTACCTTCTTGGATGCTGGTATTACTGAATAACGTTTTAGATTCAACAGGGAAACAAAGCCTTCACGATATTTGGCCAAATCTTGAAGTTTACTTTCATGGCGGAGTCAGTTTTGTACCCTATAAAGATCAATACAAAAAAATATTACCAAGTAAGCAATTTAAGTACTATGAAATCTATAATGCTTCGGAAGGTTTTTTTGCCATTCAAGACCAAAACAATTCAGATGAATTACTCTTGATGTTAGACTATGGTATTTTTTATGAATTTATCCCTATTGATATTTATGCTACTTCAGAAGAAAAAGCAATTCCTTTAAGCGAAGTTGAATTAAAAAAAAATTATGCTGTTATAATTTCGACTAATGCTGGTTTATGGCGCTATAAAATTGGAGATACTGTTAGGTTTACTTCCTTAAACCCTTACCGTATAAAAATTACAGGACGAACTAAGCACCATATTAATGTTTTTGGGGAAGAACTTATTATAGAAAACGCTGAAACTGCATTAAAAAAAGTGTGTAAGCGAACAAAAGCAGAAATTGTAGATTTTACTGCTGCTCCGATTTTTATGGAGGGCAAAGAAAAAGGAGCACATGAATGGCTGATAGAATTTAAAACACCTCCTAAAGACATCAATTATTTTAATGAGTTATTTGATAATGCCTTAAAATCATTAAACTCAGATTACGAAGCAAAACGTTATAACAACATCACACTAAACAAACCCACCATTAATGTTGCAAGACCTCAACTATTCCATGACTGGTTAAAACAGAACGATAAATTAGGAGGGCAACATAAAGTTCCCAGACTTTCAAACACCCGAGATTACCTAGATGATTTATTGAGCCTAAATAGCTAAAATAATTGTCAGAATATACTCAAAAACAGGAAGTTAACGATTTTTGATGTTATTTGGTCTAAGAAATTTAAGAGATACTTGTTTTGCTTGGTATCTTTAAAATCAATTAATCCAAAACCCTAAACCAATGAAAGCAAAACTATGTTTTCTATTATTCCTAGCTTTTAATATTATTGTTGCCCAAGGCCCTTCAAATTTAATAGCATCAAACAATTATCTATATAATACACCCATTTTAAAGGCTAATAATACAGCTGATATCAATTCCAATGGTTTTGATTTTGAGCTTTTAGATGCTGGTGTAAACACTTATTTTTCTGAAATCGGATCTGGCTTTTTTAAAGATAAATTGATTATGGTCTCCTCCAAAAAACTTGGAGGATTTGCAAAAATAGACCCTAATACTAATGAGGCTTATAAAGAGTTATTTTGTTTAGATATTGACAAAAATGGAGCATTAAGCTCTCCGTATTTATTTAGCAGAATACTAAATACCAATGCCAGTGAAGATCAATTAACCTTCTCACCTGACGAGAAAACAGTTTATTACACAAGAAGTAGTAAAGAAAACTCATTGGAGTTTAAGCTTTACAGAGCTATACTCAAAGAAGATTCACATGGTAACTGGATAAATAATGAATTGTTAAGCATTAATAAAAACAATGTTTCTATTGAAACCCCTTTTGTAAACCATGCTGGTAATAAGTTATATTTTTCTGCCAACTACCCAGACGCCATAGGTGGATATGATTTATATGTTTCTGAAATAAATGAAGATGGTACTTTAGGAACTCCTAAAAACCTAGGAACAACTATTAATACTACTTTTGACGAAAAATACCCTGCACTTTCATTAGACGATAAATATTTTTATTTTTCTTCTAAAGGGCATCAAAATATTGGAGGCTATGATCTTTTTACCAGTAAAATATCTAAATCTGGTTTTAAAGCTCCTAGGAATATGGGTAATACCATCAACACAATTTATGATGAAATCGCTTATTTTTTAGCAGCTAAAAACAAGGGATATGTATCATCTAACAGACCCAATGGCAAAGGAGGTTATGATATTTATACAGCAACAAATGATGAAGTTATTCAAATTATAGAAGGTAAGATATTAGATAAAGAAACCAGAATTAAGCTGCCTAATACTGAAGTTATGTTAATAGATGAAAATGGTAATGAGGTCTCTAGAACATTGACTAAAGAAGATGCAACATATAGTTTTGATGTAATCCCTTTCGAAACATATACAATTTCAACATATAAGGACGGATTTAAAGATGCATCAGTTGAGTTTTTTACAAGCAGTGGAGATAAAACAACTTACAAGAAAAATATTGAACTTTTAACAACAGCACCGGTGATAGCTAAAGTTAAAGATGAAATGCGTATTATTTTAGAAAACATCTATTTTGATTTTGATAAATGGAGTGTTAAAGAAGAATCAACTATTTCTCTAAACAAGGTAGTTAAAATTTTAAATGAGCATCCTGAAATGAAACTTACCATAAATGCACACACAGATAATAAAGGTAGAGACTCTTACAACTTAAGTTTATCAAATAAGCGTGCTGCTTCTGCTGTTAAATACCTTATCAAAAATGGTATTTCAAAAAACAGACTAGTATCTAAAGGCTTTGGAGAATCTGAACCTTTAGTAGATTGTAAGACTAATTGTTCTGATGATGATTTACAGGCAAACAGGCGTGTTGAGTTTGTTATTTTAGATTAAGCAAATTACATCGATTAAATGTCAGCATATCGACAAGCTACAATGCTGTAAGTTTTTAAACGAGTATTTCGTCTTATAATCTAAAACTCTTAAAAGTGACTTTGCACAACTACTAATTAGACATACTTTTACTAAAGTTTTGAAGCAGAAATAATTTTTTTAAACGATATATCCATTATTAATTAATATCCATAAATGAAAAAAACCACGCTAAGGGCGTGGTTTTTTTATTATATATATTTAACTTCTTCTTTTAAGAAACAGCTTTAAGTTTCTTTAAAGTTGTTTTAGTCAATTTATCTTCGGCGTAAGTTTTAGTAACATTCAGCTTTTTCTCATTTGAACTCGGAAGCTCAAACATGGCATCAGTTAAAATCTCTTCACATAAAGAACGTAATCCTCTTGCTCCTAACTTATATTCAATAGCTTTGTCTACAATAAAACCTAGAGCACCATCAGTAATGGTGAATTCAATTTCATCCATTTCAAACAATTTCTTGTACTGCTTTATTATTGCATTTTTTGGCTCAGTAAGAATAGCTCTTAATGTACCAGCATCAAGAGGGTTCATATATGTTAGAACTGGTAAACGTCCAATTATTTCTGGTATTAAACCAAAATCTTTTAAATCCTTTGGAATTATATACTGTAATAAGTGATCTTGATCTATAACTTCATCAGACATCGAAGCACTGTAGCCAACGGCTTGCATATTTAAGCGTTTTGAAATAACACGCTCAATACCATCAAATGCTCCACCAGCTATGAATAAAATATTCTCGGTATTTACTTCAATGAATTTTTGATCTGGATGCTTACGCCCTCCTTTTGGCGGAACATTAACAACAGTTCCTTCTAATAATTTTAATAGTGCTTGTTGCACACCTTCACCAGAAACGTCTCTGGTAATAGATGGGTTATCACTTTTACGTGCAATTTTATCAATCTCATCAATAAATACGATTCCCTTTTCTGCTTTTTCTAAATTGTAATCAGCTGCTTGTAATAAACGTGTTAATATACTTTCAACATCTTCTCCAACATAGCCAGCTTCAGTAAGTACTGTTGCATCAACGATAGCTAAAGGAACATTTAACATTCTGGCAACAGTTTTTGCCATTAATGTTTTACCTGTTCCCGTTTGCCCTACCATTATGATATTACTTTTCTGAATATCAATTTCATCTTTCGATGGTGGTTGCAACAATCTCTTGTAATGATTATATACAGCTACAGACATCACTTTTTTTGTAGCATTCTGCCCTATTATATATTCATCAAGAAATGATTTTATTTGTTGTGGTTTACGAAGTTTTAATTCTGCCGATAAATCACTACTATCACTTTGCTTTGATTCTTCTATAACAATACCATGAGCTTGCTCAATACACCTATCGCATATATGAGCATCCAATCCTGCAATTAATAAATTTGTTTCGGGTTTTTTACGACCACAAAACGAACATTCTAGTTCTTCTTTTGCCATTAATCTTATTATTTTTGGGAATGAACTATTGTAAATCCCTGTACAACAATTCTTTAAAATTACAAATTATTTATTTGCGAGCCAAAATCTCATCAATCATACCATATTCTTTGGCTTTATCTGCCTTCATCCAATAGTCTCTATCACTATCTTCATAAACTTTGTCGTAATCTTGACCTGAATGCTTACTAATAATCTTGTAAAGCTCTTCTTTAAGAATTAAAATTTCTCTAGCAGTAATCTCTATATCACTAGCTTGACCTTGTGCACCACCTAATGGTTGATGAATCATTACACGTGAATGCGTTAGCCCACTACGTTTTCCCTTTTCACCAGCACATAATAACACCGCACCCATTGAAGCAGCCATACCAGTACAAATAGTAGCAACGTCAGGTTTAATAAATTGCATAGTGTCATAAATACCTAAACCAGCATAAACACTGCCTCCAGGAGAATTGATATAAATCTGAATATCTTTATTAGCATCTGTACTCTCTAAAAACAATAGTTGAGCCTGAACAATGTTTGCTACTTGATCATTAATTCCTGTTCCTAGAAAAATAATTCTATCCATCATTAAACGAGAGAATACATCAAAAACAGCAATATTCATTTGACGCTCTTCTATAATATTTGGCGTTAAGTTTGTTGGATACATACTACTTATTATTTTGTTGTAGTATGTACTACTTATTCCTTGATCTTTAATCGCGAATTTTTCAAATTCTTTTGCGTAATCCATAATCTTTTATTGTCTTTCTTTTTACTAAACTCTTAGCTTACATGAAGGTGAGTTTAAAAACTTATTATTGAGATAGCTTTTAAATAAAAAAGCGCTTAAATCTAAAACGATTTAAGCGCTTAAAGATAAACAATTATTCTTTATTTATTTATCGCCATAAACTTCTTTAACAAACTTTTCGTAACTCAATTCTTTTACCTTAAGATTTGCCTTTTCTTTATAAACTTCTAATAGTTTTTGACTTATTAATTGCTCTGAAATCCTGCGAGCCTCATCTTGATTTGACAACACTCTAGCTGCAATATCATCTAATTCTTTATCTGAAGGATTCATTTGACCAAATTGTGCCATTTGCCCTTTTATCATCTCTCTGGCGTGATTTTTAATATCATCCATGGTAACTTGAACATCATTATCTTGAATTAATTTACCTTCAATTAACTGGTAACGCAAACTCTTTTCAGACTTTTCATATTCCTCTTTTGCTTGAGCCTCATCCATTTCTTTTTCACCAGCTGTTTGCATCCATTTAGTTAAAAATTCTGCTGGTAAATCAAATTTTGTATTTTCAACTAAATACTCAGTCACATCATTAAGTAACTTTTGGTCAGCTTGCTGTACAAATTGCTTTTCAGCATCTTCCTTAATTTTAGCTTTTAACTCAGTAACCGAAGTTACAGCTTTAGGTCCGAAAAGCTTATCAAACAAATCTTGATCTAAATCAGCTAACTCACGCTTGTTTATTTCTGAAATGGTAAAATTCACTTCAATGTCTAAACCATGAACATCATCATGCCCTAATTTTAAAGCGTGCATTAAATCATGTTCATCATCAAAAAGACCTTTAGTTTTTAATGTAATTACATCTCCTGCTTTAGCGCCAACAAACTGTTTTGCTGTTGCTTTTCCTTTAAACTTATCTAAAGTTAAAGTAACAGTATTATCGATTTCTTTTTCTTCGTTTGTATATGCTCCAGTAATTTCGCTATCCTTTTCAACAACATCTTGAGATACTAGTTTCCCATATTGTTTTTGAATACGCTCAATTTGCTCATCAATCATTTTATCATCAGCAACAATATTATACTGCGTAATTGCTTTTTTACTTTTTAACTGAACATCAAATTCTGGCGCTAGCCCTAATTCAAATTCAAAAGAAAATTTATCGGCATTCCAATCAATTTCATCTTGAGTTTTTGGTAATGGTTGCCCAAGAACATCCAATTTTTCTTCAGTTAAATATTTGTTTAAAGCGTCTTGTAAAAGTTTGTTTACTTCATCAACCAATACAGCTTTTCCGTATTGCTTTTTTACCATTCCCATTGGCACATGTCCTTTTCTAAAACCAGGAATATTTGCTGTTTTACGGTAATCTGTTAAGATTTTTTCAACTTTATCGCTGTAATCTTCTTTAGCGATATCTACTTTTACTACAGCATTTAATGCATCAACGTTTTCTCTTGTAATATTCATTTTAAAAATCGATTTTTAGTATAACTAAAATTGGGTGGCAAAAATACAACATTTTTCCACACCTAACAAAGTTTTTAAACGACTGATTTTGAGGTTATTTTTTGTCTTTTTTAAGGAAAGACTGTAAAAGTGATTGCAGTATTGATAACAAGATGCTAAATAGTATTGCCCACCAAATATTAACTACAGAAAACCCATCAATAAATTTGTCTGCCAAAAGAATAATTAGCCCATTTATTACAAGTAAAAATAAACCTAAAGTAAGAATGGTTACTGGCAATGTTAATATCACCAAAAGCGGTTTTACCAGAAGATTTAAAATAGATAGAACAAGCGCTACAATAACTGCAGACACATAGCCATCTACACTAACACCTGTTAAAACATGTGCCAACACAAACACAGCAACTGCATTTAATAAAAGTTTTATTAATAAATTCATCTGAATATTTTTACTAAATGTACAAAATATATTAATTAATAAACTGAACTACCGCTTCATAAAACTCTTTTGGATTTTCAGCATGCAGCCAGTGTCCAGCATTGGAAATAGTTACAGTTTCGGCGTTTTGAAAATGGTTTTTTATAATAGCTTCATCTCCAACACCAATATACTCAGAACGATCACCTCTTAAAAACAATGTGTCTTTATCAAATGTAGCATAACTTGGTAACGCTTCTCCCACTTCTGAAACCTCATCCTTTAAAATTTCTAAATTTATACGAAGTCCTAATTTTCCTTTTTCAACCCAATATAAATTTTTAAGTAAAAACATACGTGTTCCAACCTCAGACACATAATTACTTAAAACTTTATCAGCTTCACCTCTACTTTTTATGGTCTCAAAATCTAAGGCACTTAACCCTTCTAAAATAGCATCGTGGTGCACAGGATAAAACCGCGGAGAGATATCAGCAACTAACAATTTTGAAACGACATCAGGATATAACGTAGCAAATAGCATCGCTGTTTTCCCCCCCATAGAATGTCCGAGTAAAACAATATCTCTCAAACCGTGTACATCGCAATACCTTTTTAAATCTTCAGCTAGCACTTCGTAATTAAAAGCATCATCATGAAAACTTCGTCCATGGTTTCGCTGATCTACCAAATGAATTTGAAAACCAAGTTCACCAAACTGTTTCCCGAGTGTTTTCCAATTATCACTCATTCCTAAAAACCCATGTAGAATAACAAATGGCTTTCCTTCTCCTATAATATTTGAATGTAAAAGCATTATTTAAGTTTATGTAAATACATTTGAATAACATTTTCTACTCCCAAATATAAACTTTCAGCTACCAAAGCATGACCTATGGATACTTCCAATAAATTTGGAATATTCGCTTTAAAAAACTTAATGTTATCCAATGATAAATCATGACCTGCATTAATACCAAGCCCCAAATTGTTAGCTAATTCAGCGCTTTCAGCGTAGGGTTTTATAGCATCTTTTTCACCTAAACCATATTGATGAGCAAAAGCTTCTGTGTATAATTCAATCCTATCAGTACCTGTTTCTTTAGCGCCTTCAATTTGCTTTAAAACGGGATCAACAAAAATGGAGGTTCTGATACCATTATTCTGAAATTCCTTAATCACATCAACCAAAAAATCTTTATGTTTAATTGTGTCCCAACCAGCATTACTTGTAATAGCATCAACAGCATCAGGTACCAAAGTTACCTGTGTAGGTTTAACTTCTAAAACAAGGTTTATAAAAGATTCTATAGGATTGCCTTCAATATTATACTCTGTAAAAACTTCGGGTTTTAAATCTCGAGCATCTTGATAGCGAATATGCCTTTCATCAGGTCTTGGGTGGATTGTTACACCTTCTGCACCAAACCGTTGCACATCCTTAGCAAATTGTACCACATTTGGCACATCTCCACCACGAGAATTTCTTAACGTTGCTATCTTGTTAATATTAACACTTAACTTTGTCATATAATCTAATTATAAAAAGACAAAAATACAAAGTAGAACAAGCATAGATACTATTTTTTTGATTAATTTGCAGTTCTATTGATTATAGTAAATGCAACTAGCTTAACTTTAAATTTAGTAAATTAATAAGCAAGTACATTTAACAGAATTAATAAAATAGAACCTATAGATGAAACTTTCAGAACTTATAATAAACGACATAAAACCTTTAAGCACTAACAGTAAAATTGGTGATTTACAAATGTTGTTTAATCAGCTTACTTTTTCCCATATTCCTGTTAAAAATGATTATGGTGCCTATTTAGGTTGTTTCTCAGAAGCGGATGCACATTGTTTTGACAGTGACAAACCATTAAACGAATACCTCTATGCTTTAGAAGACTTTCATGTTAGAAAAAACACACTTTGGTTAGATGTACTAGAAAATTTTGCCGTAAATTCTACCAACATTATGCCTGTTTTAGATGAGCAAAATGAGTATTTAGGTTATTATGAGATTAACGATGTTATCAGCTTATTTAGCGAATCGCCTTTTTTCTCCGAGGCTGGTGGCATTTTAGTTGTTGAAAAAGGCATTAACGATTATTCGTTTAGTGAAATAAGCCAAATAGTAGAATCTAATGACGGAAAACTTCTTGGTGCATTTGTTTCAAAAATGAATACAGATTTAGTTCATGTAACCTTAAAAATTGGAAATACCGGACTTAATGAAATTATTCAAACATTTCGCAGATACAGTTATAATATTGTTTCTGGACATGAAGAAGATGGCTATATTGAAAGCTTAAAAGAGCGCTCAGATTACCTTAAAAAATACTTAAACATGTAAGTATACATGTGTACTAAAATTTCGAATAGATGAAAGTTGCCATTTTTGGACGATATTATAACACTACTACACCAAAATCTGTTGAAACGCTTTTTAAATATCTTGAAAACCAAGGTAGTGAAGCTTACATAGAAACGGAGTTTTATAAACTAATAGATAAAGAGCCTCATGATATAAAAGACTATAGCAACTACAAAACATTTACTGAGCTAGATAAAAGTTTTGATTTCTTAGTTAGTATCGGTGGTGACGGTACCATTTTAAGAGCCACCATGTTTGTTAAAGATTTGGGTATTCCTATTATTGGTATTAACACAGGGCGCCTAGGTTTTCTAGCTACAATTCAAGTAAATGCTATTGAAAAAGCTATACAAAATATCATAGACGGTAAATACCGAATTTCCGAACGTAGCATTCTAGCAGTTGAAACCTCATCAAAAAACAAGGATATAGAATCTATGAATTTCGCGTTAAACGAAGTTTCAGTGAGCCGCAAAAACACCACGGCCATGATTACTATAGATACCTATTTAGACAATGAATTTCTTAACTCCTACTGGAGCGATGGTCTAATCGTTTCAACCCCAACAGGCTCCACAGGCTACTCATTAAGTTGTGGTGGTCCTGTAATTACCCCAGGCGCAAACAATTTTGTACTCACCCCTATTGCTCCGCACAACTTAAGCGCACGCCCGTTAGTCATTCCAGACAGTACTGAAATTCAACTCAGCGTAAACGGACGAGAAAAACAACACCTCATATCTCTAGATTCAAGAATTGCAACGCTCGACAACGGCACAATCATAAAAATTAAAAAAGCCGATTTTAAAATAAAAATGATTGACCTCTTAAACGAAAGCTTCCTACAAACCCTAAGAAAAAAACTCCTTTGGGGAGAAGACAAACGAAATTAATTTTTGGCGTTACCCTTTAATCCCGATAGCTATAGGGAGGGTCGGGCTTTCCACTATATCTTTTTAAAACCTAATCGTTAATAAAGAACACAAAATAACTACCTTTCAAGCATATTAGGCAACAATCAAAATATAGTATTTCAAACTTTAAAAAGGATGTCGTTTCAATCCCTAACGCATCTATCCGCTAAATTCAGTATCAAAACTGCAAGCTTAGCCACCATTTTTAAAGTCATTCCAAATGCTATTCTAATCTTAAAACAACAATAATTTCAAAGAATTTCTGTTTTACACTAATACAATTCAGCCCAAATTACATTTGGCTAATCTTATTTATTATATTTGCAAACTTTTGAATATTTATGAGGCATTTAACCATATTGATATTAAGCATATTAAGCACCCAATTAAGCACTGCTCAAATTAACGAAATAGGCGTTTTTCTAGGTGGCAGTAATTTTATTGGAGATGTAGGTGCAACCGATTATATAGCGCCAAATCAATTTGCCATTGGTGGATTATATAAATGGAATAGAAGCAAAAGACACTCATACAGAGCATCAGTAATCTTTAGTGAACTTCAAGGTATAGATAAAGATTCAGATGATCCAAGACGAATTCAAAGAGGCTACGAGTTTTCAAGTAAAATCACAGAAATTTCATTAGGTATGGAGTTTACATTTCTTGATTTCAACTTACATTCTGGTGAAAAATTAGGAACACCTTATTTATACTCAGGTATAACGGTAGCTCACCATGATAATCATTATTTTGCAAGTGGTGTACAAACATCAGAAAACACATCAAGTTGGGCTTATGGTATTCCTATGGCGCTAGGATTTAAAACTAATTTCTTAGAAAACTTTATCTTGGGGTTTGAAATTGGAGCGCGGTATACTTTTTCAGATGAATTGGATGGTAGTGTTCCAGAGCGAGAATCTTTACAGTCACAACGTTTTGGAAACATAAACAATAACGATTGGTATGTATTCTCAGGCATTACATTAACTTATACTTTTGGGGAAAACCCATGCTATTGCGTAGAATAAAATGGATTTAAAAAATAGTATTCTTACTGAAGCATTACCAAAACACATCGCTATTATTATGGATGGTAATGGGCGTTGGGCAAAACAAAAAGGAATGCTACGCGCTTTTGGACATGAAAATGGCACAAAATCTGTTAGACGAACTGTTGAAGCTTGTGCAGAATTAGGAATTGAAAATTTAACGCTCTACGCCTTTTCAACAGAAAATTGGAATAGACCGAAACTAGAGGTACAAACCTTGATGAAACTTTTAGTATCATCACTAAAAAAAGAAATAAAAACACTTCAAGACAATAATATAAAGTTATCCGCAATTGGGTCTTTAAATACCTTACCTAAAAAAGTATACAAAGAACTTTTTGAGGTGATAGAAAACACTAAAAACAATACAAGAATGACTTTAACCCTTGCACTTAGTTATGGTTCAAGGGAAGAAATCATAAACACTGTTAAAGAAATTAGTATTAAAGTTAAAAATAATATAATTTCGCCCGATAAAATTGATGAATCAATTATAAATGAGCATCTTTACACGCAAGATTTACCAGATGTAGATTTGCTTATTAGAACCAGTGGGGAACAACGTATAAGTAACTTTTTATTATGGCAAATTGCTTACGCCGAATTATACTTTGCAAGTATTTTATGGCCGGATTTTACGAAGCAGCATTTGTATGAAGCTATTATTGAATATCAAAAAAGAGAACGACGATTTGGGAAAACAAGTGAACAACTTAGTTAAAATTACATCTATATCTACATTTTTAAAGTACTGTTTTGCTCTAATATTTTTTATTAGTTACTTTAATTTAAGTGCACAGAATTCAAACTTTAGTACTGGAAAAAAATACACCATAGGTGAAATATCTGTTGCTGGAAACACAACTTTTAGTGAAAAAACTATAATCACTTATTCTGGCTTGAGAAAAGGTAGTGAAGTAACTATTCCTGGTGAAGATATTGGTAAAGCTATTAAAAAACTTTGGAACTCTAAATTATTTAGTGACATAGAGGTTTACGTCATAAATGTAGATGGTAATGTAGCAAATCTTCAAATAAAACTATCCGATTTACCTCAACTTAATGAACTTAAAATTAACGGTGTAAAAAAGGGCAAAAAGGAAGGTATCATAAAAGATAATAAATTAAATAAAGGAACAAAAGTTACTGAAAATTTAATAACAACTACAAAAAACTTTTTAGTAAAAAAATACAAAAAAAATGGTTTTTTAAATACCAAAGTCCATATCAATACCATAGAGGTTCAAGATTCTATTGAAACTGCAAGGGTAAACATGGTTCTTAATATTGATAAAGGAGAGAAAGTAAAAATTAAAGATATAAGTTTTAACGGCAATACGGTTTTAAGCGATAAAAAGCTTAGAAAAAGTATGAAAGGCACTAAAAAAATTAACCGAATTAGAATACTTAAACGTTCTAAATTTATTGATTCGTCTTATCAAGCCGATTTGGGTCATGTTATTGATACCTATAAAGAAAATGGATACAGAGATGCGAGAATTTTGTCAGACAGTATTATATATAACAATGATAAAACTATATCGCTTGTTATAGATGTTAATGAAGGAGAGCCCTATACGTTTGGAGACATCACATTTATTGGTAATACGGTTTACACTGATGAACAATTAAGTCGACTTTTGCGTATAAAAAAAGGAGACACTTATAATGGTATATTATTGCAAAAGCGAATTGCCGATGAAACAAAACCTGATGCTTTAGATATTACAAACCAATACCAAAATTACGGCTACCTTTTTTCTACTATCAACCCTGTAGAAGTAAGTGCAGACAACAATATTATTGATATTGAAGTTAGAATATCTGAAGGTAAACCTGCTTATTTCAATTCTGTCTCAGTAGTTGGAAATGATAAAACCAACGACCACGTTATATATAGAGAACTTCGAACTAGACCTGGGCAATTATACAGTAAAGCAAATGTTGTTCGAACAGTAAGAGAACTTGGACAATTAGGATTCTTTGATGCTCAAGAAATCTCTCCAAATTTCATAAACCCGAATCCTGTTGAAGGAACCATTGACATGGAGTATTCAGTTAAAGAAACTGGATCTAGTCAAATTGAACTACAAGGTGGTTATGGTGGTGGTGGATTCATTGGGACTCTAGGTTTATCTTTCAATAATTTCTCGATTAAAAACATATTCAATAAAGAAGCATACAAGCCTATCCCAATGGGAGATGGACAAAAGTTAGCATTACGTTTGCAAGCTAGTCGTTTTTTCCAAACTTACAGTTTTTCATTTTCTGAACCTTGGCTAGGAGGGAAACGCCCTGTACAATTTTCATCATCTTTATCTCATACAAAACAATTTTTATTTGATCCCCTTAGAAGAAATGCCGATAAAAGTAGAAGTTTTAATATTACTGGAATTACTTTTGGTTTAGCAAAACGCTTGTCAGTACCTGATGATTATTTTACATTATCTCAAGCCATAAGTTACCAACGTTACGATTTAAATAACTACAATACTGGCTTATTTACTTTTGGCGACGGATTTTCTAATAACTTGTCATATACGGTTGGCCTGAGTAGAAACAATACTAGTGTGGATCCTATATTCCCAACAGGTGGTTCGAATTTTAATGTTACAGCAAAACTATCCCTACCATATTCATTATTCAGTGATGTAGATTATGAAGCTTTAGCAGAAGAACGAGATATTAATGACGCCATAAGAGCAGATGCAAATGCTACAGAAGTAGCTAGAGCAAATGCTTCTACAAGAATAGCAGAAATAGACCAACAACGCTTTAGTTGGTTAGAATTTTATAAAGTTAAATTTTCTGGAGAATGGTATACAGAACTTACAAAAAATGTTGTTCTAAGGCCAAAAATTGAGTTTGGTTTTTTAGGAGCATATAATAACGCTAGAGGAGATATCCCCTTTGAAAGATTCTACTTAGGTGGAGATGGTTTAGGTAATTTTGCTTTAGATGGTAGAGAAGTTATTCAATTACGTGGATACCCAAATCAATCTTTATCAGATCAAGATGGTGGTACCATTTATAATAAATTTTCTTTAGAACTTCGCTACCCAATTACATTAAAAGCTTCAGCAAAAATTTATGCTTTAGGATTTTTAGAAGGTGGATCATCCTATAACAATTTTAGAGATTTTAATCCATTTAATATCAATAGATCAGCAGGTTTAGGTATTCGCATTTTTATGCCTGCTTTTGGTTTATTAGGTATTGATTTTGGTCATGGATTCGATCCTTTACCTGGGCAAACTACCAAACACGGATGGGAAACTCACTTTATAATTGGACAACAGTTTTAAGTTAAAAATTTACTTTGGCACGATATTTTCTAATAACACATTGATGATTTGCATGAGAATTAAAATTTTTAAGATTATATTTCGTTAATTTTGAAGATAAGATTCGATAAGGCAGAAAAAATCATCTGTCGTTTTAGAATTTATAAGTCATGAATTATAAAATATTAAACAGATGAAAAATCCATTATTGAAAATTCAATCATTTAGAAAGATGTCTAAATGGATTTTACGTGTAACCGTTAGGAATAATAACAACTATTACACGAAAAATAACGTTCTTTTTTTATTGACACTAGTTTTCATGCTAAGTTTCTATTCACATGCACAACGTGGGGTTAGAATTGCTTACATCGATACTGAGTATATTTTAGAAAATGTACCAGAATATCAAGAAGCTACAACACAATTAGAAGATAAAGCTCAAAAATGGAAAAATGAGATTCAATCTAAATTAGCTGCTGTGGAACAAAAGCGACAAAATTTAAGCAATGAAAAACCGCTTTTAACTAAAGAATTGATTGATGAACGCGAAGAGGACATCACTTTTGAAGAAAATGAAATTTTAGATTATCAGCAAAAACGTTTTGGTCCAAATGGTGATTTATTCATTCAAAAGAAACAACTCATGCAACCTATTCAAGATCAAATTTTTGCAGCAGTTCAAGATATGGCTGAAGGCAGAAAGTATGATCTTATATTAGACAAGACAGAAACAACAATGCTATACTCTAATAAATCTCTAGATGTTAGTGAGCAAATATTAAGAAGTATAACAAGATCATCAAAACGTAAACAAGCGCAAACCAAAGCAGAGCGTAAAGCTGCTAAGGAAGAAGAATTGTTACCAGAGATAAATGAAGAGCAAGAAGCTAGAGAAAAAGCTTTAGAAGAAAAGAAAGCTGCCAGAGAAAGTGCTGTTGAAAAACGCCGTCAAGAAATTTTAGCCTCTCGCGAGGCTAAGAAAAAAGAAGCTGAAGCAAGACGTGCAAAAATATTAGAAGAAAGAGAAAAAGCGAAGCAAGCAAAATTAGATGCTAGAAACAAACCTAATGATGCTGCAAAAACAGATGAAGTAGATAATAATGCTGAAAACACTGAAGCTAAAAAAGAAGACGAAGGTGCAACAAAAACAAAAGCACAACTGATTGAAGAAAACAGACAAAGAAAACTTGCAGAAAGAGCCGCAAGAAAAAAAGAATTGGAGGACAGAAAAAAGAAAATATTAGAAGATCGTCAAAAAGCGAAAGACAGTATAAACAAAAACAATTAATAATTTATAACACACTTAATACCATTAAAAATGAAACAATTTAAGACTCTCTTATTAGCAACTGTACTATGTATTGCAACAGTAAGCTTTACACAAGCACAAAGTAAAGTTGCACATATAAATACACAGGAATTAATTGCAGCAATGCCAGCAGCTAAAACAGCACAAGCTGAGATTGAAGCTTTAGGTAAAACTTATCAAACAGACATTCAAGCTTCTATTACTGAATATCAAAATACAGTAAAGCAGTATGATGCTGAAGCTAGCACAAAAACTGCTGAGGAAAACCAAAAAAGAATGGTTGAACTACAAGAAAAACAACAACGTATTCAACAATTTAGAGCAGATGCTCAAAAAGATTTAGCTGAAAAAGAAGCTGAATTATTTAAACCTATACAAGAAGCAGCTATGAAAGCTATAAATGAGGTAGCTAAAGCTAAAGGTTACGAATATGTTTTAGACAGAGCTACTTTAATTGTTGCCAACGGAACTGATATTCTTGCTGAGGTAAAAGCTCAATTAGGCATCTAAAAATTAAATTGCAATAAAATTATATAAAGCTGTCTTTTAAAGACAGCTTTTTTATTTTTGTTTACTATGAGTACACAACCTATTGGTATTTTTGATTCTGGCGTTGGAGGCACTTCCATTTGGAAGGAAATCCATAGCTTGATACCCAACGAAAACACAATATATTTGGCAGATAGTAAAAATGCGCCTTATGGACCAAAAGGTAAAGATGTAATAATAGATTTAAGTGTTAAAAATACGGAACACTTACTAAGTAAAAACTGTAAACTTATTGTTGTAGCTTGCAATACTGCTACTACAAATGCAATAGAATATCTGAGAGCCAACTACAACATCCCATTTATTGGTATTGAGCCAGCTATAAAACCTGCTGCCCTACAAACTAAAACAAATACCGTTGGTATTTTAGCTACCAAAGGCACTTTAAGTAGTGAGCTGTTTTCTAAAACTTCTACACTTTTTGCAAATAACATCAAAGTTGTTGAACAAATTGGCAATGGTATAGTTGAACTTATAGAAAGTAACCAACTTCATTCCGAAGAAATGAAATTGCTTTTAAAGGTTTATTTACAACCTATGATTGAAGCCAATATTGACTATTTGGTTTTAGGATGTACACATTACCCATATTTAATTCCTATTCTTATAGACTTGTTACCTAAACATGTTAAAATTATTGATTCTGGTGAAGCTGTTGCTAGACAAACTAAAACTATTTTAGAGCAGCATAATTTATTGAATTCTGAAATGCTAAAACCTAAACTTGAATTTTACACTAACGGAAATCTAGATGTTATGAGATCACTTTTAGATGGCAATTTTGATATTGAATATCTAGATTTTTAATATTATGAAAAACTCGATTCTTGTATTCTTTCTATTGATGCTTTTTTTAAGCTGTAATAATGACAAGCAAAATGAGCGTTTAAAAAATGCAATAAACTTTGAAACTGAACAAATTCAACAATTTAATTTACCTCCAGATTCAATAATTAGCATAACAGGAAATAAAGGCACTAAATTAACTTTTAAAATAGAAGATTTAGAAGGTCTCATAAATGGCACAACAATTACAGACTCTTTGCAAATTAATTTGATAGAACTAACATCGAAACAGGATTTACTGTATGTAAATGCGCAAACAGTCTCAAATGGCAAATGGTTGATTTCTGGTGGTGCATTTAAAATAGACATACTAGCTAAAAAAGGAGGAGAATCATTAACTTTAAAAAAAGGTAAAACTATAAATGTTGTATTCCCAAAATCAATCAATAAAACTGGAATGCAATTATTTTATGGTGAAAGAGATGGTTTTGGAAATTTAAACTGGGAAAAATCAAATTTAAAACTTGATGAAAAAAAATATTTTTCAATTTTTTATACTTTAGCTAGTCAACTTGATTCAACATTAACAAGGGATTACGGAATTGATGTTGTCGAAGATTATTTCATTTCTGACACGTTAGGATATTTAACTTTAAATGAATATAAGTTAAAACACCCAAAAACAGACAGTATTTATTTTGTAAATGACACGCTTTCAAACTTAAAGTCTTGGAGAAACTATAAAGACTTTCTATCTGACATATCACAATATCAAATTATAACCCAAAGCTTTTATAATAACATTGAAATTGAAAAATTAGGTTGGATAAATATAGACCAATTTGCACCTGAAGAGGAAAAAGTGGTGATTAAATTAAGTTTTCAACCAAATATTGAAATAGTCCAAACATTTCTTATTGATCAAAGAAACAATACTTTAGTGAGCTTTTACAAAGATGAACTAATAATTCCAATCAATAGAAGTTTCCATTTTATTTGTTTTGGGATAAATGACGGCTCTTACTATGCTTACAAAAAATCGGTTAGGTTTAATAAAAATGGAGAGTATTTAGTAGGTTTTAAAAAAGTTAAAAAAAATCAACTTAAATCAATATTGAAATTAGACTAATTTTTTTGCGTTAGGGATTGAGGCATTTGTTGAAGCTCCCTGACGCAGGAAGGAGCGACTGCCGAAAGCCCGACCCTTGTGGTAACGCCATAAAAATAAACCTTACTAATGTTGAGATCCTGAAACAAGTTCAGGATGACAAGTCATTCTTGAAACCAACTTGAGTATTTAATATAAGCATCGGAAATACGATTGATTTCTCCTGCAATAAGCTCTTTACTGATATCTTTTACTTTTTTTGCGGGAACGCCAGCATAAATACTTCCGGATTTAACGATTGTATTTTGAGTAATAACTGCACCTGCGGCAATAATACTATTACTTTCTATAATTGCGCCGTCCATAATGATGCTTCCCATGCCAACCAAAACATTATCGTGAATAGTGCAGCCATGTACTAGGGCATTGTGCCCTATAGACACATTATTACCAATGGTTGTCCCTGATTTTTGATAGGTCCCATGAATGACGGCTCCATCTTGAACATTGACCTTATTACCCATTTTTATAAAATTTACATCGCCGCGAACAACGGCACTAAACCAAACGCTGCATTGGCTTCCCATGGTAACCTCGCCAACTATGGTGGCATTTTCAGCTATGAAACAATCGTCTGGAATTATAGGAGATTTTCCTCTTACTGGTTTTATTATTGGCATAGTTTAATGTGAATTTATTAGTTTTTTGAGGAGCAAATACTTTACTTAACAAACGGCTTTAATTTTATATCTTATTTAAAATACGATAGTAATTGTGATTTTTTTGATGCTGAAACCATCACTTGCTTTCCGTTACTAAGCACAACGCTTCCCCCTTTTCCTTTTACATATTTAACCACCTCATTTACATTGACCAAATAGGATTTATGTATTCTAGCAAAACCTGAATCTGTTAAAGCCTCTTCAAAATATTTAAGTGTTTTACTAACGATTTTCTTTTTACTGGTGTTTAAATAAATTTCGGTGTAATTATCATCTGCTTTACAATATAGGATGTCTGAGGTATTTAAAACCTCAAAACCATCTAACTGTGGTATGGTAATTTTACCTTCAACATTATGTGTTTTAGGAACTAACACTTGGTCTTGTAGAGCGTCTTCTTTAGTTTTAATTTCAGTCACATAATCCACTGCTTTAATTAACTCATCTATAGAAATGGGCTTCATCAAATAGTAGCTTGCATGTGCATTTAGGGCATCAATAGCATAATGGTTGTAGGCAGTAACAAAAATGGTTTCGAAATTTACATCGCCTACTTTATCTAACAAATCGAAGGCATTACCATAAGGCATCTCAACATCAAGAAATACTAGATCTAAATCGTGATTTCTGATTAAAACTAATGCTTCCTCAACATTTGAAGCTTCTCCTAAAACGTTAATATTTGGGCAGTATTTTTTGAGATAATTTTTTAGAATCTCTCTACTGGTTTCTTCGTCCTCTACTATGATTGAGTTTAGTTTCATTATTAATCTTTTTTAAGCGTTACAACCACTTTTGTTCCTGTATCATCTTCATCTTGAAAATCATCAATAAAAACATCAACTTTATCCTTATACATATCATTTAAAATTGAGACCCGTTTTTTAATATTCCCCATGCCTTTGGAATTTTGTTTTTGTTGATTTTCGGTTTTTAAAGCTTTAGACTTTTTACGTCCAATACCATCATCTGTTATCATGATTTTTATTTCGACTGGTTTGGTTTGAGTTATTGCAATTTCTAAATAACCTTTAGTCTTTTTATACCTCAGTCCATGCCAAACAGCATTTTCTATGTAGGGTTGCAGTAGCATAGGTGGAATAACAAAATCTTCAACCTTTATGTTTTTATCTACATTTAGAGCATAATCAAATTTATCCTGAAACCTAAAATGCTCGAGTTTTGTGTAAAGCTCTAATAATTTGATTTCTTTTTCTAAGGAAATAAAATCTTCTTCGCTATTCTCTAAAACAGCTCTCATTAATAACGAAAAGTCTGTTAAGTATTTATTTGCTGTACGCTCATCATTTGAAGCGATAAAGCTATTTACTGAGTTTAATGCATTGAATATGAAGTGCGGATTCATCTGGCTTCGCAAACTTTTTAGGGCTAGTAAATTATTCGCTAATCGTTGTTGTTTGATGTTTTTAAACATTAAAAAGGCTGTCATTAATAATAAAAACAAACCACCGATTAAGGAGTAAATGATGAGTTTTTGTCGTTTAGCTTGCTCTTCAGACAGTTGATATTTACTTTCAGAGAGTTCCCTATCACTTTCTAAACTTAAAATACGATTTTGTTTACTGATGATATCTTTACTAAACCTAGCTGCTTGGGCAATCTCTTGTTCTTTTATTCGATAAAGTTTATCTAGTACTTCTACATAATCTTGATAAGCCAACAAAGCTTCGTTAAATTGCCCTGCATCCCGATAAACTTCTGATAGTTTTCTAGTGGCATCTTTCTTAACAACTAAATCTGATTTATTGCTAGCCTCTTCTATACTTTTTTGCAGATACGGAATAGCATTATTAAAATCTCGTTGTGATGCATAGGCATTACCTATCTTATAGTTTTGCTTCTGTATTGTTAGTGGGCTTTCTATATCATCTGATTCACTTTCTATTTCGCTCAAGGTATTTAAAGCCTCTTTACGTAATTCAATTTCATTAGAAAAATTATTGTTTTCACTTTCAAAATCAGCTACTTTAATTTTTTCTTCAACAGCACGTTTTTTGTTTTCTGTACTGGCTAACTCCATCGATTTATTAAAGAATGATTGTGCTTTCGCTGGTTCGCCTTTTACATTATAAGCTTGGGCAATTTTTGAATTTAAATCAGTAATTTTTGGTGTTATTGTATGTACTTGGGCTACTTTTAAACCGTCCTCATAAGCACCTATTGAAAGGCTGTAGGATTTAGTTAAAAGATAAACATCTCCTAAACCCTCATACAATTCTGTTAATTGCCAGTTGGACAAACGGCTCTTATCTATATCATTATAAGTTTCAATACTTTCTTGATAATTTTTATTTTTTCTATAAGCACCTGCCAATTTCAACTTTACAGAGTTTGAGTTAGAATTTTGCAGACTAATTCTATAATTTGAAACAGCTAAGTCGTGCTGAT
This sequence comes from uncultured Algibacter sp., assembly GCF_947490405.1. GTDB lineage: Bacteria > Bacteroidota > Bacteroidia > Flavobacteriales > Flavobacteriaceae > Algibacter_B. The sequence continues at coordinate 561,385 of NZ_CANLGU010000002.1, read as the reverse complement.
TCCAATGCGAATAAATATCTCCTAAAACTTGATAAGCTTCACTGTTCTCTTTTGAAGATTTACTTTTTGTTAGAGCATCAGCAACAAATTGAATACTTTTTTTAGCATCTTTTTTTAAATACGTTTTTGCTGAGTCTATCAACGTTTTAAATGATTCAGATATTCGTGAGCGTGATATTTTTTTCGACTTAGAAAGCTTCTTTATATTCTCATCTTCATTGGATTCAACTAGTACTTGTATTTTATCATCATTTCGAATGATATGATATACGGTCTCAAAATCTTTATGACGAATAATAAGTTCGTCTCCTTTCCTAACATCTATTTTGAATTCTCCAAATACATCAGTTGTGGTATAAGCGCCACCACTAACCTCAACATTTACATTCTGAATAGGGTCTCGGGTATCACTTTCAACCACGGAACCTTTAACAGTGAATTTTGGTACTTGATTATTAAAATTATCATCAACCTGAGCTGATAACAACATCACCCCCATTGAGAGGTAAACAGTAAATAAATATGTGAAAATATCTTTCATTCTGATTCGAGTAGATAAACTTACGCACTTTACTTGGTTTATTAAAATGTTGATTTTATAAAAATTACACTTTTCATTGGCTAAAAGATGAGTTTACATAATCATGAGGTTTGTTTACTCAATAAAAGGTCCTCTTTACTCATTATACTTTTTTTATGAATTAAGTTGATTTTAGTTTTACACTATTAGTAAAGAGTCTTAATGACTCATTTATCATTAATCTAAAAACAAAATCTTATGAAAACCTATTTTAAAACACTTTTACTCTTCATAGCATTAATTGGGTTTACTTCCTGTAATGCTAAAAATAAAAAACAACATGTAGCTGCTAGCCAAATAAAAGCCATGTATCACGAACCTAATAAACAATTTATAAAAGTAGCTTTACTATTAGATACTAGTAATAGTATGGATGGGTTGATAGATCAAGCTAAAGCACAACTTTGGGATATTGTAAACGAGCTGTCTTATGCTAAATGTGGAACCAAAAAACCAAATCTACAAATTGCTCTATACGAATATGGGAACGATAGACTTAATAGTTCAGAAGGCCATATCAGGCAAGTTCTGGCTTTTAGTGACGATTTAGATGATATCTCGAAAGAGCTTTTTTCTTTAACTACAAATGGTGGTAATGAATATTGTGGACAGGTAATTCAAACCTCATTAAACCAATTAAATTGGGGTAAAAACTCAGATGACCTAAAACTCATCTTTATTGCTGGAAACGAACCTTTTACACAAGGAAAAGTTAACTACCAAGATGCCTCTGCAAATGCCAAAGAAAAAGATATAACTATCAATACTATTTTTTGTGGTGACTATAATCAGGGCATATCTTCATATTGGAAAGACGGTGCACAATTAACTCATGGCGATTATATGGCTATAAATCAAAATCGTGCCACAGTCCATATCGCTTCGCCTTATGATGATGATATTTTAATTTTAAACCAAAAGCTTAATAAAACTTATGTGGCTTATGGCAGAAAAGGTGAGAAAAAAATGGCTCTTCAAGCTGAACAAGACATGAATGCAAGCGGTTACAGTAAAGCCAATGCTGTAAAACGAACGGTTAGTAAAAGTTCTCATCTTTACAAAAACAAAAGTTGGGATTTGGTAGATGCTGTTGAATTAGAAGAAGTTAACATTGAAGCCATTTCAGATAGTGAATTGCCACAAGAATTAAAAGGCAAAACTAAATCAGAAATTAAGAGTTATGTTTCTAAAAAAAGTAAAGAACGAGAAACCATTCAGAATAAAATTAAAGAATTAAACAATAAACGTAAAGATTATGTGCTAAAACATAAAAAAGAAAATACTAATGGCTTAGAAAATGCCATGACTAAAGCTATAAAAGAACAAGCTAAAAAGAAAAAATATACTTGGGAGTAAAAATAAAAAGAGGCTCAAAATTGAGCCTCTTTTCTATTTAATTTACTGCAGGACAATTACATTTGTAACGCTCTCGTCTACAGTTAAAGTTATACCCTAATGTTATTTGGTGAAAACCACCACTTGTAAAGACCACATCATTCATTTGATAAGTGTAATTATAAGCAAACATAAAGTTGTTATAATTAACCCCTAAGATAGGTGTAATTTGTTGAAGCTTTTGGCTACTTACAGCATTAGAGCTAGTTATAAATTCTGCACCGTCTAAACTTTGTCTATATGATAATCCTCCCCAAATTTTACCAAAATCCATTTGCTTGTAAACTTTAGCATTTACGTCAATTGCAGCTTCTTTTGTTAAATCTCTATATTGAAACATTACAGAAGGTTCGTAACTCCACTCGCTACCATATTTGCTATAGACATAGCCAGCAGAAATTAAAAAACGTCTTAGATTACTTGTAATTTCAGTATCCCTATTAATTCCTGAATTCTCTAAAAGATTTTTTACTGTAGCATGCGCGTAAAAATCAAGATAGTGATATGAGAACCCTAAATCAACATTAAAATTTGTTTGACTCTCTACAGTTCCGCTAATCAAATCATCTTGCACAGGAGCACCATTTAAAAATGTAGTTTCATCTAATTGGTACTGAACAAAACCAGCACTTAGACCAAAAGAAAGCATATTTAAATCTGCTTCGCTTCTAGAAAACATTAAATGATGTGCATAAGTAAAATAGGCTCCTTTTTGAGAATGAAACCCGTTTTTATCGGCGTACAATATCCCTCCAATCCCTGATTGAGAATCTCCTATCCTACCATTAACACTCATTGTTAAAAGTTTTGGTGCGTCATCCTGCCCAAACCACTGCTGTCGACCAGTTATTCTAACTTTTGCACAGTTTGCAACTCCAGCCATAGACGGATGAATTAAATAATAGTTGTCTGTTAAGTAATCAGTATAAATTGGCAAGCCCTCCTGAGACATCGTTATGTTAGAACACACAACCATAATTGCCACTAAAATGATATTTTTTATTTTCATAAATTTTTTCCCAAGTAGGTTTGGTTTTATACAAACGTCTTGATTATTAAAAAATTACACATAAAAAAGATAAAGTTGCACTTTATCTTAAGGTGTATTTCAAAAAACCAACAATACTCAAATATATGGATATCTAAAGTTTTCTTTTAGTATTTTTGTAAAAAATTAGCTAAAATGAACACTTTCAAGGTTTCTGTGCAAGAAACATCTAATAATTCTATAATAAAATTCGAGGTAAATCAATTTATCACGAAACATCAGAGTTTTGAGTTTAATAATATTGATGAAGCAAAATCATCTCCTATAGCTCAACAATTGTTCTACTTACCGTTTGTAAAGAAAGTATATATTTCTGGAAATTTTATTGCAGTAGAACGTTACAATATTGTTGAGTGGAAAGATGTACAAGATGAAGTTGCAGAACAAATAGAGGCGTATTTAAATGATGGAGGAATTGTTGTTGAAGATACTGCTGAAGCACAAAAAAAAGTTCCTGTAACTGTTTATGCTGAAAGTACACCTAACCCATCAGTTATGAAGTTTGTTGCTAATAAAAAATTGGTTACTGCTTTATACGAATTCACATCCATAGAAGATGCTAAATATTCGCCATTAGCAACAGAACTTTTTCACTTTCCGTTTGTAAAAAGTGTATTTATAGATGAAAACTACGTTTCTATCACAAAATATGATATTACAGAATGGCAAGAAATCACTGTAGAAATTAGAGAGTATATTAAAAAATATATTGAAACTGACAAGGATATTGTTTCTCCAGAAGCTGCGGAAACACTGCAAAAAACTTCAGCTCAAAAAGATAGTAATTTTGAGGCATTAGATGATACATCAAAAGAAATTGTAAATATTCTAGAAGAATACGTTAAACCTGCTGTAGCCAGTGATGGTGGGAATATTCAATTCATTTCTTACGACTCTAATGATAAAAATGTTAGTGTTTTGCTACAAGGTGCATGTAGTGGTTGTCCATCATCTACGTATACTTTAAAGAGTGGTATTGAAAACATGCTCAAAGAAATGCTTCCTGGAAAAGTTGAAACTGTTGAAGCTATAAACGGCTAGACACCTGTGACTTTTTATATTTTTAAGTGTCAAAAAAATGCTACCTTCAAAAACGAGGAGTAGTTACTGAATATTAATCTAAAAACATAAAAATCATGGCAGTTTTAAAAGTAATTGAAATTTTAGCAAACTCAGAAAAAAGTTGGGAAGACGCTACAAAGAAAGCCGTAAAAGAAGCTTCAAAAAGCATAAAAAATATCCGATCTGTATATGTACAAGACCAAAGTGCTAGCGTAGATAATGGAGAAGTTATTGACTTTCGAGTAAACGTAAAAATCACATTTGAAGTAAAATAATTTTCACTTCAAAATCAAACAAAAAGCGTTCTTCAATAGAGCGCTTTTTTTATGCTTAAAATTCGCTAACTTTGATAAATGAAGTATCTATCTCTACTCGTTATTTCCATTCTAATTATTGGCTGTAAAGGTGAAAATTCAGAAGCCACAAAACACAAATATACCAATGCGCTTGTAAATGAAACTAGCCCTTATCTTTTACAACATGCACACAATCCGGTTGATTGGAATCCATGGAACGACACTACCTTAGAAAAAGCAAAAACTGAAAGTAAATTAATACTTATTAGTGTCGGTTATGCTGCTTGCCATTGGTGTCATGTTATGGAACATGAAAGTTTTGAAGATAGCCTTGTAGCTCAAGTAATGAATAAAAACTTTATCAATATAAAAGTTGATAGAGAAGAACGACCTGATGTAGATCAAGTATATATGAATGCGGTACAGTTAATGACAGGTAGTGGTGGCTGGCCTTTAAACGTTATTACTTTACCAGACGGAAGACCCGTTTGGGGAGGTACTTATTTCAAAAAGGAACAATGGATGGATGCTTTAGAGCAAATCTCCAAATTATACAGTGAGAACCCTGAACGACTTCAAGAATATGCTGATAAATTAGAGGAAGGTATCAAATCATTAGATGTTGTTCAATTAAATACGGATGAGCCTGTTTTTAAAACGCCCTTTATTAAAGATGCTATTAAAAATTGGTCAAAACAATTTGATAATAAACTTGGTGGTATGGATAGAGCTCCAAAGTTTATGATGCCAAATAATTACCATTTCCTATTAAGGTATGCCTATCAAAATAACGATCATGAATTATTAAACTTTGTTAATCTAACACTCAAACAAATGGCTTATGGTGGTGTTTTTGATCAGATTGGTGGTGGATTTTCAAGATATTCTGTTGATAAAAAATGGCATGTCCCTCACTTCGAAAAAATGCTTTATGATAATGGACAATTAGTAAGCCTATATTCAGATGCTTACCTTATTTCTAAAAACGAATTATATAAAAATACTGTTGTAGAAACTTTAAATTATATTAAATACAATATGACTACTAGTGATGGTGCTTTTTACTCGTCATTAGATGCAGATAGTAATACTAAAGAGGGAGAATTAGAAGAAGGTGCTTTTTACGTTTGGAATAAAGACGAGCTAAAAACGCTCTTACAAGAAGATTTTAAATTGTTTTCAGACTACTATAACGTTAATGACTATGGTTTTTGGGAACATGATAATTATGTCCTCATAAGAAAAGATGATGATACTAAAATCATAGAAAAACACAAACTTTCTAGAGCTTCATTAGAAGATAAAAAAAATCAATGGAAAACCATCCTTTTAAAAGAACGCAACAAAAGAGCTAAGCCAAGGCTAGATGACAAGACCCTTACCTCATGGAATGCTATTATGCTCAAAGGTTATATTGATGCTTATCGAGTATTTAATAATGAAGATTATCTGGCTTCAGCTAAAAAGAATGCCAATTTCATTGTAGATAATCAATTAAGAAAAGATGGTGGACTAAATCATAATTACAAAAATGGTACGAGTAGTATTAATGGTTATTTAGAAGATTATGCAACCACAATAGACGCTTTTATTGCGCTTTATGAAAATACTTTGAATGAAAAATGGTTGAAAATTAGCCAAGATTTAGCTAACTACACATTCGATCATTTTTTTGATGAGTCTAGTAACATGTTCTTTTTTACCTCAAATGAAGATGCTTCATTAGTATCAAGAAGTATTGAGTATCGAGATAATGTGATTCCATCTAGTAATTCAATCATGGCTAAAAACCTATTTAAATTATCACATTATTATGATAATGAACACTTCGGTAAAACAGCGATGACGATGCTTAACAATGTTAAACCAGAAATGCAAGAATATCCATCTGGATACTCTAATTGGTTTAATTTAATGCTAAATTATGCAAAACCTTACTATGAAGTTGCAATTGTTGGAAAAGATGCAAAAGAAAAAATAAAACAACTAAATCAAAATTATATTCCTAACAAGCTTATTGCTGGAAGTACATCAGAAAACAATATGCCACTGCTCGAAAACAGATACAACCCAGACAATACGTTTATTTACGTGTGTGTAAACAAAGCTTGCAAGCTTCCTGTTTCAGAAGTTAATAAGGCGATTAAATTTTTAAAAAAATGAGTTTACTTGCAATCTCTTTAATAGCATTTGTTGCCTTAGAGCATTTTTACTTTATGATTTTAGAGATGTTTTTATGGACAACAAAAAAAGGAATTAAAACGTTTGGATTAAAATCAAAGAAATTTGCAGAAGAAACAAAGGTTTTGGCCGCTAACCAGGGTCTTTACAATGGCTTTCTAGCTGCTGGTTTAGTATTCTCAATAATTATTGATGATAAAAAAATCGCCATTTTCTTTTTAATTTGTGTGACTATTGCAGGTATTTACGGGTCTTACTCCACAAAGCAAATAAAGTTATTTTTAGTACAAGGAGTTCCTGCAATAATTGCTCTACTTTTTTGCTTTATTTAAAAATTAATTAATCATATAAACAGTTAAAAACTTAAGTATAGTTTTTAACTTCGTATTTACTAAAAACTAAAATGTATGGAAAACTTAGAAAACACTAATCCTCAAAAATGGATTGATATGGGGATAGAATTTATTTCAAATTACGGACTAAAGGTAATTGGTGCAATTATAATTTGGATTGTTGGTTCTTGGATTATTAGAAAACTAACCAAAGGATTAGAAAAAGTAATGTCTAAAAAGAATTATGATGAAAGCTTACAAAAGTTTTTATTGAATTTAGTAGGGTGGATTTTAAAAATACTATTAATCTTATCTATACTTGCAAATTTAGGGGTTGAAACCACATCATTTGCTGCAATTTTAGCTGCTGCTGGTCTTGCTATTGGTATGGCCTTACAAGGCTCTCTTGGTAATTTTGCTGGAGGTGTTTTATTAATGATTTTTAAACCTATTAAAATTGGCGACTTAATTGAGGCTCAAGGAGAATTAGGTGTAGTTAAAGAAATTGAGATCTTTACAACTAAAATAGTTTCTCCAACTAACAAAGAAATTATTATACCCAACGGGGCTCTTTCTAATGGTAATATCACAAATTATTCTACTGAAGGGAAACTACGTGTAGATTTAACTATTGGCGTTAGTTATGACGCCGATATTAAACAAACAAAAGATGTTTTAATGAAAGTTTTAACAGACAATCCTCAGGTTTTAAAAGATCCTGCTCCTTCTGTAAATGTATCAGAGTTAGCAGATAGTTCGGTTAACTTTGCTGTAAGACCTTACTCAACAGTTGCTGATTATTGGGATGTTTACTTTGGCACTATTGAAAAATGCAAAATAGCACTTGATGCTGCTGGTATTGAAATACCTTACCCACACAGCGTAGAAATACACAAAGAAGGTTAACATCCTTTTTTACATAAATATTTAGCCTCATCAATATTTTTAAAATTGATGGGGCTTTTTTTAATAGTACGTTTTAGGATTTATTTTGCCTTAGGTTTTAAAGCCACAAAGTCTTTTAAATAATAAGGTTCAAAATAAGCGACATCTTCGATGTCGCTTATTTTATATTTATTATAAGCTAACAAACTCATTTCATTTGCAGAAGGTAACTTTGCTTCTATAAAAACAGCATTTTGATGATTAATTAGTGTTTTGCTTTTTTCAACACCATTACCAACAAAATAAACTTTTCCTTTCTGCAAATAATCCTCAAATGACTTTTCATCTAAAATTTGTGCTTCAGTATTACGTAATTGCTTATAATCTGAATCGTAAACAGCTGAATATACTTCCATACGCCTAGCATCAAGCATTGAGACAATAACACCATCATTAACTTTAACTTGATGTGCTAGAACATCTAAAGTTGGAATAGATATCAATGGTTTATCTAATGCAAAACATAAACCTTTAGCAGCAGAAACTCCAATACGCAAACCGGTGTAAGAACCAGGGCCTTTACTAACCGCAATGGCATCTATATTACTTGAAGATAGGTTTGCCTCTTTTAAAACTTCATTTATATAAACATGAAGCCTTTCGGCATGCGAATAACTTTTATCATTATCTTCTTTCAAAACAATCGTTTTACCATCTTTTGAAAGAGAAACTGAACAATTCGTAGTTGCTGTCTCTAAGCTTAAAATATATGCCAATATGTTTGGTTAAAAATTATCTGTGTAAAAGTCTTAAACTTTCTTATTAAAACCAAAGATTAGAACAATACAGTTAATTTTGTCTTAAGTCAGTTATAGGAATTCCGAAGTAAAACTCCAACACTTTCAACTTAAAAATATAATCGTATTTTGTTCTTACCACCTCGCTCTGAGACTGCTCATAACGTGCTTGAGATTGACTAAAATCAAAAGAATTAGACAACCCAATATTATAACGTTCTTTCGCGTAATTAAAAGCTTCTCTTCTAGCTTCTTCTGTTTTTAATGCCGCTTCATAAGCTGTTAAAGCTCCCCTAGCATCATTCATAGCTTGGTAAACTTCTGTCTCTAAATCTAACTGAGTTTGGTCGTATTGATTTTTAGTTCGCTCCAAATTAACAATATTTCGCTGCACATTGTTTTTCGCTGAAAATCCATTTAAAATAGGAATGTTTAAACTAACTCCAAAATTATGTCCATCGTTTAAACTAAACTGACTTAATATATCGTCTGGACCTGCAATAATTCTGTCTGTAGTAAAATTTGGTGATAATACAGTCTGTCCTGTTACTTCAACAAAACCGATTGCAGTATTAGTTCCATCTGGTGTTCTTTCTACACCTAAAACTCTATCACTGTAAGATGCTCTTGTATTATAACGGTAAAACCCACTTAAAGAAGGCTGCAAATTACCTTTAGCTAATTTTAAATCGTACTCTGCAAGCTTTACATTAGCATCTGCTATTCTTAAATCGTACCGTCTTTCTTTTGCTTTTTCTACAACGGCTTTTGGAGACTCCTCCAAAATCGTAGTTAACGGTACATCATATTCAACATCCATAGTATCAAAATTTTGATAATCGTCAATACGCAATGTTTGTGCTAAACTTATTTTAGATAATAATAATGTGTTTTCAGTATTAACTATTTGTTGCTCTTGGGAAGACAAAGTGGCTATTAACTCTAAAGCATCTCCTTTAGGCAAAACACCAGCTTCAACTAGCTCTTCTGTTCGCTTCAAATCTTGATTAGTAATTTCATACTGTGCTTTTTGAATTTTAAGCTGCTCTTTATTAAATAAAATTTGAAGAAATGAATTTGCTATTAAAAGTGAAATATCATCTTTCATATCTGAAAGGCGGTATTGACTTGCCAATATTTCAAGATTAGAGCGATGCAACTGATTCATATTTCTTAAACCATTATAAATTGTAACATTAGATGACACACCTAAAGAAGTAAACTGAGTTGTTAAGTTCTCTAGTAAACCTGTTGTGATATTTTGGTTTAAACCTATGTTCCACGAGTGATTCCCCGAGGCATTTACCGTAGGTAGAAAATTACCAATAGCATCTTTTCTGTTTAATTCACTTAGCTGAACATCTAATTCACTTTGTTGTATAGAAATGTTATTCTCTAATGCATAATTAACACATTCTAGAAGCGTCCATTTTTTTTGTTGTGAAAAAGACAACATCGAACAAAAAAGGACCATATATAAGCTCGTTAATTTCATATTAGTCTTCATCATCTTCGTTATCTTTTGATGCTTTATTCCAAACTTTAATTTTGTCGCCTTCTTTAACACCTTCTGTTATTTCAACGTTAATACCATCGGATAAACCTAACTCAACATTTTCCTTTTTAAATTTCCCATCTTCTTGTTCTATTTCAACAAAAGGTTTTTCGGTAATTCTATTATACTGTAATAGAGCTTCTCTAATGGACAAAACACTATCCTTAGCTTCAATATCTATTTCTGCATTAGCACTGTAGCCTGCTCTAATATTTGTAAGTGAATCAATAGTTACATCAGCTTTTATTGTAAACTGTACAGCACCATTTTCTTCTATTCCCTTTGGAGCAACAAAAGTTAATTTAGCTGGAAACTCTTTATCATTAATGGCACCTAACAGCACTTTTATATCTTTACCTTCTTGAACTTTACCTACTTCAGCTTCATCAAGCTTTCCTTCAAAAATCATTAAACTCATATCAGCAATAGTGGCAATAGTTGTACCTGCATTAAAGTTGTTACTTTGTATAACTTGATCACCCTCACGAACAGGAATTTCTAAGATAGTACCAGGTATTTGAGCTATAATATTTGTGTTTGCTGAACTTCCTCCAGAAATAGAACCTCGCTTAATAATTTGATAATCATTTTGAGCTTGGGCTAAAGATTCTTTTGCTTGATTAAAAGACAGCTCACTGTTTTCAAAATCTTGTTGAGATATTACGCCTTTTTCAAATAGACTTTTATTTCTATCATATAACACTTTAGCGTTATCGTAAGACAACTTGGAAGTAGATATCCTTCCTTTTGAAGCGACTAAATTTTGCTCATTTGGCACCACTCGAATGGTAGCAATTAAGTCTCCTTTTTTTACTTTATCACCTTCTTCAACAAGTATTTTATCTACAATACCTGAAATTTGAGGTTTTAATTCAATCTCTTCTTCAGGATTTAATTTTCCTGTTGCTACAGCCTTGGTGTTTATTGACGTATAAAAAGGCTCTTCCACTTTATAATCAACCACATCTTTTGAATTAGCATCTTTAAAATACTTTAAAACAAATGCTAGTGCTATGATAGCAACTAATACTAAAATAATTTTTACTGTTTTGTTCATTTTTTTGATTGTTTATTCTTCTCTTAATGCTTCTATTGGTTTTACACTAGTGGCTTTAAATGCTGGTATTAACCCTATTAAAGTTCCTAAAATAACTAGGATAACTAGAGCAATAAATACAACGCCTATTGACACGGATGCGTTCACTATTGTGGCATCATCACCTTGCCCAAATGCAGCGTCTAGCCCAATTAAAATCCAACCTCCAGTTATAATTCCAAATAGTCCTGCCACTATGGTTAAAAAAACCGCTTCAACAACTATTTGTCTTTTAATTTCAAATGGTGTTGCTCCTAAGGCTCTACGCACTCCAATTTCTTTAGTGCGCTCTTTTACTGTAATTAATAAAATGTTTCCAATAGCAAAAACGCCTGCAATTAAAGTAGCTATACCTACAAACCAGGTTAAAAATTGCATCCCTATTAAAAATCCTGTTACTTTATCAAATTCTTTTCCTAGATTAAAACTACCAAATGCTCGTTTATCTTTAGGGTGAATTTTATTTAGGTTTTTAAGTAGTAATTTGGCATCTTCCTCAATTTGTTTGATATCGTATTCAGGCTTTCCTGTAATCATCATCCATCCTATTTGATCGCCTTGATTATATATTTGCTGAAATGTTGTAAATGGAATATGCATATCGGACGTAGGGCCCATATTTACATTCCCATTTTCAAACATGCCTATAACTTTAAAGTTAATTTTATTAATTTCAATATATTCTCCTATAGGCATTTCATCTTTCTCAAAAAGTTGTTTATAAGCGTCTTCAGAAATAACAACTACCTTTTTATTGTCATCAATATCATTTTGATTAATAAAACGTCCGTGAATGAGTTTTTTCTTTTGCACTTGGTCAAGCAAAGGGTAATCTCCATTGATTCCAAAATTACCAGACAGAAAATTTCTGACTACACTCGCTTGATTTTGATTTCTTGGTACCAAAAATTCAATACCTTCAACGTTTTCTTCAACTTTTTTTGCATCGGTTAATGATAAGGATACTTGCCTGCCTTCTTGAAAGCCTTTAAATGGTTTGCTTGTACTTTGCCCCCAAACAAATACACTATTAGTAGCAAAACTTCCGAATAAACGATTAAATGAATTTTCTAACCCACGCGCAGAACCTAAAAGTCCTATAAGCAATAAAATACCCCACCAAACACCTACCATAGTTAAGATAGACCTTAGTTTGTTTTTACTAAAGCTATCAAAAACTTCTTGCCATGTATCTCTGTCAAATAAAAATTTAAACATGCTAATCGTTTCTTAATGCTACAATAGGTTTAATTCTTGATGCCTTTTTTGCCGGTAAATATCCAGCAATAGCACCTGCTATAATTAATGTAAGTGTTGCGCCTATAACTAAACCATTACTTACTCCTGGGTCTTTTATAAAATACTCCTTTAAATTAGGACCAACCCATTCTAAGACACCAACACCTAGCAATAATCCGAAATATCCCGCAATAGCTGTTATCAGAATAGATTCTATTAAAATTATAGATACGATTGATCTTGGTGAAGCACCTAGCGCCTTACGAATACCAATTTCTTTAGTACGTTCTTTAACTATAAAAATCATGATATTACTAACCCCAACAATTCCAGCTATTAAGGTTCCAAATCCTATTACTAAAATTATAAATGTTAATCCCACCGTCATTTGGCTTATAGCTTTAGTTCCTTCAGCCATATTACGCACGCGTACAGCTCTTTGATCACTTCTTGCTACCGAAAATCGATTTTTTAATTTTTTTGTTAAAAGGGTACTGAATGCTAAAGCTTGATCATAATCCATTTCTGGATTATAAGTCAAGTTAATTTGATCGATATAATCATTATTCCCATAAAGATATTGTGCCGTAGTAACAGGCATATAAATTTGTCGTTCTTCATTATCTCCACCATCATCTGTAAAAACACCAATAACCTTAAATTGAATACCGCCTAAGTTAAGATACTTACCTAGCGCCCTTGTTTTTAAGAATAAATCTTCTTCAACTAAACGACCAATCACAACAGACTTTGTTTTATTATTCAAATCGTTTTGATTAATGTAGCGCCCTTCTTTAATTTTTGTTTTCTCAAGAAATTGATGATCTGGATGAACCGCTCGAATATTATATCTATTCTGTTCTCCTTTAAAAGATGCTTGGAAGTTTTTATAGATTCTTGCTGTTATAAACTCAACTTTATCATCAAAATCTTCTTTTATATAATTAAAATCTTCATTTTTAAATTGAATTCTTCGTCCTGCTTGCAATCCTTTGTGTGCTTTAGTTGTTCTGCCAGATCGTATGGAAATTGAATTATTGGCATCATCAACAAAAGCTTCCGCAAAGGTGTTTTGTAATCCATTGGCAATTCCAAAAAGAATAGTAAATAACAAAATAGCAAAAGCCACAGTAAAACCAGACAACAAGCTTCTGGTTCTATTCATATTTATGCTTTGAAATATTTCTCGCCAAAGATCGATATCAAACATACTGTTCTGCTCTTACTTGATTAACCTTTTTATCCTCCATTATTACACCATCTCTTAGACGAACAATACGTTTACACATATTAGCTATATCCTCTTCATGCGTAACCATTAATATGGTTTTACCTTCATCATTCAATTGTTGAATAAAAGCCATAATATCATAGGATGTTTTTGTATCTAAAGCTCCTGTCGGCTCATCAGCCAGAAGTAATTTAGGATTTGCTGCCAACGCTCTAGCAATAGCTACACGCTGCTTTTGACCTCCAGAAAGTTCTTTTGGTAAGTGTTTAGCCCAATCTGCTAATCCAACTTTTCCTAAATGAAATAATGCTTTCTCTTGACGCTCTTTACGTTTTAAACCTTGATAATACAGAGGAAGTGCTACATTTTCAAGAGCCGTTTTATAGTTTATCAAATTAAAAGATTGAAAAATAAATCCTAGAAACTTATTTCTATACACTGCTGCTTTTTTCTCGGTAAGATTTTTAATTGGAAGCTCATCTAAAATATACTCACCAGAGTCCGCTTCATCTAACATGCCAATAATATTTAACAATGTTGATTTACCAGAGCCAGAAGAACCCATGATAGCAACCATTTCGCCTTCTTCAACATTAAGATCTATTCCTTTTAAAACATGTAAACTGGAGTCTCCTATAGCATAGGATTTGTGCAATTGATGAATTTTAAGCATGCTTTGATTGATTGATAAATTGATTCCTCTTAAAGTTAGACTACTCTTACAAAGAAATGTTACAAAAGAAAGACAAAAAACTTTTTATTACTTTTTTAACGTATTGTATTTACGATAAATAAAGTATCCAATTCCTGCTACAAGTATATATGGTATAGCCATTAAATAAACAATCCCATCGTTGATACCTTGAGCAGCAGTTTGTCCTTCTTCACTTTCTAGTACTGCACGACACATGGCACATTGCGCTTCAGTTGAAATTGAAACTAAAAAAATAAAACCTAATACGATAATTACTTTCTTCATGTTACAGATTCTTTCGCTTTGCTTAAAATGATATTATGCATAATAAGGCGAAATCATTATATAAACAACAACTCCTGTAATAGCTACATAAAGCCATAACGGAAATGTAATTTTTGCTATTCTTTTATGCCTTTCTATATTGTTAGTAATGGCCCTAACATAGGTGATTAATACAAATGGAATAACAGCTATTGATAATATAATATGGCTTATTAGAATAAAGTAATACAGGTATTTAACTATCCCTTCTCCTCCAAACTTTGTAGAATCACTCGTCATGTGATAAGCGATATACATCAATAAAAATAGTACTGATAAAATAATAGCAAATTTCATTAAGCGCTCATGCAGAATTACTTTTTTACTTTTAATAGCAACGAACGCCAAGACTAAAACTAAGGCTGTTATCGCATTAATAGACGCATAAATAGGTGGTAAAAACACTGGTAGTTCTGCATCGATTTTAATTCCAAAAAGTGCTGCAACAGCTACAGGAATTACAATGGATAGTACAACAATTAGTTTATTATACTTTTTATCGTCTAGTACTTTATCTTGATTATCTTTCATTATTCTCTAGCATTTAAGGTTATTGTGAAACAACCCTTCGACTGCGCTCAGGGTGACATTTCCAAAATAATAAATGTCACTCGTTAAGCAACTTTTTTATATCTGCCTTTAGGGCACTTATTTCTTCAGCCTTACCATCTTCATCAATCTTTTCAGACTCTGATGTTATACCGTTATAATATATTATTGGATTTCCATTAACAACTCTGGATCTGATAAATCCGTTTTTATCAATTAAAGCAAAATTACCCGAATGTTCAAATCCGCCTTCAACATCATCATTTGCAGCTGCGTAAATATAAAACCCTTCGTTTGATAATTTGTATATGGCATCTTTGTCTCCCGTCATTAAATGCCAGTTGGGGTTGGTAACACCGTATTGGTCAGCGTATGCTTTAAGCACCTCTGAAGTATCGTGCTGCGGGTTAATTGTAAAAGATGCTACACCAAAATCTTCAAACCCTTCAAATTCCTTTTGGATTTGTATGAGGTTTCTATTCATTCTTGGGCAAATGGTTGGACATGTTGTAAAAAAGAATTCTATAACATACACCTTACCTTCGTAATCTTTATTAGTTATAGTCTTTCCGTTCTGATTTATAAATGAAAATGCGGGTACTTTCCTAAAAGATTCACCATTCGGGATAAAAACTAAATCTGATTGTTTTACAATCTCTTCCTTTAAATCACTTCTACTCTCTTGTCTAGAAATATCATCATTAGATATTCTATCTACAATTCTTGGAATAAAAATAATTCCAAAAACAAGAATAATAAATGCTATACCGATGTATGAATAGTTTGTTTTTTTACTCATTAGTTTCAGATTTCAAATCGCTTGCTCTTCTGGTATCAGAATTGAACTCACCTTTTCTTTTTTGTCTATATTCTGTAAATAAAATACGTAAATCGTCACTCATTTTGTTTTTTATTTCTGCGACTTCAATACAATCGTAAGCGCTGAGCCCGTAAATAGGTTTGTTTTTTTCTACTTCGTTATCTGTTCTATCGTCCAATCTACCGCGTTGGTTTAAATCTTTATCAACAACATAAACTTGATTGGTTGCCAAATCTGCTGATAGATTACCCTTTGTTTTTAAACTAAAAAACATACGTTTTATATCACTTGGTTCTCCAAAAACAAAATGCCAAAATCTTAAATCTTGATAAGAACTAATTTCTGCTTTTAATTTTTTTACGGCTTCTTCTGTACCTTTTGGCATTAAAACAACTACTTGAAAGCGCTTAAAGCCTTTAAACTTATCATACACCAACTCTTTTAAATTTAGGGCTGCAGTATTACTTGCTATTGGATTGTTTCCAAAAAAACCGAGTACCGTAATATGGTCTTTTAAAACAATATTTTCTTCAGAACTTGAAGTAAAGTTGTCTATATCTAAAACCGATTCATTTACAATTTCTAAGGGCGTGTAATTATGGGTAGCTGGATACAAAAACAATAAAAAAGTAACTGGTAGAAAGAATAAAATCCCTAAAACTACGTATCTACTTACCTTTTTATAATTCATTAAATATCAGTGTTTATTGTTCCTTGAAATTGTTTTGCAAAAATACAAAAAAGTGTTCTTATTAGTTGCTCTAATATTACTATTTAGCTTCTTGTTTTTTTGTTAAAACTAGCACTTCTGATAGTCTAAAATAAAGTTTGATAACATAATTTGGCGGATAGTTGCGTTAGGGATTGAAGTGGATAGCCCACAGCCCTTTCCCGTTAGCTATTGGGAGAGGTGCGAGGACTTGTAACGAAAAGCCCGACCCTTGTGGTAACGCCCAAAATATTGTAATAAAAAAATCCCGCCATTAGGCAGGATTTAATTTATAATTTTTAAAAGCTATTGCTTAAAAATCTCTTTTAATATAACCATTATCGTATACTTCAAAAACATAACCACCTTCTTGTAATAAGATGAATATTAAATAAAGTATTAGAAAGATAGCAGTCCATACCACCATACGTCTTAAGCCTTTAGTTTCATCTCGCATATGCATAAAATCCCATGTAATATAGTATGCTTTTACAATGGTTAGTATAATGAATATCCAGTTTAAGATTTTCATTCCTAAGAATTTTGCCATTAGCGATTCTGGTTTGAAGATACCCAAAGCTACTTCTATAATTGTTACTATGGTTAGAAAAATTAAAACACCCCAAATTTTTTGAGTATTTGATTTAAATTTTAATAATCCTTGAAATATTTCTAATTTATGTTCGTGTGCCATTTTAAATTTGCTTTTGGCCTCTAGCTTTTGGCTATTGGCGAATATTGTTTAATTAAACTAGATAGAAGAATGTAAATACAAATACCCAAACTAAATCTACGAAGTGCCAATACAATCCTACTTTTTCAACCATTTCATAACTTCCGCGTCTTTCGTAAGTTCCTAAAACAACATTAAAGAAAATGATGATATTTATTACAACTCCAGAGAATACGTGAAATCCATGAAATCCAGTTATAAAGAAAAAGAAGTCTGCAAATAACGGTGAGCCATATTCGTTAACGTGCAAGTTAGCACCTTCTACATATAACCTACCATTTTTCATGATTTGGTTTATAGATTCTTCTCTTGATAGTACTGTTTTTTCGCCTTCTTCGTTTATAATTTGAGTACGTACTAAAATATCTTTATTAGCTTGTAAACCATGAATTACTTCGTCCATAGTGTAAGTTGGTAAAGCACCCTCGTTAACAAACCACAATCCGTTTTTGCGTTCATGCTGCACACGCTCTCCATGAGCATTCATTGCAAAATCTCTCACAGCTATACGATGACCTTCCTTATCAACAAACTGTAAAATATTTCCACCTTTGGTCTGTACAGCGCCATAATCACCTTTAATAAAAGTATTCCACTCCCATGCCTGAGACCCAACAAATATTAAACCACCAATAATGGTTAAAAACATATAAATAGTCACTTTGGATTTATTCATATGATGTCCTGCATCTACAGCTAACACCATAGTTACAGACGACATAATAAGTACAAATGTCATAAACGCCACATAGTACATTGGTGCATCTACACCGTGTAAAAATGGAAAGTGCGTAAACACCTCGTCGGCAATAGGCCATGCATCAATAAATTTAAATCTTGAAAATCCGTAGGCTGCTAAAAACCCAGAGAATGTTAAAGCATCTGAAACGATGAAAAACCACATCATCATTTTACCGTAACTTGCTTTTAACGGTTGGTTACCGCCTCCCCAAGTTTTGCCTTCTGCTACTGCTGTACTCATATATAATGGTTGTTATTTAAAAGTTGCACAAAAATAATCATTTTATTCATCTAATAAAATATCGTGCTCTAAAAATTAAAATCTTGTTCTTTTCTATTTGAGCGTTCCCTTCTTTCCGTACCTACAAGTTAGAAAAAACCTTGTAGGAGTCTCTTCGGTCGGGCTTTCGGCAGTCGCTCCCTCCTTAGGTCGGGGAGCTTCAACATATGCCTCAATCCCTAACGCGGGTAACCTCCCTAAAGCCTTATATTTAAAACAAAAATTGCGATTATTTAAGACCAGTTACCTTACAAAATATAAAAACAAAAACAAGTATACCCATAAGATATCTATAAAATGCCAGAAGGTTGCTGCTAGCCCAAAACCTAACATATTCTCCTCACTATATTTTTGTTTAAAATGATTATAAATTACTACCAATAAGCAAATCAATCCAACAACCACATGTAAAATGTGTACAATGGCTATTAAATAAATATAAGACATGGTTACATTACTCGTAGGTCCAGTAAAATTATACCCTAAATCTATAATTTGTTGAAACCCCGAAAACTGGTTAAAAATAAAAACAAACCCTAGAATTAATGTGGCAAATAACCATAACATTGTTGCTTTATGATTTCCACTTTTTAAAGCACGTTTTGCTAAAATAAAAGTAAGACTACTAATAATTATTACAACAGTACTCACTACAAAAGCATTTGGCAATACAAAATCCTTTAACCAGTCTGGTCTTGAACTACTCACCACAAAGGCACTTGTCCAGCCTGCAAAAGACATAATTAGAGAAATAATCCCAAACCAAAGCATCATCTTTTTTGCTCTGCTATTTTTTTCCTGCGCTGTTCCTTGAGTTAAATCCATAATATTATCTGATAAATTTATCTGCAACGTAAATAATTTGTATTAAAGTAATGTAAGACACACTAACAAGCATTAATTGTCTTGCCGCTTTTTCAGTCATTAACCGAAACAATCGTATTGCATAAAACAAAAACCATAGGCCCGCACCAAAAACTAAAATAGCCGCTACAATGGATAGTTGCAATTTTCCTGTAAATCCAAATACTGGAATTATAGAAATTATAATCGTCCATATTGTATACATAATGGTTTGTACAGCCGTACCTTTATCTTGCTTACCTGTGGGCAACATGTAAAATCCGCCCTTTTTATAATCTTCAAACAAAAACCAACCAATAGCCCAAAAATGTGGGAACTGCCAGAAAAATTGTAATGCAAATAAGGTTCCTGGTTCAATACCAAAATCATCTGTTGCTGCTACCCAGCCTAACATAAAAGGAATAGCTCCAGGAATAGCTCCTACAAAAACCGCCAAAGGTGTTTTGGTTTTTAAAGGCGTATATGCACAGGTGTATAAAAAAATAGATATCGCACCAAACATAGCCGTTTGCTTATTTATGGTATATAAAATAGCAATGCCTAGTATTGTAAAAATAGTTGAAATAACAAATGCTGTATTCACAGACATACGTCCAGCAGGTATTGGTCTGTTTTTCGTACGATTCATCAATGCATCTAAATCTTTTTCTATAATTTGATTAAATCCATTGGAAGCACCAACCATAAAATAACCACCTAAAGCTAGTAATATTAAAGTTTGAAAGTCTATAGTGTCAACACCCAGCAAATACCCTGCAAGTGATGAAAATACGACACTTAAAGACAGACGCATTTTAGTAATTTCTTTAAAGTCTGAAATTACGGAAGGGGTTGCTAATGAAGTTTTTGAACGACTCAATATGTTATATGCTTAACCGCTTTCGCTTTGCGAGTGCAAAGATACGCCTTAAAAGCAATTTGAGCAATGCTTTATCTCAAATTTAAACGCGTGTCCTCGTTAAAATTTGTATTTTTAGAGTACAATAATCTTAAAACTGCTCATGAAATCACTTCACTTTCTTTTTGTCTTCTTTTTTGTTGGTTCTGTAACTTTAGCTTGTGCCCAAAAAAAGAAAGTTACTATAAAAACATACAAACTCACTGAAAGTATTTACATGCTTGAAGGCAAAGGAGGAAATATTGGTATATCGGTTGGAAACGATGGTGTTTTTATGATTGATAGTCAATTTGCACCATTAACACCAAAAATTTTAGCAGCTATTAGAGAAGTAAGTGATAAACCTATTAAATATTTAGCAAACACCCATCACCATGGAGATCACACAGGTGGTAACGAAAATATTTCAAAATTAAACACAGCAATAATTGCACACGATAATGTTTATAAACGTGTAAAAAACAACCCTAAACAAACAGACGCTTCACTTCCTGTAATTACTTTTAATGATAAATTGAGTTTATATGTTAATGGTGAGCAAGTCATGATTTTCCATATTGATAATGCGCATACTGATGGTGATGCATTACTCTATTTTACAAAAAGCAATGTGCTTCATACTGGCGATACGTATTTTAATGGACGTTACCCATACATCGATTTAAGCTCTGGCGGAAGTGTTGACGGTTATATCAATGCAGTAAAAAGCGCTATGATTTTTGTTGATGATAACACAAAAATAATCCCTGGCCATGGAAAGCAATCAAACAAACAAGAATACACTACGTTTTTAAACATGCTAGAAACACTTAAAAGTAAAGTTGAAACCGAAATTAGTAATGGGAAAACTGAAGATGAAGTAGTTTCAAATACTAACCTAACAAAAACCTTTGATGATTTATATTATGGTTGCTGTTTTGTTTCTTCTGAGAAAATGAGGCGCACACTTTATAAGAGTTTGAAAAAAGAATAAAAGAAGATTCCTGATTTCGCAGAAATAAAAATAATTTGAGATGCTGAAACAAGTTCAGCACGACAACTTTAGTTATCGAAATACCAATTAAACAAATCAGTTCTTAAACCAAAATTAATCCAGAGGGTATTATTTTCAAAAGTAGCAGTTGTAGTCGCCTCAGGGTCAAAATTTCTAACGGAAATATCTGTAAAAATTTTCAAGTTAGACGCTGGATTAATCAGATAACCTGCCTGCAAATTCCCATTAAAGGTAGTTACTTTATTTCCTTGACCTACTTCTACACCAGTTTGGAAAGGTCTATCGTTTTCACTTCTATATATATCACCTCCGTAACTAAAATTATCAGCACCGTTATTAAAATCTAGTCCACGCGTTCCAAAAATAAATTTGGCATCACCAAACCAACGCTTGTAACGGTAACGTCCAATGATGATGGCTTCACTAAAGTTAGCCCCCCATAAATGCGCCATAGATTGATTATTATGTGCATAATTCAACACAATCGTATTATGTGAGTAAGTATACGGTCTAACTCGATTATATTCAAATTGTAATAATAAGTTATCAACTTTAAAAGCATTAAAGTATTTAACACCCAATTGATAACCAAATTTGTTTTTCCAGCTTTTCTCACCTGCTTTTACATCACCTAGAGAAAATTCATCTAAAATAAACTGGCTGTATAAATTCACATTGTCATTCCATTTATATTTTGCAGAAGCTCCAAGGATAGCATTACCAGCACCTTGCCCTGTCTCAAACTCAATAGCTCTGTAAAATATAATAGGGTTTAAATAATTTACATCAAAACCTCTGTCGTTAGAGTTTGTCCATAGTACCGATTCGAACAACCCAATATTTAATCGTTTTGAGGCATTCCAACTTAAATAATGGTTAGCGATGTATTTGGTTAAAAAGGCTTTGTCTTGCTCCACTTCAGGGCGCACATCTTTTAACCACATCCAGGTATTGGTATATTTTATTTTCCAAAACTTGGTATTCAATTTTAAAAATGGGTGTGGACTAGCCGCATCTCCTAACAATAACGAGCGATAGCCATCTCCAATAAAGTTTTTACCATGCCCAAACTGGATATTTATAAACTTAGCAGGCGCAAACGACAAATAGGCTTCAGCTACAGGATAATCATAAGAATCTGTTTTAAATCGCTTCGCAATACCCCTTCCAGGAATAATAGCTGGGTCTGGACCAAACGCTTTTAAACTTTCAGCATACCGGTTTACATAATCTGCAAAACGCCCTTGGCTTTCAAATACGGTAGCGTAGAAATTTAATTTACTACCTAAACCACCCTGAATTAAAATTCCTCGAGTGTTATTATATGTTTTATTATTTTCAAGGTTCGATTCTATTCCAAACTCTAAATCCAAAATAGGGTCAACAGTAAACCAATAATCTTTTCCTTGGAGTTCCACCAAATGTTCGTTCCATAATTTCTTTTCTCCCCAAGAATTGGCTTCTTTTTTTAATCGATCTTGTTCTGCCTGAAAATCAAAATATTTAGAAACCTCTTCGTAAACAAAAGGTTTAGAGGCTGTATGACTATTGGTGCCAATTAGGTTCATTTGCCTATCAAAACGGGCATAATCACTATGGGTAAACTGAATATTTAATTGACTTTGAAACGCTTTATTCTCAAAGGCTTTTAAGTCTTCATCAACTTTATCAAATTCGGTTTTAGCAGCCTCTTCCAATTTAGATATTTCTTTTTCTTCTGCTAAATCTTGAGTAACTATCGATTGGTCGACTAATGGAATTTTAATAGAAATTGAATATTGCTTGAATACTTTTCTACCGCTATAAGTTGCTGGTTGAATTTTAGGGAACTCAGAAAACACCTTTTTGGTTTCTTTTTTTAACTCATCATAGATAGCATCAGTATAAATAACTCGAAAATACCCTGTAGTATCTACTTCAAAAATCACAACTACTTTACCTTTATAGTCTTCTTTTGAGACACGCTCTGGAACTTTAAATTTGCTGAAGATATGTTTGTAAACTTGTTTATCAAAACAGTGTTGTAGCGAATCTATAACAACACTTTCGCAGTCAGGAAAAACAGGAGGTTTCTCTGATGTGAAAGCGTTTTGTGAAAAGCTATTATATTGAACTAAAAGTAGGAGTAGTGCAATAATTTGCTTCATGTTTTTATTGAGAATTGATTTAGGGTAGAAAGATACTATATTTTTAATAATGATATATTAAAAAAAACCGCTATCATAACAAGATAACGGTTTTTAAAGCATGAAATTATATGAAGTATTTACTGAACTTGAAATATAATTGGTAAATTATAAATAACACCAACGTTTTTATCTCTTTGTCTTCCTGGGGTCATTTCTGGAATAAAATTAATTACACGAACAGCTTCTTTTTCTAACTTAGGGTGTGGCGCTCTAGTTTTTACATCAGTTACCTTTCCTGTTTTATCAATAGTAAACTGGACGTCTATTTTTTGTTTTCCTGACAAACCATAGTTAGAGGCAACGTCTCCTCCATCAAACTTTCGTTGTATGAGTTTAGCTATTTTTTTAGACATACATTTTTTTCTTGCCTCATTACCTTTCACTTTTTCACAGCCAGGATAAATTGGTACATTTTCAATAGAAATAAATGGAACGTTTTCTGGTTCAACGGGTTTTTCTATGGTAGGCGTAAAATCATCAAGATCTATATCTGGAGTATTAGTCAAGGGTTCTAAAAACTCTTCCTTAAAAAGGTTCTCTGGAGTATCATTAGGCACTTCTTCAAAATTGATTGGATCTTTTACTCGCTTTTGCTTAACTGGCTCTTCAACTACAGGCGCTATTTCTTTAATTACTGGAACATGAACAAATAATTCATCATCAATTGAAGGTAAACCTTCTTTGTAATTAGGAATTGTAGTCTCAAACTTCATTTCAAGAAGTCCAAATACAGCTATTAAACATACAATCAATCCAATTTGAAAATAAAGGGTTGAGTTTTTTTGTAAATTTGCTTCATGCTTTTGTGATTTTTTCACGATTTGCTCATTTTGCCGAATGAGTTCGTGAGAATTCTTTTGATTTCTCATAATAATTATAATTTAAATGTTAATGTTATGATAAAGTCACAATAAGCATACCAAAACAAGAAATCCCGTTCCATAATGGTAACGGGATTTTATTTATTTTAAAAAAACAAAAAAAACCTCAAAGCTAGCTTTAAGGTTTTGATATATAATTAAAGAATTAAATTCTTAGTCTTGCACTTGAAAAATTATTGGTAAAGAGTATGGAACATTTACTGGTTTACCACGTTGTTTTCCTGGTTTCATTTTTGGTAATAATCCAATAACTCTTTTAGCTTCTTTTTCTAAACCTGGATGTGGTGCTCTTGCACGGATACCTGTTACCGTACCAGTTTTATCAATTTTAAAAATTACGTTAATACGTTGTCTTCCTGATAAACCTAAGTCACCTGCTAACTCTGTATTAAATTTTTTATTTACAAATTGAGATATCTTTTTGGACATACAAGCCCTTTTCGTGTTATTGTTGCCTTTTTCACATCCTGGGAAAATTGGTACATTTTCAATAACTGAAAATGGAACATCTATATCTTCTTCAATAGCTTCAACTTCTACTTCTTCAACTTCCACAATCTCTGTTTCTTGATCAACCTCGGTAGATTCGATAACCGTTTCTTCAATTTCTACTTCATCTTCAACTATCTCTATCACTTCTGGTGCAGCAGGTGGTGGTGGCGGAGGTGGTGGAGCAAGAATTTGTTCTGTAATCGGAATTTCCTCATCTAATTCTTCATCAAGGTTTAATTGCCCGATATCAATATCAGATTTATCATAGGTTTTGTAATTTATAGCGTAATTTGTTAAAAACAACATTAGCGCTAATCCAATCGCGAAGAAAAGTGAACTGTTACGTCCAACATTTGCTTTGGTATTCTTTTTAGGTTCCATAATTTAAATCATTTATCAAGATTGCTAAAATAACTATTTATTTATCAAAAAAACAAGTGTTTAAGAGTTTTTAACGTGTAAAGATTTATTCATCCACAACACAATTCCTGCCATTAAAGCCCCTAGAGTATTAGCTAGAGCATCATAAACGTCTAAGGCTCTTGATGCTGTCATAGTATCTTGTAAAACTTCAATAATTATACCAAAAGTTACAGCCAAAATAAAAGCATAGCCAATAGCTTTTCTTTTTTTAAGGTTAAATTTATAATATAAAGCTAGATACCACAAAACAACAAAAATACCATAAGCCAAAAAATGAAAAATTTTATCAGCAAACGAGATTTGAACTTCAGGAAGATTATTCAGTGTTATTAAACTCACCGTGGCTAAAACTATGGTATAAATTAATGCTACTAAAAAAGTTACTTTTTTAAGCACCAATGAGAGATTTATAATCATCAGCAGACATCAATCCGTCCACTTGAGATAAATCAGAGCACTTCAATTTTATCATCCAACCAGCATCATAAGGATTTGAGTTTACAACTTCTGGTTCGTCTTCTAGACTTTCATTGAATTCAATAATTTCACCAGATAGAGGTAAGAATAAATCTGAAACAGTTTTTACCGCTTCCACAGTTCCAAAAACCTCATCTGCTTCTAAAGTTTCATCTAAAGTTTCAACCTCAACATAAACGATATCACCCAATTCACTTTGTGCAAAATCAGTGATCCCTATAGTTGCAATATCGCCATCTAATTTTACCCATTCATGGTCTTTTGTATATTTTAATTCTGATGGAATGTTCATACTGTTTTTTAATTTATTGTTATTCAACAAATGTATTTATTCAAATTTACATTTCAAACTTCAAAATAAATTATCATCGAATTATACTTAAAGTAATTTAAAGTGGTATAATTATTAATTTCCAAAATTATACCTGATAGTAAACCCAGACCTGATAGTAGTTTGTGGGAAAGCTGTTGAAATAGCATAGTCAGAGAACGTATAATCAAAATAGAAAATACCTGTTAAATTTTTACTGAAGGCATAATCTGCCGAATATTTAACCCCCCAAATGGTTTGACCTGAAGTGATTTGATTATTTTCCAAATCTAAATACCTGATAATAGTTTTATTATCTCTAACTGAAATATCTGCTTTCATGTTTAAATCACTAACAATACGCTTTTTAGGCCCTGCTAATTTAGAACGAATTCGTAAATCTTTAATTCGATATCCTAATCCAAGAATGTATTCATTACCTTGAACCTCGGTAACTAAATTATTATCGAAACTTAGTGATAACATTCTATCTTTTTTAACTTCAGCTAGGATTCTAACAGAGTTTTTCATTTCCATATCTATTCTAACTAATGGACTAAATAACTCTGTTAAATTGATATTGCTAAATAGTCTTTCGTTTTTGAAATTCCCAGATTGATCTAGTGCTTCTTGAGGCTGACTTGCATATGGTGTATTAGAAACAGGAGCTTCATTATCATTAGGATCTAAGTTCAAATCCAAATTCGTATTAAACTGATTTATGGTATAATTAGAGCGATATCCATGAGTGATTGAAAAACGCTTGAAACGCTTTTTAAACCATTTAAACTTCATGAAACCAGTATACTTTAAATCCCAATTTGGTATCGGAATATTTCTAAATGCGTTTGTGGATATCTTATTTGCATCTTGCCCTGTGTATGCTGCCAAAAAGGAAGGCAACAATACTTTTTGATTATTTTTACCAAAACCAAGAGGATAACCTTCAGCATCTCTAGCAAAACCTGTTGTTCCATAAAATTTTTCTGCTAATCGATCTGCTATTTTCAATCTATTTGTATCAAAGTCATCAAAAGCAGGAGAACTCACTTCATCACTTTTACCAAATGCTGTTTTAATTAAAATTGTTGAGATATTAAAATTCCCAAAAGTATTTGGTGTTAAACTATTATAATCTAATATCCCGTCTGGAACTAAATTTCCATCTCTATCCTTAAAGTCTTCTACCTTATAATTTTCAGTAAAATTCTGATAATAAGCCCTATTACCAACAATATCAATTTTTAAATCTCTAACAGGTTGCAAGCTTGCAGAAATATCGAGTTGCTTTGTATTTGTAGAAGTATATTGTTGATTAAACTCATCAAAGGTTGTTAGCCAACCTCGTCTTGCTGCAAGATCTCTAATATCTCTTTGGCTTCCAAAAGTAAAGCCAACAGTAGGCTTAAACGTTCCTATAAACCCGGGTGTATTTAAGTATCCTGGTAAAAATATACCATTGTTTTCAGAATAGTTTACTTGTATTCTTTTGATACTTGTTAAAATATCAATTCCTGCGTTCAATAGTTTTCTAACCGATTGATTTTTGGGTCTGGATTTTTTCTTTTTGCTATCCTCTTCCTTCCCTCCTGGAGGTGCTCCCCCAGCTGCTGTTCTTGAGCGAACGCGCCTTATTGGTTTTTTAACTAAGCCAATATATTTATAGAAACGTTTCATATCGAGCGATGTATTCAAATTATGAACATTTGAATTTTGAACCGTATTTCCTAAATCAAAAGTCTGACCGTTTACTTCTAAATTCCCAAATAAATCTGAGCCTTTTTGCCACTGAAAAGTTCCTGTGTATTGATATGTAGCATCAACAAAACTAAAGGTTGGAATTTTATTAATTGGTAATTGATAAGTAACTCCAAGCGTTTGTGTTTGCCTGTTTGGGTCACCTATATCCATTAAGCCATCCCATACATCAAGCGTCTCATCTTGCTCTCCTCTTATTAAATCATTGTCTTTAAAATAATTACGAACAATATTATTATTAGCCGCTTGGAAATTTACTTGCAATGCATTGGTTATGTTATAGTTGATGGCGTATTGAAAATCGAAGGTGTAATTTCTTCTAAATAATTCTTCTATACCAATATTAGAGCCTGTTAAATCAACCTCTCTAAATTTTTGTCTATTAAACTGTCTGTTTATATCTGTGTTTACTGTGAAACTAGTTGGTAGTAAGTTAAAATTAAAGTCTTTTAAAATCTTCCAGTATTTTCCTCTAAAAAGTGAATCGTTATTCTTGAAAGGCTCAATCGTGACTGGGTTGAAATTATGCGCATAGTTTGCACCTATGCGTACAGTTTTATTTACTGCGTTTTCAATTTCAAAATCCCTATGTTGTACTTTATTATAGGAATAGTTTAAAGTTAAGTTTTCAACATCATAAAAACGTGGCTTTTTATCTGTTGTTCTGTTTTTTCTAACCCCGATAAAATTAATACTTTGTCGTTTTGTATAATCTTCCGATTGCTGCTTTATTTCCTCTCTTTCGGTATTATTCTCAGCTGCATCTAATCTGGAATCTAAAGTTAAATCTTTATAAAACTGATCGTATTTTGGTGTAATTAACTCTTCACTCTGCGCATAATTAAATGGTACTTGAATCCCCCATTTTTTTGGTAATAACTGCCCTACATTAATATTGGTAACAATATCATATTGCTTAACATCTTCCAAAGCACGTTGGCTTGGACCTTGCTCTAAAGAACCAAATCCAGAAGTACTTTGCCTACCAGTGGCGCTGATGTTTGCAAAATCGGCAATATTGGTATCCATACTTACTACGGCAGCCCAACCACCTTCGTTATCTAAATCTGATAATCGCAATTCATTAAACCAAACTTCTGCGCATAAACCATCTTGTCCCGAAGCGTTTTTAACACCAACCATAAGCGTTCTTATATCTCCAAAGTTTGGATTTCCTTTGATTCCTACACGGTGCTGACCCGCTACATAACCTGTAAATTGATTTGGTGCCAAAACTATATCATTGCCCACAACATTATAAAACGTTGGATCTTCATTAGCTAACGTCATATTAGAAATACCTTCTGCCTTTACCTTACCAAGAATTTCAATGGGTAAATTAATTTCATTTTCTGTTGGCCATAACCCTTCTCTGGTTGTTGATGTAGATACTTGAAGTGGTAATTCAATCTGATAATAGTTTTCAGTGAGGTCATTACCCATTCTTATAAAGCCTACCAAATCATCACTAGCTAAAGCATTAGTTCCAGATTCGTCATCCTCAGCATGCATAAACATTCTAATACGTTTATACTGACGCATATCAATATTTATATTTTTAAATGCTGCTCTAGAATCTTCAGCTTCCAAATCACAAACTTTAGCTACTAAAGATTGTTCATTCTGTCTAACTACATTATTGTTATTAAATAATTGCTCTGGTTCTATTCCTGGAGGTCTTTGATAACTTCCATCATTTTCAATAGTACCAATAATACCAATAGAAAAATCAGTTTGATCATCCTCAGGAGTTGGGTCATCTTTATCTAGAGCTAAGTTATAACGTCTCCAATCACTTCTTACTAAATCAAGTGTACCAAAACGAAATACGGTAGTTTCTTGAAAATCCTTAAGATAAATTCTAGTGAATCTTACAGAACGTAAATCATTAATTCCACCTACAGCTTTTACATGACTTCCTTGAACAGGAATTCTAAACTGATACCATCTTACATTTCTGGAGTCTCCGTTAGGAAATGAACGTGGTTGATCTTTAAAATCTCTTAAGAACTGTTTTAAAGGATTGGAATCAGGTAAATTTTCAAAATCAGCCTGTGATTCTGGTAAATACTGTCTTTGAAGGTCTAATTCATATTCAAAATAACTATCAATCGTATTCATGGTATTATCACGATTAATATCCTCTACATCAGGTTGTGTATTAGCACCTCTATCTGTATTAGTAAATGTATCAGGAGTATTACCTTCAACTCCATTGTATTTTTTATAGCGTTCAAAAATATCCCCTTCAGTATTCAAAAAATAGGCGTAATTATCCTTGGCAGGATCATCTAAATTTTGAAAATTGGAGTAAATTGAATTGAGTGTATTAATTTCAGGATCATTATCAGGGTTTGGTAAAGGTGTTGCCTCTACAGCATCAATGTATCCATCGTAACCAACATCTTGATTATTTCGATCATTCCCTGTAGTATCAAAAGCATAAATTAAAGATTGATTTTGCGGTACAACAGTACCCCAAGTTGTTGGCTGCTGTCTCAGTATAGTGATATCCCCATCATCTGGCAACCCATTTTCATAGAGTTTTTTTCCATCCTTTATAATATCTTCAGAGATATTACCAAGATTAAATACTAACTTTCCGCCGGGGTTTGTTGGACTATCTTGAAACGGATCTTGTAACCAAAAATCAATATATTCAACATTTTGTTGCTCAAAATCAGTTGATGTAATTTGCCTAGTGATACCTGCCCAACTACTTTCTGGATTATCTAAAACATCATCCTCAGAACCTGGTTCAAAATTATAAGGACCTCTCTCCTCTGGATAATATGCCAAATCCAGGGTAAATAGTACTGAGTTTTGACCTTGAACTAAATCGCGCTCTGGGAACAATTCATTAATAAAGACGCGACTGGTGTATAAGCTAGACACATCATCATCTGATATTTCTCCAGGGCGTTGCGCACTATAAAAAATAGGATCAATAGTATACCAATTTAACAAAGCACGCCCATATCCATTTTGTATTCCAGCTTGATCTTCAAACTCTTCAGGATTACCGTCACCATTAATATCTAAAGGTCTACTAGATAAAAACCATGATTGTTGCGATGTTAAGTCTATGCCATTTTGCGAACCTTCAAAATCATCAATGTATGATGTAGCCTCTCCATTAAAATCTGTCCCTTTAGGAGCGCCTGGTGCTAAATAGGCAAATTCCCCACGTAGTGATAAATTTGATTCAACGTCTGTATCAATATTTGGTAACTTATTTGCTAAACGTGTTAAAAAGGGCACTTTAGTTGAATAATTACCATTTAACCCGAAAATAGTGTTATTTATTGATTCTGATCCAAAATTTGCTTTTTGGGTTATGGGGCGTTCATTCAAATTCAACAACGTTCCTCCTAAAACAAAGTTATCGTTGAATTTGTGCTCGATATTTAATCCCGTAAAACGTCGTGTTTGTTGACCAAATACCGCATTATTTTCTGTTGAAACTTGAATAGGTGTATTTGATGCTTTTAATGATTCATCTAAAATCTGAACACGCCCCAGTTGATAATTTACAGTATAGTCAATACCTTCAACTAACACACGTCCGCCCGCAGTAACTCTTACGGAACCTCTCGGTACATTAAACGCTCCTATTGGAATACCATCACCACCCCCAGAAGATGTGTAGCGTCCCTTAAGTTTGAATTTATTTTTTTCAACCTCATTTAACGCCTCCGTTTTAGTACTCTTATAAAGTATATCGTAAACATACTTCTCTTGATTCTCATTAAATGCTGCATCATTGTTATAGTCACCACCACCCAGCACGTTAAATAAATATTCTCCAAAAGGCTCAGCACTAGTAAATACAATTTTCCCGTTTTGAGGAATTACGGTAATTCCCGGGTAGTAATCAAAAAAACCGTCTCCTCTAGATTGCGGATCGTTATTGAAATTCAATTTATCTAAATTAAACACTCTTAATAAAGGCGAGTTTTCAATTAAATCGTCACTTGGCGTATTTGACGTAACTGGGTTCCCGTTTATATCCAAATCAAAACTTCCTCCTACAGGTGTTATAAAATTTAACGGTGATGCTTCGTTATAAAAAATGTTTAAGGTAAAATCTTCTTGACTCAAGTTAAAAGCACCAGTATCATAGACATTTTTCATCATCAAATCCCAGATGGGTTGATTAACATTAGTAATACTGCTCTTAAGCATTTTTAAAACTAAAGCGGTATTAACAACTGATGTGGTTTGACCTTGATCATTGGTTTCTACATCGGTGGCATCTAAACCATCATTTGCAAATTCACCTACTTGAAATACATTTCCTCCAATAGTATATTGAAAAGCAACTGCTAGCACTTCATCATTATTTAGCCTTTGGTTTAATGAAATGTAACCAAGTTCAGAATTCAAAGTATATTCTTGTCCATTTATTAATTTCCTAGCATTTTCTAGTTTTGCATAATCTCCGCCTTCGTTAACTTGAGTATTTAAAGCACCAAAACCTTGGTCTGCAGTAGATATATCTCTAATCTGTTCTGTTAAAATAGAACCTGTTCCAATAGCTGTAGGATCGAAATCATTATTCCCATTATCTGGAAGCGCATTTGGTGTATTAATAAACCCTCCTGGAATTGGATCTAATAACAAATTATCGTTTTCAGGATCTGTAGTACTATAAAATGATTCTCCTAAATCTTGGAGTGCCACAATATTTCTAACATTTTCAGTTCTGTTACTTCTATTAGTTACCCAAACTTCTAAACGGGTTATTTGCAACCCTTTATTATTAGTGAATGGATAGTTGGCTAATGCATTATCATATTCATCCCTAAAATATTGTGCCAAAAAGAAGTGCCTATTTTCATCATATTCTCTGATAAAAAATTCAAATTCTTCAAGTGTTCCACCACCTTGCGCTATAACAGTATTTGCTTGTGATTTTTGTTCTGAAAAGACTCCTGTAACCGTTGTTCTTCCAAATTGCAGTTGTGCTTTCACACCAAATAAACTTTGCGCTCCAGTAATTAATGAGCTATTTAATGGCATATTTACGTTACCAACTTCAATTTTTTGAATAATATCATCTTCTGTAGGTGTATATTCTAACTTAACGAGCTGTTGAAAATCAAACGTAGATTGTGTGTCATAATTTGCTGTAACCTGAAGTCTCGTACCCACTTTTCCTAAAAGACTCAAACTGATTCGTTGATCAAAATCAAAAGTAAAATTACTTCTATTTCGCGGAGAAAAAGACGGGTTATCTTGTCTTGAAAACAAGACTCCTAAATCCATCTCAACTGAACCTTGAGGAATAACTTCAATGGTGTTACTTCCAAAAATACTTTCAAAAAAGCCTGAATTTACATAGAATTCTGGGAGTAAATTTTTTTGTCCATCTTCTGAACCATCTTTTTTCCCATCAAAAGCATCAATCTTTTCCTTATAATAATTCTTCAGATTTTCTTTTGCAACCAAAGCATAGTACTCTTTAGGAGTTAAAATGATAGGGTAATTTATATTGAAAGATCCTATTTTTTCTGTATAGATATATCTATCTGTTAAAGGATCATAAGTATATTTAGACTCTACACTATTTGGATTAGGAATATTTATTTTACCCAGACTAAAACCTGTTTTGGTTGAATCCTGAGCTGGTTGTTGAGACCAAGCAACTAACGAACAGCATATCAAAAATACTGTTAGGAGAGATTGTTGAGTTCGTTTTTTTAGTTTATAGTTAATTTGGTTCAAAATATATTATAAATTTTTCAGGGCTTGTTTTATGATAGTTTCAACATCTGCGTCTTGTTGATTTGTCATAATTTTTTCCACAACACGTTCAGCTTGCTTTTTTGCAAAACCAAGCACTTCTAAAGCAGATAACGCTTCATCTTTATTGGTATTGCCTTTAGAAACAGAAACTTCATCAATATCATAAATCTTTAAGATTTTATCTTTTAAGTCTAAAATAACACGCTGTGCTGTTTTAGCACCAATACCTTTTATTGATTGAATTAAAGCCACGTCTCCAGTTGCGATACCCTCTCTAATTTGTTTTGGTGTTAAAGAGGATAACATGGTACGAGCAATACTAGCACCAATACCACTTACAGAAATTAATAATCTAAAAATTTCACGCTCTGCTAAAGATGAAAAACCATATAACGTGTGAGCGTCTTCTTTAATCTGTAGATGTGTGTATAGTTTTAGATTTTCTGCGTCAGGAATTTGAGAATAAGTATGTAACGATATATTTAACATATAACCTACGCCATTGCAGTCAATAACTACATGAGTTGGATTTTTCTCAGCAAGTTTCCCTTGAATATGAGTTATCATTTAGAGCTATTCATTAAACAACCAAATGTAATAAAATTATTCACATTAAAAAGGGCTAATCATCAGCATGTTCTAATTCCCATTTTTCTTTGTGTTGAGCATCAATTACAGCGATAGCCGTCATGTTTACAATTTCATCAACACTAGCACCTAGTTGCAGTATATGAACAGGTTTTCTCATTCCTAACATAATAGGTCCTATCGAATCTGCTTCATGTAACTCTTTTAATAATTTATATGTAATATTTGCAGAATCTAAGTTTGGAAAAATCAATGCATTTACTTTTTTTCCGACTAGTTTTGAAAACGGAAACCGCTCCTTAAGCATTTCATCATTCAAGGCAAAATCTGTTTGTAATTCACCATCAACTATCATATCAGGGTAATTTCTATGTAATAAAGAAACTGCTTCCCTAACTTTTGATGCCTTATCACTAATTGATGAACCAAAATTAGAATACGATACCATAGCTAATACTGGTGTTAACCCAAACATTTTGATAACTCTAGATGTCATTTGTGTAATTTTGGCTAGAGTTTTAGCATCCGGATCTATGTTTATAGAAGTATCACTTAAAAATAAGGGGCCTCTTTTCGTCATCATTAAATTTGTTGTGGCCGCTCGACTTATTCCGGGCATTAAACCAATAAGTTCCAACATTGGTTTTAATACTGTAGGATAATTTCTAGAGTAACCAGAAATCACAGCATCTGCATCGCCTTCGTTAACCATCATAGCTGCAAAATAATTTCGTTCTCTCATTAAACGTTGCGCTGAATAGTAGGTTACTCCCCTTCGTTTTCGTTGCTCCCAATATACTTTAGCGTATTTATTTTTTCGAGGATTTTCTTCTTCCGTTTTTGGGTCGATAATCATGATATCGCCTTCAAACTCGATTTCTTTCATTAACGATTCAATCGTCTCTTTTCTACCCAATAGAATAGGAATCGCAATTCCCTCTTCATAAACTATTTGAGCAGCCTTTAAAACATCTAACTGATCCGCTTCAGCAAAAACAACACGTTTTGGATCAAGTTTAGCACGGTTCAATAAAAGTCTAACTAGTTTATTATCAGAACCTAATCGCTCAAGAAGCGTGTTTTCATATTTTTCCCAATCTTTAATAGGTTGCTTAGCCACACCACTTTCTATCGCAGCTTTAGCAACAGCTGGCGGTACTTCAGCAATTAAACGTGGATCGAATGGTTTTGGAATGATATAATTTTTACCAAAAGTTAAACGC
This sequence comes from uncultured Algibacter sp., assembly GCF_947490405.1. GTDB lineage: Bacteria > Bacteroidota > Bacteroidia > Flavobacteriales > Flavobacteriaceae > Algibacter_B. Next base: position 525,993 of record NZ_CANLGU010000002.1, on the reverse strand, counting down.
GTTTCTCCATAAGCAATATTAACTTGTTCTGGAACTGGCTCTTTGGCTAATTTCGCCAATGCATGAACTGCAGCCATTTTCATAGCTTCATTAATTTTTGTAGCACGTACATCAAGAGCTCCTCTAAAAATAAAAGGGAAACCTAACACATTATTTACTTGATTAGGGTGATCACTACGACCAGTGGCCATAATAATGTCCTTTCTTGTAGCAACTGCCAAATCATATTTTATTTCAGGATTTGGATTAGCCATAGCAAATACTATTGGATTCTCTGCCATCACTAATAGCATATCAGGAGTTACAATATCTGCCATAGAAAGTCCAATAAATACATCAGCATCTTTCATAGCTTCATCAAGTGTATCTATTTTTCGATGAGTCGCAAATTCCGCTTTTTGAGATGTAAGACTATCTCTATCTTGCCTAATTACACCTTTACTGTCCAACATCACCATGTTTTCCCGCTTAGCACCGCAAGCTTGATATAAACGTGAACATGAAATAGCTGCAGCTCCCGCACCACTTATTACAATTTTAACGTCTTCTAACTTCTTATTTGCTAGTTCTACGGCATTTAAAAGTGCTGCAGCCGATATAATTGCTGTACCATGCTGGTCGTCATGCATTACAGGGATATCTAACTCCTCTTTTAAGCGTCTTTCAATTTCAAAAGCTTCTGGAGCTTTTATATCTTCAAGGTTTATCCCTCCAAATGTAGGAGCAATATTTTTTACAGTTTCTATGAATTCATCAATATTTTCAGTGTCAACTTCAATATCAAACACATCAATATCAGCAAAAATTTTAAAAAGCAACCCTTTACCTTCCATCACAGGTTTTGAAGCTTCAGGACCAATATTTCCTAACCCTAAAACTGCTGTTCCGTTAGATATTACTGCCACTAAATTTCCCTTTGCAGTGTAGCGGTAAACCAAATCCTTGTCTTTCTCTATCTCTAAACAAGGTGCTGCCACTCCAGGAGAATATGCTAATGACAAATCTCTTTGACTTGCATATTTTTTGGTTGGCACAATTTTTATCTTACCAGGTGTAGGTTTTGCATGGTATATAAGGGCCTCTCTTCGCTTGCTCTCTTCGCTCATAAGGAATAATTAATTAAATGAATTCTATGCAAATCAAAATAGTACTTTTAATTTTTACATTAATCCACAAATATAATAATCCTAATAGAGGATAGCCTTAATCTTTTAAAAAATTGATATTCTTTTCTTATTTAAAACAATATCTATTTAAAAATACAAAATCCTACTTATCCCAGCTTCAGTATAGTTTATTGTGAAATTGTATGTTTTTAGATTTGCAGTAAGATGAGCTACTTCATTTTTATTAATCCATTTAATATCAATTTCTTTATCAGAAGTCTCGTTGATTCTCACATTTCCGGAAAAGGCTTTAGATGTGTTTCGTAATCTCAATAATTTGAGCTGATTTAATACAACTTCTCTTTTAAGACCCTCTTCAATATTTTGTAGTGTTAAATTCGTTCTATTAATTTCCTTATGCCCTCCACTTCCACCAGCATCAGCAGCTTGATAATCATTTTTTCCTGCAAAAATATCTAAATACCATACTTGCGGTGTCCCTGGCATAAATAACTGAATAGCTCTAGCTAGCAATAATTTTTGTTCATCTTCACCTAACGCACTAAAAAATGTAGCATTTACTTGATAATACGAAATCTTGTTACCTTCGGGATCGTATAGATTTTTTACACGACCACCACGTTCCATTATCACACTCATAACAGCTTCAATCTCATCATCTTCCAACAAACCTTTATTATACTTACCATTAACAGATTTCCCTTTTAAGTCTAGTACAGGAATCCCATCATGACACCCCAACATATTTACCGTTTTGTAACCTTTACTAATAATTTCTTTAGCCCAAGTTATTAAGGCTTTATTATTTCCAGTTTCAAGTGTATGAATCGTTAATCCTGGTAAGAAAAAATCGTAAATGCGATAACCTTCTTTAGCTACCTCATCGTGTAAATGCAAACCATATTCCGCATGAATTTCTGGCAAAAGCGTTAAATCATTTGTATCTGCAATCTGTTTAATTCGCTCTAAATATTCCCAAGTACCAGGCTTGTTGAAAAAGTTTGATTGTCCAATCTCTTTGTGCAAATATGCAAAAGCATCTAATCTTAAAATTTTACATCCAAAACGTTTTACTTTTTGTAAAGTTTCCTCATAAAAATCCCAAACTAACTCGGATTTTGCATTTACATCCATTTGCCCTAAAAACGTTTTATCATCGTTAACTTTCTGATAAAAAGTATTCCAATATGGTTGTTCAGTACCATCAGGAAAAGGCACTTTCAAAATTGGAAGCCCTGATTTCCTCATAAACAATTTACTTAGAAATTCTTCTTTAGGGATAATTATTCCATCTTCTCTCATAGCTCCATTACCCTCCCAAAAGGTATTCCAATTGATAAAAAAATCTTTATATTTTGATTTTGCACCGTTTTTTAGTAAATCTTTAAATTGTGGAGATGCTACCGATAAATGATTTAACACTATGTCAAACTTTAATTGAATATTAAGGTTTTCGAGCACTTTTAAATCTTCTTCTGAGACTAAATCCTGATTAAGATCATAATCTATTATAGAAAACCCTCTATCTAGATCACTATTAAAAAATGTTGGTAGTATATAAAACAACGAAAAAACATCTTTAAACTCTGGCTTTTTAAGCATCATTATGGTATCGCTTAATCTATCCCCAATACTATCTGGATAAGCATTTAGCATAACACCATTAGTAATATTAAAATCTTTTGACATCATTTGATTTTATAAAAGTTCAGACAAAATATTTATGTTATCAGGCAGTCTTCCTACATTTTGAAGTTTTAATGCGGCTAATTGAAGGGCTACTTCTAGACATTTTTCAATTGGCTTTTCTTTAATATAGGCGAACAAAAAACCAGACCAAAACGCATCACCTGCTCCTGTTGCATCCTGTACTACATCAATTTGTATTGCAGGTAACTTCACAACAGCTTTTCCTTTTTGAGACAATTTTACACCCTTACTTCCTAAGGTTAAACATACCGTATCAACACCTTCAGAATGGAAAAAATCAAAAATATCTTCGTGTGGCAATTTTTGCTCAAATAACCTAAGCATGTCATCTTCACTAATTTTTACTAGAGGATTAAATTTACAGTATGATTTAATAACCTGAAGTGCTTCTTCTTTACTATGCCATAACTTTTTAGCATAATTTACATCAATGCTTAATTTGCATCCTAAACTAAAAGCTTCTTCTGCCTTTTTTAAAATAGTAGTTTGTGCAGGGTTTTTACTTAAAGCAAAACAGGTTGTGTGATATATATTTGTTTTTAAAAGTAAATCTGTTGAAATTTGATCTTCTAGAATATAAGAATCTGCTTTTCTAAAAGGAATAAAATCTGGTGTACTATCTGTTTTTGATACAAAAATAACACTTGTAGGCTTATCACTAATTGTTTTAATATGATTTGTATTTACGCCAACTCCAGATAATCGTTCAAAAATATACTCTCCAAAACCATCATCGCCAACTGTTGCCACCAAAGCAGATTCTAAACCTAATCTTGCAGAATTCATAGCTACATTTGCAGGCGAACCGCCTAAATATCTATGATAATCTCTTGTATTATTAATAAGCACACCTGTTTGGTGTCCAATGAAGTCTACAAGAACTTCGCCAACACAAAGAATGTCTATATCTCTTATATTATTATTTTTCAAAACTATTTTTCTTGTTAAATTTAATGCCCGCCGCCTCCTAAAACAGAAACACTTGCATCATCTTCATTTGATTTTGGTTGTTTTAGTCTCAAAGCCAAAACACCAGCTATGATAAAAAATACGCCACCAAACAATATGGCATTAACTGCACTATTACCTAATAGATTTTTTACTATGGGCCCAAATGTTACGGTTTGAATACCCATAGGAATAACAATCATCATATTTAAAATTCCCATATATACTCCGCGTCGTTCTTGAGGTACAATTTTAGAAACCATAGAATAAGGAATACCCATCATTGCTGCCCAACCTATACCAAACAAAATCATTGGTAGAATAACTAAAAAAGGGTCTTGTATGTATGGAATACTAAGCATTGCAATTCCTGTTAAAAACAAACTAAACACATATACTTTTTTTCCCCCAAACTTTAAAGCCAATGGTACAAGCGCTAATGCAAAAACTATAGTTGAAACATTATATGTAGTATTCATTTTTGCTGCTTGACTTAAGGCCTCTGAACTATTAAAACCCATACTTTCTTTAAACATGGGTGCTATAAACTGCCAATAGACAAATAAAGCATACCATTGAAACAAGTAAACTCCAGATAATTTCCACATAAACTTAGGCATATCTTTAATAGCTTCAACTATCTCTATTATTGGTGTTTTTAACCTATCTAAAAAAGGTAAGGCATTATGCTTTTTTATCTCTTCAAACTCTTCATCAGATGGTGGAATTTCTGGTGTTTTTAAAACCGACCACAAGATTGTTGAAACGGATAACAAAGCACCTATAAAAAATGAATAATACAACCACTTAGGAATACCACTTGATACCTCAACTGCTTCTGCAGCACCAAACCAATCTTGAAAAAGAAATATAGAAGCATTTGCTAAAACAATTCCTGCTCCAACAAATAAACTTTGCATTTGATACCCAAAGCTTAACTGCTTATTTGGTAATTTATCACCTACAAAAGCGCGATAAGGCTCCATAGCCATGTTATTACCAACATCAAGAATCCACAACAAACCAACAGCAAACCAAAGTGCAGGACTAAATGGAAACGCAAACAAACATAAACTACCTATTATTGCTCCAATTAAGAAGAATGGTTTACGTCTACCCCAACGTGGCGACCATGTTTTATCTGAAATAGCACCTATAATAGGCTGAATAATTAAACCTGTAACAGGACCAGCCAAATTTAATAAAGGTAAATCTTCATGATGAGCTCCTAAAAATGAAAATATAGGATTAACTGCTGTTTGCTGCAAACCAAAACTGAATTGAATGCCTAAGAAACCCACATTCATATTAAAGATTTGCCAAAAGGATAAACTTGGTTTTTTTATCTTCATTTTAATTTAGTTTTTTAAGAAAATTTTCAAAATTAGCTTCATTCATAACAAGTTTGTTACCCAAATCTACAACTGGTAATGATAAGTTATCAACTGGAATTCCTGCCTTTTGAAGTTTTATGAGCATTTCTCTTTGCTTTAGTAAATTTATATCTACATCGTAATAAATAAAATCTATTTTTTTTTCTTTTAAATATGCTTTGGTATCAACACAGAAATGACAAGTATCGCTTCCATAAACAATCAATTTGTTTGATTTATTTTGAGAACTTACATTACTGTTTAAATCTGATTTTTTTATTTGTCCATAACCCTCTTTCCCGATGGTAATCATTAATAATATTGAAAAAACAAACGCCTTCATGTATATAAATTTTAGATTAAAAAGAGCTGGAACTTAAAATAAAACCCCAACTCTTTTATTACAAACTTAAAAATCAAACTAAAACCTTACAGTTTGTTAAAACTTGTATTGTAAAGATAATGTTGTAGAACGACCACTAATTGATCGGGCTCTTACTAAACGATCTGAACCAAAAGCACCATCTCCATTTCCTTCTACTTCAGTTATACCAACTGTATCAAAAAGGTTATTTACACTTAAAACCAGAGCAAGTCCTTTTGTTAAACCAGCTCTACCTATTAAATTAAAGTATGCATAAGCCGGCATTACTAAATCATTATCATCTTGAGCGTACGATTTAGATGTTCCTAAAACACTTAATGCTAAGGCATGTTGTCTATCGTCTCCAAAATTATACGATGGCGATAAGTTGTATACTAAATCAGCTTGTCTTCTTGGTGTATTTCCTTTGTTTGCCCCACCATCAATTTCAGCTTTTGTCCATGTAAAAGATCCATTAAAAGAAAAGTTCTCTCCGAATGCTAAAGCCGTTTCGGCTTCTAAACCTAAAGCTTTGAATGGATTACCTACAGATCTATTTAACTCGTTACTCAAGCCTTCGTCAGTATTACTCATAAAACCTGTTAGATTAAGTGTACCATTTTTAAGTCTTTTCTTAAAACCAACTTCAAGTTGCGATACTTCATCATATTGTACATCTGCTCTACCATTTGTACCGTAGTTATTTCTATCAGCAGCTCTTCCTGATGCTCCAGAACTATATCTTCCAAAGACAGCTGCCCCATCACTTAATTTATAATTAAGACCCGCAGAAAATGAAATAAAATTATAATTATCATCAATTATTTGACCCGCATTACCAACAATAATGGGCACACTTTCCTCAATACCTTCAATAGTTCCATTTCCATTATAATCAAAACTATCTTGACTTGTTGGACCACCAGCAATGTTACCATTTACACGAACATTTTCAAAACGAATACTTCCATCAAAGTTTAACTTTTCGTTAATATCAGCATCAATACCTACATACGGAGAATTTACGTTATGTACAGTATTATATTTACGCTGGCAACAGTTACCCCAAACAGGCGTTCCATAAGAATATTGACCACCTCTAGAAAAACCATCAAAATCAGCTAATCTTGCTTGTCCGCCACCTTTAACTTCTGAAAGAAATGAACTCCACTGCCATCCAATTTTTGTGTTTTGAGTCGCTGTGAACAAACCAGCTGTAACCCCAATATTATCAGTAACCTTTTTACTTACTTTCACATCACCAAAAAAGTTACTCAAATCTTCTATAGAAACATCAAACATATGAATGATTTGTGCTAATCCATTTGATGGACTAAATGCCTCTCTGTCACCATCAGCATAAACTAATGTACCTGTTGCATTTGAAGCATCTCTAGCTGTAGTTTCGATTTCAGAAACAGTTCCTACAGCTGCAGTGAATGGAGCAACCCATTGTCCACTATTATTAGAATACCTTGCTTTACCTAATATTTTCCAGTCATTTGGTAATTTAAAAGAAAACTCAGCACCCAAAGCTTTAGAAATAGGGTTATTCCCATTTCTAACATCATTAACATGTCTTTCCCCAGTAAAAGGAGATGTTCCAGCACTTTGCTGTAAATGAACAGACTGCAATGCATCATTAGTAATATCAAATCCTGGCAAGTTAGAATATGTTGGGTTTGAATTCCCTCCTTCTAATAACATTGGCATTGGCAAGTACATAACTGATCTATCGTTTAAAAACTTCATATACACACGTACATGACCTTTATCGAATTTTTTAGTAATATTTGCTTTAAATTGTCCACCTTTATTTCCTTGATAACCTATTTCTCTTGGACCTTCTCCAGTTCTCATAAATCCACCAATATGATAAGATAACCCATTACCTAATGGTGTACCATATTCAAAATCTAATCTACTAGTTTGGTAATCTAAACCAAAAGTTGTTCCTAAAGACCCTCCTTCAGTAGCACCTGTTTTGCTAATCATATTTATGATACCCGCAGGTCCATTTGATGTTTGCGTAGATGCCGACCCCCCTCTAATAGCTTCAACTCTCCCAACATTAGAATCGATTCTCAAAAAGTTATCTGCATTTCCAAATGATGTATCACCAAATAGATTGAGTGGCAAACCATCTTCTTGAATTTGAAAATATCTTGATCCACCAGATGATACTGGCACACCACGAACATTAAAGTTAGCATTACCTTCACCACCTGAAGACTCAGCACGAATACCTGGTACGTTTCTAAAAAGCTCACCAGCACTCCTAGGTGCAGCTTGTTCAATAAATTTAGCACCTATAGTTGAGATGGAAACACTAGATTCTATTCTAGATTTTGGGTTTACAACTCCTGTTACAATAATCTCATCTAAGGATTGTGCATCTTCTTTCATTGTGAAATCTACAACAACATCTGCACCATCAATTGTTACACTTTGTGAAGTTTTTGCATACCCAACAAAAGTTGCAGATATTGTGTAACTTCCATTTTCTAAATTACTAATAGTATAGTTACCATCGAAATCAGTAACCGATCCTTTAGTAGTTCCATCAAGAATAACGTTTACACCTGGTAAGGGTATTCCCGCTTGGTCTTTTACATTTCCTGATATTGATTGTGCTACAGCAGTACTAACTGAAACTAGCAACATTATCAATAAAAATCCATTTTTTCTAATTGAATTCATTTGTCTTAAATTTTAATTATTCAATAATTTATTTAGTTAATTTTTACCAAATCTATATTTATGACGGACTCAATTTCAATTTTTAATAACGAAAACGTTTTCGATTTAACCGAAAACGTTTTCGATTCTTCATTTAATTATTATATTTAGTCTTTAAATTAAAGATATGAAACCTGTAACATTAAAAGAAATAGCAGAACAATTAAATATATCTGTCACTACAGTTTCAAAAGCCTTAAAAGATTACCCCGATGTTAGTAAAAAAACTAAAGGCTTAGTAAAAGAATTAGCTAAAACTTTAAACTATAAACCCAACACTTTTGCTGTTAATCTCAGAACTAAAGAATCTAAGACTATAGGCTTAATAATACCCGTAATTGTACATCATTTTTTTTCAAATGTGATTAAAGGCATTATTTCACAAGCTGAAAAAAAGGGGTATTTGGTTATCATTCTTCAATCCAATGAATCTTATGAACTAGAAAAAAAACAAATTGATTTGTTACTAAGTCAACGAGTTGACGGTATTCTTATTTCTTTGGCAAATGGAACAGCAGATTTTAGTCACTTAAACCAAATTATAGATCAAGGAAAACCTTTGGTTATGTTTGATAAGATTGCGAAAATAGTAAAATGCTCTAAAGTTATAATTGATGACCGAAAAGCTGCTTATAAAGCAACGCAGCATTTAATAGATATAGGTTGTAAACGTATTGCTCATTTTAGAGGTGCACTTTTACCTCAAAATTCTATTGATAGATTTCTTGGTTACAAAAAAGCATTGTTAGACAACAATTTACCTTATGATCCTTCTTTAGTTTATATATGTGAATGTGGTGACATGAGTTTTGAAGAAGGCAAAAAAAATGCTAAACAATTATTAAATGAGCATAAAGACGTTGATGGTATCTTTATAAATACTGATTTGGTAGCTATTGGAGCTATGACAGAGTTTAATGAACAAGGTATAAAAATCCCTGAAGATATTAGCATCGTTGGGTTTAGCAATTGGTTTATGTCTTCCGTTATATCTCCCACCTTAACCACTATTGACCAACCTGGTTTTAAAATGGGAAAAACAGCTTTTAAACAGCTCTACAAAGAAATAAAAGCTATAAAAAACAAAAAACCTAAAAGACCCAAAACCATTACTCTTGAAACTGAATTAATTGAGAGAGAGTCAACAGAAAAATAGATACTTATAAATCAATTAATATTAATTTTTTATGAAATTAATATTTCTTTTTAATCCTGAATATTTAGTTCGTTTTATTGCCGAATTCTTAAATACTTTTTTGAATGTATCTTCTGTAATTTCCTCCCAATCTTTTTTACTCATAGACAATAATTCTGGGTTCGGATTAAACAATGGTTCATTATGTGATTTTGAAAAACGATTCCATGGACAAACATCTTGACACACATCGCAACCAAACATCCAGTCGTCAAATTGTCCTTTAAATTCTGATGGAATATTTTCTTTTAGTTCAATAGTGAAATAGGAAATACACTTACTGCCATCTACCACATAAGGCTCTGTAATAGCTTGGGTTGGACATGCATCTATACAAGCTGTACAAGTACCACAATGATTGGTTACTGGTGTATCATATTCCAACTCTAAATCGATTATTAACTCTGCAATAAAATAAAATGACCCCACTTGTTGGGTAAGTAAATTACTGTGTTTTCCAACCCAACCTAAACCTGATTTTGCTGCCCAAGCTTTATCTAGCACAGGAGCAGAATCAACAAAAGCACGACCGTAAACCTCACCTATTTCATCTTGAATAAAATGTAATAGTGATTTGAGTTTGTCTTTTATAACGAAGTGATAGTCGTTTCCAAAAGCATATTTAGAAATTTTAAAACTGTCTTGATTTTGTTCTTCTAAAGGAAAGTAATTGAGTAATAATGAAACCACACTTTTAGAACCTTCAACCAATTTTGTAGGATCTAAACGCTTATCAAAATGGTTTTCCATATAACGCATTTCTCCATGCATATTTTGGTTTAACCATTTTTCTAAACGCGGGGCTTCGTCTTCTAAAAATTCAGCTTTACTAATACCACAAGATAAAAAACCGAGGCGTTTTGCTTCGGTTTTTATGAGTTCTGTGTATTTACATTTATTATCAATCAAAATAAACCACCTTGAGTTGATCCTTGTATTTTACCCAAATGCTTATAAGCTTGTTCAGTGACTTCTCTTCCACGAGGTGTTCTCATAATAAACCCTTGTTGAATTAAAAAAGGTTCGTAAACCTCCTCAATAGTTTCAGGACTTTCACTAACAGCTGTAGCAATAGTTGTAATACCTACAGGACCTCCTTTAAATTTATCGATAATAGTAGATAAAATTTTGTTATCCATTTCATCTAAACCATGCGCATCTACATTCAATGCTTCTAAAGCAAATTTGGCTATTTTAATATCGATAGAACCATTACCTTTTATTTGAGCAAAATCCCTAACACGACGTAATAATGCATTTGCAATACGTGGTGTACCTCTACTTCGTCCAGCAATTTCAACTGCTGCCTCCATAGATATTGGAACGTCCAAAATCATAGCACTTCTTTGCACAATAGTTGTTAATAAATCTGTTTTATAATATTGAAGCCTACTTTGAATCCCAAAACGAGCACGCATAGGTGACGTTAATAAACCTGACCGCGTTGTAGCCCCAACTAATGTAAATGGATTTAAATTGATTTGAACGGTTCTAGCATTTGGCCCCGTTTCAATCATGATATCTATTTTATAATCTTCCATAGCAGAATAGAGATACTCTTCCACTATAGGACTCAATCGATGAATCTCATCTATAAATAATACATCTCGTTCATCCAAATTGGTTAATAAACCTGCCAAATCTCCAGGTTTATCTAAAACCGGACCTGAAGTAACTTTAATACCAACGTCTAATTCATTAGCTAAAATATGGGCCAATGTTGTTTTTCCTAATCCTGGAGGCCCATGAAATAAGGTATGATCTAAAGCTTCAGTTCTTAAATTTGCTGCTTGTACGAATATTTGAAGATTTTCCAGAACTTGATCCTGCCCTGTAAAATCATCAAAAGACAGTGGTCTTAACTTTCTTTCTACATCTATTTCCTCTGGAGAAAAATTTTCGTTTGTTGGATCTAGGTTTTCGTTCATATTAAACCCCTTCGACTGCACTCAGGGTGACATTTGGTTTCAATTTAAATATAAGTAAAAATATGGATTCCTGCCTGAGTAGGAATATCAGAGACACTAAAATAAGTTCAGCATAAGCAAATATAAACAAAAAGCCTTTCCGTAATGGAAAGGCTTTTCAAATATTTGGTTGGTAATTCTTGGCTGGTTATTTTAAAATTGTAAACTCACAACGTCTATTAATATCATATTCATCATCATCACAGATACCTTCTTTAACACATTTGTTAAGCGGTTGCATTTCACCATAACCTATACTTTTTAGTCGGTTACGCTCTATACCTTGACTTACTAAATATTCTAGAGTAGAGGCAGCTCTTCGCTTTGATAAATCTAAATTGTATTGATCTGGTCCTCGCGCATCAGTATGTGCAGAGACTTCCACTTCCATAGATGGATATTTCTTCATTAAATTGACTAAAACATTCAGTGTAATGGCAGCATCTTCTCGAATAACAGCTTCATCAAAATCAAAGAAAATCTTATCTAACTCAACTTGTACAACTTGTTCTGTTCCTTTATCTTTTTCTCTAACACGCTCTTCAGCATCAGCAAATGATTCTAAGTTTAAATATATATCATGTTGAACTTTTCCTTTACTATCCGTTGAAAACTCAACATCTTGAGGGATATATGCTTTTCGTGTTCCTCTAACTTTGTATTTTTTATTCGGTTCTATTTTAAAAATATAATACGCATCATCACCAACTATGGTATCCTGAATAACAGTATCTGATTCATCAAATAAGGATACTAATGATCCTGCTAATAGCTCTTTGCTGTTTAAATCTTGTACAACACCTTCAACTTGATATATCGTTAGTGGATTTTGTTGTCTTGCGAAACCGAATAACCTATCATAACCTGTACGATTTGAGGACACATAGCCTTTATTCGTTTTCTCTCTAATCACATAAGCAAAATCATCTAAATTACTATTAATAGAGCTTCCTAAATTAACAGGTTTGTCAAACGTATCATGAACCATGTTGCTTCTAAACACATCTAATCCACCATATCCTTGATGCCCAATAGATGAAAAATACAGCACGCTAAATTCACTAATAAAAGGAAACTGCTCCCTGTGTTTTGTATTGATGGTTTCTCCTAAATTTTCAGGTTCACCATAAGTACCATCATCATTTATTGAAACTCTATAAATATCAAAACTTCCATAAGTCCCTGGCATATCACTGGCAAAATAAAGTGTTTTTTCATCTTTACTTAATGCAGGATGCTCTGTACTATATGAGTTTGAAGTGAATGGTAATGCTGTAACATTTGTCCACTCACCATCAACTAATTCTGCTTTATAAATTTTGATATGTGCAATTCGTTCAGCATCTGTTTTTTTACGTGTTGTATTTGTTCTATTAAAATACATCGTTTTACCATCTTTAGAAATTACTGCATTACTTTCATGCGAACTTGTATTTATGGCTTCTGAAAAAGGTTGAATATCCTCTAAAACATTTTGATTGGTAATTGTAGCACTATACAAATCCAGATACGGCGTATTATTCCATGCATACTCTGGGTTTTCAGAATTTCTTGCCGAAGCAAAGGCTACTTTATTTTTTCCATAAAAAGACAAACCAAAATCGCTGCTAGAATTTCTATTTTCTATCTGTTTTAGTTTAAACGTGTGTGGTGTGGTATTATCAGTCTCCTCAATAAACGCCAAAGTATTTACAGGTTTATTGTAGTAACGTTTTAAATGCTTATCTGCTTCTTTATATTCTTTAACGCCTTTTAAAGCTTGCGCAAATCTAAAATGATAATCAATATCAATGGAATCTCCATATTCAACAAATAACTCTCTATAGGTTTTAATCGCTTTTTGAAGACTAGAATTATAGTAATAACTATCAGCCAAATTTTGAAGTACCTCTTGATTTCGTTCTTTGGTTTCATAAATTTCAGCGGCATCTTTATAAGCTCTCATTTCGAAGAGTTTATTAACGCGTTTTATATTTTTCTTTTGGGCAAACCCTATTCCGCTAACTAATAAAAGGCTTGCAAGTATGTATGTGTATTTTTTCATGTTTCCTAGTATTAAATTATTAGAAGAATCTTGGTGAACGGTCATACCCACCTTTAAATCCGAATAAATCGACATCAAATAAAATGAATATTTCATGAGATCCAGAATTGAAATCCCCCAAATTTGTAGTTGTGTAATCGTAGGCATAACCTATTCTTAAATCTTGAGTAACTCTAAAGTTAATTAGTGCACTAATGGCATCATCTAAACGATAGCCTAATCCTGCTTCCAGCTTTTCATTGATTAAAACATTTGCCGTAATATCAACCGCTAATGGTGCGCCTTTAACACCTCTTGCCATAAATGCGGGTTTTAATTTTACATCTTTATTAATATCAAATACATAACCACCTGTTAAGAAATAATGTACATTCTCGATACCTGTTGCTTTTATACCATTCTCGTTTTCTAGATGTTTGGTTGAAAGCATATTTGGGGCTGATAAACCAACGTAATAGGTGTCAGTAAAAAAGAATGCACCTATTCCTAAATTTGGAAAGGCTCTGTTGATGTTTTCATCAAAAGCATTATCACCACTTGCTGGTCCTGATTGTAATTGTAAGCCATTAAAATTAGTGTCAAACATTCTAACTCCTGCTTTTACACCAAAAGATATTTTTGTTTCAATTCCAACGGGCAACACATAAGCAAAATCTGCAAATATGTTATTTTCATTAACAATATCTCCAATATTGTCGTTAGTAAAAGACACACCCATTTCAATCTTTTCATTAATAGGTGTATGCGCAAAAAAGGTTCCTGTTTTAGGTGCTCCTTCTAGTCCTACCCATTGGGTTCTATATAATCCACCAAGGTTTAAAATACCTTCTTCTGCCGTAGCATAGGCTGGATTGATTACACTCATATTATACATATACTGAGTGAATTGTGGGTCTTGTTGTGCAAAACTTTGTAATGACAAGAGCGTCAAACTTAACAAAGCAGCGATTTTATGATATATATTTAATGTTTTCATCGTCTTAAATTTTGCTTTATCTATAAATTATCTGCTTAAGTATAAGCGTCCTTGTTCTGGTTTATTTTCCCCATCGTTAAATCGGAAAATGTAGAAATAAACACCTACTGGTAAATCGCCTTTTGCAACAATTCTTCCTTGATTAGAGGTTCCATCAAACCGTGGTGTATTCGCATTCCCTTTATAAACAATATGTCCATTTCTGTTGTAAATCTCTAAAACGAAATTTGGATACAAAATATCTAGATTATCAATATCATAAGTATCGTTAATTCCATCTCCATTTGGAGAGAAACCATCAGGCAAACTTACTTTACCACAGGCTGTTAAATCTGGAATAACCTCCAAGCGAATACTGCTCTCACAACCAGTTACTGCATCAAATAATGCTACATAATAGGTTATGTTTGTTAGTAATGTTGTTTCAGAAAGTGCTGAACCTCCAGTTTGAACATCATACCACCTGAGATTATCTGCTGTAGAATCATACTCAACAATATTATCAGAAAGTGTTCTTATTGTTGGATTATCGTTTATACAATATTCAATCATAGCATCATCTATTGTTGGTGTTGGTGTATCATTAACTGTTACATTAATTTGAACTGAAATGGATGACTCACAACCTGTACTATTTGTCTGAGTTGCATAATAATCTTCCCCATCTACCAATACATCTGTAACAGTTAAGGGTAATGTTAATGCTGCGTCTTCATACCAATTTACGGTACCTGTTGGACGAATACTTGAAGATAAATCAGCAACTGTAGGATTATCTACCAAACAAAACTCAGGGTTTGCTTCTAAGACAATTATTGGTGGTGAATCATTAACAGTAACTGTAATACTCGCCATAGAATCTGGTGAACAGGGAGATACTGCGGTTACTGTATAAGTGTAGGTTCCAGAAGCATCTACTGTTGGGTCAAACATTCCTGTTCCACTATCCAATACTGGAGACCATGTTCCACCACTTTGTGCTCCTGAACCTAATAACGTAAATAAATCTATTGGCATATCACCAGCACAAATTCCTGTAGAAGCATCACTTCCTGCATTTGGAGCAAGTGTTACTGTTGTTATAACTTGATTGGTGAATGTTCCACAACTATTTGTTAGTGTGTATGTATATGTACCGTCAGCATCAACTAATGGATCAAATACACCTGTGCCACTTGCTAATGTTGGCGACCAACTACCTCCAGTATCTGCACCTCCCAAGAGTGTAAATAAATCTTCCGTACCATTATTGCTACAAATATCTAAAGTTGGATTGATATTTGACCCAGCACTTAAAGGTTCTTCAATAGTAACCGTTATAGTTTCACTGTCATCAAGACAAGGAGCTGAAGCAGTTACCATGTATATAAAACTATAGGTTCCAGCTGAAACACCTGTTGCATCAAAAAGATTTCCAGATAAATTACCCACTCCATCATCATTATTCCATGTACCACCAGAATCTTGAGTTCCGTCAAGTCCAGTAAACAAATCAATACTAGTATTGTTATTACATGAAACTATTATTGTTGTGTTTGGATCTCCAGCATTTGGTGTTTGATAAATAGTAGCCATTACAGCTGTTCTAACTGAAGACTCACAATTTGTAGTGGCATCCGTTTGAGTTGCATAGTAGGTTTGACCATCTACTAAGGCTGTTGTATCAGACAACAGATTACCCCCTGTTAAAGCGTCATACCATTGAATGGTTGTTCCTGTTGCAACTAAATCTGATACTGTTGCTGTATCACAAAATTCCTGTGGTGTTGTTGCAGTAGGAGCTGGAGTATCATTAATAATTATACTAACTGTAACATTAGCATCGTCACATACGCCTATTGCATCAACATCAAAAGTAAAATTATATGTTGCCGGTATTAAAGCATCTAAAGCAACTATGTTTCCAGATAAAGCTCCAGAAGCATCATCATCTATCCAAGTTCCTGTTTGATCTTCATCTGTTAATAAATCAAACAAATTATATGTTTGACCAGTCATTATATCTGCAGCACAAAATTCGATTGGTGCGTTTGCAGTACCTGATTCTGGCGCATCTACTACAGTTATTCTAACTGTTGAACTGTTTGTACAACTATTAACATCTGTTATGGTATAAGTGAAATTATAATTTCCAATTGTCAATTGTGTTAAATCTACATCGCTTCCTGTAAGCGCTCCTGATGTATCATCGTCTGCCCAAGTTCCTCCTGTATCTTCTCCGGTTAATTGTCCGAATAAATCTAATGGTGAATTTGTAGCTAAATCATTTTCACAAAATGGAGATGGGTTATTTACTATACCGGTATTTGGTAATGGATTGATTATAACTTGAACGGTTACTAATTCATCATCACAGATTCCAATAGCATCAACATCAAAAGTGAAACTATAAGTATTTGGAGTTAGTACTGATAAGTCTATTAGATTACTAGATGTTGAACCTGTGTTATCAATACCTACATACCATTGCCCAGCTTGATCTTCGCTTTCTAATAAATCGAACAAATCAAAACTTGAAGGTGCTGAACCTTCGCAATATTCAGGAAAAGCAGTAACTGATGTTCCCGATTCAGGTGCATCTTCTACTATGATAGTCACTGTTGAACTATTTGTGCAATTATTTGTATCTGTTATAGTATAAGTAAAATTGTAATTTCCAATCGTTAATTGTGTTAAATCTACATCACTTCCTGTAAGCGCTCCTGATGTATCATCGTCTGTCCAAGTACCTCCTGTATCTTCTCCAGTTAATTGCCCGAATAAATTTAATGGTGAATTTGCAGCTAAATCATTTTCACAAAATGGAGATGGATTATTTACTATACCAGTATTTGGTAATGGATTGATTGTAACTTGAACCGTCACTAATTCATCATCACAACTTCCAATTAAATCAACGTCAAATGTAAAGTTATAAGTATTTGGAGTTAGTACTGATAAGTCTATTAGATTACTAGTTGTTGAACCTGTGTTATCAATACCTACAAACCATTGCCCGGTTTGATCTTCACCTTCTAATAAATCAAATAAATCAAAACTTGAAGGAGCTGAACCTTCACAATATTCTGGAAAAGTAGTTATAGGTGTTCCCGATTCAGGTGCGTCTTCAATAATTATTGAAATTTGTTCAGAATCCGAGCATGTTCCATTATCAATAGTATATGTAAATAAATATGGACTTCCTGCTACTGTAAAACTTGTTATATCGATTGGATTTGAGACTGAAGTATTGGTAACATCTGTCCATGTTCCTGAATTATTATCTTGAGAACCATCTAGAGCATCAAACAAATTATAAGGGGAGTTTGATATTAAATCATTTTCACAAAAAGCATCGTTTAAGGCCACCCCTGCATTAGGATCTTGTAGGACTATAATTTGTATTGTTGTAGATTCTTCAGGACATGGATTGGGTGATAAATTTTGAGTATATGTAAAGTTATAAGTATTTGGAGTAAAACTTGATAAATCAATAGTAGAAGTAACAATAGGATCTGAACTTGATGTACCTTGTGTCCATTGACCTCCTAAGTCATGATTTTCTATAAGAGAAAATAAATCAAATGCTGAAGGTAATCCAGCCTCACAAAATGATACTGGGTTTAAAGGAGATGGAATTCCAGAGGAAAGCGTTTCAAAAACTTGAATTGTTACATTAGAAATACCATCAGGACATACGCCGTTACTTGTTACTGTATATGTAAATGTATAAGTTCCTGCTGTTGTTAGTGTTGAAATATTTACAGTACCGTTATGCCCGTTTGAAGTAGATATTGGTCCAGACCATGTTCCAGTTGTATCTGGTGTCCCTCCAAGCTCATTAAACAAATCGAAATCTGAAGCAGGCAAACTATCATCACAGTATTCTAGATTCCCTGGGGTTCCTGGGTCAACTGGTATATCAATATTTACTATTACTTCAACAGGGTTGCTATCGCAGAAAACATCATTAATTTGGAGGTAGTAACTATTACCATCTATTAAAGCAGTTGACAAAGATAATGCTGGAGGAACTGGGTCTCCAGACCCATCTAAACTAGTATACCAACTAAAATTGGTGGCTGTTGTTCCTGTATCTAAATCACCAATGGTAGGATTATCGTCTGAACAAAACGCTTGAGGAGATGTTGGATTAGGGTCTGTAGGTGCACTAAAAACACCCAATTGTGCCAGTTCTAATTGGCTTTTACAACCTCCATTATCAACAAAAACAATATAATAATTAGTGGCCCCCACAGTTATTGTATCTGTCGGATTAGCTAAACTTGTTAAATCAACATCATAGTAGATCTCTACAGAACCTCCAATAGGAATAATCGCTTGTAAAACATCATCTATATAAGTTTGTACTGTAGCGTTTTCATTACTACAATACACCTGATCTAAATTTTGACCAGTATCGTTCAATAAAAAATCAATGGTTATAGAGGCTCTAGCTCCACAAGTTCCCGAATTATCATCAGCATAATAAATACCTTCTGTAACAAGCTCTGTTGGATTAAATAAACTTCCTCCTGAGGGAGAGTCATACCATACAATACCATTTCCGCCATCGGTAGCAAAGGCATTTAAATCATTAAAGGTAAAACCCGAA
Source organism: uncultured Algibacter sp. (assembly GCF_947490405.1). Lineage (GTDB taxonomy): Bacteria > Bacteroidota > Bacteroidia > Flavobacteriales > Flavobacteriaceae > Algibacter_B. Next base: position 506,956 of record NZ_CANLGU010000002.1, on the reverse strand, counting down.
GCATCACATATAGGTGGAGGGGTTGGATCAGTAATAGTTGGACATTGAGCTAAACTCGAAAAAGATAGCCCAAAAACCAACAAATAAAAAAATGCATAGTAAGTCGCATTTTTTCTAGTAGATTTGGTTCTCATAGTTGATAGATTAAAATCAATTAATTAATAGCAGTGGAAATCATATTAAAACAAGGTTTAAAATATTTCCGAACGCAATTTAACTGATTTTTTTGTATTTCATCGAGTTTTTTTAATATTTTTTGTATTTCATCGAAAAAATAAGCTTTTAAACAGAAAAAGGCACACTTTAAAAGTGTGCCTTTTTTAATATAAAAAATAATGCTGTTTAGTGTTGTAGTTCTTCTTCGCCTTCTTTTAGAGGAATATTTTGTGGTACAAAGTCTACATCATGTCCTGGTTTACTGTAATCATAGGCCCATCGGTGTACATGAGGTATTTCACCTGGCCAGTTACCATGCATATGTTCAACTGGAGCTGTCCATTCTAATGTTGTAGATTTCCATGGGTTTTGTACTGCTTTCTTACCATAAAAAATACTTGCAAAGAAATTGTATAAATATACTATTTGAACAACACCTCCAACTAAAGCAAACATTGTAATAATAACATTTGCATTTGCAGTATCATCAAATAATGGGAAGTTACTATTTGTATAATAACGTCTTGGTAAACCTGCCATACCTATAAAGTGCATTGGAAAAAACACACCATAAGCACAAACAGCAGTAACCCAGAAATGAATATAACCCAAGTTTTTATTTAACATACGTCCAAACATCCTTGGATACCAATGGTAAATACCAGCAAACATTCCATAAAGAGCAGAAATACCCATTACTAAGTGGAAGTGTGCAACTACAAAATAAGTATCGTGTACATTAATGTCTAAAGCTGAATCTCCTAAAATAATACCTGTTAAACCACCTGTTATAAATGTAGAAACAAATCCTATTGAAAATAACATGGCAGGGTTCATCTGTAAATTACCTTTCCAAAGTGTTGTTATCCAGTTAAATGCTTTTACTGCAGAAGGTATAGCAATTAGTAATGTTGTGAATGTAAATACAGATCCTAAAAATGGATTCATTCCTGAAATAAACATATGGTGACCCCACACGATTGTTGAAAGGAATGCAATCGCTAATATAGAAGCAATCATAGCACGGTAACCAAATATAGGCTTACGCGAATTTGACGCCATAATTTCTGAAACTAATCCCATCGCAGGTAATATAACAATATATACTTCGGGGTGTCCAAGAAACCAAAACAAATGCTCAAATAATACAGGTGAGCCACCTTGGTAATGTAATACTTCTCCTTGAATAAATATATCTGATAAGAAGAATGATGTTCCAAAACTTCTATCCATTATTAATAATAAGGCCGCAGACAATAAAACTGGGAATGATATAATACCAATTACCGCTGTTACAAAGAATGCCCAAATAGTTAAAGGCAATCTAGTCATAGACATCCCTTTAGTTCTTAAGTTGATTACAGTAACCACATAGTTTAATGACCCCAATAATGAAGAAGCAATAAATATAGCCATAGATACTAACCATAAGGTCATACCCATACCAGAACCTCCTTGAGCAAGTGGCAACGCACTTAAGGGAGGATATATAGTCCAACCTGCTGCTGCAGGTCCAGCTTCTACAAATAATGAAATTACCATAATTACACTAGATAGAAAAAACAACCAATATGAGACCATGTTAAGGAATCCTGATGCCATATCTCGTGCTCCAATTTGTAATGGAATTAAAAGATTACTAAACGTACCACTTAAACCAGCCGTTAATACAAAGAATACCATAATGGTACCATGAATAGTAACTAATGCTAAATATATATCTGCATCCATAACACCATCTGGTGCCCATTTACCTAATAAAGCTTCAAACAATACGTTTGGTTCCTCTGGCCATGCAATTTGCATACGGAACATCATAGACATTAAAACTCCAATAACTCCCATTATAGTACCTGTGATAAGGTACTGCTTAGCAATCATCTTATGATCCTGACTAAATATATATTTAGTAACAAACGTTTCTTTATGATGATGTCCGTGATCGTCGTCGTGAGCGTGGTTATCTGCGTGTGCTGACATAATCTTATATCGTTTTTTTCTTTTTTAAATTAATTTACTAGAGAGTTCTTGAATTCTTTTTGTTCTGCAATCCAAGCATCATATTCTTCTTGTGTTTCAACTACAATCTTCATTTGCATATTATAATGTGATTTTCCACATATCTTATTACATAATAATAGATAATCAAACTCATAACGTTCTAAAGCATCTTCACCTTTAGCTACAAGCTTTTTACTCTTCTCTACTCTAATATTATTAATATTTTGAATCTTTTCAATCATCTGAGGTGTTTCTCGCATTTCAGAAGTAGTAACCGTTGGTGTAAAACCAAACTGAGTAATCATACCTGGTACACAATTCATTTGTGCTCTAAAGTGTGGCATATATGCAGAATGTAAAACATCTTGCGATCGCATTTTAAATAAAACTGGTCTACCAACTGGTAAGTGCAATTCTGTAGTAATAATATCATCTTGAGCATTAGGGTCAGATTCATCTAAACCCAAAATATTAGCACGATCTATATCAATTAAACGCACATTTGCTTTTCCAAGAGTATTATCTGCACCGCCATATCTAGCTTTCCAGTTAAACTGCTGCGCATATAATTCAACTACCAATGGGTCGTCACTTTCATCTACACCCATAATATTAATCCAAGTACTTAATCCATAAATGATTAAACCTGCAAGAACAATTACTGGTATAATTGTCCATATGGCTTCTAATTTATTATTATCAGCGAAAAACAATGCTTTCTTACCTTTTTCTCCTTTGTATTTATAAGCAAAATAATGTAATAAGAATTGTGTAACTGTTTGAACAAAGAAAATGATAACCATAGAAATAATCATCAAGTTATCTATAGTTGGACCATGTTCAGAAGCTGAGTTAGACATTAATGGCAAATCGCCCCATTTAACAAAACTTACAATGGTTATAATGTAAATGAATGCCAAAAAGCCCATCATTAAATAACCATTTATGGTATTGTCTTTGTCAGTAGCAACGCCAGAGGTAGAGCTTTCGTTTTTAGCTTGAGCTAAATCAAAAATCTTAACCATTTGCCATATGGCAATAAGAATAAATACTAAAACTATAATTGTTAATAAAGCAGTCATTGGTATCGTTCGTCTTTATTTAAAATCTTATTAATAATGAAACTCTTCACTTTCCTTTCTGAAAGGATAGCCTTTTACAAGTAATGGTGCTTTTGTTAAAGCTGTAAATACTATAAATATGAATAATCCTGCAAAAAGCAATACTGAACTTATTTCAGGGATTCCTATAAACCATCTATCTCCAACAGTTGCAGGCATAATCATATTAAAAATATCAATGTAATGTCCAAATAAAATAACTAGACCAGCCATGACTACAAACCAAGGAATACGTTTATAATCGGCATTCATTAACATTAATATTGGGAATACAAAATTCATAACCACCATGCCTAGGAAAGGTAATTTATAATCTTGAAAACGTGTTACAAAGTATGTTACTTCTTCAGGGATATTAGAATACCAAATCAACATAAACTGTGAGAACCACAGGTATGTCCAGAAAATACTAAATGCAAACATAAATTTAGCTACATCATGTAAATGGTTTTCATTTACAAACTCTAAATAATTTCTAGATTTTAAGTAAATAGTTATTAAAGCTATAACTGTAATACCACTCACAAACATACTAGCAAACACATACCATCCAAATAATGTTGAAAACCAGTGAGGGTCTACACTCATTATCCAATCCCAAGACATCATTGATTCTGTGTATATAAAAAACACTAAAAATGCTGCTGAAATACGGAATGATTTTTTGAAATTACTTTTATCTTCAGCGGTATCTTGAGCAATAGAGAATTTTCTTGAGAAGTGACGATATAAACTCCAACCTCCAATAAAAATTAAACCTCTAATAATGAATCCCCAAATATTTAACCATCCAGATTTTCCTTGTATTAATTTATCATGAGCCACAACCTCTGGATCCATCCAGATAAATATATTGTTATGACCTATAAAATGTGATGCTGCAGCTATTCCCAAAACAATTAAAGCTCCAGGCAATAAGTAAGCTGTCATCCCTTCCATAACTCTAAAAAGTACTGGTGACCATCCTGCTTGAGATGCAATTTGAATCGCATAAAACGCTAAAACGCCTAAAGCAATCATCATAAAGAAAAAGGCAGCTACATACAATGCAGACCATGGTCTATTTGCTATTTGGTGTTGAACATGTTCAATATGTTTGGTATGTTCATCAACTTCTGAATGCGCATCATCTCCATGAGTTTCAACTGCAGCATGAGCTCCGTGACTAGCTTCAGCATGAGCAACTTCTTCCCCATGTCCACCACCATGATGAGATTCTTCTGCAAGTAAGTGTTCAACTTCTTCAAAAGATTTATGAGATGTCATAAAACCATATCCTACACCTAATGCTCCTAATATCATTAGAATGAAAGAAAATGTCTTTAATTTATTTGAAAATGTATACATATCTATAATAATCTTATCAATCTTACTTTTCTAAATCGGCTTTCAACTTTAAAACGTAAGCAACCACTTGCCACCGCTCTTCTTCATTTAATTGGTTAGCATAAGAACCCATTGCATTTTTACCATAATAAATGGTGTGATAAATGCTACCTTCATTTATAGCTCTTCCTGCATCATCATAACTTGGTATTCCAAGAATTTTTTCACGCTTTACTAGTTTTCCTTGACCTTTACCTTTGTTACCATGACAAATGCCACAATAAATACTATAAAGCTCTTTACCTCTTTCCAAATCTACTTGTGTAGAATCTAAAGAAGATTTCAAGGTAGCTTTAGCCAATTCATAACCTTGAGTACTGTTCTCTATATCAAAAGGCACAAAACCTCTTGGAATGGAGCCTTCAGCAGGCACTTGTGCTTCAATTCCATTAGGAAATGCAGCTTCTCCATAAGTTTCATATCCAGCAGATTCATACATGTTGGGCATGAATTGATAGTTTGGTGCAGTATCTTTTTTACATGATACAGACACTAAAACAACTGCTATTGCTAATATTTTAATTAAGCTTTTCATATTTATATTAATGGGCTTTATCAACTAAATTAATTTCAACTGCTCCTGTTTCTTTAAGTAAGCTTTCTAATTCTCCTTCATTTCCATGAACCGCAATTTCCATCAAGAAATGATCATCGGTTGTTCTTGGGTCAGGGTTTTCAGCCTCTTTGAATGGCCACATTCTACTACGTAAGTAAAATGTAATTACCATTAAATGTGCTGCAAAAAATACAGTTAACTCAAACATAATTGGAACAAAGGCTGGCATATTTTCCAAGTAACTAAAACTTGGCTTACCACCAATATTTTGTGGCCAATCTTCAATCATGATAAAATTCATCATAACTATGGCAACGGTTAAACCAACTAACCCATACATAAATGCTGTAATAGCAATACGTGTAGGCGCAAGTCCCATAGCTTTGTCTAGTCCGTGAACCGGAAACGGTGTATATATTTCTTCAATGTGATGTTTTTCTGCCTTAACCTTTTTTACGGCTGACATTAAAATATCATCATCAGTATAAATAGCGTGAATAACTTTTGAAGCTTCCATTGACTATATTTAGTTTATTAATTTTTTAGCTTGTCCTGCCCAATCATCACGTTCTGCTCTTCCTGGGAAAGATTCTGTAATTGAGTCTAACAAATCATATTCTTTTTTTGTCATTTTACTAACTTGAAGGAAAGTATAAATACCTATACTATTAAGTACCCCCTCCATTTTAGGTCCAACACCACTAATTTTCTTCAAATCATCAGCAGTTTGAGTAGCCGCATCAAAAGCACCAATACTTCCCAATAAGTTACTTACTTTTTCAGAATTATCACCAGTAGATATTTTCGCTTCTGTCTTTTTTGCAGGTTGTATTGCTGTATTTCCAGAAGTTCTAGCATCTGCACCAGTTCCAACTAAACTATCGCCTCTTTCTCTAATGTTTTTATAACGTTCACCAGAAGATTTCAAAATTGTTTTTACTTCTGCTTGAGCGATAACAGGGAATGTTCTAGAGTACAACAAGAATAATACAAAGAAGAATCCAATTGTTCCGATGAAAATTCCAATATCTACAAATGTTGGAGAGAACATTGTCCATGATGATGGTAAGTAATCTCTATGTAAAGATGTTACAATAATTACAAAACGCTCAAACCACATACCTATGTTTACCACAATAGAAATAAAGAATGAGAACATAATACTTGTTCTTAGTTTCTTGAACCACATAAACTGTGGAGAGAATACGTTACAAGTCATCATCGCCCAATATGCCCACCAGTAAGGACCAGTTGCTCTATTTAAAAAGGCATATTGCTCATACTCTACACCAGAATACCATGCAATAAATAACTCTGTAATATATGCTACACCAACTATAGAACCTGTAATCATAATTACTATGTTCATTAACTCGATGTGTTGTACTGTAATATAGTCTTCAAGGTTACACACTTTTCTCATAATTATAAGAAGTGTATTTACCATAGCAAATCCTGAGAATACCGCACCAGCAACAAAGTATGGTGGAAATATTGTTGTATGCCAACCAGGAATAACTGATGTTGCAAAGTCAAATGATACGATAGTATGCACAGAAAGTACTAATGGTGTTGCTAAACCTGCAAGTACCAATGATACTTCTTCAAAACGTTGCCAATCTTTAGCACGACCTGACCAACCGAAACTTAATAAAGAATATATTTTCTTTTGGAACGGCTTGATAGCTCTATCACGTAACATAGCAAAATCAGGTAATAAACCAGTCCACCAGAATACTAATGATACCGATAAATATGTTGAAATTGCAAATACATCCCAAAGTAAAGGCGAGTTAAAGTTTACCCATAACGAACCAAATTGATTTGGAATTGGTAATACCCAATATCCTAACCACGGACGGCCCATGTGTATAATAGGGAATAAACCTGCTTGAACTACAGAGAAAATCGTCATGGCTTCCGCTGAACGGTTAATTGCCATTCTCCATTTTTGACGGAATAATAGAAGTACCGCAGAAATAAGCGTTCCTGCGTGACCAATACCAACCCACCAAACGAAGTTAGTAATATCCCAAGCCCAACCAACGGTCTTGTTTAAACCCCAAGTTCCAATACCTGTAGATATAGTATATAAAATACATCCAATTCCCCAAAGAAAAGCTGCAAGAGAGATACCAAAAACTATCCACCATTGTTTATTTGCTTTTCCTTCTACAGGTTTAGCCACATCCACAGTAACATCGTGATATGATTTTTCGCCTGTAACTAAGGGTCTTCTAATAGGTGCTTCGTAATGAGACGCCATAATTATATAATTGATTCTTTAATTAGATTTATGCTTCAGTTGTATTTCTCACTTTTGTTTGATATTGCACATTTGGCTTAGTGCCTACATGTTCTAACAAGTGATACATACGGTTATCTTCCTTAAGTTTTGCAACTTTACTGTCTTTATCATTGATATCTCCAAAAGTCATTGCTCCATTACTACAAGCAGCAGAACAAGCGGTTTGGAATTCGCCATCTTTAATTTGACGTCCGTCACGCTTCGCATCAAGAATTGTTTTTTGTGTCATTTGAATACACATAGAACATTTTTCCATTACACCACGAGAACGCACAACAACATCTGGATTTAATACCATTCGTCCTAAATCATCATTCATATGATAATCGAACTCATCATTTCCATTATATAAAAACCAGTTGAAACGACGGACTTTATAAGGACAGTTGTTTGCACAATATCTAGTACCTACACAACGGTTATATGCCATATGATTTTGACCTTGACGGCCATGTGATGTTGCAGCTACTGGACAAACAGTTTCACAAGGTGCATGGTTACAATGCTGACACATTACTGGTTGGAATGCTACTTGAGGATTCTCAGAAGCATTTTCCATTTCACCAAACTCACTTAATGAGCTTCCTAAACCAGAAATATTATCTTTTTTATCATTATCACCTTCAAATGATTCCTCAGATGAATAATATCTATCAATACGCAACCAGTGCATATCTCTACTTCGTCTTACTTCGGTTTTACCAACAACAGGTACATTATTTTCAGCGTGACAAGCAATTACACAAGCACCACATCCTGTACAAGCATTTAAATCGATTGATAAGTTGAAGTGATGCCCGATAGAGCGATCAAATTCATCCCATAAATCAACTTCTGGAGAAGTTACTGGAGTTTCTTCATGATTTAAAGAGACTACAGGAACTGCATTCCAGTATTTTTTATCCTTTGTGTTAAATATCTCTAAAGTAGTTTCTTTAATGATATCTCCACGACCCATTAATGTATTGTGAAGCTGAACTGAAGCAAATTCATGCTCACCAGCAGTTGGCTCGATAGTAACACTCTGAACGTTATTAAAGTTTTGGTATAATGTGTATGCATTAACACCTGTTTGCATTTCCTCTTTTAACCCTGCAGTTCTACCATAACCTAGTGCTAATCCAACAGAGCCTTTTGCTTGACCAGGTTGTATCATTACTGGAGCAGTAATTGTCACACCGTTTACAGTAACATTAGCATAACTACCGTTTAATGCACCATTAGCTACATGTGTATTACTTAACCCAATAGTATCTGCATCTGCTTTTGAAACCGTTAAATAGTTATCCCATGATGCTCTTGAAATAGGATCTGGAAATTCTTGTAACCATGGGTTATTGGCTTGCTGACCATCACCCATACCTACTTTGGTATATAATGTTAATTCTAAACCTTCAGATTTAGCAGATGCGGCTAACGAGCGCGCTGCATTTCCAAAAGGTGTTGCATTTTCTTCTTCAACTACTTCTGCAGTTTCTTCAACTTCTGTAGCAATTGTTCCAACATAAGCACCATCATGTAAGGCTTTATTGAAAGAACCTCCACCCAAAATACTAGTTCCCCAAGCGTCTTTAATATAATCGTGATAAGACACATCGTTTCCATTCCACTTTAATAAAGCTTCCTGAAACTGTCTTGTATCAAATAAAGGACGAATTGTAGGTTGCATTAATGCATAGTGCCCTTTTTTAAATTCAACATCTCCCCATGACTCTAAGTAGTGAGGTGCTGCTGCAATATATTGTGCTTGTGTAGACGTTTCATCAGCTTTCATTGAGAACGCTACAGATAATTCTGTTTTTTTCAATCCTTCAGCAAAATCTGAAGCATTCGCCAAGGTGTATATTGGATTTACTCCACTCATGATAATTGCAGCAACTTTACCAGCTTTCATATCAGCTACTAATTGTGCTACTGCTTTATCATTACCTTGTCTTGTTTTAATTGGTGTTTTAGGATCAAAAGCCTTACTTCCTAAAGCTTCATTAATTTCGATAGCAACTGTTTGTGCATTTACATCGTTAATACCAGTAACTACAACACCATTACTTCCTGCTTTCTTCAATTGAGAAGCAGCTTTTTTAACTGCATCTTCAATATGAGTAGGTAAATCTCCTGAAACAGAACCACCAACGATTTGACTATGTAATTTAGCTAAAGCTATTTTTTGTTGAGATGGTGTTAAAGGCACACGTTTATCAGCATTTGCACCAGTTAAAGACATGTTAGACTCAAACTGAACGTGTCTTGACATTTTGCCGTGATCTGGAACTCTATTTTTAGAATATCCAGAATCAAAACCGCCACCTTGCCAATCTCCTAAGAAATCAGCACCAACAGAAACGATAGTCATCGCTTTTTCAAAATCATAATTTGCCAGTGCGCGTTCACCATATTTAGCTTGGTAAGCATCTAATGCAGCAGATTCTGAAACAGCATCATAAACTACATGACGTACATTACCGTATTTTTCTTTAAACTCAGATATCAACTTACTAGTTGAAGGACTTGCAAAAGTTTGTGTTAGCAACACAATATCTTTATTTGCTGCTGCAATATCAGTTAACTTACTAGTAGTTTCAGAATCAAAATCACTCCAGGAAATTGACTTATCACCCTTTTTTGGACCTTGTACTCTTAGACTATCATACAAACCTAAAACCGAAGCATTTACTCTAGCATTTGCACTACCATTAGTAGCCGCCATAGTATTGTTTTCTATCTTAATGGGACGACCTTCGCGTGTTTTCACCAAAACACTTGCAAAATCAAATCCATTAGCAATAGTCGTTGCATAGTAATTAGCTACTCCAGGAATAATCTCTGTAGGTTGAACTACATAAGGGATAGATTTTTTTACTGGCCCCTCACAAGCAGCTAACGATGCTGCAGCTGTACTAAACCCAACATATTTTAAGAAATCGCGACGTGTAGTAGACGTTGACTCTAATGTATCTTTATCACCTAAAAACTCATCTGTAGGAATCTCTGCTACAAACTCATTTTGTTTGAGCGTCTCAACAATAGAGCTATTTTCGTTTAGCTCTTCAACACTTTTCCAGTATTTCTTGTTTGATGACATATTGTTTACTAGTTATTAGTTGTTAGTTATTAGCTATTAGAATTTCTTCTGACTAAAACTTTACTTTTTATTAATAATGACACTTACCACATTCTAGACCGCCCATTTGAGCAGCTGTTAATTCATCAACCCCATACTTTTTAGAAAGTTCTTCATGAATTTTTTCGTAGTATGCATTTCCTTTTACATCAACCTTAGTTTCTCTATGACAGTTAATACACCACCCCATAGTTAAAGGCGCATGTTGATACATCACTTCCATTTCTTCAACAGGACCGTGACATGTTTGACACTCTACTCCTGCCACTGTTACGTGTTGAGAGTGATTGAAATATGCAAAGTCTGGCAAGTTGTGGATACGCACCCATTTAACTGGTTTGGTTTCACCCGTATATTTCTGCTCAGCATCGTCCCAACCTACAGCTTCGTATAATTTTTTGATTTCTCCATCATAAAACTCTTTACTGTATTCTTCTGTAGCTGTTTCTGGAGCAACCTCATAAATAGATTTATGACAGTTCATACATACATTAAGAGATGGTATCCCAGAGTGCTTACTAACTCTTGCTGAAGAGTGACAGTATTTACAATCTATACCATTATCGCCCGCATGTATCTTATGTGAATAATGTATTGGCTGTACTGGTTGATAGCCTTGATCTACTCCTATTTGAGACAAATAACCATAAATAAAATAAGCACTTGCCAATAAGAAAAATATAGACACTACAATCATTAAGAATTGATTCTGAACAAACGCTTTCCATAACGGTGTTCTTCCAGATGACTCTGGCAAATCCAAACCTTGAGCCGTTGCAAAACGACGCAATGTTTTATTTACTAAATATAAACCTGCAGCCAAAAGAATAAATAAGATAGCTAATGCACCTAATATTATCTCGTTTGAAATTCCGCCTGAAGTATTTGACTGACTTACAACCTCAGATCCAGGCACTGGAGCAGGAGGCGCAGGAGCTTCAGCAGCTGTGTAAGCCAAAACATTATTAATATCTTCATCAGACAATTGTGGAAATGCCGTCATTGCAGCACCACCATACTCATTGTAAATTTTGTTAGCATAAGCATCGCCAGATTTAATAACCCCAGCACTGTTACGAATCCATGCGTATAACCAGTCTCTATCTAAACCTTGTTCCTCAGCTAATCTTGCTTCTACGTTACGTAAAGCAGGACCAGTCATTTTCTTATCTAATTTATGACAAGCCGCACAATTGGCATTAAATAAAGATTTTCCTTTTGCTGGATCGCCTTCCTGAGCAGAAAGAGCAGATGTAAACGCTAATAATACAACTAAGCCCAAACGAAGAAAGTTCGTACTTAATTTACGGTGAATCACCTTTTTCATATTGTTGGTCAAATTAACTTCTAAACTTTGGTATGATTTTTTCATTACTACAAATGGAAAAATATACAGTTAAAAAAATCTCTCGCAAAAGTAATATTAAAAGTCGATTTTAGAAATGTTAGCGAAGTGTTAATTACTAATTTAGAGGGATTCTAAATAATAAAAAAAGCCATATTTAGTTTTATATCGTATACATTTGTATAATAATATTTTAAAAATGAAACCACTACATTCCAAATTCAAAATTATAAGTTTTCTTTCCTTGATTTTAATATCATCATATGCTTTTTCTCAACAAGGACAAGTTGTAATAAATCAAGATAAACATATTACGGTTTTATTAGACTTAAAAAAAGAGATGAATAAAAACGAAACGAGTCCTGAACGTTATAAAATACAAGTATATTCTGGGAATCGTTCTGGTGCTTATGAAGCTCAAAAAGAATTTAGTAGTTCATTTGGCGGGTGGTATCCAAGCATGCAATATGAAACACCAAACTTTAAAGTTTGGGCAGGCAATTTTAGAACTAGACTAGAGGCAGATAGAGCACTAATGAAAATTAAGAGAAAATTCCCTAATGCTTTTATTTTTAAACCTAAGAAAGAAAAGAGTTAATTTTTAGCACTTGATAACCTCAATTTTTTTATTCGGTACATTATACTTGCTTTAGCTCTAAGCAAAAAACTATTAAACTTTGTTACAAGCCCTACTTTTTTATCAAAGAAAGATTCTCCATCTCTATCATTTATAGTTTCATAAGTACATTTAACAAATGAATCAGGAATCTTTTTGTTTTGACTGAAAGACATATGCATGCCGTAATCGCAAATTGAATAATTTTTATTTGTTTTATCTTCAATCTGAAAAAAAGGTGACGAATCCTTAAATGTTCTAATAGAAATATCACAATTATCTACAATATACATTTCTACACAAAAAAACAGAAAGTTATCAGTTTTCAATTTTTCAAGGAAATCGAAATTTTTGCTTGAATAAAACTTTTTATGGTTGATGCTATAATGTTTATCATTTGTACAATAAAAAACTGAATTGAAATCAAAGTCATTCATTTTACTTATTATGACTTTTTCATTCATACTCAAATCCAACTTTTTATTTAATCGATCTGTTCTCCTTAAATGTAATCCTATCGTAGGTTTTGGCAATTGAGCTATAACTTTATTTGCTATTTCAATTACTCTTTTGGGTGCAGCAACCATTGGAATCACAAATTTAGCTCCATTACCATGATATAGTTTTGCTAAACTAACAACATCACCTAATTTGTTTAGGTTCCAAAAATTATCATCAACTAGATTTCTAACAACTAAAACTTCATTTCTATTATAATCTAATGGGGTATCATTAATTTCTAAGATATCTTTTTCATCTATTTTATTTGCAATATCATCAAAGTTCTCATTGAATATATAATCTACTTTTAAACTATCAATATTACAATACTCATCAACTATGTAACTATCCTTTTTTTTACCATTGTTATGTTTCGAACCTAAAGCGAATTTTGGAATAACTGCTGTTCTATTACTTAATTTTGCTTCTGCTAATAAAATCATCAAACAAGCTCTTCTATCTGACAAACCTTCACCCCATCTGGCCTTTGCGTTATAATATAAATATTTCACCATAAGTCTAATACCGTTAGAAAGATCATAAATATACTTTATAAAAAAAGAGCGACCTAGAAAAGTCGCTCTTTAGTAATTTACCCCTTATGAGAAGGTTATTTCAAAGTCTTTTTAACCTCAACTTCATGGAAGGCTTCTATAATATCTCCTTCTTTAATATCATTGTAGTTTTTAATTTGCATACCACAGTCATAACCTTTTGATACTTCTTTAGCATCATCTTTGAATCGCTTTAACGATGCTAATTCTCCTGTATAGACTACTACACCATCACGTATTAAACGAATACCTGAATTTCTGAGAATTTTACCATTGGTTACCATACAACCAGCGATACTACCTACTTTAGAAACTTTAAATATTTCTCTAATTTCTGCGGTACCGGTAACTTCTTCTTTAAGTTCAGGAGATAACATACCTTCCATCGCATCTTTCAAGTCATTAATAGCATCGTAGATAATTGAGTATGTTCTGATATCAATTTCTTCCTTATCTGCAATCATTCTTGCATTACCAACAGGTCTTACATTAAACCCAATAATAATGGCATCAGATGCTGTTGCTAATAATACATCACTTTCAGTAATAGCTCCAACACCTTTATGAATAATGTTTACATGAATTTCTTCAGTAGATAATTTCTGGAATGAATCTGTTAAAGCTTCCACAGAACCATCCACATCCCCTTTAAGGATGATATTCAATTCTTGGAAATCTCCTAGTGCAATACGACGACCAATTTCATCAAGCGTAATATGGCGTTGTGTTCTAACAGATTGCTCGCGTTGTAATTGCGCACGTTTGGAGGCAATTTGTTTTGCTTCACGTTCGTCTGCAAATACATTAAACTTATCACCAGCTTGTGGCGCACCATCTAAACCTAATATAGAAACAGGTGTTGAAGGTCCTGCAGCTACAACATCATTTCCGCGTTCATCATGCATTGCCTTTACTTTACCACTATGCTGTCCTGCTAAAACATAATCTCCAACCTTAAGTGTTCCTGCTTGTACAAGAATAGTTGATACATAACCACGACCTTTATCTAAAAATGCTTCTACAACCGTTCCAACAGCTGGTTTATCTGGGTTAGCTTTAAGCTCTAACAATTCAGCTTCAAGCAATACTTTTTCTAATAATTCTTTAACTCCCGTACCAACCTTTGCTGATATGTCATGAGATTGTATTTTCCCACCCCAGTCTTCAACTAATAGATTCATATTAGCAAGTCCTTCTTTTATCTTTTCTGGATTTGCGGCGGGTAAATCGATTTTATTGATAGCAAACACAATTGGCACTCCCGCAGCTTGAGCATGCGAAATAGCTTCTTTAGTTTGCGGCATAATATCATCATCTGCAGCAGCTACAATAATAGCAATATCTGTTACTTGAGCACCACGAGCACGCATAGCTGTAAAAGCCTCGTGACCAGGAGTATCTAAAAACGCTATTTTTTGTCCGTTTTCTAATTGAACTCCGTAAGCTCCAATATGTTGTGTGATTCCACCAGATTCTCCAGCAATTACATTCTCTTCACGGATGTAATCCAAAAGCGATGTTTTACCATGGTCTACGTGACCCATTACTGTTACAATTGGTGCACGAGATTCTAAATCTTCTGGTTTATCTTCAATTTCTTCAATAGATTCTTCAATATCAGCAGTTACAAATTCTACTTGATAACCAAATTCCTCAGCAACAATAGATAATGTTTCAGCATCCAAACGCTGATTCATGGTTACCATCATACCAAGAGACATACATGCTGAAATAATTTCGGTAACCCCAACATTCATCATGGTAGCCATTTCACTTGCTGTAACAAATTCGGTAACCTTAATTATTTTACTTTCTGCTGCTTCTATCTGTTGATCAATCTCAGATTGTTCTCTGTGTTGATCTCTTTTATCTCTTCTATATTTTGCCCCTTTACCTTTGTTTGATTTACCTTGAAGCTTTTCAAGTGTTTCTCTAACTTGTTTTTTTACATCCTCTTCACTAGGCTCTTCTTTAACAACATTACGGCGTCCTTTTCCTTTAAAACGATCGTTTCTATTTCCACCTCTATTATTGTCTTGAGGACCACCAGCTTTACTTATACGACGACGTTTTCGCTTGTTTCCAGAAGCAGCGTCACCAGATTTTGCATCAGGTTTCTTATCTTCTTTCTTCTTTTTTGGTTTGTTGAATTGTGATAAATCTATTTTATCTCCAGCAATTTTAGGACCTGTTAACTTTTTGTATTGCGTAGTAACTTTTTCATCTGGAGTTACCAATTCGCCATCTACAACAACTTTTTTAGGCGCTTCTTTTTTAACCTCTTCCTTCTCAGGAGCAGGTTTTTCTTCTTTTTTTACAGGTGCTTCTTTTTTAACCTCTTCCTTCTTAGGAGCAGGTTTTTCTTCTTTCTTCTTTGCATCTAAATCAATTTTTCCAACTGTTTTAGGTCCTGAAAGTTCAGCAGCTGCTTTAACAACTTCTTCTTGTTGAGCTTTTTCTCTGGCTTCTTGAGCTTTTTGCTTTTCTTCTAATTCTTTTTCACGTTTAATACGTAAATCTTCTTTTTCCTTAAGCTTAGCTTCACTTACTGCTTGCGACTTAATTTTCTTATTGGCATCCGTCTCAAATTCATCTGAAAGCAGATTATAAGTCTCCTCAGAAATTTTAGTAGTGGGACGTTTCTCAATTTCCACGCCTTTAGAATCTAAAAATTCTACAGCACGGTCTAAAGAAATATTCAGTTCGCGTAATACTTTATTTAATCTAATTGTGTCAGCCATAAATCGCCTTTAAAATACTCAAATATATAGATTATACCAATTAAGGCATAAAATCATGCAAATCTGCACTTTTATTTACTATTCTTCAAATTCTTCTTTTAGAATTCTAATAACGTCTTGAATCGTTTCCTCTTCTAAATCCGTTCTTTTAACAAGATCATTAACATCCTGCTCTAATATACTTTTGGCAGTATCTAAACCTGCTTTACTAAACTCATCGATGATCCAAGATTCTATTTCATCAGAGAACTCGCGTAATTCAACATCCTCTTCAGCACCTTCTCTAAATACATCTATCTCGTAGCCTGTTAACTGTCCCGCTAAACGGATGTTATGACCACCTCTACCAATAGCTTTACTTACCTCTTCTGGCTTAAGTATAACCTCGGCACGTTTATTCTCTTCATCCAATTTAATTGATGTTACACGTGCTGGACTTAATGCTCTTGTGATGAATAATTGTAAGTTATTAGTGTAGTTAATTACATCAATGTTTTCATTTCCTAACTCACGAACGATACCATGAATTCTTGACCCCTTCATACCAACACAAGCTCCAACAGGATCAATTCTATCATCATAAGAATCTACTGCTACTTTTGCTTTTTCTCCAGGAATTCTTACCACATGTTTGATAGTTATTAAACCATCAAAAACCTCAGGTATTTCTTGTTCAAATAATTTCTCAAGAAATACTGGAGAACTTCTAGACATGATGATTGTAGGTTTAGCACCTTTAAGCTCTACACTATCAATAACACCTCTTACATTATCCCCTTTTCTAAAAAAATCAGAAGGAATTTGTCTGTCTTTTGGAAGCACAATCTCATTTCCTTCATCATCTAAAAGAATCACTGCTCTATGACGAATATGGTGTACTTCTGCTGTGTATATTTCTCCTACTAGGTCTTTAAATTGTTTAAAGATAATGGTGTTATCATGCTCATGGATTTTAGAAATCAGATTTTGACGTAATGCTAAAATAGCGCGTCTTCCTAAATCAATAAGCTTAACTTCTTCAGACACATCTTCACCAACCTCAAAATCTGGCTCAATTTTACGAGCCTCAGTTAATGAAATTTCTTGATTTGGTTCTTCAACCTCACCATCTGCAACAACAATTCTATTTCTCCATATTTCTAAATCTCCTTTGTCTGGATTTACAATGATATCAAAATTATCATCATCCCCAAACTTCTTTTTTAAGGCACTTCTAAATACATCTTCTAAAATTGCCATTAACGTTACTCTGTCAATTAGCTTATCGTCTTTGAATTCTGAAAATGATTCAATTAACGCGACATTCTCCATAACTCTTTAAATTAAAATTTAATCATAACTTTTGCTTCTACAATATTTTCATAAGGAATATTTACTTCCTTTTTTACAGTTACTTTGCCTTTACCAACAGGTTTAGGTTCTCTAACTTTCCACTCTAATTTTATATTATTTTCTGTTGCTTCTGTAAGTTTGCCTTCAATTTCCTCAGAAGATGTTCTTACTTTCAATGTTCTTTCAATATTTTTTATATACTGGCGTTGATGCGTAAGTGGTGACGCTGCTCCGGCAGACATAACTTCTAAAGAAAAATCTTCTTCTTCCCTATCTAAATTATGTTCAATAGCTCTACTTATAAACATACAGTCTTCAACCAAAACACCATTATCTCCATCAATAATCACCTTAATATGATTTTCAGAGTTAATTGAAAAATCAATTAAAAACAAATCCGAACGTTCAACTAACGCTGTTTCAAGTAATTCTTTAACTTTATTTTTAAACATTTTAAGTATAAAAAGAGGGGACTGTCCGTCCCCTCATAATCTTTAATTTCGCCTTTCAACGGTGCAAATATATAACATTTTATTGATTTTTAAAGGAATATTTCATAAATTTAAGTACACCATAGCTTAACTAATTATGAAAAAAATATTAGTTCCTACTGATTTTTCTGAACAAGCAGAAAACGCTTTAAAAGTAGCTGCACAATTAGCTAAGGCTCACAAGGCAGAAATATACCTTTTGCATATCTTAGAAATCCCCCTACATGAGGTAGATGCGATGAATTCGCAAAGCGACTTACCCGAAGCCGTATTTTTTATGAAATTGGCTCATAAGAAGTTTGAAAATATTTTAAATAAGGATTACTTAGAAGGCGTAACCGTACACGAAACTGTTGATTTTCATGAAATTTTTAAAGGTGTTTTTCAAACATGTAAAAAACATGATATCGATTTAATTATCATGGGATCAAATGGTGTAAGCGGTTTAAAAGAAATGCTTATTGGTAGCAATACTGAAAAAATAGTTAGAACTTCTGAAACCCCTGTACTTGTTGTTAAAAAGGAACATGAAACTTTTAAAGTAAGTGATTTTGTTTTTGCTTCTGACTTTAAAGAGGAAAGTAAGGTTACGTATAAAAAAGCGGTTGATTTTGCTGCAATTTTAAAAGCGAAATTACATTTACTTGTGGTAAATACACCTAATAAATTTATTACTTCAGACCATGCTAATGAGCGCATGCAAGATTTTGCTAATTCGTCCAGCTTTTCAAATTACTCTACTAATATTTATAATGATGTAACTATTGAAAAAGGCATTATGAATTTCTCGGAGTCTATTGGTGCCGATTTAATAGGTATGAGCACCCATGGCAGGCAAGGGATTTCTCATTTTTTTAACTGTAGTATTAGTGAAGACTTGGTGAATCATGCAAAACGCCCTGTGATTACTTTTAAGATTTAATTTTTCTCGCAGAGGTTTAGAGGCGCAAAGGTTTAATCTGGGATTTATTTTGATTTATGTAAATTTGAATAATTAAGCGAGGAAATTATGAAGCTTACTTGTCTTTACATTCGTAATTAATTTCAAAAACAACAACTCTACCGTTTCTGTTAATAATTAAATCATAGTTATCACTTTTTTTTGAAATAATATCTCCAGATTGGATATAATCATAAGCACCACTTTTGTCATAATTAAAAATTACAATATCTTTTCCTTTATTTTTAGTTAGCTTGATAGTTTTGTTCAAGTGATTCGTAGAGTCAATATATTTTTTAGATACTAGGCCTGAATAGGAAAAATTCTTTTCCGTTTCAAAAGATTTTTGACATGACGATATACTATTGTTAGTTTTTGTAATAAAAAAAATAACACAGATTACTGGACTTATATATAGAGCAATTTTCCAATATAACTTAAATATTTTATTCATAACTAAGCTTTTTATTGACAGTTTTCCAATACGGATTGAGCATAGAAAGATCCCCAGAATAACCAAGACACACCTATAACAGTGAATGTTATCGTTAACACAATAGATAATAAATGGCTATTGTCTATTTTAGGCCTCTCACTTATTATTTCTGTAGCATTATTTTTTTTATGATAGTACATATAATTCAATGCCATTAATAAAATCGCAACTCCAATCATAATCCACTTATCAATCTTACAGCAAAACAAGTTAAGAGCAATCATATCGATTACACTATTAATCCATAATGATTCCACAAAACTCAATGTAAATATAACTGTAGCATGTGGTTCATCATCTGGAATCACTCTTGTGTAAAATTCGTAATAGTAAAAATAAAATACTTTAAATAATTTCATATTTGTTTACAATTAATACCCGAATAAAACAAAAAATCCTAACTTCTTTCGAAATTAGGATTTAAATGTTGGCCCACTAGGGCTCGAACCTAGACTCTTTGGTACCAAAAACCAACGTGTTGCCAGTTACACCATGGGCCATTCTTGCAATGAGGGTGCAAATTTAAAATAAAATTTTCTTTGCACAAGTATTTTTTAAAAATAATATAGTCTGTTTGACGTTTTTGTGTGTGTCATTGATGTATATGTTAAGACAAACCAAATAGTTGTGTCTCGTTTGAGATTTATTGTTAAATTCGCCAATGCAAACAAACATAGACATACATGGCACATTTAAACTATAAAAAATGGAATACCATTTTAGGTTGGTTCTCGTTTTTAATAGCACTGATTACATATAGCTTAACCGTTGAACCTACAGTGAGTTATTGGGATGCTGGTGAGTATATTTTAACGTCGGCTAAGTTGCAGGTTGGACATCCACCAGGGGCACCTTTATTCCAAATGATGGGTGCGTTTTTCTCTATGTTTGCTTTTGAGCCTTCTCAAGTTGGTTTTATGCTAAATATGATGAGTGCCGTAGCAAGTGCATTCACCATTCTTTTTATGTTCTGGACCATTACTTTGCTTCTAAAAAAATTAGTTGGTGGTAAAAAAGATATGTCTCAAGGCAAAGCAATGGCTATTTTAGGTAGTGCTTTAGTAGGAAGTTTAGCGTTTACTTTTACAGATTCGTTTTGGTTTAATGCCGTTGAAACAGAGGTTTACGCCATGGCTACTCTAATCATGTCGGTTTTGTTTTGGTTAGGTTTACGTTGGGAACAAGATATGGACAAGCCTCGCGGTAACCGTTGGCTTATTTTAATTGCTTTTGTTATTGGACTTTCTTTTGGAGTTCACTTCATGGGATTATTAACTATTCCTGCCATTGGTCTTATTTATTACTTTAAAAACTACAAAGACATAACTATTAAAAACTTTATTATTGCTAATGTAGTTTCTGTTGGGGTTTTACTTTTTGTTTTTAAATTATTAGCACCTAACATTCTAAGGATTTTTAGTGCTTTTGAGTTGTTTTTTGTAAACACTATTGGCTTACCCTTTAATTCTGGTTCTGTAATTGCTGGTATTGCATTAGTAGCTATTATTTTTTATGCTTTAAAATATACACGTCAAAAAAATTACACACATTTAAATACAGGAATTCTGTGTTTAACTTTTGTTATTATTGGGTTTTCAACTTGGTTAATGCTACCTATTCGTGCAAATGCTAATGTTGTTATTAACGAAAACAATCCTTCCAGCGCGCGCGAATTATTAGCATATTACAACTTAGAACAATACCCTGAAACCCATTTGTTTTACGGTCCGCAGTTTACTGACCAATATGCATATTTAGATGATAATAACCCGTATATAGATGACAAACCTAAATATGAAAAAGATGAAGAAAAAGGGGAGTATGTGATAGTTAATAATTGGAAAAATGCTAAGCAAAATTACAATTCTGATCACGCATCTATATTGCCTCGTATGTGGAGTACAGAACATGCTGAAAACTACATGATGTTTTCTGGTTTTTTAGATTTTAAATTGAAGCCAGAATACGCCATGGAGAATGAGTTGATTGGTGCGGTTTCAAAATTTAGAAACGATGTTAAACAAGGCAACATTGATTATGAAGATTATAATGCTTTTTTAAAACAGTTTAAAGACTATATTGTTATAGAAAAGCCCTCTATAGCGAGTAATGTAAGATACCTTTTTGAATATCAATTAGGATATATGTATTGGCGTTATTTTATGTGGAATTTTACTGGAAGACAAGACGATATTCAAGGGCGATATGACAACCACGGAAATTGGATTTCTGGGATAAAACCAATTGACGAATGGCATCTAGGATTTTCTCAAGATAATTTACCAAGTGATGTAAAAAATAATAAAGCCAGAAATACGTATTACCTATTACCACTAATCTTAGGTTTAATTGGGTTTTTCTTTTTATTTAATAAAGACAGAAAGCTATTTTGGGTGATGCTTGTATTTTTCTTGTTTACAGGTATTGCCATACAGGTTTATACCAATGTGCGACCTTTTGAACCTAGAGAACGTGATTACTCTGTAGTTGGTTCTTTTTATGTGTTTGCACTTTGGATTGGTTTTGGAGTTTATGCTATTTATGATTTACTCAAAAAGTACATGTCCAAAAAATTAGTAGCACCAATTGTTACTATGGTTTGTTTAATACTAGTTCCAGGAATTTTAGCAGCCAATAATTGGGACGACCATGATAGATCTGACAAATACACTGCCAGAGCTATGGCCAAAATGTATTTAGATTCCTGTGCTGAAAATGCCATTTTATTTACTATTGGAGATAATGATACGTTTGCATTATGGTATGCCCAAGAAATTGAGGGATATAGAACTGATGTGCGTGTTGTAAACACCAGTTTGTTTCAAACAGATTGGTACATAGACCAAATGAAACGTAAGGCTTATGAGAGTGACCCTGTGCCATCTCAACTTACGCACGACTTATATAAATATGGCACTAATGATTATATTATTATTCAACCTGTTGTAAAAGACACGTTAGAAGTTAAACGCTTTTTAGATTTCGTTGCCAGTGACAACCCTAAAACAAAATATAAATACGTCTTGAAACAGCAAGGTGTTGATATGACTAACGTAAGGAGTCAGGATGCCAACGCAACCTACCTGCCAACACAATTTTTAAGAATTCCTGTAAATAAAGAAAACGCTTTAAACTCGGGTATTGTAAAACCTAAAGACGCTGATAAAATTGTATCGAAAATAGATATTAAAGTTACGGGTGGTGCCCTTTACAAAAACAGATTATTAATGCTGGATATTGTTGCTAATAACGAATGGAAACGCCCTATCTATTTTACTGGAGGAAGTTTTGGTGATGATGATTATATTTGGATGAAAGACTACTTACAATTGGATGGTATGTGTTATAAACTTGTGCCAATTAGAACGCCAGTTGACAGAGCAAATCCTTTTGATATGGGACGTGTAGATAGCGATTTAATGTATGAAAAGGTAAAAAATTGGGATTGGGGTAACAGCGGAAGCTCTGAGATTTACCATGATGTGGAAACACGTAAAAACTCAATTACTTACAGAGGTAACTTAGCGCGCCTTACTGAGCAGTTAATTAACGAAGATAAGCTTGATAAAGCTGAAGAAATTGCAGATATAGCTATGGATAACATGCCTGTAGACTATTTTGGCTATTACACTTTATTAGAGCCTTTTATTGGTGCTTATTACGAAGTTGGCAACAAAGAAAAAGCGCAACGTTTATTTAAAGATGTTGCCAAGAAGTATCAAGAAAACTTATCGTATTACAGTAGTTTAAAGATTGATAACCAAGAACGTTCGTTTGAAGATATTTATACAGATATACAACGTTACAAAGGCTTGATTGATGTTTTAATAAAATATGACATTGATTTTGCTGAAGCCGAAGGTGATGTGTTTAATAACTACTTGAGAGCTTTTAAACATTTTTATGGCGATGATGTGAAAGAAGATGAAGTTAGAACAGATGTAGATATTCCTGTTGATAGCAGCTTGCCTATTGAAAGTGATAGCTCGAATTAATATTGTTTAAGGCATGCCCTTAGTTACTGTAAAAACACCTGTTGTTGCGAAAAAACTATTTCCGAATTATGTTTGGAACATGCCCAGAACTGAGAAAAATATTTATTTGACTTTTGATGATGGACCAACTCCAAAAATTACCAATTGGACTTTAGATATTTTAAAGCAATATAAAGCTAAAGCATCCTTTTTCTGCATTGGAAATAATATTGAAAAGCATTCTGAAATTTTTCAGAATATTTTGAATAATGGGCATGCTATAGGAAACCATACACATAACCATATTAAAGGTTGGAAAACTAAGGCTGGAGATTATTTGACCAATATTGATTTATGTGAATCTGTTTTGAAATCTCAAGTTGTAAGTTCTGAAATCGCAAATCAAAATTCGTTAATCGTAAATCTTTTTAGACCGCCTTATGGGCAAATAACACCAAAACAAGGGAAAAAGCTAATAGCTTTGGGCTATAAAATAATTATGTGGGATATTTTATCTTTTGATTGGGATAAAAGCGTATCGCCTGAGCAATGTTTAGATAATGTTTTAAAGAAAGCCTCAAACGGAAGTATTATTGTCTTTCATGACAGCCTAAAGGCTTCAAAAAATATGCAATATGCTTTACCTAAGGTTTTAGAGCATTTTTCTAAAAAAGGATATTTCTTTAAATCTTTGAATACTATTTGAAGTTTGAATTTGTCTCAAAAGCTAGAAGTAAAAGTGGCATGCTTTTTACTTTACACCAAAAACTGTTTCGATATACATAAAAAAAGCTTGAAGCTCAACTCTTTTGGTAAAGCTCAAAAATTAATAGATTACATATATTCTTGAATAATATCTATTAGCGTATTGGCATTTTGTTCGCCACTTTGGCGCCATTTCATCTCACCATCCTTATAAATAATTAATGTTGGTAGAGTCTTCACCCGAAGTGCTTCTGCAAGCTCCTGGTTTTTTTCAACATCAATTTTTATAACCTTTGCCTTATCACCTAAAGCAGCTGCGACGTCTCTTAAAACAAGATGCATAGACTCAGATTGCGTATTTAATTCTGTGTAGAAATCTAACAAAACTGGAATTTCAACATCTATAAGTTCCCCAAATTTTGACATACTTTTTAATGTTTTAGTTCAAACATCATATACAAACCCATGCAGATTTTAAATAAAAAAAATCTCCTTTCTTTGATAGGTTTGGTCTGACTTTATTGATAAAAATAACAAATTTTTAGAGTAAATATAACATTTCCATGCAATTACGCACTATCAGAGGCTTTTTTAAGTTCTATAACTGTAATTTCTGGCCAAATACCAACCCGCCCCGGATAAGCGTGATAACCAAACCCTCTATTTACATTTATGTATTGATTGTCTTCTTTATACAATCCTGCCCATTGTTTGTATACATACTGTACGGGGCTCCATTTAAAGAAACCTGGAATTTCTATTCCAAATTGTAAACCATGTGTATGACCACTAAGTGTTAAGTGAAAATGCTCTTTATGTGATTTTACTTCGTATTCCCAATGTGATGGGTCATGGCTCATCAATATTTTAAAATCTTCACTAGAAACCGAGCTTATAGCCTTTTCTAAATCTCCAGCTTTTTTAAATTTTTTACCCCAATTTTCAACACCAATTAAAGCTAATCGTTCCCCATCCTTTTCTATAAACCGATTTTCATTAAGTAATAGGTTAAAATCTATCTTATTGTGAATACTTTTTATGGCTTCAAAATTAACTTGTTTAGCTTCTTTTGATGGCCATGATGCATACTCGCCATAATCATGGTTTCCTAATACTGAATACTTACCAAACTTAGGTGTTTTGATGCGCTTAAAGGTATCAATCCAAGGATTCATTTCTTCAGCTCTTGTATTTACAATATCGCCAGTGAATAGTATGAGATCTGTTTCTTGCATATTTATTAAGTCTATGGCGTATTCAATTTTTTCTCTGTCATCAAAACTTCCTGAATGAATGTCACTTATTTGAGTGAGTTTAAATCCATCAAAAGCGTCTGGTAAATCGTCAAACTTTAACGAATATTTTAAAACCTTGTAATTATACCTACCCTTATAAATTCCATACAACAAGGAAGCAAAAGGTATAACTGCTATACCTAAAGCTATTTTACTAACAAAATGCCGTCTACTGGGTAAGTGTTTTTCTGATGTGCCAGAGAAAAAATTATCAGTTATATAATTATAGCCTCCAACCAAGACTCTAACAATATCTTCTCCAAACATTATGAAAAAAAGAACCAATTTTGGGATAAATGAAAGCAAAAACAGCCCCATAGCCCATAGCGTTTTACTTGTTTGTCCTACGCTACGATCATAATTTAAGAATACATACATGAAATAACCATAAACCGCAAGAGAAACAAAGAAATAAACCCACGGCAACCATTGGTGTTTAAATATGGTTTTAAAAGCTTGATAAGCGTATATATCAATAGCTGCAAATACTAATAAGAAAATAATCCAACGTAGCATATTTCTTTTTTCATCAAAGATACTGGTATTACAAGTCAATGCTGTATAAGTAGTTTTTATTTAACTAATTGTTAAGAATTTAGCATACTTATTCTTGTGAAAAGAATTTGAAGCTATTTTTTGAATCTCATTTTACTATCTTAGTTGCATTGATTTTTTAATCAATTTATATTCACTTATCAATACTATTTAAAGTATCAGTTTCTATGAATCATCAAAATAATAAATCTGCCTTAACCACTTTAGTAACCGTATTTTTCTTTTGGGGCTTTATAGCCGCATCAAACGGAGTGTTTATTCCGTTTTGCAAGACCTATTTTAATATTGATCAATTTCAATCGCAATTAGTAGATTTTGCATTTTATGGTGCTTACTATATTGGCGCATTATTGTTGTTTATTTTATCTAGCGCAGTAAAACGCGATATTTTAAACAATTGGGGATATAAAAATGGTATTGTATATGGTTTATTGTTATCTGCAATAGGCGCATTTATTATGTTTCCTGCCACAGCTGGTGCAGAGCAGGGGCAAACTGCAGTATTTTATTTTGTGCTTGTGGTGTTATTTATTGTTGGTTTGGGCTTTTCTTTACAACAAACCGCTGCAAATCCGTTTGCAATTGCATTGGGAGATCCAAAAACAGGCTCTCATCGTTTAAATTTAGCAGGAGGTATTAACTCTTTTGGAACCACCATTGGACCCGTTGTTGTTAGCCTTATAATATTTGGTTCAGCATCGTGGTCTACGAGTGAGTTGGCTAAAATGATTAACAATAACGAGATTACGCTTATTACAGTACAGTGGTTATATGTAGGTGTTGGGGTACTATTTTTGCTTGCTGCTGCGCTATTTTATTTTTCAAAAAAATTACCTGATCTTAAATCTGATACTGCTTTTGAGTCTGCCAATAAAGCTAAAAACTTACTTATTGTTTTAACGCTCATTATTGTTGGGTGTTTTGGTTATATTTTTAGCACATATTCTGGTAATGCTGTTGCCACTGAAGATTTAGAGCAACAACGTTTAATCGTACTTTTCGTAGCGTTATTTGCTGTAATAGTGTCTATTTTTATTGCAAACTCTAGTGCTTCAAAAAAACCTGAAGGTTGGGGCGCAATGAAATATCCACAATTGGTTTTGGGGATGTTAGCCATTTTTACTTATGTTGGTGTAGAAGTAACTATTGGCAGTAATTTGGGAGAATTACTTAAAAAAGGTGTAGGCGATTCTGGATTAAACGGCATAGGTTTACCCGTTTTAAACGATTCTGAATTGGGCAAATACATCTCATTATATTGGGGCGGATTAATGATTGGGCGTTGGGTGGGCGCTATTACGGTTTTTAACCCAAGTAAAGGTTTAAAAAAAGCACTTCAAATTATAGTGCCATATATTGCGCTTGGGGTAATCGTTCTGGTAAATTCTATCAAATACACGTTTTCTACAGACGAAATTTTATTTTTCTCGGTGTGTATCGCTGTTCAAATTTTAGGGTTCTTCTATGCTAAAGATAATCCTGTAAACACATTAAAAACCTTTAGTTTATTAGGTGTTATAGCCATGTTAATTGGGTTGTTTTCTTCAGGAAATATTGCATTGTTTGCCTTTTTGTCTGGTGGATTATTTTGTTCTATTATGTGGCC
Organism: uncultured Algibacter sp.; assembly: GCF_947490405.1. Lineage (GTDB taxonomy): Bacteria > Bacteroidota > Bacteroidia > Flavobacteriales > Flavobacteriaceae > Algibacter_B. Next base: position 479,156 of record NZ_CANLGU010000002.1, on the reverse strand, counting down.
ATGTATTTTCACGTTAAGTATTGCTGGTTTAGGCAAGTATACCTCGCAAGGTTCTGCGTTTTTAGTGATGATGATTCTTGGTGGTGCCATTATTCCTCCAGTACAAGGAAAACTTGCCGATGTTTTCAATATTCAATCCTCTTATTGGATTGCAGTAGCTTGTTTTGCGTATTTGGTATTTTATGCCTTTAGAACCAAAACGGTTTTAGACAAACAAAATGTAACGTATTAACTAATTTACCATAACACAATTAAGCCTAACTTTTTGTAGCTTTGATGTTCTATCAAAACACACAAAATGTCAGACCAAAAACGCCTTTTTTTAGTAGATGCTTACGCTTTAATTTTTAGAGGGTATTATGCGTTCATAAAGAATCCACGAATTAATTCCAAAGGAGAAGACACCTCAGCTATTATGGGATTTATGAATTCGCTTTTAGATGTGATTAAACGCGAGCGCCCAGACCATTTAGCGGTGTGTTTTGATAAAGGCGGAAGTGCCGACCGTTTAGAAATGTACGAAGCTTACAAAGCGAATCGTGATGAAACACCTGAAGGTATAAAAACTGCTGTACCATACATTTATGAAATTTTGAAGGCCATGCACATTCCTATTATGGTTAAGGAAGGTTATGAGGCCGATGATGTGATTGGAACCTTATCGCGACAAGCAGAAAAAGAAGGCTTTAAAACCTTTATGGTGACACCAGATAAGGATTTTGCGCAATTAGTAACCGAAAATATTTTTATGTATCGCCCCGTGTTTGGTGGCGGTTATGAAACTTGGGGCATTCCTGAAGTTCAGAAAAAGTTTGAAGTAACCGACCCTATGCAGGTGATTGACTTTTTGGGTATGATGGGCGACTCTAGTGATAATATTCCAGGATTACCAGGCGTAGGTGAAAAAACTGCTAAAAAGTTTTTAGCGCAGTTTGGGAGTATGGAAGGCCTTTTAGCAAATACCGATCAGCTTAAAGGAAAAATGAAAGAAAAGGTTGAAGCAAATGGCGAATTAGGTTTACTTTCAAAAAAACTAGCAACCATTATGCTAGATGTTCCGGTTGAATTTAATGCGAAAGATTTTGAGTTAGACCATCCAGATGTAGAAAAAGTAAAAACTATTTTCCAAGAATTAGAATTTAGACGATTAACTGATAATTTTGTAAAAACGTTTGCAACCGAAACACCAACAACAAACCAAACCACTGCAACTTCGGAAACATCCGAAACAAAAGCAACACCTAAGGAAGTTACAGCTGCTGGTGCAGGACAATTTTCGTTATTTGGAGCAGATCCTTCAAAAGAAACAGATACTGAAATAAGTGCTGTATCTTCAAGAAAAACGGCTGAAACCGCATCGCATTTTTACCAAAGTGTGGCTTCTGGTATGGCAACTAAGCTATTTATTAAAAACCTAATGAATCAAATCTCAGTATGTTTTGATACTGAAACTACAGGATTAAATCCGCTTACTGCAGAATTGGTTGGTATTGCATTTTCATGGGAAGTTGGTAAAGGATTTTATCTGCCATTTCCTGAAGATAAAGCAGAAGCTCAAGAATTGATAGAGCAACTACGTCCGTTTTTTGAAAGTGAAACTATTGAAAAAGTTGGTCAGAATTTAAAATACGATATCAAAGTTTTAGCCAAGTATAATGTCAATGTAAAAGGTAAATTGTTTGATACCATGTTGGCACATTATCTTATCAATCCAGATATGCGCCACAATATGGATGTATTGGCTGAAACGTACTTAAATTACACACCAATTTCTATTGAAACTTTAATTGGTAAAAAAGGAAAAAACCAATTATCAATGCGCGATGTACCTTTAGAAAAACAAACCGAATATGCGGTTGAAGATGCTGATATTACGTTGCAGTTAAAAGAACATTTTCAAAATGAATTAGGTGAAGCTAACACACAAAAGCTGTTTAATGATATTGAAATTCCGTTGCTTAGAGTTTTGGCGGCTATGGAATTAGAAGGTATTAATCTTGATGAAAAATTTCTGAATTCATTATCTGAAGCGCTAAATAATGACATTGCAACTCTAGAAAAAAATATTTACGATGCTGCAGGAGAAACATTTAATATTGGCTCACCAAAGCAGTTAGGCATTATTTTATTCGAAAAATTAAAACTTGTAGACAAGCCTAAAAAAACCAAAACAGGACAATACGCTACTGGTGAGGAAATTTTAAGTTATTTGGCTAAAGATCATGAGATCATTAAAAACATATTAGAATACAGAGGGCTTTCTAAATTAAAAAGTACTTATGTAGACGCACTTCCTAATCAAGTTGAAGATGCTACAGGGCGTGTACATACCGATTATATGCAAACTGTTGCCGCTACAGGACGATTAAGTAGTAATAACCCTAACCTTCAAAATATTCCTATTAGAACAGAACGAGGTCGTGAAGTTCGAAAGGCATTTATTCCGCGAAGCGAAGATTACATATTATTAGCAGCAGATTATTCGCAAATAGAGCTTCGCATTATCGCCGCACTAAGCAAAGAGGAAACCATGATTGAGGCCTTTAAAAACGGAGAAGATATTCACGCCTCTACCGCTTCAAAAGTATTTAATGTAGGTATAGATGAGGTAACACGTGAGCAACGTAGCAATGCTAAAACGGTAAATTTTGGTATTATTTATGGTGTTTCTGCGTTTGGATTGAGCAACCAAACCGATTTATCAAGAAGCGAAGCTAAAGAACTCATTGATACGTATTATGCAACCTACCCAAAGTTACGTGCCTACATGAGCGAGCAAGTTGATTTTGCTCGCGATAATGGTTATGTGCAAACCGTTTTAGGGCGCCGTCGTTATTTAAAAGACATAAATTCTAGAAATGCTGTGGTTCGTGGTGCAGCAGAGCGTAATGCTGTAAACGCCCCAATACAAGGTAGTGCAGCAGATATTATTAAAATTGCAATGATTAATATTTACAACAAATTACAAGAAGGCAATTATAAAACCAAAATGCTACTACAAGTGCATGATGAATTGGTATTTGATGTGTACAAACCAGAATTAGAAACTATAAAAACCTTAGTTAAAACTGAAATGGAAGATGCTTTTAAAATGGATGTGCCTTTGGATGTTGAAGTGGATACTGGTTTGAATTGGCTACAGGCGCACTAGAGTATCTTTTTTATTATTTCAAATATTTAATCGAAGGATTGTCTCCTCAAGGGAACAATTATTACAGTATATCTTTTACGAAAATTAATATTTCAAACTACTAAACATAACATAAAAACGTTATCTAAAAGGATGTCTTAACTCAAATTAAGAGATTCAGGAGATTTGAAGCGTATTCGTGTAAAATAAGTTCCTCTTTAAAAATTAAATAAAGAGGAACTATATATTATTTTTAATAAAGTTACATATAAGACATTTACTTATATCTCAATAAGTTTTTCAAAAACTAGCTCTGAAGCTATATCTCCCAATTCACCAAAAGGCTCACTTGATACAATGGCTACGCGAGAACTCTCAAATCTAACGGTTGATGAATCTGATAAACCATTTAAGGATGTGAGCGTAAGTATTTCTCCATCAAAATTCCAAGTACCTTCTTGAACTTGACGGTCTAAGCAATCAAAAGTTGGTATATTCGGGTCATTTCCCTCAAATACTTCTTCAACTTGAAATATCTCAAGCGTTACCGTATTGTCTGCTCTTAAATCAATAGATATTAAATTACAGTTTAAATCTTGTAAAGCCTCTTTTAACTCTTGCGCATCCAATTGTTCTTCAACAGGATTACTTTCATCAACAATAATATCGGTTAATACCCAAATTCCAACAATATTGTTATTCTCGATTTCAACCGTGTCGTCTGATGATTTTGAGCATGACAATGTAATTAGAAATAGAGATAAAACAGCAATTTTAATAGTTTTCATATTCGTTTAATTTATGTTCATATACTCGTACATAAGCATAAATTAAAAATGTCATCATTAAAATTTAAAAAAAATTAAGCGTGTGTAGAATGTAAATTAACGCCGCTTCTTCTTACTCTTAAACTTAGCCTTATTTTTTCGTTGATTAAAAGGCACCGCATCGTCAAACGTATGCTTTGGTTTACCTGGTTTGTTTTTACGCCATTTTTCGGTTTTGGCAGGAAGTAGTACATCCAATAAATCTTGACGCCCCAGTTTATTCAACGTGTTTTTAATCCACGCTTTATTTTCATCTTTATACCAAAAGAAAAAACGATGTTGCTCGTCTTTTTCTTTTCTAGTTTTAGGCGTTTTTACCTTTTTTAACGTGTAAGGATGGTATCCACTATAGTAAATTACCGTGGCCACCGTCATAGGTGTAGGCGTAAAACCTTGCACTTGCTCTAACTGAAAGCCCATATCTTTGGTTTCGGCAGCAAGATTAGCCATATCTTCGGCCTCACAAGCAGGGTGATTTGATATAAAGTAAGGTATCAACTGTAGCTTTAAGCCTTTCTTAATATTAATTTTATCAAAACGCTCTTTAAACTTATGAAAATACGTAAACGATGGTTTTCGCATCAGTTTAAGTACAGGGTCGCTAGTATGCTCTGGCGCTACTTTTAAGCGTCCAGAAACGTGTTTTGTCATCACCTCTTCAGTATAATCGTCTAGCTCTTTAGCATCTGCATTTTTATTAAACTCAGGCACCAACATATCATGGCGAATACCAGAACCAATAAACGATTTTTTTACTTTTGGATGACTATCAACCGCTTGGTACAACTCCGTTAACGGTTTATGCGAAGTATCTAAATTACTACATATTACAGGCGAAATACAAGACGGCGCCACACACTTATCGCAAATTTCTTGCACCTTCCCTTTCATTTGATACATGTTTGCCGATGGGCCACCAATATCACTTAAATACCCTTTAAAATCGGGCATATTTGCAACAATATCTACTTCTCTTAAAATAGATGCCTTACTTCGCGAAGCAATAAATTTTCCTTGATGGGCAGAAATAGTACAAAAACTACAACCACCAAAACAACCTCTATGAATATTTATAGACGTTTTAATCATTTCAAACGCTGGTATAGCACCGCGTTTGTTATATTTTGGATGTGGTAAGCGCGTATACGGCAAATCAAAAGACGCATCAATCTCTTGCTCTGTCATGGTTGGATACGGCGGGTTTATCATCAAAACCTTCTCATCTACCTTTTGAAAAATACGGCGCGCCGCCAATTTATTAGATTCCTGCTCTATAATTTTAAAGTTAGAAGCATACTGCTTTTTATCCTTTAAACACAACTCGTGCGAAGCAATCTCAACATCTTCCCAATTACTATTTTTTGGTATTTTGTGGTCCTTTTGTAAAAGTACAGCCGTTTGTTTTACGGTAGTTATACTACTAAATGGCACGCCCTTTTCAAGCAGTCGTACAATTTCACGAAGTGGTTGCTCGCCCATACCATACACCAACATATCTGCTTTAGAGGTTTCCAAAATGGTAGGCATTAACGTATCACTCCAATAATCGTAGTGCGTAACGCGCCTTAAAGACCCTTCAATACCGCCAATTAGCACAGGCGTATCAGGCCATTTTTCTTTTAAAATTTTACTGTAAACGGTAGAGGCATAATCGGGTCTAAAACCAATATCGCCATTGGGTGTGTATGCATCCTTATCGCGTCGTTTTTTATTAGCGTTATAGTTGCTCACCATGGGGTCCATACAACCACCAGTAACACCAAAAAACAAGCGCGGTTTCCCCAATTTCACAAAATCCTGTAAATTATCGTTCACGTTAGGTTGCGGTACAATAGCCACACGCAGTCCAAAACTCTCTAGCAATCGTCCAATAACCGCAGGCCCAAACGTTGGGTGGTCCACATAGGCATCACCGCTAAATAGTATAACATCTAGCGCTTCCCATCCGCGAATTTTCACCTCTTTGTTTGTGGTAGGCAACCAATCTGAAAGTTTTAACTCCTGCATAGCATTGCAAAAATAGGCAAAAATCGTGGCTTCCTAAGTATATACAAACTATTTAGGGCGTTACCCCGCAAAAAGGCGGGGTCGCGCTTTCCGCTATATCTTTTTTTCGTGCCTCAAAAAAGGATGCCGCTACAATCGCTAACGCGGACGTACTTGCCAGCATAAATCCTTTAAACTTAAATCACATCATATTTTTAAGTAATTTTGTGCGCAATTAACGCGCATGAGTATTATTTCAAAAGACATATCAAAAGCCGTTGCTTTATTAAATAATGAGGAACTAGTGGCAATTCCAACAGAAACCGTGTATGGTTTAGCTGGTAATATTTATAGTAAAACGGCTATAACATCAATTTTTACAACCAAGCAACGCCCACTATTCAACCCGTTAATAGTACATATTCCGTCAATTCATCATCTTGATACTATTGTAAGTGCCATACCAGAAAAAGCAACACAATTAGCTCGCGCATTTTGGCCTGGGTCGCTAACCTTGGTGCTTCCTAAAAAAGATACCATTCCAGACATTATTACAGCGGGTAAAACTACCGTGGCGGTTCGCGTGCCAAATCACCCCGTAACTTTAGAGCTTTTAAAACAGCTCGAATTTCCTTTGGCAGCACCTAGCGCAAACCCGTTTAATAGAATTAGCCCCACAACAGCACAACATGTAGATGCCTATTTTAAAGATGCTATAAAAATGGTTTTAGATGGTGGCGCGTGCAAAAATGGTATAGAATCTACCATTGTAGGTTTTGAAAATAACGAACCTATTATTTACCGTTTAGGGTCCATTTCTGTAGAAGATATTGAAGCTGTAGTTGGCACAATTACTATTAAAAATAAAAAAGAAAATAATCCTGAAGCACCAGGAATGCTAGATAAACATTACGCGCCAACAACACCAACCGTTTTATCGCATGATATTTTAGAGACGCTAACAAAATACCCTAACAAACGTGTGGGTATCTTAACATTTAAAGAGCAATTAAAAAATGATAAGGTAACGCACCAAATTACAGTATCTAAAACAGGAGATCTGGCAGAAGCGACTTCTAAATTATATGAAGCCTTACACCAACTAGATGAACTTAATTTAGATGTAATTATCGTAGAAGTTTTCCCAGACTACGGTTTAGGTAAATCTATAAATGATAGGTTGCAACGGGCAGCTTTTAACGGTTAAAATTTTGCTGTAAAAAATTATTTAAAAAGAAAAGAGTACCTCTTTAATACGATTTAAAGAGGTACTCCTTTTAGTAAATTAGTGCCGTATAACTATTCTTTTTGTCTCTACTTTACTAGCAATAGTACTACGTAATAGATATACTCCATCTGGGATACTACTAAGATCTACTCTTGTTTTTTCTGATTGTGTTTTCTCGATTATTTTTAATGAAATTCCTAAAACATTAATAATTTCAATCTTACTACTTTTGTGTCCATAAACATCAATAAAAGCATCTGAAGGATTAGGGATTACTCTTAAAGTGGCAATACTCGCTGATTGAGTACTACTTGAAAGTGTTTTAGGCTCTGATTTGCTTGAGACTCCATTCGCATTCGGGTCAATTATATTTATATCTAATGTAATAACACAACCAAATTCTGACTCTATAGCATAAATTCCAGATTGCGATAACTCTACATCGCCTAAATTGTAATTATCGCCTACCTCACTACCATCTGGCAAGATTATGGTAAGGTCTACTCCATTAGGTAAAGCACTCAGAATAACCTCATCGCCTACCTCTACATCAATAGCATCCGATCCACTTTGCCATACTCCATTTATCTTGTACTCTTGTGTTAATGGATTTGTTACACACGCTAAATCATCAGTTATGGTAACACTCAATGTTTTTATACATCCGAATTCTGACTCAAAAGTATATAATCCAGACTGAGACGTTGTAACACTTCCCATATCGTAATCTCCAGTTTCAACTGTTCCTCCAGGTAAAGTAATTGTAAATTCGTCATTTTGAACTATACCTAGCACAAGAGTATCTCCTTCTGCTATAGTAATTTGTCCTGTTCCACTTCCTGAAACACCATTAATAACATAATCTACATCCATTGGATTACTAGTACATGCAGGGTCGGCATTAGGATCTTCAACATTTATATTTAATGTGATAACACACCCGAATTCTGACTCTATAGTATAAATTCCTGATTGCGTAACTTCTACATCGCCTAGGCTATAATTATCTCCTACCTCACTACCATCAGGTAAAGTTATGGTAAGGTCTACCTCATTTGGTAAAGCACTTAAGATAACTTCATCACCAACTTCAACATTAATAACATCTGATCCACTTTGCCATACTCCATTTATCTTGTATTCTTGCGTTAATGGATTTGTTACACATGCTGAGTCATCTGTTATGATGACATTCAATGTTTTTATACATCCAAACTCAGATTCAAAAGTATATAACCCCGACTGAGATGTTATAACACTACCCATATCAAAATCTCCAGTTTGAATTCCTCCTCCTGGTAAAGTAATCGTAAAGCTATCACTTTGAGTGATACCCAATATTAATTCATCACCCTCAATTAACGCTATAGTTTCTAAACCAATTCCTAAAACACCATTTATACTGTATTCAACATTCATTGGATTAGATACACATACAGGGTCTTGCTCATTAACAATTATATCTAAGGTTTCTATACATCCTAAGTCTGATTCAAAACTATACAAACCAGATTGAGATGTTGTAACATTACCTAAGTCATAATCTCCAATTACATCAGACCCATTTGGTAATGTGATTGTAAAGCCACCACTTTGAATGATACTCAATATTAACTCATCACCCTCTGTTAAAGTTATAGTTTCCAAATCACTTCCCGAAACACTGTTGATAATATATTCAATATCAATAGGGTTAGTGATACATGGGTTAGCATCTGGGTCTTCTATATTTATATCTAATGTTATTATGCATCCAAATTCTGACTCAATAGTATAAACTCCTGATTGTGATAATTCAACATCTCCTAAACTGTAATTATCACCTACCTCGCTACCATCTGGCAAGATTATGGTAAGGCCTACTCCATTTGGTAAAGCACTCAGAATAACCTCATCACCTACCTCTACATCAATAGCATCCGATCCACTTTGCCATACTCCATTTATCTTGTACTCTTGTGTTAGTGGATTTGTTACACAAACTGAATCATCAGTTATAGTAATGTTTAATGTTTTAATGCATCCGAATTCTGACTCAAAAGTATATAATCCTGATTGTGATAATGTGACACTACCTAAATTATAATCACCTGTTTCAACTGTTCCGTCTGGTAAAGTGATTGTAAATGTGTCACTTTGATTTATGCCCAATACCAACGTATCTCCTTCTGCAATAGTAATTTGTTCTGATCCACTTCCAGAAACACCATTAATAATATAGTCTACGTCCATTGGATTACTAGTACATGCAGGGTCGGCATTAGGATCTTCAACATTTATATTTAATGTGATAACACACCCGAATTCTGACTCTATAGTATAAACTCCTGATTGCGTAACTTCTACATCGCCTAGGCTATAATTATCTCCTACCTCACTACCATCAGGTAAAGTTATGGTAAGGTCTACCTCATTTGGTAAAGCACTTAAGATAACTTCATCACCAACTTCAACATTAATAACATCTGATCCACTTTGCCATACTCCATTTATCTTGTATTCTTGCGTTAATGGATTTGTTACACACACGGTATCATCAGTAATGGTAACATTTAATGTTTTTATACAACCTAAATCAGATTCAAAAGTATACTCCCCCGATTGTGAGGTTGTCACACTTCCTAAATCATAATTTCCCGTTTCAACTGTTCCATCTGGCAAAATAATTGTAAATCCATCAGTAGCTCCGAGTATACTTAGTACAAGTGTGTCTCCTTCTGCAATTATAATACTTTCAGAAGCGCTATCAGAAATTCCATTAACAATATATTCTGGAAAGATTTCAGTATCGCCTTCACAAGGCAATGGTGGCATTCCATTAACTATAATTTGTAAACTTACCTCACAACCATAAACTGAAGTTAATTTATAAACTCCTGCATCACCGAAATCTACAGTACCTAAATCAAAATTATCTCCTACTCTAGTTCCATCGGGTAAGGTAATTGTAAGCCCTTCTATATTAGGTAATGCACTTAAAACAACTTCATCACCTACATTAACATTAATAACTTCTTCTCCACTTAACCAAACACCGTTTATATTATATTCTTGTGTATGATCATCACATGTTTGTTCTGCAAAAACCTTTAGATCTATTGTTTTGGCACATCCATCTATGGTTGTAAAAGCATAGGTACCCGTATCTACTATTTCCACTAAACCGTCTCCAAAATAAGTGTCTATTTTATAAGCCGTTGTATCTTCAAAATTTGGAAAATCATTTACAGAGCTAAAAGTAGGACCATCTACTACAGGCAATGTAACCATATATTCTTTGTTACCTGGAATTACAGCTCTTATAAAAACTTCTACACCCTCAGCAACTTCTACATAATCTCCATCAACCCAATCACCATCTGTTCCTATTTTATATTGTGTAATTATATTCTCAACAGTACAGTCATAAAGAGTATTATCTTCTTGTAATCCTAATTTATAATAATACTCTATCACTTCAGGTCTATGTGCTTTGTTGAATACTTTAAGCTCATCAATCTTTCCATTTAATTCATCAGTAATACCACTACCATTACCTATAATTCTTCTATCATAAAAACCAGAAGTAGTAAAAGAAGAAAAATATTGTTCTACGGTTTCAAGAGTTATTTCTCCAGTTATGTAACCAGAATTTATTTCCACACCGTTTGCATAGAGTCTTGCAATATTACCATCATAAGTAGCTGCCATATGAACCCATGTTTGGGGCGGAGTATAGCCTGAAAACAATCGGACATGAGAACCATCTGTTGTTGGAAATGCCCATTTATATAGACTGTTATGAAAACCAAAGAATAAATCTGGATAATCGTTAGTTAATATACTTGCGTTGAAGACAATATCATCTCTGTACACCCAAGCCATAACTGTAATCTCATTGGCTATTGTGCCCATTGAGGCAGAATACGGAATTTCTACAAGGGTATTACTATCGTGTTCACTCCCGTCTGTTTCAAGTGCATTACCTTTAAAACCATCTGTACTCCAATAATTTTGTGTTAAATCTACTGAATTAGCATTATTATCCCGCTCTACGATTGTTGCATCATTATGGTATATAGAAAAGTCTTCTATTATACTTCCAGCACCCTCTTCAAATCTTAAGTCTAGCACCAATGTTGGGTCATTCTCGATAGGAATAACTGAACCAATTTTTACACTTTCAGCAATTGAAGGCACACCATTATTATCTATAGCAAATAGCATATAAATTCCAGGAGGTAGTAATTCTCTATTAGGAATAGATACTGAGTAATCACCGCCATTAGAGCTAAAAGAAACAGGAATACGTCTTTGCTCATTATTAGTACTATGTGTTGCTGAAGAAAAACGAACAAGGCTAAATTCTTGAATGTTAGGTGAACCTGCAACTGTTATTTGGCTATCATAATCTGCAGCTTCAGGAGCACTAATTGTTGGTCTTGTTGCTAAAGTTCCATCAGAATTAAATAAATATGCTGGACTATATATTTCTGCGCTAAAATGGTTTACGCAATCTGGAACTGGGCCTGCACACAAACCTCCTCCCCCAACAAAAACACGTCCATCTTGCATCAAAATAGCCACACTATGGTAAGTTCTGGCTTCCTGCATAGCAGCTGTGTAAGACCATGTATTGGTTTGAGGATTGAAAAGTTCACCTGCATAACTTGCTCCTTCATCTGTAAATACAGATCCAGAATCTAAACCTCCTGTTATTAAGACTGTTCCATCTGGTAAAACTGTAGTATTGTGCATAGCTCTGGCTTCGTTAAGCCCAGGAACTTTTGTAACTGATGGAATTTCTGAGTTAATATCAATAACATAAGAAAGATCAGAAGCGGGTGCTCCCATACTGTAAGTTCTTGCTCCGCCTGTTTTTAAAACCTTACCAATATCAAACATAGCCGCATTACCATTCATTGAATAGACATCATCTAATCTACTACCTAAGTCTTGAACTTGTGGATTACTAATATCATTTACATCTATCCAATGCATATTAGTACCGGGTCCAGCATGAAAAATCTTACCATTTGGAGCAGGGATTAACCAAGCATGATTATCTGTTCTATAAATCTGCTGTGAAGGATCAGGATCATCTAAATTTGGATCATTCCCATCAGTTAATAATATACCCGGTAATGATGGCATTCCTATCCAACCCGTATTAGGCGTCCATATTTCTGCATACTTACCTCCACGTTCACCTGCCCAAGAGCCTCCAATAGTAAACACAGAACCATCAGATAAGGTTACATTTCCTTGATACCCTCTAGGTACATTCATCTCATCTGCAACAGTCCACAAACCTGTTTGGTAATCATAAAGACTTGTTTTTTCGCTTGAGCTTCCTCCTGCTGCTAAAATTCTGCCATCTGGTAAGTTATTGATACCAGGACAAAACATATCGTGATTTGTATTAGACTCTGTACTTGGTTCAGCTACCCCATCAGTTCCTTGAAAAGGATCAAATATTTGAGTATAGGTATGACCATCTGCTCCACCATAAGTATCCTTATATTTGGAAGACCATACTATTAGTTTTCCATCGGGAAGATTAGCAGCAGCCACAGGAACAATATCGAAAACGATAGGATCACTCCATTGCCCATCTTGTGATGGGTTTTGTGCATTTATTTTTAAAGGCAGCAAAAAGCTTAACCCAAAAAATAATAATATAAAATGAAAGTATTTTTTTTTCATGACAGAGAGATTTAGAGGCTTGAGCAAGAAATATTTAGCTCAAAAAAAATTCATTAAAATTAACCTAATCTAATAGCTATCAACGAAAGTAAAAAAATAAATCAATGGCATACATAGTATTCGTTATTTGACAGAAAAAACCGTTAAATTTCAAATTTTTGATTTCTAAGTGGTTAACTCGTATTGTTCTCAACTTATTAATTTAAAATAATCATTAACAATTAAATACAATCAATAATTTTATATAAGAATATTATCCTATTTTTTATGAAACAAAAACTACAATAAAATCAAAAAAAATGAACGCTGATTAAAGTACTAAACAGTATATAAAATAATATCTCTTCACTATTTGGTAATCAAATATATAATCGTAAATTTGCAAACTCTTTTTGAGAGAGGAATGTTTAATAATTAAAAAATCAAAGTGTGGACACATTAAGCTACAAAACGATTTCAGCAAACAAAGCTACTGTAAATAAGGAGTGGGTTTTGGTTGATGCTGAAGGTCAAGCGCTTGGTCGTTTAGCTTCTAAAGTTGCAAAACTTTTAAGAGGTAAGCACAAGCCAAACTTCACACCTCATGTTGATTGCGGAGATAATGTTATCATTATTAATGCAGAAAAAATCACGTTATCTGGTAACAAATGGACTGATAAGTCATACATTCGTCACACAGGTTACCCAGGGGGTCAAAGAAGTTTAACTGCTACTGAGTTGTATGGGAAAGACCCAGCAAGAGTAGTGGAAAAATCAGTTAAAGGAATGTTACCTAAAAACAAATTAGGTGCAGATTTATTCCGTAACCTAACAGTTGTTGTTGGTACAGAGCACAAACACGACGCTCAAAAACCAAAAGCAATTAACTTAAACGAATTCAAATAATGGATGTAATTCACAAAATTGGCCGTAGAAAAACGGCTGTTGCGCGCGCTTATGTTGCCCCAGGAAAAGGTAACATTACAATTAATAAAAAAGACTTAGCTAACTATTTTACTACTGCTACTTTACAGTACAAGGTAAAACAACCATTAGCTTTGACTAACAATGACGCCAACTTTGATATTACAGTTAATGTATATGGAGGTGGTATTACTGGACAAGCAGAAGCTGTTCGTTTAGCAATTTCTCGTGCAATGTGCGAGGTAGATGCTGAAAACAGACTAACACTTAAGCCAGAAGGTTTATTAACAAGAGATCCAAGAATGGTAGAGCGTAAAAAATTCGGTCAGAAGAAAGCTCGTAAGAAGTTCCAATTCTCTAAACGTTAATATCCTGGACTTGGTTCAGGATCTGTATTTCAGATTCCTTTATCATTTTCAAAACAAAATAATAAATTAAAAACAGTTATTGTTGTCCTGGTGAAAAACAGGATTTAGTTTAGCATCTAAATGGTTAAGGCGAATTGAAAAATGACCACTTAATCATTGCTAATTCAACAGAACGTAAACTATTACAAAATGGCAGTAGAAGTAAAAGAATTACTTGAAGCAGGTGTACACTTCGGACACCTTACACGTAAGTGGGACCCAAATATGGCACCTTACGTATATATGGAGCGTAACGGTATCCATATTATAAACCTATACAAAACAGCGGCTAAAATTGACGAAGCTGGAGCAGCACTTGCGAAAATTGCTGCATCAGGACGTAAAATTTTATTCGTTGCAACAAAAAAACAAGCAAAAGATATTGTTGCTGAAAAAGCTGGAGAAATTAACATGCCTTACATCACTGAAAGATGGCCGGGTGGAATGTTAACAAACTTTGTTACTATTAGAAAAGCGGTTAAAAAAATGGCTTCTATTGATAGAATGAAGAAAGACGGTACTTTCATGACTTTATCTAAAAAAGAGCGTTTACAAGTTGATCGTTTAAGAGCTAAATTAGAGAAAAACTTAGGTTCTATTAGCGATATGACACGTTTACCAGGTGCTTTATTTGTTGTAGATATTAAGCGTGAGCACATCGCGATTAAAGAAGCTCAAAAATTAAACATTCCAATTTTTGCAATGGTTGATACCAACTCTGACCCACGTCAGGTTGATTATGTAATACCTGCAAATGATGACGCTTCTAAATCGATAGATAAAATCTTAACGCATGTAGCATCTGCAGTATCTGGTGGATTAGCTGAACGCAAAGCTGAAAAAGAAGCTGCTGCAGCACCAAAAGAGGAAGCTCCAAAAGCTAAGAAAGCTGCACCAGCCAAAAAAGCTGTTGCCGAAGAAGAAGAAGAAGAATAAATAACATAATACACACAAATAAGTCGTTTAGTTCTTTTTCTACATTGAAAATAAATTAAACGACTTTTTAAATTATAATAATTATGAGTACTACTGTAAAAGTTACAGCCCAAGAGGTAAATAAATTAAGACAAGCTACTGGCGCAGGAATGATGGACTGCAAGAAAGCTTTAGTAGAAGCTGGAGGTGATTTTGATAAAGCTATTGAAGTGCTTCGTAAAAAAGGACAAAAAGTAGCTGAAAAAAGAGCTGACAGAGATTCTTCTGAAGGCGCTGCAGTTTCAAAAATTAACGCAGACCAAACAGAAGGTGTTGCCATTGTACTAGGATGTGAAACTGATTTTGTTGGTAAAAACGAAAACTTTTTAGCATTGGCTAACCAATTAGCTGACATAGCATTAAACACAGAATCTAAAGAGGAATTTTTAGCTGCTAATTTTGACGGTATGACAGTTGCTGAAAAATTAGTTGAGCAAACTGGTGTTATTGGTGAGAAATTAGAAATCAACGCTTTTGAGAAATTACAAGCTGCTTATGTTGGTACTTACGTTCACATTAACAAAATTGCTGCTTTAGTAGGATTATCTGCTAAGGTTGATAATGCTGATGTTTTAGTTAAAGACGTAGCAATGCAAGTAGCTTCTATGGGAGCAACTTCATTATCTTATAAAGATTTTGATCCTGCCTATGTTGCATCAGAAACTGAAGCTAGAATTGCTGTTATTGAAAAAGACAATATTGAATTAGGACGTTTAGGGAAAACTCTAAAAAATGTTCCTAAATATATTTCTATGGCTCAATTAACGCCTGAAGTTATTGCTGAAGCTGAAGAAGCTGCAAAAGCTGAATTAAAAGCTGAAGGTAAACCAGAACAAATCTGGGATAGAATTTTACCAGGTAAAATGGAACGTTTCATTTCTGATAATACAACTTTAGATCAAGAACAATGTTTACTTGACCAAAAGTTTATTAAAGATGAAAAGAAAACTGTTGCTGAATACGTTTCTTCTTATGGAGACGTTGAAATCTCAGGTTTCAAACGTGCTTCAGTAGGATAAAACTTCCGCGAAAGCGAAAACAAAATAAAAATCACACCACTATTCTAATTGAGAATAGTGGTTTTTTTATGCTTAAATTCTAGGATTATAAAAATTCAAAAAATAAAAAAATTACGTAGTTTTGCACAACTTCAGTTAGCAAACAATGAAATACAAAAGAATACTCCTCAAATTATCAGGCGAAGCCTTAATGGGAAATCGTCAATACGGTATAGACCCTGAACGATTAGCAGAATATGCCCAAGACATAAAAACTATTACAAATAAAGGTATAGAAGTTGCCATAGTCATTGGTGGTGGAAATATTTTTAGAGGCTTAGCTGGAGCTAGCAAAGGAATGGATCGTGTGCAAGGAGATCACATGGGGATGCTTGCAACTGTTATTAACGGTTTAGCCTTACAAGGCGCATTAGAAGATGCTGATATTCCAACTCGATTACAAACAGCCATAAAAATAAACGAAGTTGCTGAGCCTTTTATTAGAAGAAAAGCGATGCGTCATTTAGAAAAAGGTCGTGTTGTAATTTTTGGTGGTGGTACAGGAAACCCTTATTTCACCACAGATTCTGCAGCTGTTTTAAGGGCTATAGAAATTGAAGCTGATGTTATTTTAAAAGGAACACGTGTTGATGGTATTTACAATACAGACCCTGAAAAAGATACTACAGCTATTAAATTTAATTCTATTTCTTTTGATGATGTTTTAAGAAAAGGATTAAAAGTAATGGATACAACAGCTTTCACATTAAGTCAAGAAAATAAGCTACCTATTATAGTTTTTGATATGAATAAAAAAGGTAATTTACTCAAAGTGGTTTCAGGTGAAAATATTGGAACTGTTGTAAACGTATAATAATTGGCGTAGTTTTTGGATACGTATATATAATTTGAAATAAAAGTTTAAGACAATGAACGAAGACATACAATTTATATTAGATACCACAAAAGAGGCAATGGACAACGCTATTGCTCATCTTAAAAAACAATTTTTAAACATTAGAGCAGGTAAAGCAAGTCCTGCTATGTTAGGAAGTGTTATGGTCGATTATTATGGCACTCAAACACCACTCAGTCAAGTGGCTAATGTTAATACTCCTGATGGCAGAACCATTACCGTTCAACCATGGGAAAAAAGCATGCTTCAAGAAATTGAACGTGGTATTGCCTATGCAAACTTAGGTTTTAACCCAATGAATAATGGAGAAACTATAATTATAAATGTACCGCCATTAACAGAAGAGCGCCGTAGAGATTTGGCTAAACAAGCCAAGGCAGAAACCGAAGATGCTAAAGTAAGCATCAGAAGTGCTCGTAAAGATGCCATGAATGATATCAAAAAGAACGATGACATCTCTGAAGATTTAAAGAAAAATGCTGAAATTGATATACAACAAATAACAGATAATCACGTTAAAATTGTTGATGAACTTTTCGATAATAAAGAAAAAGAAATCATGACCGTATAACTTATAAAGCGACTAAAATGTCGCTTTTTTTATATAAATTTTCTAGTTTCTGGATTTCTTGCAAATGGTTAAGCGTTATTATACTTTCTTTTTTTTAATGTGTGCTACTATTTTGCAAGCGCAATCATATCATAAAAAACACTTAGAACCTAAACAAGACTCTATAAAAAAGAAAGAATTACTTAAGAGTCTGGGAAACGGATTTTTACCCTCAAAATACTTCAACGCAGATTTAAGATACCTTATAAAGTTTAACCAATACGAAGGAATTAGAACAGGTATTGGTGGCCTTACAAACGAAGCTTTTTCAAAAAAATATAGATTTAATAGTTATGTAGTATATGGTTTCAAAGACCACCGCTTTAAATATAGTATAGGCGGTGGATTTAGATTATCCGATAAATCGAACACTTGGATCAATTTATCTTATACAGATGATTTACAAGAAACAGGGAGCACAAAATTCTTAACTGACAAACGGTTTTTTCAATTCTTTGAACCTCGCTTATTAAATATCGACTTATTCCATAAACACATCACAAAATCATTAAGTTTAGAACACAGAATAACCCCTAAATTACTTTCTAAAACAGAATTCTCAGTAAGCAACGTAAACCCTACTTACAGCTATAACTTTATTTCTGATGGTGAAAGTATAAGTTCTTTTCATTTAAGTAGTACAAAAATAGGACTTCAATGGAATCCATTTAACACGTTTAAAGTCTCAAATAAAAATACCGAGGAAATAGAAGATGGTTATCCTAAATTTACGCTTCAGTATTCAAAATTTTTTAATGATGTTTTAGGAAGTAATTTTGGTTTTTCTAAATTAGATTTTAGAGCTATTCATAAAATAGGAAATGAGAACGATGCGTTTTCAGAAATAACTGTGGTTTCAGGAATTGCCCGAGGCAATACACCTTTGACTCATTTGTACCACGCATACCCCAATAACATCACCAAAGAAACGATACTACAACGCTTTTCTGTGGCTGGCCTAAATAGTTTTGAGACGATGTATTTCAATGAATTCTTTTCAGATAAATTTGCCACATTTCAACTGAAGCATTATTTAAAACCTTTTAGTATCTCTGCAAGATATAAACCGCAAATGGTCTTAATAACTCGGTATGCTGTTGGAGATATGAATAGCCCTGAGAGACATCAAAATATTTCATTCGGTTCGTTAAAAAAAGGATATACAGAATCTGGTTTTGAACTGAATAAACTACTCTTTGGTTTTGGTTTAAGCTTTACGTATCGCTATGGTGCATATCATTTACCAAACTTTGAAGATAATATTGCATTTAAATTTACATTTAACGTCTCATTATGAGGTATTATACTTGTTTTTTCTACCTTTGCGCATCTTTTAACTAAGGCATGTTTAAACTTTTTTCTAAGGACTTTTGGGACGTTACTGCAAGACTGATTTTACGTAATAAAATCGTGATTCTTCTCAGTATTCTAATTGCAACTTTTCTATTAGCACAGAAATGGGAAAACATGCGTTTTACCTACACGGAAGCCAACTTACTTCCAGATGATCACGAAATAAATATTATTTACAATGACTTTTTAAAAACTTTTGGAGAAGAAGGTAATTTGATTGTTTTAGGAGTTAAAGACAGTACACTATTCTCAGTTGAAAAATTAAATGCTTGGAATAAACTTTCAGAAAATTTTAAAAATGACGCGGCTATTGAAACTGTTATTTCAATAAAAGATCTTCAAAAACTAATAAAGGACACTGAAAATGAAAGGTTTAAATTAGAGCCTTTTATTAAAGATTCAATTACCTCGTTATCACAAATAAGCATCTTACAAAGCGAGCTTTTCAAGAAGTATCCATTCTATGATAATTTTCTATTTAATAAGGAAACAAAAACAATACGCTCTGCGCTTTATTTAAAGAAAGATATTGTAAACACTTCAGCAAGAAAAGACTTTGTTGTTAATATATTAATACCAGAGATCGAAGCTTTTGAAAGCAAATATAGTATGGATGTGCGTATTTCTGGAATGCCATATATCAGAACCTTAAATTCTCAAAACATTGTTGATGAAATAAGCACCTTCATTTTAGCAGCTTTATTGGTAACATCAGTTATTTTCTTTTTCTTTTTTAGATCATTTAGAGCCACTTTTATTTCTATGATTGTGGTTTGTATTGGTGTTATGTGGACACTAGGAATTATAGGATTCTTAAATTATGAAATAACGGTTTTAACAGCTTTAATACCACCACTTATTATAGTAATTGGAATACCAAACTGTATTTTCTTAATTAATAAATATCAGCACGAAGTAAAGTTACATGGGAATAAAGTAAAATCTTTACAACGGGTTATTACAAAAATTGGTAATGCTACCTTAATGACTAATGTAACTACCGCTTCTGGTTTTGCAACATTTATACTTACAGAAAGTAAACTTTTAAAAGAATTTGGTGTTGTAGCTTCATTAAGCATTTTAGCCATTTTTATTTTATGTTTATTGATTATTCCAATTATTTACAGCTTCATGCCATTCCCAAAAGATCGTCATTTAGAGCACCTTAACAAGCGCTGGATTGGTGGTTTTGTAAATTGGATGGAACTTATGGTAAAGAAAAAACGTATTGCTATTTATATTACATCAATAATTCTTTTGGTAGTTAGTATCATTGGTATATATCAAATAAAAATCTCAGGTAGTTTAATTGAGGATATGCCCCAAGAATCTGATTTTGTAAATGATATTCGGTTTTTTGAAGACGAGTTTAATGGTATTATGCCATTAGAAATTATGGTAGATACTAAGCGAAAAAAAGGTGTCATGAAGCTTTCAACGCTTAAAAGAATGGACGCGCTTGAAGATTTGATTATAGAAACGCCAGAGCTTTCAAAACCCGTTTCAATTGTTGGGTTAGTTAAATATTCTAAGCAAGCCTATTATAATGGTAATACTAAATTTTATCAATTACCTACTTCACAAGAAAACAGTTTTATTCTATCTTATGCCAAAAATTCATCTTCAAATATAGATTTGCTGAATAATTTTGTAGATAGTACTGGGCAATACGCTCGTATAACGACTTTTATGAAGGATATTGGCACTGATAAAATGGAGCGCATTGAAGAAAATCTTCAAACCAAAATAGATAAAGTTTTTCCTAAAGAACGTTATGATATAACCATGACAGGTAAAGCCTTAGTATTTCAAAAAGGCACCAAATACTTAGTAAAAAACCTCGTGATTTCTCTATCATTAGCCATTATTTTAATCGCTTTATTTATGGCATATATGTTTAGGTCTGGACGAATGATTATTATTTCTCTTATTCCAAATTTATTACCGCTATTGGTTACAGCAGGTTTAATGGGTTATCTGGGAGTGCCTATAAAACCTTCAACTATTCTAGTTTTTAGTATCGCTTTTGGTATATCCGTAGATGATACCATTCACTTTTTAGCAAAATATAGACAGGAACTTCAAGCTAATAACTGGAAAATCAAAGTATCTGTGTACGGTGCTTTAAAAGAAACTGGTGTAAGTATGTTTTATACCTCTATTGTCTTGTTTTTTGGGTTTTCAGTATTTACCATATCTAGTTTCGGTGGTACAGTGGCTTTAGGAGCATTAGTTTCAGCAACTTTACTTTTCGCCATGTTATCAAACCTACTACTTTTACCTTCTCTACTCCTTTCTTTAGAGCGAAGTATTGCCAACAAGCAAGTGCTTAGAAAACCTTCAATAAACATTATTCCTGAGGAAGAGGAGGAAGGTTAAATTCTACTCTTAATAAATTTCAAACTCTGAAAAATTTTGGATTTTAGAAATTAAATTATGAGCATTGAAACCGTTATATTTACACTATGAATTTTTAAATATGTGTGACTTTGAAAACTGTTTCAGAATTATTATCAGAAGATATTATCATACCTGATGTAGAAATTAAAGGTTGGGTAAGAACCTTTAGGGCAAACCGATTTATTGCTTTAAATGATGGATCTACAATCAATAATATTCAATGTGTTGTTGATTTTGAAAATTTTGATGAAGCGTTATTAAAAAGAATAACGACTGGTGCAGCAATTCATGTAAAAGGCAAGCTTATTGAAAGTCAAGGCAAAGGTCAAAAAGTTGAAATTCAAGTTGATGAATTATACATTTTAGGAGATTCTGACCCCGAAACATACCCTATTCAACCGAAAAAACATTCGTTTGAGTTTCTTAGAGAAAATGCACATTTACGCACAAGAACTAATACGTTTAGTGCAGTGATGCGATTACGCTCTGCTCTATCTTTTGCCATCCATAAATATTTTAATGATAATGGATTTTACTACATGCATGCACCAATTATTACAGGCAGTGACGCAGAAGGTGCCGGGGAAATGTTTCAAGTAACCAATTTAGATATCAAAAATTCACCTGTTGATGATTCTGGTAATATAGATTATTCGCAAGATTTCTTTGGGAAAGAAACTAACCTAACTGTTTCTGGCCAATTAGAAGCTGAGACCTATGCGATGTCTCTAGGAAAAGTTTACACCTTCGGACCAACCTTTAGAGCTGAGAACTCAAATACCTCAAGGCATTTAGCAGAATTCTGGATGATTGAACCAGAAGTTGCATTTATGGATTTAGCTGGTAATATGGATTTAGCGGAAGATTTCATGAAATCAGTCATCAAATACGTTTTGGATAATAATCGAGAAGATTTAGAATTTTTAGATCAACGTCTTCAAAATGAAGAAAAAACTAAACCTCAAGCTGAACGAAGCCCCATGAATTTAATTGAGAAATTGAATTTTGTAACTGATAATAATTTCAAACGTGTTAGTTACACTGAAGCTATTGATATTCTTAGAAATTCTAAGCCTAATAAGAAAAAGAAATTCAAATACCCCATTAACGAATGGGGAACAGATTTACAAAGTGAACATGAGCGTTTTCTCGTAGAAAAACACTTTAAATGCCCTGTTATTTTATTTGATTATCCAGCTAACATTAAAGCTTTTTATATGCGTTTAAATGAAGACGGAAAAACGGTACGTGCTATGGATATACTTTTCCCTGGAATAGGAGAAATAGTTGGTGGCGCACAACGTGAGGAACGCTTAGATGTTTTAAAAGAAAAAATGGCTGCCATAAATATTCCTGAAGAAGAGCTTTGGTGGTATCTAGATTTACGTAAATTTGGAACTGCGGTACACTCTGGCTTCGGCTTAGGATTTGAACGTTTAGTGATGTTTGCGACAGGAATGAGTAATATCAGAGACGTAATCCCTTACCCAAGAACACCTCAAAACGCTGAATTTTAAAAATAGTTTTAAAAATAGAGCTTTTGGTATGACTTTGGTATACTAATCCCTTTTTATATCTTTGAGTAACAACCTGAATAAACCACATGCTTAAACAACATTTACAGTTTAAATTATCACAAAAGCTATCGCCGCAGCAAATTCAATTAATGAAATTGATACAGCTGCCCACACAAGCTTTTGAGCAACGTTTAAAGCAAGAATTAGAAGAGAATCCAGCCCTAGAAGGAGGAAAAGAAGAGAGTAAAGATGACTTGGATTCTGATTTTGACAATACAACAGATGATTTTGATGATAACGAATCTATAAATGCAGAAGACATCAATGTTGATGAGTATTTAAGTGACGATGAAATTCCAGACTATAGAACTCAGGCCAATAACTATAGTAGCGATGATGACGAAAAAACAATGCCTTATGCAGCTGGAACTTCGTTTACACAACATTTAAAAAATCAATTGAACACTTACAGGCTTTCTGATGAAGAACGTGATATTGCTGAGTTCTTGGTTGGAAGCGTTGATGAAAGTGGTTATATAAGACGTGATTTAAGTGATATCATGGATGATTTGGCGTTCACTCAAAACGTCTACACAACTGAAGAAAACATAGAAAAAGTTCTAAAAATTGTACACCAATTAGATCCTGCTGGTGTAGGTGCAAGAAATCTACAAGAATGTTTAAGTATTCAACTGCACCGAAAAGAAAAAACAGTAGATACAGAATTAGCAATTAATATTATTGATAATGCTTTTGATCAATTTACAAAAAAGCATTACAAAAAGTTACTTCAAAAATTTGATATTTCTGAAATTCAATTAAAAGATGCCATATCTGAAATAGAGCACCTAAATCCAAAACCTGGTGGCTCTTATGCTGGAAATAACCGAATTGTGGAGCATGTAGTACCAGACTTTGCAATTAAAATTGTTGATGGTGAATTGGAGTTAACCCTAAACGGAAGAAATGCTCCTGAGTTACATGTATCTAGAGAATACAACAACATGCTTAAAGGTTATAAGGATTCTAAAGACAAATCTAAATCGCAAAAGGATGCCGTATTATTCATCAAACAAAAGCTAGATGCTGCTAAATGGTTCATTGAAGCTATTAAACAGCGTCAACAAACTTTATTTGTAACTATGAGCGCCATCATGCATTATCAAAAAGAATATTTTTTGACTGGAGATGAACGTAATTTAAAACCCATGATTCTTAAGGATATTGCCGATGAAATCAATATGGATGTTTCTACCGTTTCAAGGGTTGCCAATAGTAAATATGTAGATACACCCTATGGTACTAAATTAATAAAAGAGTTCTTTTCTGAATCTATGAAAAATGATCAAGGAGAAGACGTTTCTACCAGAGAAATAAAGAAAATCCTAGAAAGTGTAGTTGAAGAAGAGAATAAGAAAAAACCTTTAACAGACGAGAATTTAGCTGCTATATTAAAAGAAAAAGGTTATCCTATTGCACGACGTACAGTAGCTAAATATAGAGAGCAACTAGACATTCCTGTGGCACGTTTACGTAAGAAAATATAATGGATAAACTACTAAAGAGTATCTCATATATTTTTCATCCATTAATAATGCCGTTACTAGGAGTTGTTTTTTATTTTGCAAAATCTCCACGTTATTTTCCAATAGAAGTTATTCAAGCAAAAGTAGTTTCACTTTTTATATTAACTATAATTCTACCAATTTTATTATATTTTCTTCTAAAAACCCTTGGCTTAGTTAGCACTCTAAATCTTGATACAACCAAAGAGCGTATTTACCCTCTAATCCTCAATGGTATTATTATTCTAATTGTTTTACAACGAATTTTAACGCCTTCGCAAGCTATAGAACTTTATTTTTTCTTTGTAGGGGTATTACTATCTAACATGGCTTGTTTGCTGCTAGCAATAATGAAATTTAAAGCAAGTATCCATATGATAGGGATCTCTGGTTTATTTATGTTTTTTATAGCTATAAGTATTCATTTTAGCATAAATATTAATGGAACACTTGCATTAATGTCGATAATAATAGGAGCTATTGCAACATCAAGACTACATTTAAAAGCCCACACCTATAAAGAATTAATCATGGGTGTTTTTATAGGTTTAATTCCACAATTAATTTTAGTAAACTATTGGTTGTTATAGAACATAGAACATGAGTCCTATTTTAACCGCATTAAAATCCAAATGCTGTCCATCTATTTCCGCATCTTCTTTTAATATTGGATTCAATCCATAATACACATGCACATTCCAAGTGTTATATCCAGCACTTAAAGTAAGTCCATACTGAAACCTATTAAAATCATTATTGCTCGTGAACTTGATACGCCCTAAATCACCTTCGTATTTAGAAGTATTAATTAATGTATAACCCAATTTAATTCCAGCATAAATACGCCAAAAATTATACTCCGATGGTGTAGATGTTCTCCATCTAAACTCTAAAGGTATTTCTATCAAATGTGTAGAAAATTTATTTTTAGAATAGGTTTCACTGTCCTCTAAAATAGTATAAAGAAAATCACCTGTGTCATTCTGGTTAATAAATAAATCTTGATTATAAGAATTTGCAGAATAACCAAGTCCTATACCAATAGCTAAATTTCTATTTTTATTTATAGGCATATCTTTAATAAACCCTAAATGAAACCCTAATGAAAAACCACTCTGATCTATATTATCACCTCTCTTGCCCAATAAATTATAAGTTATACCGGCATAAAGCTGATCTTCTTTATAAAGTGAATCAACTTCTTTACTGGTTTCTTCTTGAGCAATACCATGCATAATACTAGATAAGCAGAACAAAACAAAAAATAGATGTCTCATCAAAACTGATATTAATTAAAGTATAAATATTATAAAACCACAATAATAAATTAAAATTGTGAACTTCGCTAAAAAGTAAAAGGCGTTTTGAAATTTCAAAACGCCTTTATATAAAATTAAGAAAGTAAAGTTATTGTCCTGTAAACACACTACCCTTCTTAGTTGTGTAATTTATCTTAAGTGCATTAACCTTACGTAGTTCTTGCTTAATATCTCCTATTAATCCCATATTTGCATCACTATCAACCTTTAAGGCTGTAGTAAGAAATGGAACCAATTCTTCACGCTTGGAGGCACGTTCTTGCGCAATGAAAGATGCTATATCTTTCACACTGGCAAAATCATCATTAAGTTGAATTCTAGCTACAGAACCAAACTGCTTGTAATTTTGACTTGGTTTACCAGCATAAATATACATTACCAAATCTTTCTTGTCAAGTTTTTCAACTTGATCCGCAAAAGGCAAGTTATTTTCAATTTTCAAAGTATTTTGCCTCATTACTGTGGCCACCATAAAAAAGAATAATAACATGAATACGATATCTGGCAATGCAGCAGTATTTACAGCAGGTATTTCACCACCTTTTTTCTTTTTAAATTTAGACATATTTAATAAATGTTAAATTTTAATCTATTGTACTTCTGAAAGCTTTTGAGGATAATCTATCTTTATCTGATCGATTTTCTTCTTAAGCGCGTCTTTATTCCCAGGCCAATTAACATCTTTGTAATTTGCCTCCATCTCGGTAAATGGTTTACCGTAAAGGGATAATGCTCTAGCATCTCTTAAATCGTTGTATGCAGCAACTAATTCGTTCTGTACTGCGATATATTGTTTATAAGATGTTTCACGTTCGTTCTTCAATGAAATAATGGCTTTATCAGGATTATCTGATGAAGCTGGGTCTTTTTTCCCCTTGCAATAATCACAAGATTTATCCCCACCATTATCTAAAAACTCTTTGGCTGCTGCTCTTAAATCCTTAAGTTCCATAAGTTCATCTTCAACAAGTAATTGATCTTTACCATTTAACAAAACAGTAAAAATATTTTTCTGTTTGATGATGACATCCTCTTCAGATTCTTCCATAGGAGGAAGTTTTCTATTAATTCCAGAATCTACTTCAATAGTAGTAGTTACAAGAAAGAATATTAATAATAAGAAAGCAATATCGGCCATTGAGCCTGCATTTACTTCTGGTGCTGCTCTTTTTGCCATAATTTATTTATTAAACATTTTTTTAGCTCCTCCATATAACATTGAGCCAATTGCTACTGCTGCTAGTATATAAAAAGCATATAAACCAGCTCCTACATTTTTAGAAGTTGCGGTAGTGACATCAGCTCCTTTATCTGTAAAAGGTTTCAAATCTAAATCTGTTCCAGACGAAATAACATAAGATATAATGATTACTGCTGCAAACGCACCAACTGTCATTAATGTCTTTTTAATATCACCAGCAAATAAGCCTTTGATAACAAACAAAACAACTAACAACAATACTATACCTAAAACTACATAGGCTATAAATAGCATATAACTACTCATATTCTGAGCTGTATCTTCATCTCCAGCCATAATCATTAGCGCAAAAATCGCACCAATAATAGCTAAAGCAAAAGCTACAATTTTTAAAATTTTATGTAAACCCATAATTTTTTATTTTTTAAATTATTACTTTTTGTGTCTAATTAATAGATCCATTAACGTTATAGAAGCATCTTCCATGTTGTTAACTATGCTATCAATTTTAGCAATAATGTAATTATAAAAAATTTGAAGTATAATAGCTACTACAAGACCAAATACCGTAGTTAAAAGTGCTACTTTAATACCTCCAGCAACAAGTGATGGTTGCATATCTCCAGCTGCCTCAATCTTATCAAAGGCTTGAATCATACCGATTACCGTACCCATGAAACCAAGCATTGGTGCTAAAGCGATAAATAAAGAAATCCATGATACGTTTTTCTCTAACTGTCCCATTTGTACACCACCGTATGCTACAACAGCTTTTTCAGCAGCTTCAACACTCTCATCCGCTCTATCTAATCCTTGGTAATAAATAGATGCGATAGGACCTTTAGTATTTCTACAAACTTCTTTAGCAGCTTCAACACCTCCAGAAGACAATGCGTCTTCTACATCTTGAGTTAATTTTTTTGTGTTTGTAGTAGATAAATTTAAAAAGATAATTCTTTCAATAGCTATTGCTAAACCTAGAATTAAACATAATAATACTATACCCATGAAGCCAGGACCTCCTTCAATAAAACGCTTTTTTAATTCTTGATGAAATCCAAGTTCTTCAGCAGGAGCTGCATCATCTTGAGTCATTGTTGTAACTGTTGTTACGGCTGTACTAGTGTTAGCAATTGTAGTTGCATTAGCTGTTCCGAATGCCACCATTACTGTTATGGCAAGGATAGAAAATAATCTTTTCATGTTCTCGATCTTAATTTTATTAGTTAAAGTGTTAAAGATATAAAAAAAAAGCAATTAAAAATAAAAAATAACAGCAGAGAGGAAGGGATTCGAACCCTCGATACGCTATTAACGCATACACGCTTTCCAAGCATGCGCCTTAAGCCACTCGGCCACCTCTCTGTATTTAATTTTATTAATTACAGGGGTTCAAATAACAAAAAAAACTTTGAAGGCTAAAATTTTAAGAGTTAATTTTAATTCATTTCTCCTCGCAAGGGTTTTTCATATATGGTTTTGAAGGTTTTAGCAGGAATATTTTGTCCTAATAAAAACATCAATTTGCCAACTGCTGCTTCGGTTGTTATATCCTTACCTGAGATAACACCTATTTTTTTTAACAAACTACTAGTTTCATAATGTCCCATCATAACACTTCCACCAGCACATTGTGTGATATTTATAATATGTACTCCTTTAAAAATATATTTTTTTAAAATATCAATAAACCATGATTCAGTAGTGCAATTCCCAGCTCCATAAGTTTCAATTATCACTGCCTTCAAATTAGAGGTTTCAAAAATACTTTTTAAAACAGACTCTGTAATTCCTGGATACAATTTGACTACAGCAATGTTTTCATTTAAAACTTTATTTACTTTGAATTTCTTTCTAAGGTTTGGTTTAAATAAATACTCATGGTTCACTTTTAAATGAACTCCAGACTCTGCTAAATCAGGATAGTTTAAAGAAGCAAATGCTTGAAAATTTTCAGCATTTAATTTAGTTGTTCGGTTTCCTCGGTACAATTTATATTCAAAATAAAGACAAACTTCTTTAACAACAGGCTTCCCTTTATCTTGCATTGATGCCACTTGAATTGAAGTAATTAAATTTTCCTTTGCATCGGTTCGTAAATCTCCTATTGGTAATTGCGACCCTGTAAAAACTACAGGTTTAGCTAAGTTATCAAGCATAAAACTTAAAGCCGAGGCTGTGTAACTCATCGTATCGCTTCCGTGTAATACAACAAAGCCATCAAATTTTTGATAATTAGATTCAATAATTTCTGCAATTTGAAGCCAATAACTCGGATTCATATTACTAGAATCTATTGGTTTCTTTAAAGAAACTGTATGAATATCACATTCTAAGAGTTGTAGTTCTGGGATTCTATCTAAAAGATTTTTAAAATTAAATGCTTTTAAAGAATTCGTTTTAAAGTCTTTTACCATACCAATAGTTCCACCAGTATATATGAGTATTATTCTAGTTTTAGATTTTCCCATACTTTAGATTTTAAAAATATCTTTAGAATTCTGTGTTGTTATTTTTGCTATCGTTTCTTTAGATACATTATATATCTCAGAAAGCTTTTCAAGAACGTTTACTAAATAAGCACTCTCATTTCTTTTACCTCTGTATGGTACTGGAGATAGATATGGCGAGTCGGTTTCTAAGACAATATGTTTTAAATCAATTTTATTTAAAAAGGCGTCAATCTTTCCGTTTTTAAATGTTGCTACACCACCTATACCTAATTTCATATTATAGGACATCGCTTGGTATGCTTGTTCTAAAGATCCTGTAAAACAATGAAATATTCCAAACAAGTTATCATCATTTTCGGTTTCTAAGACTTCAAAAATCTCATCAAATGCTTCTCTACAATGAATTACAATTGGTAAATTATATAGCTTTGCTAACTTTATTTGATGCCTAAAAGCCTTAATTTGGATCTCTAAAGTAGATTTATCCCAATATAAATCAATACCTATTTCACCAACAGCATAAAATTTTCGTTCTTCCAGCATATTTTCAACATGCTTTAATTCTTCTTCATAATCATCTTTTACATGTGTTGGATGCAAACCCATCATCAAGAAAATAGATTCTGGATAATCTTCTTCAAGCTTAAACATGGCATTGGTATATGTAGAATCTATGGCTGGAACAAAAAATCTTGAAACACCCTGTTCCATAGCTCTTGCAATCATTTCATCTCTATCTTTATCAAATGCTTCGCTGTATAAATGAGTATGTGTATCCGTAATTATCAAAGTGAAAGGTTTTGGTTATACTATTCTGTAAAAATAATTGTTTTATAGGACTATATTTGTTTAAAATCTATTAAGATGGAAACGTTGAAAGAATTTCTTGATAAGAAAGGATACACTAAAATAAAATTAAAGTTTACCAAAACGAATCATTTTGAAATTAAAGCCACCATTAATGGTGTAAGAGGTAATTTCATTTTGGATACTGGAGCATCAAGTTCTTGCGTTGGTTTTGAAGGTATAGAAACGTTTAAACTTAATGCAGAAGATTCTTTGATTAAGGCTGCTGGCGCTGGCGCTACAAATATGGATACTAAAACAGCAAAAAAAAATAAAGTTAAAATAGGTAAATGGTCTAACAACAAAATTGTTTTAGTTTTATTTAATCTTACCCATGTTAATACCGCGCTTGTTAATCATAACTCCAAACCTGTTGATGGGATTATAGGCGCAGACATTTTAAAAAAAGGAAAAGCCATTATAGATTATGAAAAGAAATATCTATATTTAAAGTTATAAAATTAATAGTAAACCCTATCTCTCTCCTAAATTAAATGAATACATCTATTGTTATAGCTGATGACCACCCACTTATGTTACGTGGACTAACTGATTTTTTAACCTCAAAAGGATACAATATAATTGGTAGTGCAGAAGATGGTAAGGCTGCTTATAATTTGATTGTTAAATTAAAACCAGAAATTGCTATTCTTGACATAAGAATGCCTTATAAAACTGGATTGGAAATTGCTGAGGCCTGCAAAAAAAATGACTTACCAACAAAGGTTATCCTTATTACTTTTGACAAAGAAGAAGAACTTTACGATAAAGCCCAAGAATTTGATGTTTACGGTTACATTTTAAAAGAATTTGCTATTGAAGAGATTGAGACTTGCATTAGTCAGGTCGTAAATGGTAAACCTTATTTTAGTGAAGAAATAGCATCTTATTTAAATGCAAGCACTATTGATAAAAAGCCTGATGCTTTGGATATGCTTACAAAATCTGAATTGAGAATTATAAAACTTATCTCTGAGAGTAAAACGAGTCAAGATATTGCAGATGAATTATCAATTTCTGTTAGAACAGTAGATAAACATAGAAGTAATATTGTGCATAAGCTAGAGCTTGACAACAAACCCACATCTCTTTCTATTTGGGCCAACTTAAACAAAGACTTTTTGTAGTTGCGTATAAAATACGTAGATGTACGTATTTATTGTATCATTTATATATTCTATCTTTACAGTGCTATTAATTAGTTCTTAGGGAGAATTATAGAAAACTCTAAATTGTAATGATTTAGAGTTTTCGTTTTTTATAGATTCATCTCTCTTACTAACAATTATAAAAATACGTACAAGTGCGTATTTTTTTTTTAATTAATGCATCTTATTTTTACAGTGCTATTAATTAATTCTTTTGAGAGAGAATTTTTTAGATACTCTGCACTGTAATGGTGCAGAGTTTTTAAACAAATTTTTTAAAACAAAAATCATGCTTAAAGCCGAAATGGAAAAAGAGAACAACACTCTAAATAAATACTTTATTATAGGATTGTCAATTTTAGTTGTTATCGTTATCGCAGTAAATATTGTTATGTGTTTTATTTAGTTAGTCTAGAGTGCCTCAAAACTGGAACTAAAAAAGGTGTTACATAAAAATGTAACACCTTTTTTAGTTTGATACTTATAGATTACACTACAATTCTAATGCCTTTTTAACATCATTATCCATTAATAACTCCACTGGATTTTCAAGAGCTTCTTTAACTGCTACCAAAAACCCAACACTTTCTTTACCATCAATAATTCTATGGTCATAAGATAAAGCTACGTACATTATTGGCCTTATTTCAACCTTCCCATTAATTGCAACAGGACGTTCAACGATATTATGCATCCCCAAAATCCCACTTTGAGGCGGGTTTATTATTGGTGTAGACAACATACTTCCAAAAACGCCTCCATTTGTAATTGTGAAAGTTCCTCCTGTCATTTCATCAACTGTTATTTCTCCTTCTCTAGCCCTAATTGCTAAACGCTTAACTTCAGACTCCACACCTCTAAAGCTTAAATTTTCTGCATTTCTAATTACTGGTACCATAAGTCCTTTTGGTCCAGAAACAGCAATACTAATATCACAAAAATCATAAGAAAGCATTTCTTTACCATCTATCATAGAATTAACAGCTGGATACATTTTTAATGCTCTTACAACAGCTAATGTAAAGAAACTCATAAACCCTAAACTAACACCATGCTTTGCTTTAAATGTTTCTTTGTATTCAGTACGTAAAGCAAAGATTGGAGACATATCTACTTCATTGAAAGTAGTTAACATAGCCGTTGTATTTTTCGCTTCAACTAGTCTTTCTGCCACTTTACGACGTAACATTGACATTTTACTTCTTGAAGTCCCTCTGTTTCCTCCTGTAGGTGTTCCCATAGATGGCACAGCTTTTATAGCGTCGTCTTTAGTAACTCGACCATCTTTACCTGTTCCAGAAACAGTGCTAGCATCCATTCCTTTTTCAGATAAAATCTTTTTTGCAGCAGGACTTGCAGTACCTGTAGCATAAGTTTTAGTTTCAGAAGACACCGGTTTTGAAGCTTCAGTCTTAGAAACCTCTGCTTTTTTCTCTTGCTCTGGTGCTTCACCCCCTTCAGGTTTTTCAGCACTTGTATCAATCAAACACACTACTGCTCCAACATCTACTGCATCTCCTTCCTCAGCTTTAAGCGTTATAATTCCACTAGCTTCAGCAGGTAATTCAAGGGTTGCTTTATCACTATCAACCTCAGCAATAGCTTGATCTTTTTCTACATAATCCCCATTTTCAACCAACCATTCTGCTATTTCAACTTCTGTGATTGATTCACCTGGTGAAGGCACTTTCATTTCTAAAATCATTGTCTATAATTTTAATGTATCTTAATTTTAATTTTTGGTGTTAAAAACAGCGTCAATAACACGTCTTTGTCTTCTTTTATCTCGTGTACTCGATCCCGGTGCAGGAACAGAACTAAACGCCCTAGAGCAAACCTCAAGCTTTACTAAATTCATACGTTGTAACATATAGCTCCAAGCACCCATATTTTCTGGTTCTTCTTGAGCCCAAACATAATTTTCAACGTTTGGATATCTATCAATTATTTCTTGAATTTTTTCAAGATGAAGTGGAAATAGTTGCTCAATTCTTACTAATGCAACATCTTCTCTATTCAAATCTTCTCTTTCTGCTAACAGTTCATAATAAAATTTACCTGTGCATAATACTAATTTCTTAACCTTTTCTGGGTTAATAGAATCATCGATAACTTCTTGGAATTGTCCAGTTGCTAAGTCGTTTATTGTAGAAACAGCCTTTGGATGACGCAATAGACTTTTAGGTGTAAAAACCACTAAAGGTTTCCTGAAATCACGTTTCATTTGACGGCGTAACAAGTGGAAAAAGTTGGCTGGTGTAGTACAATCTGCTACTATCATATTATCCTTACCACAAAGTTGTAAATACCGTTCCATTCTTGCAGAAGAATGCTCAGACCCTTGCCCCTCATATCCATGAGGTAATAGAACTACGATACCGTTTTGAGACTTCCATTTATCTTCAGCAGCCGATAAATACTGATCGAAAATAATTTGTGCACCGTTACTAAAATCTCCAAACTGTGCTTCCCAAATAGTAAGCGTATTTGGATTTGCCATGGCGTAACCATAATCAAAACCTAAAACTCCATATTCTGATAAAAACGAATTGAAAATTGACATTTCGCCCTTATTATTTGGATTTGTATTTAACAGATTTATACGTTCTTCGGAAATTTCATCACGTAAAATAGCATGTCTATGACTAAATGTTCCGCGTTCTACATCCTGTCCAGATATACGTACATTAAAACCTTCTTCCATTAAACTTCCATAAGCCAAAGTCTCTGCCATACCCCAATCTAAAGTATCAGTTTCAAAAACCATTTTAGCTCGTCCTTGAAGTATTCTTTCTGCCTTACGCAAAAACTTAACACCATCAGGCACTGTAGAAACTACTTTAGAAATGTGTTTAAGATTATCTTCAGAATAGGTTGTATCTTCCGTTTTAAGCATAGCATCGACACCCTTGCGCTCAAAGCCTTTCCAACGCTCTTGCATAAATTCCCTAACCTTTGAAGATTCTGCCTCTTTTGATTTCGAATATTCTCTTTCTAAAGTTTCTTTGAATTCTTTTATAATTTTATCCGAATACACTTTATCAATAGTGTTTTCAGAAATCAGTTTATCAGAATATATTTTGAAAGGATTCGAATGTTTCGAAATATTCTTATAAAGTTTGGGTTGAGTAAACCTTGGTTCATCTCCTTCATTATGTCCATACTTTCTATAACCTAACAAGTCTATATACACATCTTTTTTATAACGCATTCTATATTCCAAAGCCATTTCAACAGCATGAACAACTGCTTCGGCATCATCTGCATTTACATGCATTACAGGAGACAATGTAACTTTAGCCACATCAGTACAGTATGTACTTGAACGAGCATCTAGATAATTTGTGGTAAATCCAATCTGATTGTTAACTACAATATGAATGGTTCCCCCCGTTTTATATCCATTTAACTGACTCATTTGTGCTACTTCATAAACAACACCTTGTCCAGCAACTGCAGCATCTCCATGTACAATTATTGGAATAATTTTAGAGTCATCACCATCATAATCATTATCTATTTTTGCTCGCGTAATGCCCTCAGCAACTGGAGCAACTGTTTCCAAATGTGATGGGTTTGGAACCAGATTCATTTTAATATTTTTACCGTTTTGGTATGTTTTATCTAGTGTTAAACCTAAATGATATTTAACGTCTCCATCAATATTTTCATCTTCAAAATCCTTTCCATCAAATTCACTAAACAATTCATTTAAAGGCTTTCTAAAAATATTTACTAGAGTACTTAAACGCCCCCTATGGGCCATCCCTAAAACACATTCTTTTACACCATACTTTTCAACAGCATAAAACAACACATTACTAATTGCTGGAATTAGAGACTCGCCACCTTCCAGAGAAAATCGTTTTTGCCCAACATATTTAGTTTGCAAAAAATTTTCGAAATGAACCGCTTGGTTTAATTTAGATAAAATGTATTTCTTAGTTTCTGGCGAATAATTAGGGTGATTATCATTCTCATTTAATTGTTCTTGCCACCACTTAATTACTTCAGGATTTCGTAAATACATATATTCCACCCCAATGGATGCACAATAAATACGCTCTAAATGTGCTATAATTTCTCGTAGCGATTTGGCTCCTACTCCAAGAATATCACCTGCATTAAAAACAGTATCTAAATCCCTTTCAGAGAGTCCAAAATTACTAATATCTAAAGTTGGTGTATACGTTCTACGTTCTCTTACAGGGTTGGTATCTGTAAATAAATGTCCACGGATTCTGTAGCCATCAATTAACTTAACAACGTTAAACTCTTTTTGAACGTGTTCTGGGATTTGAGTAGAAACACCTTCGATAATCTCTCCATCTAAACCATAATTTTCACTTCCAAAATCATAGCCTTGAAAAAAAGCTCTCCAACTTGGCTCAACGGCGTCTGGGTTTTCTAGATATTGCTCGTATAAATCAGCAAAATATGCTGTGTGTGCTGCGTTTAAAAATGAAAATTTATCCATTATTGCTTTTAATCCCCTAATAGGTTAGTCAAAATATTTTTCAAAAATACAACTTTTACTAAAATTAGATGTTTCTTTAACTATATTTATAACTGATATTATGCTTTTAAATAATCTCTCTAAATTATTGTTAATTTTTTATCAAAATCTCATAAAAATGAAACCATTTTCTCAAACCTTAAATAATACTCTTTTTATATGCATCATCATTGTGTTTTCATTTCAAGAAAACGTTGCTCAAGAACAGAAAAGTGATTTCTGGAAAAATGTAAGATACGGTGGCGGACTAGGTTTAAATTTTGGCGACGGATTTTTCAGTGCTACAATTGCACCAAGTGCTATTTATGAATTTGATCAGAATTTTGCCGTTGGTATTGGCTTAAATGCAACATTTAATAATCGAAAAAACCTATATAAATCTACAATTTTAGGCGGTAGTTTAATAGGACTCTACAATATTGTTAGAGAATTGCAAATTTCTACAGAATTTGAACAACTAAATGTTAACAGGCGTTTTAATGTAAATACAAATTTTGAGGATGACAACTACTGGATTCCAGCTTTATATATGGGTATAGGTTACAGAAGTGGCAATGTTACTTTTGGTGTCAGATATGATGTATTATACGATGATGAAAGAAGTATTTATGCAGACCCTTGGGCACCTTTTGTTAGGTTTTTCTTTTAACTAAACAATAAAATAAAGACTTGACTAATTTCAGTTCTTTCAGATAAACCTATGAATATTTTTGTTTAAACCACACCTTCTGCCATTCACGCTTCAAAATTAAAAAACTAACATCTTCTGATAGTTTTAAAGTGTCTTCGCCATCTAGAGCCTTAACTTGTTTTTCTGAAACATCAATAATGTATAGTAAATTAAGATACTCTGCAAACTTCTCTTGAATGAGTTTATAAACGGTTTCATGCAGTATGAGTTTTAAACTTGAAGGTAAAACATCTTCATGAAAATCTAAATCGATATTAGCTAGCAAAAAATCTTTATTAAGTTGGAAGATTAATTTCTTGTACAAATCTAACTCAGTAGCCTGCTCAATTAAATTTTCAAAAGTTTTTGGTAATTGCATTATACTGTTCTGTTCATCAGGTTCGTTCCAAAAGCTTTGAGTAAAGCTTTTTTGTCCTCAGAAATATTTAACAATTCCAATTCAGAAAACGCTCTATTAGTATAATCTTGAATAGCTTGTTTGGTAGCATCAGCAGAACCAGAAGTTTTAAAAAATTGTTTTGCAAGTTCTACTTTAGAGTCTACATGTTCAGGGTTAAAAGAAAACAACTCAATCAAACTAGCACCGTCTTTTTCGTTGGAAAACTCTAAAGCTTTCAAGTACAAATAGGTTTTTTTGTTTTCAATGATGTCTCCACCTACTTGCTTTCCAAACGTTTTTGGATTACCAAAAGCATCTAAATAATCATCTTGTAATTGAAAAGCAATACCTAAGTTTCTTCCAAATTCATAAATATTATTTTGATCTTCACTCGAAGCTCCTGCGACAATAGCCCCCATTTTCATAGCAGCACCAACTAAAACAGCAGTTTTATATTCAATCATTTTTAAATACTCAGGTATAGTAACATCATTTCTAGTTTCAAAATCAACATCGTATTGCTGTCCCTCACAAACTTCAAGAGCCGTTTTACTAAATAATTTTGCTAAATCCCTAAAAGTATTTGACTCATAATTTTCAAACAATTGATAAGCCATTATAAGCATCGCATCACCAGAAAGAATCCCTGTGTTAAGATCCCATTTTTCATGGACAGTTTGCTCACCTCTTCGCAATGGTGCGTCATCCATTATATCATCGTGTACTAGTGAAAAATTATGAAATACTTCAATGCTTAATGCTGCATCTAATGCTTTTTTATGGTCACCTTCAAAAACATCTGTGGTCATTAAAGTTAAAACTGGACGTAAACGTTTTCCTCCTAAGCCTAAAATATAATCAATAGGATTGTATAGGTTTTTAGGTTCTTTTAAAGTTTGATAGCTATTTAAATAACCTATAAACTCTTCTTGATATTCTTGTATTGAAAGCATCAAACAAAAATAATGGAATTAATACGATATGTAAAAGCCATTATAAAAGTAATTAACAAAAATCTAAAAAATATGTCCCCAATTGTAAATCACAAAACGTTTATTAAGTAAAGTATATGTTAAATAATTATTAAAACTCAGGAAACTTTTTTTGTGTTTAAAGTTTCCTGAGTTATATTTGCACCGAAATATGAGAGAAAAAATTATACACAAAGCAGCAGAATTATTCCTTACACTTGGTTTCAAGAGTGTTACAATGGATGATATAGCACATGAAATGGGTATATCTAAAAAAACCATTTATGTGCACTTTGCAAATAAAACTAAACTTGTTGAAGCTGTTACTTTTGAGCTTTTTGAAACGATATGTGATGGTATTGACGGTATTTGCGAAAGTTCTAACAATCCCATTGAAGAACTTTACGATATTAAAATGTTTGTAATGCATCATCTTAAAAACGAAAAATCTTCACCCCAATTTCAGTTAAAAAAGTATTATCCAAAAATATACGAAATGCTAAAACTTAAACAGTTTGAAAAAATGCACGATTCTGTAAAAGACAGTTTGAAAAAAGGGGTAGATACTGAGTTATTTAGAGCCAACATTAACATCGATTTTATTTCTAGAATGTACTTTAATGGTATGACGGGTATAAAAGACAACTCTATTTTCCCGCAAGAACTATTTACTATGGATTACTTAATGGAAAGCTATTTAGAATATCATTTAAGAGCTATTGTTACCGAAAAAGGTTTTGAAATATTAAACAAATTTATAACATCAAATCAATCATAAAATGAAGAAACAACTAATATTAGCTTTAAGTTTGTTATGCTTTGCGATTATGTTTTCACAAGAAAGCACACAAAGTTTCTCCTTACAAGAAGCTATCGATTATGCCTTAGAACACAATAGGACCGCAAAAAATGCGGAGCGAGACATAAAGGCAGCAAAAAAGCAAAAATGGGAAACCATAGCTAGTGGTTTACCGCAAATTGATGGCGTTATAAGCTACATCAACAATATTGAACGCCAATTTCCAGGAATAGATTTTGATGGTGATGGCGCTGTTGATATTGGTGCAAAACAAAACATAACGCCTACAATAACGTTAAGCCAACTTATTTTTGATGGGTCTTATTTAGTTGGTTTGCAATCTGCAAAAGTATTTCTAGAAATCTCTGAAAACGCTAAAGAAAAAACCGATTTAGAAATTAGAAAAGCTGTTATTAATGCTTATGGTAATGTATTATTAGCCGAGGAAAGTCTACAAATTCTACAACGTAATATTGATGTTCTTGAAAAGAACCTAAATGAAATTACTACAATTTACGAAAATGGTTTGGAAGAAGAAGAAAGTGTGGAACAACTGCAAATAACCTTATCTGGTTTAAAAAGCAACATGAATAACACAAAACGTTTAAAAGACTTATCGTACCAAATGCTAAACTTAACTTTAGGTTTAGATATAGATAGCAGCACTACTTTAACAGATAGCCTTTTAAATCTTACTGTTATTAATATGCAATTCGATTTATTAGATACCAGTAATGAAGTTGAAAGTACTATAGACTATAAAATTGCAAACAACAACAAAGTATCTAAAGAGTTATTAGTAAAACTAGAACAAAGTAGAGCTTTACCCACATTAAGTGGATTTGTTACAGGTTCATACATTGGAAACAATGAAAAATTTAGATTTTTAGATAACAGTCAGACTTGGGTCGGTACAGCTGCATTTGGTCTAAATTTAAATATCCCCATATTTGGTTCTGGTTTAAAATCTGCCAGAACACAGCGTGCAAAAATTAATTTAGAAAAAGCGAAAGACGATCTTACTGAAACCGAGCAAAAATTAAAACTTCAAATAGCATCTGCTAAAAGTGATTTCAAATTTGCCATAGAAGATTACGAAAATAAAAAGCAAAATTTAAACCTTGCTGAACGTATTGAAAAAAAGAATCAAACCAAGTTTTTTGAAGGCATCGCTTCAAGTTTCGATTTAAGGCAAGCACAAACTCAACTTTATAGTTCTCAACAAGAATTTTTACAAGCCATGCTTGATGTTATAAATAAAAAAGCTGAATTAGAAACCGTTTTAAACACCGTTAATAACTAAAATCAATCAAAATGAAATATATATATTCACTCGTATTAGCAACACTTT
This sequence comes from uncultured Algibacter sp., assembly GCF_947490405.1. GTDB lineage: Bacteria > Bacteroidota > Bacteroidia > Flavobacteriales > Flavobacteriaceae > Algibacter_B. The sequence goes on along the minus strand of NZ_CANLGU010000002.1, from coordinate 438,982 downwards.
TTCTAACATCTTGTGGAAGTGATAAAAACAAATCTGTTGAAGATATTATTGCCACAAATGACTTAGAACTTATTAGAAAGAAGAAAACAGAGTTAGATGCCTCAGTTCAGGAAATTTCTACGCAATTAAAAGCATTAGAAAAGTCTATTAAAACCTTAGACCCTCAAGAAAAAATTCCTTTAATAACAACGTTTCCTGCTAAAAAAACAGTTTTCAATCACTTTGTTGAATTGCAAGGTAATGTTACCACTAAACAAAACTTGGTTATATATCCTGAGTTTTCTGGTGTGCTTTCTCGTGTTTATGTTAAAGAAGGCCAAAAAGTGAGCAAAGGTCAAATTTTAGCAAAAATTGATGATGGTGGTTTAAGTCAACAATTATCACAATTAAAAATTCAAGCAGATTTGGCTAAAACAACTTTCGAGCGTCAAGATCGCTTATGGAAACAAAAAATAGGTAGTGAAATTCAATATTTACAAGCAAAAGCAGCTTATGAATCTCAATTAGAAGCTACCAAACAATTACAGCAACAAGTAGGCAAAACAGTTGTTCGTGCACCATTTTCTGGATCTATAGATGATGTTATAACAGAACAAGGTAGCGTAGTTGCTCCTGGACAATCCATGTTATTTAGAATCGTAAATCTAGATGATATGTATATTGAAACTGACGTACCAGAACGTTACGTTTCAGACATCGTTAAAGGCAAAGAAGTAAAAGTAGAATTTCCAGTTTTAGGAAAAGAAGTTGATGCAAAAGTGCGTCAAGCTGGGAACTTTATAAATCCTGCAAATAGAACCTTTAAAGTTGAAGTAGCACTTCCTAATAAAGATATAGCAATAAAACCAAATCTTACGGCAAAACTTAAGATTAACGATTACACCAATCAAAATGCCATTTTAATTCCTCAGAGTATTATTTCTGAGAATGCAGAAGACCAACAATATGTTTATACCATTACAAATAAACAAGGCGAAAAAGCGAAGGTAAAACGCACTATCATCACCACTGGAAAAACACAAGGCGATGCTATTGAAGTGCTCTCAGGTATTACAAATGGAGATGAAATTATAGATGAAGGTGCACGAAGTGTAAAAGACGGTCAAGATGTGAAAATTTTGGATTTAGAAACCTCTAACGACTAAATACTACAACTAATGACTAAAAATAAAAAAAACAAAAAAGTAGACAAAGAGTTTGCTTTATCATCGTGGGCTATTAACAACAAAACAACCATGTATGTGTTGATAGCTGTAATATTGATACTTGGTACTAGCGCCTATTTTAGCATGCCAAGAGAAAATTTTCCAGAAATTAAAGAAACTAAAATCTACATAAGCTCTGTATACCCAGGAAATACAGCAGAAGATATTGAGAAACTAATTACTGACCCCATTGAAGACCAACTTAAAACAGTAAGTAATGTTGTAGAAATCACCTCAACATCGCAAGAAGACTACTCTATTGTAATTGTTGAATTTGATGAGAGTATTACTGTTGAAGCTGCAAAACAAAAAGTAAAAGACGAAGTAGATTCAGAAACCGCCAGTGAAGATTGGCCAACCTTTAACGGTGCGAAAGTAGAACCTAATGTGTTCGATTTAAGTATGTCTGAAGAAATTCCAATTCTTAATATCAATATCTCTGGAGATTATCCTGTAGATAAGTTAAAAGAATTTGGTGAGTATTTAGAAGATGAGATTGAAAGTCTACAAGAAATTAAGCAAGTAGATATTCGTGGTGCACAAGAAAAAGAGGTAGAAATAGCAGTAGACATCTATAAAATGATGGCAGCACAAGTAAGTTTTGATGACATAATTAACACGATTAGTCGCGAAAACATGACCATGTCTGCTGGAAACCTCATTACAAGTGGGCAACGACGTACTGTTAGAATTATTGGCGAAATTGAAACCCCTGAAGAACTAGAAAGTTTTGTTGTAAAATCAGAGAAAGGCAACCCCATTTACCTTCGTGATGTAGCACAAGTAAGTTTTAAAGACGAAGACAAAACCACGTATGCAAGAGAATTTGGGCATCCTGTAGTAATGCTTGATGTAAAAAAACGCGCTGGAAAAAACATGGTAGCCGCAGCAGAACAAATTCAAGTTATTGTGGATGATGCTATTGAAAACGTATTTCCTCCAGATCTTACGGTAACGGTTGCAAACGATCAATCTTCAAAAACCATCGGTCAGGTAGACGATTTGGTAAATAATATCATCTTCGGTATCATACTCGTTGTCACCGTTTTAATGTTTTTCTTAGGATTTAAAAACGCGCTATTTGTTGGGTTTGCTATTCCTATGTCCATGTTTATGTCTTTGATGATTTTAAATGTGATGGGATACACCATGAATACCATGATTCTCTTTGGATTAATCATGGGCCTTGGTATGTTAGTAGATAACGGTATTGTAGTGGTTGAAAACGTGTATCGTTTGATGACCGAAGAAGGTATGAGCCGTATTGAAGCTGCTAAAAAAGGGATTGGAGAAATTGCATTTCCAATTATTATTTCAACATTAACAACCGTGGCAGCTTTTGTACCACTTGGGCTTTGGCCTGGAGTTATGGGGCAGTTTATGATATATTTCCCAATTACCTTATCGGTAGTTTTAGGGTCTTCACTGTTCGTAGCCATCTTTTTCAACTCTGTATTAGTATCCCAATATATGACTACTGAGGATAAAGACATGCCTCTTCAAAATATCATTAAAATATCAGCCATAGTAGGCGGTATTGGTTTAGTAATTGCACTTTTTGGTGGAAGCTACAGAGGCCTTGGAACACTTATGATTGTTGTGGTTGTACTATTATGGATGTACCGTTTATTTCTACGTTCTTGGGCCAACGGATTTCAAAACAAGATTTTACCTAAGTGGGAACGTTTCTACGAAAGAGCACTAAGAGGGGCTCTAAAAGGTAGAAAACCAGGTATTATAGCTATTGGCACATTTGTTTTATTAATTATTGCGTTTATGGGCTTTGGCGCATCGGTTGGGAGCCAACGTACAAAAGTGGAATTCTTTCCAGACAATACACCAAATCAAATTATTGTTTATATAGAATACCCTGAAGGTACAGACATTAAGAAAACCAATGCCATTACAAAAGACATAGAAAAGCGTGTTTATAAAATTATAAACGAAGACGCCTATATGAAAGGCGACTTTAATTTCTTAACAGAAAGTGCGGTGTCTCAAGTTGGCGAAGGTGCAGGAAACCCACAAACTGATGGTGGTTCTGCTGCAGAAATGCCACATCGTGGAAAGATAACTGCCACCATGCGAGAATATAAATTTAGAGACGGTGCAGATAGTAACGTACTACTTAAAAAAGTACAAGAAGCGTTAAAAGGCATTTATCCTGGTGTTGCTATTTCTGTTGAAAAAGATGCTGTTGGGCCTCCTGCGGGTTATCCTATTAATTTAGAATTAGAAGGTGAAGATTACGGTGAACTAATTGCTACTGCCGAAAAAATGCGTGATTTTATCAATTCTAAAAATATTCAAGGTATTGATGAATTAAAGATTGATGTAAACAAATCTAAACCTTCGATGCAGGTTTTAGTAGATCGAAAAAAAGCAGGTGAATTAGGTGTAACTGCAGGACAAGTTGGTCAGCAATTACGTAATTCTATATTTGGAGCCAAAGCAGGTATTTATAAAAAGGATGGTGAAGATTATGATATCTATGTTCGTTTTAACGAAGAAAACCGATATAACACAAGTGCTATTTTCAATCAGAAAATCACATTTAGAGATATGGCTTCAGGGCAAATTAAGGAAATTCCAGTTTCTACAGTGGCTAAACAAAATAACAATTCTGGATTTAGCGCTATAAAACATCGTGATGTGCGTCGTGTAGTTACTTTGTATTCAGCATTAGCTCCAGGGTTTACTGATGCAGGTGCTATAGTTTCAAAAATTCAAAATGAGATGAATAGTTTTACCGAAAAACCAGATAGTGTAAAAGTAGATTACACAGGCCAAATTGAAGAACAGAATAAACAAATGGCGTTCTTAATGGGTGCATTTTTCTCTGGCTTAGGTTTAATCTTCTTTATTTTAATATTTCAATTTAACTCAGTATCTAAACCGGCTATTATCATGTTGGCCATTTTCTTAAGTTTAATTGGTGTATTTGGAGGTATTGTAATTACTGGAAGTGCCTTTGTAATTATGATGACCATGATGGGTATCATTTCGCTTGCGGGTATTGTAGTAAACAACGGTGTAGTTTTACTCGATTACACACAACTGTTGATAGATAGAAAAAAGGTGAAACTAGACATAGAAGACAACCACTATTTACAAACTAACGATTTAATTGAAGCTATTGTAAAAGGCGGTAAAGCGCGTTTGCGCCCCGTATTATTAACCGCCATCACAACAATTCTCGGGTTAATACCATTAGCCACAGGTTTAAATATCAACTTCTTTACCTTGTTTAGTGAATTTGATGCTAACATTTATGTTGGTGGCGATAACGTAATTTTCTGGGGGCCATTGGCTTGGACTGTTATTTACGGCTTATTCGTAGCTACCTTCCTTACGTTAATTGTCGTGCCTATTCTGTTTTTCTTAGCAACTAAATTTAAAATGTGGTTGTATAAAAATCGTGTGTCGACAAATGAAGAATTGATGACACAGGAAGTGTTTAATATGGATCAACGTTTGGACTAATTTAATAACAGCTCTTCGAAAATTTGTATTGGTATCCTCAAGAAATTTGTATTCTTGCCACTCAGATATTTTCTGACAGTTTAAACAACTTTTCATCTTTTAAGTTGTTTTAAAAAGATCCTTTTGTTCTTTGATCAGGAGGATTAGTTAATAGCGAAGAAAAGCCCTAACAATTGTTAGGGCTTTTTGATTAATAATTGCAGAAGTTACGTAAATTTGCACATCAAAATTTAACTATGTACAGAAGTCATAATTGCGGCGAATTAAGAGCAGCACATATCAATAGAGAAGTAACCTTAGCAGGATGGGTTCAGAAATCTAGAGATAAAGGTTTTATTGTTTGGGTAGATTTACGTGATCGATACGGTATAACGCAGTTAGTATTTGATGAAGAACGCACCTCTAAAGATTTAATTGAACAAGCACAAAACTTAGGTCGCGAGTTTGTTATTCAAGTTAAAGGAACTGTGATTGAGCGTGCTTCAAAAAACCCAAATATACCCACTGGAGATATTGAAATTTTAGTTTCAGAATTAACCATTCTAAACGAAGCAAAATTACCACCTTTTACTATTGAAGATAAAACAGACGGTGGTGAAGATTTAAGAATGAAATACCGTTACTTAGATATTCGTCGAAATCCTGTAAAAGAGAGTTTAATTTTTAGACATAAAGTTACTCAAGAAGTTAGAAATTATTTATCCAAAGAAGGTTTTATTGAAATTGAAACACCTTATCTGATAAAATCGACCCCCGAAGGTGCTCGCGATTTTGTAGTCCCATCAAGAATGAATGAGGGACAGTTTTATGCTTTACCACAATCACCTCAAACCTTCAAACAATTGTTGATGGTTGGTGGTATGGATAAATACTTCCAGATTGTAAAATGTTTTAGAGATGAAGATTTACGTGCTGATAGACAACCAGAATTTACACAAATTGATTGTGAAATGGCGTTTATTGAGCAAGAAGATATTTTAAATGCGTTTGAAGGATTAACACGTCATTTATTAAAAGAAGTAAACGGTATTGACGTTAATAAATTCCCTAGAATCTTATACGATGATGCCATGCGCTTGTATGGAAACGACAAACCAGACATTCGTTTTGGGATGGAGTTTGGTGAGTTAAATGAGGTTGCCCAACATAAAGATTTCAATGTATTTAATTCAGCAGAACTCGTAGTTGGTATTGCTGTTCCTGGAGGAAACACATATACCAGAAAAGAAATTGATAAATTAATTAACTGGGTGAAACGTCCACAAGTAGGGGCATTAGGCATGGTTTATTCCCGTTGTAATGATAATGGAACTTTTAAATCGTCTGTAGATAAATTCTACGATCAAGACGACTTAGCAAAATGGGCAGAGGTAACAGGAGCAAAACCAGGTGATTTAATTTGTGTGCTTTCTGGCAATATAAATAAAGTGCGTGCACAACTAAGTGCTTTACGTATGGAATTAGCAGAACGTTTAGGTTTGCGTAAACCTAATGAGTTTGCTCCGCTTTGGGTTATGGATTTTCCATTATTAGAATGGGATGAAGAAACAGAACGTTATCATGCCATGCATCACCCATTTACATCACCAAAACCAGGGCAATTAGAATTATTAAAAACAAACCCCGGAGCTGTAAAAGCCAATGCTTATGATTTAGTATTGAATGGTAATGAAATTGGTGGTGGCTCAATAAGAATTCATGATAAAGAAACGCAGTCTTTAATGTTTGATTATTTAGGTTTTACACCTGAAGAAGCTAAAGCACAATTCGGCTTCCTTATGGATGCCTTTCAATATGGTGCTCCGCCACATGGTGGTTTAGCCTTCGGACTAGATAGATTAGTTGCAATTTTAGGCGGTCAAGAAACCATAAGAGATTTTATTGCGTTTCCTAAAAACAACTCTGGTCGTGATGTGATGATAGATGCACCTGCTCCAATTGATGAAGAACAATTAACAGAATTAAGTTTAAAACTTAATCTAAAATCATAAAAATTAAATCCCGCTAGCGCGGGATTTTTTGTTAGTTTTATAGTATGCCTTTTAGCTCAAAAAAACTATTGCGGAAATTCTTAATCTGGAAATACAAGCATATTTCTGAACGTCAGTTTATTTACGCTTTAAGCATTTTAGTTGGTTTTTTAGCAGGTTTAGGTACAGTAACTCTAAAAAACCTCACACACTACATCAGGTATTTTTTTAGCTTATATATTTTTCAAGATTATCAAAGCTCATTATATTTTATTCTACCAATAATAGGGCTCTTGCTAGTTTATATAATTAAGCAAACCTGGTTAAAAAAACATATTGGGCACGGTATTTCTACAACATTACATGCTATCTCCAAACTTAATGGTATTATTCCAAGATATAATATTTATGCAGCACTAATTACAGCGCCTTTAACAGTAGGTTTTGGAGGATCGGTTGGATTACAAGGGCCAGCAGTAAGCGTGGGTTCAGCATTAGGTTCAAATGCGGCACGTTTATTTCGAATGAATACTAAAACCAGAATGCTTTTAATTGGTTGTGCCGCTGCAGGTGCTATGGCATCTATGTTTAAAGCCCCCATTGCTGCCATAGTTTTTGCCATAGAAATTTTTAGTTTGGATATTGCCTTTACCTCTTTAGTACCTTTACTTTTAGCTTCAGTCTCTGCAGTAGTAACATCGTATTTATTTACTGGTACAGACGTGCTTTTAAGATTTGAACTGACTGATAAATTTGAAGTAAACGATATAGCATTTTATGCCCTATTAGGTTTAGTTACCGCTTTTGCTTCTGTATATTTTTCTAAAGTATTTTTCGCAATTACCAATTTTTTTAAACAATTTGAAAGTAGAGCACTAAGGCTACTCATTGGAGGTTTGGCTATAGGTACCATGCTTTATTTTATCCCGCCGCTTTATGGTGAGGGTTATGGTATTATGAATAACCTTTTAAAAGGCGATCATTTGTCCGCCATTGGTAATACACCCTTTAATTTAGACTTATCAAACATCTGGATTGTTATCTCCCTATTATTAGGTATCGCTATTTTTAAGGCAATTGCCATGACTACTACGTTTGGTGCAGGTGGTGTAGGTGGTGTTTTTATTCCAACCTTAGTTATGGGAAGTGCTATAGGCAATGCCTTTGCAAAAATTATTAATAATATGGGGTTAGATTTTCAAGTTTCAGAATCTAACTTCACACTTATTGGCATGACGGGATTAATGGCAGGTGTTCTTCATGCACCATTAACTGCCATATTCCTTATTGCAGAAATTACTGGAGGCTACGAGCTATTTGTTCCACTAATGATAGTCGCTGCCATTTCATTTGCCATAACAAAATACTATGTTTCACATTCTATTTATACACTTAAACTAGCGCAGCGTGGAGAATTAATGACCCACGATAAAGATAAAAACGTCCTTATGGTTTTAGATATAGATAAAGTTATCGAAACAAATTTTATCATCCTAAAACCCGAAATGAAACTAGGAGAAATTCTAAAAAATGCCGTCGCAAAATCCTCTAGAAATCACTTCCCTGTTGTTAATGATAATCACGAATTTTTGGGCGTTATCCGTTTAGATGATATTAGACACATGATGTTTGATGCGGACCTCTACGAGAAAGTGGAGGCTTCAAACCTTATGCATGCAGACGCAGGAATTATTGATTACAATGAAGATAGCATGAATGATATTATGAATAAATTCAAATCCAGTGGCGCTTGGAATTTACCCGTTATTAAAAACGGAAAGTACTTTGGTTATATCTCAAGATCAAAACTATTAACAGCTTACAGGCAACAATTAATAAACTTTACCCAATAAATAATAAAAGAATTCATGAAATATCTCATCCTAATTTTAGCAATCGCTGCAATAACAAGTATTGCTTTAGGGTTTACATTAGATGTCCATTATACTCAAAAGCTTATCGGATTCGGTGTTGCAGGTCTCTTTTTAATAGTCATCCCACTATTTACGTATCATAATTGGAAAGATAAAAACGTACAAGACTACATGCTTACCAAAGAAAATTTAGATAAAATGCGTGATAATCAACGTAAAAAAAAGCATTAATTTTTGGGAGTTATCACAAGGGTCGGGCTTTACGTTACAAGTCCTCACTCCTATACAACTTTAGGCTTTCCTGTGTAATCTCTAAAACCAGCTAGTAGCCATAATCTTTTCTATCCTCAATTTTTCGATATGTTTAATGTATTTTTGCTTAAAATAAAATATCATGTGGCAATTTTTGTTAAACTTATTTAAAAAGGAAACCAAAATTGAAGAACAAGATTCTATGAAAAAATTTTTAATTGTAGGCTTAGGAAATATCGGCGAAAAATACAAAAACACCCGCCATAACATAGGTTTTAAAATATTAGATTACTTTGCCGAACAAGAAAATCTAAGCTTTGAAACTCAAAAATTAGGAGATCTATCAACTTATAAATTCAAAGGAAGAACCTTTATTTTTTTAAAACCTAACACCTATATGAACCTCAGCGGAAAAGCTGTTCAATACTGGTTAATAAAAGAAAAAATCCCTATAGAAAATCTACTAATTATCACCGACGATTTAAATTTACCATTTGGCAGTATGCGCTTAAAAACAAAAGGAAGCGATGGTGGACACAATGGATTAAGAGATATCCAACTAAAGTTAAACTCTTCAAAATACAATCGGTTTAGATTTGGTATAAGCGATGCTTTTAGTAAGGGAAGACAAGTTGATTATGTGTTAGGCGAATGGACGGAGCAAGAAAACGAAACACTTCCTGAACGCCTTGATAAATCAATAGAACTAATAAAGTCTTTTGTGCTTGCAGGAGTTAATAATACCATGAACATCTTTAACGGAAAATAAAGAAGCATTTCAAAATCTTCCTTTTTATTTTTCTATTATAATCTTTCTAATAGACTTCCTTTGCCCATCACTGACCGTTAAAATATACATACCTGACTGTATACTTTTTAAGTTTATATTTTCCTCAAAATCTCCTCCTATAGTATAGAGTTTGTTATATACTGCTCTACCCCTTAAGTCTATAATTTCAATTTTCACTTTATTTAATAATGCTGTATCTAACTTTACAGTAAACTGACCCTTATTTGGATTAGGATATAATACAAAATTCTCAAAACCAAATTCCTCTACAGATAGCGTTGGCATAATATTTAGGCTATAATCCTCAACTTCTCCATCAAAATCGTTCTCACACGAACCTACAGTACCATCCCCTAAAAACTTAGTAGAAACTCTCATAATTGTATTTCCTAAAAGTGCATCTGTAGGTATTGTTATTCCTCTTGGGCTCTCTCCTGTAGGACCATTAGCAATATTAGTAGCATTACCCATATCATATTCTTCGCCAGCATCAAAAACACAATTTTGGTTCCAATCTATCCAAACCTTTGTATTTGTGGTAAATGCTCCATCAGTATCTACATTAACAGATAAATTATATAAAGTACCCCTGTTAACATCTGTTGGAGTAGCACTATAGTCCGTGTAACCTTGTGTTTTCATAGCTGGAGAAAACTCTGTTATAGTATTGAATTGAACAAATGTTGTTCTTGTATCATATTCAGTATTTCCAACAGAAGGACAAACACCATTATATAAAGGAAGTATTTCATTTTTATTCTTGGTACTAGTAGCATTAACTCCTCGAATAATAAAATTATAATCCCCCTGAGATACTCCGTCCAAATTACTAATAGTTAAAGTAACATTACCTGAAGTTGTTCTGGCTGTGGGAGAAAAAACAGCTGTTGCACTACTAGGCAATCCTAATGCGCTAAAAGTTGTATTCTCTGAAAACCCATTTACTGTTATGTAATCAAAATTATAAACTACCATTTCATCTCCACATTCAATTGTTGTGAGAATTTCATTTGCTATAAAAAAGTCTGGATCTGTAGAAATAGAAAAATTAAAATCTGAAACATCATAAAATATATTATCTACAGCTTCAATTAAAATTCTTGCATTACTTGTGCTTGGTATAGAAGGAACAGTATAAGAAAAAGAACCGTCGTTAGGGGTTGCTGCTGTAATAATAGTAGGAAAAGTTAACCCTCCATCAGTAGATAGTTTTATGCTTACAGTTTGGCAATTAATACCACCTACATCAGCTGATTGTCCAACTACCCATTCTATATTTTGTGTAGAACCTTGAGCCCAAGAAAACGGATTTACTACAGTAAATGGGTCTGTACTATCTACAATAATATCCACAAAGTCAACATCCGTCTGCCCACCACCATTAGCTCCTACTACATCATTATCACGAACTGTTAAAGCAAAAGTCATCGTTCTGTTAACTGAAGGTATTTTTTCCCAAGTAGTTGATCCACCAGCCGCAACATATTCATCAAATTTAGGTATATTCCTAACTGGATTAGATGTCCCTTCATAAGAGCGTACTAAAGGTCCTGTTAGGTTATTCTCTTGAGGTAATCCAGTGGGACCTAAATCGTATTGTTCCCAAGTGTAAGTATGTCCAGAAATTCCATCAGGATCAGTCGAACTACCAACTAGTTTATAAGCTGTAGAAACAGGAATTGTATAATTAGGTCCAGCATTTGCAATTGGTGCATTATTTACTAAATCAGTCTCAGCACCACATGTACTACTACCTGTGGTAATATTGTCCCATATCATCTGGATACTCTTTTGATGAAAATAAGCATCTCCACTATTTTGTACATTTTGTGGTGGACAAATTCCTGCATATGCCATAATGGTAGTTCCACTCCCAGGTTCATAAGCATTACTGGCAGTTCTATTGTCTCCTGCACAATTACCAGCATCTCCATTAAAGGTATGTGGCGCACCAAATTGATGTCCCATTTCATGGGAAACAAAATCAATATCGTAAGCGTCTCCTACAGGAGACGGTAAACCTGTAATTCCCTCAGCTTTGCTTCCCGGTACACAAGGAGAATTTAAGGCAGCTAGTCCGCCACCACCGGTACTAAAAGTGTGTCCAATATCATAAGTAAAAGGAGTTGATACAGCAGCAGCATCTATTTCAGTTTGGCTTTCATTTATTAAAGCACTGGCATTATCATTAGAAAAATTATCTGATAGAATAAAAATAAGATTACTATTATCTACCAAAGTCATTTTAATAGCTAAATCCCTTTGAAAAATGGTATTAACACGATTCATGGTAACTACCATAGCGGCTAATACAGCCGCTTTTCTATCTTCAACAGAGCTAAGATTATTTAAACCAGCTGCTTGCCAGTGAAATTGTGAATACTCAATAGTAGAAGCTAAAGCCAACCTAAACGTTCTAAGTTTTCTGTCATTAGCATTTTTTTGAAGTCCAGACTTTTTGTTATTACTATCCAATACTATTACATCATCAGGCACAAGGCATTTAAACCCTTTTGTCAGAACTGGAAGATCACCCTTATCATAAACAATATATGTGTCATTACCTGAATAAGGATCAATAAACTGAGTTCCTGTTTTTGATGATAAAGTCATGGCATGTAATCCCTGAGGAGTAATACTAAAACTAATTATTGAAGCTGGATTGTTAATGTTTTGACCAATATATGTTCTAATTTCTGGATGCTTTTCTTGATAAGCAGGTTCTAACATTGATGATTCTTCAACTCTAAATTCATCAAAACCACCTTCACTATTTGGAAATTTTATAATTTGATTAGGTGTTTTATTACTTTTTGTTTTTTTTGAAGAAAAATTTAATGTGTTTTTCAATGCATTTACATTCAAATGATAGAAAATAGATTTAGAAGGCTCTGTTTTTCTGATCATTTTTTTTCCAATAGAAGCTCCTTTTTTAGAAATGTTAGACCAAATCTCTTGATTGGTCTGTGCATAATTTGTAGTTAAACAAAGCGAAAAAAGAAGTAAACTTAATTTTATTTTCATGGTAAAAAATTTCATAGCATTGTATGTTTTTATTTTTCTTAGCATGTTAAAAATAGGTTGTAAAATTATCAATCACAAAAAATAAGTAGGCATTTTAAAATAACATATATTTGTTTATGAGGTTTTTTTGTCTATTATACGTAGCGATTTGCTTACTTGCATGTAAGGCTAAAAAAGATGCAAACGCAGTAATCGCAGAGCATGAGACTCTTTTTGAGTGTCCTGAAAATGGAGCGTGTTCCTTTGAAATCTTTGAAAATAAATCACTTCAAATAATAACCGATGAAATACAAGGCACCTACCCCAAGATAGAAAATGGTGCACATTTAGTGTTAAAATTTGAATATAAGAAAGTTGGAAACTCCAATTATGAAGATAGTGGTTATAGAGAAGAAATCTTTATTGAGCTTGATAAAAACAATCTTGAATTTGAAACTGAAGATTTACAATCTCAGAAACTTTTTTTTGCAAGATGGTGTTATTGCAAAGGACAAACAGGGTACTATAAAATTAATCAAGGGAAATTAATGATAACTAAAATTGACGATAAAAATTTTCAACTGCAATTAAATTTTAAGACAGAAGAAGTTCCTCAAATCATAACTGGAATAACTCATAACTTCAGTACACAATAAATATTTAGGGTTTGTTTTAAGATACATAATACCTAATTTTGTTGAAAATAGAAAGCTTGAAAACTAAGCGTAATTTAAATACTTTACTAGATAAGAAAACGGTTGTTACTATTGGTACGTTTGATGGTGTGCATATTGGACATCAAAAAATAATCAGCCGCCTGATTAATACTGGAAAATTGGAAGGATTACAATCTGTAATACTTACTTTTTTTCCACATCCGCGAATGGTACTACAAAAAGATTCGAATATAAAACTCATAAACACCATTGATGAGCGCCATGATATTTTAGAGGGATTAGGGTTGGATTACCTAGTTATAAAAAAGTTTACCCAAGAGTTTTCTAGACTTTCCGCTGAAGATTTTGTTAAAAATATTTTAGTCGACAAACTAAACGCAAAAAAAGTAATTATAGGTTACGATCATAGGTTTGGTAGAAATAGAAATGCAGACATATCAGATTTAAAAACCTTCGGAGAAATCTATAATTTTGAAGTAGAGGAAATCTCAGCACAAGATATTAATGATGTAGCTGTAAGCTCTACAAAAATTAGAACCGCTATTATTGAAGGTGAGATAGACAAAGCAAACACCTATTTAGGTTACAATTTTATGATAACTGGAAAAGTTACAAAAGGAAGAGGTTTAGGAAGAAAACTTGGATACCCTACAGCTAATATAGAGATAGAGGAAGACTATAAAATCATTCCCAAACACGGTTCATATATTATTAGTTCTATTATTAAGGATAAACTTGTTTATGGAATGATGAATATAGGTATGAACCCTACAGTAAATGGTAATAAACAGACCATTGAAGTTCATTTTTTTGATTTTAAGAAAGATCTTTATGAAGATACCCTAAAGATAGATTTACTCCGCAGAATTCGGGATGAAGAAAAATTTGAGTCTGTAGAAGCCTTAAAGCGTCAATTAGCTATAGATAAAAAAACAGCTTTAGACTATATATCAAATCAAAATGCTTAATAATTGGCTATTTAAACATATAGACAATTCATCGTTAATCGTTTTTAGAATTATTTTTGGATTACTTTGTTTTCTAGAATCTATAGGCGCAATTTTTACTGGTTGGATAAAGAAAACTTTAGTAGAGCCCGATTTCACATTTAATTTTATAGGTTTTGATTTTTTACAGCCCTTACCGGGTTATGGTATGTATTTTTACTATGCTATCATGGGTGTTTTTGGGTTGCTAATTATGGTTGGGTATAAATACCGTTTTAGCATGTTTACATTTACTATTATGTGGTCTGCTACGTATTTAATGCAAAAATCATCATACAATAATCATTACTATTTATTAATGCTGTTAAGTGCAATTATGGTGTTTCTTCCAGCTAATAAATATGCTTCAGTTGATGCTAAATTAAACCCAGAAATTAAAAGTTATTCTATGCCGCAATGGTGCAGGTGGTTTATTATTTTGCAGTTATTTATTGTGTATACGTATGCTTCTGTAGCTAAGTTGTACCCAGATTGGTTGGATACCTCAGTTATAGAACTGATGATGAGAGGGAAAAAAAATTATTTTATAGTTGGTGATTTTCTTCAGCAAAAGTGGCTTCATTATGTATTGTCCTATGGTGGAATTTTATTTGATGGATTAATTATACCCTTATTATTATTTAAACCAACAAGAAAGTATGCTTTTTTTATTTCAATCTTTTTTCATTTATTTAATTCATTCATATTTCAAATTGGCATTTTTCCATATTTATCTTTAGCATTTTCATTATTCTTTTTCCCAGCTAGGAAAATTCAACAGTTATTTTTAAAAAAGAAACCATTTTATACAGCTAATGCAATTAAGGTACCAAGCCATAGTTTGTTATTAGCCGTGGTATGCTCAATATACTTTATAATTCAAATAGGGTTACCACTAAGGCATCATTTTATTGAAGATAATGTACTCTGGACAGAAGAAGGGCACAGACTTTCATGGCGCATGATGCTGCGTGTAAAAAGTGGACAAACAAGTTATTGGGTAGAAAATAAAGATACTGGAAAACGTACGTTTATAAATTTAAATGCGTATTTGAGCAAAAAACAAAAGCGATCTGCCAGTACAAAACCAGACGTGATGTGGCAATTTGCGCAGCGCCTTAAAACAGATTTTAAAAACAAAGGAGAAGACGTAGCGGTTTATATAAACAGTAAAATTAGCGTTAATGGTAAACCGTATAAAACTTTAATTAATCCCGATATAGATATTGCCAGTATAGAATGGGAGGTTTTTAAACATTGCGAATGGATTTTATCTTCAGAAGGCGATTGATTATATATTCAATTCATTAAATTTGTCGCTTAAAATTTTAAGTCATGTTACAAGTTGCTTTTATTAGAGAAAACAAAGATTTAGTTATTGAGCGATTAGCAAAAAGAAATGTTGATGCTTCGCAAATGATTAATGATGTTATCACTTTTGATGATGATAGAAAACGTCTTCAAACGGAGTTAGATAAAACTTTGGCTGAATCTAATACCTTGTCAAAAGAAATAGGAAACTTGTATAAATCTGGCGAGGTTGAAAAAGCAAATCTTTTAAAAGAAAAAACAGGTCAATTAAAGGATACTTCAAAAGAATTAACTGAAAATTTAGGTAGTACAACTGAAGCTTTAAAGGAGTTACTTTATAAAATCCCTAATGTGCCTCATGATTCTGTACCCCGTGGTAATTCAGATTTAGATAATGAGGAAGTATTTAAAGCAGGAGACATTCCAACTCTACATCATGGCGCTTTACCACATTGGGAGCTAGCTAAGAAGTATGATATTATTGATTTTGAGTTAGGAAATAAAATCACAGGAGCTGGATTTCCCGTATATAAAGGTAAAGGTGCCAGATTACAACGCGCTTTAATTGCATATTTTTTAGATAAAAATACAGCAGCTGGTTACACAGAGTATCAATTACCACTTTTGGTAAATGAAGCCTCAGGTTTCGGTACAGGTCAATTACCCGATAAAGAAGGACAAATGTACCATGTTACTGAAGATGATTTATATTTAATTCCAACTGCTGAGGTACCAGGAACCAATATTTTTAGAGATGTGGTTTTAAGTGAAAGCGAGCTTCCTGTAGGTATAACAGGTTATACTCCATGTTTTCGAAGAGAAGCAGGTAGCTATGGCGCGCACGTAAGAGGTTTAAATAGATTACATCAATTTGATAAAGTTGAGATTATTCGTGTAGAACATCCAAGTAAATCATATCAGGCTTTAGATGGTATGGTAAACCATATAAAAGATATTTTAAAAGCGTTAAAATTACCATACAGAATCCTACGCTTATGTGGAGGCGACACCTCTTTTGCTTCAGCACTAACTTATGATTTTGAAGTATTCTCAACTGCACAAGATAGGTGGCTAGAAATTAGTTCTGTTTCAAATTTTGAAACCTTTCAAGCCAATCGCTTAAAACTTCGATTTAAAAATAGTGATGGAAAAAACGAATTAGCCCATACTTTAAATGGAAGTGCTTTGGCATTACCAAGAGTATTAGCAGGAATCCTTGAAAATTATCAAACAGAGGATGGTATAGTTATTCCAGAACTACTTCAACCTTACACAGGTTTTAAAATCATAAATTAAAGTAAAATACTACATTTTTAATTCATTCATTATTATTTTATCGATTAAAAGCAATATATGCATGCTCATTAACGATTTTATTCGTATTTACTTGATTTTCTAATAAAAATTTTTCAAGTTCGCTTAACCAAATTTAGTTAGCCTACTTAATTATGAAGAACTTTAAGCGTATAGTACTGTTAATTACTCTAATTTTTTTCGCATCTAAAGTTTTATCTTCCGATTTTCAGATATTCGAATCCGAAGATAAAACAACAACCATTGCGAGTAAATAGGGATTTTTTCAAACAAATTTCTTGATGCAATCTATAAGATTTTTTGAAAATAGTCGTTCTTGTGTAAATGAGAATTAAAAGACTGTCCCCAATCGAGTATTTAATTAACAAGTAGTTAATAGAAATTATTTTTGGTTGGTAAGTGCCCGGTTTTATGTCGGGCACTTTTTTTAGTGAAACTCATTATTGAAAAGTTTGTAAAACGCATTCAATAATGTTTAGTTGAACTAATCCCGATGGCTATCGGGATATCACAATTAAAGTGAGTTAATTTTATAAAAACTTTTACAAAATCAACACATTACATTTGTTATATTTACCCTATGCGATATATTTTATTTTTATGCATACTTATTTCTGGTGTTATGTTTTCGCAAAACGTAACACTAGCCAAAGACTATTTTCAAAAAGGTGATTATGAAAAGGCATTGACTGAATACAAGAAACTATATGCAAAATCGTCTTCAAATATTAATTATATAAATCAAATAATAAGTACTTATCAGCAATTAGAACAATATGATAATGCTGAAGAATTTATTTTAGAATTAATGGAACGCGTAAAGTATCCAGCTTTTATAGTTGAGTTAGGATATAATTATCAGCTTAAAAATGATTTAGAGAAGGCCAAAGTAAACTATCAAAAAGCCATTTCTACCATAGATAAAAAGGCAAGTAATGTATTTGCTGTAGCAAGAAGTTTTCAAACGCATTCACTTTTAGATGAAGCTGTTATTTCTTATGAAAAAGCCGCTGCTTTAAATCCAGACTATAATTTCAATATACAATTGGCACAAATCTATGGTGAACAAGGTAATATTGAAAAGATGTTTAATAGTTATATCAATTTTGCACAATCAAATCCTGTAGTTATAAGAGATGTAAAACGAGCTGTGAATGATTTTATAACAGAAGATAGCAGTAATGAGAATAATGTTTTATTTAGAAAGCTGTTACTAAAAAAAATGCAGCAAGAGCCAAATATTCTTTGGAATGAGTTATTGAGCTGGTTATTTATTCAACAGAAAGATTTTAAAAAAGCATTTACTCAAGAAAAAGCAATTTATAAAAGGCTAACAGAAAGTTTGCAACGCATTGAAGAGTTGGCTGCAATAGCTTTAAATGATAATGAAAATGAGATTGCTCATGAGATTTATGAGTATGTAATTGAAACTGCTCAAGATGCCGAAACCAAATTAGGTGCCCATAGGAACTTAATAAAAATTGATATCAAGGAAAGCTCTGAGTCAAATTATGGTGCTATTAAAAGTAAATACCTAAACCTATTGAAACAGTTTGGGGATGACTCTGAAACTATTGAATTACAAATTGCGTATGCACATTTTTTAGCTTTTTATTTAAACGAAACAAAAGATGCTACGGCGTTTTTAGAAAATAGTTTAAAGCTACCATTAGCGGCTATAGAAAAGGCTAAAGTAAAATTAGAGTTGGGTGATATTTTGGTGCTTCAAGAAAAGTTCAATAAAGCATTAATCTATTACACACAAATCCAGCGAAACCTAAAAAATAGTACCATTTCTCAAGAAGCGCGTTTTAAGGTGGCAAAAGCGAGTTATTACAAAGGCGATTTTAAATGGGCAGAATCTCAACTTAAAATCTTAAAGGCTTCAACATCTCAACTTATTGCCAATGACGCTTTAGATTTAAAACTCTTAATTTCAGATAATAAATACGAGGACTCGCTTCAAACAGCATTAAAACGTTATGCAAAAGCAGATTTGTTGGCGTTTCAGAATAGAAATGATGAAGCTATTAAGATGTTAGATAAAATCTTAACTGAGCATAAAACTGAACCTATTATTGCACAAGCTTTACTAAAACAGGCGCAGTTATTCGAGCTTAAATCTCAGTTTGATAAAGCAAAAGCAAATTATGAAGTGCTCATTGATAATTACAGAGATGGTATTTTGATAGATGATGCTTGCTTCTATTTAGCTGAAATATTTGAGAATAAATTAAGCCTTCCCGAGAAAGCTAAAGCACTTTATGAACAAATTATTTTTAATCATGCCGATAGTATTTACTTTGTTGAGGCCAGAAAACGCTATAGAGCTATAAGAGGTGATGCCATAAATTAAAATATGATAGCTGAAACCGAACGTTTAATTATTGAAAAATTCACAACCAAAGACGCGCCTTTCTTTAAAGCTTTAGTAAATACACCACATTGGTTAAAGTATATTGGGGATAGAAATATTAATACCATAAAAGATGCAGAAACCTATATACAAAACACACATCTTAAAAGTTATGAAAGTGTAGGTTTTGGTTTTTATAAAATAATTTTAAAAGACACAAATATACCGATAGGATCTTGCGGATTAGTTAAAAGAGCCGAGTTAGAAGATGTAGATATTGGTTTTGCGTTTCTTGGAGAATACGAAAAACAAGGTTTTGGTTTAGAAGCTTCAAAAGCTATTATGAAATTGGCTAAAAATGAATTTGGTATTGAAAAACTTTTAGCAATTACGGTTCCTTACAACACAGGATCTGTAAAACTGATTGAAAAACTAGGGTTTAAGTATGAAAAAAGAGTGAAACCTTTTGAAGATGATCAAGAACTCCTGTTATTTGCAAAAATTTTATAGTAAATATGATAATTTATAACGTTACCGTAAATATTGACGAATCGATTCACGACGAATGGCTTAAATGGATAAAAGAACACATTCCACAAGTTTTAGGCACAGGTAAATTTGAAAAAGCAACGCTTTCAAGAGTTTTAGTAGAAGAAGATATGGGCGGTGTTACGTATTCTATTCAATATCGCTCTTACTCACGAGAAGCTCTCGATACATATTACAAAGACGACGCCGAAAAATTAAGAAATGAGGGTATGAAAAAGTTTGCAGACAAAATGTTGGCATTCAGAACAGAACTTCAAATTGTTGATGAATACACAGTAAATTTCACTTAATACCTAACCCACTATACGTGTCAGTAAAAGCAAAAAAACATTTAGGACAACATTTTTTAAAGGATGAATCTGTAGCTCAAAAAATTGCGGACACCCTCACTTTAAAGGGCTATAAAACCATTTTAGAGATTGGTCCTGGTATGGGCGTGCTTACAAAGTATCTACTCAAAAAAGATATCACAACTTATGTTATTGAAATTGATTCGGAGTCTGTAGAATATTTACAGTCTAACTACCTCAATTTAGCACCAAGGATTATAGAAAAAGACTTTTTAAAGTATGATTTAAATACTGTTTTCAATCAAGAACCATTCGCCATTATTGGTAACTTTCCATATAATATTTCAACGCAAATCGTTTTTAAAACGCTAGAAATGCGCGAACAAATCCCTGAATTTTCTGGAATGTTTCAAAAAGAAGTAGCAAAACGTATTTGCTCAAAAGAGGGTAGTAAAGTTTACGGTATTCTTTCAGTACTAACTCAAGCCTTTTACAATGCGGAGTATTTGTTTACGGTGCCACCAGGGGTTTTTAACCCTCCACCAAAAGTAGATTCGGGAGTTTTAAGACTCATCAGAAAAGAAAATTATACATTACTCTGTAACGAAAAACTCTTTTTTAAAGTGGTTAAAGCCGCTTTTCAACAACGTAGAAAAACGCTTCGTAACAGTTTAAAAACATTCAATTTATCAGATAATTTAAAAGCAAATAGTATATTTGGCAAGCGTCCAGAACAATTGAATGTTGAAGCTTTTATTGAGCTTACGCAGTTAATCGAAAACGACGCTTAAAACTTTTTAAAACAGTTCTATTTGTCCGAAGAAGCAGAAAACATACAATTTCAACTCACTGATGAACTCCTGGAGCAAGTTGAGCGCTTTATCAAAGAAGAAAATGATAAAGAACTCAAAACACTATTAGATGAGTTTCATTACGCTGATATTGCTGAAATTTTAGATGAACTTAATCTAGAACAGGCAGTGTATGTTATAAAACTTTTGGATTCTGAAACTACTTCAGACATATTAACGGAGCTAGATGAAGATAACCTAGAAAAAGTTTTAAAGAATCTTTCTGCCAAAGAAATTGCTGAAGAAGTAGAGGAATTGGATACTGATGATGCTGCAGATATCATTGCAGAACTTCCTGAAGCACGTCAACAAGCTGTAATTTCTCAAATTGAAGATGAAGAACATAAAGCTGAAATCACAGAACTCTTAGCCTATGATGAAGATACAGCAGGTAGTCTTATGGCTAAAGAGTTGGTTAAGGTTTATGAAACTTGGACAGTAGCTGGATGCATGCGCAGAATTCGTGGGCAAGCCAAAGAGGTTACCCGTGTACATTCTATTTATGTAGTTAATAAAGAAGAAAAACTAATTGGAAGACTCTCTCTAAAAGACCTTATTGTTGCTAAAAGCGAACAAAAAATAGCAGATATTGTTAAGGTAAATGTGGATTATGTAAATGTAGAGGAAGACGTAGAAGAAGTTGCTAAAGTCATGGCAAAATACGATTTAGAAGCGATTCCAGTAGTTGATGAAAACAAAACACTTCTGGGTAGAATTACCATTGATGATATTGTAGATGTTTTAAAAGAAGAAGCCGAAAAAGACTATCAAATGGCAGCAGGTATTACTGGAGATGTAGATTCAGATGATAGTATTCTAGAACTTACCAGAGCACGTTTACCTTGGCTATTTTTAGGTTTGGTTGGAGGTATAGGCGCTTTTTTAATTATGGAAGGTTTTCAAGACACTTTCAAAACATACGCCGTTTTATTCTTTTTTACGCCCTTAATTGCGGCTATGGCTGGTAATGTAGGCGTTCAATCAAGTGCTATTATTGTGCAAGGTTTAGCAAACGATGATGTAAAAGGAAGCATTAATAGTCGTTTAATAAAAGAAATGTTATTAGCAGCATTAAATGGAGTCATATTAGCCATATTTCTTTTCTTTTTTGTTTGGGTAACTAAAGGCGAAATGAACACCGCTTTTGCCATTTCAGTATCACTTGTGGCAGTCATTATTGTTGCTGGACTCATAGGCACATTTGTTCCTTTATTTTTAAACAAACGCGGTATTGATCCAGCCATTGCTACAGGACCTTTCATCACAACAAGTAACGATATTTTAGGAATTCTACTCTATTTCTGGATCGCAAAAATGATTTTAGGTATATAGATACATTAGGGCGTTACCACAAGGGTCGGGCTTTTATTCATGCATTCTATTGTAAATTTTGGAATTCATGAACATAAATGTTTCGTTACAATCTTTTTAAAACGTCATTGCGAGGAGTGGGCGATGTGGCAATCTGTTAATTTTTATATTAAAACACAATTATAAGTTATCAAATTTTAAAAAGGATTTCCTCTGCAATCCCTAACGCAAAACTTCGTAATTTTATAACATGAATTCAATTAATATTAAAGAAAAGTTTACCAAATTCAGTAAAAATTGGCATCCACACCAAATTGCAGTTGTAGATAATATGCAAGTTGTTTTAGCAAAATTAAAAGGTGAGTTTGTATGGCATAGTCATGATGATGAAGATGAGCTATTTCAAGTGATTAAAGGCACATTATACATGCAATTCAGAGATAGAACAGAGGTTGTAAACGAAGGAGAGATAATAGTAATTCCAAAAGGTGTAGAACATAACCCATGTACAAAGAATGATGAAGAGGTACATGTTTTACTATTCGAAAAGTTAGATATTGCACACACAGGAAAAGTAAAATACGAAAAAACTCAAACACATTATCCAAAAATATAATCAAATGTCAGGTCGAGCGCAGTCGAGATCTTTATCATTCACATATGAAAATATTACACTTAGATACTAATCACGAATTACTAATAAATCAACTTAAAGATTTAGGCTATACAAACCACGAAGATTATACATCTTCAAAAGCTCAAGTGGAAACCAAAATACACGAGTATGATGGTATAGTATTAAGAAGTCGTTTTACTATAGATAAACAATTCCTTGATGCAGCAACAAACCTAAAATTCATAGGACGTGTTGGCGCAGGATTAGAAAACATAGATTGCGATTATGCTGAAAAAAAAGGCGTGTATTTAATTTCTGCACCAGAAGGCAATAGAAATGCTGTTGGAGAACATAGTTTAGGGTTGTTATTATCACTTTTTAATAAACTTAATAAGGCAGATAATGAAGTTAGAAATGGAAAATGGCTTAGAGAAGATAATAGAGGAATTGAATTAGATGGGAAAACAGTTGGCTTAATTGGTTATGGAAACATGGGTAAAGCCTTTGCAAAAAAACTAAGAGGCTTTGATGTTGAGGTGCTTTGTTATGACATTAAAGAAAATGTAGGTGATGCAAATGCAAAACAAGTATCACTTTCAGAATTCCAAGAAAAAGTAGATGTAGTAAGTTTACACACCCCTCAAACACCATTAACTTTAGGAATGATAAACACTCAATTTATCAATTCCTTTAAAAATTCATTCTGGTTAATTAACACAGCTCGAGGTAAAAGTGTAGTGACTAAAGATTTGGTTTCTGCTTTAAAATCAGGAAAAGTTTTAGGAGCTGGACTTGATGTTTTAGAGTACGAAAAAAAATCTTTTGAAAGTCTATTTTCAGCAGAAATGCCAGAAGCTTTCCAATACCTAATTGAAGCTAAAAATGTACTATTAACACCTCATGTTGCCGGTTGGACTATAGAGAGCAAAGAAAAACTAGCACAAACCATTGTAGATAAAATTAAAGCTAAATTTTTTTAATCGAAAAGAAATTCCCAGACAATCAGTTTCGAGGTATATGTTGAAATTGTCATTCCCATGAAATCAAAGATTCATGAATTCATTAATTTGAAATAAAAGTCTATGAATAAAATGGGAATCTAAATACCCGAATTTAGGTTTTTAAACAAAAAGCTTAAAAGGAAAATTGTCATAATTTTATAGCTACACTATAAGCACAATTTGTTTTAATAAATTCTTTATTTTTAAAGCATGAAGAAAACTGTTCTTGTTTTTTCTCTACTAATTTTGGCGTTATTACTTCTATTTCAATTTAGCAAGTATACTGTTATTAGTGGCGATTTAAATATTGAATATATTATGGCAATTATAGCTATTGCTTTTTTAGGTATAGGTATATTTATTAATAAGAAAACCCAAAAACAACCAGAAACCTCTAACGATCAAATAAACCTTCAAAAAGTTGAAGAATTAGGCCTTAGTAAACGAGAATACGAAGTATTAAAAGAAGTGGCCTTGGGTTTATCTAATCATGAAATAGCAAAGAAATTATTTGTTTCAGAAAGTACAATTAAGACACATGTTTCAAGTTTACTCTTAAAGCTAAATGCTAAACGTCGTACACAGGCAATTCAAATTTCAAAAGATCTAAATATTATATAATTTAGGGGTTTTACAACTAAAGTAGTATCAAATTAGTACTTTAGTATGAGCTTCTTATCTTCATATCTCCCTACTTTTGGCTTACTAATCAATTACCAAATAAATTTTAATATGATTGATAATAAATTTGAATTATATTTTATTTAGATGAAATAGAAAATATAAGCATAGCCTTAGTTACGGTTTTATTTTATATTGAAATATAAAGTAAATAGAAACGAATTTAGTCAGTTATATTAATGTTTATTTGGTATAAAATAATTTAAAATGAAAAATACTGTAATTAAGTTTGGTCTTTATGCATTAATAAGCGGCTTTCTGTTATTTGGGTTACCTTTCTTTTTAGGAATGGGTGTAGATTATGACTATGGAGAACTTATAGGTTATACATCTATGATACTCTCTCTATTGTTTGTTTATTTCGGGATTAAGCATTACCGAGATAAAGTAAATGAAGGAAAAATATCTTTAGGAAAAGCTATAGCAATTGGAATGCTAATAGCTTTATTTTCAGCAATTGGAGTTGCCGTTTTCGATTACATTTATACCTCATATATAAACCCAGATTTTGCAAGTGAATATTTAGAGTATTCTATTAAAAAAATGGAAGAAACATTATCTGCTGAAGAAGTAAAACTTAAAACGGCTGAGTTAACACAACAAATGGAAGATTATGGAAGCCCTAGTTTTATGGCTTTGATGATGTTTGTATCCGTTATGATTCTCGGATTTATCATATCTTTAATTTCAGGATTAATTCTTCAACGTAAATAATTTGACTATGCAGTATAAAGCTACATCACCAGAAGACTATATAAACCAAGTTCCAGAGGAACGACAGGCTGCTCTAAAAAAACTGAGAAAAATTATAAATAAAAACCTTCCTAAAGGCTTTGAAGAAGGCATACAATATGGTATGATAGGTTATTATGTTCCACATTCTGTTTATCCAGATGGTTATCATTGCAACCCTAAAGAGCCTTTACCTTTTATGAGTTTTGCATCACAGAAAAATTCAATAAACCTTTACCATAGCGGAATATATTCAACAAAAGCGATACATGATTGGTTTGTATCAGAATACCCAAAGTATTCTAAGCTTAAATTAGACATGGGAAAAAGTTGTATTCGCTTTAAAAAAGTAGACCAAATACCCTATGAGTTAATAGGAGAATTATCAAAGAAGTTAACCGTTCAAGAATGGATAAATATTTACGAATCGGCTATTAAAAAATAATTATTAATAAAATTAGCAATATGAAATTAGGAGCATTTTCAACAAGCCTAAATGTTAAAGATATTAAGGCATCAAAACAGTTTTATGAAACATTAGGATTCACAAAGTTTGCTGGCGATATAGAAATGAATTATCTCATCATGAAAAATGGAAACGCACTTATAGGCCTTTTTCAAGGCATATTTGAACAAAATATATTAACCTTTAATCCTGGTTGGGATGAAAATGCAAATAAAGTTGAACCATTTGATGACATAAGAACCATTCAAAAGCATTTAAAAGACAATAATCTTAAGCTTGAAAGGGAAGCAGATAAAAATTCAACAGGACCAGCGAGTCTTGTTCTCTATGATCCTGATGGAAATACTATTCTTATCGACCAACATGTTTAAATTGAATCAATTAAAATGAAAAATCGAGTAACAGGAATAGGCGGGTTATTTTTTAAAACCAAAGATCCAAAAGCATCAAAAGATTGGTACAAAAAACATTTAGGGTTTAATACAGATGATTACGGTTGTACTTTTTGGTGGAAAGATAATGCAGGTAACAAGTGTTCTACACAATGGAGCCCTTTTCCAGAAGATACTAAACACTATGAGCCTTCTAAAAAAGACTTTATGTTTAATTATCGCGTTGAGAATTTAAAAGAATTATTAAAAGTTTTAAAAGCTGAAGGGGTTACAATTGTGGGTGAAGTAGAAGAGTATGAATATGGTAAGTTTGGTTGGATTCTAGATAACGATGGAAATAAAATAGAATTATGGGAACCTATAGATAGTGCTTTTTTGTAATTTTATCCACATAAAAACACACTTTGTCTTATTTAGAAATTCTTCAATCGCACGGTTTATCTCAACTTCAATGGGTCGCCATTTTTTTAGCTGCTTTTATTTTAGGCTTTTCAAAGTCTGGTATTAAGGGTATAGGCATCATCATTATTTTAATACTGGCATTTGTTTTTGGTGAAAAAGCATCTACGGGCATTTTATTACCCATGCTAATCTCTGCAGATATTGTTGCGGTTAGTTATTACAATCGGCATACGCAATGGCGTTTTATAAAAAAGTTAATGCCCTCAATGATTATTGGTGTTTTAGTAGGCGTTTGGGTTGGTGATACTATTTCTGAAGTAGTTTTTAAACGTATTATGGCCATAATAATTATTGGCTCTATTGGTATTATGTGGTTTTTTGAAAAGAAAAAGAACAATACGATTCCTCATAATAAAGTGTTTTCAAACTCAGCGGGATTTCTCGCAGGTTTTACAACCATGATTGGAAATTTAGCAGGCCCTATTTCAAATATTTATTTTCTGGCAATGCGCTTACCCAAAAACGAGTTTATTGGTACGGGTGCTTGGTTGTTTTTTATCATTAACGTTTTTAAGCTGCCATTCCACTTTTTTGTTTGGAAAACGGTAACCAAAGAAAGTTTAGTGCTCAATTTAACCTTAGTTCCAATAATTGTAGCTGGTTTTTTTCTTGGGGCTCGTGTTGTAAAATTAATATCCAATGTTAATTACAGACGTTTTATTCTTA
This sequence comes from uncultured Algibacter sp., assembly GCF_947490405.1. Lineage (GTDB taxonomy): Bacteria > Bacteroidota > Bacteroidia > Flavobacteriales > Flavobacteriaceae > Algibacter_B. The sequence goes on along the minus strand of NZ_CANLGU010000002.1, from coordinate 411,744 downwards.
TCGTTACTGCTATTGGAGGTATTATTATGTTAATTAAATAATTGTAACATTTTAATAATTTAATATACATATAGTTATAAAAAGTTATTTTTATTAACTTTAGAGTCTAACCAAAAAAATAAAAGAAAATGTCTGATGATAAAAATTTAAGTGACGACCTTAACGATATGTTAGGTGATGCTAAAGAAGGTGCAAAAAAAGCGGCTGATAAAGCTGGTGAGCTAGCAGATGATGCAAAAGAAAAAGCTAAAGAATTTGCTAGTGAAGCAAAAGAAGCTGCATCTGATTTTGCTGATGAGGCAAAAGAAGTATATGAAAAGGCTACTGGAGAGAACAAAAAAGTGCTTGCTGGTATTTTGGCTATTTTATTAGGAGCATTAGGAATTCATAAATTTATTTTAGGTTATAACAAGGAAGGAATTATTATGCTTGTTGTCACATTAATAATTGGTGGGTTTACTTGTGGTATTGGTGTTGGATTAATGAGTATTGTTGGTTTAATAGAGGGAATTATTTATTTGACCAAATCTGACGAGGAATTTTATAATACTTACCAAGTTGGCCAAAAGCCTTGGTTTTAATACCTTTTAGAAAGATATAAATATTTAAAAAAGTCAAAAAAAAATGTTTTGACTTTTTTAAATCAAATTAACATCGTAATATTGCAATATATAGTTTACTTATGGGCGTTACAAAAACTCAAATATTTACAGATAAGCAAAATGATTTGGCACAGTTTTTTAAAGTGTTAGGGCATCCTGCTCGTGTAGCAATATTACAGTATGTAAGTAAACAAAACGCTTGTATTTGTAGTGATTTAGTTGATGAAATTGGATTAGCACAGGCCACAATTTCTCAACATTTAAAAGAACTAAAAAGCATTAATTTACTCAAAGGCGAAGTTGAAGGTAAGCGTATGTGTTATTGTATAAATGTAGAACGATGGTCTGAAATACAAGAACAACTAAACACTTTTTTTAATAATGCAAAGTCTAACTGCTGTTAAACACTATTATAACAATAAAAAAAATTAAAGTATATATGAAAACTCAAGAATTTTTTCAGGTATTAGAACAAAATAAGGACAAATCCTTATTGTTCGAATACGCGCCAGATCTATTAGTTGGTGCTAATTACCATATTACTGAAGTAAAGCATATTAAAGTTGATTCTGTAGACTGTGGCGCACAAACAGATTCTTGGAATGAAACCATTATTCAATTATGGGAAAGTCCTTTAGAAAAAGGAAAAACAGAATATATGTCTGTACTAAAAGCACTTGGTATTTTGAATAAGGTTGGTAAGATGAAATCTTATGACTTAGAGTCTGAGGTTAAATTTGAATACAGCAATGCAAATTTTCATACCGCTCAATTATTTGTTAATGATTTTGAAATACAAAACCAAAATATAATCATTAAGCTCGCCATTCAAAAAACAGACTGTAAAGCTAAAGAACTTTGTGGGGTTCCAGAGAGCGTTGTTGAGGTTGCAGAAAAAGTAAAAGAGAAAGTTGAATCTTGTTGCTCACCAAGTTCAGGTTGCTGTTAATATATAAGATACATGAATACTATATTATTTGAAAGTATTTCTAATACTATAAATGCATTAGAAATAAATAAAATTTCAGAAGGCAGAAAAGCTATACTAAAACCTTTAATTGGTTATTTACAAAATAAAATAGAATCTAATAAATCTATACGCCTAAATTTTATTTGTACGCATAACTCAAGACGCAGTCATTTGTCTCAAATTTGGGCGCAAACTATGGCAGCATATTATAGTATTAATAATGTGTCTTGTTATTCTGGAGGCACTGAAGCTACAGCTATGTTTCCAAAAGTTGGAGAAACTTTAGTTAATCAAGGGTTTAAAATCAATACATTATCTGATGGAAATAATCCAGTTTACAGTATCAAGTTTTCAGAAAATGAACCTGCACTTATAGCTTTTTCAAAAGAATTTAGTAATGCGTTTAATCCTACTTCTGAGTTTGCTGCAATCATGACGTGTTCATCGGCAGATGAAGCGTGTCCTATGGTTTTAGGTTGTGACAAACGTATTCCTATAACTTATGAAGACCCTAAAAAATCTGATGGTACACCACTGCAAACTGAAACTTATTTGAAACGGAGTTTACAGATAGCAACAGAAATGAAGTATGTTTTTTCTAGTTTGATTTAAGTGGTAAGGATTTTAAAAAAAACATTTACAGACTTTTCAGGTTTTTAAAATTTGAAGATTTTTTTTGCGTTAGGGATTGTAGAGAAAAGCCCACAGCCCGACGAAGGAGGTGCGAGGACTTGTAACGGAAAGCCCAACCCTTGTGGTAACGCCCAAATTAAAAATTTTGGTAAAAAATATAAGTGGTTTAAATTAGTCCTTGTTATTGCCAAAAACCTTGCGCTCTAATTCAGCCTGAAATTCTTCCATTACAGGTTTTACAGTACTCTCAGGTAAGTCGGCAATTCTTATATACATCAAACCATCAACCGAGTTATTAAATAAAGGATCGACGTTAAATGCTACCAAACGCGCATTTTGTTTGATGTATTTTTTTAAAAGAACTGGAAGACGCAATGCTCCGGGTTCTATTTCGTCAATAAACTTATCAAATTTATTTAAATCAGCTTCAGCTTCATCAAAAACAAAATCCTTATCAGCGTCTTTTAATTTAACCTTAAACTCCTTTTTAGGATGCACGTATTGGGCAATGTATGGATCGTAATAGTGCGACTTCATAAACTCAACCATCAAAGATTTTGAGAAGTTAGAAAACTGATTACTAATACTCACACCACCAATTAAGTATTTATGTTCTGGGTGACGTAGTGTTGTATGTACAATACCCTTCCAAAGTAAAAATAAAGGCATAGGTTTTTGTTGATATTCTTTGATGATAAATGCACGCCCCATTTCTATAGATTCGCTCATCATTTTATACAATTCAGATTCGAATCTGAATAAATCTTGAAGATAAAAACCATTAATACCATGTTGCTTGAAAATGAGGGAACCTAAACCCATTCTATATGCACCAGCGAGTATTTTTTTTTCATTATCCCACAAAAACATGTGGTGGTAGTAGTTATCAAAAGTATCTAAATCAATAGCTTCATTGGTACCCTCACCCACTTCTCTAAAGGTAATTTCTCGAAGTCGACCAATCTCACGAAGGATGTTAGGTATCTTATCTGCTTGAGCTAAAAACACTTCATAATTTTTACTTTGCAAAAGTCTTGAATCATCTTTTTTGATTGCTTCTACTTCTTCAATCATTAATGACTTATCAACTGGAGTAACAATATTTTTGGGCGTTTTGGGTGTTTTTAAACTAGAAGACAAATTATCTAACATTTTTGGCTTGTCTTCAAAAGTATTAGAAAGCATATATGTTTTTCTTCTTAAGAATTCAGTAAATTCTTCAAGAGAACTGTGTTCTTTTTGATCATTTAATGAGACAGGTTTCCCAATTCTTACCCGTATTGTGCGTCTTTTTTGCGTTAACAACTCTGATGGTAATTTAGCTGTCCTGAACGTATCACTGATTTTGGAAAGCTTGTAGAATAACTTACTGTTTTTTGCATGAAAATAAATGGGAACTACAGGAACCTCTGCTTTTTTAACCAACTTCATAGCAGCTTCTTCCCAGGGTTTATCAACAACCAATTTCCCATCCCTATAGGTAGAAACCTCTCCAGCGGGAAAAATTCCTAACGGGTGTCCGTCTCTTAAATGTAGAATAGCATTTTTAAAACCTGCAATACTAGATTTTACATCTTTCCTGTCTTCAAAAGGATTTACAGGCATAATATAGGGCTTAAGAGGCGCTATTCTATGTAATAAAAAGTTTGCTATAATTTTAAAATCCTTACGCTGTTCTAGCATTAATTTTAAGAGTAAAATACCATCAATACCACCAAGCGGATGATTAGAAATAGTAATATAGGCGCCATCTTTTGGTAATCGCTTTAAATCTTCTTCAGGAATTTCAAATTTAATCTGAAAATCATCAAGAATACCATTTAAAAAAGGAAGTTCGTTTAAATGTTTATTACGTTTGTAAATTCTATTTAGAGTAGATATTTTAAGAACTTTCATTAAAATCCAACCAATAAATGTGCCTAAAAAGCCATATTTATCTAGTTGAATAGCTTTAGCAACTTCTTTTGCATTTACTAATCCTACATCTTGCGGTTTACTCATGTTGTAAATGTACTAAATTGTTTATTTAGTTACTATTTGAACGGTTTCTTGAGTTAATTGTTTTAATAACACCATTTTACCAGATTCAATCTGTTGAATGGCTGATGCGTTGTAGTGGCGAATTGTGTAAAGTGATACATTTTCATCACAGGTTACTTTAAATTTAGCTTTTAAATGTTGCAAAAGCTTGCTAAGATTGTTATAAATATTATCTATGCAAACGGAGAAGCTAATTGCTGAATTTTGAATGACATCCACTTTCATTTTATATTCGTGTAAGAGACTAAAAATGGCACTAATATTATCTTCAACGATATATGAAAAATCTAAAGACGATAATGAAATTAGAACCTGGTTCTTTTTAACTATAAAGCAAGGTATCATAGGCTCTAAAGTTTCGTTTTTCCCTATTTGAGTCCCTGCTGCTTCGGGGTTTAAAAATGATTTTACAAACAATGGAATTTCCTTTCTTTGTAATGGTTGTAATGTTTTAGGGTGTATTACAGATGCTCCATAAAATGCTAATTCTATGGCTTCTCTATATGAAATTTTATTTAGAAGTTGAGCGTTTTCAAAATAACGTGGATCAGCATTTAAAACACCAGGAACGTCTTTCCAGATGGTTACAGTATTAGCGTTTAAACAATAGGCATATATTGCTGCAGTATAATCACTACCTTCCCTACCAAGTGTTGTTGTAAAATTATTTTCATCACTACCTAAAAAACCTTGAGTTATATTTAGAGTATTGGTATTAAGTTTTGATGATATAGCATGTTGTGTTTCAGTCCAATTAACGTTAGCGCGTCTGTAATAATTATCTGTTTTTATTTGAGTTCTAGCATCTATCCAATTATTACTTAATCCAATATGGTTGAAGTACTCACTAACAATTGTAGTTGAGACGAGTTCGCCATAACCAATAACTTGATCGTAAACAAAATTATAGTCAGGAGATTTATTAACTTCTAAAAAACTGTTTAATTCATCAAATAAATCATTAACTTTTTTAAATGCCTGATGATTAACATTTTCAAATAAATCAAGTAAAATTTGATTATGATATTTTTTTACTTCTTGGAATGAGCTTTGAAATTCTTTCTTGTTTTCAATATAGTTTTCAATTACAAGCTCAAGAGCATTAGTTGTTTTGCCCATTGCAGAAATAACAATCAATATATTATTGTAGCCTGTTTTTTTTAAAACAGAAGCTAAATTTTTAACGCCAGCTGCATCTTTTATTGATGCACCACCAAATTTAAATACTTGCATGTTATAATTTTGCTACATAATTTTTAATACCAGCTTCATCTAGCCAAACCACATCCCAATCGCGTAAAACCTTTGCGCCTTTCTTTTCGTAAAAAGTAATCGCTGGTTCATTCCAATCAACAACTTCCCAGTTAATCCGTTTCACACCTAAATCATGGCCATACTTTACAACTGTATCTAAAAGTGCTGTCCCTAGGCCAGATCCACGCATAGTTTTACTTACAATCAAATCTTCAAGGTGTAATATTTTACCTTTCCATGTTGAGTATCGATTGTAAATTAAGGCTATACCTTCAATTCTAGAGTTTACCTCAGCAACAAAACAGTGAAAAGCTGGATGTGTTCCAAAACCATCCTCCTGCAAATCATTAATGGTTACTTCTACTGCATCTTGTTCTTTTTCAAATTCGGCCAATTCTTTTATCAAATCAAGCACCTGTGGCATATCATTTTTAGTAGCGTCTCTAATTGTATAATTCATAGTTTAGTAATTCATCCAAATATAGTTTAAAGTTGTCTAAATTATTGTTTTTATACTAATCTATAACGTTGTAGTTTCATAAAATTTATGCATATTTGTGTAAATCTAATTTTATTAAACATGGCTCAAAAAAAACAAACCTTAGGAGAATTTATTATTGAAAATCAATCATCATTTCAATATTCTTCTGGCGAATTATCCAGTCTTTTAAATTCAATTCGTTTGGCTGCCAAGGTAGTAAACCATGAAGTAAATAAAGCTGGTTTGGTAGATATAATAGGAGCTGTTGGAGATACCAATATTCAAGGGGAAGATCAGCAAAAATTAGATGTTTATGCAAATGATAAATTTATTCAAACACTAACACGAAGAAATATTATTTGTGGTTTAGCAAGTGAAGAAGAAGATGATTTTATTACCATTAATAGTCAAGATGAAAACCATCAAAACAAATATGTCGTTTTAATTGATCCTTTGGATGGATCATCTAACATTGATGTTAATGTTTCTGTTGGAACCATTTTTTCTATATACAGAAGAGTTACTCCGGTAGGGACTCCCGTTCAGTTAGAAGATTTTTTACAAAAAGGAAGTGAGCAAGTTGCTGCGGGTTATGTAGTTTATGGAACCTCAACTATGTTAGTGTATACTACTGGAGATGGTGTAAATGGGTTTACATTAAATCCAGCTATTGGTTCTTTCTATTTATCACACCCTAAAATGGAATTTCCTGTTGATGGTAATATCTATTCTGTAAATGAAGGTAATTATATTCATTTTCCGCAGGGAGTAAAAAATTATATAAAGTATTGTCAAGAAGAAGAAGATGACAGACCTTATACATCAAGATATATAGGATCTTTGGTTTCAGACTTTCATAGAAATATGATAAAAGGTGGTATTTATTTGTATCCGCAAAGTTCTAAAAACCCTAATGGGAAATTACGTTTGTTATATGAATGTAATCCAATGGCTTTCTTAGCAGAACAAGCTAATGGTAAATCTAGTGATGGCTTTACAAGAACTATGGATGTAGAACCTACAGAGTTGCACCAACGTGTCCCTTTTATATGTGGCAGTAAAAACATGGTTGATAAAGCAGAGGAGTTTATGAGACAAGCCATAAAGTAAACTATTTATATAATTCCTTTCCTTAGAATATTAAAACAAAAAATGCGAACTAAATAAGTTCGCATTTTTTTAAGGTATAATTGTATTTATAACAATCTTTCCCGTTTAATTTGAAAAAGAGAGGTTGTCACCATTTTTTGTAAAGCTGACTACTTCAGCAGTACTACCATTTTGGGTTGTTCCTTCATAGCTTCTACTTTCACCAGAACCATTTATGGTTACATAAAAAATATTAGGAGTTGTTGTGCCTTCAAAATCGTTAACTGCTACAGAGTATGAACCGTCAGGTGCATTTTCTAGCCAGAAAATATTTTCAGGACCAAAACCATCTATATCATCTCTATCAAGAGCTCCCCCGCTAGATGATTGCGTGTTTATGAAAGAGATAATTTCACCACTTGGATCTGTAACATATAAATCCTGATCAGTAGCAGTGTTCCATGAAAGACTTATTTGTAGAGCTCCAGTTCCTAGCCTCAACACATTTATACATGTGTTAACAACATTACTTACTAATCCATTAGTGTCATAAACACAAAAGCTTACACAAAAAACTCCAGCTTCAACATTGGTAGGAATTCCTAAAGGCACTTGTAAGTCACCAGAATTTCCAGCATTTGAATCATAAGGTATTGTGAAGTAGTTGCCTGCCCCATCTACTTGAACATAACAACCTCCTAAATTATTACTTACATTTGAGTATGAAAAGGTTAAAGGGGAGGTGGAGCCATTAGAACTGTTAATGATGGATATTTCATTTGTTACTTGTGGTGCTTCACTGGAAGCAGAAGGACCGGGAGGTGTTCCTTGACTTGTCTGAGTGCCAGCTGGTGTTATTAACACACGGCTTATTGCATTGGCATCTGTTGGGTCTACAAGTTCCTCTTCAGGATTTGTACCGCTATCGTCGCTTCCTCCACAGCTTAATATAAGTGTTGCAAGTAGTATGAAACATAGTTTTAGCTTGATTGTTTTTGTTGATTTGTTTTTACTCATTTTTTTTGAATTATTGGTTAATAGTTATTCAATAATAGCACATTTTAATGTGTTAATCAATACCTATTAATGGGTATATTAAAGTGCTATATTTCTTGTTAATCTTAAAGATTTACCACATAGCCTGAAAAAAATTAGCACGCTAAGCTGAGGAATTTATATCTAGTGAGATTATGAGAATGCGGGTGTTTCCACCCACATCTCTAAACACCCTCGATCATAGCAGACCTATTGGGAATAGCAATCTATTCTTTTACTATTTTAAATGTGGCTTTACCATGTTTTGATGAAAGTTGTAAAAAGTAAATGCCTTGAGGCAAGAAATCTAAGTTCAAATTTTTAGAACTTGATTTCTTCTTGTAAACCTCTTTTCCTAGGGTATTATAAATTGTAATTTCATCTAGATCCTTAGGGTTTGTTAGAGATATATTGATGGTTTCATCAAAAGGATTAGGATACACTGAAGTAGATTTTTGTAAAAAACTTTCTGTTCCTAAACTAGCAACTTCATCAAGCACTGTGGTAATAGACCAATTTTGATTTGAATCTTTTACGCGCACAAACAAAATATCGTTAAAATCATAATCCCCAGCAGGGTAAGGCACATTAAAAGTCCAACTTCCATCAGGCTCAGGTGAATTGATACTTACTAGACTATTATTACCAAACTCTAAATCATCACCAAAAAAATATTCGATTTCGACCACATTTGTAATTGGATTAACATAAACCTCTATATTTTTTCTAAAAGTTTGACTCCAATTACCTTTGGAATCTTTTACCCTTCCATATAGTTTATGATATCCTAATGATGTAGAATTAAGTATTTGAGCTGTAAAAGCTTGTTCTATATCATTTTGTTCTGGGCTTATAGGGAAAGATATAGCATCTTCAAACTCTGGATCGATATCTATAAAATATTCCCCCATCACGATATTATTTTGAGTAACAGGAGGAAATATCTCTATATTTTTTCTAATAGTTTGGCTCCACTTCCCATCTTCATCTTTAGTCCTTATATATAGTTTGTGGTATCCAATAGTTGTAGATGGTGGTATATTCGCCATTACTGTTTCCAAAACATCTACATCAGGCGATATTATATTTAATACTGTGTTAAGCCCAAACCCATTATCCGTATCTAAGAAATATTCTATCTGTGAGACATTAGATTGGGCTCCGGTAGCGCAGAAAGGCATTACTAAAACAGTAATTATAAAAACAATATGTTTCATAATACAATTAATTATTAGTTCTCGCCTGAATAGTTACTGACAAACCAGTATTAGGTTCAGCAACGCCTGGAGTTGTTACATTATAGACAACCGGAATTGAACCTAGGCCAGAGATATTATAACGATTAGTAGGTACAGCACCACCAAAAGCACCGCGTTCTGCATTGTCGATACCTGGCTGATTATATGTTGGATCTGTTTTCAATTTATAACTTCCATCAGTAGTTCCCGAATCAACAAATAAAAGATTCATACTTGGCACCCAAAGGTTGCCAGTTGTATTTTGGAATACACTAGAATTAGATACAGTATTAAACTGGACATTGTTATTAGTACCGTTATTAATATTAGCTGTGATACCTGGAGATCTTAGTATATTATTTTGAAATGCCCCAGTGTTAAATTCTAAATTTAATTCGTTAGCTGGACCATTAAAAACATTATTATTACATTCTAATAGCGTACCTAAAAAATTACTATTGGACCATATTAACTTTTTTTCACAGATGTTATTATTAAATATGACATCTTGTGGCGGTACAAAAATACTAGTTACTCCAAGTGAAAAAGCGTTAGTGTTCGTATTCGTGAAAAAGTTTTGGAGAATATAAATCTCTGATAATTGAGTAGCAAATTGTATGTCACGGTCTATTCTACATCGCTTAATTGTAATTCCATTTACATTTAAATAAATAGTACCTGTTAATGATGAACCATTAATTAGTACATTCATTCCAATAACTTGAGAAAATTCAGATCCTGTATCAAATGTTATACTGCCTATTCTGGCATCATAGGTATTATTAGATACATTAGAATTTTCAGTTAAAAAGTACCCAGGTCCGATAATAACTAATCTTTTAGTAATTGTTGCATCCCCATAATCAATAGTAGAGCCTTCTATATGCAATGTGTCACTGGCTGTAACATTGGGATACGCTACAGCATCATTTATTTCCTTAAATACAGGAAAACTTGGTGTGCCTCCATAGTTTTCACCAAAAGCTGTAGAGCCATCATAATTTGATTGGTTATTTACACGCCATGTCTTAGCTTGCGCTATAGAAGCGAAAAATAAAGCAATACATACTACTGAGTTAAAAAGTAATCGTTTTGTTTTCATAATTTTAAGTTTTAAGAGGATTAATTAATAGCTATATTATCTTAAGTAGATTTATATTGGGGTTCTAAAGATTTCTTAAACTTGATGCACTTTTTATTTATTTTAATCTTCAGTATAAGACAGGTTAGTAAATTCACCGTTGGTAACGTTATATGTTTTTTCATTGTTGCTATTGTCTTCAACAATTTCAACGAAACTGAATTTCCCAGACACTAGCTTTTCGCTTGTATCTACCTTGGTAAATTCAAGACGCATGGACGTATTTTCAACAAAGTCGTATTCTTCACTGCCAGTTTCCGTATATACCCCGCTAAGAAATAAATCTTCATCGTTATGAGTTAATACTAAACCACTACGAAACTCAAATTCATTGTTGGTTGAAACGAATGTAATTCCAATAGCTTTAGCGAAATTATTATTTTCAAGATCCGTAGCTACAATGGCAAATGCGCTGGCTCCTGAAGAAGCATTATAACTGGCTCCAATAAAGGGGTCTCCTGAGATAAAACGATCCCCATTTACTTGAGCAAAAAATTTATCATTTGTTTGTAAATCATTATCATCACTATCGTCATTTTTAGAACAGCTGACAGTTACAAAAAGAAAAAGAAGCGAAACTTTTAAAATGGTTTTCATAAATATTATTTTTTGGGTTATTCTTGTTTTTCAGTTATGTATTTTAGATTATTCGCTATTTTTCTAGCATTTTCTACATCCGTAGCTTGTATAGCAATTTTGTAGGCATAACTTTTTATACTACCATCTTGATAGGTTTTTATTATTTTTTCTAAATGTTTGGTATTCAATTCAACCATAACTTGTTTTCCAGAAGTTATGATTGCTATATTTTTAGGGTTTATATCTCCCAAACCAAACTCATAGATAGTCTCTTTACTACTCTTAAGATTGGAATACACAGAAGTAATCTTAATAATATAAGGAGATGTATTAATTACCTCTAAAGATTGGTCATAATTATTATCGCCAATTTTAACCAGTGTTATATCTTTTTGTAAGGCATCAAGTTTAGATGAAATAGAACTAGATGATGTTTTTGGAGTTTTTATTTCGCAAAATTTAACTATGTTTTGCAATGCCTCTTTTGAAACCATTGCCTCTTCAATACCATTAACATATAATTTGAAAGTACTGGTGTAATTTTGCAGCTCATCGTTTTTAAGATAGCGTATAAATTTTGCTTTTTTACGAGTATTAATTTCTAAGTAAAGCTGATTCTTTGCAGAATTATAATCAATATTATCTACGTTAATATCACTAAAATTAAATTCAAATACATGCTCTTTGGTTTCCTTTATATCAGCTTCTTTAATCATTACCTTACTTACACAACTACCTTCTATATTCTGCGTGTACGTTTTATCATTAGTTGAAACACTTTGTGTAACTGTATTTAAATAGGCTACAGCTCTTTCAACATTAGATATATCTGGTTTAGATTGAAGAAAAGCTTTTTCAGCTAAGGGAATAATTTGCTTTATAACTTTATAAATATCTTTGGCATTCTCGATACTTGTACTATAAAAACGTACCTTATTAGTATAGCTTTGTTGTACACCGTCTTTAAAAGCTTTAATTACTTTTATATTTCTGCGATTTGAAGCTTCAATATAAAACTCGTCTCCACTAATTTTAAAAGAAAGACTATTTGGGTTTAATGTGGCAAGGTTAAACTCAAACTCTTCGGTAGTGGTCTTACTTTTGGAGTTTGTGGTTGTACTTAACTTTAAGGATCCATTGTTAAGTTTTCCATGTTCTAATTTTTGAACAATTTGGCTTTTGGTGAAATCTACATCTTGAATATTTGAAGCTAACCAATTTTGATGATCTTGGAAACTTGAAAGTGCCAATTTGTTTTTTTCAAGTACTTCGTTAATTGGAATGATTTTTTTAATTTCATCAACCAATACCCTACCATTATCAATATTTTTTGCATAAAAAGAAAGATTGTCAACATAGTTTATCTTATCTCCACTATTACTTGTTTTTTTGATTAACTTTTGTTTCCCTTTAATTAGTAATTGAATTAAAATAACATCCTTTTTGGTGATGGTTCTAACCGTATTAACATCAATATCTGAGAAACTAAAACTATATAGACTTTCTTCACTTTTTCCTTTTGCATCAACTTCAGTTAATGTGTAATTTATATAATTAGTAGTTGTGAGTTTTAAGTCTTGTGCATACTCCAATTTTGAAGCTTCTACAATTTCTAAAGCATCAGCAATAGTGTTTACATACTTGTTAAGCTTTTGAGAATAAGTAACATTATAAAGCAACAAGCATATAATGAAACTATTAAAACATTTCTTTTTTGTCATAATCTCTAGATCTTATTATTACTTTATTTGAAGATGCAAGCTTAAAATCTTTAAGTTTTGCATCCTCATAAATAAAACACTGATGAATGATGATATAACTAAATTTATTATAGATTGAAATAATAATGTATTCCGCCACCACCGTTGAAACCTCCAATGGAGCCTATACCATCAAAAGAAACATTTGTATAACCCAATTCAAATGAAAAAGCTAGACCATCAACGAAATTATTAAAAGACCATTCTATACCAGCACCTGCCCCAATAGCTATTGAGTTTTGGTTAAATTCACCTCCAAAGGCACCCAAATCGTATTTATATGTCCAGTATCCTATTTGTCCATACAAATAGGGCTTATAGGATGCAAAATCAATATCGCCTGCCTCAAAATTATAAGCATACCTTCCAGTGAGGGAAAAACTGTTAGCACCAGAAAAGTTAAATCCATAATTGGCTGAACCTACAATAATCTGACCTGTGTGTTTTTCTGTAAAATTATATTTAGCAGACACCCCATAATTTAAAGAGGTCCATGCTAAACCAGCTCCTAAGGCCCCAGCTTCACTCATCTCTTGAGCTTTAATTTTACTACTAAATAATAATAGAAATGCTACTGTTGTTAAAAAATAGATTTTTTTCATGGTTACTTATTTTAAATATGTATTGATTAATTATTGTTTCGGAGAGTTAAAATCAGAGTCATAAGCTATACGGCCCGTATTATTTGGAATCCATTCACCATTTGGATTTCCTTTATTATCAAGCATCATAAAGGCCATTTGAATATTTTCAATCCCACCATCTGTTAATACTCCTGATATTGAAATAGCTGAATCAGCAGTAGTGTTATTAGACTCATCAGTAGATGTAGTAATTAATAAAACAGTGAAATTGTCATCATCTCCAGAAATAAATGATCCACTTCCTTGATCTATTTGGTTACCTTGATCACCAAAATAATCAATCGTTAAAGCACTATTATTTTGATTAGAAAATGTTATTGTATAATCATTAAAAGGCATTCCAACTATATCTCCCGTTACACTGCTAGCTTCCAATAATAATGGCGACACAAAATATACCCCTTCAATATTAGGAGGATTATTTCCAGTATTTAAATTAAAACCCAAGTCTTCAAGCGCATCTACCAAATCATCATTATAAAAATCTCTAATGTCTTCTATGGAGCCATCAAATCCTTCATCTTGATTATTGTCATCATCATTATTACTGCAGTTAAATAATAGAAATGGACTTACAGTTAATAGAACAAATAGTAATCTTTTCATCTTTAATTTTATTTATTGTTAATAGCAATAGAAACAATAACATATAGTAGATAAATTGAGAGGAAGATTTTTGGGTTGATTTACTTATTCAATATTACGCCATAAGAGAAAGGAGTGCAATCCGTAAATTCCCGTAATTTTATATTTATAAGGTAATTTATAGCCAATATTTTTTAATTTGGTGGAGTAAACCAAAAACCCTCAATGAAAAATCTTGTTTTTCTATTGTTATTCTCATTTACACACTTGTATCCAGAATGTCAAACCTTTAATCAAAAGAATGAGAGGGATAGAATAGATGCTTTAATTAAAAAAGGAGATAGTTTAAAGAAAATAGATAATACAGCTGCTTTAGATATTTTTAAAAAAGGTTTAGCTATTGCTTTAGATAATAAAAACAATAGTAAAGCAGCTATTTTCTATAAGAAAATTGGAGCTCTATATCACAGAAAACGAGATTATATTAAAGCTGAATTTATATATAAAAATGGGCTTGCCTTAGATAGTACATCAAAAGTTGCTGCAGATTTAAATTATAATATTTCACTGCTTAAGGCGAGACATAACCAGCAAGATAGTTTATTAACATACCTTAAAAAAAGTATTGATATCTATGAAAATTTTGATCCTGATAAATCTATTTATAAAGCTTATTTAAAAGCAGGAATTGTTTATAAAAACAGGCAGCTTTATGAAGACGCTTTAATATACTCAATAAAAGCCTATGAGGGTTTTAAAAAAACAGATAACAAACAAAAGCTAGCTGATGTTTGTACCATTATTGGCAATATCCAAAATCAATTAAAAAACCATAATCAAGCTTTAATCTATTATTTTCAAGCATTAGAGCTTGAACAAAAACTAAATAATAATTTAGGCATCGGTATATGTTACACAAATATTGCTAATGCTTATGATAATCTCAAAATTTTAGATTCTGCGATTGTAAATTATAAAAAAGGACTAAAATTCTTAGACAAAAATAGCTCCCAATATGCTATTTTACTTAGTAATCTTGCTCTAACCTATAAATCACTTGGTAAGACCAAAGCCTCTGAAGAGAATTTCATTAAGTCTATAACTATAAATAGTATTTTAAAAGATACTATCTCACTCCTGTATAATTATAATGGTATTACTAACTTATATTTAGAATATTTTGATTTAGACTTAGCAAAACAAAACTTAAATAAAGCAAATCAACTTCTACCTTCTGTAACAAATCAACAAGCTATTCTTAGCCATTATAAGAATGAGGCTGAATATTATAAAAAAAAAGGGCTTTATAAAAAAGCACTAGAGGTTTATGAAAAACACTCTAACTTATATGAGGTTGTTTATAATTCTGAACAAACAAAGCTTGTGCAAAACTTACAGGCAAAATTTGAAAATAAAAAAAAAGAAAATGAAATACTAAAATTAAATATAGAGAATAAAAATGCACAAATATTACTTACCCAAAAAAACGAAAACATAAAGAGTAAAAATTTAACAGTTATAATTTTAGCAACTATAACCTTATTACTTATCGTTGTTTATTATTTTTTCGTACAAAAACAAAGAACAGTTGTTCAAAGTAATAAAATAGAAAAACTTGAAGCTATATATCAAGGGCAAGAAACCATCAAAAAAAGAATAGCAAGAGATTTACACGATATTATCACTACAAATTTTGATGGGCTTAGGTTAAGGGTATTAGCCTTAAAACGATCTAAAAAACTAAATCAAATGGTTGATGAAATTACAGAAGATTTAAAAAAAATGAATCAACAAATTAGAGTGGTTTCACATAGAATCTATCCTTTGGAAATGTATATGGGAAGTCAAAAATTTACAGATATTATTAAATCTAGGCTTAGTGAATTTCAGTTATACGGTAATATTTTTGTTGAACTTGAAACTCAATTACCCGATGTTTTAAATACGTTACCTCTGGTTGTAAAAAACAATTTTTACGGTATTTTACTAGAGGTATTAAATAATGTTGAAAAGCATTCTCTTGCTACAAAAATCACTATTAAAAACTATAAAGATAACAATGATAATTTGCATTTTTTATTTGATGATAATGGCATTGGGATAGAAAATAATCATAAAGAAGGCATTGGTTTACTTAATATTAAACAACGTGTTGAAATTATTGAAGGCAAGTGTAAAATAGAAAAGACCCATACAGGAACTCAGGTACATGTTAATTTTCCAATTCAAAAAGACTTATGAAGGTAATAAAATCAGATATTTTAATTGTAGATGACTCTGTTATTTTCTCTCAAGGACTAGTGTCTTTATTAGAGCAGTATCCCAACTATGTGAATAGTATAAATGTTTCTTATAATTATCAGCAAGCTCTTGGTATTTTGTCTTCTCAAAAAGTAACCATACTAATTTTAGATTTAAATTTTGAATCAGATGATTATAATGGGTTTGATATAGCAAAAAAAGTTAAGGCGTTCTACCCAGAGATTAAAATTATAATTCTTTCTCAAGAAGCAAAAATAGATAGTTACGAAATCCTGTTTAACCATATCCATGTAGATGGCTATTTGCACAAACAATTGGGTATAGATGAAACTTTGGAAGCTCTAACTGCCGTAATGAATGGAGAAAAATATATAGACAAAAATATTCAGGCTATGTTAAACATAGGTAAGTGGTTGAATATATCCAATCGAGAAAAAGAAGTTATAAATCTTTTAACTATAGGCTTAACACAAAAAGAAATTGCAGATAAATTAAATATAAGCAGTAGAACAGTTGAAACTCATATTAAAAATTTAACCGTTAAGATGGATGCAAAAAACACAGCGCATTTAGTATCCATTTATACCAAATATAAGAACGGAAATAGAGAAACCAATTATTAATTAAAACCAATTTTAAAAAGACAACAAACCCTTTAAAATTGGTTTTAAATATTAATGATTAATCATTAGGATCATCATCCGTTGGTGGATCAAGATCTTGGTTTGGTGGGTCAGTAACAACTTGTTGTTGATCACTATCCAACTCTTGTGCTGTACAAGAAACACATGTTAAGCTTAAGCAAAACACTAGTAGTAATAACTTAAATACATTTTTCATTTTATAAGGGTTTTAGGATTAAAATTTTATTAAACCTAGCCCTATACCTATCAAAAAGCTATTTGGAATTATTATTCAAGGGTGTTTATTTATTATTTGAAAAAAAATTAAAAATTTAATATTCATGAAGTGTTCAAAAAGAGATTATATAAAAAGGGCAATAGGTTTTTTAGCACTTATTTTAATGCCTGTTTTTATGTCTTCTCAACAACAAAAAGAAGTAGATTCTTTACTAATGGTAATAGAAAATAATACCCAGAAAGACTCTTTAAAAGTTATGTTAATGCTAAAAACAGCCTATAAAATAATGTATAATTACCCTGATGAAGCTACAAGCTTATCACAAGCATCTCTTATATTGTCGAAAGATTTGGATTATAAGACGGGAGAATTCAGGTCTTTTTTATTTCTTGGAATGTCCTATTATATTAAAAAGGTGTTTTCTGAAGCATTAGATAGGTTCCACCAAGCGTTGGATATCGCTAATGAAATAGACAATAAAGTCTTTAAATCTACTGTTTATGCAAATATTGCTAATATCCATGCTGACTTAGGTGAATTTGATAAGGCTTTTGAAAATTATAACGGTTATTTAGAAATTACCCGAGAACTAAATAATTTGCGCGGTCAATCTGAAGCTTTAACAAATTTAGGAGTGCTTCTTACTGAAAAAGAAAGTCGTATTGCAGAAGGTATAAAGTATTTAGAAGAGGCATTATCTATAGCTAAGCAAGAAGATTATAAGGACTTTATTCCTAACATAAGCTTGAATCTAGGACTAGCTAATAAAAGAAATAATAATATTACTAAAGCTCTACACTACTATGATGAAGCAAATCGACTAGGCAAATCGTTAAATAATTACAACGTTCAAGTTTTAGCGCTAAATAATATTAGCGCAATTAATTTGATGCAAAAAGATTATAGGTTAGCAGAAATTAATATAAAAAAGACACTTAAACTATCACAACAAACAAATCAGATAGAATGGCAGGCAAGTGCTTGGGAAGGTCTCTACGAAATTTATGAAAAAAGAGGAAACTACAATGAAGCCTTGAATGCATACAAAAAAAGTGTAGCACTTAATGATAGCTTAATTGTTTTAAACAATAAAGAAGAAATAATTAAAAGAGAAGAGCAATATAAATATGAAAAAGAAAAACTGGTTTTAAAAAATCAATTTGAAAAACAACAACTTATCTCTAATCAAAAGGCAGAACACCAAAAAGTTATAAAAAATTCAACTTTGGCTATTGCTATTTCTATAATTACATTTTTATTAATTGGGTTTTTCTTGTATAAGAAAAGAAGAAAAGCACAGTTTGATTTAAAGGTAGCAGATACTGAACTTAAAGCACTCAGGGCGCAAATGAATCCACACTTTATTTTTAATGCGATAAACTCAATTGGTAGCTACATATCTAGTAAGGATAAAAATACTGCAAAAAGTTATTTAAATAAATTCTCTAGCCTTATGAGAAAAACTTTAGAGAATTCAGAAAAGACTGAAATAACTCTGGAAGAGGATATTGAACTGTTAAAAACTTATTTAGAAATTGAAAACAAACGTTTTTCTGAAGGGTTTAATTACGAGATTACAGTAGATTCAGATTTAGACATCAAAAATGTTTTAGTCCCTCCTATGATTTTACAACCTTTTGTAGAAAATAGTATTTGGCATGGTATATCAAAAATAAACACTAAAGGCGTTATAACTATTGAAGCAAAAAAAGAACATGGAATGTTATTGTATATTGTAGATGATAATGGTATTGGACGACAACAAAATCATAATTTAAATAAGCGTTCTTTAGGAACCAAAATCACAAAAAATAGGATTGATATTATAAATAAAAAGACAAATACTAATGCGAGTCTAAAAGTAATTGACAAGAAAGTTGGAACGAGAGTAATGCTACATTTACCATTAAGAAAACTATTTAACGATGATTAGAGCTATAATAATTGATGATGAACAGCACTGTGTTAAAAACATTTTAGAGTTAGCTAAACAACATAGCACAATCTCTATTGAAGGCACTTTTAATTCCGTTGAAGACGGATTAAAAGGTACTAAAGCGCTAAAACCCGATTTGGTTTTTTTAGATGTGGAAATACATGAAAAAACAGGATTTAATTACTTAGAACAATTAACATATAGAAATTTTCACGTAGTATTTACTACGGCATTTGATAAATACGCAGTTAGAGCTTTTGAGTTTAGTGCACTTCATTATTTACTTAAGCCAATTATCTCGGAAGATTTTATTGAAGTTATAAGACGAATAAACAATGAAAAGAGCACTGTAGATAAATTAAGTGAAAAAATAGATGCCTTATTATACAATCAAAAAGTTAAAGATGCTGAAAGAAGAATTACAATAAATGGTTCAGACTCTAATACCGTACTACAAGTTTCTGATATATTATATTGTAAATCAGACATAAATTGTACTTTCTTCTACATGAGCGATAACAGAAAGATTTTTAGTTCAAAAACACTAAAAACGTATACAGATTTATTTATTGACTCTGATTTTTGTAGGGTTCATCAATCATATTTGGTTAACTTAAAACACGTTAGAAAATACACAAAAGGAAAGCCACCTTTTGTTTATATGTCTAATAACGATAAGATAAAAGTGTCCATAAATAATAAATCGGAGCTTTTGAAAAAATTAAATAATTTGAAATAAAAAAAGCGAACCTTTAAGTTCGCTTTTTTTTAGTCTTAACTTTTAATATAATTACATAGCAACCAAATCTCCAGTAACATCTTTTGATGGTAAATTAGATTTACCCATCAAATATAAATCAACTTGTCTAGCAGCTTCTCTACCTTCAGAAATGGCCCATACAATCAAAGATTGCCCACGACGCATATCACCAGCGGTAAAAATATTAGGGATATTAGTTTGATATTTTCCATACTCTGCCTTGTAGTTGGAACGTGCATCAGTTTTAATGCCTAATTTATCAGCAAGTGTGCTTTCAGGACCTGTAAAACCAAGTGCTAGCAAAGCCAAATCACATGGCCATGTTTTTTCAGTGCCTTCAATTTCTATTAATTGTGGACGTTGTCCTGGCACCATTTTCCATTCTACATTAACAGTTTTAAGAGCAGTCAATTTTCCGTTTTTGTCTTTAACAAACTCCTTTGTATTGATTAGCCAGTTACGCTCTACACCTTCTTCATGAGAAGACGATGTTTTTAACTGTAAAGGCCAAAAAGGCCAAGGTGTAGTTGGCGAACGATGCCCTGGAGGTTTTGGCATAATCTCAAAATTAACTACCGATTTTGCTCCGTGACGGTTCGAAGTTCCAATACAATCTGAACCTGTATCACCACCACCAATAACTATAACGTCTTTATCTGTAGCCATTACTTGGTTTTCTACCTTCTTGCCAAATAGTACTTTAGTTTGTTGTGTTAAAAAATCCATAGCCTGAACAACCCCATCAGCATCAATACCTGGAGTTGGTAAACTACGTCTTTCTGTAGCACCACCACAAAGTACAACAGAATCAAATGCTTTTAAATCTTCAACATCATAATTAACACCAACATTTACGTTAGTCTTAAATGTGATGCCTTCAGCTTCAAGAATAGCAATACGGCGGTCTATAATTTCTTTTTCCATTTTGAAGTTAGGAATACCATAACGTAATAAGCCTCCAACTTCATCATCACGCTCAAAAACAGTTACTGTATGTCCAGCTCTGTTTAATTGTTGTGCAGCAGCTAAACCGGCAGGTCCAGAACCAACAACAGCAATAGTTTTTCCTGTTCTTGTTTTTGGAGGTTGTGGTTTAATCCAACCTTCTTTAAAAGCGCGTTCTACAATGTTCTTTTCTATATTTTCTATAGATACGGGGTCTTCAATAATCCCTAAAACACAAGATTTTTCACAAGGAGCAGGACATAATCGACCTGTAAATTCTGGAAAATTGTTAGTAGAATGTAGTATCCACGATGCTTTTTGCCATTCGCCTTGGTGTACCATATGGTTAAAATCAGGAATTAAATTTCCTAATGGACAACCACTATGACAAAACGGGATGCCGCAATCCATACAACGCGACCCTTGTTTTGTTATTTCCTCTTCAGGTAGAGAAACTGTAAATTCTTTATAATGTTTTACACGATCTTCTACAGGCGTGTACTTTTCATCTTGTCTTTCAAATTCTTTAAATCCTGTTACTTTTCCCATGACACTATGCTGTTGTTAATTCTTCTACCATTTGTTCTTCAGTCTCTAAACGCTTCAAAGCACGTTTGTATTCAATTGGCATCACTTTTACAAAATTGCCTAAGCTTGTATCCCAATCTCCTAATAGCTTTTCCCCAAGGCTACTATTTGTGTAGAGTACATGCTTTTCTATAGTTTGTTTTAATTCGTTAGCATCTTCAGATGTGATATCTTCAAACTCAATAGTTTCTGTGTTGCATAACCCGTTTATAAATTTATTTTTAGGGTCATATACATAAGCAATACCACCACTCATACCTGCGGCAAAGTTTCTTCCGGTTTCACCTAAAACAATTACTCTACCACCTGTCATATACTCACAACAGTGATCTCCGACACCTTCAACAACAGTAGTAGCTCCAGAGTTTCTAACTGCAAAACGCTCACCAGCAATACCATTAATATAAGCTTCACCTTGAACAGCACCAAACAAACAAACGTTACCTACAATAATGTTATTCTCTGCAATAAAATCAGCTTTAGCAGGTTTTTTAATAATTAACTTTGCTCCAGATAAACCTTTACCTAAGTAATCATTTGTATTTCCTTCTAAAGTAAATGTTAATCCATGTGCTCCAAAAGCACCAAAACTTTGTCCTGCAGAACCTGTGAAGTTAATATTAAGGGTGTCTTCTGGTAACCCTAAATGGCCATAGATTTTAGAAATCTCATTACTTACAATAGCACCAACAGTTCTGTTAATATTGTTAATTGGGTATTCAAGAGTCATTTTTTCTTTTCGATATAGAGCCCTATGTGAATCCTTTAAAATAGTAAAGTCTAAAACGTTATCTAAATTATGATCTTGTTGTTCAGTATTTCTAACAGTTAACTCACTGTATGCTGATGGTCTGTGTAATATACTTGATAAGTCTAAGCCTTTTGCTTTGTAATGCTTAATTGCTTTGTTTGCATTTATTTTATGAGTTTGCCCCACCATTTCAGCTAAAGTTCTAAACCCTAATTGCGCCATAATGCCTCTTAGCTCTTCAGCAATGTAGTAGAAGAAATTAATAACATGTTCTGGCGTACCTTTAAAGTTTTTACGTAACTCCTTGTCTTGAGTTGCAATACCTACAGGGCATGTATTTAAATGACACTTACGCATCATTATACAACCTGAAGCCACTAAAGGAGCCGTAGCAAAACCAAATTCTTCAGCACCTAACAATGCTGCTATAGCAACGTCTCGTCCTGTTTTTAATTGGCCATCACACTCAACAACAATTCTACTTCTTAAATTATTAAGTACTAAAGTTTGTTGTGCTTCAGATAACCCTAGTTCCCATGGTAATCCTGCATGTTTAAGTGATGTTAAAGGCGAAGCTCCTGTACCACCATCATATCCTGAAATTAGTACCACATCGGCTTTTGCTTTTGCAACACCAGCAGCAATGGTTCCAACTCCAACTTCTGATACTAATTTAACGTTAATTCTAGCGTCGCGATTAGCGTTTTTTAAATCGAAAATTAATTGTGCTAAATCTTCAATTGAATAAATATCGTGATGCGGTGGCGGAGAAATTAAACCTACGAAAGGTGTAGAGTTACGAGCATTTGCAATCCATGGTAATACTTTTTCTCCAGGTAATTGTCCACCTTCACCAGGTTTAGCTCCTTGAGCCATTTTAATTTGAATCTCTCGAGCATTTGTCAAATAATGTGAAGTTACACCAAATCGACCTGATGCTACTTGCTTTATAGCTGAGTTTCTACTATCTCCATTAACATCTTTCTGAAAACGCTTTCTATCTTCTCCACCTTCACCAGAATTGGATTTTCCACCAATTCTGTTCATCGCAATTGCTAAATTTTCATGAGCTTCACGAGAAATGGAACCATAAGACATGGCTCCAGTTTTAAACTTTTTAACTATCTCGGTCCATGGTTCAACCTCTTCAAGAGGAATAGGGTCTAAGTTATCAAATTCAAATAAACCTCGAATAGTCATTAAATTTGAAGACTGTTCGTTGATGGCTTTTGAATATACATCATAACTCGCCTGATCACTCAATCTTACAGCTTGTTGAAGTTTAGAAACCGTAGTTGGATTAAACAAATGACGTTCACCATTACGTCTCCATCTGTAATCACCACCAATATTCAACCCTAATTTTTTATCGATTGAATTATCTGGATAAGCTTGCTTATAACGTTGGTCAATTTCTTTTTCAATTTCATATAAACCGATACCTTCTACTCTTGAAGCAGTGTAAGGGAAATATTTTTCAACGAATTGTGAGTTGAAACCAACAATTTCAAAAATTTGAGAACCTCTGTAAGAATGAAGTGTAGAGATTCCTATTTTATTCATAATCTTTAAAATGCCTTTCCCAATAGCTTTATTAAAATTATCAACTGCTTTTTGCTCGTCCATATCAGTAATGAAACCTTCTTTTACTTGCATTCTGATAATTTCGTTAACCATATAAGGATTTATGGCACTAGCTCCATAACCAAATAAAGTTGCAAAATGATGTGGTTCGCGTGGTTCAGCAGATTCAATAATGATATCAAAATATGAACGTTTGCGTAAACGATTTAATTGATGATTTACATAAGAACAAGCTAATAAGGCAGGTATAGGAGCAAATTCTTCATTTACGCCACGGTCTGAAAGAATAATGATATTTGTTTTTCTTTCTATGGCCTTTTCTATTTGTATAATAACATCATCAAGCGCATCTTCCAAACCATTCATCCCTTGAGCTTTTGGATAAAGCATTTGGATGGTTTCAGCTTTAAAGCTTTCAATTTGGATAGTTCGTATTTTTTCTAAATCAGCATTAGAAATTACAGGGTTTTGAATTCTTAATTTTCTACACTGTCTATCTGTTATGCTGAATATGTTTCGATCTTTACCTAAATTTAAACTAATGTCTGTAACAATTTCTTCTCTGATTCCATCAAGAGGCGGATTGGTTACTTGTGCAAATAATTGCTTAAAGTAATTTGAGATGAGTTGAGGTCTATCAGATAAAACTGCTAAAGGCGTATCTATACCCATAGATCCTAAAGCTTCTTTGCCTTTTTGAGCCATAGGTGTGATTACCTCTTGGATATCTTCAAATGTGTAGTTGAATAAACGTTGACGCGTTTTAATGTCAATCGTTTCAATCGGACAAGTTTCGTTGGTGTAAGGTACATCTCTAAGATGTAAACGTGTTTTGTCTAACCACTCTTTATAAGGTCTTTCCGATACTATTTTGTTTTTTATCTCTGCATCATCTATAATTCTTCCTTTGTTCATGTCGACTAAAAACATTCTACCAGGTTCTAGTCTACCGTGTTTTTCTACATCTTCAGGGGCAATATCTACTACACCAACTTCTGATGACATAATTAATTTACCACTTTTAGTCAATGTATATCTAGAAGGTCTTAAACCATTTCTATCTAATAGAGCTCCTATATAATCTCCATCTGTAAATGGCACAGAGGCAGGACCATCCCATGGTTCCATGATACAACCATTATATTCATAGAAGGCCTTTTTTTCTTCAGACATGGTTGCATGTTTTTCCCAAGCTTCAGGAATCATCATCATCATGATTTCTGGTAAAGATCTATCTGTGTGTGTCAATAATTCAACCACCATATCCATAGATGCAGAATCAGACTTTCCAGGTAAAATAATTGGGAATAATTTATCTATTTGAGGGCCAAAAACATCACTCCTCATGATCTCTTCTCGAACACGCATTCTACTAACATTACCTCGTAGCGTATTAATTTCTCCGTTCTGACACATAAAACGGAACGGTTGTGCCAGTTCCCATGTAGGCATTGTGTTTGTTGAGAAACGTTGGTGTACTAAAGCTAATCGAGTAACCAGATCTATTTGCTGTAAATCTGTATAATATGGGCCAATATCCTCGGGCATAATAATACCTTTATAGATAAGCGTTGTCGTAGATAAACTTGGTACATAAAAATAATCACTTTCAGATATTTTTGAACGTCTTATCGTATGTTCAGTTATTTTTCTTGCAGCGTATAATTTAGCCTTAAAAGTAGCCTCGTCAATATCTTCAGTTTTACCAACAAATAATTGTTCTATGTTTGGTTCTGAAGCCAATGCTATTTCACCTAATTGAGAAGAATCAACAGGAACTTGTCTCCATCCTAAAATAGCTAATCCTTGAGCTTCTACTTCCTGCTCAAAAGTTCTTTTGCAGAAATCATATTGGTTTGAAACTTTAGGTAAAAACACCATACCTACAGCATATTCTCTTTGTTCAGGGATTTTGAAATCACAAACACGTTTAAAATAATCATGAGGGATATCAATCAATAATCCAGCACCATCACCTGTCTTTCCATCAGCACTTACACCTCCACGGTGCTCTAATTTCACCAGAATTTCTAAAGCATCATGAATGATTTGATTTGT
This sequence comes from uncultured Algibacter sp., assembly GCF_947490405.1. Taxonomy (GTDB): domain Bacteria; phylum Bacteroidota; class Bacteroidia; order Flavobacteriales; family Flavobacteriaceae; genus Algibacter_B. The sequence continues at coordinate 385,948 of NZ_CANLGU010000002.1, read as the reverse complement.
TTTTTCTCCTTTAAGATTACAAATAAAACCAGCTCCACAATTTTCATGTTCATATTCTGGTAAATAAAGTCCTTGTTTCTTAATCATAATCAACAATAAATTAGTTTAAAAACTTGAGTTGAAAGGCTAAGATACGTGCTAGTTTTTGAATTACAATACGGTGTATTTCATTATTTCGATTTTAGAAGTCATCGGGTTATAAAAATAATTATATATCAATATTACACGACTTTTTTAATAAATATTCAAACCTTAATTTTTTGTTAATAAATAGGTATATGTGAATTTCTTCTAATGAAACTTGAAATAATTGAAAATAACGGCATTGTTTTTTAGAAAATACTGACAATAATTCAATAATTCTTATTGTTAAAAAAACAAAAAATGAATTATTTTGATGAATACCCTTAAAAAAATAGGGTTAAAATTAGAATATTGATAAAAATAGACTAATCAACCCTATTTTTTATGGGGTTTAAAAGTTTTTGACATAGTTTAGCCCCGTTCTTAAGGAAAATTAGATCTAAAAATTTAAACTTAAAAAGAAAACTAATCAACAGTTCAGATCTAAAAAATTAAATAACTTAAAAATAAAACAATGATGAAAAAAATTATTACACTTTCAATGCTTTTTGTAGCAACAGCGTTATTTGCTCAAGAAGAAGCAACAGAAAAAAAATTAAGTATTAGTGGTAGTGTTGATGCTTATTACAGAGCAAACATAAATGTGCCAAACAATAATGGTGTTGGAACTCAATCACCAGGCACATCATTTGCACAATTACCAGGTTTTGCACTTGGTATGGCAAATGTGATTATTGGTTACGAAGGAGAAAAAACTGGTTTTGTTGCTGATTTAGTTGTCGGCCCAAGAGGTACAGACGCTATATTCAACTCACCACAATATTCTGCAACAGGAAATATCATAAATCAATTATATGCATATTGGAATGTAAGTGAGTCTGTAACATTAACAGTTGGTAACTTTAATACCTTTTTAGGATATGAGGTGATTTCTCCAACAGGTAATTTTAACTACAGCACTTCATACTTATTTACCAATGGTCCTTTTTCACATACTGGATTAAAAGCTGACTTTGCTTTAGGAGATGATTTAAGTTTAATGCTAGCGGTTATGAATGGAACTGATTTAACTGAGTTTAACCCTAATGGAAGCTATGCTTTAGGAGCACAATTAGGATATGCAGGTCAATTTCTTAACTTTTTGTATGATGATGCTGGCTTAGGTTTTGAGGTTGATTATACAGGAGGGTTCGATTTATCCGATGATTTCTTTTTAGGTATCAATGGTGCTTACCAAACTAAAGATGATGCTGGATTCTACGGTGTTGCTCTATACCCACAACTAGCAGCTTCAGATGCTTTTTCTGTTGGTCTAAGAGGCGAGATGTTTGGAGGTCATGCTAAAGATGTAGACGATATTCCAAGTGTACTTGGATTAACACTTACAGGTAGTTATGCTATAGAAAACCTAACTATCAAACCTGAAATTAGACTAGATTCTTGGAATAATGATTTCGAGCCTTTTACAGATAGCGATGGTGAATTAACAAATAGCTTAAGCTCTTTTTTAATTGCTGCTATCTACTCTTTCTAAAAGAAGAAGAAAAATATAAAAAGAGAATAAGACAAGTTTCTCTGCAAACCAGAGAACTTGTCTTTCTCTATTAACTAACCCTTAAAATTATTTATTATGTCTATTTTAAACATGCCCCTTATAATGCAAGACACCGCCGCTATTGAAGGCGATATGGGAATGCTATGGATGCTTATTTCAGGTATCTTAGTATTCTTAATGCAAGCAGGATTCACATTAGTTGAGTCTGGTATGACACGTTCTAAAAACGTTGTAAACATCGCGATGAAAAATGTATTAGACATTGCGGTAGGTTCATTAGTATTCTGGTTTATAGGTTACTCTTTAATGTATGGAACCGATGTTGCTGGTGGATGGCTTCACTGGGGAGGTGTAATGTTTAATCAAGGTCCAGCTGATTTATTCTTCCAAACTGTATTCTGTGCTACTACAGCTACTATTGTTTCAGGAGCTATTGCTGGTAGAACAAAATATTCAACATACTTAATATTTTCATTAGTGTTAACTGCTTTTATTTACCCAATAGCTGGTGGATGGGAATGGAACGGTGGATGGTTAAACAATACAGATGGTATTATGCCTGCTGAGTTTATCGATTTTGCTGGGTCTTCAATTGTACACGCTGTAGGTGGTTGGGCTGCATTAATTGCTGCTTTTTTAGTAGGACCTCGTTTAGGTAAATATATTGATGGTAAAGCTGTTTCTATACCTGGACATAACAAATTATTAGCAACTTTGGGTGTATTCATCCTTTGGTTCGGATGGTTTGGATTTAATGGTGGTTCTCAATTAGCTTGGGGTGGCGATGATGCTACTGGAGCTTCTATGGTAGTTCTTGTAACAAATTTAGCTGCTTCTGCAGGTGCTTTAGGTGCATTATTCCTAACATGGTTTAAATACAAGAAACCAAATTTAGATATGACGTTAAATGGTGCTTTGGCTGGTTTAGTAAGTATTACTGCTGGTTGTGGTAACATGAGTGAAGGTGGTGCTATAATAGCTGGTTTTATCGGTGGTATTATCGTTGTATTTGCTATGGAGTTTGTTGAGCAAAAACTTAAAATTGACGATGCAGTTGGTGCATTTTCTGTACATGGTGTTGCTGGATTCTGGGGAACAATTGTAATTGGTCTTTGGGGTATAGATGGTGATGCTGGTATTGGTTTATTCAATGGTGGTGGAGCTGATCAGTTCTTAGCGCAATTAATAGGTGCATTAGCTTATGCTTTATGGGCAGTAGTTACATCTTTTATCTTCTTAACAATACTTAAGAAAACTCTAGGATTAAGAGTTAGTGAAAAAGTAGAAATTGAAGGATTAGATCTTTCTGAGCATGGTGCTTTAGCTTATCCAGGTAAGAGACAAAGAGAAATTGAAGATTAATAAAAACGGCTCGTTTTAAATTAGTTAGTTTGATAAAAAAGGGTGCTTTTGATAAAAAAAAAGCACCCTTTTTGTGTGTTTTTTAAAGAACTAATAATATTTTTTTATTAATAGGACATTATTCTCAGTCGCTTTAATAATTTTCTATTTTTGAAAAATCACAAATTAAAAATCAAGGCATATTATGAAGAAAATTGAAGCAATCATTAGAAAATCCAAATACCGTGTGGTAAAAGAAGCCCTGCACGAGGTAGGTGTTAATTTCTTTTCTTACTGGGATGTTACAGGATTAGGAAATGAAAAAGAAGGACATGTATATAGAGGTGTATCTTATAGCACTAGCGATATTCAAAGACGCTACCTTTCAATAGTTGTTAACGATGACTTTGCAGAAAAAACAATCAATGCTCTTTTAAAATCTGCTGCAACTGGTGAAGTTGGAGATGGTAAAATATTCGTTTCTGATATTGATGAGTGTTACAGAATAAGAACAGGAGAAAAAGGTGGAGACACCCTAAAATAAAATACTAACTAATTAGAATTACAATGGAAGGATTATTTACAGCAAATAACGTATGGATGATGATCTGTACTGCACTAGTTTTCTTTATGCATACAGGATTTGCGTTTTTAGAGATTGGACTAACAAGGCAAAAAAACACAATCAACATATTATTTAAAAATATATTTATCATTACAGTTGGGTTGTTACTATATTACCTAATAGGATTTAATTTAATGTATCCAGGATTTGAAGAAGGTTCTGCAGGATTTTTTGACTTCGCTGGATTTGGAATTGCTCCACCAGAAAATGGGATGACTCCTGAATATGCAGATGGTGGTTACACATGGTGGACAGATTTCTTATTCCAAGGCATGTTTGCAGCTACTGCAGCTACAATAGTATCTGGTGCTGTTGCAGAACGTATGAAAATTGGTCCATTTATGATGTTTACAGTAATTTATGTAGGTATTATATACCCACTTGCTGGTTCATGGAAATGGGGTGGCGGATTTTTAGATATGAGAGAAACACCTTTTTATGATTTTGCAGGTTCAACTTTAGTTCACTCTGTAGGAGGTTGGGCTGCTTTAGTTGCTGTTTGGTTATTAGGATCAAGAATTGGGAAATTCAAAGATGGTAAGCCACAAGCTATTCCAGGACACAGCATTCCTTTGGCTACTGCTGGTGTTTTAATATTATGGTTAGGATGGTTTGGTTTTAATGGAGGTTCAGTACTTTCTGCTGATCCAGAATTAACTTCGTTAACATTAGTAACTACGTGTTTAGCTGCTGCTGCAGGTGGTGTAGTTTCTGCATTAGTATCATTTTTAAAGTATAAGAATTTAGACTTAACTATGTTTCTAAACGGTATATTAGGAGGTTTAGTAGGTATCACAGCCGGAGCTGATCAAATGAGTCCAGAAAACGCCATAGCCATTGGTGCTATAGCAGGAGCATTAATTGTTTTTGCTGTTGCTTTTATTGATGCTGTTAAATTAGATGACCCTGTTGGTGCTATTGCAGTACACTTAATTTGTGGTATTTGGGGAACTTTAGCAGTTGGAATCTTCGGAGCTTTAGCTGGAGTTGACCAGTTTATTAGCCAATTAGTTGGTGTGTTATCTTATGCTGCAATATGTATCCCTTCTGCATTCATCATATTCTTTGTCATGAAGAAAACAGTAGGCATCAGAGTTTCTGAAAGAGAAGAGTTGGAAGGATTAGATGCTCATGAACATGGAATGTCTGCTTATGCTGATTTCCGAATGAATGAACACTAACAATTAAAATATATATTTATTATTTAGTGTACAAAAAAGAGGCCTTGCTTTAAGCAAGGCCTCTTTTTTCAGCTCATATTCATAATTGATATTATGAATATGGAATAAAAATTGAAACTAAATTTATTATTTGTTAGCCCTTCAAAAGGTATTAATAATAACAAAATTAAGAAGGATAATATTGAATGATTATTCCCAGCTGTTTTAAAAAAATTAAAAGTTTGTTTTAACATAGTTTAAATGTTTTAAGAAACGACTTTTTGAAGTATATAATTATTTTAAGATGCCAAAGAAGAGACTTTTGATGAAAGCAAGAAAAGACACCATACTATAAGGTGAGAGATTTTATAACGAAAAAGTTTGTCTCATACTTCATTATATTGACATATAAAAAAAGCCTTCACTTATTAAGTGAAGGCTTTTTTAGTACTTGAATTATTTTTTTAAGCCGAATTACGACTAGCATTAATATTACCAAATAATGATCGTGTAACAATCTTTTCAAAAATCAACTTTTCTGGATCATCATTAGGTACACCAGCTTTTTCTAATTCTTGAACCTTTTTAAGAGCATATTGCTGTATGGTTAATAAAGGTAAAACTATAGATTCTCTAACTTCAATAGAAGCTTTTCCTGAAGGTTCATTCTCCATTAACTCATCATAACCTGTTAGTTTTAATAACAACCTTTTGGTAATTTGATATTCTTCGAAAATAATATTCCAAAACGCACCAAACTCTTCGTCTTTAGACATGTATTTTGTTAAATCAAAAAATGATTTTGTTAAAGACATCATACTATTCTCAAGTAACGTTTTAAAGAATTTAGAGTTGTTATAAAGTTGCTCTACTTTATACCATTCGTCATTGTCTTCATAAACTTTTAGCGCAGTTCCTACACCATAAAAACCAGGTACATTTTGCTTTAACTGACTCCAAGATCCAACAAAAGGAATTGCTCTTAAGTCAGAAAACACTAACTTATCTGATTTTCCTCGCTTTGATGGTCTACTACCAATATTGGTCTTGGCATAATATTTTAAAGTACTCATGCGTTCCAAGTAAGGTATAAACATAGCATGACTTTTAAAGTCTTTGTATGTTTGATAACTTGTTTCAGCTAAATCCGTCATTACCGTTCTATCTTCATCAGATAAACGATTCTTTTCGCCATCAATTCTATTTTTAATACCAGAACTAATAAGTTGTTCTAGGTTATACTGTGAAGAATCGTTAGTTCCAAAATTAGAACTCACCGTTTGACCTTGAATAGTTATTTGTACTTCCTTATCCTCAATAGTTGGACCTAAAGAAGAATAGAAGTTATGTGTTTTTCCGCCACCACGTGCTGGAGGTCCACCACGACCATCAAAAAATATTACAGTTACATCATATTTTCTAGACATTTCTGTAAGCTGTTCTTTGGCTTTATAAATACCCCAGTTAGCCATTAAATATCCACCATCTTTAGTTCCGTCTGAGAATCCAAGCATAATATGTTGCTTACTTCCTCTAGCTCTTAAATGTGCTATATATTCTGGATTTTTATACAATTGTTCCATGACTCCTGGTGCATTCTCTAAATCAGGAATTGTTTCAAATAAAGGTGCAACATCAACCGTTAATTCGTCTTTAAAAGCAACTATTTTTAACATGGCAAATAACTGCATCACGTTTAAAGCCGTTTGATTGTTACTAATAATATATCGGTTCGCACCTCGCTCTCCGTTGCTTTTTTGAATATCTTTTATAATGGCTATGGTTTTCAGAGTATTTCTAACCATTTCATCGTCAAAAGCATCTAGATCACCAACATCATCAGTAGCTTTTGATAATATTTCAATTTGTTCAGCTTCAGATAAATCATGATAATTATCTGGAAAAGATGACTTTCCTGTTGCGATTAATGAATCTATAACCGTAGTAAATACGTTGTGGTGTATTCTACTATCTTGTCTTATATCAAGCGAGGCAAATCGATAATCAAAAAGATGTACTCTATTTATCAAATTATTAACCTCATTTACATATAATGATTGGTGCTGATCAACAATAACATCTCTGATACTTAAAAGCTCTGTTCTAAGTTCTTTAGCTGTTATAGCCTTTTTAGATTTTAAGTTGATACTGTAATCATACATAATGGTTTCAAGACGAATAACACGATCTTCAACACCTCTAAACGTTAACTTTTTTCTTAAATCTCTTAAATCTTGATAGTACTTTTTAAGGATTGATTTTTTTAACTTTTTTGCAACTTTTAAAGTGGTTTCTGGTTTAACAAATGGATTTCCATCACGATCGCCACCTGGCCAGAATCCAATATTTATAATGTCGTTGTGTTTTTCACCATCATCATAAATATTAGTTTGAATATAATTATATATATCACCAAACGTCTTATAAAACACATTCTCAAGGTACCACATTAGGCTTTTTGCTTCCTGATAAGGTGTTGGTTTTTTGTGCTTAAAAAATGGTGTTTTTCCTAATTGACCAAATAGATTATTAATCTCAGCAAGGTCATTTTGCTTAATAGCCTCGGTAAGTTTTGTAATAATACCTAAAACAGAACCTGGGTAAAATTGCGTTGGGTGTGCTGTTAATACTATACGTACTTTGAATTCCTCAAGAAATGCTTTAAGTTCTTCTAGTTTACCTTCAGACCTTGCATTACCTTTTAGGTTTCTTAATGTACCAACACCATCCATATTATTTACAATAGGGAATGCGGCATCTTCAATGGCATCAAATAAAACCACCTGCCTTTCTATATACTGAATAAATCTAAAAAGAAGATTTATTTGACTTTCCTTGTTTCGTCTTCCTTGATATTTTTCAAAAAATGTATTTACTATAGTGGTTGGGTCATCTCCCTTATTAAAACCTTTTTCGCACGTTTCATGAAATAACGGAAGTAAAACCCCCGTTTTAGTTACTGCATCAAAGGGTAGTGTCATGAATATACTATTATAGATATTATATTTTGACAATACAGTTTGGTTGAATCTGGTTAATTTTGGCTCTACGGACATAAAATCTTTCTGTTGAAAATGAACCATAAAAATAGTGAAGCTTACATGAAACACACAGTCTTTTTTGAATATTTATCAATTTTTATGGTTTGACTAATTATGATTGTGAATATTTAATAAAAAAAGCTTTTATAGCTTGATTTTTTTAATGATATCTCAATTTCAAAATAAGCCATTTCAATCCACATATATAAATTTATAGGTTATATGATATAAGTCATGTAATCCTTTTTAACACCATCTTACTTTTACGAATTAATATTTATAACAATGAAAAAACCTCATTCTTTTCATATTCCTGTAATGGGAATTGGTTTCACTATAGACACGCCTTTAAAAGTAGCGCAGTACGGTATGGATTCTGTTATTTCTTTGGTAGATGATATTTTGCTAGAAAAATTAAGAAAAATGTATAGTGAAAAGTTTGAGATACCTTACCAAGAAATTAGTGAAAAAATCGAAGATTTTAGAGCCAAAAGAATCACATCTTATTTAAACTTAATGAATGATTTGACAGAGAAGAAATTCAAGTCTATGAAAGCGCATATAAGTTCAAAAAACTACAGTGATCTGGTGGCATATATTAATATGCTTCCAGACAATTCAAAGCTTAAAACAGATTTTAAAGTATTAATATCAAACGTATTTAGTCTTAACAAAATCAAGTCTTGGGTGTCTAAAAACTTGGTTAAAGGTGCTATTGACGTTAATATTATGACTAAAGTAGACAAGGATAATTATAAAAAAGACAAAAAATTACCTGTAGAGTATAATGATGCGCATGCAGCATTACGTGGTTTTGCTCAAAGTAAATTAAATTCTGCTGTAGTGTTGTCGGCTGGGATGAATCCTAGATTATATAGTTATATATCTCAATTTGATGATTTTTTTCCAGATGAAAAAGGTGTTTTTAACAAACGCATTATTTTAAAAGTAAGCGATTATAGATCAGCACTTATTCAAGGTCGATTTCTAGCAAAAAAAGGATTGTGGGTGTCTGAATATAGAATAGAATCTGGATTAAACTGTGGCGGACACGCTTTTGCAACAGATGGATTTTTACTAGGGCCAGTTCTAGCAGAGTTTAATGAAAAGCGTGATGAGTTGCAGAAAGCCACCCTGAGTATTTTAAATAAGGAACTTTTAAATCAAAAGCGAAGTGTTCCTGAGTTACCATTATCATTCGAAATTACTGCTCAGGGTGGTGTTGGAACACAAGAAGAGCATGCCTTTTTATTAAAGCATTACAATTTGGATTCTGTAGGCTGGGGCAGCCCTTTTTTACTGGTTCCAGAAGCAACAACAGTAGACTATAAAACACTAAGAAAATTAGCTAAAGCAGAGGAAAAAGATTTGTATTTAAGCGATGTTTCTCCGTTGGGAATTCCGTTTAACAGTTTAAAAGGAAATACTAAAGATGTTGAAAAACAAATGCTAATTGATAAAAATAGACCTGGGAGTTCTTGTCCCAAAAAATTTGTAGCTCTAAATAAAGAGTTTAAAGATAAAGGCATTTGTACGGCATCCAGAGAATTTCAATATTTAAAAATGAAAGCTTTGGATGAAATGGATTTAACACCAGAATTATATCAAAAAGAAGTTAATAAAATTACAGATAAATCCTGCACATGTGTTGGGCTTGGTACATCAGCATTATTAAAATATGATTTGGATACTAAAGTTGAAGGTAATGGGGTTTCTGTTTGCCCTGGCCCTAATATGGCTTATTATTCTAAAGTTATGAGTCTGCAAAATATTACAGACCACATTTATGGTAGAGATAATATGATATCGCGTACAGACCGTCCAAATATGTTTATTAAAGAACTCCATATCTATATGGATTTTCTCAAAAATAAGCTTAATGAAACAAAACCTTCTTTAAACCAAAAAGAGAAAAAATATCTTAAAACTTTTATGAATAATATGGCTATTGGAATAGCCTATTACCAAAATCTGTTTAAAGAAATTCAACATAGTTTTGGGGATATAAAAACAACTGTTTTAAAAGAACTTGAAAATTGCAAATTCAGTTTAGATGCTATGCAAACAGAACTTCATGTTTTAACAGTTATGGCTTAAAATTATTAGGATTACTGAAAAAATCAGTTTTATTTTTCAGAATTATTCAAGCTTTTGATTAGTAATAGTTTAATGATTTAAATAAAAAACTGTAAGTTTCTTATTAGATGTTTTTTTTTAATGATTTCATATTTCACTACAGGTTTTAATTAAGATATTTGTAACATAATCAGTGGTAAACACTAGTTATTTTATATTTCATAATTATTCTCATAAACCAAATGGATTTAGTAAAAGAAATTCAACGTCTTAAAAAAGAAAAAAACGCGATTATTTTAGCACACTATTATCAAGTTGGTGAGATACAAGATATAGCGGATTATGTTGGAGATAGTTTGGGCTTATCTCAAAAAGCAGCTGAAACGGATGCAGACATGATTGTATTTGCAGGCGTGCATTTTATGGCTGAAACGGCTAAAATTTTAAGTCCAGATAAAACAGTTGTACTGCCAGACTTAAATGCTGGATGTTCTCTGGCCGATTCTTGTCCGCCAGAAGCTTTTGAAAAATTCACTAAGGCACATCCAAATCATGTGGTGATAACTTATGTAAATTGTTCTGCGGAAATTAAAGCATTAAGCGATATTGTTTGTACGTCTTCAAACGCTTTAAAAATTGTAAACTCTATACCTAAAGAGACGCCTATCATTTTTGCTCCAGATAAAAACTTAGGCCAGTATATTATCAACGAAACAGGAAGAGACATGGTGTTGTGGGACGGTAGCTGTATTGTGCATGAAGCGTTTTCCATGGAAAAACTAATCCAACTTCATAAAAAATATCCTGACTATAAAATTATTGCACATCCAGAATCTGAAACACATATCTTAGATACAGCAACATATATTGGTTCAACTTCAGGTATGATAAATTATGTAAAGAAACATCAGGATCAAAAATTTATTGTGGCTACAGAAGCAGGTATCTTGCACAAGATGAAGCAAGAAATGCCAAATACAGAATTAGTCCCAGCCCCAGCTAAGGAAGATAATACTTGTGCTTGTAGTGAGTGTCATTTTATGAAAATGAATACACTACAAAAATTATATGATTGTATGCTGAATGAATCACCTCAAATAGAAGTTGATCCTGAAATAATTGAGCGCGCTTTACTACCTATTGAGCGTATGCTTGAACTCTCTAAATAGCTATGACTACAGATTATTTAGTTATAGGTTCTGGAGTTGCTGGCTTAACATTTGCTGTTAAAATTGCAGAAAAATTTCCTGATAGAAACATTGTTATTGTTACTAAAGCAAATGAAGACGAATCTAACACTAAATACGCTCAGGGAGGAGTTGCCATCGTTTTAGATAAAGAAGAGGATTCTTTTAAAAAGCATATTAAAGATACGCTGATTGCTGGTGACGAACTTTGTGATGAAGATGTTGTAAAAATGGTTGTAAAAGAAGGTCCTGATAGGTTGAAGGAGCTTTTGCTTTGGGGTGCTAATTTTGATGTGAATGATGCAGGGAAATTTGACTTAGGAAAAGAAGGCGGTCATTCAGAATACCGTATAGTTCATCATAAGGATATTACAGGTTACGAAATTGAACGTGCTTTATTAAATAAGGCACATCAATTAGAAAATATTTCGATTTTGCCACATCATTTTGCTATTGATTTAATTACAAATCATCATGTAAAGGATTATGATTCTCTAGAACTTAAGTGTTTTGGGGCTTATGTTTTTAATCAAAAATCTGGTGAAATATTTACAATTAAAGCAAATTACACGTTACTTGCTTCAGGTGGAATTGGCTGTGTTTATGGGCATACCACAAACCCTGTTATTGCAACAGGTGATGGCATTGCCATGGCATACAGAGCTAAGGCTCGAATTAAGGACATGGAGTTTGTTCAGTTTCATCCAACGGCTTTGTATGATGCTAAAGGCGAATCTTCGTTTTTAATTTCTGAAGCTGTAAGAGGTTTTGGTGCTTATCTAAGAAACACTGAAGGACACCGATTTATGCCAGATTATGATGAACGTGCCGAATTAGCATCCAGAGACATTGTATCTCAAAGTATCGATAGCGAATTAAAAAAATCTGGAGAATCTCATGTATATCTAGATTGTACCCATTTAGATATGGAGGCGTTTATCAAGCATTTTCCAAATATCTATAATAAGTGTTTAGAACAACATATAGATATTAAAGAAGATTGGATTCCTGTGGTGCCAGCATCTCATTATTTATGTGGCGGTATTGAGGTTGATAAAAAAGGAAAAACTACTATTAAAGATTTATTTGCTTGTGGAGAATGTTCGAGAACAGGTTTACATGGAGCTAATAGACTAGCATCTAATTCCCTCTTAGAAGCACTGGTTTATGCTCATAATATTTTTAAACATTTGTCCAAGACAAAGCATAAAGATGCCGATATTGAAATCCCTGATTGGAATGATGAAGGTACAATTATCACCAAAGAGCATATTTTAATTCAACATAACTTAAAGCAATTACAAGCTTTGATGCGTGATTATGTTGGAATAGTAAGAAGCAATAAACGCTTAAAACGTGCTATTAAACATTTAGATTTAATTTATGAAGAGGTTGAAGATTTGTACCGAGAATCAAAAATTACTACATCACTTTGCGAATTAAGAAATATGATTAATGTAGCGCATCTTATCATACGTCAATCTTTAGATAGAAAAGTAAACAAGGGAGGGTATTTTAATATAGATAACATAAAAAAAGGAAACCTGTAATTCACAAGTTTCCTTCATTCAGTTTTTGGATAAAAAAAGGTTTATTTTCCTAGCATCAATAATTCTCCACATACAATTTCTGTGATGTAGCGCTTGTTACCATCTTTATCATCATAGCTTCTAGATGTTAACTTTCCCTCAATGGCAACCTCTTTGCCTTTGGTTACATACTTCTCTATTATTTGAGCAGTTTTACCCCAAGCAACTACATTGTGCCATTGTGTATTTGTTATTTTTTCACCGTTATTGTTAGTGTAACTTTCATTAGTAGCAATGTTAAATTTAGCTAATGTTTTTCCTGATTCTAGATTGATGATTTCTGGATCGTTTCCTAAGTTACCAATCAACTGTACTTTGTTTCTAAGCGTGTTCATAATTTTAAATTTTTTCGTTAAACAGTTAATACCTTGTCCTGAACTCGTTTCAGGATCTTTTTAATTTTTCTTATTAGTCGTTTCACTCATGAGTTACTGAAACAAGTCCAGCATAGATTCGACACTGCAAATATCTAACAGTACCAAAATTTTAATCGGTTATTACTTGTTTAAAATCGTTTGTAAATGTTTGTAGTCGTTTGTAAACGATTAATTTATTTTGTACATTCGCCTATGGACACTACAAAACATGGGCTAAAAGATATTATTTGTAATCTTGAAAATAATAAATCGATTTTCGAAAATCTTTTGAAAGATATTCCTGAAAATCAATATCTGTGGCGGCCAAAACCAGAAAAATGGTGCCTATTAGAAATTGTTTGTCATCTTTTAGATGAAGAAATTTATGATTTTAGAGCACGAGTAAAACATGCTCTCGAGTATCCAGAAAAGAAATTGATACCTATCGATCCTGAAGGGTGGGTAAATGACAAAAATTATATTTTAAATAATTACAAATCAACACTTCAATCATTTTTAAATGAGCGTGCAAATTCTGTTACTTGGTTAAAAGAATTGGATGTTGCAAATTGGGAAAATTCATTGTTGCATCCAGAACTTGGAAAATTATCTGCAGAACAATTTTTAAGAAATTGGTTGGCACATGATTATTTGCATATTAGGCAAATTTTAAGATATAAGTTTGAGTTTTTAAAAGCATCATCAAGTATAAGTTTGAGTTATGCCGGCAATTGGTAAAACAATTTAGGTTATGGTATTTAACATTGAAACAGAACGTCTAATTTTAAGAGATATGCGTCTATCAGATTTAGAAGGCATGTTTGAATTGGATTCGAACCCCGAAGTGCATAAATATTTGGGGAATAAACCTGTTAAAACAAAACAAGCATCTCAAAAAGTTATCGAAGGTGTTCTTAATCAATATAAAGAAAGAGGCATAGGGAGATGGGTGGCTATTGAAAAATCTTCAGGGAATTTTATAGGCTGGTCTGGATTGCGTTTAAACACAGAATATAACATGAATGGTTATACTAAATATTATGATGTGGGTTATAGGTTAATTCCAAAATATTGGGGTAAAGGTTATGCTACAGAGTCTGGAAAAGCTGCAATAGATTACGCCTTTAATGTTTTAAAACTTCCAGAGATTTATGCAACTACAGAAATAGGAAATGAAGCATCGCATAATACGCTTTTGAAAATTGGATTGCACTATGTTGAAGATTTTTATTTTGAACAAGAAAAAATGCATCTTCGTTGGTATAAAATGAATAAATTATAATTAATGAGCTCAATTATATGCAAAAAGAATGTTTAGAATGTGGCGATAAAATTGTTGGTAGAATTGATAAAAAATTCTGTAGCGATGGTTGTCGAAACGCTTACAATAATAGAGTCAATAAAGACAGTAAAAACCTAATTAGAAACACAAACAATAGGCTTCGGAAAAATTACAGAATTCTGGAAACTTTAAATCCACAACAAAAAACAAAAACGTCTCGTGCTAAATTGATTGAGGCAGGTTTCGATTTTAATTATTTTACAAGTATTTATACCACAAAAGCTGGAACCGTTTATTATTTTGTTTACGATCAAGGGTATTTACCTTTAGAAGGCGATTATTATGCATTAGTAAAACGCGAAAGCTAAATTTATGGAAGACATTTTATTATTTTTTAAAGAGAACTCAAAGCTGTTAGTCCCCCTATTAATGTTTTCAACTGTAATTGTTATAGGTTTTGTTGCAACATATTTTAGCAATAAAAAGGTTATGCTTCGAGAATTTAAAAAGAGCAGAAAAAAGCAGATAAACAGAATTCAGGAAAACGAATACGCAAAAATTATAGGTAAAGCAAAACACGTCCATGAACCATTAGAAGCTCCACTAAGTGGAAGACAATGTGTTTATTACCATGTAATGGTCGAAGTAAAAGGAGATAAAAATTGGAGAAGAATAATTAATGATGAAAAGCATCAAGATTTTTTTATTGAAAGTAATTCTGAAATGGCCATTGTAAAAATGTCTGCACTAAGTAAATCGATGAAGCGTTACCATTTAGTAAAAGATTATAAACAAAAATCGGGGTTTAGAAATGACGCTCCTGAAAAACTTGAAGCCTATTTAAAATATCATAATAAAAAGAGTACCGGTGTTTTAGGGATAAATAAAACTATAAGATATACCGAAGGTGTTATAGAATTAAATGAGCCTATTGCAGTTAAAGGTGTTGCAAAATGGAGTATGCTAAAAGAACCGATTGAAGGCTACTCGTATTCTAAAATATTAACCCTAACAGGTACAAAAAAAGAAAAGCTTTTGATTACAGACGAACCAAAAGCTTTACAAAGAATTCATGATAGATTTTAATCTATTTCCAATTTTGTCCTTTTAATTGCATAGCGGCTTTAAGCACATCTTTTTGGCTTATTTGCCCTACCAATTTGCCGTTTTCTACAATAGGAAATCGTCTGCGTTTAGCTTCTAAAAACTTTTTTGCAGCATCAAAAATATTCATATTCCCATCAATAGTTTCTACATTACCAGCCATATGCTTCTCAATAGTTTGGTCTTGCATAGGCATATTATAGTATCTACTTTCACTTATTTGCTTTATACAATCACCTTCAGAAATAATTCCGATAAGCTCTTTTTTATCATTAACAACTGGTCCACCAGAGATTCTGTGTTTAATCAAAGATTGCATTACACTTTCAATGGATTGGTCAGGAGTAAATGTTATCAAATTAGTAGTCATGTAGTCACTAACCGTTAACGACGTAGCATCAGCAGTATTAGACTGCTGTCTTCTTGCACCTTGAAAACTCTTTATTCCCATAGATTTTATTTTATTAGTAATCTTAAATATACTTAATTTATTCCAGAATTCCTAAAAGGATCTGGAATTCAGTTTTCAAAAAACTAGTGGTATCTCGTCTTAAAAAGATATAAAGATTTTATTTTTCATCAAAAAGTCTAAATAATTAGCATTCTTTTAAGAGTTTAACTCGTATTTTTTTATAGTTTTAGCGCACTTAAATTAAATTAAAATGAAAAAATTATTTGGATTGGCTTTATTGACGATTAGTTTTATGGCGGGTGCACAAACTAACTCAGAACTGTTAAAACACTACGAAGCGTATTATTCGCAAATGAAGTCTCAAGGAGACACACAAGGTATTATTAATGCCATGACACATTTAAATGTATTATCGCCATCTGAAGCAAGAAAAGACACTCTGGCTTATATTTACATGAGTGGAAATCAATATATGCAGGCACTTAATACCATTGGAATAGAACAAAATGCTACAGATTCTGACATTGCTGTAGAGGTTAAAGCAGTGTCTTTAAAAGCAGCAAAACAACCCAAACTTGCCATAGAACATTTCGAAGAAATGTTTAAAAGACAACCAAACTCAGTAGTGGCTTATGAGCTGGCTGAACTAAATATGCAAATTCAAAATGTATCAGAAGCAGACAAGCACATTGCATTTGGACTAACAAATTCTAAAGCAGACGAAAAAAAAGCATTCTATGAAAAGCAAACACCATACGAAGTGCCTATGAAAGCTGCGTTTATGTATTTAAATGCTGTATCAACTTACAGTAAGGATAAGACAGCAAATATTGATGCTGCCGTTGATATATTAGATACTACTTTAAAAGAAGCTCCTAATTTTAACCTTATTCAAATTACTAAAAACGAATTATTAAGGCAAAAGCAAGCACTTCAACAAGCTGAACAACCTAAAAATTAATTATTAAATAAAAAAAGTGATTCTTAAAATATTGAATTGCTTTTTTTATTTAAAATACTAGGGCCTTTCTATATTCCTATCATCAAATTCAACCTTCTTATTCATTTGAAAAACTAGTGTATAATGTGCTACGAAAAACTCTCTAATATGTTCTAAAAGTTCAGCTTTAGTTGTAGTTAATAGGTTGGCTAAACTTTCAAGTTTTAAAATTTTAGTTTCTAAAACCAAAAGTCTGGCCGTAATGGATGCAGAGTTTAAAGATTCTGGAACATTTACCTTCAACTCTTTTATTAATAATAAAATAGCCTCCTCGTTTTCCTTAAAATAAGAAATGTCTCCTTTTTTAATAGTTGCTATCAAGTCTTGAATTTGCATAAATTCAGCCCAATCAGTAACAGTTTCTTCAGTTTTAGGGTCTAACGCATATTCAATATACTTCAATTTAGCAACGTCTTGCTCAGTAAAAACTTGGTTTTTCTCTTGCCCCTCTTTAGCTTCTGTATTTTCTTCTTGCTCCTTTTTGCAAGAAAAAAATAAAAACAAAAAACTTAAAATATATAAGGGCTTAACAAACATAATGTGTGGTTTAAAAAAGTGACATGATACAAATATATATTAAACGTTTATTTTTTAAGAATTAAAGAATAGCATAAATCAGTAATATTTCAAAATAAAAATGAATTATTATCAATAAAATCTTATTATTTTTGAAATATCTTTATAATAAGTGATTTAATGAGCTCTAAAATATTAATAATTGGTGCTGGTGGGCAAATTGGTTCAGAATTAACATATAAGCTAAGGCAGATGTATGGTGAGGAAAATGTAATTGCTACGGATATTAATCGAAATAATTCTGACCTAGTAAATTCTGGAACTTTTGAAATTTTAGATGCAAAAGATTATGAAGGCGTAAAAAAATGTGTTGAAACGTACAATATTGACACTGTGTACTTAATGGCCGCCATGTTAAGTGCAACTGGGGAGAAATTCCCAGAAGAAGCATGGAATTTAAACATGGATTCTTTATTTCATGTCTTGAATTTAGCCAAAGGTAAGCTTATAAAAAAGGTGTTTTGGCCATCAAGTATTGCGGTTTTTGGGCCTACCACTCCAACCAAGTATACCCCGCAATATACTACCACAGAACCCAAAACAGTCTATGGTATTACAAAACAAGTTGGCGAACGTTGGTGTGAATATTACCATGATAAATACGATGTGGATGTGAGGAGTATACGTTACCCAGGAATAATAAGCTGGAAAACAATTCCTGGTGGCGGCACAACTGATTATGCAGTTGAAATATACCACGAAGCTGTAAAAACAAAATCGTATAACTGCTTTTTAAAAGAAGATACCGAATTACCAATGATGTTTATGGATGATGCTATTAAAGCCACCGTTGACATTATGATGGCAGAACCAGAAACAGTAAAAATAAGATCGTCATACAATTTAGCAGCCATAAGTTTTACACCTAAAGAAGTTGCTGCTTCTATAAAAAAATACATACCAGATTTTAAAATAAACTACGTGCCAGATTACAGGCAAGACATCGCAGATAGTTGGCCAAAAAGTATAAACGATTCTTATGCAAGGCAAGATTGGAACTGGAAACATTCATTTTTATTGGAAGATATTACAAAAGAAATGATTTTTCAGCTACGCAAAACATATAAAGCTATTTCAAGAACATCTTAATAATTGTATATTTGGACAACCCTAAATCAACCTAAACCTTAATTATTATGCTAGAAAATTTTTGGTTTAATGTAGAATATGGTATTAATCATGTACTAGATATTAATGCCTACGACCATGTTTTATTCCTCATTGTTTTAACAGTGCCCTATGTTTTTAAAGACTGGAAGCGGGTGCTATTATTAGTGTCTCTGTTTACTTTAGGGCATACACTATCTTTGGTGTTGGCAGCCTACAATGTAGTAAGCGTAAACGCTACCATGGTAGAATTTTTAATACCTATTACCATTTTAATTGTTGCACTTTTTAATGTGTTTACTTCTGGTAAAGGCGCACAACGCGAAAAAGTAGGCATCCTGTTTTTATCAACACTATTTTTTGGTTTAGTACACGGCTTAGGCTTTGCCCGCGAATTCCAGATGCTTTTGGGTGATACAGATAACAAACTAATATTACTTTTAGAATTCGCTTTAGGTATAGAAATAGCACAGGTTATCATCGTATTTATCGTTCTATTTTTAGGCTATGTAGTGCAAACTATTTTCAGGTTTACAAAACGCGATTGGATCATGGTAATTTCAGCCATCGTAGTAGGTTTGGTAATTCCCATGATTTTAAATAGCAATTTTTTGGCCTAAATTATTTAGGCTATAATGTAGGGTTTTTAACTAATTATGTGATTTCTTGTTGCTCTTCCGATAGCAATCAGGACTACTCTGTAGAAATGACAAATACTTAAAAATCAGTCTTATTACTATTTTTGTTTTTATGTAGAACTAAGTTTACTTAAGGTAAGTTTAGTTGCCACGAAACACCAAATTGATCAATAACCCATCCAAACTTTTTGCTAAAGCCGTAGTTATTCAAAGGCATAGTTACTGTACCATTTTCAGATAATTTTGAAAACAGTTTTTCAAGTTCACTTTCGGTTTCGCAATCAATAAAATTGGATACAGCTGGAGAAAACCCCCAATCGTGTACAGGAGGACTATCGCTACACATAAACAGGCTCCCATTCAAATCAAATGTAGCATGCATAATTTTTCCAGCTTCAACAGGGGCACCTTCTCCCCAACGTTTTACGTTTATAATTTTGGAGTTGTCAAACAATGCTACATAAAAGTTCATAGCGTTTTCCGCATTGTTATCTTGAAATGTAAGAAACGTTTTTATCTGATTTTTAATTGTTGCTTTATGTTTTGTAACGATACGTTTTAAACTGTCGTTTTTTATTTTCAGTTGTTCAATTTTGGCAAGGTTAGTTTGCGCTTTTTTTGAGTCTGAGCAACCTGTAATAAGAAAGCATAATAAAACTAACTGAAGTATTGATTTTTTCATTTTTAAAAGGGTTTTATTTGTGGTTTACTTTTAATTATGATAATTAGTAAATTTATTATTTACATAATATATTAATTATTTTTTTATTGTAAACCGTTTTTTAGTGGAGCTTGTAATAAATTAAACTTTCGTAAAACTTTAACGAAACTAGCGTTGTAATTAAAATACGAACCCTGTATATTCGTTATTTAGTTTTTGCGTTAAGGATTGTAGAGGAAATCCTTTTGCTTTTTTTGCAAAAGATTGAAACGTAAAGCCTGACCCGAATTGTAATAAAGCTAAAAGCTTACGTGAATTTTAAATGAGGGTAACGCCCAAATACATAAAATTAATGCCAGACAACAAACAGTTAAAATATGATAAGGCGTATCTGCGTATAGCGCAAGAATGGGGTAAGCTTTCGTATTGTAAACGCAAGCAAGTAGGTGCCATTATCGTTAAGGATAGGATGATAATTTCTGATGGATATAATGGTACACCATCTGGTTTTGAGAATTTTTGCGAAGACGAAGAGGGCTATACCAAATGGTATGTTTTGCATGCAGAGGCTAATGCCATTTTAAAAGTAGCAGCATCTACACAATCGTGTAAAGGGGCAACCTTATACATTACATTGTCTCCATGCAAAGAGTGTAGCAAGTTAATCCATCAAGCAGGTATTGTAAAGGTGGTTTACAACAGAGCATATAAAGATAATTCTGGTTTAAAATTTTTAGAACGTGCCGGAATAGAACTAGAACTTATAGAAGATTTAAACGAATAATGTCGTACCAAAAAAAATATTTACCCTTAGTGTTAGGTGTTGCTATTGCAGCAGGTATTTTTATTGGCGGTAAGTTAGATTTTACCGACGCTCCAGATCGCTTATTTTCTACCAATAGTAAAAAAGATAAACTCAATAGGCTTATAGATTATATTGAATACGATTATGTAGATGATATTAATACAGACAGTATTGTTGATGTTACTGTAAATGGTATTTTAGATAACCTCGATCCGCATTCCGTTTATATCCCAAAAGCAGATATGGAGCGTGTTGCTGAGGAAATGAAAGGCGATTTTGTGGGTATTGGTGTGAGTTTTTACACTTACAGAGATACTATAGCTGTAATTCGTGCTATTGAAAACGGACCAAGTGCAAAAGTAGGTATTAAAGGCGGTGATAGAATTATTACTGCCAATGGCGATTCGTTATTCGGAACACATTTAAAAGACGGTGAAATTATTAAAAAGTTAAAAGGTGAGATGAACTCTAAAGTAAAATTAGAAGTTTATAGGCGCGGTGAACCAGAACTTTTAAAATTTACCGTAAAGCGAGGAACCATTCCTATTAAAAGTGTTGATGCTGCTTATATGCTTACTGAGAAATTGGGATATATAAAGATTAACCGATTTGCGGAATCTACTTATAAAGAGTTTAAAAAAGGGATTGAAAAATTAGAGGCATTAGGCGCTACTGAAATAGCAATAGATTTAAGAGATAATCCTGGTGGGTTTTTAGGTATAGCCGAAAGCATCGTAGATGAATTTCTTGAAGATGATAAACTTATTTTATTTACTAAAAATAAAAGAGGAGATGTAGAGAAAAGTTATGCTACCAGCAAAGGTGATTTTGAAGATGGTAAAGTGTATGTATTGATAGACGAAAACTCTGCTTCAGCCAGTGAAATTGTTGCAGGTGCGCTTCAAGATAATGATAAAGGCACTATTGTTGGAAGGCGTTCTTATGGTAAAGGACTCGTACAACGCGAAATGGATTTAGGCGATGGTAGTGCTGTGCGCTTAACGGTATCTAGATATTATACACCTACAGGACGCTCCATACAACGCCCATACACCAATGGGAATAGAGATTATTACGATGAGTATTTTGATAGATTGAATAGCGGTGAGCTTCTTGATCCTGAAAAAATTAAAGTAGACGATTCGCTAAAATTTACCACACCAGCAGGAAAAATTGTGTACGGTGGTGGCGGTATTATTCCTGATGTTTTTGTGCCTATTGATAACAGCATGCAAAACGAAACGTTATCGTTTTTACAACGCCGCGGTTTTTTTGGAAATTTTGTGTTTGAGGAATTAGAAAAAGACCGACATGTTTATGATGATTTACAGCGACAAGACTTTATAGATTCGTTTGAAGTAGGTGACGATTTAGTATTTGCTTTTCAAGACTATTTGAATCTCAGAACAGAATCTAAAGTAACCTTTGTGGCCTATCATGATGAGGTAAAACAATACATAAAAGCAACCCTAGCCGATCAACTTTTTGGGGCTGGTGCTTTTGAAGAGGTTTATAACCAACGTGATATTATGATTGATGAGGTTATTAAGTTGAGTGATGATAACTAATAATTACTAACAAGCATTAAAAATCTTACCCTTAGCACAGTCGATAGGTTATTTCAGAAATTTAGAAAACTTAAGTAAACGAAATTATTCATTTTTGTTTAAGCCCTGTTCAATCATTTCAGCTTTTTCCATTAACGTTTTAAATTGCTGCTTAACCTCTTGTAAATCAAAATCTAATCCGTGGTGTTCCATTTCTTGTTGTGCACCTTCTAAAATCAAGCAACAAGTTTCAAAACGTTTAATTAAATTTTTGTCTCTTTCAATGGTTTTTGGTTTTACTAATCGTAAAACCGATAACAGATATAATACTAGTGCAATTACAATACAACTGGGTATTATAATAATTGTGGCTGCTATACCAATTAAAAAGTTAGTTAAAGTACTATCATCAAAGACTTCTCCAGCATCATTGTGATACGCTTCATGGCAGTGATTAGGGCCATCTACAGGACAAAATGTAAAATCGATTATTTTTTCAAACCAATACCAATACCATGGTATCTTTCCAGATTCAAAATTATAATGATGATTGTAGTAGCCTACTCTAGCAGAAATGGTATTATCTGGATTACCACCAGCTAATGCGTTTCCTAATTGATCTATAGAGACAAAAAAGTGGGAGAAGAACTTCCAAATTTTAGTTGTTTTAGTAATCATAATCCGTTGAAATTAATGGTTTAAATCGCAGAGATGTAAAAAACACCTCATTAGAGCTACTAAAATGTTATAGAGAAAGTGCTTTAAAGATAGTAAAATAGTTGTTTAGTGATTTGTTCAATCTCTAGATTTTTTAAAAATGAACCCAAAAAGCAGATTGGTTATTTACAACTAAGCAATTTTATCATGCACCTTAGCATGTTTTCCACTATTCCATAGTGTTAAAATATCAGTAGCTACATGCGCGCCACTTCCAGAAGCTATAGCAAATTGACTACGCCACCCTGCTAATGTACCAGCAACGTATAAATTTTTTTCAATTAAATGATCGGTGTTTTTTAACCAAATACGGTGTTTTTCAATAGCTGCTCTTGGATGCGGTTCAATATAATGATCTAAACCTTTTATCGTCATTAAATTGGTGTAGCCAACAGCAATTACAACAAGTTTAGATTGGCAAATATTTTTATTGGTTTTTATTAGAAATCCGTTTTCTGATCTTGATATTTCCAAAACTTTTTCTCCATCAATTTGCTCAATATGCGGGTATAAGTTTGCAAGTTGCGCTTTACCGCTGTTTAAAATTGAAGCACCAGTTGTTCCGGGAGCTAATCCTAAAACATTATTAAATAAAGCCGTTTGTAAATGCGAGGTTTTTTGATGCGTAATAATACCAATAGTTTTATCCTTTGCAAAAGGTTTGTTTTTTGCTGAGCCTAAAACTAAGGCGCAAGACATACCTGCGGCACCACCACCAATTATTAATGCATCGTACATAGTTACTTCTTTCCTTTTACTTGGTCTTCAATACGTTTTGAAGTTCTTAAAATAGCCATCATAACTATTACGCAGAGTGAAGCAACAATGGTTATAATTGCAATAATACTATCACCTTCAAAAGGGGCATTAAAATCCACTTTAGTAAAATTAAAAATGATTAAACCTAAGGCAATAACGCTAAGAATGATACTAAGGATTTTCATGTATTTTAATTTTATAGACCATTTAAAATAGCCTTTTATTTGTAAAATTTTGTTGTTTCACTTATACTAAGTCAAACAAGGCTTTAATGTTATGCGCAAATAATTTTACGGCAATAGCCAATAAAATAACACCAAATACTTTTCGTATAATATTAATACCGTTTGCTCCTAAAAAGCGTTCTATTCTTGATGATGTTTTAAGTACAATATAAATAATAATAACATTCATTAAAACGGCAATTATAATATTTTCTGTCCTAAACTCTGCTCTTAAAGACAGTAGAGTAGTTAAGCTTCCTGGACCAGCAATAAGCGGAAATGCTAATGGAAAAACAGCAGTTGTTAAAGATGCATTTTCATCTTGCTTGTAAAGAGTGATACCAAGAATCATTTCTAAAGCAATAAAAAATAATATAAAAGCACCTGCTACAGCAAACGAATTAACATCAATACCAATAAGATTTAATATGCTTTTTCCTAAAAACAAGAATATAATTAAAATAATACCAGCTACAATAGAAGCTTTTTCGCTTTGAATATGTCCAGCTTTTTTTCTTAAATCAATAACAATAGGAATGTTTCCAACAATATCAATCACTGCAAACAAAACCATGAAAGCGGTAAATATTTCTTTAAAGTTAAACTGCATAACTAGAGCATTTTATATTTAAAAAAGGTCTTGCAAATTTTTGCAAATCCTATAGAATTGTCATTCTCGCGGATGCGGGAATCTAAAAATTAAAATCCCAGTTTTATGGAATTCTTAATTTTTCGCAAAAGTATAGCATTATTAGTTAATTATCTTAAAAATAAAGTCAAAGTTTGTCTATTTTTGTAAACGTTTTTTAATGCGTTTTTATGTTTCAGCTAGGGAAAACCATAGTTTCAGAAGATATTATAGAAAAAGATTTTGTTTGTAATCTATCGGCATGTAAAGGTGCGTGTTGTATTGATGGTGATGCAGGAGCTCCTATAGAATCTGACGAAGCAAAAATTTTAAAAGATATTTATCCTAAAGTGAAACCCTTTTTGCGAAAAGAAGGTATTGATGCTATTGAATCTCAAGGGGCATATATTACTACTGAAGAAGGAGAATTGGAAACACCACTTATTAATGGAGCGGATTGTGCTTATGTTATTTTTGATGAAAACAAGATAGCACTTTGTGCTATTGAAGAGGCATATAACCAAGGAGAGGTATCATGGAAAAAACCAGTTTCATGTCATTTATATCCAATTCGAGTTCAAGATTACACTGAGTTTTCGGCAGTAAATTATCATAAATGGCAAATTTGCGATGATGCTTGTGCACTTGGTAAAGAGCTTCAAGTTCCTGTTTATAAATTCGTAAAAGAGGCACTCATAAGAAAATTTGGTGAAGATTGGTATACCGAATTAGAAAAGGTTGCACAAACTTTTTAACACTTCCAAAAAAACATCAAAAAACACCTTAAAAAGCCCCATGAACAAAGGACTTTTCATTTCAATAACTTTATTTTTTTTTGTAAACATTTTAAATTTTAAAAAAAGTTAAAATATTGATTTTCAATAATTTAACTAATTTTTTCTGTAAACTTCTGAGTTTCAACACAAAAAAATCTTTGTTAAAAACTTGTTGAAAAGGTTTTTAGATTCACTTAAAAACGTATCAATCATTTTGCAATCTTTGTTGAGCTCAATTCTGAGTAAAAACACAAAATTAGCTTGTTAATAAACTTGTTAAAAAGGTATTTTAAGATTATCAAAAATACATTTAACAATTTATAATCTTTGTTGAAGCCATTTTTATCGAAAAGATATTTTTCAATAAAGTTTTTCTAAAATGCACCAGATTTTAGGGTGTGTTTTTCAGGGAAAATCCTGCAAGTCTTTGTATGTTAATTATTTAACCAATACCATCAAATGGAAATAACTCACATTATTAAACGCGACTACGAAACTACCCCTTTCGTTTTAGACAAAATCACTAGTGCTATTGAAAAAGCTATGCTTTCTGTAAACCATGGTACTAAAGAGGATGCAAAAGATATTTCAGACAGAGTATTTGAATCTCTTTTAGCAAGAAAAGCTGTGGATAACAGGTACGTTCCTACAGTAGAACAAGTACAAGATATTGTTGAAGATAAATTGATGGATAGTGCGTTTCATAATGCAGCCAAAGCCTACATTTTATATAGAGATGAGCAAGCTAGAAAAAGACAAACTAACATTTTTGAGAAGCGTATTAATCTGAAACCTTACGAATATCCTGATTTATATGAATATGTAAATGCTATTAGGCATTCATATTGGATTCACACTGAGTTTAACTTCACAAGTGATATTCAAGATTTTAAAGCACAACTTAATGCAACTGAGAAATCTGCTATTAAAAACACCATGTTAGCAATTTCTCAAATAGAAGTTGCTGTGAAATCATTTTGGGGAGATATTTATCAAAAAATGCCTAAACCAGAAATAGGATCTGTGGGATCAACTTTTGCTGAAAGTGAAGTACGCCACCATGATGCCTACTCACATTTATTAGAAATATTGGGTCTTAATGAAGAGTTTAAAGCTCTAAAAAAGAAACCTGTTATCATGAGACGTGTACATTATTTAGAAACGGCTCTAAAAAACTCTAAAAGTGAAAATATTCAAGAATATGCAGAATCCATTTTGTTATTCTCACTGTTTATTGAACATGTATCATTGTTTTCTCAGTTTTTAATCATCATGGCTTTTAACAAGCATAAAAACATGCTTAAAGGTATATCTAATGTGGTAGAAGCAACTTCAAAAGAAGAGCAAATACACGGAGACTTTGGTATTGATATTATCAAAATCATCAAAAAGGAAAACCCAAGTTGGTTTGGTGAAGAGTACAACGGTAAAATTCAAACTATTTGCAAAGAAGCTTTTAAGGCTGAAAGTGATATTGTTGATTGGATTTTTGAAGCGGGCGAATTGGATTTCTTGCCTAAAGCTGTTGTAAATGAATTCATTAAAAAACGATTCAATAACTCATTAGAGAGTATTGGTATTGATAAAGTTTTTGAAGTGGATGATGAATTATTAGCGCAAACTGAATGGTTTGATGATGAAATTATTGGAACCAAACACGGCGATTTCTTTGTAAAACGATCCATTAACTATAGTAAAAGAACAAAAAGTATAACCAGTGACGACCTATTTTAAACTATGAAAATTAAAACAAACACCCCTCAAAACAACGAAACAACAGAAAAAAAATCAAACTACGACCAACTTGTAAACGCAAGAAAAGAGCAAATTAAAAATGCTAATCAATCTGCTACTGAGCAAGGGTTTGAATGGTTAACTGAAAATAGTCGTAAATTTTTAGCATCAGGTTACTTAACTGATGGTGCTACCCCAGAAGAAAGAATACGTGAAATAGCAGAAAGAGCAGAACAGATTTTAAAAATTGATGGTTATGCAGATAAGTTTTATAAATACATGTCTGAAGGCTTCTTCTCTTTGGCTTCACCAGTATGGTCTAACTTTGGAAAAAAGAGAGGCTTACCAATAAGTTGTTTTGGATCTAACATCGCTGATGATATGGGTAATATCCTTTACACCCAATCTGAGGTAGGAATGATGTCTAAATTAGGTGGTGGTACGTCTGGTTATTTTGGGAATTTAAGACACAGAGGCGCACCAGTAAAAAACAATGGCTCGTCTTCTGGAGCAGTACATATCATGCAACTTTTTGAAAAAATGGTTGATGTTGTTAGCCAAGGTTCTGTGAGAAGAGGTCGTTTCTCACCATATTTACCTGTAGAGCATCCAGATATTAAAGAGTTTTTAGAAATTGGTACAGAAGGTAATTCTATTCAAGAGTTAACACATGGTGTTAGTGTTACTGATAAATGGATGGAAGAAATGATTGAAGGTGATGTTGATAAACGTTCTATTTGGGCAAAGGTTATACAACGTAGAGGTGAAATAGGATATCCATATATTTTCTTTAAGGATAAAGCTAATAATCAAGCTGCAGATGTATATAAAGACAAAAAGCATCAAATTGTTGCAAGTAATTTGTGTACTGAAATCATGTTGCCTTCAAATGATAAATGGTCGTTTGTATGTGTATTATCGTCTGTAAATTTATTGCATTATGACAAATGGAAAGATACTGATGCTGTTGAAACCATGGTGTATTTCTTAGATGCCGTAATTACTGAATTTACTGAAAAATTAGAAGAATTTAGAGATTCTGATGATTTAGAAGACAGGCAAACATTTATGTTTATGGAGCGTGCCTATAATTTTGCTAAAGACAATAGAGCTTTAGGTTTAGGCGCTTTAGGTTGGCACTCTTTACTACAATCAAAAATGTTATCTTTTGATAGTACAGAAGCATTTAATCTAAATAGTGAAATATTTAAAACTATAGAAGAGAAGTCGTATAAAGCATCTAAAGAGCTAGCCGAATTATTTGGTGAGCCTGAAGTTTTAAAAGGATATGGTAGACGTAATGCGACATTAAACGCTATAGCACCTACAACATCATCAGCCTTTATTTTAGGGCAAGTTTCTCAAGGGATTGAACCTATTTGGTCTAATATTTATGTAAAAGATATTGCAAAAATTAAAACCACTATAAAGAACCCATTCCTATTAGACCTTTTAGAAGAAAAAGGAATGAATACCCCAGATGTGTGGCGAAGTATTAGAGATCATGATGGTTCTGTGCAACATTTAGAATTTTTAACTGATAATGAGCGTGATGTATTTAAAACCTATTCAGAAATAGATCAGTTAAACATCGTATATCAAGCTGCTAATAGGCAAAATCATATAGACCAAGGGCAATCTGTAAATATTATTGTACATCCAGATATGCCGGTAAAAGACATTAATAAAATTTATGTTACAGCATGGAAACTAGGTCTTAAGTCATTATACTACCAACACAGTATGAATGCTGCTCAAAAATTCAAACAGAAAAAAGAGTGTGCGAGTTGTGAAGGATAAAAGGAACTACTAATAAAAGTTTCTTAGGGGTTCCCTCGAAAGGGGGAACCCCAAATTTTTAAAAAAGGTATCTCTATTGAGATACCTTTTTTTATTAGTAAATTTTAAATATATAACTAAACAAAAAAAGCATCACGTGAGGGCGTGATGCTTTTTAATTACAAAAATAAATAGATTAATTAATCTAATATGCTATTTTCTGCAACAGTATTATCGTTTTCAGACATTAAAGCAAAGAATTTATCAATGTTTGGAAGTATGATAATTCTTGTACGTCTATTTTTTGCTTGGTTTTCTCTAGAATCATTTTCTGCAATAGGTTGGTAACTACTTCTACCAGCTGCAATTAATTTTTCTGGAGCTACATTATATTTCTCTTGTAATTTTCTAACTACTGAAGTGGCTCTTAAAACACTTAAGTCCCAGTTATCAGCAATATGACCTGAGCTTATTGTTCTTGAATCTGTATGACCTTCTACCATAACATCTAAACTAGGTTCAGAGTTAATAACATCTGCTAATTTTTGTAAAACGTTATCAGCTTTAGAACTTAGTCTGTAACTTGCTGTGTTAAATAACATATCATCTGCAATAGATATCATCACAACAGTTTCGTTAATATTAACTGCAAAATCTTCATCCTCGTTCATATTGCTTTCGCTAATTGTTTTTTCAAGGTTGTAAGCCACAGCTAAATTCATTGAATCTTTAAGTGTTTTAGCTTGTGCTAATTTTTCAGGATTCACATTTTTAAGTGTTTCTTGCATTTTAGCTTTTGTGTTATTAGACATAAATGCAACACCTTCTACAACGTCTAACTTAGCATCATTTTCTTGTTTAAGTGATGCTATTTTAGAATTATAGGCATCAACACGAGATTGAATTTTATCAAACTTAGCTTCTAAATCTTCTTTAGCAACTTTTGTTTTTTGTAATTCACTTTTAATTTCACCATTTTCTTGTTCTAAAGCCATGTATTTCTTTTTAGAAACACAAGAAAAAGTGAGGGCAACTAATAATAAAATTGAAATTTTCTTCATAATAAAAAAAGCTTTTGATTTATTTTATTTACGATGAAAAGACAATTATAGATGTTAAGATGTAACTTATTTTCTTATAAATATTGAATACTTTATAAATGACTTAAATTCAATTAGTTATGGTTTTTTTATAAAAAAGTAGCTTATTTATATTGGCATAAATATGAGGTTTGACTAGATACTTTTACTTGGAATTTTTCATTAGCATCAATTTTGAAGGAGTCCCCAGGGTTATAAGCTACCCATGTATTGTTATTGGGAAGTTTTACTGTCATTTTACCTTCAATAACATACATGGTTTCATGTGTAGAAGTGCTAAATTCATATTCGCCTGCTTCCATTACACCTACAGTAGATTGTCCTGATGCAGATGTGTAGCCTAAAGATTTTACATTACCTCCAAAATATTCGTTTGTTGAAATCATATGTTTTTATTTAATAGTAGTGTTTTTATGAAAATAGAAAAGCACCCTACAACAGGGCGCTTTTTAATATTGTTTTATCTGTAATTTAATTATTCATCATTTTCAGGATCAGAAATAGTTGCTGGTTCAACAGAACCATCATGAGCATTATAATACTCTTCTAAAAGAGTCATAGTAGCTTTTAACAAATCTTTTGTTTCTAATAAAACACTAAAGTAAAGTGTTGTGTTTTTTGGACTTGACTCTTCGGTTCTGGTTCGTTCTACCTGCTTTTGAATCTTATCTGTCAATAAATCAAAAACCTCTTGTTTCTTATTTAATACAGAACCAATCTCTTCAAATGAATGAGAATTGAAAGCTGTTTTAGTATCATTAAAAAGTACCTCTAAAGTAGCATCGACCTCCTTTAATTCTTTAATTTGCGTGAATTTTAACTTTTTATGATTGTTATTAACGTGCTTGAAACTCACGTTAGAAATGTATTCTAAAGATTGGGCTAGGTCTTGTAAATGACTTAGAATATTAATATAAAAATTACTGGCAGTAACACTCGGTTCGTCTAAATTTTTAATAAAATAAAATATATTATCTCTCAAAGATTCAATTTCGTTTGATAGCTTATCTATATTTTTTTTATTCTTTTTTAGCAGTTTTAAATTATGAGTAGCCAAACCATTTATAGCACTTGTATAAATTTTATTTCCACGTTTTACTACATTGGCAATATTCTCTGCACTCTCAATGATAACACCTTGGGTAGAGCTACTCTCTGCTTTTTCTAAAGTATTCTCTTCCTTTTGGACTATGGCTTGTTTTCTGTGGCTTAAATAATTTTTAATAAGGAGAACAACAGCTAAAACAAGTAAAGCAGTAAGCGCATAACCTTTACCGTAAAATAAGATTAGTGCCATAATTGCAGCAGCCACAAAAGCACTTAATGCTGTAAAAAACCATCCGCCAACTACATTTAATACACCAGCTACTCTATATACGGCACTTTCACTTCCCCAGGCACGATCAGCAAGCGATGTTCCCATAGCAACCATAAACGTAACATAGGTTGTAGACAAAGGCAACTTCATAGACGTCGCAATTGAAATAAGAACACTAGCAACCATTAAGTTTACTGATGCTCTTACCAAATCAAAAGCAGGAACATCTTCTGGCTTAATTACAACAGCTAATTTGGGTTTTTGAAATTGCTTTTCAATTTGTGCTTTAAATGATTTAGGAAGGATTGCATTTAGATTATCAGAGGCAGTAATACTCATTCTTACAATACCTCTTGATAAAGAGTTTGGTTCAAATCTTTCCTCACCAGAGTCTTGACGCGATAAATCCACAGATGTTTTAACTACTGCTTTAGCTTTACTAGAAAACCAAAGGGTAAGCACCATAACCAAACCAGCTATTAATAGTAAAACGGGTTCTGTAGCAACAGGTTCTCCAAGCGCTATCATTGGAAAGTTTGATGGTAATATATTCGAAACAGACCAAGCTTCGTAAGAGTTAAATGCAGCAATAGGGACGCCAATGAAGTTAACTAAATCGTTTCCTGCAAAAGCAACAGCTAAAGCAAAAGTACCTACTACGATAATTATTTTATAGATATTTAACTTAAAGAATTGCATAAGTGCCATTGAAACCAATGTTAGTAGAATAAAACTGATTCCTAAAAGCGCTAAATTATTATCTGATATTAATGTTTTAAGATCACTGCTCATAAAAGAAGCATTCTTGATACCCTTTATAAGAATAAAATATAAAATTGAAGTTGTAGCTAAACCACTAAAAATTGCACCGAATAATTTTGGCTTTTCACTAAAGTTGAAAGACAATAATAATCTGGATACAAATTGTATAATGGCTCCAATAGAAAATGCAACGACAACAGATAATAGAATACCTAGTATAATCTCTATGGCTTTCTCATTATTTATGTAGTTTCCTAAGTCTAGTATAGTTTGATTACTATCAGGAGACGCTATTTTTAAAATAGCAATACAAACAGATGCACCTAAAAGCTCAAAAACAATAGAGACAGTTGTTGAGGTTGGAAGACCAAGAGTGTTAAAGAAGTCGAGTAATAGAATATCTGTAATCATCACCGCCATAAAAATGATCATGATTTCATCAAACATAAACTCGCTAGGATTAAAAATACCTTTTCTAGCAACTTCCATCATACCGCTTGAGGTTAGAGCACCAACGGCTACACCTAAACTAGCAACAATCATTATGGTCTTAAAAGAAACCGCTTTTGAACCTATAGCAGAGTTTAAAAAGTTTACGGCATCATTACTTACACCAACTACTAAATCAGCAATAGCTAAAAACGCTAGAGCAACTAACATGTAGATATAAATATCTCCCATTTAAAATGTAAAAATTTTTATTGAAAGCAAATGTCGAATTTTTAAATGAACCCAATGTTATGGAAATGTTATGTTCTTTTCAAAAAGTCTAATAATGTTATTTATAAAGTCTGGGACTAACCACTCATATTATGAAGGTTACATAATTTTGATGTTTTTTAAATAATTAAATATCTTATAATCAATGCATTACATTGTCAATGTTAATTTAATGTTACCTAAATGTTGTTTAAATGTAAAATAGATTATATATTTGTTAAGTAATTATTAATTAAAACCCCATAGAAAATGAAAAATATAGCCATATTAGTAATAGCACTTTTTACAACATTAAGTTTTGCTCAGAAAGAAAGAACTTTAACCCTTAATAAAGAAACTAATTTAATTGAAGTAGTTTATTACCACGATAATGGTGAAGTTAGCCAAACTGGAACTTACACTGCTGATGGGAAATTAGAAGGTGAATGGTTAAGTTTTGATGAAAAAGGTTCTAAGTTAGTAACTGCTTATTACAAAGATGGCAAAAAAGTTGGAAAATGGATTTATATAATCGATGGTAAGTTAAAAGAAGTTGATTATTCTAAAAATGTGGCCTCAATTTAGTTGTAGCCATTATATATAAACAAAAAAGCATCCCAAAAAGGGATGCTTTTTTGTTTTTTTAAAATCAATTTATTTAGTCCAACCTGCTCCCCAAGTTGCATAATCTGTAGCCGTACCGTTTCCTTCACCAGTATAAAAATCAGCATCAGTAAAAGTTACAGTAGTATCATTTTTCATATTAGTAGTTACATCAACAAAAGTAACATCTGTTACTTGTAAATCGTCACTTACTACACCGTTTCCAGTATCTTCATCGTCAAGATCAAATCCTTCAATATAACCTGTGATATGCACATTATTAAAGATTCCTTGTGTACCTGCTCTTAGTCTTACAGCTTCTGAGTGTCCAGCTGCAGTTCCTTCACCTACAATAGTTAAATTATTAACAGTAGGTTTAGAGAATATACCTGTAGCATTACTAAAATCTGTATTAAATCCATCGGCTTCGATAGCTTTATCATCTGTAATCCTGTTTGAGATATAAACATTAGTTAAAGTTCCTGAATATCCTTCAGTCCAATCAACAGAATCATCTTCAGCGTTTACAACAGATACAAAACTTGCATTGACAGTTCCACCGAAAAACTCGATACCATCATCTTTTCCTGCATAAGCTTGAATATAGTTTACAACTGTTCCGTTACCTACACCGTAGAAAGTAATTCCGTTGTTTTCAGATTGTCCATCTGCTGCACCACCAGAATACTCAACACGAACATAGTTTAAAGATCCTGAATTGTCATCTGCAACATTTCCACCATAAGGCAAACTTGCAATTTCAGAAGTTGCTGTTGCGGTTCCTGTTACAGAGTTTATAGGTGCGCTACCTAAAATAATTAAACCACCCCAATCTCCAGCCGCAGGGCTAGAAGCATCAGATGTAAAAACGATTGGACAATCAGCAGTACCATTTGCAACTATTTTTGCGCCTTGAGAAATAGCAACGTAAACATCAGAACCAGCAGCTAAAGCTTCAATAGTCATACATGCAGGAATTGTTAATGTTGTTCCGCTTGCCATAATTAACGACCCATTTAATTTATAGGTATTATTAGCATCTAAAGTTAAATCTTCAGTAAAAGTACCTGATAAGAAAATAGTTTCAGGGTCTGTATCACCACCACCTGTTGTATTATTTACAACACTATTATCGTTTATTACAATATCAGCAGTGTCGTCAGTTGAGCAAGAGAAAAGCATTGAAACTAATACTAAGCCTAAGATTATTTGTTTTTTCATTGTTATCATTTTTAATTTATTTTTTTGTTATTGTGTAGCTTTATTATTAAAATTTATATTTAAGTTGAAGTCCTATATTTAAACCTCGTTTGTAATCTGTTACACCTTTTCCGTTTGCAGATACGACTAGAACATCTCCAAAATTTTGATCTTCTCTAACGTATTGAATGGTTGGGTTTAATAAGTTTTTAGCACTAAAGTTGATTTCGAAATTTTCTTTGATGGTATTTTTCCAAATAAAATCTAAGGTCGGAACACTTTTTTCAACAATGTTTCCTAAGTCTCCAGAACCTAAGGCATCTATACGATCTGAGAAATATGAGAATACTAAATTGGCAACAGGTTTGTAATTCTCATTTGATGTTGGTGAGTAACTAACATCAGCATTTAATAAGAATGGTGATGCACCTTGTAATTCGTCTTCGTTTCTATCAAAAGCTAAATCGAAAGTGCCATCTATAGTTTCGTATAAGTCTTGTTTCGTATTCATATAAGTGGCGTTTATACCAAAAGATAGATTAGCATTGTCATCTTCATCAACCAAAAGGTTTTTTCTTAGTTCAACCTCAAAACCATAAATAGTGGCTTGGTCTCCGGTTCTTACATAACGTTGTGTTCCTGTAGCATCTCCAACAACGACAAGGTTAATTGGATTGTCTATTTGTTTTGTAAATGCGCCTACTGAGAAAATTTCACTTTTACCAAAGAACCATTCGTATTTTAAATCGATGTTTAAGACATCTGAATACCCAAGTACATCTGGGTTACCACCAATTCTTGTAGATACATCCTCATAAACAAATGGTGCAATTTCTTTAAACTCTGGAGTAGAAACGGTTCTACTTGCAGATAAACGTAGGTTTTGCTCATCGTTTAAAGTATACTTAATATTTAAACTAGGTAGAATAAACGTTTCGTTTGATGTTTTTGAATCTACACCATCGTTTCCTAAGTTAATTACATCATAAGAAATGTTTTGTTCAAAACTTTCAAGTCTTACACCGGGTACAAATAACCATTTTTCGCCAGCAGTAATTTCAGCATCAATATACCCTGAATAAATATTTAACTCGCCACTATATGTATTTTCAAAAAGACCTGGTCTATTAGTATTAGATAATCCTGGATAAGGATTAATAACCTTAATCTCATAAATACCATTTGAAGCAGTGTTAAGATTTAAATTCTCTAAGTTAAAAATCGAATCAAAATTGTTTACATCAGTAATTTGAAAACCGCCATCTACAATATCATAACCGTATCTAATATTATTAAATTGTCTTGTTTTGTGACGCCCGTTATACCCAAAATTGAATTTTAAATTTTCATTAGATTGATATGCTAAATTAATGCGCCCATTATATTCATCATCTTCAATTTTTTGAAAATAACGTTGGTTATCAAAAACAACATTACTGTAAAATGTTGGGTTAGTATTAGGGTCGTTATCTAGTGCAAACTGATAATTTTCAACACTAAATCGCTTTCTATCTGGTTGGTCAGAGAATACTTTGTTATAACCAAATCCCCAATCTAATTCAAGCTTACCAGATTTGTGATTTCCTAATAATTGGTTTACAAACATTCTAGTTTGATCGAATTGAATGTTTTGTTGGTAAAAACCTTGGTCAGTATCTAAAATAGCATCTCTATTTCTACCATTTCCATCAATACCAAAATAACCAACTTCATCTGAAGAACTGTTGATAAAAACCGAGTTAAAACTCAAACGGTTATCATTATTAATCTTGTATTTTAAATTGGCCATAGCCGTTGATGTTGTCCCATATTCAAACTCTTCAGAATCTTCAAAAGCTTTCTTTTCTACTGTTGTAAAATCAATATTTTTCCCCCTTCTGTATTCATAGCTGTTTTCAAAACTACCTGTGAAGAAAACACTTAATTTAGACCCATTATCAAATTTGAATGAGTTTCCAATGGATGCACCATATGCAACATTAATAGGAGTGTCAACACTAACAGGATCTACACCATGCGATAAGATTATTGCAAAAGGGTTATGTTCGTATCTGCCATAGTATCCAAAATAGCCAGAACCTTCACTTCTAACAAAGTTTTTATCTATAGCATTGGTATTAAAACCAGAACCCACAAAGGCATCAACAAAGAAACCTCCGTTATGCTCTTTTGAGGTAATGTCTACATTACCTGCAGCAAAATCCCCATAAAACTGAGCAGCATAAGCCTTACTGATAGATACGTTTTGAATAACGTCTGAAGAGAATAAGTTTAAATCGATATTCTTTTTATTTACATCATTTGATGGTAATGATAAGCCATTCATCGTTGTATTCAAATATCTATCTCCTAAACCACGTACATAAACATTGCTAGATCCTTCTTGTTTTGATACACCTGAAATTTTGGCTACTGCACCTGCAGCATCACTTACACCTTTTCTAGAAAGTTCTTGTGCGCCAATACTTTGTTTAATTTCAACCGCTTTTCTTTGTTCAGTTAATAAAGCTTGTTCACTTTCTCTTGTAGTGGTTGTAGTAATAACTACTTCATCCAAAGATGCGGCACTTGCACTCATCGATACATTTACCTTAATATCGTTTCCAGCTGTAATTTGTACAGGTATTTCTTGTGTTTCGTATCCAACAAAACTGAATACTAAAGTATAAGATCCTACTTCTAAATCGTTGAAAGTATAAAGTCCATCAAAATCAGAAGTGGTTCCTTTGGTTGTACCTTTAATTAAAACATTAGCAAAAGCTAAAGGCTCATTATTATATTCTTTATCAGTTAACTTTCCACTTACAGAACCTGTGTTCTGAGCGTATGTTAATGCTGATAGTAAGAGTAAAAATAATATTGATAATTTTCTCATTAGTTCATTTAATTTCTTGCCGCAAAGAAACCACCGTATTGTGAATAGTATGTTACCTTAGGATTAAAGAACCGTAATAAAAGCGTTAGATTAATGTTACCAATTTCGATAAGTTTTTAGCTATTGGTTACATTTAGTTAACATTAAAATGCAAGTTGTTGATTTGAAATTTCTTGATTCTATTGAATTAGAGATGTAGGGAGTTTTAAAAAAGTAAACACATAAAAAAAGCTTTCCTAAAATTGGAAAGCTTTTTTTATAACTCAATATAATTTATATGTATATGGTCACTAACTAATTGTTAGTTGTAGATGATGTTTGAGCGTTGTCAGCACTAGCAATGGTATTTACTAAATCTTCTAATGATAAGGTGCTTGCTTCCAATGTTAATTTTAAAGCAGTTGTTTTATTAGCTTCTACTTTTATTTTAGACTCTTTTGTTTCATAGCCAACAAAGCTACTCACTAAAGTGTACTCGCCGTTTTCTAGATTTTCAAACTTAAAGTCTCCTTTTTCGTCTGATAATAGTTCAGCTCCAGTTTCTTTAATTACAACCTTAGCAAACATTAAAGGTGCGTTATTCGATTCAACATCTAATAACTTACCACTTATAGAACCTGTCTCTTGTGCATAAGATAATGCAGAGATAAAAAAGATGGCTATGTATATAATATGTTTCATACTGTACTTTAATTCTGTTGCAAAAATACACTCCAAAGCCATAATTTGATGTTACGATAACATTAAACAACCATGATTAAAATGTTACCCTAATGTTAAGGGATTTTACAATATATTTTTTAATGAATTTAGTATCTTGCCTCAGCTTAATTAGATACCATGAACTGGGAACAACTCCTCTCCTTAAAACGCTACGGCGACACCAATAAACGACTACGACAAGAACAAGACGAGACCCGCTTAGGTTTCGAGGTAGACTACGATAGAATTATTTTTTCACAAGAATTTCGTAGCCTCCAAGATAAAACTCAGGTTATACCACTATCAGAAACTGATTTTGTACATACCCGCTTAACACATAGTTTAGAGGTAAGTGTTGTTGGGCGTTCTTTAGGGCGACAAGTAGGGCAAAAAATACTAGAAAAACATCCGCATTTACAAAATGTACACGGTTATCAAGCCAACGATTTTGGTGCCATAGTAGCCACAGCAGCTTTGGCGCACGATATAGGTAACCCACCCTTTGGACACTCGGGCGAAAAATCCATAGGAGAATTTTTTAAAACAGGAGCCGGAAAAATATATAAAGAGCAATTAACTGATAAAGAATACCAAGACCTTTGCGATTTTGAAGGTAACGCCAATGGCTTTAAAATATTAACCCAAAGCAGACCAGGACGTGAGGGCGGACTTCGTTTAAGCTATGCCACATTAGGAGCTTTTACCAAATACCCTAAAGAATCACTACCCAAAAAGCCAACACACCATATAGCCGACAAAAAATATGGCGTATTCCAATCCGAAAAAGAGGCCTTTGTAGATGTAGCTAAAGAACTCGGGCTTGTAAATCGTAGTGATAAGTACCTTAGTTACTCACGCCATCCACTCGCTTATCTTGTAGAAGCAGCAGACGATATTTGCTACACTATTATCGATTTTGAAGATGGTATCAATTTAGGTCTTATTCCAGAAGAATATGCCCTAGAATATCTCTCAAAAGTAATTCGCGATAACATAAAACCAGAGAATTATTATGCTTTGGATAATAAAGCAGATCGTATAGGATATCTCCGCGCTTTAGCCATAGGGGCACTCATAAAAGATGCTGTAGCCATATTTATGAAAAACGAAGACGCCATTTTAAAAGGCACCTTCGATAGTGCACTACTCGATAAAAGCAAATACGAAGCCCAAATACGAGATATCATTAAAATAAGTATCGAAAATGTTTACCAATCCGAAGAAGTAATCGATAAAGAAATTGCAGGATATCAAATCATTAATAAACTCCTTACCGTTTATACCAATGCTGTAAACCATAGTTTTAGTGGTACCGCCTCAAATTACGATGAGCTCATCCTCAAGAGCCTGCCAAAAACCATAAATTTTAGCCATAACAGTATATACCAACGTCTCCTTGCCGTATGCCATTACGTTTCTCTGCTCTCAGATAGTAAAGCCATACAAAACTTTAAAAAGATTGAAGGCGTTACGTTTTAAATTGTAATAATTAGGGCGTTACCCTCAAGGGGTCGGGCTTTCCGCTATATCTTTTTAATGCGTCATTGCAAGGAGCAAGCAACGTTGCCTCTGGTTGCACTGTGCACAACCATTTGTAAGTAAACCAAGTATTAAAAAGGATGCCGCTGCAATCCCTAACGCGGGTATATTTGCCAAAGTCAATTTATCTTAATTACTTGAGGTATATTTGAAAAAGAATATTTTATTTAAATTTAATATTATGAAAATAAAATTAGTGCTTGTAATCCTATCGATAATATTTAGTAATTATACACATTCAACTGAACGTCCTGTTTTTAATAAAAAAACAGATCTTTTAATCGCTCAGTTTGATAGTAAGCCAGATCCCGACGATATTCATGCTCAAGCAGCTTTAGGGTCAATGTTATTACACAAAGACTTAAAAAGTGTAAATTATTTTGTGGTAGCAGGAGCAGTTGGTATTCAAGATGGCTCTTTTATAGACTCTAGTAAATTACTAAAACTCGCATTTGGTAATAAGTGGACTAATGCCCATCAAGATTGGGATGGAGCTGTAAGTTGTATTACAAAAAAAGTATTGCGTACCTTAAAAAAGGGCGGAAAAGTTTGGGTGCAAGAAGCAGGACAATCTAATATTACTGCTGATTGGATTGCAGAAGTGCTTAAAGTAATACCAGAGTCTAAGGTAAAATCAAATGTTATAGTAGTGCAACACAGTAAATGGAATGAAGACCACGCTACAGTATCAGATTTAGACTATGTAAAACAAAAAACAAATTATTTTCAAATAGACGACGGCAATAGAGCCTATGGCGCTAAAAAAGGAAATCGCGGACCACATTTAACACCAGAGTATAGAGCTAAAGACAGTAAATGGATAACTTTGGCTAAAGAGATATCCAACAAAAAAGTGGGACGATTATGGATTGAGGCAGATCATATTATTACTAAAAAATTCCCAAACAAATTCCCTCATGTATGGTCTTACATACATTATGATGGTGTTGATTATTCGGATTGTGTAGAAAATTGGTGGATTTTTAATATTGGTGCATTGGCAGATACTCATACCAAATTTTGGGATAAATACATATTAAACTAATATTAAGTTCTACGTTTTAAATCCATAAAAGTTTGCTTTAAGCTTTCTATATCTAACCCTACTAAAGCTTGTAATTCGTTTACAGTACCATGTTCAACAAACACATCTGGAACACCAAGTAGTCTCAAAGTATTAGTGTATGCATGTTTAGCAGCAAACTCTAAAATAGTTGAACCAAAACCACCAGTTATCGCATTGTCTTCAACCGTTACTATAGTATCATGAGTTTTAAAAATACCATGAAGCAAATTGTCATCCAAAGGTTTTACAAAACGCATATCATAATGTGAAACATCCATGTTTTCTATGGCTTTGGTAACGTTTTTAGCAATAGTACCTATACTCAAAACTGCAAGTTTTTTTCCTTGTTTTAGCTGTTTGCCTTTACCAATCTCAAGCTTAGTAAAAGGTTGTTTCCAATCTAAAGTAACACCTCTACCCCGCGGATAGCGAATAGCAATAGGGTGTTTTAAGTCTAATTGTGCCGTATACATGATGTTACGTAACTCTAATTCGTTTCTAGGCGCAAAAATAATAAGATTAGGAATGCTTCGTAAATAAGAAATATCAAAAACACCATGGTGTGTAGCGCCATCGGCACCCACTAAACCTGCGCGGTCTAAACAAAAAATAACAGGTAAATTTTGTAATGCTACATCATGGATTATTTGATCGTAAGCACGTTGTAAAAACGTAGAGTAAATATTGCAAAATGGTATTAAACCTTGCGTAGCCATACCTGCGGCTAAGGTAACCGCATGTTGCTCAGCAATGCCTACATCAAAAGCACGATCTGGAATTTCGTCCATCATATATTTAAGTGAACTCCCTGTAGGCATTGCAGGTGTAATACCCACAATATTTTTGTTTTTTTTAGCAAGTTCTACTAAAGTATGTCCAAAAACATCTTGATATTTTGGCGGTTGTTTTGTATTTGGTTTTACAGCCAAATCTCCTGTTTTTGCGTCAAACTTTCCAGGAGCATGATATTTTACTTGGTCGGCTTCTGCTTGTTTTAAACCTTTACCTTTTGTGGTGATGATATGTAATAGCTTTGGACCTTTTACAGTTTTTAAACGTTGTAACTCAGAGATAACAGTATCTATATCATGACCATCAATAGGTCCTGAATAGTCAAAATTCAAAGCTTCTATAATATTATTGCGCTTATGTGTTCCTTTTTTAACGTTGGTTAGATATTGTTTTAATGCACCTACACTGGGGTCGATGCCAATAGCGTTATCATTCAATATTACTAGTAAATTAGCATCGGTAACTCCAGCATGGTTTAGGCCTTCAAAAGCCATTCCGCTGGCTACCGAGGCATCACCAATTACGGCAATATGATGTTTGTCTTCACCTTTTAATTTAGAGGCAATGGCCATTCCTAAAGCTGCAGAAATGGAGGTTGAAGAATGTCCAACACCAAATGCATCATATTTACTTTCGCTTCGTTTTGGGAAACCACTAACACCTCCTAATTGTCTGTTGGTATGAAAAATATCTTTTCTTCCAGTTAAAATTTTATGCCCATAAGCTTGATGGCCTACATCCCAAAGTAGTAAATCTTCTGGTGTGTTAAATACATAGTGTAGCGCAATAGTTAATTCTATTACCCCTAAACTTGCGCCTAAATGGCCTTCTTTTGTGGCGATAATGTTGATGATAAATTCACGTAACTCTTGTGCAAGTTGAGGTAAGTCTTTTTGATCTAAAAGACGTAATTGCTTGGGTGTTTTGATTTTATCTAAAATAGATTTTTGCACTCAACAAAAATACGAGAATTTATTAGGCTAAAAACTGTTTAATCTATGCTAAGTATGTTTGCAGGATAAAAGATTTTTAAAAACTCATAAAAATATCAAGGATAAACACATGTTTTTTGTCGATTAAATTGACGAATAATCATCAATTAACAAGTTCTGTTGCATTATTTGCGATAATATAATTATATTTGATCGACTAATTCAAAAAAATAATATGGAAAGAAATTACAAAAAAATTGTAATAGTCGTTTTTTTACTTGTCTTTACTTTTTCAGCTAAAGCTCAAAGCGAACTAAGCAAGTCAAAATACGCTGGAATAATTACAAGCTATCTAAACAGTAGTGAGAATGCATCAAAAGTATCAAATTCCGATTTATCAGATATTTACGTTAACAAAGAACTATTTTCTGAGAAAACAGGTATTGCTAATGTATACTTAAACCAGAGATTTAAAGGAATAAAGATTTTTAATTCAATCTCAGTTGTTGGTATTAAAAACAATAAGGTTTTTCATTATGCTGATAAATTCAAATCAAATATTGAATCAAAAATTAACACTTCAACTCCTTCTCTAACTAAAGAACAAGCTATTCAGAAAGCTGCATCATATTTTAAATTAGGGGATACAGGTAATGTTAAACTTATTAATCAACTTGAAGAAAAAACATTTTTTTCTAAAGGAGCTATTTCTCAAGAAGATATCCCTCTAGAACTAGTCTATTTCCAATTACAAGACGAATCTTTAAGATTATCTTGGGATTTGAGTATTTATACACTAGACAGTAAACACTGGTGGAGTATTAGAGTTGATGCAGTAACAGGAGAAATTTTAAACATAAATGATTGGATTGTAAGCTGTAATTTTAAAGGAGATCATACAAGTCATGGAGTTAATCACAATACTAAATCATTACAAAAACCGACCATCGATTTATTTAAAACTAATAATTTTTTAGTTGCTGATGGATCTGAATATACCGTTTTCCCAATACCTGTAGAAAGCCCCAATCATGGTAGTAGACAAGTGGTTTCTGAACCAGCTGATGATATTGCTTCACCCTTTGGATGGCATGATGATAATGGTGCTGTAGGAGCAGAATATACGACAACAAGAGGTAATAATGTTGTAGCACAGTTAGATGATGATGGTAATAACGGCGAAGGGTTTTCACCTGATGGAACTGCTAGTTTAGATTTTAATTTTAGTTTAGATCTTAATGCAGAGCCTGCAGTTAGTAGAGAAGCCGCCATAACAAATTTGTTTTACATGAATAACATCATGCATGATATTTGGTATCAATATGGATTTGACGAAGCATCAGGTAATTTTCAACAAAACAATTATGGTAAATCATCTCCTAGAACAGCAGGCGATCCAGTTAATGCTGATGCCCAAGATGGGAGTAGTTTAAATAATGCAAATTTTGGTACACCTCCAGATGCAAATAGCCCAAGAATGCAAATGTTTTTATGGAACACACCCAATACGGTTCCGCTTTTAACAATAAACAATACGTCACTAGCTGGAGGTTATTTAGCTGTTTTACCATCTAATGGAGAGGGAGATAACGGTACTGGTAACATAACACGCCCCAATGAGACGCCTATTACCGGTGATGTTGTTCTTGTGGATGATGGAACTACTGCAGGAGAGGAAGGCTGTAATGCTTTAACAAATGGAGCCTCTGTTGCTGGAAAGATAGCTATAATTAGAAGAGGTACTTGCCCTTTTACTGATAAAATCCAAAATGCTCAAAATGCTGGAGCCATAGCCGTAATAGTTGCAAATCATAACAACCCAGATAATGACCCAAATTATGTTGAATATGTAAATATGTATGGTGTAACAAATCCCGTTTTCACAATACCTTCTATATTCATAAATTTTACTGATGGTGAAGCTATAATATCTGCTATAAACAATGCTGAAACAGTTAATGCTACCATAGTTAACAATCCAGGAATTCTTCTTGATGGAGATTATGATAATCTTGTAATTGCTCATGAATATGGACACGGTATTTCTAACAGACTAACAGGAGGAGCCTTTGCTTCTGATTGTGTTTTAAATTGTACTGAGAGAGATAGTGAAGGTCGCTGTGTTCCTTCAACAAATACTGAGGTGATGGGTGAAGGATGGTCTGATTGGTTTGGATTAATG
This sequence comes from uncultured Algibacter sp., assembly GCF_947490405.1. Taxonomy (GTDB): domain Bacteria; phylum Bacteroidota; class Bacteroidia; order Flavobacteriales; family Flavobacteriaceae; genus Algibacter_B. The sequence goes on along the minus strand of NZ_CANLGU010000002.1, from coordinate 341,415 downwards.
TTAACAATGAAATCAAGTGACTCAGCTTCAGATAGTAGAACTGTTGGTACATTTGTTTCAAGTCAACCCACAAATGGGTCAGGTATTCGACCATTTCCTTATAATCCAGATACAAATGTTAATCCGATGACTTACAATACAACAAATGATACTGCTAACATCAGTGCGCCACATGGTGTTGGATCAGTTTGGTGTACAATGCTGTGGGATCTTACATGGAAGTACATTGAAAAATATGGATTTGATCCAGATTTATATTATGGAACTGGAGGTAATAATAAGATTATGCAGATAGTTATGGACGGTCTTAAACTACAGCCATGTAACCCTGGTTTCGTTGATGGTAGAGATGCTATTTTAGCCGCTGATATAGCCTTAACAGGAGGAGAAGATCAATGTATGATATGGGAAGTATTTGCCGCTAGAGGCCTAGGCTTAAATGCAAACCAAGGTAGTCCTCTATTGAGGGTGGATCAGACAGAAGATTTTACAATGCCTGACCCTTCAGACCCTTCATTAGCAAATTGTACAACATTAAGTGCTGCAAAATTTAATACTAACGATTATAGTATTTTCCCTAATCCAACATCTAGTCTAATTACGCTTAAAGCTAAAAAAGATTTAGGAGACGTTACTCTAACATTGGTTGATATTAACGGAAGAGAAGTAAAAACTCTCAAAACTTCGTTAATAGGTGAAGTAGATATGGATGTATCTGCTGTACAAAGTGGTCTCTATATATTAAATATTAAAGGAGATTACATAGACACCAATGAAAAGATAGTAATTAAATAGACTTATGTTTTTATAACATATTAAAAAAGGCGAATTAAACATTCGTCTTTTTTTATTTTTGTAACTATGATAGAACCTTTTGATCATATCTATTTTATGAAAAAAGCCCTTTTGGAAGCTGAAATAGCTTTTGAAAAAGGAGAAATTCCAGTAGGTGCTGTGATTACCATTGATAACAAAATTATTGCTCGAGGACATAATTTAACAGAAACCTTGAATGATGTTACCGCTCATGCAGAGATGCAAGCTATTACTGCTGCCTCCAGTTTTTTGGGAGGTAAATACCTTAAAAACTGTACACTATATGTAACTCTAGAGCCTTGTCAAATGTGTGCTGGTGCGTTGTATTGGAGTCAAATCTCAAATATCGTTTATGGAGCCAGAGACGAGCAACGTGGATGTATTAATTTAAAGACTAAGCTACACCCTAAAACAAATATAAAAGGTGGAGTTTTGCAAGATAAAGCCAGTGATTTATTGAAACGTTTTTTTATTATTAAGCGTAATTTAAATTGATATTTAGTCTATAAAACATAACCTTTATATTACTAAAAATAAAATATCACTAATAAAAAAAGCATTCTGATTCAGAATGCTTTTTTTATTGACATTTAATACTGTAGAATAATATTTATTCTTGTGCTGCTGGTGCTTCTGCCCCTTCAGCTGCTGGTGCTTCTGCCCCTTCAGCTGCTGGTGCTTCTGCCCCTTCAGCTGCTTCTGCGCCTTCTTCTTCTTCCTCTTCGTCTTCAACTGCGACTCTAGAAGTTTTAATTTGACATACAACCGTATTATCTGAATGTAAGAAAGTGTAGTTTTCACTTGGTAATTCACCAACTGCAACCTTATCACCAATTTTAAGAGGTGTAATATCTATCTCTATAAAATCTGGTAAGTTAACAGGAAGTGCTTTAATACGTAGTTTTCTGTTATTTCTTCTTAAAACACCACCGTTTTTAACACCTTTTGAATTACCAACAAGTTGTACAGGAATGTTAAGTGCAATTTCTTTATCCTCAAATAATTGGTAAAAATCTACGTGTAGAATTCTATCTGTTACTGGGTGAAATTGAATGTCTTGGAGTACTGCGTTTAAAGTTTCTCCATTTTCTAGCTCAATCACAACTGTATGCGCATTAGGCGTGTATACAAGTTTTGAGAAAGCCAATTCTGGTGCAGAGAAATGCACAGGTTTGTCTCCTCCGTATAATACGCAAGGAACCTGACCAGCATTACGTAAGGCTTTTGTTGCTTTCTTGCCTACGCTTTCTCTTTGAGATCCGTTGATTGTAATTGATTTCATTTTCTATTTATATAATTTGATTAATACTCTTTTTTTAATGTGATTTACATCACGAATTTAGAACTGATTGATCTATTATGATGAACTTTATCCATAACTTCTGCGAATAAATCAGCACAACTTAATACTCTAATTTTTTCGTTTTGCTCTTTTATCGGAATAGAATCTGTTGTTATTAATTCTTCCAGTTTAGAGTTTTTTATTCTTTCATATGCAGTTCCAGATAATATAGGGTGTGTACATATTGCCCTAACACTTAATGCTCCTCTCTCCATCATTAAATCTGCGGCTTTTGTTAAAGTCCCTGCAGTATCAACCATATCATCCACTAAAACTACATTCTTCCCAGTTACATCACCAATTAATTCCATATGAGATATAACGTTAGCTTTTGCGCGTTGTTTGTAACAAATTACAACATCGCTCTCTAAAGCTTTTGAATATGCATAAGCTCTTTTAGAACCTCCCATATCTGGTGAAGCTATGGTTAAGTTAGGCAAGTTTAAACTTTTTAGGTATGGCAAAAATATTATAGACGCGTATAGATGATCAACTGGCTTTTCAAAAAATCCTTGAATTTGGTCTGCATGCAAATCCATGGTTATAATCCTTGTTGCCCCAGCTGCTTCTAGCATTTTAGCTACTAATTTAGCGGCTATTGGCACACGAGGCTTGTCTTTCCTGTCTTGTCTTGCCCAACCAAAATATGGCATAACAGCTGTAATATGTCTAGCAGATGCACGTTTAGCTGCATCAATCATCAATAACATTTCCATTAAATTTCTTGGTTCTGGATGCGTTGATCCAATAATAAAAATTCTAGTTCCACGGATAGATTCTTCATAAGACGGTTGAAATTCTCCATCACTGTAAGTTGATGTGATAACCTTACCTAATTCTGCTCCAAAAGCTTTAGCAATTTTCTCACCCAATACTGTACTTTGTGTACAAGCAAAAATTTTAGCTTCAGTTTTTACAACACCCATGGTTAACTAGTTGTTTTTATTGTCTTTATAAAGACTCCTTTTTTTAACGAGGTGCAAATTTAGACATTTATTTCTACCTAAAAAGTATATTGCACAGTATTTTATAGTACAATATAGAAAAAAACTATATTTTTGCAGTCCAAAATTGCTCAAGTGGCGGAATTGGTAGACGCGCTGGATTCAAAATCCAGTTTCTTCGGAAGTGTGGGTTCGATTCCCACCTTGAGTACAACATGGGACAAATCATTATTTTTTGATTTGTCCCTTTTTTATTCACTTGTAAATCAATATTAGTATTAGAAATTTTAATACGTATTGGATTGACATCTTCGGTTCAAACTTAATTTTTTTCAAAATGGAGCCTTTAAATCTTACCCCATAACACTACTCAATTTAAACATTGGCAAATACATAGCAATTAAAATCACACCAACTAAAACACCAACAATTAAAATAATAAAGGGCTCCATAAGTGTAGAAAGCGTTTTTGATTGCTGCTGTACTTGAATATTATACTGCATATTAAGTCTTTCAAAAATGTATTCAGTTTGATTCGTTTCTTCTGCAACTTTTACAAGAGCAATCATCTTATCATCAAACAATTTATGCTCACTTAAACTGTCACTCAATGATTCTCCTTTTAATACATGTTGTTCAACAGTTTCAAGAGCATATTGTAAAGGATAAAAATTTATCATCTGTTTTACTAATTGAATACTACTAACAACAGGTACTTTTGAGGCTGTTAATAACGAAACTGCTTGCGTAAATTGAGATAAATAAACCGTTTTAACAAAATTGCCAACAAACGGTATTCTTATAATAAATATATCTTTTAGTTTCTTGAATTTTTCGCTTTTATTTAAAAATGATTTTGATAGTATTAACCCTAAGAACACCAACAGAAATATACCTCCATAAGCTTTCATAAACTCAGACACCTTAATTATAAGCTTTGTTATTGTTGGCAAATCTACACCTTGTTGCTTAAAAATATCCTGAAACATGGGCACAACATAGTTTAGCATAAATACCACCACAAGAACTGCTGTGCTTAATATAATAACGGGATATGTTAATGCACTAATTAAGTTGCTTCTTTGTTCATTCTTTCTAGTAAAGAAACTTCCTAATTGTTCAACCACCTGAGCAATTGTACCCGTTTCTTCCCCAATTTTTATAGAATGAAACTCGTAATTAGTGAATTGTTTATGTGATTTTAAAGCGTCGGATAAAGTTTGTCCTGAAACAATATCTCTAGATATGGTATTTAATATATCTTTATTTGGTTTTTTCTTTTGTGATTTCTCAATAAGCTCTAAAGCGGATTTTAATGATACGCCTGCTTTTAACAAAACACTTAGTTCTATATAAAAATCTTCTTTAATTTTATTAGAAAAAACATTATTGAATAACGTAATTTCTTTTTTTAAAAAAGATAGACCCTCATAAGGCTCCTCCTTTTTTATTTTAGAAACGGACTGCGATATTTTATTTAACTGAAACCCCATTAATTCATGTATAAATTGGCATCATTAACTTTATAAACAAAAATCTGCTGCCTTTGAAAAGTTTTTTGAGTTTCAAGTTTAATGGCATCTAATTCATCATTTTCAGTTTTGTCCCCATTCAAAAAAAACAACTTATCTTTTAATTGTATACTTAACGTATCACTCTCCTTAATTATATAATTATTAGTAAATCTGTATGAAGTAGAATCTAATTCAGAAATAAAAATCAACTCATCCTCAATGGCATTGTATGTAATCCTTGAGTAGGAATTAAAATCTATCCATAACGCTTGTTCTAACTTACTAAGCTCGGTATTATTATTAAAATTTTGTTTGATGCTAAACATGTTTTTTTGAACCAAAGACAAAACAGAAAAAGCAATCCCTACTACAAGGCTAGTTAAAATAATAACCACCACCATTTCACTTAATGTAAAAGCACTTATTTTAGCGTTATTCTTCAATAGTTTCTTTGGTAATAATTTTATTCGTTATGGTATTTATAGCTTCAGTTATTACTATGCTTTGATCATTTTCTTTTATTTTTTTTAGACTTACTTCCCAGGTATTAAAACCATCATAATAGGGTAAAGTGAGTTTATCATTTTTAAATAAATACTCTAGTTCATTTAAATGCGCATTAATGTTTCTTGTGTTTTTTTTAGTAGTATTTGAAAACAAGTTGTTTAATATCATACTCGCTACCATAAACACCACAACAATTAATACTGTGGCTACTAATGTTTCCATAAGTGTTGAGGCTTTTATTTTTTTTAATATAACCATTTAGCAATACCTTTTTTTGAATTTTCGAATTCTAACCCTATATACTCCTCTGGCAACTTATTAATATTTATTGTTCCATTATAAATATGATTTTGATAAGCTGACCCTGATTGATTAGCTACAAAACCCGAGGTAAACAAACTACCATAAACCTTACCCAATAATTCGAGGTTTTGGTTACAATACACCTCCCCAACAATAGTTGCTTTATCATCAATTAGCACTTGCGCTTTATAATTTTTTGTTTTCCCCAAATACACAACACAACCACTTATCTTAGAGCCAGAATTGATTTTTAGTGATGGTGTATTATGCTGATTATTTATTGAAGCTTGAGAAATGTTATTACTTTCATTCAATACAATTGCTGAAGGATAATCTAATTTACAATGACTACTAACAATAATTTCCTTAGTTGCAAAAATTTGAAAATTGCCTTCCACCCCATTTTTAAGTTCTATTTCTGGAGCAATTAAAATAACATCCTTTAATTTAGATGAAGCATCAACAGTAATTTTTGTTTTTGACTGAACAACAATGTTTCCAGTTAATTTTACACCAGTTAATCTTATATCAAACGAATTATAAAATATTTTTAAAGGCTTATAAAATGAATTTTTAAAGCTTTTTACTACTTGTAAATCAATAAATTGAGTGGCATCAACACTTATAAATTTTTGACCAATATTTTCAACACTTTTTAATACTGAAGAATTTAATATTGGTAAATTATTACTCAATCTTTGTTTGCCATAAATTAGATGCTGACCATAATAAGCATGTCCAGATATATTTCCAGTCCGTACACCTCGCTTTGGTATATATGTAACACCTACAATTCTTGTATTACCAACAACCACTAAAGGCTTATTATGGTTTTCTAAATACAATGCTATTCTATACTTTTCAGGTTGACTTGCTCCAATCAAACCCATTTTTTTAAAGCTTTTATTCTTTATACTTGAAACTGACACCACTTTTTCAAAAACACCCCAAAAATCACGGTGCACTTTTAATGTTTTATAATCCTCATCTTGTAATTCAACAAGAATAGTATCGTTTAATTGTAAGTCGTTTTTTAATGCATATAAAATGCCTTTATCAGCATTACTTATAGTTTCTATAGTATGGCTCGTCTGAACTTTAAACGTGTTGTAGGTATGTATAAGAATAATAAAAGCAGATAACAATAATGCAATTACCACCACAATAAACATTGCAAATTGTAGAGCTCCCGCTTTTAATTTAAAAAACATCATGTTTTTGTTATGGTTTTTATTTTTCCTTTATAACGTAATTGCACATGTTTACTGGTTCCCTTAATTAGCTTTATGTTTTTCACAACCTGTCCAATTTTCATTAAATATTGAGACCCTTCAATAGAAATCACATAAACCACAGCCTTTTTATTTTGATTAGATATATTACCATGATAGGTAATAGGTTTCCATACCACAGGTTGTTGTTTCAATTTTGACAATGTGCTTTTTGAAGTCTGCTTAACCAATCGTGTTCCTAAAAATGGATCTCTATCTGCGGTTTGAATAGAAAAGGTATCAACTTCTGTTTCTGCTTTAGGGTTAAAAGCTATTGCAAAATCTTGATTAACCACTTTTTCTTTTTCAGGGTTAACAGCAGATACTATTTGATAGCCTATAGCACCCCAAATAGCCAGTACCAAAACTAAAAGCAAATATGTTTTTGTTTTACTCTTCAATTGAAAAAGAGTTTATGGTATAGTTGGTTTGATATCCTGAATTTTCAGCACGTATACGCCACTGGTAATTTTTAAAACTTAAAGTGGTTGAAAAGCTTGTGGTGGTTAGCGTGGTGTCTTTTACAATTTGTTGTGCGCTTTCAAAACTTGGTGTTGCTATTTGTAGTCTATAAGATTCAGCATCTTCTAGACCATCCCACGTAAACACAATGGCTCCTGATTGTAAAATGATTTCATTTTTAGGTGCTAAAACAGTAACTGTTTTATTTGAAATATCTGCAACCTCTATAAGTTCTTCACAAGAAACCAAACCTATTAGGGTAAAAACATAAAACAATAGTTTCCTCATTTTCTATAACTTAAAATAGTTGATTTTCTTTTTGGCTCTTTTAGAAGACTTATAGGTATTATTAGGGCAATTGGAATAGTTGTCTACAATATCAACTATTTGTAGTTGCCGTCTGCTGTCTTCTTGCCAACAGCAGTTGGAGGTACTGTATTGAAACACCACACCATCATCCAACAAAATATTTTTATGAGTATTATTTTTATAAATACTTAAAGCATATATCTTGGGGTTTTTTTCGATTAAAAAAACCGCATCGGCAGAAGTTAGAGCCCCATAATGTTTTTGATTAAACGCAACGGATATATGCGTGAGCACATTAGCATATTTATTATGGCTTAAATAGTTTTTAATACCTTTATTTTTTTTGCTGTTAATGGCATCAACAAGCTCAATTTTATCTGCCAATATCAATTCGATATATTTAGGTTTCTGTTCCAACGAATCTATATATATAATGGAAACGTTGGAGTTCTGTAACTGACTGGCTTTTTCAAATTGTTTAAACGACTGTTTTTTAAAAACAACAGGCTTTACTTCAAGTTTTATAGGTTTGCTGTAAGCAGGAAGTCCGCTGTAACTAAAGTCCTTTTGTAATAAAAAATCTTTTTCTGATCCTATACTCCCCAAAGCTAATTTTTGGGTAGTTGGTGTTTGCGAAACACCCATAAAATCAGTGCTTCTACAACTTGTTATAAAAACGAGACAACTAAGTAGTAACAAAAACAATATTCTCATGTGTTGATATTGATATGTTTAGAAAAATACTGTATTTACGTTATTGCCTGATAAGGTTTAACCTTACTTTTGGTAAGGCTTGTAAATTATTCAGCATACCAAATACTGGGAAATTATTTACTTTAAAATCGATTTTTGATGATTCAAATCAAGCTACTGCTATGCTTTACATAGTGGCAAAAAGGCCATAAGCAACAACTAATTCTTTTAAAAAAATCCGATATCATCAATTTCTAGAATAGTATGATCTTCTTGAAAATTTCTTGCACTTGAGTATTTCCAATCCTCTGCATTGGCTACAAAACCACTTTCTACAGGGTTGTTATGTATATAATTTATTTTTTGCTTAATAACTCCTTCGCTCCATAATTCAATTGGGTTGTTATGATGCTGCCAAAACTGATATTTGCTTATGTTTCCTCGCTTCTTACCAGCACGCTCAAACATCCATAACAACCATTCTTTTCTGCTTTCTTGTGGATTGTTTTATATAGTTTCTATTATGTTTTTAGCTGTATAACTTTTAAAATCTCTTAATAACTCCATAGGTTGATCATTTACAGACCTAAATATAAAATGAATATGACTTGGCATAAAACAATAACAATATAATTCCATGCCCTTTTCTTTTCTGCAGTAATCTACACTATCTGCTAACAAATCAAAATAAATTTGCCTCGTAAAAACATCTATCCAATTAACGGTTGCAAAACTTACAAAATAAAGTCCTGACTTATTATGAAACTTATATTTTCTACTCATGTATCTAAAATACAAAAGCTACTCTAATTTAGAATAGCTTTTGTTTTACTTACTCCTTTTCGGCACTCGTTGCAAACGAGCGCTAGCGGGGGTTTCTGCATTTCTTTAATTACCATTCGTATTTCAATATATCATCATTAGTAGTATCGGTATTGTAAAAACCTATTTTGATATTAGTTACATAATCCTCTTTGAGCTTAAAGAACCCTTTTATAGGTTTATCATCAAAAATTAAAATGTCTTTTTCTACTTTAAATATATTTCCCAACCTTTCTATTAAAAGCTTTTTTGTCATACCGACTTCTATTGAATCATCAAGCAGTTTTACGCCTCTTTTCCACAAATTGATTTCAATAAATTCATCAGTGTCTTTATTATATTTATATGGGTTTATATCATCATAAACAATCATTTTTCCAACAATATTAGATAGGTCTCCTTTTATCAAATAATAGACTCCAAAAAAATTATCTTTAGGTTTTTTTATAAAAATTTCAGTGTCTTTTTTAGATAAAAAACTTGTTGTAACATTATCAACTTGTCGTTTAATATTTTTTATATCAACTTTTAAGTCTGTAGTTACGATATCTTTGGATTGAACTTCCTCTTGCTGTTCAATATTATTTACCTTAAATGACGTTGAAGAAACTTCTGTGTTTTTCTTTTTACAAGAAAACACTAACAATAATGCAATAAAAGCCACTACTATATTATTTCTCATATTTTTAGAATTATCTTTTTAATTTTTAAAACTGTCCAGGCATAATTTCATCTCTACGTATCCTACTTCCATTAGGCAAATTGATATAAAATTGTTCTTCTCCTGCTCCTGCGTTTGCTCTTAACGTAGTTGAAGCACTTGGTAATGCACTCGGCATAGGTGTAATACCAGCTGGTGTAATTGAATTTACAGGGGTTGGTGGATTAAGAGTTCTATTCATCAACCTAATCACATCTACACTTGGTCCAATTCCTTGAGAGTTTGCTTGGTCAAACGATATAAACTCTTTTGAACTTGGGTCCCATACCGTAAACTCCATAGTATTTATGTTTTCAGGATTTGGATTTGGATATCCTAGTCCTACAGAATCATTTGCTCCAATAACTGTTGCGCCCGTTATTTCTGATAATCTCTGAGCGAACGAAGAAGGGTCTCCTGAACCGCAAGTTCCAGAATTACAATTACCAATGAATATTACTGCATTGTCCGTAAAACTTACTTCTCCATTTTTAATAGCTGTATTTAACTGGTCTAATCCTGATGTGGTTACATTAACATCTGAATAGTTGCCACTCGCATATATTCTACCAGGAACACCGTGACCCCATATTGCAGCAAAACCAATTCCTTGTGAGTCTGAAGCTGATGCCGTTCTGAATGCACTTACAAAATCTGATGTACCTTGATTTGGTGTATTGATGTTTGTATGTTGTGCATTTGGTTGTGCTTGCTGTATAATATCTCCTCTATATCTGACATCTTTACCAAAAGTGATAGCTAAAACAGCTTCAAGTCCTTCTAATTCAAAATGACTTGTAACTTTATTTTCACTAAAAGCATAAGGTGAATTATAAAAGAATTTCTCTGCAAGCGGGTCAATACTCATAAACCTACCAATTGCTGGGTCATGATTTCTCCACTTAAAAGACAACCAATTTAAACCGAGCTCATCATTTCTTTCTTGTCCTTTAAAAGTTTGATATTTATTTTCAGTACTATTCACAACGTTGTTATAACCTTTATGACGTAACCCAAAGAGTTAATACATTGCTAGCAAAAAAGAGCTATACCTTAGTTTTTATTTTTTTACCAATATGTCTAAGAACATATAACAAAAATAAGATTTACCAATAATATATAGGTAAGGCAAAAGCTTACTTTTAGTAAGGCTTGTCAATTATTTTAAAGAACGTTTTACTATTACCAAATCTAAAGAATTATAGGCTATTGTCCTAACTATTTTAGTAATATAACTTATTGTGAAACTCATATTTAACATTTAGATTTGAATTAAGTTTTACTTAATAATTGGGCTAAAAATAACTATATTGCCGGTAGTAAAATATTAACAATTGCCAGACTTAGATAAAATATGGGTATTCAGAATGATAGCATTGGATAATGTTGAATCTGATTTAACTAACGGTCTATTTTCTAAGTTAAATTCTCCCAATAATCCAAATAGAAAAGACATTGGAAACACTGAAATAATAAGTGAACGAAGTAGAAGGACTGTTAATTGTTATCCAAACTCTGTAGTTAACAACTATGTTCCATTTTACTTTTCCGTAAAGACTCCTATGTTATATAATATTTATACTGGGCATGGAGTACCTAAATTAAGTCAACCAAATATTGTATATTTATGTGTTCCACTATTAGACTTAGCTACTCCAAATTTTCAATGGTGCTTTACTGACGGTAATGCTGCTAAAGTAATAACTAGTTATTTTAATAATCTGAACGATATTAATAAAATTGATTGGCGTTCTATTACTTCTAGTGATTTCAAGCATGATAATGCCGATGGTGATGAAGATAGAATTAGAAAAAAACATTCTGAATTTCTAGTAAAGGACTATGTTCCAAATAATAAAATTAATAGAATAGCAGTTTATAATAACAGAACGAAAGCTATTGTTGAAGAAATTGTTCAAAAGTTAGGTTTGGACATCATTGTAATAGTCAAAAGAGATTTTTACTTTTAAAGACATGAAATTTATAACAGGAAATTTATTAAATGCCAAAACCCAAGCAATAGTTAATACTGTTAATATAGTTGGTGTAATGGGTAAAGGTATTGCTCTACAATTCAAAGAAAGATTCCCACAAAACTATAAAGCTTATGCTGATGCTTGTAAAAAAGGATTAGTTATAGCTGGTAAAATGTTTGTCTTTAACGAATCTGATTTGTTAAACAATGAAAAAATTATAGTGAATTTCCCAACCAAAGAACAATGGTATCGCAAATCTCAATACAGTTATATTGAGGATGGTTTGAAAGATTTGGTTAAAGTTATTAAGGATAATAATATAAAGTCTATTAGCATTCCTCCTTTGGGCTGTGGTAATGGTGGTTTGAAATGGGATAAGGTAAAGGCGATGATGATAAAATATTTAGGTGATTTAGATGATGTTGAGGTTGTTATATATCAACCTAATGAAAAAATCAAAGAGATTCTTCAAAAAGAAAACATCAAAAAAGAAGTTAAATTAACTCCAGCCAGAGCAATGCTATTATATGCATTATTCAAATATGAAAGGTATGGAGAATATACTACGGTTTTTACAGCAAATAAATTAGCTTATTTTCTTCAGGAGAGCGGGGAAAATTTAAAATTAAAATTTGAACCGTATACTTATGGTCCTTATGCCCAAGCAATAGAGAAAGTACTATACGCATTAAATGGGAAATACCTAAGAGGTCTTGAACAAATGGATGCAAAACCTTTTGAACCTTTAGCATTGAATTATGAGAGATACGATGAGGTTAATAAATTTGTTCAAGAGAAATTAAGTCAAAATCAAAAAGATAGATTAGAAAGTCTATTTGGTGCTATCAATGGATTTGAATCAACTTTGTCATTAGAGGTACTTTCATCAGTTCATTATATAAAACAAGAATATCCTAAAATTGAAATGAAAGAAATTCTTTCTAAAATAAGAGAATGGAATAAGAGAAAGAAGGCTTTAATTACTGAACAATATGTTCAATTAGCTTATGACCATTTAAACGAATATGGTCGTACATTAAATTTTGCATAATTGATTTACTCTGGCGTATGAACTAGCGCATCAAATGAAACACATCCGCAGCACTTCTGTTAGCATTTGGGTCGTATTTCTTATAACTTTCAGTTGAGGTAATAAAACGATGTCTAGCTTTTCTTTGTGCTGTTCTTAAATCATCATGTTGCACCCAAAGTGCTAATACAGAAGCTCGTATTTGATGACTATTAGTTACTTTATAATTAATCGTTTTAAGCACTTTCATAACTTGTGTAGTAATGATGCTAAACCTATTGGAATTAAGCGGAAATAAAGCTTCTGAATGGTTATTAATCTTGTTTTGAAGCATTGCCCTGTCTTCAAATAAATACTGTCTTAGAGCTGGTATTTGCTCAGGTTTTAATTTATAAGTTTTGGGTTCAGATGTTCTAGTCCCTGGGATATGTAGTTTTTGTTTATCTAAATTAACATGGTCCAGCGTTAGACGTTTTAAAATGCTAGTATCTAAACCTTGGAATACCATAAAACCAGTAATAACTTTATTTCTAATGGCTACGTGTTTACAATTAGGTAATTTAATATTTAGCGTTGGAAAACAAACATATAATAGCTCCAATTCTTTAGCTGTTAATAACTCATGCTCATAACCTTTATCAATAACATAGTTGTAATCTTCAATAGGACTAACGGTGTAGATATCTTCATTTACTAGATAATCGAAATAGACCTTTATAGCACCTGTGTAGCTCTTAATGGTGGTGTCCAATAATGATTTATCATATTTGATTTTCTTACGTTTTAGAGCATTAAAATAGTTGGTACATTGTTTATAGGTCATGCATTCCACATCGTAACTTTTTTGCTTGCACCATTTTAAGAATGTATCTACAATACTAATGTAAGTTTCTATTGTAGATTCAGAATAAGTATTCTGTTTTAGATATGTTGGAAAATCATTCATCGTCATCTAAATCTATAAAATGAGTGTAGATTTGTGTGGATTCTAAGCTATTATGACCAAGAAATTCAGATACTTTTTCAATTGGTAATCCATTTTGCAATAAATGGGTAGCTACAGAATGACGTAGGTTGTGGAGGCTAATATCTTTGTCGATGATAGTTTCGTTTTCAGTTGCTTTAACAATAGCGGTTAACCTGTCTGCAAAACTCTTACCTAGCATGCGGTTACCGTTTTTGTTTACAAATAAAGCTTCGCATAAATGTGAATTATGGAATTGTGGTCTGGAGTTTATTATATAATCTTCAATAAGGTTTAGGTTATAATCATTGATAGGTACATACGGATTTTTACGCTTTTTGTTTCTGGACCCGTTACGTATATAGATTTGTTTATTATCAAAATCTACATCGCTGAGGTTTAGCTCCACAGCTTCATTTCGCCTAAGTCCGCATGAGTATAGCACCGCTAATATGGCTTTATCACGTAACCTAAAACGTTTTGATACATGTGAATAGTTAGTCGCTTCAAACAGTTCTAAAACTTCATCTTGGGTGAGTATATCCTTTTCAGTAATCGTATTGGTTTTTTCTGTTTTTAGATGCACACCAAAAGTCATTTTAAAATTGTTGTTCTTGAGATACTTCAGAAATAATTTTAGTGCTTCCTGATGTTTGTTTAATGAACCATTGCTTAATGCACCACCTCGTGTTTGGTTTTTACGAGTTGATAAATATTCGTAGTATTTAGTAACTATTTTGGTGGTTACATGGTTTAGATTCTCATGCCCTTTTGCTTCCAAATAGTTGAAGAATTCCCTAAGATGCGTAGGCATGTTATATACCAAAGATTCAGATTTGTTACGAGTAACTAAATCGTTTTGAAAATCATTTAAAATTTCTAAAAACGTATTACTATGTACTGGTAAATTTTTCATGGGCTTCCTTTAGTTTTGAGATTTGTGGCGAGTTTGAGTTAATTTACTAGTTTCCTGTGTTTTAAGTTCGCCATTATTGGAGTGGCGAACCTGTGGCGAGGTGGCGAGGTCTAAACACAGTTTTAATGCTTTATCAATAGTATTTTCTAAATCTTGGAATTCATCCACGATTAGCACTTCGTAACTATCTGAAATACTTTTAATATCTGGTCGCTTTTTAATGTAACCTTCGGTTTCTAGTAATCCATGATAACGTCTAAGTGTGGTTTCTTTTATTCTGAATTCACGTCTTATTTCTTGGTTGTTATAGGTACTGGTATTCCTTTCTTTTAGGTACTCATTAAGTTTTTCAAAGTAATCCCTCGTTGCACCATTTAAGCGGTCTGACTTGCGTAACAACACATCTTTGATAAGTGTATTAGCTAGTTTAATATCTTCTAAACTTGTTTCTATGTATGCTTCACCACTAGATTCATCGAACTTTTCTTCTCGTTGGTATTGGTTGTAAAATGTTATAACCTCAATCAATTGTAGATAGTGCATATTAGTACGCCTAGGCTTGAAAACAGTTCGTGGTAACTCTAAGTATTCAGCGTATGGATTAACTACTTTAACAGGTCTTAGAATACGTTGTATGTTACGTAATATCTTGCTTGCTTCCAGTTCTGTATCTACATTAATTCTACCAGCAGATTGTTTACGTTGGTATGCCATAATACGATTATCCTGCGCCTCGCTTTCATCTACATATAACAGAAAACTTCTGTTACTGTTATCTTCATAAACACTTTCTTTGGTGGTGCATCCTGCTACTGATACTGGACCTTCTACAATTAAGTTTTTTGTTTTACCGATACCACCAATACCTTTATGCACGATGCTTTTTGAAATACGTTTTTTGGTTTGTAATTCCCGTAGTGGTAACAGTCCATCTTCAGCACCGTCCATGTCTTCAATAAGGATTAACTTATTCTTAAGCTGGTATTGTTTGAAGTAATAAAAAGCATTAGCTGATAATTGGGTGAATTCTATTTTATCTTCATTTGGGATGAATTCTGCTACTTTACCTAACATGTGCGTTTTACCCGAACCACTAGACCCATGAATGATGCAATGCAGGGGATTGTCCATTTTGCGGGACGTAAATATGAGATATGCTAATAATCTGTTGGTTTCTTCACCTATAAAACCACTGGCATCAATTAGGTTATTGGTTTTGGTTAGTAAATCATCGGATTTTAGTAATGATTCAGCTTCGTTGTGTTCTTCTTCTGTTAGCTCAAAATCGTGGGTGTCTTCTTCTGCTTCTTGGGATTGAGTTTCCAACCGATACGATTCTAAAGCATCAGTTAATTTTATAAACGCTCTACGGATAGTTATATCACTTATTTCTAATCGATGTGATACCTTGATTATAAATTTCTCTAGCTCGGTATTACCAAAAAGATTGATACTATGACGTATAGGATTGTAACTATCTTTTTTATTGATTTTTACAGTTACCTGCATGCGGTCATGCCTTTCATCATTGAGTCCACCCGGAATTTGTATCTCTAAATCTTCATAGTTAAAGAAAAAATTGAGTTTGTTATCCGTATTGAGAGTTGAGACTACCTGTGTTTTTTTGGAATTTTGAACAGTATAGCCCTTGCTGTTCAAAGTATTTTCCATACTTTTGTTTAACATATTTATTATTTAATTTTAACCGATTACGTAATAATTTAAAAACATCTAAAGTTCCGACCGCCATCGGGACTTTTGTTTTTTAATTACTTATTATATTTCATTTTTATCTAATTTATATTTAATGCATATCCCATGTAATACTGCAATAAAGCCTTATTACTTAGTATGTCTGAATTCATTTGTGTGTCATTAAAAACTTCGCTGAAGCTAAAAACTATATTATCATTAGGTTCTACTTCTAATAGTGCTATTGTATCTTTTAAAGTACGATGCCCCATAAACTTTGAAATCTCCACAAAGCATTTTTTAGAATAATAATACCTCTCAAGATTTTTTAACGCCCATGCAATTTGAAATGCATTAGATTTCAATGGTTTTAAATGAAGTTTTGCTCCGATAATTTCTTCCATTTCCTTTAAAAAATCAGTAGCAAATTTTTGTAATTCTCTATTTAGCGTAGAAGTGGTTAGAGGTCTACCTGTTTTATAATTTTTATAAATTAGGTCATCCCAATACTCAAATTCAACTGCTTTATACGCCAACTCTATTGATTGCCTTGTAATTCCAATAATTGGTCGGTCATAATTGTCGTCTTCATCTGTTTCTATGGCAATCTTAACTTTGGCTTCATGGTCATCATCATGCAGTAAATCTTCCCATGTAATCTTTAGTTGATGCCCTATTTTAAAACCCCATTGTGGTCCATGAATACACATTAAAGCATGTCCATATTCTCCCTTCTCCCAAAGCCATAACCCAAATACGGTTAAAAGTTCACTTGACCAATGTTTTTCTTTTACTTCCATTTATATATAATTTGTTGTTTTTTCATAATTACAATGCAAATATAACGGAAATAATCGAATTATCCAAGATTTTTTCAATAAAAACATGATTTT
The DNA here is from genome assembly GCF_947490405.1 of uncultured Algibacter sp. Classification (GTDB taxonomy): domain Bacteria; phylum Bacteroidota; class Bacteroidia; order Flavobacteriales; family Flavobacteriaceae; genus Algibacter_B. The sequence goes on along the minus strand of NZ_CANLGU010000002.1, from coordinate 324,261 downwards.
ACAACAAAAATGATATTTGAAATTCTATACTGAAAAAGATAAGACCCCATTATTCAAGGGGCTTACTGTAGTTTTTATACACTTAAATATAAATTGCTGATTTCTTGCTCCTGAATTCCTAAATATCGCTTAGTAACTGTTACAGAACTATGATTTAGTAAATCTGACAGTAACAATAGTGCTTTATCAGAACAGCCATTTTTCTCCCATATCTGACGTGATAGTGTTTTCCTGAGGCTGTGTGATGATATCCTACCTTCAACACCATATTTTTTAAAAACTTCTTTTAATTTATGGTTGATATGCTGAATGCTTACTGGTTTTTCTCCGAACCTGTTAACAAACATATACTGATTCACATCTGGGTTTATTTTAGCATATATACGTTGTATAATTTCCTGTAAATCTGGATGGATAGTAATTTTACGCTCTTTCTTGGTTTTCTTTTCTATGACATTAAGATATTCTTTATTTAGAACATTATTCCATTTTAAGATTCTCAAATCAGAAATCCTTAACCCAACATAACTACCTACGGCAATTAATAGGGCATATTTTAACTCACCATCTCTTTCTAGTTTTAAAACTGTTGATTGCATATCCTGCCACTGGATATAATCTGCACGTGTCTTCTGACCAAGTAAACTCATAATTTTCGTTTTTGTGTTTCGTTTTTGATGATTTTCAACCTAAGTGAAACTTGTTTATACTTCTTTTTGTTTAAAACCTCTCGAATGTGTTGATATTACTGGGTTTATTTTTTTATCCTTCTGATATTGAAAAAAGTGAAGGTTGTTCAACAAATATGGAAGGACAATTTGAATTACACCAGCATTTTTTCATTTTCCCGTTATAATGCGGAAAAAACTTTTTATCCGTAAAATCCCGTCATTAAAGGGTTTGTAGAGTTTTGTTGATACAAATTTTCATTTAACAAGGACTTTGTTCCCTGACGAAATATTTATAGAGAAACAACTCTATGAATATTGAAAAAGGAATTAACGTGCTATCGCTATTTGACGGAATTAGCGTAGCACAATTAGCATTAAAAGAATTAAACATTCCCGTCAACTATTATGCAAGCGAAATCGATAAAAATTGCATAAAATTAACACAACATCATTTTCCAAATACAATTCAATTGGGCAATGTATGTGATATAGACGGTACTACATTACCAAATATAGACCTGATGGTATTTGGGTCGCCATGTCAGTCGCTTTCGAGCTTAAATCGTGCCTCTAGAACAACAGGTTTGGATTCTGAAGATTCAGGGCTATTCTATGAAGCCTTACGGATATTGAAAGAGGTAGAGCCAAAATTCTACATTATGGAAAATGTAAAATCTATGCCTACGAAAGATAGAAATATAATTTCTGATTTATTAGGTGTAAAACCAATTGAAATAAATTCAAATTTAGTTAGCTGTAGTAATAGGTCCAGATTATACTGGACCAATATACCTAATGTAGTAGCACCTGAAGACAAAAACATTTCATTACAAGATTATATTGAAGATGGTTTTTTTGACAGAAAATTTTCAAATGCGATTCTCACCAAAAACATACCTTATACCAAAGCTGGTCTTATTAGGTATTTAAAAAGGAGCATTGGTCAAGTAGTTTTCCATGATAAGTCATTTGCTGAATTACCTAAAAAAGAAAAGCTTAAACGCATTTACCCGATGCCGTTGGAAGAAGTTAAATCTTTATATAGATTATTTACGGTTCAGGAACTGGAGCAATGCCAGACGTTACCAATAGGTTATGTTTCAGATATACTTAAAAAGACACCAGCTACACACGCAATTGGGAATAGCTTCACCAAAGACGTGATATCACATATTTTATCATTTGCTAACTTCTGATGGGTGGTACTTTTTTAAAATGTTTAAAACTACTGGGGCTACCTTATAATCGAAATTTAAAGGATATTTTGGTTTTTGCTGCTTTAACAATAAATCAAACTGTGTTGTGGTTACTATTAATCTCATAAGGTTTCTTTAATAATAAATAGTATCATTAATCACAATTGTTAAAAAAACAAGGAGCTTTTTATTTAGTTTGCTAAAACATATACAAACTTTATGAATGACTCCGATTGAAACTATATGATTCTGCCCATATCTATATATAAGAGCGGTAATGTGGACAAATGCTAATTAACATAAATGGTACCCCTTCCCGATCCTCGGGGAGGGGACTACCTATGTTTGAAGCTCATTATTAATGTATTACATATAATTAGAATATCCTTGGTTTTATAAACGTGGTGCTTCACACCCCCACTAGTTACCTCAAAAAGGAACATTTGGTACATTATACTTTGCTTAAATCTAACTTTTGGAAATGTTGATATACTGCTTCATTTCTAGCTACAAATGATTGAAACTCACCATGGTTTTTAAAATGAGTATTGGCTAAATCCAATAACTCATTCATAGTTTTGGTTTTAGTAAAATCGACCACATCAGGTCTTATTACATTTGGTATTACTTCACTTGGTGAAACTACATTTTGATTTATTACACTTGATGCTACCCACTTTTTTAAATCTTTTACACTCAAGTATCTTATCGTAATAACTTGCTCTCCTTTTTTTAGCTGAACGTATTCCTTACGTTTGTTTAGATATGGTTCTAACAGTTTTACAACTCTGGCTGCTGTTGATTCACTAAAACCATATTCATAGCCTATGCCTTCGTTACTCATATAGAATTCTTTACCTTGTAATTGGTAACTGATGATATGCGATAATACCATTTTACTTTTTGCATTTAGCTTGGTATTACGTCTTACGTTATTAAATAATCGAATGAATTGTCCCTCATTCCGGGCTTGGATGTCGTTTTCATTTTCCATCTTTTTAATTTTTTTTTTAAAATCTTATTATAATTATCCAACTATAAAAGTTAGATATTGATAATATAGTACAGATAGAAAAAAATTAAATAGTTAGTGAATACGAATTTGAGATTTCTTTTTTGAGCCTTCGAAAATGACACAGTATTAGAATAACTATTTATTAGAATAATATATTATAAGAATAGTATATATAAATAATACAATATCAAAATGACATTTTCAACTTCACTTGTGGTTACGTTGAAATATCATTTATGACTTTGAATCTAGGTTTCTTTTTTTTAATTGTAAATCACACATTCCAACTGGTACAGTTTTAATTGTAACCAATACCAATATATTTTATAAAATTAATTTGAGAAATTCACACACTCCAACTGGAATTCTATTGGTATCAACCAATTACTATAAATTTTATAAAAATCATTTAAAAGCTATACGCTCCAACTGATATAATGTTGCTTGCAGACCATTTCAATACTATTTTAAATAAAAAACAAACATCATCTTCAACCGTACCTTCTTAGAACCCCCGATTGCGCTCAACCCCCTTGAGGGCTATTCTTAGAACTTGTTTTGTATGGTTAAACTACTTGCATCAATAGCGAAATTGATGGCTTTAAATGCATTAAAAAAGACCGATAGGATTATGTATTTCCATCGGTCTTAAATACTTGAGAGACTATTAATTAATCCAATACTAGATTATATTTCGTTTCAACCAACCAATAGACAATGGTGTAAAACATAATTTAAAAAAATTAGAAACTACGTTTGTATTTTTCATTTTATTTAATTGTTTGGCTATACTAGAATAACTAAAAATCAGTAATCCAAACATAACAAAATAGATACCTGTTTTAAATTGGGTTAGATAGGAAATGTAACTTTTCTCAAATCCATTTAATTCTGAAATACTAGATTGAAATAAAGCCTTTTTAAGCGATAAATGAACGATTGAGATAGAAATAAATAACAATATAGGCAGTACTATATTTAATGTTTTAGATAGCTTAAAAAGCTTTATTTGGGTGATGGTTTCTTTAGCAAAAAATAACAATGAAAACAGTTGAAGAAAGATAAATATGTCGGTTAAAATAGAAACCGGAAAACTAATAATATTCTTATCATTTGCATACATAAACACAAACGTTATAAAGCTGATTATAGGCATTATTAGGAACAAAAACAGTATGGCGTTAGGTAGTTTTAGAAGTGGTCGCATAAGCTCTAATTTTGGATGATTGCCGAGGTTTTATGGTTATTTCTTAATGAGTATATCAATCATATTTCCGTTTCGGTCATGTAACACACCTTTTAGGTTACCATTGCATTCAATTTTTAGCATTCCACGTGATGGACTATTATTTGAGGCATCAAAAGAGCCACTAATTATTCTATAATTTTTTATAGTGATTAGGTTGCCAAGTTTTACTTGCCATGTACCTTCTAATCTATAGTTGCCACTAGTTATAATAATTTTATCCTCAATCCATTTGTCTCTAGCGTGGTCAAAACGTTTGGTAAACCGAACAGAGCCGTTACCATTTAAGGTAAACGAGCGTGTGTCAATGAGATAATTGTAGGTTTCTGAAGATGATAGTGAGCAATAACTACTTGTAGATTTAGTATTAGATTTACTTTCATTCTGTATTGTAGTGTTTTGCTGCGTTGTGTTTTGGTTAGAATAGTTCTCATTAGTGAACCAATTATAAATATTGCCTGAGTTTAACGTACAGATTAGTGTTAATGCTGAAAATAGAATATAGCCCCAATAGTTTTCGTTTTCGGATTTAGATTTGGTTGTATTCTCCATGATAATTGAATTTGGTGTTTCAAATATAGGAAAACATTTCTTTATTCGGGTTATCGTCCGAAATATTTGTGTATCAAAATATTTCTTTGTTATATGGTTGACATAAACAAGAAAATTTGTAATTACATAGCTAATGAATGGATATCAAAAGCTAAATCAAAAAGTAAATTTGCTGTCAATCATAATATTGACGAGAAAACTGTTCGTAAAATTGTAAAAGAAAAAGACGGTTATCGCATACCAGTTAAAACACTTCAAAAAATATGTGAAGCTCGTGAGATTAAAATATCAGAGTTCTTTCAACTAATTGAGGAATAGCGTATCAAATTCATATCTAACATAATTTCGTATATTTGAAGTAATGGATTTATTGACAATTATAGGAATTGTATCTTCTGTTTTGGGGATTTATTCGTTCGTTAAGAACGATACATTACTAATTTCCTTTTTTAAAAAAACTATTTTTTTGGTTTGTTGCACACAACAAATATTAATTCCATTGCATATAAAAAAAATCTAATTTGAAAATTAGAGCTCTAATTAATCCGTAATTTTTCCGTAACTAAATTTAGATTATTCTTTTAATACTAATGATATAGTGGTTTCAAAAAATCTTTACATGAAAGGTAATCCGAAACATGTCGATTAGATAAACACTGTCTTTTTCAACCACAAAACCATTATTTTCATTACTCAACAATAACAGAAATAACCAAATTGACATCAAAAAATCGGACTATAAAAACAAAAAGGATATACCAAAGTATACCCTTTATTTTAATTGTTTCTATTGAATTTTAATTGATTATCAATTAGTTAGAATAACAATATTTAATATCAACTAATTTGACCGACTACCTTCTTTGAATATCAAATCTACACGGATAATCATTGTGAGCGTCATCATAGAAATTTATAGTAAAAGAAAAACCAGAGTTAGTATCTAAAATAAAGCAAGTATTGTTTTCATCTAATTTTGCAATTTTTAATGCATTTTCAAATGCTTCCTTGGAATCTACTTCAAACATTCCACAATATTCAAAATCATCAGTAAACATATAACAAGAAGAACCATCTTCAAGCTTGAGATATACTTCTCTCAATAAATCAGATTCAATAAAATTTTCATCTGAATTAATGAACTCTGTTCTTTTAACAATTTTTTGTAACCCTTTTTTATTTAATTCTTTTAAGATTAAATCAGACTTTTCTAAATCAATCCATTCAAGCTTAGTGAATTCTTTAAACAATAGCTTATAAGCCTTTAATTTAAGTTTTCCTTTTTGTTTTCTTTTTAAAATGTTTAATTTATTCGTCATATTCAGCTTTAGATTTAGGCTTCCCCATTTGTGGCTTATTATTATTTCCACTTCGATTTAAACCATCAGGAGAGTTAACATCTTTCTTTGTTGGTCCAGCTTCCCAATGGGGCTCTCCTTTGTGACTTACATCATTCTTTGCATCTTGAACGGTACTCTTCTTATCTCTTGTTAAAAATACCTTATCTTTAGATTTAGTCGCTTTATCTGGAATAAGTGGTTGACTTGTTGGTATTCCAGCTTCTCTCATAGCTTCCCTTCTAGCTGCCTTACTTGTTTTTTTTGTAGTTTTTAATGCATCAGAAGCTAACTCTACTCCCTTCTTTATCTTTTTTCCAAAAGGTATTATCCCTAATGCTGCACTACCATAATTCCCTTTAGAAATATCTAAAGCTTCTCCAGCTCCTGGAAGTTCATCAGCAAGGTTTTCAATAACTGGGTCATCCCTTACTGATTTTAAATGTGCAACAGCTAAATTATCTCCATCCTTAACATTACCTAAAGTCCTCTTGACCGTCTTTAACAGATATCCCAAAAGTCCACTACTAGGAAAAGGCCACATCCCATCAGGATCTTGAAAGAAAACAGGGTTATCAAACGAAAAGTTATATGGTGACCACCTACGCCCATTTTCAGCTAACGGGTCAAGATTCATCCATCTCCCCAACGCAGGGTCATAATTCCTAGCCGTAATATCGTACCAACCTAATCCTAACTCATCCTGATACTCCTTACCACCGAATTTTCTTTTAAGCGCAATATTAGTACTTCCAACATTCCCATTATACCCTTTATGTTTAAGTCCAAAAGGATAGTAGTTGTTTTCTTCTAGTATTTCAAATTCCCCTCTACTGATAACTATATTATCTACATAAAACTGAGTAGCAGAGGCAATACTTGAGGCTATATCAAACTTTACATATATTCTTGCTACATTAGAATTAACTATTGTGTGTGAACTTTGAAAAGTACCATTTTCAGCATTAGCTACAAAATACCACCCAATGCTATTATTATTAGCATCTCTTTCATTAACAATTAATCTTATAGGCACTGTTGTAGTGTATTTATCGAAATCTAATTTAACATGAACCTTTTCTCCTACATTAAATGGCTCTATAAGATGTTTACCCGTACCAGTATATTGATTCTGTACTGTAACTTTTAAACGACCATTTTCATTAACTCTGACTCCATTCCAATCAGCTAATCCACTATCAAATGTATCATAATTTAATTGTAAATATCTATCATCAGCTTTATAGCTCAATCTTGCATTTCCTAAATGGTCTTTGTATTGGTATACATAATCAAAACCATTTTCAGCATCTACATACCCTTCAGGGTGGTTAAAGAATTTCAAAGAACTACCTTCGTAAACATAATTGCCTGCATAATATGTAGTAGTTGCTGTACTACTATTGTTATAAACAGCTTTACTAAGTTTTACACCTGTGGCATCGTAAATGTACTTAATTTTTTTGTTATTATTGTTCTCAAATTTTACTTCATCAGGAAGGTTTAAATGATTGTAGGTAATACCGTTGGTTGTGGTAGTGCCAATACTTTTGTTTAAATCCTTGACCATATTACCATTAGCATCATAGGTATAATCATCAAGACCTGTATTTTCTTTTACGTTACCATCTTTAAAGCCTTCAATACCTGTTGCGCTTAAACCTATACCATCTTTTACATTTAGTAATTTATTGCCATCATAACTATAGGTTAAATCATCCATCGTTGTAGAGCTATACCATGTTTTTAGTGGATCATTTAAATCTGATGGCATCCTACGTACCATTCTCTCTATATTTCCATTTCGGTCGTATCCATAAATATACATATTATACTTATATGTACTAATTCCTGCCTCAGAAGAATGTGCGTTAATAATCCTGTTTAATGCATCGTAATTGTATCTATATTCTTTTAATCGGTTGTCTTCATTATTAGTTTTCCAAAAAGTATGGCTAATATTACCATTATATAACGGAGTTAAACTACCAGTAACAGTAACTTCAGGTTGGTTATAGGTTAATCCAAAGCCAAACAAATCGTTACCCAAATTAATAGGGTTGTTTATGGTTTTTAACCAACCTCTTATATTGTATGTATAATCTACGTTTTGTAGTCTGTTGGTATTACTACCACCTACGCCTTTACTTTGTAATTGTCCCAGCTCATCATAGTGATTTTCTGTGATTACCTCTAACGCATTTGTATTATTTAACTCTTGCGTTTGCTTAGTTAATCGTCCCATATGGTCGTAAGTAAATAAATCTTTGGTTATAACAGTAGTTGATTGTTTATTATGATAGGTTTCCATTTTATCAACTGCACCTGTGAAATTTAATTTACTTGCTGTAACATCAGTAGTTTCTAAATAGTTGTTTTTACTGGCTACATATATTGGGCGTGCTTTTGTATCATAACCCGTAATTGTTGTTATCCATTTTGTAGGTGATGTATTTAAAACTTTAACTTTGCTACCTGTTGCTAAGCCTTTGGTTAAAGGCTTATTGTTGTTATTATGATTTATAACGGTTTGCCCTTCATAGTTTATTGGAAGTGACATTCCATCTTTATCAAAAGTATAGTCATCATAATAATTAATCGTTAATATTTCTAAATTAGAATATGGAAAATTGTTATTATAATAATAAATACCTTCAAATCCTATATCACCAGGATCTGCCTTAACTTCATAATTTTCTGAAGCACTTTTATTATTAAAAAAACCTTGTAACGTAGCCCTGTCTAAATTACTATTATAAAGGCCAGTATATATCACTCTACCAAAAACATCATACTTTGTAAACAACCATTGGTTATCAGATAAATTGGGATTATTAATGGCTAATAAGTTGGCATCTTGCGTTAATACCGGTCTATCCAATTTATCATACACGATATATTCTTTTCCTTTTCCAGGGATTTTCTTCTCTATAAGCCTATTACGCTCATCGTATTTGTATTGATAAGCCAGTTTGTCTAAATCATTTGGATTTATAGCTAAAGGTGAAAATGTGGATTGAAAGTCTTCTATATCAAAAGATACACTAAAATAAATATCACTATTTGAAATTACAACATCATGTGAATCAATGTAGATATCTCCGTCTTGCATGTAAACTGTTGCAGCAGATACATTCCCATCCATAATATCCCCTAAGGTGATATCTGGTATGAGATTAAAGTTTGAATCTGCTAGTTTTCCGTCTTTAAAAGGCACTCCTATGGGCCCTGGTATGTTATTATACATTTCTATGTACATATGAAAACCACTAGAGTAAACATTCGCCTCGAAATAAATTACTGTTTGAGTTGACCCATTGAAAAAAGGAGATGGTTCATTATAAAACTCATCATAGTATCCATTTATATCAAAAGCATGCTGTGCAATATTATTGTAAGTAAGCAATTCTGGAGGGAGCACAAAGGTTAAATTACCATAATCGTCATACACATAATAAGTGTCGTGCCATTTATTGTTATTATAAGTTCGTTTTAAGACAATCTGCCCTTGCTTATCCTTATATTCTTCTGATGTATGATTTTTTGAATAACTGGTATTAGGTTTCCAATTTTCATCTTTGGTAATAGTTTTGTACAATTCATTAGGTTGATAAACCCCACTTTCTACTAATGTTGGTGACCCGCTGGATAAATCAACCTCAAAAAGGCGTATCATATCTGCATCTGTATTGGTTCCGTGCTCAAATTTTATGGTGTGGTCTAAATCATCATCACTGGTATCGGTTGGCGTAACACTTTCGTTAAGTGCCCAATCAGCTCCTGGGGCGGCTTGTTCCAGAAGCCTGTTTAAGGGCGAGGACTCAAAATGTTTTTCCAAATAGGGATTTAGAGTATTTTCATACTTTAAAGTATTGTAGAAGTTTTTAGTTTCTAATTCGATATCTCCTGGTCTAATATCTAAATTTCCTGATCCGTCGGTGTATGGCAGATAATCCTTTGTTTGCCTTCCAAATTCATCGTAGTTTATATGGGTTATTATATCTTCTTTATTACCGCCTGCCGCAACGGATACAATTTGTTTGGGACGACCAAGACCGTCAAAATAGGTAACACTTTCTATTTTTTCATCAGCTAACACAGATCCAGTAGTAGTTTCAACTTGATATGTTGTGGTTTTTATGTAATTCTCTGTGGGGGTCTGCCCAATAACTAATACTGGAAAAAACATAACTAAAATATATATTAATTTTTTCATCGTTTTTCTATATTTGGTTATTGTTTGTAGTTATACTCCTTTTTATTTAAAATATTACCGTCTGAATCCTTGATATATTCTAATCTGTTAAAACTATCATACTCATAAGTTGTTTTCTGACATTTAGGATCAACTATGCTTTCAATTAGTCCTGAATCACCAATGTAATTATATAAAGTTACCATTGAATTTGAATGTTGATTTTGATGGTAACAAAGTGAGGAACTGTTGGTGCCATAATGCGGTTCGTTCATTGAAGTGTCGTAATTCTCTATTTTTCTAATTACATGAGAATTAGGGTCATAAACATACCTTACTAAATTCCCACCTTCTCTTGAAACCTGCAATAAATCACCATATATTGTATAATCATAAAATCTAACTCTATTAGTTAATGTATTGCCACTTTTAGATACTTTTATAATTTCTGGTAATACTAAACCTCCTCCATTCCAATTTCTATATAATGTTCTTTGAGTAGATATTAATTCAGAAGTGCTATTACTTCTAATTTGATAATTTTCAGATTGTAAAATATCAGACAGACGATGCATTGTTTTTAATGTATTATAAGCATTTTCCTGGTCTGTTGTTAACCCTGATAACTGTGTTATCTGATCAACATAATAATTTTTTGTTTCCAAAACAACATCACTGTTACTTGTCGTTGTTGTAATTTTTGTGGGTTGCCCTACATAGCTTTCATACTCGTAACTGGTAGTTGCTACAACTTTATCATAGTTGTTTTCATTTTCAAAATCTGTTAAAGGCACAGGATCAACATATGTAGTAAATTCACTGCTTTCAAGCTGCAATTCGTTTTCATAAGTTTTATAAAAACCAATGTAAACACCCGATAAACTATTTAAATTACTTTCTTGTAATTCACACACATCATATGCTCTTTGCAAAACCATGTTGTCAATATGAAATGGTGTTGGTACTACATAGTTATTTTTGGTAACTTGGTTTATGTATAATGATTCATTTTTGTTTAATATACTTTTCTCTTCAACAACCTTACCATTAAAAATATCTTGATTTGACTTGTTGGTTTCATAAATTTGAGCACTTGGTAAGTCATTACCCAAAGAGTAACTAAGAGTACCTACTTTCAGGCGGTTTAAAAATTTCTTTTCTACTCCTCCTCCTTCAAAATTATCTCCTCCAAAGCTGGTAGTAACATACTGATGTATTGGTCCATCGCTAGAAGGGAACAGGGAATATAGAGTTTCAGAAGATAATTTTTTAGCATTATATGTATCATATATTGGAAAATCACTAAAAGTTCCTAAATCTCCAACAAAAGAACAACAGATAACTAAATGTCTATTAGTAATGTAAGTTGACCAATAATTGATTGGGGAAGGAATAGCATCAGTATCAAAAACTTTATCTATTGTATTGTAATAATACCTTTGGGTATTAGATAGAACATTAGTTTCAGTGTAATTCTTAACATTTTTTATTCTAACCCCCAATCCTTCCTCAATACTACTACCATTAATATGCGAAAAGTTTAAATTTACATCCACAGGATATGAATTGCTTGATTGAGGATCTGTTTCCAACTCTAGTGTTACACGATAAGACCTGTCTTTAAAAAAAGTAGTTTCAAAAGCCCATGAATAATTATATACATCATGCTCCAAAAAATACTCTTTCACTGTTTGAGTTTGATTAGACAAATCATCAATAATAACCCTTACTTTGTAATGGTGATTAATATTTCCCTGAGCAGTGGCGTTAATTTTTATTAGAGCTGAATGTGTTTTTGCCATATCAAAATTGGGGAAGTCTCCAACCAAAATTTCTGTATGGCTCAATTTTGTATCAGGAATTGGATACGCATTTGGATACATTGTAGATAGATCATTATAAACCTTAAGATTAATGTTTTTGTATGTATCTATCTTTATCTTATTTCCCTCGTATTCATACTCCGTAAAACCACCAGTGGGATATTCAATTTTTACAAGGCTTCCCTTTTTAGCGTAATTAATATCGGCATCTTTATTAGCCAGATTCCCCCCCATTGCATTACTAAGATGATAATCATCATTTTGAGGCAATAAAGTCGTATTGGTGGTTTTACCATTGTAATAGCCCAAATGATCTTTTGCTTTGGAGAATCTATCTGGCAACCCTAAAGGATTATCATATTCTAATTTATAATCATATAAAAATTGATCATTTCTGTTTAAAAAAGAAACTTTATCTAAGAAAAAACGTGAAGGTGCCATAGTGTATTGAAAGGTGAATTTTTTTTCATTTTCTGGCACAAAACTGTCATTAACTTCAATAGATTCAAGCTTTCGCTTATAATGCCCAAATACGTTTTCCTCTGTTGAATGAAAAATAATTTCTTGATTAGTTCTGCTGGCATAAATACGGCGTAAATATTTACCATCATATATTTTATTATAAGTTTCTGAATAGTTATATCCATTATTGCTTAGATTAACATCTCCACACAATCTACCTGCATTACCCCCAGTTATTACTTCTTTTGATTCACTTTCTCCTATTTTAATATCATAATTATCACTAGCCTCGGTTAAGTATTCAAAAGAAATAGTGTCTAGAAAAGGATGTTGAATTAAATACAAATAGTAAGAGGTAGTATAATACTCAGTAGCAGTAATATTAACACTATTCCTTGTTCTAGTCTGTTCACAATATTGCCCGCCAAAATAATATTTAACACCATCTTTAGTAGTTATAATAATATCTTGTACGTTACTATATTGTACACCTCCAACAAACTCAATTTTCATTGGCTCACTACTATTTGCAAGATGAACGTTAAAGTCTTCGTCTAAAAAGAAGCTTCCAGAGTAATTTAAAAAGGAAAAGTTAAATTGGTCTGCTTGGGTATCATAATATCCTGTTTCAATAATATTTAAATGTTGCGAGTCTTGACTCCCTACACTTAAATCCATATTATTCAAATCATTCGCTGAATAAAGTATTCTTCTACTAGAGTTAATTTCAGAAACAAAGTTTTCATCAGGTTCATCTTTCACAATCCTAGTAATCACACCACCTGCATTCAAGTTCCAGTTTATTCCTGTCCAACTAGACATTTGATCTACTTTTACACCTGCACCAGTATAGCTAAGACTTATTGGCAATTGTAGATTACCAGATTCAAGAACACAAAGTGGAATAGCTGCATTTATTTTTCCTGTATTTTCATTAGTTGATATATCCCCATACTTAGTAAATTCAAAAGCGGTTGGAGATGCAATGTTTATTTCTGGAACTTCTTGACTATAACATATGAAACATAATGAAAATGATAATAGTAATTGATAGTAAGATTTCATGAGATACTTATTAATGAGAATAATCAATACCGTAAAGCTACATCGCCTCTTAAAATAATAAGTAAGTCTTTCCCTTATAAAGGGTAAGGTTTTTTTGAATTTGAAATTATTCTCTATTCTCATTAGTTTATAATTACTTTAAGAGTTATTTATAGTATAAACTATTTAGGATTTTTGATTTATTGTAAACTACTGAATTCCATATATTAAACAAAAATCTTTTACGGTAAAACCTTAGTAAAAATAATCTAATAGCTTAGCATTAAATCTTCTAAAATAAATATTACAAATGGATATTTCGTAGGATATAAATCAGGTTGATATGAACGAGCCTATAGATGTTTTATAGTTGAAGATGAACCAAATATTGTAGGATTATTAAAAACTATTTTTTCAGCAACTTAATGATTCTAATGCATTTTATGATTTTAGAATACAGGCTTCCTTAAATTGCGACACAGTGTTAAATAAAATTGAAAAGCTATAATTGATACTGCAAACTTATTGGTACGGAAAGATCCTTAACTTATAAGTTAAAAATTGGAACTAAAACTTCAGCTTGACTGGTATATAAACTAATCGGAAAATTTACAAACTTCTTAAATGTATTAATCTATGGGAGTAGATTTCTGGGACAAAATCTGATTTAGCATCTGTTTGACTAAAAACTAAAATTGACTTTAGAAATAAAACACATCAATACTGTTACATAATATAATAGTTATAAAACTAAATTGAAAAAAAAAATATATTGCTAAAATTTTAATATCTCAGGTATCGTTTTAATTTTTCACAAAAACAAGTAGTTTTACTTTCACTTTCCCTAACTAAGCACATTTTTTAAATATTTTATTTACCTTACCTAAGGTAAGGTAAAACCTTACTTTTGATTTAAGAATAGTGAATAAATTTATGTACTCTTTTAAAGGTGAGGACTAAGAAAAACCTTTATTGATGAATGCCAGCAAGATTTTAACTAATGAATAAACCATTAAACACCCTCATTGTTGAAGACCATCAACTTATTATTGATTCTTATAAAATGGCACTTGATTTTGTAGCCAATAAAGAATCGGGTTATAATTTTAAAATCAATGTATGTAAAAGTTGCGAAGAAGCCTATTTAGAGATAGAACACGCCGCTACTTTTGGGACTATCGATTTAGTTTTTCTAGATATTAGTTTACCTCCAGCAAAAAAGCACAATATATTATCTGGTGATGACATTGGAATTAAAATAAGAAGTTTTTTTCCTAAAGCAAAAATACTTGTAGCTACACATTTAAGTGATAATTATAGATTAATAAATATTTTAAAATGTCTTAAACCTAACTGTTTGCTTTTAAAAAATGAACTTGATTTTAATAAGCTTACCGAGAGTATTACTAACGCACTATATGGTGTTCCGTATTACTCACACTCTGTTCTTAAACTTGTGAGACAACATATCTCTAATGACTTTAACCTAGATCAAATAGATAGACAAATGCTTTATTATTTATCTCAAGGAAATAAAACAAAAGATTTACCCGAATTGGTTAATCTATCCTTAGCAGGTATTGAACGAAGAAAACGCAAGCTAAATGAAATATTTAATAATGAAAAAAAGTCCGACAAAGTGCTTATTAAGATTGCTAAAGAAAAAGGGTTTATTTAAATGTATGTAATGATGGGAAAAGTTAAAAAAATTAAAGCCTATAACTTGCAAGAAGTATTAATTGTACTAGTAATTATTGGAATTCTTTTACTATTAGCCTTACCCAACTTAATGCCTTTAATAGCAAAAACTAAAAGTGTAGAAGCACAAACGCAATTGAAATATATATACAATTCACAAACGACTTATAGATATATGTATTCTAAATACGCTATTGATTTAAACGAGATTGATTTTGAAGCCCCTAAAACCGTTAATCAAAATGGCACTAGTAATTATAGTTATGAACTTTTAACAGCAAGTAACAATAGTTTTAAAGCAAGAGCTACCGCTATCACAGATTTTGATGGCGATGGGATTTTCAATGTTTGGGAAATTGATGAAACTGGAACGCCTAAACAAATTGTTAAAGATTAGATGTTCATTCTGAAAACCATATTATTCCTTTGCTTTTTTTTTGTTTTCATCCAAGATATGAAAGAACGACAAGTATATTGGTTTTTATTTCCAATTAGTGGCTTAATATGCGCCTTATTATTTTACAATAATACGCTTCCAGAGCTGTTTTACTTATCTGTAACCTTCAATTTTATTTTTATTTTTCTATTAATATTAGTCCTTAATTTTTATGTTAAATTTAAACTTAAAACAACAATTCTAAAAGCTATAGGTTTAGGCGATTTACTACTCTTTGGGTCTTTATCATTATCGTTTTCTACTATATCATTTATTATCATTTTTATTAGTAGCCTTATCTTTTCTTTAGTTTTACACTTGGCGTCTTCTAAAAATCAAAAACTACTTCATGTACCATTAGCTGGCTATATGAGTTTGTTCTTTTTAATCACATATTTAATTCACTGGTCTGGTTATGTAAGTCTTGTTTACACTATTTAATATGAAGCATAAGAATTATAATATCCCGACGCATCTTTCACAAATTTTAAGTAGTGAGCAGGCATACTATTATAGTATCATTCCTATAGATGCTCATAATGGAACTCTTGTTTTTAAATCTAACTCAGTAACTGAAGATTTAAAAAAAGAACTGCAAGTTGTTTTTGGAAAAAATATTGAATTACAACCTGAAACATCTGAAAATATTGATTTATACTTATCAAAAAATTTCAGAAAGCAAGCCTCAAAAACTACTGAAGACTTACATTACACTAATGATTTTCTTGAAAAAATAGTTTTATCAGCAAAAAATATTGGCAGTAGTGATATCCATTTTGAACCTTATGAACACAAATGTAGAGTGCGTTTTAGATTAGATGGAAAATTAAAAGAACACTTTATAATTGCCTTATCTGAGTACCCTGTTATTGTAAATAAACTTAAGATTAAAGCAGGTTTAGATATTTCTGAAAAACGTTTACCACAAGATGGTAGGATTACTGTTAAAACTGAACAAGATGAATTTGATATACGAGTATCTAGCCTACCTACTTTACATGGAGAAAAAATAGTACTTCGTATTTTGAGTAAAGATACTAATCACATTAACATTGACGATCTTGGTTTTACCGAAAAAGAATTAAAAACATACAAAGAAGCTGTTAAAAACCCTAACGGCATTATCTTAATATCTGGACCCACAGGGTCTGGTAAGACTACAACACTTTATGCTACACTAAAGTTATTAAATGATCATAAAACTAACATAGTTACTATTGAAGACCCTATAGAATATACGCTTGAGGGCATTAATCAAGTTCAACTTAAAGAAAATATAGGGTTAGATTTTACTAGTGCATTACGTACTTTTTTGCGGCAAGATCCAGATATTATAATGGTAGGAGAAATTCGTGATGTTAAAACTGCTAATATGGCTATTCGAGCTGCTTTAACTGGACATTTAGTATTATCAACTATTCATACAAACTCTGCTTGGGCTACTATTTCTAGACTTATAGATATGGGTATTCCTGCTTTTTTAATTGCAAGCACATTAAATGTAAGTATCGCGCAACGGTTGGTTAGAAAATTATGTAATGATTGTAAACAAAAAGCTTCTATTTCAAAAGATATCTTTCCTGAAAATTTTAATATTCCAAAAAGTTTAATAAATCATTATTTGGCAAATGGATGTGTTAACTGCTACCATACAGGCTACAAGGGTAGAAAAGCAATCTATGAGATTATACCTGTGATTAAAACACTTATTCCTTACATTAAACAAAATGATTTAGAAATCGATCAATATTTAGAGGAACATAACATTACAACATTAAAGCAAAATGCTATTCAGCTAATCAAATCTGGCACTACTTCAATTGAAGAAGTTTATGCTTTACTTATCGATTAAGAATTTAAAGTAAAAAACGAATGAAAAAAACACTTTATATATTATTATTTACTTTAAGTTTCAGCTTTGCTCAAGATACTGATACTCGGATAGAAACTATTAAAAACCAATTAACCATTTTAGCTCTAGACAATGCTGGATTAACTGAACTTGTAAAAACAGAAATTAGCGTCAGTAATATCACTCTATCTAACTTCTTGTTGGCAGTTTCCAATATTCATAAAGTGAATATTAATATTGGTTCTGGACTTGAAAATATATCAATTATTAATAATTTTTCTGATGTTACGGTTATAGATTTATTAATATTTCTCTGTAAAGAGTATAATTTGACAATTGATTTTACTGGTAATATTCTTTCTGTAAAAAAGTATGTAGCCCCTATAAAAAGCCCCCAAGAACGAATTATACCTATTCTTTATAATCCTGATAAAAATACAATTAGCATAAATGCAAAAGCAGATAAACTTTACACAGTATTTAAACATATTATGGATGAATCTGGCAAAAATCTAGTATTCACTCCTGGAATGGAAAGTAAAATGATTACGTCTTATATTAAAGAATTACCTTTTGATACGGCAATGCATAATTTAGCACTTGCAAATGACTTATTTGTTGAAAAAACAAAAGACAATTTTTACATATTTGAAGACAATTCTCAATCAAAAAACACTAATACTAAAACCAATAGAAGACAATCTAATTTAAGGTATAAAATTCTAGATTATGAGAACCAATTACTTGAAGTAGACTTTAATAATTCACCCGTAGCAAGTATAATAAATGACATAGGTTTAGAACTTAATTTGAATATATTCACTGCAACACCTTTAGATGAAGCTGGTAATATCACATTTAAAACCAATACAATTTCTTTTGATGAATTGCTTGTTAAGATTTTTGAATCACAAACTGCTTCAACTCAAATTAAACAAAATACCAATACCCCAGAAAGAAGTAATTCAAATCAAAGCAGAAACAACTCCAATCAAAATAGTAATTCGAATAACTCTTCAAAAGTTTTTACTTTCAAAAAAGAAAACAACACCTACTTTTTTGGAACTGAAAACCAACTTAGTGTTCGTAAAGTAGAAATCATTCATTTAATATCTCGTACTGTAGAAATTTTTGCAGACCCTTCAGGTGGAAATGGTAGAAATAGAACAGTTGGAAGAACTAATAATAGTTTAAATCGTTTTGGAGATGTTAATTCGAATAGCAGGTTTTCAAATAATTACAATAATCAGTTTGACAATAACATTGGACAACGAAATACATCAAATAGAGTTTCAGTAAATACTAATAACCAAAATGGGTTTGATAATGCTCAAAATCCTGGAGAAGCATTATTAAGCGTTCTACCTGATGAAATTACTCAAGATTTAGATATTAAAATTGATTTTGAGCTCAATAGTTTTTATGTTATGGGTTCTAGTAGTAAAATAGAACGTTTTAAAGCATTCATTAAACAAATTGACAAACCCGTTCCAGTAATCTTGATTGAAGTTATGCTTATTGAAGTTAGCAGGAACTCAACAATTGAGGCTGGAGTAAGCTGGGGTATTGCTGATGAACCGGCAACAACTGGAGGTGCAATATTTCCTGAAGCTGACTTAACACTTGGAGCAAAAACAATAAATAAAGTCCTTAATGGGTTTGATGGATTCGGACACATTAATTTAGGAAAAGTTGTTCCCAATTTTTTTGCAACTGTTAAGGCTATGGAATCAAATGGGAATATCAAAATTCGTTCTACTCCTAAACTTTCTACATTGAATGGCCATAGGGCTACATTTTCTAACGGGCAAACATCTTATTATGCTGTAACACAACGTAACATTTATGGTACGGACAATCCACAAACTTCAGAGATTACTAATTATGAACCTATTGATGCTGAATTAGGCTTAACTATCAAACCCCTTGTATCTGGTGATGGACAAGTAACCTTGGACATTTTTGTAGTACAATCTAGTTTTGGTGCCCGCATAGCTGAAGATGCGCCACCAGATTTAAGCTCTCGAGAGTTTAGTTCCATTATTAGAGTTCAAGACCAAGATATTGTAGTTTTAGGTGGCTTAGAAGAACGAGTTAAAAATGATTCGGGTACTGGAGTTCCTTTTTTAGCTAGAGTACCAGTTATTAAATGGCTATTTAGTAAACGTAGGCGTGAAGATTCTAAATCTAAATTAACGGTACTTATAAAACCAACAGTCATTTACTAATGTTAAAGCAAATTAAAACATATTTTGAGTATGGTAACCATTTTTGCGGTATTGAACATGCAACACTAAATGGAAATGAAATTTGTTTTATTACTCAGTTAAAAAAAAACAAAAACTCCTTAGATAGAAAAAATACTTTTGAAGAGTTTTTAGTTAAAAAAGCCATTTCAAACCTTCCTAAAAACCAACATATCTCACTTATAATTAATAATGACAATGTTCTTAGCAAACAAATTGAAAGCTCTGAAACAGATACTTTTAAAGTAGTTTACAAAGTGTTTCCTAATATTAATTTAGATGATTTCTATTTTGAGGTTATAAAACAAGGATACAATCAGTTTGTATCCATTTGCAGAAAGACTTATGTCCAAAAAATCGTAGATAACTATAAACCGTATGGTTTTTCAATAATTAATATTACACTAGGGAATGGAATAGTTTCTGGAATATCTAGTTTCTTAAAATCAGAAAACATAACAACTTCAAATGCTAATATCCATCTTGATAATCAAACCATAATTACTATAAAAAAAATTGAGATTGAGAATACGATAAATTATGATATTAATGGTTTAGAAATATCAAATAAGCATGTATTATCATGCTGTGGCGCCTTAAACAGCCAACTAAATAGATATCATCCAATAACAAACTTTGACAAGCTAAAAACTACTTTAGAAAATGACTACAAACAATCTAGATTTTACAGCCTTTCTCTAAAATCTGGACTAGCTTTAATATTAACCACCTTATTGATTAACTTTTTAATATTCAATCATTATTTTAATAAAGTAAAAACGTTGCAACAAACATCTCAAATCAATCAAACCACAAAGCAAAAAATTATAGAACTTAATGAGAATGTTAGTAAATCTAAAAAAATGGTTGAAGATATGCTTAAGGGTAGTTCATCTAAAAGTTCTTTCTATATCAATACGATTGTGCAGGGTTTGCCAAATTCTATTTTACTATCCGAGTTAAATTATCAACCTGTATTGAAACGTATAAAAGCTGAACAACCTATAAGCATTGATAAAAACATGATAATACTTAGTGGTATCTCTAATATTAGTGATACTTTTTCAAATTGGTTGGCTGATTTAGAAAACACCAATTGGATTAATAGAGTTGAGATTTTAAATTATGAAGATTATTCAAAATCAAGCTATAAATTCAGTCTGAAACTTAACATATCCAATGACTAAAAAAACAAAAAACATATTACTAGTTATTGGTTTTATAAGCACTCTCTTTTTGTGTTATAAATTGGCTATTTCAAAAACGCTTAGTCTTAAAAAAGAGTTTAACAATTTAGCACTACAAGAAACTTTATTTGAAAATGCCCCAAAACAAGTCTCTCTTTTGAAACAAAAGGAAGAATACTACAATAAGGTATTAGATAAGTATCAACTTAACGGAAGTTCGGTGCAAAATAATCTGCTAAAAACAATAAATAGATATTCAGATTCCACAAACCTGAAGGTTGTTAATTTTTTAGAACCTCATATCATTATAAAAAATGATTTAAAAATAAACACTTATCAATTTACTTTGGAAGGTGATTTTAATGCTATTCTAAAACTCATTTATAAACTAGAACAAAAAACCAAGTTTGGAGAAATCATTAATCTTCATTTTGAAAAGAAGAAAAATTTTAGATCTGGAAAATCTTATTTACAAGCAAGTGTGCTTTTGAAGAGTTTTGGGTAAATAAAAAGTACGACTACAAGATGCACGGGAAAAACTAAATCTGGTTCAAGTTGTAAACATTTAACTTAAAAGCAAGGTGCTATTAGCATTAATTTCACCTTATAAAATTGACTAAATTTTGAAGCAATTTCAATACTTGGTTCGAGAATAAGTCAATGCTCTGTACAATAAAGAGATAAACATAGAGTTTATCTCTTTATTTATAAGAATAAAATTAATCCGGCAACATATCTGGCGTAGCAACCGTTCTAAAACCAATATGTTCAGAAGATGAATCTGTACTTGTTCCCATTCTGGAAGACACTCTGTAACTGGCACAATACGAATCGCTACACAAAAATGAACCACCTTTTATAACTTTTTCTTGTAAATAGGGTTGGCTAGGGTTATACGCTTTATCTGGTCCTTGTGGGTTAAAAACATCTTTATTTGCAGCTAATAATTCTTCGTAATATTTAACACTATACCAATCTGAAACAAACTCCCAGACATTTCCAGCCATGTCATACAAACCAAAATCGTTAGGAGAATACGATTTTACTGGAGCAGTTCTCTCAAAACCGTCGTCTAAGGTATTATTTACTGGAAATTCACCCTCCCAACTATTAGCCATATTAGAGAGCAAAGACTTATCATCTCCCCAAAAATAAACAGTACTTGTTTTTCTTCCTCGTGCTGCATACTCCCACTCAGCTTCAGTTGGCAAACGTCTTCCTGCCCATTTACAATAAGCCTGTACATCCTCATAAGAAACATGAACTACTGGATGATTCTCTTTACCTTGTAAGTTACTATCTGGTCCACTTGGATGCCTCCAATTAACACCTATAGCCCAACGCCACCACTGCGAAAAATCATATAAATTAGAAACCGACGATTTCGTTTTTTTAAACATTAATGACCCTGGTTGTAAAATGCTATCGTGAGGTTTAGGTGTGTTTTCTGGAAGTTGCTTTTTCATAACTTCCCAATCAATTTTACGTTCTGCTACAGTTACATAGCCTGTTTCATCAGTAAACGCTTTAAAAGCGGCATTAGTTACTTCAGTAATATCCATAAAAAATCCATCAACAAATACTGGATGCTGAGGCTTTTCATGAAGCATTGCCGTTTTATCTTGATTTACAGCACCTTGTAAAAACGCTCCTCCAGGAATCCAAACCATACCTTTTGGGGGATTTACAATATGCTTATCATGTGGTTTTTGAGTTGTTTCTACACCACTAGTTTCTTCCGCTAAATCAGCATCTTGTTTAATGTTTTTACAGCCAACAAAAAACACACAACATCCAATCACAACACCTATTTTAAGTATTCTTTTCATTACTATTATTCAAAAAATTTATTTCCGTAAAAGTATTTATTAATTACTTTATAACCCACTTATCTCATTTAAAGTATTTTTAACGCAAATCAATACGTTCTCTTTACTTAGGTTTTAATTACATTTGCATAATCTTAATACTTGCGTTCATGATATATTCTATGACAGGTTATGGAAAATCTGTTTTACAACTACCAACAAAAAAAATAACAATAGAGCTTAAATCTTTAAATAGTAAAAATTTAGATTTAAATGCCAGAATGCCTTCTATATACAGAGAGAAAGAATTGACTATAAGAAAAACTTTAGCCAACAAATTAATACGTGGAAAAATTGATTTCTCTATTTATATTGAAACAACAGCAGACGATACATCTACCCAAATAAATACACCTGTTGTAAAACAATACATGGCGCAACTAAAAAATGTTGCAGATGCAGATGATTTGGATTTGCTAAAAATGGCTGTTAGATTTCCTGATGCTTTAAACACAATTAGAGAAGAGATTAATAATGAAGAATGGAAAGCCATTGAAGCAGGAATATTTAATGCGGTTGAAGATTTAATAGAGCATAGATTGAATGAAGGAAAAGTACTTGAAATAGACTTTAATAACCGTGTAGTCTCAATAGAGGCATTACTTGATAAGGTTATTGCTATGGATCCTGAGCGTATTGAAGGTGTTCGTGAACGACTTCAAAAAGGTGTTGAGGAATTAAGGGAAAAATATGACGAAAATAGATTTGAGCAAGAATTGGTTTACTACATTGAAAAATTTGATATTACCGAAGAAAAAGTAAGGTTAAAAAATCACCTTAACTATTTTACTGAATCTATAAACTCGAAAGATTCCAATGGGAAAAAATTAGGTTTCATCAGTCAAGAAATGGGGCGCGAGATAAACACAATTGGTTCAAAAAGTAATTATGCACCTATGCAACAGCTTGTAGTTCAAATGAAAGATGAGCTCGAAAAAATTAAGGAACAGTTATTGAACGTGCTTTAGTAAAAAAGAAAAGTTAGTGTGATTAAAGAAAACAAAAAAAAAGGTAAGCTTATCGTATTTTCTGCACCTTCAGGCTCAGGAAAAACAACTATTGTTCGGCATTTATTAGGTATTGAAGAATTGAATTTAGAATTTTCAATATCTGCAACCTCAAGAGAAAAACGAGGTGAAGAAATATATGGAAAAGATTACTACTTCCTCTCTGCTAAAGCCTTTAAAAACAAAATAAAAACGGATGCATTTTTAGAATGGGAAGAGGTTTATCGTGATAATTTTTACGGTACTTTAAAAACTGAGGTTGAACGCATTTGGGAAAAAGGCAAAAACGTCATTTTTGATATTGATGTTTCTGGTGGCTTACGTATAAAACGAAAATTTCCTGAAGAAACACTGGCTCTTTTTGTTAAGCCGCCTAGTATAGATGAGTTAAAAATTAGATTGAAAAAACGTAAAACTGAAAGTGAAGACAAGATAAACATGCGTGTTGCTAAAGCCTCTGCTGAATTAGCAACAGCACCCTTGTTTGACAGCATAATTGTTAATGATGATTTAGAGAAAGCTTTAGCCGAGGCTGAAGAAAAAGTTAGTACATTTATAAACTCTTAGATTTTTATAATGAAAATTGGTTTGTATTTTGGCTCTTTTAACCCCATACATGTAGGGCATTTAATTATAGCAAATTACATTGCAGAATACAGCGATTTAGATCAAATTTGGTTTGTTGTAACCCCACATAATCCTTTTAAAAAAAAATCTAGTTTACTTGATAACTACCAACGGTTAGAGATGGTTTATCTAGCTACAAAAGATTATACAAGACTAAAACCTAGCGACATTGAATTCAATTTACCTCAACCTAATTACACCGTAAACACACTAGCACATTTACAAGAAAAACACCCTGAAAAAGAATTTTCCTTGATTATGGGAGAGGATAATTTAAAAAGCTTTCATAAATGGAAAAACTACCAGGTTATTCTTGAAAATCATCATATCTATGTATATCCAAGGGTTTCAGACAATAAAGTAGAAACTCAATTTAATAATCATGAAAAAATTCATAGGGTTAATGCGCCCATTATACAACTCTCTTCAACTTTTATAAGACAAGCTATTAAAGATGGTAAAAATATTCAGCCAATGCTTCCAAAAAATGTTTGGGAGTATTTAGATAAAATGAATTTTTATAAGAAACCCTAGTTTTTAGTAAAAAAATAAAAATCAACATTAATTCTTACCTTTATACAAAGCACAACAATTAATGAATAAAACTAGACGGAACTTATTAAAAAGTATAGCCCTTACCCCTTTTGTTTTAAATACTAATAAACTTATAGCGTTTTCCAAAGACGCTAAACCAGCACCTAACAGATTACAATATAGTATTAATGCATACTCCTTTAATTCTGAGTTACGAAGTGGTGAAATGACTTTCTTTGATATGATGGAATTTTGTGCAGAGATTGGTATGGATGCTGTTGATTTAACAGGGTATTATTTTTCTTCTTACCCACAAATACCAGAAAATAAAGCGCTTTTTGCTTTAAAAAGAAAGGCCTTAGATTTAGGTTTAGATATTGCTTGGACAGGTGTTAGAAATAATTTTGTTACACCAGATGTAAATTCTCGTAACTCGGATATTGAGCTAATTAAAAATTGGCTTGATGCATCATCAAAACTAGGTGCCTCAATCATGAGGGTGTTTACTGGAAGAAATAAAAGTGAAGAATTCACAAAAGATGAAATAAAGAAATGGTTAGTAAAAGATTATAAAACATGTGCTGATTTTGGTGAACAATATGGCGTTATTGTAGGCTTGCAAAATCATGATGAATTTCTGTTTACAAGTGATGAAATAATAGACATAATAAAACGTGTAAATTCAGATTGGTTTGGTTTGGTGCTAGATTGTGGTAGTTTACCCTCTTCAAATACCTATGAAGAAATGGAAAAACTAGCACCTTATGCTAATTACTGGTTTGTAAAAGAACATGTAAAAACTAAAGACAGTACCAAAGTGCCTGCTGATTTAAAACGAATTGCTAAGATTATAAAAAACTCTAATTTTCAAGGTTATGTGTCTTTTGAGAGTCTTCAAGAAGGCAACACAAAAGAAATTATCAAGGATATGTTTAGTACTTTCAAGTCTGCTTTATAAGTTACTCAGTAAAAACAACAAAAATAAAAAGCCAACTTTTTCAAGTTGGCTCCGAACATAACATAATTAGCTATTAATTAGGTCTCTCATGTTCTAATCTAGTGTTGGGATTCTTAATACCTGACCAGGATAAATTTTATCTGGATCAGTCAACATAGGCTTATTTGCTTCAAAAATAACAGGGTATTTCATGGCATTCCCATAATATGCTTTGGCTATCTTCCCTAGAGTGTCACCACTTACTACAGTGTGAAATTGAGCTGCAGGCGCTTCATGTTCTACAGTCATTTGGTCATCAACAGTTGCAATACCATTTGAGTTACCAATAACTAAAACCACTTTTTCTCTTGTTGTTTGATTGTAAGCCATACCAGAAACAGTAGCTGCATCATTATCAATAAAAACATTTAAACCTTCAACTTGTAGTTGTAAATCAGTAATAGTTTCTTCAAGTTTTCTTGCAGCAGCTTCCTCTAACTTTAATGCTTTTGCTGCTGCTTCTGCAACCTCTTCAGCATCAGTTTTACCAATACCAAACACTTTTGCTCCTGCATTTTTAATAAATGAAAATAGTCCCATTTTATAATATTAATTTAAGGGTTAATGTTTTTAGGACACATAAAATTTAAATGGGTCACTATTAACACTTTATGATAACAAATAATTTTGTTAAAATCGACTTCAAACAAAATATCATTTACTGAGAAGTAGAGTCTAGTAGGCTCATAATATTAAGCAGGAATTCTTAGCACTAAACCCGTATATATATCATTTGGATGATTAAGCATAGGCTTGTTTGCTTCAAAAATAATAGAGTAATTCATTGTATTACCATAATAAACTTCAGCAATTTTTTTGAGGGTATCCCCATTACGCACTGTGTAAAATTGAGCAGCAGACGCTTCATTTTTTACAGTCATATAGTCATCAACAGTAGAAATACCATTTGAGTTTCCTACAACTAAAACAACTTTTTCCTTTGTGGCTTGATCGTGAGCTAAACCAGAAACCACCGCAACATCAGTATCTATAAAAATATTTAGATCTTCAACATGTAATTGCAAGCTTTCAATGATGCTTTCTAATTTTTTTGCGGCAGAGTTTTCAAATTCGAATTTTTCCATTCCAGTTTCAATAGCTACTAACATAACTGTCTTTTCACCTTCAAATATTTTAATTCCAACATTTTTTTTGAATGAAAACAATCCCATTTATTTTTATTTTGCTTTTAAGTGTTTGTACTTTTTAGACACTAAAAACTCAAATATGTCACACAATTCAATAAAAAAAGAAACCGCATAGAACAAGATGTTCCAAACGGTTTCTAAACTAAATAACCAACCAAAATTTTAGTGAAACTTTAATTTGTATTGTTTAAAAAAACAAAATCAAATTAATTTAGTTGAACTAATCCCGCCCTAAAGCGGGATCTCACTTTAATTATCTTCTAAACCTTCCGAGTGTTCTCTCTTGGGTTTGCTACTTTATCTTTTCTAAATTTACGTTTTTTGTCTTTTTGCACTTTCTTTCCTTTAGTCTTATCATCAGACGACTTTAAGAATTGAATGTATCCGCGTCCTACAAACTCATATACCGTTTCAGATGTTGGATGGAACAATTCTATCTTACTGTCATTTATAACGGTCAATTCAAAAAATTCATTGTCCAGAGAATCATAATCTAATGTTAAAGTTTTCAACAAATTATTTCCACTAACATCTCCTACACCATACAAACCTGTGTAGTCCCAAAGTAAGTTGTTTACATTCATCCCTGTATCATCTTGAGAACTTCTAAATGTAGAGTCGTTTCCACCAGCTAAAAACTGTAAATAATTTTCATTATCAAATTCGTTTAAAACACCAAACTCGCTAGTGTAGGTCTTTTCCCAAGCTTCATACTCTTGTAAGAAATAATGAATATTATCATAGAATACAAAATCATAATCAAAACTATTTCTTTGGTAACCATCTAAAAAATAAGAGGTATCATTATTAGGATTATATAATTCAATGGTATTAAAATCTACTTCATAAACATCAAAGGTTGAAAACCCGTCAATATCATGTTGCACATCTAAAATCATTTCGTAAGCATCATAACTACCAACATCAATCCCAAAACCATCTCCATTAGCTCCAAGTCCAGCTATATTATTATTAGCGTAAACTACACCGTTAAGAAACGATACTGTAAATGCCTTCTGTAAAAAAGGAGTTTCCCCATATCCAACAGTACTATTTATATCTACATACCAAAGATCATAAGACCCAAGCAATTGGTTTAACGAAATTCTTGGTTCATCAATTATATCGTCTACTACAACTTCAGTGTAGCACGATATGAATAGTGTTGCTGTTAATGCAAAGCTTAAAAGTATTTTTAACGTCTTCATCTTATCTTCATTTTAGGGTTTCTGATTAGTAAGTTTCAAAACGCGTGCCAAAAAATAAAAAGCTTTATCTATATGCATAATTAGTAAGCATAATTTTGTGTATTTTTGGTGTATATAAACACACACTTTTATATGGGTAAGCCTTTAAAATACGCAGTTTTTGGTTCAGGAAGTTGGGCAACAGCTATTGTTAAAATGCTTTGTGAAAACTTAAATGAAGTAGGCTGGTATATGCGTAGTGTTTATATAAAAGAGCATCTAATAAGGGAGGAACATAATCCAAGTTATTTAAGTTCGGTTGAATTTAATATTGAGCAACTTAAATTAAGTAACGACATAAACGAAATGGCAAATTATGCCGATGTTTTAATCTTTGTAATTCCTTCAGCTTTTATTTATACCGAACTAGAAAAGCTCAATATAGATATTACCAATAAAACCATTGTTTCTGCTATTAAAGGTATAGTACCAGAAACAGGTTTACTAGTTGGCGAACATTTTAATGAGCACTACAAAGTTCCTTTTGAGAGTATTGCGGTTATTGCAGGCCCTTGTCATGCAGAAGAGGTAGCACTAGAGCGTTTGTCTTACTTAACTATCTCGTGTTGGGATGCTAAAAAAGCACAACAAATTGCCAATAGCTTGTCTAGCGATTACATAAAAACCAAAATTAGCGACGATGTTATAGGAATAGAATACGGCGTAATGCTAAAAAATATTTATGCCATTGCCGCAGGAATAGCACATGGTTTGGGGTATGGCGATAATTTTCAAAGTATTTTAATGAGCAACGCTATTAGAGAGATGAAGCGTTTTATAAAAAAGGTGCATAAAATGAAACGCAATATCAATAATTCAGCTTATTTAGGCGATTTATTGGTTACTGGTTACTCTACATTTTCAAGAAACCGCATGTTTGGTAACATGATTGGTAAAGGTTACACTGTAAAATCTGCACAAATGGAAATGAATATGGTGGCCGAAGGCTATTATGCCACAAAAAGCGCCTATTTTATAAATGAAAATAATGACAAAAAAGCTGAGACTCCTATAATTAATGCTGTTTATGAGATTCTATACAGTAACAAAAACCCAAAAAAGGTATTTAAAAAGTTAACAGATAAGTTAGATTAAAATAATTTGGGCGTTACCACAAGGGTCAGGCTATCCGTTACAAGTCCTCGCTAAAACCCTTTTGGGTTTTAGCTGTGGGCTTTCCACTACTATCCTTAACGCAACTACCTGCTAAAGTCTATTTCACCAAAACACCTTTCACATCCATTAAAGGCAAAGGTTGTAAAGCTTTTAAATTAATCGTATTTTTTCTAAACACATATGTTTTATCAAACATGGTATTCCCTTCAAAAAAAGACACTTTAAAAGTATTGTTAAGCGCAAACAATTCTTCTTGCATCAACTCAATTTTAGCATAACTTTTTTTAGGAAGCATATCTATTTTTTTTCTAAAAATAGAAGTAGTTTTCTTTTCTGAATAGCCGCTAGTAACAATAATTACCATCTCTAAATCAACTGCTTTATCGTTTATAATGTAAGCATTCCAATCTTGAGTTTTATAAATATCATTGTACTCGTTTACTACAGCAATGTAAACCTCTTCAACTTTAGGAATTTGGATATCTTTTTTCATTAAATTAAATTTAATCTATTTTTGGTAAATGAAAAACTCCAATTACCTCTTATTCGCTTTTCTTTTTTTATCCTTTGTTAGTAATGCTCAAGACAACGCTTTTGGAGCAAAACTAGGTTACGTAATAACCAACGCTTATTACCCCGATGGAAATCTTGTTTTATATACAGATGGTTCTGGAGGACAAGGTAATAATTCGTTTAGTTATAAGTCTGGATTTCAATTAGGGCTTTTCAAAGAGATTCCTTTAAAATCTACACCTGGTTATATCTATATAGCAGGACAATATGTAAACTATGGGTTTAATGATAATAATTTAACAGTAGATTTAAATTATATTGAACTCGATATAAACGGCGTTCAAAAATTTGGTAAATCAGATGAGTTTCTTGTCGGTTTCGGATTAAGTCCAGCTTATTTAATTTCCAACAGTAATGAAATAGAAATTGATAGTAAGTTTGATATTAGAGCAAATACAATAATTGGATTTAAATTATCTAACACCATGAAACTCTTTTTTCAAGGAAAAATAGGCTTTTTAAAACTCAACAGTGAATCAGAATTAAAAAGTTATTTGCTGAGTTTAAACACAGAAATTTCAATATTCAATAATTAAAGCGCAGACTTAAACTGCTCTAAAAATCTAACATCATTTTCACTTAATAAACGAATATCACCAATTTGATGCAGTAGCATCGCAATACGGTCTATACCCATACCAAAAGCAAAACCAGAATACTCTTTGGAATCTATACCACAATTTTCTAGTACGTTAGGATCTACCATACCACAGCCCATAATTTCTAGCCAGCCTGTGCCCTTAGTAATGCGATAATCTATTTCTGTTTCTAAGCCCCAATACACATCAACCTCAGCACTAGGTTCTGTAAACGGAAAGTATGATGGACGTAAACGTATTTTACTTTTCCCAAACATTTCTTTTGTAAAATGTTGTAGCGTTTGTTTTAAATCTGCAAAACTTACATCTTTATCAATATACAAACCTTCTACTTGATGGAAAAAACAATGCGAACGTGCCGATATAGCTTCGTTTCTATAAACGCGCCCCGGAGAGATAGTTCTAATTGGTGGTTTATTGTTTTCCATATAACGCACTTGCACAGAACTGGTGTGCGTACGCAATAAAATATCTGGATTAGTTTGAATAAAAAAGGTATCCTGCATATCGCGCGCAGGGTGATATTCTGGTAAATTTAAAGCTGTAAAGTTATGCCAGTCATCTTCAATTTCAGGACCTTCACTTACATTAAATCCAACACGAGAAAAGATATCTATAATCTGATTTTTAACTATAGAGATAGGATGTCGTGCCCCAATTTCAATAGGCTTTCCTGGACGAGACAAATCACCATAAACCCCTTTTACTTCCTCCTTGCTTTCAAGCTCATCCTTTAATGCATTTACCTTTTCTTCAGCTGTTTTTTTGAGCTTGTTTATAGTTTGCCCAAATTCCTTTTTCTGATCGTTTGCTACATTTTTAAACTCTGCAAAAAACTCGTTTAACAGTCCTTTTTTACCTAAGTATTTTATACGAAATGCTTCTACCTCTTCTTTAGATTGGGCTTTGAATGCTTCTGCTTCTGCTATGAGTTGGTTTATCTTATCTATCATGACATTCTAAAATGAAGGCAAATTTACTATTTTTTTATATGAATTGCGTTAGGGATTAAGGCTTTGTTGAAGCTCTTTTTGTGTTGTTGCACCTATGCAACACAAAAAAGCGACTGCCGAAAGCCTGACCCTTTAGGGTAACGCCCAAATTATTTTAATTGATATACTCGGTTTCTATAAAGTAATTTACAATAGCCTCCTTCATTAAAACACTTTGTTCGCCTGCCTTAAGATGTGGTAAGGTTTCCAAGGTTTTATAATGTGGCCACCCATCTTCATCTACAAAATCTAACTCATAGTAGCCGTAAGGCGCAAGGAGTTTACATATGGCAATGTGCATGAGGTCTAGCTTTTGGTCTTTTTTAAAGGCTCTATCTAACTGCCCGAGTTCTTGTACGCCAATTAAATAAATAATGGCATCAAGATCCAACGGGTCGCCATCGGCAAATTGATTGGATAGTTTTTCTACTACTAGTTCCCAGCGTTCTTTTAATTGTTCGTCTCTTGCCATAATAATTTCAAAGCAACAAAGTTAATAAACCTAAGTGTTAGTATTATTTTATATTTGTTTAAAATCTAATAATTATGGGGGTTATTGATATTGTTTTAGGGGCATTAATTTTATTTGGACTGGTTCGTGGGTTTATGAAAGGGCTTTTTGTTGAAGTAGCATCTTTAATAGCCTTAATAGCAGGAGTTTATGGCGCCATACATTTTAGTAATTTTGCTGCCGAATTTTTGCAAACCAAAACCGAATGGAATGAAAAAACTATTAATATTACTGCCTTTGCTATAACGTTTATAGTTATAGTTATTGCTATTGGGCTTGCAGGTAAAGCCTTAACTAAATTAGCTGATTTTGCAGCTTTAGGTATTATAAATAAATTGGCTGGTGGAGTTTTTGGTGCTTTAAAAATTGCTTTGATTCTGAGTGTTGTACTAAATATTTTTGACAGATTTAATAACACAATAACCCTTTTAGACGAAGACACGAAACAAGACGCTGCTCTTTACGAACCCGTAAAATCTTTAGTGCCCATGATTTTTCCGAATTTATTACAACCCAAAAAAGATTCTAAAGAAGACACTACAGCTTAATAAGCTTCCATCCATTCAAAGAATTCTTTATATACATTATCTTTTTCTTGCCTTACATAATCTAAAAATGCCAAAGCTACTGGTGATAAATTTTTCTTTTTAAGCCAAATAAGTTTCCATGTAGATTTTAATGGTAAATCTTTTACTGGAATAATTTTGAGTTCATTTTGTAAAAGCTCATTCTTAATACTTAATAACGATACGATAGACATTCCAATATCTGCAACCACTGCTTGTATTATGGCTTCATTAGTAGTTAATTCTAACTTTATTTTTGGTTTAATGGCTTCTTCTGCAAAAAACTGTTGCATGGTAAAACGTGTACCTGAACCTTCCTCCCTATATATTAAAGGAATTCTACTAAATATAGATTTGTCTTCAACCTTTTTAATATCTAGATCATGGCTTGATGCAGCTACAAGGTGTAGCTTGTTAATCATTAAAGGCTCTTCCTCAAGCTCTAAATGCTGGGGACTAACTGTTACTAATGAAAAATCAACCTCGTTTTGCTCCAAATCTTTAATCACATTCGTTTTGTTTGATACGTCTAAAACCAAATCAATCTGCGGATGCTGTTTTAAAAAACCTCTCAAAAAATAAGGCATCACATAGTTTCCTGTTGAAACTACTGATATTCTTAGCTTACCAGATAACAAGCCTTTAAAAGCCTCAGTCCTATATTCTATGGTGCCTACTTGATTTAAAATAGATTCTGCTATTTCATAAATTTCCATCCCAAAATTGGTAACATATAGTTGCCTGCCTAACACTTCTGTAAGTGGGATATCAAACTGATCTTGAAAATTTTTAAGTTGTATAGATGCAGCTGGTTGGGTCATGTTCAACTCCTCTGCGGCTTTAGTAATACTCTTATTTTGAACAATAACAGTAAAAACTCTTAGTTGGTGTAATGTAAAATTCATAAATAATGCTTATGCTTTGAATAACAAATTTAAATAAAAATATATGGATATGCTAGTGTAAATTTGCCCAGATTTAAAACTAACCTTATGAATATTGATGTACTTATTAGCAATTTAACTAACCCCGTACTTTTGTTTTTCTTACTTGGTATTATTGCAACATGCTTAAAAAGTGATTTGAAAATTCCTGAAAACTCCTCTAAATTTATTTCACTTTATTTGCTTTTTGCCATTGGATTTAAAGGCGGACAAGAACTATCCCACAGTGAATTTAGCTCAGAAATTTTATACTCAATCATTTTTGCTGTGTTACTTTCTAGTATTGTACCCATTTATACCTTCTTTGCTCTAAAGAAAAAAGTTGGTGTACCAAACGCAGGAGCCATAGCTGCTGCATACGGTTCGGTAAGTGCAGTAACCTTTGTAACTGCAGTCTCCTTTTTAGAAAATCAAGGTATTAGCTTTGGTGGCCACATGGTAGCAATTATGGCTATTATGGAATCTCCAGCTATTATTGTTGGTGTAATTTTAATTATGCTATATGATGCAAATAAAAAATCTAGTGAAAAGAAATCAATAGGCGCTTTAATAAAACATTCACTCACCGGCGGAAGTATATTAATGCTTATAGGTAGTTTAGTTATTGGGTTAGTTGCAGATGCTACTCAGGCAAGAGGTATCGAGCCTTTTACAACAGATATTTTTAAAGGCTTTTTATCATTATTCTTATTAGAAATGGGTATGGTAACCGCAAAACGTATTAAAGGATTTAAACAATATGGTTTGTTTCTATTCGCCTTCGGGATTATTATACCTTTAATTAATGGTTTAATTGTAGCTTACTTAAGTGGCTTTATAACTGAAAGCGATGGTAACAGGTTACTATTTGCCATACTAGGTGCAGGAGCTTCTTACATTGCAGTTCCCGCTACCATGAAACTCGCAGAACCTAGAGCCGATGCAGGTATTTACATCCCCATGGCTTTAGGTATTACCTTCCCTTTTAATATTACTTTAGGTTTACCCATTTATTATGCCTTTATACAAATGACATAAATTGAAAAAGAAAATTGAATCAAAAAAGCCATCAAAAGTTTTATATTTTGATGGCTTTTTAATTAATATGTAATAAAATTTTTGTTTTGGGCGTTACCCAAAGGGTCGGGCTTTTCACTATATCTTTTTTGCAGAAAAAGCAAAAAAGGATGCCGTTTCAATCCCTAACGCAATACCAAATAAAATTCAACTCTATATTCTTATAAAGTAATTTTTGCAAGCTCTTAATCTAAATCTAAAGTAAAAATATCATCTAAATGTTGTGCACTATCCATTGATACTTTTAAATCGTGAATAATGCCATCTTTTAAGTCATAAACCCAACCATGTACCTCTAAGCCTCTATCATCTTTCCATGCTTGCTGTACTATAGATGTTTTAGCTAAATCATAAACTTGAGCCTTTACATTTAACTCTACAAGTCTATCAAAACGCTCTTTATCATCGTCTATTTTTTTAAGCTCTGTTTTATTGTCTTTATATACCTCTTTAATATTTCTTACCCATTTGTTAATCAACCCAAGAGATTTATTTTGCATTGCTGCGCCAACTCCACCACAACCATAGTGTCCGCACACAATAACATGTTTAACGCCTAAATGATTTACTGCATAGTCTAATACACTTAGCATATTCATATCTGTATGTACTACCATGTTTGCTATGTTTCTGTGTACAAATAACTCCCCTGGATGCGTACCAGTAATCTCATTAGCTGGCACTCTACTATCTGCACAGCCTATCCATAATACGGGTGGTTTTTGACCTTTAGACAAATCTTCAAAATAATTTTTGTCTTTTTTGGTCATATCCTTTACCCACTCCTTATTATTTGCTAATAATTGATTGTAATATGTATTTTTCATCTTTAAATTTTAAGTTAATTAATATGCTTTTTATACATGCCATACATGCATTAAAGTTATCAAAAATTTGTTCTTGTAAACCAACAAGAGTATATAATTATTCTTTAGTCAGATAACAAATCAAGCCTTCCATCTTAAGCAATCTTTACTAGTGAAAGTCATGGTACCACCAGAAGCAACTCTCTTAATATTAGAAAAAATATTTTTCATTTATAATATCAACTAAATTAAATTTGTTTTCTAAGTTAATTTAAACTCATTTTCGATTTTGGTCTAAGGTCAAAAAACTCTATAAAACTTTTTGGGTTTTCAATAACGCCTCGTTTAGAAATTAATTTAATATCAATATTTCTTTCTTTAGCTTTTAAAGCAAAATCTTCTAAAATTTCAATAATATCATAGTCTAAATATCTGGTATTTATTAAATCTATTTCTAGATATGAATCTGAAGGAATGTTATCTAATTCCTTTAGAATGGCTCCTTTGTTGAAGAACGTTACTTCTTCAGCTAGGGTCATCTTTATTTTTCCATCATCGACATCTTCACCTTCTTTATGCAAAAAATGAGAGTTTTGGAAGCTTTTTAGTAAAACAACAAAAATACCAACTGCTAGTCCTAAGCCAATACCCCATAGTAAGTCTACAAGAACTATCCCAATTATAGTAACTATAAATGGCACCCACTGTTTCCATCCTAAGCTAAACATCTTTTTAAATGTTGACGGTTTAGCAAGTTTAAAACCTACTATAAATAGTACTGCTGCTAAAACAGAAAGCGGTATCATATTTAATAATTTAGGGATAACAATAACAGAAATTAGTAACAAAAAGCCGTGTATAATGGCAGACATTTTTGTTCTTCCTCCAGATTGTATATTCGCCGAGCTTCTAACAATTACCTGAGTTATTGGCAGTCCTCCAATCAAACCCGATAAGATGTTTCCTGTTCCCTGAGCCAATAATTCTCTGTTTGTTGGCGTTACGTTTTTGTGTGGATCTAACTTATCTGTAGCTTCAACACAAAGCAATGTTTCTAGTGATGCTACTAGTGCTATTGTAAACCCAGTTATCCAAACATCTGTTCTACCAATTGCAGCAAAGTTTGGAAACCTAAACTGTCCTAAAAAACCATTAAAATCTTCTGGAACAGGAACCGATACTAAATGGTCTCCAGTAATGTTGAATGAAGTATCTTTAGTAAACACATAAAATAAAATACCAACAGCTACCGCCACTAAAGGGCCTTGTACTAATTGGAAGAATTTACCTTTACTAGATAAAACATTAGACCACAAAATGAGAATTGCCATAGCAATTATGGCAACAGTTGTAGCACCAACACTTACATTGCCACTTATTAATGCATTGATAGCTTTTAAAAGTTCAGTTAAAGTGTTTTCACCATCCACTTGAAGAAATGCAAAATCCCCTTGTGGGTCTTTATCCATACCAAAAAAGTGAGGTATTTGTTTTAAAATGATAATGATTCCAATACCTGTTAGCATTCCTTTAATTACGGATGACGGAAAGTAATAACCAATTATACCAGCTCTTAAAAAGCCAAATATTAATTGGATAATTCCACCTAAAACTACGGCTACCAAAAAGTTTTCATAGCCATCTAAAGCTGTAATTGCAACAAGAACAATAGCAGCTAACCCTGCGGCAGGTCCACTAACGCCAATTTTTGATCCACTTAAACCACCTACAACAATTCCGCCTATAATACCTGCAATAAGACCTGAAAATAAAGGCGCCCCACTTGCTAGAGCAATTCCCAAACATAATGGTAACGCTACAAAAAATACAACAATACTTGCTGGAAGATCATTTTTTAAATACTTGAACATAAAACAATAAATTTAAAACCATAGCTAAAACACTATTGATTTTATTGATAAAAAAGTTTGAGTTTATTAAATAATTGTAAAAACTATTTTTGGTGGCGGAAAAGAAAGTTCTATATGAGGTTTATTGTATGTTCTAGAGTAGTAATGTAAGCTTAATTCCTCAAGATCTTTTCCATTTATTTTTAGTGAAGTATTCACCAAAGTGAATATAAATTCTTTATCTATATTTTTCTCTTGGGTATTATCCTTTTCTTCTTCAGAATTATTATAAAATATTGAAACATCAACAGAATCATCTAATGCAATAATAACTGTAGGCATTACTACAACTAATATAAAGATTGATGATAATATTAAAGCTAATACGTTTTTAAACATTCCTGTTTTTTCTTAGAAAGTAAGAAATAAATATAAACATATTTTTTTTAGCTTTTAAACTCTTTTAACATTTTTATGTCTACAGAAGAAATCCAACCTACCTTTCCATCAGAAAGCTCAATTTTTTTCCAATCGTTATAAGTTTCAATAACTTGAACTTTTGTGCCTTCGTGCAATCTAAAAGACTCTTCACTTCTATTGTTAGGATTACTTCTCACCTTACTCTCTTGGGCGAAAATAATAGCAGGATTATCTTTTTTATCTAAGTTGAACTTATGAAAAGCAAACAAAAGTGCAAT
Organism: uncultured Algibacter sp.; assembly: GCF_947490405.1. Taxonomy (GTDB): domain Bacteria; phylum Bacteroidota; class Bacteroidia; order Flavobacteriales; family Flavobacteriaceae; genus Algibacter_B. The sequence goes on along the minus strand of NZ_CANLGU010000002.1, from coordinate 286,162 downwards.
AAAGGCAACTACTAAAGATGTAATACTAACTATAAAACTTAAACGCTTGCTAAAAGTAGAATACGCAAAATAGTACACCAGAAATAACACTACAAAACAAAAAACAAATGTTACGGCTGTTTTTGCCCAAGTATCAAAAGAAAATTTATGAGTTGTATCACTCAACAATTTAGAGAATCCAGCATCTGGTACAACATCTATAGCATCAATAGTCATGTTTCTGGCAAAAGCGATGTTGTTTTTTATTTCAGAATCATTAGGGTTGAGTAACAAAGCTTTTTCATAATAATAAATACTTGGCGCAATATTATTGAGTTTGTAGTGCGCGTTAGCCATATTAAAATATAAATTAGCAGAATGCTTACCAGAATCAAGGATAGTTTGATAACTATCAATAGCTTCAGCATATTTACCATCATTATATAAGCTATTTGCCTTTTCAAACAACGCTTCGTTTTGTGCAAAAAGCCCTAAACTAAAAAACAACGATAGTATGTAAAATCTCCATTTCATTTTAACGTGCTTGTTTATCAATTAAAGAAATTGTTTTTGCGGCTTTTTCATAATCTTCTTGCATCGTTACTATATCAATAGGTGTATAACGAGCTAATTCACAACTTTCTAAAATACTTTCAAAATCCTTAATTACATTACCCTCAACACCTTTTTCAATGAGTAGTGTATTAATTTTATCCTTACTTAAATCGCTCGTTTCAATATGTAACTTAGCTTTTAAATAATTGTGCAATGCTTTTTCTAGAGCTATGTAAAACGTTTCTTTTTTTCCTAAGGACTTTTTAGCATTTCCCAGATACTTTCGGGCTAACTTATTTGCTTTTCTAATTTTGTTACCATAAACATCTGCATCTCGTGTTGCTTTTTTATTACGAATAAAAATAGCCAATGGAATCGCTAAAAAAGGTAATAGTAAAAGACTCCAAAACAATCTAGTTTTAAAAAAATAGTTTGGTTCTAATGCTGAAAAATTTGTTTTTGTTTTAATAAACGCAAATTGATCGCTATTTAAAACTACAGCTTGCTTATTTGGATTAGAATCTGAATTATTTTCTGTTGACGCTGAATTATTTGAAGGCCCATTTAAAACATTTATTACAATTTCATTAGAAGACAGTCTTTTATAACTTTCTGTTTTTAAGTCAAAATAAGAAAACGAAATACTCGGGATAGGATATTTTCCTTTAAACTGAGGAACAACAGTGTAAGTATCAGAAATATCACCTCGCATACCTGACAAATTAGTTCTCACATTTTCTTTATGCTCCGGCTCATAAACTTCCAAAGAACTTGGTAATGATATTTTAGGCAATTTAAAAAGTTTTAAATTTCCATCACCTTTCACTCTAACTTTTAACTGAAGGGATTCATTAGCATCAAGTTCAGTTTTTGAAGATGAAACATCAAGTGAAAAACTTCCCACGGCTCCTGTAAAATCGATAGGTTTTCCTATCTCTGGTAAAGCCTTTACATTAATTGTTTTATTTCCAGCAGAAACCGTTTTATTAACTCTAGTCATTAATAAACTTCCAAAAATATCGCGCCTCTTGGAAGGTACCCGCATAGATATATCTAAGGTTAATGGTTCTATATTTAGCTTGCCTGTTTTTTGAGGATATAATACCGTTTTTCTTAGTACTAAATAACGATAATCTTCTCCTCTAAAAGTTCCATTTTGAACTTTTTGACCCTGTGTGTTTATATTCTGACTCCAAAAATCATTATATCTAGGTGTATCAATTTCGTTCCAATTATCTACCGCAATTGATGGTGAAACATATAATTTATATACTACTGTTATAGCTTCATTAAGGTATGGGTTCGTTTTTGAAACCTCAGCTACCAAATGGATTTTCTGAGATGCAAGATAATTTGGATCATTAGGATCTTTAGGGATATCAACTGCAGCAGTAACTTGTATTTTTACGGGTGTTGTTTTATAAGTTTCTCCATCAATGTTAATTGTAGCTTGAGAAATTGTAAAATTCCCTCGTTTTTTTGGTGCTAAAAAATACGTGTAGGTTTTTTTAAAAGAACGTTTACCATTTATCCACGAATTACTTACTGATTGATTTGGTCCGCCAACTACAGTAAATCCAGCAAAACTAGGCGGGTTAAAATTATCTCCATCTTGATTCATGACAAAATCAACACGCAAACGTTCATTTACCCCAAGCTTATTTTTGCTCACTCTAGCATCAAACTTTACTTGTCCTGAAGCAAAACTTGTTACAAGTAAGAATAATATAATGGATATGTGTTTTTTTAAATACATGTTTTAGGTTCGTCTTCTAAATTCAATCTTCAAATTACCAATCTTTTTCAGTTTTTACTTTTACGCCTTTTTGTTTTTCAGCATTCATTTTTTCTTGAACTTTTTGCTCTTGATTATTCATAGCTTCTAACAAATTTTTTATTTGCTGAGGAGACAATTGACCAGGTTGAGGCTTAGGTTTTTCTTGCTCTTTTTTCTTGTCTTCATCACCTTTTCCTTTGTCCTTTTCTTCATCTTTAGGTTTTCCTTCTTCATCTTCTTTATCCTCGCCATCCTTTTTATCTTGATCGCCTTCGTCCTGATTATCTTTTTTATCCTCTTTGTCTTCGCCCTCTTTATTTTCGTCTTTATTGTTTTCTTTATTGTCTTGGTTCTCTTTGTTCTCGTCTTGTTTTTCTTGGTCGTCGTTTTTATCGTCTTTATTTTTATCGTCCTCCTTTTCTTGTTGCTTTGCACATGCTTTGGCTACCGCTAAATTATACCGCGTTTCATCATCAGCAGGATTATTTCTTAATGCATTTTTATAAACTTCAACAGCTTCTTTACATTTTTTATTTTGCATTAAAATATTTCCAATATTATGAAATGCTTTATGCTTTTCTGCTTTTGAACTGGCCGTTTCTGTTGCTTGTTCAAGACGATAAAGCGATTCGTCTAAATGGCCACTTTTAAAATAAGTTGTTCCTAGATTATATGCTCCGGCAACTGTAGTTGATTGTTCTGAAATAGCTTTTCTGTATTCCATTTCTGCAGATACAAAATCCTCATCTTTAACTAACTCATTGCCTTCGTATACAAAGTTATTAGCTTTTCTTGCAGCTAATAATTGTGCTTTGTTTTCTTCTTGAGAGAAAGAAAAAAGCGAAGTAAGAACTAGTGTAATAGCTACTAAAATTTTCATTTTTTTATTTCTAAATTATAAAACCCTTTGTTTATGGTTCGTTAAAAAATTTATAAAAGTTTAAACTTTATAGGTTTTCATTAAATAAATTTAACTTTTTTAACCATGCTGTTTTTCTTTCTAAAAGAAAAATATCAATGAGTAAAAAGAAGATACCAAATCCTAAAAACCATTGAAATTGATCTTTAAAATCTGCAAACTCTTTAGCTTCAAACTCGGTTTTATCCATGGCATTTAAAATCTCACGAATATTGGCAACCACATCTTTTGTGCTTTTTCCATTAATGTAAGCACCATTAGCCTCTGATGCTATATTTTGAAGCGTCTCTTCATTTAACTTTGTTATAACGGTTTCACCTTGATTATCTTTTTTATAGTTTAAAACAATACCATTGCGTTTCACAGGAATTGGACCTCCTTTTATATCGCCAACTCCAATTGTGAAAATTCTAATACCTTCCTCACTAGCTTCTTCAGCAACCAGTGCAGCCTGTTCACTGTGATCTTCACCATCTGATATTATAATAAGTACGCGGTTGGTTTGCTCTTCATCATCAAAATATGTTTTGGCTAATTTGATAGCTTCATTTATTGCTGTGCCCTGTGAGGACAACATATCGGTATTCATACTTTGTAAGAACATTTTTGCCGATGCATAATCTGTAGTAATTGGTAATTGCGGAAAAGCTTTTCCTGCGTAAGCAATAATCCCAACACGATCACTAGCTAAATTATTGATGATTTGAGTAACTAACTGTTTCGATTTTTCTAAACGGTTAGGCGCAATATCCTCAGCCAGCATACTTTTAGAAACATCAACAGCAAAAACAATATCTACACCTTCACGTTTAACAGTTTCAAGTTTTGTACCAATTTTTGGGTTAACCAAAGCTATAGCTAAACAGAAGAAAGCTAAACACAGAACAATAACTTTTAAAACCGATTTAAATAGTGATCGATTTGGACTCAATCGTTTCAAAAGTGGGGCATCTGCAAACTTTTTCTGTATTCTGTATCTCCAAAACTGAAGTAAAGAGAAAAGTAAGATTATTAACGGAATAACCCCTAATACCCAAAACCATATTTTTTCTTCTAATTGATACATTAATATTAATTTGTTTTTTACAGATTTACTCCTTTTAAACCAACAAGTTCTTATCTATTAATTAAACAAAACTCCTGAATACGGTATATCGTAATAGTAATTCTATAAGCAATAAAAGGCCTGCTAGAATAACTAATGGACGATACTTTTCTTCGTAATTATAATATTTAAATTCTTCTATTTCTGTTTTCTCAAGCTTATTGATTTCTTCATAAATCTCTTCAAGCTTCTTATTATTTGTGGCTCTAAAATACTTACCACCTGTAACTTCTGCTATCTCCTTTAATAAATCTTCATCTATTTCTACTTGAATTCTTCCATATTGAAAATTTCCATTTGGTAATATAGCAACTGGTGATAATGCCATACCGTTTGTTCCTAAACCAATTGTATAGGTTTTTATACCATATTCAACAGCTAACTCACTTGCAATTTTAGGGTCTATAAAACCTGAATTATTGACACCATCCGTTAAAAGAATGATTACTTTACTTGACGCTTTACTATCTTTTAATCTATTTACTGAAGTAGCTAAACCCATACCTATAGCCGTTCCACCTTCAATAATTGTGTTATATCTAATACTTTTAAGTGACCGAAGTACAATAGCCTTATCGCTTGTAATTGGAGTTTTTGTATAGCTTTCTCCTGCATATTCTACAAGGCCAATTCGGTCATTTGGTCTTCCTTTAATAAATTCTGATGCTACTTTTTTTAATGCTTCAAGTCTATTTGGTGATAAATCTTTAGCCAACATACTTGCTGAAACATCAATTGCCATAACAATATCAATCCCTCGGGTTGTTTTTGTTTTAGTAGATACATCTACAGATTGAGGTCTTGCTAATGCCATAATAAGTAGCGCTAAAGCGAGTAGTCTTAACACAAACAAAACAGGTCTTAATTTTGGCAACCATGACTTAGTGACTTTAAAGCCTTTTAGACTTGATATTTTAAGTTCTGCAGTTTGCTTTTTATTCTTAAAAAAGTACCAAAGTATAGCCAAAGGAAGTGCTAACAACAACCAGAAAAATTCTTTATTCACAAATTCAATCCCTTCAAACATTATTCTTCTGCTGGTTTTAGTTCAACTGAATTTAAAATACGTTCTACCATTTGGTCTGCATAAATATCATCTTGTCTCCATGTAATAATTATTTGTTGCATCACTTTATTTTCAGCGGTAAAACTTAATGAGGTATACTTACCATTGATGAAGTTTTCTGTATTTTCTATTGGGTATTCTAAGGATCCAAACGTTTTTATTCCTTCAGCTCCGTTTGGTGTTACAAATTTTTCGTTTTTTGTAATTATATTTCTACCTCCATTATTTTCAATTACCTTAAGATTCCCTTCTATAGCTTTACCAATATCTAAACTATCTAATTTTTGAGCTAAAACAGTAGTTGAAATAACTATTGTTAGTTTGTTTTTTTGCTCAAAAGAAAACGTAGTAATATCCATTTTACCCTTTAACTCTTCGGGTAAAGGTACAGCTGTTCTTTTTAAAACTTCTGGTGTTGAAATAGTCACTGGAGGAAATCCGTATTCACTTGTTACCCAATTGCCTTCTAAAAGTTCTTTACTATCATGACCAATAATAGTATCTTTCACATAATCAAAACCATACTTGACTGAAAGTCCTGTAAGTGTTGCTAGGAGTAAGAAGATGCTAATTCCAACCGTTAACCAAATCTTTTTTCGTTTCTTTTTTCGCTCTTGCTCTTCTCTATATTTTTCGTCTAGAAGTTTTTCTTCTTCGGTAGGTTCAGGTAATGCTTCTTTAACGTGGTCTATCTCAATATCAATAGTATTTCTGTCAATTTTAGCTAACTCTACATCTGGAGCAGATTTAGCAAATTTCACTAAATCAGCACGTTTTAAAATACTTTCTAAGTTCTTGATATCTTCATTACTCAAATCAACTTGGTTACCTTCTTTAAGTAAATTTAATCTTGTAATCAATTCATCAGTGGTGCTTTCCAAGGCATGATCATATACTTTTTCGTCTAGGTATTTTCTAATAATAAATGTTAGCTCAGAATAGTAATCTTTTAAATTTTCATTTTCAAGATATGGTCTTTCATCTAACTTTTGTAAAGCCAATTTTGCTCTATCATAGGGTGGCAACAAAGCAATTTCTTCTTCTTCAGTTAAAGGTTTTTTTCGCCAAATAAACCAGTATAATAAAAAAGCAACCGCAGCAATAATCAATAATGTAAGTAATAGGTATTTCCACCAATCGCTTCCTTTTTTATCAACTGCAATAATGGGTTTAATATCGTAAAGGCCTTGAGTAGTATCAACAACTACATTATTAACCTCAACCTTCAAAGAATCCGTAAAAAACGTTTTATCTCCAATTATAATTTTTTGTCTTGGAATGGTATACGACCCAGAATCGAATTGAGTTAATCCGTATTTTTTAATCAAGCTATATTTATCACTTTTAGATGTCTTCTTTAGCGTATCAATATCATAAGACTCTATCATTTCTAGAGGTGAAAAGGTTTGTCCCTCTGGAAAAACAACTAAATCTGTGGTGTCAACTTCAACTTGAATATGATAGGTGATTTGTTCTCCAATTTTTATTGAAGTTGAATCGATAGTAGATGAAACTTGAGAATAAGATAAAATAGAAAATAGAATAAAGAATAAAGTGATTGAAGCTTGAAGCCTGAAGCTAGAAGTCTTCTTAATCATCCAATTAAATTCAATATCAATTTTATTTTTCATATTTATCTTCATGCTTCTAACTTCGCACTTCGTAGTCATTATCATCTTCTTTTAAAATACCCCAGAAGCTTTTTTACATAGCTTTCGTCTACACGACAATCAATAGCACCTGCTCCAGATTTTGTGAAGCTTTCTTTATAGTAATCTACTTTTTGATTGTAGAATTTCGTATAGTTAGTACGTACTTTTTTTGATGTGGTATTTACTAACATTAATTCCCCCGTTTCTTCATCTAACATTTGAACCATTCCTAAGTTAGGAATAGCTTCTTCGTGTTTATCGTAAACCCTTATTCCGGTAACATCATGCTTTCCGGATACAATTTTCATGGTTTGATGATAATCATCTGCAATAAAATCCGATAACACAAAAACAATAGCCTTCTTTTTCATGACATTTTGCATGAATTTTAAGGCTTCAGCTAAATTAGTTTGCCTGCTTTCCGGCTCAAATTCTATTAACTCGCGAATAATACGAAGTACATGGGAACGCCCTTTTTTTGGCGGAATATATAACTCAACTTGATCTGAAAATAAAATCAGTCCTATTTTATCATTATTCTGAGTTGCAGAAAACGCTAATGTTGCTGCAATTTCAGTTACTACTTCATTTTTAAACTGCTGCTCTGTACCAAACAATTCAGAACCCGAAACATCTACCATAAGCATCATGGTAAGTTCACGTTCTTCTTCAAAAACTTTTACAAAAGGTTCGTTGTAACGGGCAGTAACATTCCAATCAATATTCCTAACATCATCTCCAAACTGGTATTGACGTACTTCACTAAAGGTCATACCACGCCCTTTGAAGGTAGAATGATATTCTCCCCCAAAAATATGATCAGACAATCGCCTTGTCTTAATCTCTATTTTACGTACTTTTTTTAGTAATTCTTTAGTATCCATTTTACGTTTTGTCATTGCGCACTTAATGCGGAATCTATCAAATTAAATTTCTGACTAATCTTAATGAGATTCCTGCCTTCGCAGGAATGACAATCCTAAGGGACTTCTATTTCGTTTACTATTTTGTTGATGATGTCCATTGAAGTTACATTTTCGGCTTCGGCTTCGTAAGTAATGCCAATTCTATGGCGTAATACATCGTAAACTACAGCACGAACATCCTCAGGAATTACATAACCACGACGCTTAATAAATGCATAGCATTTTGCTGCCGTTGCTAAATTTATACTTCCACGAGGCGAGGCTCCAAAAGAAATTAATGGTTTTAATGCAGGAAGTCTATATTTATCTGGATATCGTGTTGCAAATATGATATCTAGAATATATTTCTCAATTTTTTCATCCATATAAACATCACGAACAGCCTCTTGCGCTTTAAGTATCTGAGATATAGAAACCACAGGGTTTACTTTATCCCAAGCACCTTTCATGTTGGCTCTCATAATCAATTGCTCTTCGTCAATTTTTGGATAATCAATAACTGTTTTTAGCATAAAACGGTCAACCTGCGCTTCTGGCAACGGGTATGTTCCTTCTTGCTCCACAGGGTTTTGAGTTGCCATTACCAAAAATGGTTTATCTAAAATAAACGTTTCATCGCCAATAGTTACTTGCTTCTCCTGCATAGCTTCAAGTAAAGCAGATTGTACTTTTGCAGGTGCTCTGTTTATCTCATCTGCCAAAACAAAATTTGCAAATATGGGCCCTTTTTTTATTGAAAAATCATTGACTTTCATATTATAAATCAATGTCCCTGTAACATCTGCAGGCAATAAATCTGGCGTAAACTGTATTCTACTAAAACTACCATCAACAGCTTGAGCTAGTGTGTTTATAGCTAAAGTTTTTGCTAAACCAGGAACACCCTCTAACAGAATATGCCCTTGACCAAGTAAGCCAATTAATAAGCGCTCCACCATATGCTTTTGCCCTACAATAACTTTGTTCATTTCAAGCATTAGCAAATCAATAAAAGCGCTTTCCTTTTCAATTTTCTCATTAATTGATTTAATATCAATTGTACCTGTTTCTTCCATCATTTTTTATTTTATTAAAAGCTCGAATATAACGCTCTAATTTGAGCATTGCAAAATGTTAAAAAAATTATTGTAAAGGTGTTAAAAAATGGTTAAAAATATTAGGTAACATCAATGTTAATGGTATTTAACAAATAATTATTATAAGTTTATCTTAATTCCTCAATTCTGTGTTTCGTTTATATTTTTAAAAGCAGGAATTTATCTATTGACTTTTCAGTATTTTTAAACAGTAATAAATTTAAAACTAGATGAAGAAAACTGCATTAATTACAGGTGCTACGAGTGGCATTGGAGAAGCAACGGCCTACGAATTTGCAAAACAAGGCATTAATTTAGTACTCTGCGGACGACGACTACAACGCTTAAAAACCATACAAAAAGCTTTGGAGCGTTTAACCGATGTACACATTTTAAATTTTGATGTTCGTGATAAGGCTGAAGCTATAAAAGCCATAGAAACTCTCCCCAAAGATTTTAAACAAATCGATATTCTAATAAATAATGCTGGAAATGCTCATGGCTTAGACCCTATTCAAACAGGAAGTATTGACGATTGGGATGCTATGATGGATATAAACGTGAAAGGTTTACTTTATGTAAGTAAGGCAGTTATTCCTCAAATGACTGAGCGTAAATCTGGCCATATTATAAACATTGGTTCTTCGGCAGGAAAAGAAGTTTACCCTAAAGGCAACGTGTATTGTGCTAGTAAACATGCCGTTTTAGCCATAACAGAAGGTATGCGTATTGATTTAAACCCTTTTGGTATTAAAGTAGGAGCAATAAGTCCTGGTTTAGTAGAAACTGAGTTTTCAAAAGTGCGTTTTAAAAATGGTAAAGAAGCAGATTCCGTTTATAAAGGTTTTAAAGCTTTACAAGCCAAAGATGTGGCAGAAGTAATTTATTTTGCAGTTTCTAGACCACCTCATGTTAATATAGCCGATGTTTTAATGTTTTGCACTGCTCAAGCAAATAGTATAACGGTAAAAAAGGAGTTATAGATGGCGACAAATATTACTTATTTATTGGGAGCTGGAGCGAGCTATAATGCGTTACCAGTTGTTGAAGGGATTTCCAACTCCCTTGCGGGTTTTGCAAATGAATTTGATCCTGGAAAACGAGAGCATATTGATACTAAATATGAATATAATAATCCTATAAAAAAACACTTATCAAAAAATATTAATGATTTTGAAAAAGCCAAAAATTTTCATGCAGATATTATCTGGTTAAAAAATGAAACTGAAAACCATACAAGTATAGATACCTTTGCAAAAAAGCTCTATTTGCAAGACAAGGAGACAGACTTAAAAAAATTAAAGTACATATTATCTTGTTTCTTTATTTATGAACAAACTTTCAAATTTGATAAAAGATATGACAGTTTTTTTGCATCTGTCTTAGATAGTCTATCTGAAATACCAACTAATTTAAAAATTTTATCATGGAATTATGATTCGCAGTTAGAAATAGCTTTCAGTAACTTCTCTAATCAAACTATTGAAAAAAGCAGAGAAGTTCTAAATATTTTTTCAAAAGGAAATCAGATTGATTCTTCTAAAACAAATCTAAATAATACATTTAATGTATTTAAAGTTAATGGTACAACATCTATAAGAGATAAGGAAAATAAAAACTATGATTTGATTCTGGATTATAGTGTTGACAAAGTTAAACTTGTTTCAAGCTTTTTAGAGATTTATAGTAATAGAACATTATTTTCAACGCATGAACCAAATATGTCTTTTTCATGGGAAAATTTCAATGAAAATCAAAAATTTTATAGTGATTTGCGGAAATCCATTGAAAACACAGATATACTTATTGTTGTTGGGTATTCATTTCCTTTTTTTAATAGAAAAATTGATGAGTTTATTTTACATTCAATGGATAATCTGAAAAAAATTTATGTACAAGACCCTTATAATGCTGATGACATTATTTCGAAAATAAAGGAAATGGTTCCTTGGAGAGAAAGTTTCTATCATATTGGAAAAGATGGATTAAATGCTACAACCAAAGACACAATTAAATTTATCCCGATAATCTTTGATAAACAGTTCTTCATTCCAATAGAATTTTAAACTAGATTCCCGCTTTCGCGGGAAATTACTATGATTAATAAACGCTTACTTATAAAACACCTTCTAGCTCACAACGATGAGAACAGTTTTTATGACAAAAAGCGAAAAGTTGATATTAGCCATAAGGAAGGAAAAGCTAAGTTCTTAAAACATATTTGTGCCTTATCTAATAGTAACCCTAAAAACAATTCTTATATCGTAATTGGTGTAGAAGATGAAGATAACAATATTATTGGGGTTGATTTTTTTGACGATAGCAAAATTCAAAATCTCATTAATGCCTATTTATCTCATCCACCCATTGTGCAATATGAAAATATTCCATTTCCTCATTTGCCAGAAGATAAAGTTGTGGGGTTAGTAACTATTCGCCCAACTGGAAAAATTACATCGCTAAGAAAAAACATCTGGAAATATTATGGCGGCTCTGTGTTTTTTAGAGATGGTAGCATGAGCATGCCTAAGGTTTTTGATATTGAGATTAAAGACGTAAACTCTAATATAGTTGAAGCCATTGAAAAACATGCTCAAAACAATATTGAGCACACTTTAAACGGTGTTTTCGATTTTATGAATTTCAGGAAAGACTTTAATCCGCAGTACAAAGTTTTTAAGGAATATTTTGTGGTATGTTGGGCGGGACAGAAAAAAGAAGTGAAACATGAAACGTTTTTTTCTCGGGTGGATATTGAACTTATAAATGAGCAAGTCCGTTTGTTTTTTTCGGCTTTAGATGAAGTTTCTATTGCTATAAATGATGATAGTTTTAAAATTATTGAATATGTTAATCTTGGATTTCAAAACTCCAATAAGTATTATCAATTAGAAGAAACCATCATTAAGTTTGAAGACAACGCCCATTATAATATTGAAACCAAACTATTATTTGAGCCCCCTCAGTTTAACAAAAAAGATCTTCATCATATTTACAATACCAATAATGCCATTTTGGATAAATTGAAAAAAGGGTTGACTTTAAGCCCAAGAGAAACATTAGATTTAAAAAATTTACCAGCTACTTATTTAATTTGTTATTTAAATGCATTTGATAAAGCTTTAGATAAACTTAATGATGCTAAACCTTACTTAAAAGCATTTAGTAAAGACGTTTATCTTTCATATAAAGAAACACTCCGTATTTTAAGAAAAGTAAAATACAATTAATTTTAAGTACAAAGTCAATATTCACTCTTAATCATAAACACTTATTAATTATTATTTCTTTGATTCAAAGTAATATCATATTCAATCTATAGCAAATTAAACGATGTTACATATTTAACATCTTTTGTTACATATATGGTATTGTGTACTACAGTAGTAATATACTTTGCAAGCTATTAATAATCGAATCTTTAAATCAAAGAAATCATGAAAACAATCAAATTATTTACAATTTTACTATTTACATTTATTTTAGCCTGTAGTAAAAGTGATGATTCAAGTAATAACAAGGGAATCAATGCACAAAATTTAGTAACCACTATTGATGAAAACCCAGTTAATGGAGATGTTATAGGTACTTTACAAGCTGTTGGAGATGGTACTTTAAGTTTCGCTATTGCCTCTCAAACTGTTGCAGGTGCTTTAAACATCAATCCTAGTACGGGAGTAATTAGTGTTGCTGACGCTTCATTATTTGATTTTGAAACCAATCCAATTATATCAGCTAACATTTCTATTATAGACGCTTCTAACTCTGCAACAGCTACAGCAACTTTTAATCTTAATGACATAGATGATATTGAAAGCTTTTTATCTACTTCAAAATCGGCATATTCCTCAGCCAACGATGGAGATTGGGTAATAATTACCGAAGTAGAATATAATAATTTGGCTAATAGTTTAAATGATATAAACAAATCTGCAATGACAGATTTAGACTATAGCGCAACACCTTCAAGCGGAACACTTTCAGAAGCAACCATAGCAAATAATGATGGTGTAACAATACCTAATGGGAGCTATATATTTGCTGTTAAATATAAAATGCTTAGTGAGTCTTCTGGAGCAACTATAAAAATTAAACAGTCTAGTACAAATATTTCAGATGAGTATTTAGATTTAGGAAACACTTTAAATTCAACAACTATCGGTGATAATTTTTTAGTTCTTAAAGGTAGTAATATGCCAACAACTTCAACAGGGTATTTAGCTATTTACGAAAGCGGTGGACAATTAGGTTTTTTAAATGTAATTGGGAAAAATATTTGGGTCTTCAATGGAGACGCTAATAATTTGGCTATCAATCAAGGAGATTCAACAGTATTTTATCAAGGCTTAAGTACCACCCAAAAACAATGGTAAATAAATTAACAAATGTTAATAGATTTAACCTTAAGTTAACATTGGAATTTTGAAAACATAGAATAATTCCTATCTTTGCACCGCTATTAATCTTTTTAATTAAACCTTGTGCCCCAAATCGTCAAGATTGGATTCAAGGTTTTTTTTATGTCTTTTTTTTTCTGTTTTTAGGAATTAACATGTTTTGCTAGTGCTATAAATTTAGCCTTGTTTCCAAAAACCTATAAGCTTTTTATAGTTGTTATTCTTTGGGTAAGCACCGCTTGAATTTGTCAGAAAAAAATGATAAATTCGTTTAACAATCGATAAAGTTCATTGAAACGGAACTTTATCTTTGCATTGTACACAATAACCCACGAAAAATGACATTGGATAAATTATTAACCGAATTTTATATCAAAAACGGAATTCCAAAAGATGGAGGAATTGACGATGAAACCTTTGAATTTAAAGTGTTTGGGTTAAAATTAAATTTACCTAATCCAAAATTCAGAAGAGAAGCATTACATATTCACGACATTCAACATATTTTGAATAATTGTGATACTTCTTGGAAAGGAGAAGGATTTATAGCTGGTTGGGAAATTTCTACGGGAATTTGGAAACATTTTCAATTAGGTTTTTTGAGTTTATGGGCTATGGGTTACAGTTTCTGGATTTACCCGAAATCTGTTTTTAATGGATATAAAAAAGGAATTAATGAAATTGGAATAATCGACTTGAAAATCAGCAAGTCTAACTTTATGAAAATGGAATATTCCGAACTTGTTAAAATCACAAAAAAGGAAAAAATTACGGAAATGAATGCTCTACAGTTCATTAAATTTCTATTTTGGATAATGACAAGTCAAATCATTTTTCTTTTTCCACTTATTGCTATCGGAATTGGATTGACATTTATATTGAAATAAAAATACTGTGTACAACAACGTTAAACGAAACTTCCAAAAATTCAACAAAGTATATTTAAAAAACTTAGCTAGCAAATATGCCCGCGTTAGGGATTGAACGGCATGTTGGAGCTCCCGACCTAAGGAGGAGCGACTAGTGAAAGCCCTACCCCTTGCGGGTAACGCCCAAGTTATTTTAAATAAAATTGAGTTGACTAAAGGATTTGTTCAATACTTTTTTGTCGTCTACCTCTAGCCATTTGTCTAAAACGGTGGCATATATGGCTCTAAAATCTATTTCGAATTTTAAATCACCATTATCGTCTAAATCGCCAAGGTTTGGCATGTTATTGTAAAGCCCTTGTGTTTTTAAATTTTCGCCTATTATAAAAACATTATTAGCTGTACCATGATCTGTGCCTACACTAGCATTTTGATTTACACGACGCCCAAACTCAGAAAATGTTAAAATTAAAGTGTCTTTAAATGTGTTATTCGCTTTTAAATCTTCTACAAAAGCTTCCACACTTTCTGCGTAGGTTTGTAATAGTTTTTTTTGTGCGCCTTTTTGGTTTACGTGCGTATCAAAACCATCCAGTGAGGTATAAAACACCTTGGTATCTAAATGAGAATTTATAAATTGTGCTGTAGTTTTCATTTGCTTACCAAACTTAGTGTTTGGGTATTCTTTTTTACTAACTACGGTTCTGGTGGTTTCGTAAATATATTTTGCAGACGACTCTGCTGCTATCATAGATTTATACAAATACCCCAAATTATGCTCGCTTAAATGCTCGTCTGCCAAGTGCTTATTTATATTTTTTAAATAAGGCCCTTTTGATAAGTTGTACATGGTTTTTGCATCTTTTGTTGCTATAGCATTCATGCTTTCGCCTTTCATAGCTAGCGACAAACTATCATCTATCTCAATAGCACTATGAGATTGTTTGCCATAATTATCTAAATAACGCCCTATCCACCCACTTTGTGAATATTGATTAGAATCTGAGGCCGTTTGCCAAATGTCCATTGATCTAAAATGCGAGCGAATAGGGTTTGGATATCCCACATTATTGATTATGGATACGTAACCTTTATCGTAAAGGCGTTTTAATGGTGCTAAATTGATATTTAAACCTACATTATCATTTAATTTTATAATCTCGTTTTGCGATAACCCCAGATTTGGACGCGCTTTATAATACAAATCGTTTCTATAAGGTACAACGGTATTTAAACCATCATTACCGCCAGAGAGTTGAATAATTACTAAGCGTTTATAACCTAACTTACTACTTGCTACTTCCTCAAAGGCTCTAACAAAACTAGGCACAAAAAATAGGCTACTTGCTAGAGAGGATTGTTTTAAAAATTTTCTTCTGTCCATAACTAAATAATTTTCTAAGATAAATTAGCACATTTGGTATTCGGGTAACGACATAAGTTGTATGCAATACTCGTGTTTAGATAGTTTAGCCAAAGATTGCAAATATGCTTTTGCATCTTTAGTTACGGGTTGCGCTAAAATATGAGGATCCATATCTTGTAAAGCTACGTTTTTAAAGTGCTTTTCAAAATGATTCCAATTGGTTTGCGTGTTAAAACGCTTGCCGTATTTTTTCTTGAACTGTTCTTTTTTTTGAGTCATTATAGCGTCTTGTTTTCCTTCTTTAACATTTGAAATATAAGCGTTGTTTAATAATAATGATGGGAGTTTTAAACGCAATACAATAGTGTTACTATCAATCCAATTTCTACCACCTTTCCAACCTGCTACATTTGGAGGATCTAATAATGTTTGTCCTAACAATCGTTGAATCTGTATAACTTGCTTTTTGTTTTTAAAAGTAACCGGAACTGTTTGTTTTAAACCAACTAAAAATTCTATGGGCGATTTAATTTTTGTGCCTATATTTTTGTCGTCGTAAAACCAATCAGACATTAAAACGAATTGCATTAATTTTTCAATATTGTAGTCTTTATAAAACACATCGGTCATGGCATTTACATGTCCATCATCTACCTGATCATTAACAAAATAACGATATACTTTAGTACAAATGTATTTAGCACATTGGCGTTCTTTTAATATGATATCTATGATATCTTCTCCAGTAAAATTTCCAGTGTTTCCAAAAAAAGTTTTATCGGTATAATCGTGTTGGCGTTTTTTAAATACAAATTCGCCTTTTAAATTATGACTATAGCCCGTAAAAGCTCTCGCGCTTTCTTTAATATCGTCTTCAGTATAATGGCCTTCTCCTAAGGTAAATAATTCCATGAGTTCACGGGCAAAATTTTCATTAGGCTTTTGTTTTCTATTTTGCTTGGTGTTAAGGTATTTTGTCATCGCCGCTTCTTTAGAAATAGCATTTACAAAATCTCTAAAGTTCCCTAAAGCATGGGTTCTAAGTGTATTGTTGAAGTTTTGAATGTAAACTATACTATTGTCTTTACACACAAAATGGTTCGCCCAGAACAAAGTCATTTTCTCACGAAGTAATTCTGATGTGCTTGCTAATCGGTTAATCCAAGACACATTAAGTTCTACTTGTTTTTTTCTACTTATTTTCTGTAATTTTCGGCGTGTTTCATTATCTATTTTAGTACCACTCATCATCATACCACCAAAAACATCTTTGATCTCAGAAATATCTACTTCTAGTATGGTGTACGTTTTAGAAGCCTTAATTAAATCATTTACATTGTGCTTCTTACTTTTTGTAGCTACCTTTTGAAGTGTTGAAGGTAATATTCCAAAACCAATGCGTCTATACAAATGCTGAATGTGCTTTTCTTTCATGGCTTAAAAAATTAAAACTAAACTATCATAATAACCTCTTAGACTGAATAGTATCAAAAAGGTTTAATCTTTCATTGAATATACAAAAAAACCGTTTCATTACTGAAACGGTTTTTTCTTTAGTATTAATTTACAATATGTTATTTTCCACCATCGAGCTCATCTTGCCATTTTAAAAGCTGCTTCCAATTTCCTTCATAGGCCATTTTAGCTTGCTCTGGCCATGTACCAGGGTTGTGCATTTTAAAACGATCTCCTCCAGACCTTAAAACGTCTTGACATTTTTCAATGGAACATTCAGAAAGAGATTTCCAAGTTGTAACATCATGGTTGAGGAATAGCTCTTGGATTTTTGGACCAATACCTTCAACTACCGTTAAATCGTTTTCTTTTATTTTTTTACCAAATACGGCTTTGGCTGCGGCTGCATCAAAAGCTACAAGCGTTCCTGTACTAGCAGCTGTTAATGAGGATGCTAATGAAGCTTGTGTCGTTTTTAAATCACTTTCTAAAGACACTCTACTTTTTCTACAAGCTTCTAAATCCGCTTGTAATTTTGCAATTCTATCTTCACAATCATTATCATTACCGCCTCCTAAAAGTTTTCCTAATAAGTATCCTAAAATTGCACAAATTGCACCAACTAATAATGGAATTAATATACACCAATTCATAATTTTATATTTTTATATTTTTAATTTAGTTAATTGTTATTACTGTTCTTCTGTTTTCTGCTTTACCTTCATCTGTTGCATTATCTGCAATAGGTTCTGTTTGTCCTTTAGATGATGTTTCAATATTGCCCTCTAAAATACCATTTCTAGTTAAGTAGCCTTTGGCAAAATCTGCACGTTTTAGTCCTAATACAACATTGTTTGCAGCATCTCCTGTATTATCTGTATGCCCAACCACTTGAATCTTTACTCCTAATTTATCGACACAATGCGAAATATCTGCAATTTTTTGACGTTGCTCTGAAGATAAGTTAATGGCAGCTTGACCGGTTTTAAAATGAAGTACTAATGGGTTTGCTCTAACTGCATCACAGACCTTTTCCAAAGCTTCCATGTATGAAGCATCTGATGCATCTGTAGTTAGTATTCCAAATTCAAGAGGCCCAAATAATGTGCTATTTACATCTGGATTAATATCATTATTTAACTTACCATAAGTATCTATTTGTTTTGAGGGTATATCGTGTAATACCAAATAGTTTTTAACCGAATTTGCGCGTGCTAATCCTAAATTTGGATATGCAGAATTATTAACTTCATCGCTTTTATAAAACCCTGTAATTTCAATATCTTTTGAAGGGTTTGCTAATAAATAATCTTTTAATTTTAAAACACCTTTATCAACATCTTGTGATACTGGATCTAGAATTGAAAAATTAGAAGTTTTGAAATTGAAATTGTCATTCATTTTAATGTTAAAGTCGCTGTTGGCGTCTTTAATCATAAATGCATTTCTGGTTGCATCTTTAATTTCTGGAGTTACTGCACTTTTAGTCTCATCTTTTTTGTGTCCACAACTTTCTTGACCACAGCATATACTGCAACAAAGAAAATAATACAAAATTGTCCCGAGAATAATAGTGAGTATAATTCCTAAAAGATAGGATGTTTTTTTACTCATCTTTAAATAGTTTATGGTTAATAAAATTATAAGTGCTTACAATATAACACTTTAAGCTCATACAGTAAGAACCATAAAACAAAAAAAGTCACATTCTAAGAATGTGACTCTATAAAAATTGAGTAAAATCATTTACCTTTATAAATCAAATTTAATCCCTTGAGCTAAAGGTAACTCTGTAGTATAATTAATAGTATTAGTTTGTCTACGCATGTAAATTTTCCAAGCATCAGAGCCTGATTCACGTCCGCCACCAGTGTCTTTTTCACCTCCAAAAGCACCACCTATTTCTGCACCAGATGTTCCAATATTTACATTGGCTATTCCACAATCTGAACCTTGAACAGATAAGAATCGTTCTGCTTCACGTAAATTATTTGTCATAATAGCAGAAGATAAGCCTTGAGCTACTTCATTTTGAATATCAATTGCATTTTCAATATTACCAGAGTATTTTAATAAATATAAAACTGGTGCGAATGTTTCGTGTTGTACAATCTCAAAATGGGGTTTTGCTTCTGCGATTGCTGGTTTAACATAACAACCACTTTCGTAACCTTCTCCTGAAAGTACACCACCTTCTACTACAATATTTCCACCTTCTTTAACTACGTTTTCTAAAGCCTGATTATACATATCTACTGCATCAACATCAATTAAAGGGCCTACATGATTGTTTTCATCTAAAGGATTTCCAATATGTAATTGTTTGTAAGCATCAGCCACAGCGTTTTTTACTTTATCATAAATCGATTCATGAATAATTAAACGACGTGTAGAGGTACAACGCTGACCTGCAGTACCAACAGCACCAAAAACAGCACCAATCACTGTCATTTTTATATCGGCGTCAGGGGTTACTATAATAGCATTATTGCCACCTAATTCTAAAAGTGATTTTCCTAAACGCCCCGCAACTTCTTTAGCCACAATTTTACCCATTCTAGTTGAACCAGTTGCAGATATTAATGGTATACGTGTATCCTTCGTCATAAATTCACCAACACTATAATCCCCATTAATCAAGCATGAAATACCTTCTGGTAAATTATTTTCAGCAAAAACTGCAGCAGCAATATTTTGACAAGCAATCCCACAAAGCGGTGTTTTCTCAGAAGGTTTCCAAACACAAACATCACCACAAATCCAAGCTAAAGCTGTGTTCCACGCCCAAACTGCAACTGGAAAATTAAATGCTGAAATAATGCCTACAATACCAAGAGGATGATACTGCTCGTACATACGATGTCCAGGGCGCTCAGAATGCATGGTTAGTCCGTGTAGTTGTCGTGATAACCCAACAGCAAAATCGCAGATATCAATCATTTCTTGTACTTCACCTAAACCTTCTTGATAGCTTTTACCCATTTCATAAGACACCAATTTTCCTAGGGCTTCTTTCTTTTCGCGTAATTTATCTCCAAATTGGCGTACAATTTCTCCACGCTGTGGTGCTGGCATAGTTCTCCAAGTTTTAAATGCTGAAGTTGCAGCATCCATCACTTGCGCATAGTCTTCTTTTGTAGTCGTTTTTACTTTTCCGATAAGTTGTCCATCTACTGGCGAATAACTTTCAATACTACCCCCATTAGAAAAATTATTTGACCCCGTAGATGTGCCTTCATTAATAGGTTTTACACTCAAAATTTCTAGTGCCTTATCTATACCAAAATCAGTCGCTATTTTATTCATTAATTATTGATTTATTAAATATGATAAAATTATTTGCGAATATACTAATAAAATGTTGTTTTTATTGAAATTAGTTAATGATAAAATTAGTAACTTTAGTTGCTAAACTTAAAGCTAAGTCATGAAAAAAATTACAGCTACTATTGCCATTATTTTTACTCTATATTCATGTAATAAAGAAGTTAAAGTTGTTGAAAAACCAATAGTCAAAGCATCTGAAAAGGCAGCGTTTTCCATCGTGATACATGGCGGTGCTGGTTTTATTAAAAGGGACAATATTTCTCAAGAAAAAGAAGCAGCATATCGTCAAAAATTAGAAGAAGCGATTCGCGTAGGCTATAACATCTTAAATAATGGTGGCACTAGCATAGATGCAGTACAAAATACGATTAACATTTTAGAAGACTCACCTCTTTTTAATTCTGGCAAAGGTGCTGTTTTAACTAACGAAGGCACTTGTGAACACGATGCTTCTATAATGGATGGTAAAACTTTAAATGCAGGTGCATCAGCAGGGACAAAAACGGTAAAAAACCCGATTAATTTGGCTAGAGCCGTTATGGAACACTCACCACATGTGATGCTTGCTCGTGAGGGTGCAGAAACTTTTGCTCAAGAACAAGGACTAAAAATTGTAGAGCCCTCCTATTTTCATACAGAAAAAAGCCTAAAAGCTTTAGAGCGTGTAAAAGCGTCTGAAAACACAAAAGTAGCCTCTTTTTTTGATGCAGATATTCAAAACTCAAAGTTTGGAACTGTAGGGTGTGCCGCTTTAGATAAACATGGTAATTTAGCAGCAGGCACCTCAACTGGCGGTATGACCAATAAACGTTGGGGACGCATTGGCGACTCTCCCATTATAGGCGCAGGCACTTATGCCAACAACAACACTTGCGCTGTTTCTAGCACAGGTTGGGGCGAGTATTTTATTCGTGGTATGGTCGCTTACGATATTTCTGCACTTATGGAATATAAAGGACTTTCTCTAAAAGAAGCTTCAAAAGAAGTGATTCAAAATAAATTACCTACTATTGGGAACGGCAAAGGTAACGGCGGTATTATAGCCATTGATAGCGATGGCACTATTGCTATGGAATTTAATACACCTGGAATGTTTCGTGCCACAATGGATGATAAAGGTACATTGTATATCGGGATGTTTAAAGACTAAGCATTATTATCAGGTCTTTTCTTTAAAAATATCTGAGTAAAATAATAAACGCCAGCATCATTTTTTACAACACCAATGCCTATGTGGGTAAAATCGCCTTCAATATTTTTTCTATGACCAGGGCTATTCAACCATGCAGTCATTACTTCTTGCGCCGAACGCTGCCCAAAAGCTACGTTTTCACCAGTTCTTGAGGCATTTTCCTCATCAATTAATCTATCAGAACGTTGGTTAAAATCATCATGACTAATATCATTTTGGGCAATCATATACTCCGTATGTTCGTTGGCTAAGTTGGTTGCCAAAGTATTGGTTTCTAATGTGTTTTCACCTATACTTAATCTATGGTCATTTACTATCTGTAAAATTTCATCGGCTATAGTAAGAATTTCAGCTTTTGCAATAGCCTCTTCATTAGTCGTATCATCTTTAGAACACGATGTCGCAGCAATTAATAATGCAAAACAAATAAGAATTAAGTAGGTTTTAGAATAGTAGGTTTTCATAATATCAATCATTTGGGTACATGAAATATACGGTTATCCCATATTCGTAGATGTATAAAACCCTAAAAATCGTCTGCTTTTATTAAAAACGGGCAATTCATCGATAATTTTCCACAAAAGACATAACAATACCAATTCATAAAAAACCTTAAGACTTATTTAACATCTCCAAAAGACTAAATAGCAATTCCTAAACGTAATTTAATTAACGGGATTCTACCTACGCTTTCGTTTTTTAGTTAATTTGTTCATTTAAATCTATTCTTCATGTCATTCAAAAAACTTCTTGCTGTCGTAACGGTTATTGTACTAGTATTTTCCTGTAAAAAGAAAGTTGTAGAAACCGATAATCTTTTCAAATTTCGAGATTATATTAGTTATACCACATCAGGAATAACCTCAGTGGCTAGTCCTATTCAAATTAATTTAGCAAACGAAGTTGAAGACTGGGAAATGGGACAGGAAATAACCGATAAAATCGTAATCATAAAACCTCATGTTGAAGGTAAATTAACGGTAGCCAACAAACACACCTTACTTTTTAAACCCGATGAACATTTAGAACCCGATACGGAATACACGGTTGTTGTGAAGCTAAATGACATCTATAAAAATATGCCAGATGGGTTTAAAGATTATACGTTTCAGTTTAAAACCATCACGCCTAGTTTTAATATTGAAACTAATCATTTACAATCGTACAGCAAAAATTGGCAATACCTTGAAGGGGTTATAAAATCGGCAGATATTATTTCAATTGAAGATGCCAAAACATTAGTTGAAGCCTCCCAAAATGGCAAAAAATTAGCATTGGTTTTTAATGAAGCAAATAAAAGTTCGAAGTATTTTGAATTTAAAATTGATAGTATTAATCGTAAAATTGAAGACGACAACATCCTTGTAAAATGGAATGGAAAATCTATTGAAGCAACTAATGAAGGCGAAAACACTATTTTAATTCCTGGTATAAATAACTTTACGATTGTTGAAACTAATGTCACGCAATCTCCAGAACAGCATCTATCCATTAACTTTTCAGACCCACTTAAAAAACAACAAAATTTTGATGGTTTAGTCTCCATTCAAAAAGTAAAGAATCCAAAATATGTAGTCGATGGAAATGTTCTTAAAGTGTATCCTGACAGTAAATTAGTGGGTAATATTCAGGTAGATGTATTTCAAGGCATCAAAAATACTGAAGGTTATAAATTGAAGAAACCATTTTCTGAAACCATAGCTTTTGAAGATTTAAAACCACAAGTAAAACTAATTAGCAACGGTAGTATTCTACCAAATTCTGAGCAATTAAAATTCAATTTTGAAGCCGTTAATTTAAGTGCAGTTGATGTTCGTGTGATTAAAATATTTGAAGATAATGTACTTCAGTTTTTGCAAGACAATAACTTAAATAGCAACAATAAATACGACATAAAAAAAGTTGGAAGACGCATTGCAAAACAAACCATTCAACTTCAAACTGCAGCAGAAAATACAGGAAAATGGAAAGTCTATAGCATCGATTTATCAAAGTTTTTTAAAGCTGATGCTGGCGCTATTTATCGGGTGGAATTAAGTTTTGATAAACGTTATTCGTTATACGATTGTGAAGCCAATGCAGGTGTTTCAACTTCTAGAAACGATGATTATGATGACTATTACGAAGAAGATTACTATGAAGGCGATTACGCTGAAATAGATAGCGAAAATGAAGACTTACTTGAGGAAGCTTATTGGGATAACAAAGCCTATCGTTACAAAAATTATGTTTACAATTGGCGCGAAGAGCAAAACCCATGTCATGATGCCTATTATAACGAGCGTAAAATAGTGTCTCAAAATTTATTAGCTTCAAACTTGGGCGTTATTGCAAAACAGGGCGCTAACAACTCGTATTATTTTGCGGTTACCAATATTTTAAACACCAATCCAGAGGCTGGTGCAAAAGTTGCTATTTACAATTTTCAGCAGCAAGAATTGGCAAGTAGAACTACGGACGAACAAGGTTTAACTTTGATTGATTCCGATAAAAATGCAGCATTCGCCATCGTTTTAAAAGAAAAAAACACTACGTATGTTAAACTTCATGATGGAAACTCGTTGTCGCTTAGTAAGTTTGATGTGTCCGGACATCGCTTACAACGCGGGCTTAAAGGTTATATTTATGGCGAACGTGGTGTTTGGCGACCAGGAGATACTTTGCATTTAACGTTTATGTTGAATGACAACGCTAATAAACTTCCAAAAAGGCATCCAGTAAAACTTGAAATAACCGATCCTAACGGGAAATTGGTATACAAAAACGTTACCGCAGACCACTTAAATAACTTCTACAAATTTACCGTACCATCATCTTCAGAAGGCAAAACAGGAAACTACAACGCCAAAGTTTCTGTTGGAGGAGCAACCTTTTATAAAGGTTTAAAAATTGAAACCGTAAAACCTAATCGATTAAAAATTAAGGTCGATTTTGAAAACGAAATCCTTTCAAATAACGAACTATTAAAAGGCGATTTGGATGTAAAATGGCTTCACGGAGCTCCAGGAAAAAATTTAAAAGCTGAGATAAAAGCGAAATTCACTTCTGCTTATACCGCTTTTGAAAACTATAAAAATTACACGTTTAACGACCCTACACGAAAATTCAATACAGAAGAAATTAAAGTGTTTGAAGGGAAAGTAAATGAAGAAGGTTTAGCGTCAATCAACAAAAAACTCAATGTTGGGAAGAATGCACCAGGGATGCTGAATGTTCAATTTTTAGTCCGTGCGTTTGAAAATGGTGGCGATTTCTCCATGGACGCTTTTACCAAAAAATATGCGCCTTATACATCTTTTGTTGGATTACAATCCCCAAAAGGAAAAGCCTATGGCTCATTTTTTACAGATGAAAACCAAACCTTTGACGTAGTGGTGGTTGATGAAAATGGCAAGCCTATAAAACGCAACAACCTTGAAGTGAAGATTTATAAAGTGGAATGGCGCTGGTGGTGGAATTCGTCTTACGATGATTTGGCGAGTTATGTGTCAAGTAGTTATCACAGACCTTATAAATCTCTAAAAATAAACACAGATACTAACGGTAAAGCTAATTTCAATGTGAAAATTCCAGACAACGATCGTGGGCGCTACCTCATAAGAGTATCCGATCCTGTTAGCGGTCACGCCACAGGAAGAACCGCATATTTCTATAAAAACTGGTGGCAAAAAGCACCATCATCTGATAAAGAAGCAGCTAAAATGTTAGTCTTTTCAGCAGATAAAGAAAACTATAATGTAGGCGAAACAGCTAAAGTGACATTTGCTTCAGGAAGTGAAGGGCGTGCTTTGGTAAGTATTGAAAATGGCACCGAAGTTTTGGATTATAAATGGGTGAAAACGAGTAAAGGTGAAACTACTGTTGATATTCCAATCAGTAAAGAAATGGCTCCAAACGTATTTGTGAATATTTCATTATTACAACCGCATGCTATTACGGCTAACGATTTACCAATTCGATTATACGGTGTCATTCCAATTATGGTTGAAAACCCAGACACGAAATTATATCCTGAATTAAGCATGCCAGATAAGCTACGTCCAGAACAAACTTTTGAAGTGAAAGTCTCTGAAAAAAACAACAAAGCGATGACTTATACTATTGCCATGGTTGAGGAAGGGCTACTAGATTTAACCCGATTTAAAACTCCAAATGCATGGCATGAGTTTTATAAACGTCAAGCACTTGGTGTAAAAACTTGGGATGTTTTTGATGCTATTATTGGTGCGTATTCAGGAAGTATCGACCAAGTATTTGCCATTGGTGGCGATGGAAGTGCTGCAGGTGGCAAAAATAAAAAAGCGAATCGTTTTAAACCTGTGGTTACGTATTTAGGGCCTTTTAAATTGGATGCTGGAAAAACAAAAACCCATCAAATAAAATTACCAAATTATATAGGTTCTGTTCGAACGATGGTGGTTGCTGGAAATAATGATAATGAAGCTTATGGAAGCACCGACAAAGCAGTTGAAGTTAAAAAACCGTTGATGGTTTTAGCAACGCTTCCGCGGAAATTAAGCCCAGGCGAAAAAGTAACCTTACCCGTTACCGTTTTTACTATGGAACCTAAAGTAAAAAACGTAAATATCAGTTTGAAACTGAGTGATGGAATTTCAATTGTGGGAGAAAATACTAAAACACTTTCTTTTGCAAAACCTGATGAGCAAATGGCGTATTTTGAATTGGATGTAAGTAAAGCCAAAGGCATTAATACTGTTGAAGTGATTGCGACAGGAAATGACGAAAAATCCACTTATAAAGTAGAATTGGATGTTGTGAATACAAATCCAATAACTTCAAAAGCTTTGGACAAAACATTGGCAGCAAATGCATCTGAAACGTTAGACTTTTCAACGTTTGGGGTTGCTGGAACAAATTCGGCTACTGTTGAGTTTTCAACCTTACCTCCGATGGACTTTTCAAGACGCTTACAGTATTTAATTCGTTATCCGCATGGGTGTGTAGAGCAAACCACATCGAGTGTGTTTCCACAGTTATTTTTAGCTGATATTTTTGATTTGACTTTTGATAAAAAGAAACAAATTCAAACGAATATTGAAAATGGCATCAAACGTTTAGGGCATTTTCAACGTGCTCATGGTGGACTCAGTTATTGGATTGGAGAAGCTAGTGCCAACGATTGGGGAACGAGTTATGCAGGACATTTTATGATTGAAGCCGAAAAGAAAGGCTACGTGTTACCACTAACGTTTAAGAGCAATTGGTTAATGTACCAAAAGCAAGCCGCTAGAAATTGGCGACCAAGTTATCGCACTTATAATTCGGATTTAGCACAGGCTTACAGATTATATACTTTGGCTTTGGCTGGTAGTCCGGATTTAGCAAGTATGAACCGACTTAGAGAATTCTCTGAAATTTCGAATGAAGCCAAATGGCGATTGGCAGCAGCTTATGCTTTGGCAGGACAAAAAGAGGCTAGTGACAAGATTTCGCAATCGGCAAATATTAATTTTAAACCTCAGCGTTATAATTATTACACCTATGGCTCAGTAGATAGAAACCGTGCGATGGCTCTAGAAACTATGGTGTTGACTAAAGATTCTAAAATGCGAGCACTTGCTGAAGACATTGCTAGAGATTTATCAAGTAACCGATGGATGAGCACTCAAACTACAGCGTATAGTTTATTGGCCATGGCAAAAATGGTAAACGCTAATGGTGGAAAAGCTTTAAACCTAAATTATACCATTAATGGAAAAACCGAAAGTATAGACACCAAAAGTGCGATTGCACAACGAGATTTAAACGTAGTTGAAGGCACAAACAATTTAGTATTTAAAAATGCTAAAGACAATGTGGTTTATGTAAGAGTATTGAATTCTGGAAAATTACCACTTGGGCAAGAATTGGTTGAGTCACGTGGGCTAAGTGTATCGGTGCAATACAAAGATTTAAAAGGGAATACAATTGATGTTTCTAAACTCATGCAAGGACAAGATTTTGTGGCTACGGTTAGCGTAAGTAATTTGAAAAATGCATCGGTTAATGATGTAGCATTAACTCAAATTTTTCCATCGGGTTGGGAAATTGTTAATACCCGTTTTACAGCTTTTGGAAGCACAACAACAAGTGCTGCAAGACATACCGATATTAGAGACGACCGTGTGAATTTCTATTTTGATTTACCTAAAAAAGGAAAACACAGTACCAAAACCTTTAATGTGATGTTGAATGCCTCTTATTTAGGTACATATTATTTACCTGGAGTACAAGCTGAGGCGATGTATGATGATGAGTTTTTGGTTAGGACTAAAGGAAAATGGGTTGTGGTTGAGAAGTGATAAATTCCTGCGACTTGTGCTGAACTTGTTTCAGTAAAGCAGGAAT
This sequence comes from uncultured Algibacter sp., assembly GCF_947490405.1. GTDB lineage: Bacteria > Bacteroidota > Bacteroidia > Flavobacteriales > Flavobacteriaceae > Algibacter_B. Next base: position 258,153 of record NZ_CANLGU010000002.1, on the reverse strand, counting down.
CTTACCCAAGATATTACACCATTGAATAACTTGACTTTGTCAGAAAAAAATGATAAATTCGTTTGACAATCGATAAAGTTCATTGAAACGGAACTTTATCTTTGCGTTGTAAACAATATGAACAAAAACCTGTCCTACATAGAAAAGCTTGAGGAGCAAATTGATAATATCGGACTTATTATAGATGAAATGTTAGACAATTCTTCTATTTATTATCACGACATAAATGCAAATAGCAACGTTTTAGTTATAGGAGCAAGCTCATATCATTGGGACAAAAAAGATGAAAAGAATCAGATTAAAGCTAAAAGTAAGTACCTTGATTTCTATAGTAACTTTAATCTTCTAATCGACAAAGCAAATCCTAGTACTAAAAGAAAAATAAAAGAAGTAAATAATTGGATTATCAACCTGATTGAACAAAATAGAGCGCCATCTTCAATAGAAAATGGAAAAAGCTATTATAGAAAGCAAACACAAACTTTTAAAGACTTCTTAAAACTTTTAAGCAGTGAATCTAATAAAACGATAATCTTACCCGATACAAATTCTATAATCCAATATCCTGAACCTAAAACCTATTCTAACATTTCTTCAACAGAAAAATTTGACTTTATCATTTTACCAACAATTCTATCCGAGTTAGACAAACATAAAATGACCCACAGAAATGATGACTTTCGAAAAAAAGTCACCTCTGTAATCAAGAGGTTAAAAGGATATAGAAAACAAGGAAATGTATTAGATGGTGTTACTGTAAACAAAACAATTACGGTAAAAATGATTGCAACTGAACCAAATTTTGAAAAAACTTTAAGCTGGATTGATTCCAAAAATAATGATGACAGAATTATAGCTAATGCTTTAGAATTACAGATTTGCTATCCTGGAGACAGCGTAATTTTCGTAACATCGGATATCAATCTACAAAATAAAGCTCAACTAGCGAATTTAACAGTATTCGACACAGACGAGTTAGAATAAATACTGTGTACAACACCATATAAAATTAATGGCTAGTCCTCGCGGATTTTCTATCTGGTGTTTATTGGCTAAATTAGGTGCTTAAACAAGCCACTAATCTTATACATAAACGCTAAACGAACCTCTCCAAAAATAAATCCAACTCTAATTTTAAAAAACAAGTTAGCAGATAACCCGCGTTAGGGATTGCAGTGGATAGCCCACAGCTTTTGCGCCCTAGCGCAGAAGCGAGGACTTGTAACGGAAAGCCCGACCCTTGTGGTAACGCCCAAATGATTTATCTTAACGCTTAAATTAAGTTAAAGAATGATGAAACAAACTTTTAAACCATATTACGCCGTTATTTTCACGTCTACTCAAAATAAAAACATTGATGGTTATTCTGAAATGGCCAATAAAATGGAACATTTAGCGAAACAACAAAAGGGCTTTCTAGGAATAGACAGTGCAAGAAATGAGGTTGGTATTACCGTAAGTTATTGGGAAACTTTAGAGGATATCAAACTTTGGAAACAACAAAGTGAGCATTTGGAAGCGCAACAAAAAGGAAGAGTAGATTGGTACAGTTGGTATAATGTGAGAATTTGTAAAGTTGAACGCGAATATGAATTTCTAAAAAATGAATTATAAAGTTATCTTAAAATACATCTAAACAGCGTTACTAATAGTATATATTTTAAGTGATAAGGTTAAAAAACTACATAAAGCGGCATAAAATAAAAGTGGTAATTATTACTATTCTTTTTTTTGCCTATTTACTATGCTTACCTAAGCAACTTTTTAAAGACCCTACATCTACAGTCATTACAAGTTCGAATCGTGAATTATTAGGTGCAAAAATTGCAAAAGATGGCCAATGGCGGTTTCCGCATAATGATTCTATTCCAGAAAAATTTAAAACTTGCATTATTCAATTTGAAGATGAATATTTTTATAAACACCCTGGTTTTAATCCAATTTCAATTTTTAAAGCATTACGAGAGAATTTAAAATCTGGAGGTGTAAAACGAGGCGGAAGTACCTTAACTCAACAAGTTATAAGGCTTTCTAGAAAAGGACAGCAACGTACTTATTTTGAAAAACTCAAGGAAATTATTCTAGCCACTCGATTAGAATTACGAGATTCTAAACATGAAATTTTAACTTATTATTCTAGTAATGCTCCTTTTGGCGGAAACGTGGTTGGTTTGGATGCTGCATCATGGCGCTATTTTAACAGACATGCTAATGAATTGTCTTGGGCAGAAAGCGCTACACTTGCTGTTTTACCTAATACACCAAGCTTGATTTATCCTGGTAAAAATCAAAAGCGATTACTGAATAAACGTAATAGACTTTTGCAAAAACTTCTTGAAAATACAATTATAGATTCGCTTACTTATAAACTTTCTATTGCAGAGGGTTTACCTCAAAAACCATATCCTTTACCTCAAATAGCGCCTCATTTATTACAAAAAGTTGCGCAAACGCATATTGGAAAACGTGTTGAAACTACTATTAACAAAAACCTACAAGAGCGTGTTAATCATGTTGTAAAAACACATTATAACCAATTAAGTCAAAATGAAATTTACAATACCGCCGTTTTAGTTCTAGACGTTAAAACAAGACAAGTTATAGCTTATGTTGGAAATACGCCAACCGATAAAGCACATCAAAAAGATGTGGATATTATAGATAAACCAAGAAGTACAGGTAGTATTTTAAAGCCTTTTTTATATGCCTCTATGCTAGACTCTGGAGATTTACTTCCTAATACTTTGGTTGCTGATGTGCCTACGCAATTTGGAAGTTATAATCCTGAAAATTATGATAATACTTATGATGGTGCTGTTCCTGCAAGTCGTGCTTTATCACGCTCTTTGAATGTTCCTGCAGTTAGGATGTTGCAAGAATTTGGATTGGATCGGTTTTACCATTATTTGAAGCAATTGAAGCTTAAAGACTTAAAATACAATGCGAATCATTACGGATTATCTCTAGCCTTGGGTGGCGCTGAAAGTAACTTATGGGATTTGTGTAAAAGTTATGCTGCTTTATCTTCAACCTTAAATCATTTTTCTGAAAGTTCTAGTGAATATTTTTCAAATGAATTTTGCGAACCTACTTTTTTGGCTTTTAAAGCTATTGATTTTGGAACAAAAACTTCTGATAAAACGCTTTTTGATGCTGCCTCGATCTATTTAACTTACGAAAGTTTAAAAGACGTAAATAGACCCGAAAGTGATGAGAGTTGGGAGTTTTTTGATGGCTCTAAACAAATTGCGTGGAAAACAGGCACTAGTTTTGGGTTTCGAGATGCTTGGGCTATAGGTACAACCAAAGATTATGTAGTTGGTGTTTGGGTTGGAAATGCAGATGGTGAAGGACGACCTGGTTTAGTTGGTGTGCAAACCGCTGCTCCTATTTTATTTGACGTGTTTGATTTATTACCAAATAGCGATTGGTTTGCAAAACCTTTTGATGAAATGCAAGAGGTTTCTATTTGTAAGCAAAGTGGACATCGCGCTTCTCCAAATTGTAATGATACTAAAGAAAAATATATTCAACTTAGCGGATTGAAAACTAAACCTTGTCCGTATCATATTTTAATTCATGTGGATAAAAATGAAAACTTTCAAGTCAATACTTCTTGCGAAAATTTAGACAATATTCAGCACAAATCTTGGTTTGTATTACCGCCGCTAATGGCATATTATTATAAAACTAAAAATCCATTTTATAAATCTTTACCAAAATTTAGGGCTGATTGTTTGGGCGATAATTCCGTTTCTATTGATTTTATTTACCCAAAGGCTAATAATAGTATTTTTTTACCTAAAGATTTTGATGGAAAAACAAATGACCTCATTTTGAAAATAGCACACTCAAAACCAGAGAGCACTGTGTTTTGGTATGTTGATGAAACCTTTGTAGGTAGTACCAAAGATATTCATGAATTAGGTATTCAGCCAAAACCTGGAAAGCATCTTTTAACTGTGGTTGATGAGTTTGGGCATGAAGTAAAACGTTGGTTTGATATATCTAATTAACGCTTCAAGGTAAAGTGACCCGTGAATTTTTGCCCTTCTAAAATAATAACATACCAATAATCGTCTGAGGGAAGATTTTGCCCTCTAAGTGTTCCATTCCAACTAAAGACACTGTTTCTCGAATATTTCATGAGTTTTCCGTATCTATTAAAAATTGATACTTCAGACGATGAGAAAAATGCTATGCCACCTAAATTAAACGTGTCATTTACCCCGTCATTATTAGGCGTGAAAAACTTCGGAATATAAAAGTGCAAATGCTCTGCGGTGACAGTTTCAATACAATTTGCTTCTCTTACTGAAATTGTATATAAACCACCTTCAATATTAAAAAATGTATTATTATTTTGAAATGTGTTACCATTTAATGAATATTGAACATTACCCGGATTTGAGATATTAACAATTATGTTTCTTCCATCAGATTCAATAGATTCAATCATTGGTGTTTCTAAAATACTTACATCAAAAATTCTGGTTTCAAAAGAGCAAATACCACCGCTTATTTCAACCGTATAAGTGCCTTCTGCTGCTATTTCAACGCTTTCCGTTATTTCTCCATTGCTCCATAAATAACTTGGATTAGGTATATCTGTTTGTGCTGTTAATTGTTTGTCGTCATTAGGACAGAAATTTACAAACGTTTCAATGATATTCCCAGGTTGTGTCCCTTCAACTTCCCATAAACAATTTGTTTCGTTAAATGATGCTGTTTGCCAACATTCCAAATTAGGTTGCGCAGGTTGTGTTCCTGTAACTTCCCAATCGCAAATTATAGTGTTAAATAGTGCTGTTTCCCAACACGCTGTTGTGGGTTCTGGCGGTTGCATTCCAGAAATATCCCAAGAACAGGTCATGGTGTTAAATAGTGTTGTTTGCCAACATTCTAATGTAGGCTGAACAGGTTGAGACCCAGATACATCCCAAGCACAAGTTGTATTATTAAACGTTGCAGTCTCCCAACACTCCAAAGTAGGTTGTGCTGGTTGATTGCCAACGACTTCCCAAGAACAGGTGATATTATTAAATGTTGCTGTTTCCCAACATTCAAGATTGGGTTGGGCAGGTTGAGTGCCTGTTATTTCCCAAGCACAACTAATTGAATTAAAACTTGCTGTTTCCCAGCATTCTAAAGCAGGCTGTGTAGGTTGTGTTCCTGATACCTCCCACATACAAGTGTTATTATTAAAATTTACCGTTTCCCAACATGCTGTGTTAGGTTGGGTGGGTTGCGTACCTGTTACAATCCAATCACATGCTATGTTATCAAAACTTCTTGTTTCCCAGCATTCTAATGGTGTAGTTGGTTCGGTAGGCGTTGTATCTGTAACAGTAATAGTAACTGTTATGGTGTACTGATAACTTATATGCCCATTAGTTACTGGATTACAACCAGGATTAGAAACTGGTATGATATCTATACTTAAATTTTCGCCAAAATCTGGTGCTATATTAGGGTTAACAGGGCTGCCTAAAGGGTTTCCAAAATTAAACGGTGCGGGGTTTACATTTACAGGGTAATTAGGCTCAGCTATCAAATTAGTAGCTGGCAAACACGTTGCACCACCAGCATATGAAGTACATCCATAAAATAGATTATAGTACGTTTCAAAATGAGGGCAAGCATTATTATTAGTGTAATTGGTAAGACTTATTTCGATTTCTATACCAGTAATTTGTTGACAGGAAATTGTACTTGCAGGTAATGAGAAGTCATGTGCATAACCATCACTAAGTGGAGATGTATTACCTAAACCAGCCCAAGCTTTTCTATCAAGACCTATTGTAGCATCACTTTGGGTCTGTATCAAAACAATCTGACCAAAAGATAAATCTGTTAGTAATAATAAAAATAATACTAAAGAATGTTTAAACATTTAATTTGTTTCTCTAATAATTGCAAGTACTAAAAACAGTATAGTTTCTATTAAACAGAAAAGAGACTTGTTATTTAATTACTTTAGCCCTCTTTATTCAACTTTTAGTAACTGAATCTAGGTAAAGCTATATTAAGAAAAACTTGTTCAAAAAGAAATCATAAAAAGAGGTAGAAACCTATACAAAAACTATACAAGTGAATAAAAAATCAATATCATCGCTTAATAACCGCTTTAATCATGCTATGATCCGACTTAAATGTTCCGATTTTTTCTGCATTTAAAATATCTAAATCTTTAGAAACCCAAATATGATCCAGAGATAAAAGCGGTATATTCCAAAACCAGGTTTCTCTAAAACCATTGCCTTTTTCTGTTAAGACATGATTGAAATTATTTTTAATATCCTTTAAAAATTTTGATTCTAGAGGTGTATTAAAATCCCCTAGAAGAATAGTTTTTTTATCTGATTCAATACATTCTTGAACAAAGGCTATTTGATTTTTTCTAAAAACGGTCATGCTAGATGCTACATCAATAGCATAAAAATTAAGTCTGTGCGAGGTAAAATTAATCACTACTGTTTCATCTTCAGAGATAAACACCTGCTTTATATCAATATGTTTTTTTGAAAATATACCAATTTCACTATCATCATGCCAATAGTAAAAGCAATTTGGAAACTTAAGCTTTAGTTTAGCCAATTCCACCGCATGATATTCTACCAAAACCACAACATCTGGTAAATTATCCACCTTATCAAATACATCTTTAAATTCTCTTTTGTGGGTGGCATTCCAAAATACCACTTCTATATCTGTTTCATGAATCGTTTCTGGCGTATTTATTTTAAAGCTTCTTCCAAACCAAATCACTAGTAAAACTAACGCAAGGATTAAATTATAGGTTCTTATTTTCTTTTTTTGAAAGAGAGATAAAAAAACTGTGATTACAATAATAATGGGTATGGGGAAAGTATAATATAGTAGAGAAAAAACATAATTGCTTTCTTTTAATACAAAATGAATCAAGAGTAACCCGATGATTACTATAATATTAATTCGCTGTAAAAAGGTTTTAATAAACTCCAACATTATCTATCTTAAAGGAAATCCTTTACCAGCCCACCAAGGATGAATTTCTATTTCTAATCTTCCAGCAATAACCATAGGATCTGAATTTGCTAAACTATCTGCCATTTTAAGAGTTGGTACATTGTATATAGTTATTCCTCTCATATTACCATCATCTCCAAAAGGTCCAGAAATATCTGCATAACCTAAAGCATACATTTTTTTTAAATGTGCCATATGCAATTTCTGTAGTTCGGCAGCTTCTTCTTCATTTTGCCCACGAATAGGTCCTTTTTTTAAAAATGCCATAAAATATTGCTGCATTAAAACAGTATCTTTAGTTTCTTCATCAACATAATCAAAAATTTTGTAACCTTTTGCATTGAGCTCTTCTTTAATTTGTTTTATTGTTTTCGGAACAGCTTTCTCAATAACGTTTTTAGATTGAGCGACCATTGAATCTTTAACTTCTTCATTTGAAACCGCTTTAACGGTTTCTCCTTTGTCAGGTAACATCGTTTTTGATTCTTGTTTACAACCAAAAAAGAACGAAATTAATAGTAAGACTAATGCTGATTTTTTCATGATGTCCATGTATTATAGGGTTTCTTACTTAATTGAGAATTATAATATGGCTCTTGCCCTGTAACTTCTTCACCTAACCAATTTGGCTTTTCAAAAGATTCATTTTCTGCATTTAATTCTACTTCCGCAACTACCAACCCTGTGTTATCTCCAAAAAACTCATCCACTTCAAAAATATGATTTCCTAGCTTGATTTCGTAACGTATTTTATCAATAACTCCTGGTTCGCATAAATCTAATAATTCTAAAGCCTCAGATTTTGTAATTTCTTTTTCCCACTCAAATCGGGATAATCCATTTTTTGAAGATTCACCTTTGATAGTTAAATAGCCTAATTCGCCTTTTAACCTAACTCTAACCGCACGCTGTTTATTAGAGTTTAAATACCCCTGAATAATTCTTGTTTTTCTTAAAGCTTCAGTTTTATAAGCCTTAGAGGTTACTAAAAATTTTCGTTCTATTTCTATCATTTACAATTTGTCCAAAACATTATTTAAAAGGCATTTAATGCCTAAATTTACAGTATGTCTGTCGATTTACCAATTAGAAAAATAATTCATGTTGATATGGATGCCTTTTATGCCTCTGTAGAGCAAATGGATAATCCTGATTTAAAAGGTAAGCCCATTGCTGTTGGTGGTGGAGGAAAACGCGGTGTTGTAAGTGCAGCAAGTTATGAAGCTAGAAAGTTTGGTGTTAAAAGTGCCATGGCAGGTAGGCTTGCTGCAAAATTATGCCCTGAATTAATTTTTGTTAAACCTCGCTTTGATAGGTATACCGAAATATCAAAAAAGATTAGAGCTATTTTTTATGATTATACCGATTTAGTTGAACCCCTATCTTTAGATGAAGCCTATTTGGATGTTACTACAAATAAAAAAGGAAACCCTAGTGCTTCTATGATTGCTGAAGCTATAAGAACTCGTATTTTTAATGAAGTTGGTTTAACCGCTTCTGCAGGTATTTCTATCAATAAATTTATTGCAAAAGTAGCTAGTGACTACAATAAACCTAACGGGCAAAAAACGGTAAATCCTGAAGAGGTTATGGAATTTCTGGAACAATTAGACATTAGGAAATTTTATGGCGTTGGTAAAGTTACTGCCGAAAAAATGTACCAAAAAGGTATTTTTACGGGACTGGATTTAAAACAAAAATCTATTGAATATCTGGATGAAAACTTTGGTAAATCAGGCAGATACTATTATTACATTGTAAGAGGGATTCAGAACAGTGCTGTTAAGCCTCATAGAACTCGAAAAAGTTTAGCTGCAGAACGTACGTTTAGCGAAAATTTATCGTCTGAAGTCTTTATGCTTGAAAAATTAGAGCATATTGCAGAAGAAGTTTCTAGAAGATTAGCAAAAAGCAACGTAGCAGGTAAAACCGTAACTCTAAAAATAAAATATAGCGACTTTACATTGCAAACTAGAAGTAAAACTTTGCCCTATTTTATTAGTGATCAAAGCATAATTTTAGAAACTGCTAAGGATTTATTGTATCAAGAGAAATTGAATAATTCTGTGCGGTTGCTGGGTATTTCTATGTCTAATTTGAATACTGAAAAGAAGAAAAAGCCTGAAGTGCAGAAAAGCGTTAGTGTCCAGTTGCGGTTTGAGTTTTAAATATCAAGACGTCTCTTGACTTTGTAAAAAATTTCTGCTACCTTCGTTTAACGTCGGATATAAAACATTAAAACGATTTGATATCCGTAAGGAACATTACCTACCATTTGAAAAACTGAAGTGCAAAAAAATTACTTTCTAAATATTGCGATTGACAATTACGAAAACCCAACTTTTCCACCTTTAAATAATGCTGTAAATGATGCAAAGAAATTAGAAGAAATTTTGACCAAGGAATATGGTTTTGAATTAATAATGGAATCGTTAATAAATGAACAAGCAACAAGAAAAACAATTATAGAAAGTTTAAATCAACTATCAGTTTTAACAGACAAAAATGACAATCTAATAATACATTTTGCAGGACACGGTTCTCTTCATCCTAAAACTGAAAAAGGGTTTTGGATTCCACAAAATGCAGGAAATTCAATTAGTGATTACATTCCAAATTCAACTATAATAGATACGATTTTAGGAATAGACGCCAAACATATATTTCTCATAATTGATTCTTGCTTTTCTGGAACTTTATTGTCCCAAACTAGGTCAAGTGTAGAATTTCATTACACAAAACTTAACGAAAATAAATCGCGATGGGTTTTGGCTTCTGGTAGAGATGAAAAAGTATCTGACGGAAAACCAGGTAGCGGTAGCCCTTTTTCTATAATACTAAACGAGTTTCTAAAGCAAAATTCAGAAAATACTTTTTCTGTCGCTGAACTTGCAACTGCTGTAGCCAAGGGAACAGGCGCAACTGCTAAACAACAACCAGTTTTTGCTCATATTGAGGGTGTTGGACACAAAGATGGTCAAATGGTTTTTAATTTAGGAAAAACGGTAGAAAAAGAATCAAATAATGAATTAAAACCAAATTTATCATCGATTGTGTTGCCTATCGAATCCGCTTTGAAAATTTATAATATTGGATTAACAGATGAGAGTATATTTGGTTATTATCAAAAAGGAGATTCTTATGAAATTAGAATGGTTGATACTAAAAACCAAAAAGATTTTCTTTGTAATGCATACACATTCGAGGAAATAGTCAAGTACATACCTGAACATATTGAGGTTGATGAAAACACTTTTATCGCTCATTCTACTGGATATGACAAATTAGGAAAACCTGAACAAGGAACTTATGACTTTGCAAACGTAACCTTTCAAAGAACAGAAGTTATTAATGAACCGTATATGTCTATCTGTAAATGTCGAGGGAGAATGGTAGCTTTTAGCAAAACTTCCGATGGATATTATAACAACCTCATAAGATGGGGAATAAACCAAGCAGAATCGGCCGCATTAATGATTTTAGCTTTAGTAGAGGAAAATAAAATTGAGATAAAAAACGGTAGGTAACAATGTGTATAATTCATTGCTAGTTATAGCCTACTTACGAAAGTCCTCGCGGACTTTCTATATGTGATTTATTTGCTAACTTTAGTGCTTAAACACGCAACGAAATCATACACTAGACCGTTAAACGAACCTTCCCAAAAATAGACCAACTTTCAATTTAAAAACAAAACTTAACAAACAAGTGCGTTAGCGATAGAAACGGCATCCTTTTAAATAGAAAAACCTGCTTTATAAGCAGGTTTTTCTATTTAAAAGATATAGTGGATAGCGCGACCCTTGTGGTAACGCCCAAATATTTACTATAGATTTAAAAGTTACAGGTTTGAATTTCTGTAACACGAAGGGTATTAACCATCCCTTTATCTTGTATTGGCATTGCTGCTAAACTAATTAGCATATCGCCAACATCTAAATAGCCTTTTTTACAGGCAATAGCATTTACATCTTCTATGGTTTCATCGGTGCTTACAAACCTATCGTAATAAAATGCACGCACGCCCCAAAGTAAGCTTAAACGTGTTAAGATACGTTTGTTTGATGTGAATACTAAAATATGACATGATGGTCTCCAAGCTGAAATTTGAAATGCTGTATACCCACTATTGGTTAGTGTTGAAATGGCTTTTGCATTAATTTCGTTTGCCATATTAGCGGCATGGTAACATATTGATTTTGTAATGTAACGGTTGGTACGAATGTGAGGCGGCAATTGTGGTACTTTAATTAAATCTGAGCTCTCTACACTTTTTAAAATATTAGCCATTTGCCTAATAACCTGTACAGGATATTGACCAACTGAGGTTTCTCCTGATAACATTACAGCATCTGCGCCATCCATTACAGAATTTGCCACATCGTTTACTTCTGCTCGTGTTGGTGTTAAACTATCTATCATAGTCTCCATCATTTGCGTAGCAATTATTACTGGAATTCTAGCTTTTTTGGCTCTCAGCACTAATTGTTTTTGAATAAGTGGAACTTCTTGCGCTGGAACTTCTACACCTAAATCGCCACGGGCTACCATTAAACCATCACAGTGTGCAACGATTTTATCGATATTTTCAACGGCTTCAGGCTTTTCAATTTTAGCAACGATTGGAATTTTATGATCGGCATGTTTAGCGATTAAATCTCTAAGTTGCATTAAATCTTCTGCATGACGTACAAAAGATAATGCTAACCAATCTACCTCTTGGCTTATAGCAAAAATAGCATCATCAATATCTTTTTCAGTTAAAGCTGGTTGAGATATATCTGTATTTGGTAGGTTCACACCTTTTTTTGATTTTAACGGCCCACCTTGAATAACTTTAGCTTTAACTTCAGATTTTTTATCTGTTGAAACCACTTCAAAAATTAACTTTCCATCATCTAAAAGAATCCGTTCTCCTGGTTTTGCATCTTGAGGAAACCTTTCATAGGTCATATACACACGCTCCTTAGTACCTTCAAAACGCTCTCCTGTAGCAAAAATTATTTCATCTCCAGGGTTTACAACAACTTCCTCTTTCATTACACCTACACGAAGTTTAGGCCCTTGTAAGTCTCCAAGAATTGCAGCGGTAAAGCCATATTCTTCGTTTAATTCACGTATCATTTGGATGCGCTCTTTCACATCGTTGTAATCAGCATGAGAAAAGTTTATTCTAAATACATTAACACCTTCTTCAAGCATGCCCTTTAAAACTTCTTTTGTACTTGTAGCGGGTCCGAGAGTTGCTACTATTTTTGTTTTCTTATCCACTGCCATTAGCTAAATATTAAATTATCTTTAGATTTCAATGTACTAGAATCCACACTGTAAGCGGTTGCAATTTGTGGTATTTTTAATATACTGTCGAGAATATATTTTTCTTTACTAAAACTGAATTCGCTATCTATTTTTAAAAAATAGTTTACCGTTTTGTATTCTGGTAATAATTGAAATGTTTTGGTTATTTTTTGTTGGTTATCGAATAACGATTTATAATCTGATTGTTGGAGTTCTTCGATTTTACAAATATTTGACACCAAACTCCAGGTTATTAGTTGTTTTTGATCTTCCCATTCGAAAATAGAATAGGAAACCTGTCCGTCGTTATAATCTATATCTGATTTTTTTCTAGATAGTGTTATTCCCAAATGTTGATTTAAAAGGTACGCTAAACGATAATCTTCCAATCTACAATGTATTGCTATTAAGGTATATAACGCTTCATCAAAAGCATCATCAAGAATAAGTTTGTGAACAGCCATAACTTATTTTAAATTTCGTAAATATAGTATTTATAACGGTGAGTTATGTTAAGTTTATGCTATTCTTAACGAGAAAAACAACTAAAACGTTATAGTGAAATAAAGGGAAATGAGTAGATTAAATCATTTTAGACATTCTGCTCTGGAAAGCAAAAAATGCTCGTTTTGAAGCTTTTTCTTCAGCTTTTTTCTTTGATGTAGCTCTGGCTTTTGCTATTACTTTTTCGTCTATAGATAATTTTACTGAGAAATGCCTAACATCATCATTACCTGTATCTTCATAAACATTGTAACCAAAAGTCTTTTTTTCTTTTTGGCACCATTCTATCAATAAGCTTTTGTAACTAATAACTTTACCTTCTAAAGTTTCTATATCTACATAGGGAATGATTACCTTATTGTAAATGAATTTTTCACAATATTTATAGCCTTTATCTAAAAAAATAGCACCAACTAGAGCTTCAAATAAATTTCCATGAATATTATCTCCAAATTGTCCAGGAGGAATCTTACTCTTCACTAAATCAATGAGTTTTAAATCTTTGCCTAACTCATTTAAATGTTCTCTACTTACTACTTTAGAGCGCATTTTAGTTAAATATCCTTCATCACCACTAGGAACTTCTAGATATAAATGTGATGCAATTACGGAGCTTAACATGGCATCACCTAAAAACTCCAAACGCTCGTAATTAAATGGATTTCCTTTACCGTCTCTTATATTCATGGAGCGATGCGTAAAGGCCTTTTTGTAGAATTTAATTTTCTTGGGTTTAAAACCTAATATTTTAGTTAATTCCATAAAAAAATTCCCGTTGCGTTTAAAACGGGAATTTAGTATGTTACGAATGTTTTTCATTCGGGATTTAATCTATTTTCTTGAATAATACACAAGCGTTGTGACCGCCAAATCCAAATGTATTACTCATTGCTACTTTTACATCACGCTTTTGAGCCTTATTCAAAGTTAAATTCAATTCAGGATCAATATTCTCATCTACTGTAGTGTGGTTAATTGTTGGAGGTACAATACCGTTCTCCATGGCCAATATAACCGAAATGGCTTCAATAGCTCCAGCAGCACCTAAAAGGTGACCTGTCATTGATTTTGTTGAGTTGATATTTATATTCTTAGCGTGACTACCAAATACTTCTGAAATTGCTTTAAGTTCTGCAACATCGCCTAAAGGTGTAGATGTTCCATGTGTATTAATATGGTCTACATCTTCTGGCTTTAACCCTGCGTTTTCAAGGCAGTTTTTCATTACAGCTATAACACCAATACCGTCTGGATGGGGGGCAGTCATATGATGTGCATCAGAAGATAATCCTCCTCCAATACATTCAGCATATATTTTTGCTCCTCTAGCTTTTGCATGTTCGTATTCTTCTAGAACTAGTGCTCCTGCTCCTTCTCCTAAAACAAAACCATCTCTGGTAGCATCAAAAGGTCTGGAAGCTGTTTCTGGACTTTCATTTCTAGTAGATAGGGCATGCATAGCGTTAAATCCACCCATACCAGCAATGGTTACTGCTGCTTCACTACCTCCTGTTACCACAACATCTGTATGTCCTAAACGTATAGAGTTTAGAGCATCAAACATAGCATTAGCAGAGGATGCACAAGCAGAAACCGTTGTATAGTTTGGCCCCATAAAACCATGTTTTATAGAGATGTTACCTGGTGCGATATCCGCAATCATTTTTGGAATAAAAAACGGGTTAAATCTTGGTGTACCATCACCCGCAGCAAAGTTTAAAACTTCTTGCTGAAAGGTTTCTAATCCTCCAATACCTGCTCCCCATATAACACCAACACGTAATTTATTGACCTCATCAAGATTCAATTTAGCATCTTCAATGGCCTCGTCTGCTGCTACCATAGCATATTGTGCAAACTTATCCATTTTACGAGCCTCTTTTCTGTCTAAAAAGTCTGTTACGTTAAAGTTTTTAAGTTCGCATGCAAACTTTGTTTTAAACTTCTCGGTATCATAATATGTTATAGGCGCAGCTCCACTTTTACCACTAATTAGTCCTTCCCAATATTCATCTTTGGTATTACCAATTGGCGTTAAAGCGCCTAATCCTGTGACTACAACTCGCTTTAATTCCATAAAGTATTTTGATTGTTTTACTTATTTTGCTTCTTCTATATAAGAAATAGCTTGACCAACTGTAGCAATATTTTCAGCTTGGTCATCTGGTATTTGAATATCGAATTCTTTTTCGAACTCCATAATTAATTCCACAGTGTCTAAAGAGTCTGCTCCTAAATCGTTAGTGAAGCTAGCTTCAGTTACAACTTCGTTTTCATCTACTCCTAACTTGTCTACGATAATCGCTTTTACTCTTGATGCAATGTCTGACATAATCTTTTAATTTTAATGTTTTAATTAGTTGGCAAAAATAAAAAACTTTATTTTAAAACACACTTTTACTATAAAAATGTGCTTCCAATTTACTAAAATAACTTTGAAGAATTTAGTTTTTACCTTCTAATTGTTAATAATTATTCCTTTTTTTGTTTGAACAATTTTAACACTATAGTCTGTAAAATGAAACGTATTGTAATTTTTGCGTCCGGAAGTGGAAGTAATGCTGAAAATTTAATTAAGTTTTTTCACAACAGCGATAATGCGTCTGTTATTCAAGTACTCACTAACAATCCTCATGCCAAAGTTTTAGAGCGTGCAAAACAACTAAAAGTTAGTGCGTTGTCTTTCAACAAAATAGCATTTTATAAAACAGATGATGTGTTGAATATATTGAAAGCTTCAAATCCCGATTTAATTATTTTAGCTGGGTTTCTTTGGAAGTTTCCAGAAGCCATTTTAAATGTGTTTCCCAACAAAGTCATTAATGTTCATCCCGCTTTACTTCCTAAATACGGAGGCAAAGGCATGTATGGCATGCATGTTCACGAAGCTGTGGTTGCTAATAAAGAACCTAAAACAGGAATTACAATTCATTATGTAAATGAGCATTATGATGAGGGGGCTATAATTTTTCAAGCTAAGTGTAATGTTGATAATAATGATTCAGCCAAGGATGTCGCTGCTAAAATTCATGAATTGGAGATGGAATACTTTCCTAAAGTTGTTGAAAAATTGTTGAATGAGTAACTAACACCTAAAGCGATAGGCTCCTGTGCTCACAGGAATGACAAAAATGGGATCTAAGAAAAAGAAGAAATATTATACCGTTTGGAAAGGCCATCATACTGGTGTTTTTGAATCTTGGGACGACTGTAAAGCTCAAATAAAAGATTTTCAAGGCGCACAATATAAATCGTTTTCAACATTTGAGGCTGCGAAAAAAGCCTTAAAAGGCAACTACAAAGATTATATAGGAAAAAGCAAAAAGTTTACTAGTGAGCTTTCAGACACACAACTTAAAAAAATAGGGCAGCCTAACTACAATTCTATTTCGGTTGATGCGGCATCTAGTGGAAATCCGGGAATAATGGAATACCGTGGCGTAGATACAAAAACCAAAAAGCAACTCTTTATTCAAGGACCTTTTGAAGAAGGCACTAATAATATTGGTGAATTTCTAGCTATTGTCCATGGCTTAGCGCTTTTAAAAAAAAATAAAAGTAATCGTATTATTTATACCGACTCTAGAACGGCTATGAGTTGGATAAAAAAGAAAAACTGTAATACAAAACTAGAGCGCAATAAAAAAAACAAACCTGTCTTTGACTTGATTGATAGAGCGATTGACTGGTTAAAAAACAACACATATAACACTACTATAGTTAAATGGGAGACCAAAGCTTGGGGAGAAATCCCTGCAGATTTTGGTAGAAAATAACAAAATCTTGTTAAAAAATGTAATGTATGGCTAACGAAGACAACTAAATTAACCATAAAATTATATTATGACAGTTTGGAAAAATTTAGTTAGTCTCATTTTAATTTTGATGAGTTTCTGTAATGGGTATTCTCAAGATTCTTGGGTGTTAAAGAAGGCAGAAAAAGGTATAAAAATTTATACGAGACCCAAGGCAAATATTCCTTTTGATGAATACAAGGCCACTACAATCATAGACACATCCATAGAAAATGTTTTAAATGAATTATTGGAAGCTCCAGAATATTATGATGAGTGCCCATCAGAGATAAGTTATTATCTAAAATCAATAAGTAAAAATCAACATTTATTTTATGTCCATAAATCTTTCCCTTGGCCTATAAAAGATAGAGATATTATAACCTTATTAACTATAGAAAAACTCTCTGACAAAAAAATTAAGCTCTATTTAGAAAGTGCTCCAAACCAAATTCCAAAAAAAAATAAAACAATACGAATTAAGGATTTAATGGGTTTTTGGCTTTTAGAAGAAAAGAACAATAAAACCATGGTTACTCAACAACTTTACTTAGATCCTGAAGGAAGCTTACCGCCTTTTATTGTAAATAAACTTTTAGTAAAAGGTCCTTATAAAACCTTTAGTGTATTACAAGATTTAAAAGATAAATCTTCTTAAAAAGAAAAAAGAGGAATGTAATAAATTACATCCCTCGATTTTTAAATTGATAAATAGCATTTGATTATATGACACAGTATTTTCTAAAAAGTCACATAATTATTTAATACTATTCAAAACGCTACCTGTTGAAAAATATAGTTCAAGTAATCTATAAAAAGACTTATATTTGCAGCTTAATTCTACATCTCATTTATGAGTAAATTAGTAATTGTAGGTACTGTGGCATTTGATGCTATTGAGACACCTTTTGGAAAAACCGATAAAATCCTTGGTGGAGCAGCTACCTACATAGGTCTTGCAGCTTCTCACTTTAATATTAATACCGCTGCTGTTTCAGTTGTTGGTGGCGATTTTCCGCAAGATTATTTAGATTTATTATCCAACAAAAATATTGATGTTTCTGGCGTAGAAATTGTAAAAGAAGGTAAAACATTCTTTTGGAGTGGACGCTATCACAACGATATGAATTCTCGTGATACTTTAGTAACAGAATTAAATACACTTGCAGACTTTAATCCTATAGTTCCTGAAGCTTACAAAGACGCTGAAGTAGTGATGTTAGGTAACTTACACCCTATTGTACAATCTAGTGTTTTAGACCAGATGACAACTAAACCAAAGGTGGCGATTTTGGATACCATGAATTTTTGGATGGATTGTGCGCTAGATGACTTATTAAATGTTATAAAGCGTATTGACGTCATTACCATAAATGATGAAGAAGCTAGACAATTAACTGGAGAATACTCTTTGGTTGTTGCTGCCAGAAAAATTCATGAAATGGGGCCTAAATATGTCGTTATAAAAAAAGGAGAACACGGTGCTTTATTATTTCATGACGATCATGTGTTTTATGCTCCAGCTTTACCTTTGGAGGAAGTTTTTGATCCTACAGGAGCAGGTGATACCTTTGCAGGAGGTTTTGCTGGTTATTTAACTAAAACTCACGATTATTCATTTGAAAATATGAAAAAAGCGGTTATTTACGGATCTACATTGGCTTCTTTTTGCGTCGAAAAATTTGGAACAGAACGCATGCAAAATTTATCAAATAGTGAAGTACACAAACGCTTATTACAGTTTAAGCAGCTAACACAATTTGAAATAGAATTAACATAAACCAACGCGCTCTAAAATAGAGGGCGTTTTTTAATTTATAATATGAGTGATGCCTTAAAACACGAATGTGGAATTGCCATGATAAGACTTTTAAAACCTTTAGAGTTTTATAAGGAAAAATATGGTAGCGCATTTTATGGTGTAAACAAAATGTATTTAATGATGGAAAAACAGCACAATCGTGGACAAGACGGTGCTGGTTTTGCAAGTATAAAATTAGATACTAAACCCGGACAACGTTATATTAGTAGAGTTCGTTCCATAGCACAGCAACCTATTCAAGATATTTTTGCGCAAATTAACGAAAGGGTTAATAAAGAATTTGAGGCACATCCAGAATACAAAAATGATGTAGCAGCCCAAAAAAGAAATCTTCCATATATAGGAGAAGTTTTATTAGGACACGTGCGTTACGGTACATTTGGAAAAAATAGTGTAGAAAGTGTTCATCCATTTTTAAGGCAAAACAATTGGATGCATAGAAATTTAATTATGGCTGGAAACTTTAACATGACCAATGTTAAAGAACTTTTTAGCAACCTTATAGAACTCGGACAGCACCCAAAAGAATATACTGATACCATAACCATCATGGAAAAAATTGGTCATTTTCTAGATGATGCTGTTAGTAAAATTTACAAAGACCTAAAAAAAGAAGGTTACAATAAAAGAGATGCATCTCCATTAATTGCAGAGCGTTTAAAAGTTGCAAAAATATTAAGACGTGCTGCAAAAAATTGGGATGGTGGTTATGCCATGGCAGGACTCATTGGCCATGGAGATTCTTTTGTGTTAAGAGATCCAGCAGGAATTCGTCCAGCATATTATTATAAAGATGATGAAATTGTAGTTGTAGCATCAGAACGTCCAGTAATTCAAACTGTTTTTAATGTAAACTTTGATGATGTTAAAGAGTTACAACCCGGACAAGCCATAATTACTAAAAAATCTGGAGAGGTTAGATTAAAGCAAATCCTTGAACCTTTAGAAAAAAAATCGTGTTCTTTTGAGCGCATTTATTTTTCCAGAGGAAGTGATGCCGAGATATACCAAGAGCGTAAAATGTTGGGTAAATTATTAATGCCTAGAGTTCTTGAAGCTATTGAAAACGACACAAAAAATACGGTTTTCTCATATATTCCGAATACAGCAGAAACATCATTTTTTGGAATGATTGAAACTGCTGAAGCGTTTATTAATAAAACAAAAACAGCAGAAATTTTAAACGGACAACGCTCTTTATCTGCAGCAAAAGTTACAGAGATTTTATCCGAACGTACTCGGATAGAGAAAATAGCAATAAAAGATGTAAAACTTAGAACTTTCATTACTGAAGATAGTAGTAGGGATGACTTGGTTGCCCACGTTTACGATGTTACTTATGGTGTTATAAAACCAAACGACAACTTAGTAATTATTGATGATAGTATTGTACGTGGTACAACCTTGAAGAAAAGTATCTTGAAAATGCTAGACCGTCTGAGTCCAAAAAAGATTGTGGTTGTATCTTCTGCACCTCAAATTCGATATCCAGATTGTTATGGTATTGATATGGCTAGATTAGAAGATTTAGTGGCCTTTAGAGCTACTCTGGAACTTCTAAAAGATGCTGGCAAGTATGATACTGTTGAAAAGGTGTACGATAAATGTATTACTCAAACTGAGTTAGAAGATAAATACGTACAAAACTTTGTAAAAGAAATTTATGACCCGTTTACTGATGAGCAAATCTCTGATAAAATTTCGGAGTTACTTAGTGATGAATCTGTGAATGCTGAAGTGAAAATTATATTTCAGCCTGTAGAGAATTTACATAAAGCTTGTCCAGAGCATTTAGGCGACTGGTATTTTACTGGAAACTATCCAACGGTTGGGGGAAATAGAGTGGTAAATCGAGCCTTTATAAACTTTTATGAAGGCAATAAAGAACGTGCCTATTAATTATGAAATTAGCAATTTTCATGCGGTAAAACCGTAAACCACGTATTTCATCCCAAAAAAATGCGTTTTATCTAAAAAAAACACAGAATATTTAAAATACACATAAATTGGTCTCACCATAACATAAGTAGGTTAAGTTCATGGTAGATTTGGGGCAAAAAAAGGTGAACATCTGTTCGCCTTTTTTTATGCCCTTTTTTGTTTTTTACCGCTATTTTTTAAGCTAACGCAGTTTATCTTAATAATCCGTCAGAATCTCTTTTAAGCCAATATATACGCCGTTTAACTAAAATATTTTAACATCCTGTATCGTCATCATATATTTGAACCACCATAACATAAGTAGGTTAAGTTTATGGTAGATTTGGGGCAAAAAGGTGAACATCTGTTCACCTTTTTCATTTTATAATATTTCTTTTTTGAAATTGCTATAAGAGCATTTATTAATTCTTCAGGTAATTGTAATTATTATCTTTTTATACATAAACGCCTTTTGATTAGATTTTATTAAAACCAATATGATTGTTATTGGCGGATTAGTGCGTTAGGGATAGAAGAGGAAAGCCCACAGCCTGATCCCGATAGCTATCGGGAGAGGTGCGAGGACTTGTAGCGGATAGCCCGACCCTTGGGTAACGCCAAAAAAAAAGCAAATCCATTTCTGAATTTGCTTTTGTATTTAAAATATAGAATATAATTACTTTGCGTCTGCGTAACGTTTTTCAACTTCATTCCAATTTACAACACTAAAAAATGCTTTTATGTAATCTGGACGACGGTTTTGGTAATTTAAATAGTAAGCATGCTCCCAAACATCAAGTCCTAAAATTGGAGTTCCACCACAGCTTACTCCTGGCATTAATGGGTTATCTTGATTTGGCGTAGAGCAAATTTCTACTTTACCACCTTTGTGCACGCACAACCAAGCCCACCCTGAACCAAAACGGGTTGCTGCTGCTTTTGAAAATGCATCAATAAAATCGTCTTTTGATCCGTAAGCTGCTTCAATAGCATCCTTTAAATCTCCTGATAAATATCCTTTATCTTCTGGATTTATAACATCCCAAAACAACGAGTGGTTGTAAAAGCCACCTCCATTATTTCTTACACCGCTATTTTCCATATCTAAACCTGTTAAGATATCTTCTATAGATTTATCATCTAAATCTGTACCCTCAATGGCAGCATTTAATTTACTTGTATACCCTGCATGATGCTTAGAATGGTGTATTTCCATTGTTCTCGCATCTATATGAGGTTCTAAGGCGTCATAAGCATATCCTAATTTCGGTAATTCGAAAGCCATAATTATTTTGTTTTAATTTATTAATATTTAATTTCTTTCAAATTTACGCATAAAACGGGGCAATAAAAAATAATAAATTGTTATGAAACCATTGATAGTTTTTATCTTGTAAGCAAATCAATCTTCATGCTACAACCATCGCCTTTTACCATTTACAACGCCTCGGCAGGAAGCGGAAAAACATACACGCTTGTAAAAGAATATTTGAAGATTTTATTTAAGTCAAACCATCCTGAACCTTTTAAACATATTCTAGCTATAACCTTTACCAATAAGGCCGTTGCAGAGATGAAGGCACGTATTATAGACACGCTTAAAACCTTTGCAGATGAAACGGTTTTAAAAAGTAATGATACTATGTTTGAGAGTATTAGCAACGAACTGGAAATAGAGCCCTTAAAACTACACAGGAAAGCCAAAAGTTTATTGAATAGTATTTTACATAATTATGCGGCTTTTGATATTTCTACTATTGATGGATTTACTCATAAACTCATTAGAACATTTGCCCATGATTTACGATTGCCTCTAAATTTTGAGGTAGAATTAGACCAGGATGCATTATTGAATGAAGCGGTTGATAGTTTAATTGCTAAAGCTGGAAATGATGATACTCTTACTAAAATTTTAGTTGATTTTGCTATTGAAAAAGCAGATGATGATAAGAGTTGGGATATAGCTTTTGATTTTAATAAGATTGCTAAACTTTTAGTGAATGAAAACGACATGCCTTATGTAAATAGTTTGGAGGAGAAAACCTTGAACGATTTTAAATTGCTTAAATCCCAATTGAAAAAGGAAATTTCTGAGTTAGAAAATAATATTGTTGACAATGCCATAACTATACTAGAGTTAATAGAAGAATCTGGATTAGAATTTAAAGACTTTTCGAGTAGTTTTTTACCTAAACACTTTGAAAAATTAGCCAATAGAAATTTTACTGTAAGTTTTGGAACTAAGTGGCAAGAAGATATTGAAACTAAAACGCTTTACCCTAAAAGGGTTACAGATACTATAGCGGCTATAATTGAACAAATACAACCAAAATTAGCAGCAAGTTTTAATGCAACAAAACAAGCTTTTTTTTATTTAAAGTTTTTAAAAGCATTTTATAAAAATGTAACGCCTTTATCGGTTTTAAAGGTTATAAATAATGAGCTACAATTGCTCAAAGAAGAACAAAACAAAATGTTAATCTCTGAGTTTAATTCCATTATTAGCAATGAAATAGCTGAACAGCCCACACCTTTTATATACGAGCGTTTAGGTGAAAAATTTAAACATTATTTTATTGATGAATTTCAAGACACCTCTGTGATGCAATGGGAGAATTTAATTCCGTTGTTAGACAATTCTCTATCTGCCGCAAACGGTAGCACAATGCTTGTAGGGGATGCAAAACAAGCTATCTATCGTTGGCGAGGTGGTAAAGCAGAACAATTTATTGATTTGTTTAATAAAAAAAGTAAGCCTTTTCAAGTTGAGCAAGATGTTAAAAACCTTGAAGAAAACTATAGAAGTTCCAAAACTATAGTAGATTTTAATAACGAGTTTTTTAAATTCTTATCATATCAGGTTTTTAATAATAAAGATTATTCAGCACTTTACGAAAACGCTCATCAAAATATAACCAAAAACCATGAAGGTTATGTATCGCTCTCTTTTTTAGACATTGAAAAAGACGATGATAGAGATGAAATTTTTACAGAATCGGTTTTTAATACCATTAACCATTGTTTAAAAAAAGGATTTGATCTTCAAGATATTTGTGTTTTAGTTAGAAAGAAAAAGGAGGGTGTTGCTATTGCTGATTATTTGAGCCAAAATAATATCTCAATAATATCTTCTGAAACCTTATTGATTAACAATTCACCTGAGGTTGCCTTTATAAATAATGTATTACAATTATTGATTCAACCAAAAAATAATGAGGTTAAAATTAAGGTTCTAAATTATTTAACTGTCCTTTTCAATATTGAAGATAAACATGATTTTTTCTCAAAATACATCAATCTTTCTGCTGAAAAACTTTTAAAAAGTCTTGATATATTCAACGTTTACATTGATATTAATATTCTATTACAACTTCCGCTATATGAATTAGCTGAAACGATTGTTAGAGGTTTTAATTTAGTAAAACAATCCAATGCCTACATTCAGTTTTATTTGGATGTTGTTTTGGACTTTTCGCAAAAAAAAGGCTCCGATATTTCTACTTTTTTAGAATACTTTGATAAGAAAAAAGATAGCTTAAGTATTATTTCGCCTCAAGGCCAAAATGCTGTGCAAATAATGACCATACATAAATCCAAAGGACTAGAATTTCCTGTGGTGATTTTTCCCTATGCAGATTTAGATATTTATCGAGAACTTGAGCCTAAAGAATGGTTTAGTTTAGATAAAAAGCAATTTAACGGGTTTTCACATACACTTCTCAACTACAATAAGGATTTTGAAAATTATGGTGATGAAGGGTTGCGCATATACAATAAACACCAATCTGAACAAGAATTAGATAATATTAATTTACTCTACGTAGCGTTAACTCGTGCCATTGAACAAATACATATCATTTCAACAAAAAACATATCATCTAAAGGTATTACCAATCCAAAGAAGTATTCTGATTTATTGATAAATTACCTTCAATATAAAGATATTTGGGACGATACAAAAGTTAATTATAGTTTTGGAAATCCAGAAAAAACTTCTAAAGACTCGATTGATGAAAACAACATGCAATTTCAACAAGAATTTATTTCAACTGCCAAAGAAGACCATAATATAAAGGTTATTACAAAGTCTGGATTACTTTGGGATACATATCAACAAAAGGCCATTGAGAAAGGAAACCTAATCCATAATATTATGGCTCAAATTAAAACCAGTGATGATGTTAATTTTGTAATTGATGATTTCTTGAAATCTTCCATAATAAATACCGAACAAGCCAAAGCTGTTGGAAAAATTATTAAAAATTTATTGGTACATCCTAAACTTCAAGATTATTATACTTCAAACTACACCATTTATAATGAACGCGACATTATTTCAAAAGATGGCATTATTTTAAGACCTGATAGAATTGTAATTAATTCAAAAAATGAAGCAGTTATTATAGATTATAAAACAGGAGAACAAGACAAAAAACATGAGCAACAATTGCAATCTTACCAAGATGTTTTAGAAGCCATGAAAATAAGCATTAAAAAGAAGATTCTTGTCTACATAAATGATGATATTTTAGTAAAAGATATTTAAATTTGCATAAAACGCAATAAAATGTACGGAAAACTGAAAAATCATCTTCAAAAAGAACTGCAAGTTATAAAAGAAAACGGGCTTTATAAAGAAGAGCGTATTATTACCTCTGCACAAGGTGCCGAAATTACTTTAAATACAGGTGAAACCGTACTAAACTTTTGCGCTAACAACTATTTAGGGTTATCATCACATCCTGAAGTAATTCAGGCAGCAAAAGACACCATGGATACGCATGGATTTGGTATGAGTTCAGTACGTTTTATATGCGGCACTCAAGATATCCACAAAACTTTAGAGCAAAAAATAGCAGAATTTTATCAAACTGAAGATACTATATTATATGCTGCTGCTTTTGATGCTAATGGAGGTGTTTTTGAACCTTTACTTACTAAAGAAGATGCTATTATTTCTGACTCACTAAATCATGCATCCATCATTGATGGTGTACGTTTGTGTAAAGCTGCTAGGTATCGGTATCAAAATAACGATATGGTAGATTTAGAAAAGCAACTTATAGACGCTAATTCAGATGGTGCTAGGTTTAAAATAATTGTTACAGATGGTGTTTTTTCTATGGATGGGTTAATAGCTCCTTTAGATGAAATTTGTGATTTGGCAGATAAATATGATGCTTTAATTATGATTGACGAATGTCATGCAGCTGGTTTTATAGGAAAAACAGGCAAAGGAACTCTTGAAGAAAAAGGTGTTTTAAACCGAATTGACATTATTACAGGAACTCTTGGTAAAGCTTTAGGTGGCGCTATGGGTGGTTATACTACAGGTAAAAAGGAGATTATTGATATGTTACGCCAACGTTCTAGACCTTATTTATTTTCAAATTCTCTTGCACCAGCAATAGTTGGTGCATCAATTAAAGTATTTGATATGTTAGCAAATAACACAGAATTAAGAGATACTTTAGAATGGAACACGAATTACTTCAAAAAAGGCATGAAAAAAGCTGGTTTTGATATCGTAGATGGTAATTCTGCTATAGTTCCAGTGATGCTATACGATGCAAAACTATCTCAAACTATGGCAAACATGCTTTTAATCGAGGGTATTTATGTAATAGGCTTCTTTTTTCCAGTAGTCCCAAAAGAGAAAGCTAGAATTCGGGTTCAACTTTCCGCAGCTCAAACAAAAGAACACTTAGACAAGGCTATTACTGCGTTTATTAAGGTTGGAAAGCATCTAAATGTTATCTAAACTCATTCTTAACTAGTATATGAGTTAAAGTAATCATTAATAGGACTCAGTGTAATGTTTAATATTTTTATATATTTGTCTTTGTTAATAACATTTAACAACTTACTTTTGTTCACAATTAACACTTAAAAATTAAACTTTTGAATATGAAAAATCTTAGCAGATTATTGTTCGCTATGTTGCTTGTACTTGTTTATAGCAACGTAAATGCGCAAGACAAAAACAATCCATGGCAACTTACTATTGGAGTAAATGCAGTTGATGCATATCCTTCTGGCGATGGTGGTAACTTTAGTGACTCTTTTGGAGAAGAATTATTTAACGCCACAGATCACTGGAACATTTTACCTTCTTTATCAACCATTTCTGTATCTAAATATCTTAGTGATGGTTTCTCTTTTGGACTTGCTGGATCTTTAAACAAAATAGAAAAATGGGGTGATGCAATTGACGCAAATGGAGACAAATTAGTCCCTGAGGAAGTTAACAACGTTGATGATTTATC
Organism: uncultured Algibacter sp.; assembly: GCF_947490405.1. Taxonomy (GTDB): domain Bacteria; phylum Bacteroidota; class Bacteroidia; order Flavobacteriales; family Flavobacteriaceae; genus Algibacter_B. The sequence continues at coordinate 231,541 of NZ_CANLGU010000002.1, read as the reverse complement.
ATATTATGCAATCGACGCTACTATCAAATACAATATCTTAGAAGGAAAAACTATCGATCCATTTGTTGGAATAGGTGGTGGTTACACTTGGGTAGATGAAATTGGTGCTGGTACATTAAATGGAACTATTGGTGTAAACGTATGGTTCAGCGAAAATGTTGGTTTAACATTACAAACTGCTTACAAACATGCCTTTGAAGATTACTTAAATACACATTTCCAACACTCTGCTGGTCTTTCTATCAAATTTGGTGGAACGGATACAGATGGTGATGGTATATACGATAAAGACGATGCTTGTCCAGATGTTGCTGGTTTAGAAGCATTCAACGGATGTCCTGATTCTGATGGTGATGGTATCGAAGACAGTAAAGATGATTGTCCTAACGAAGCTGGTTTAGCTGAACTTAATGGATGTCCTGATGCTGATGGTGATGGTATTGCTGACAATAAAGATAACTGTCCTACAGTTGCTGGATTAAAAGCTTTAAACGGTTGTCCTGATGCTGATGGTGACGGTGTAACTGATGCTGATGATAAGTGTCCTAACGAAGCTGGTCCTTCTGCAAATAAAGGATGTCCATGGCCAGATACAGATGGTGATGGTGTTTTAGATAAAGATGATAAATGTCCTGAGGTTAAAGGTACTGTTGCAAACAACGGTTGTCCTGAAGTTACTGCTGAAGTACAAAAAACATTAAACGAATATGCTAAAACTATCTTATTTGATACTGGTAAAGCAACTATCAAAGCTCAATCTGAAGCTGTATTAGCTGACATTATTGGAATTCTTAAAGAATACCCAACTGCTAAATTTACAGTTGAAGGTCATACTGATAGTGTAGGTAGCGAGAAATTAAACCAAAGATTATCTGATTCTAGAGCTAATTCTGTTAAAGAATACTTAGTAACTAATGGTATTGATGCCTTCAGATTATCTGCTCTTGGATATGGAGAATCTAAACCTATTGATTCTAACAAAACTAGAGCTGGTAGAGCTAACAACAGACGTGTAGAAATTAACTTAGCTAAATAATTAACAGCTGAATTAATTTAAAATAAATAAGTTTACTAAAAACGCTTCGGTTTTCCGAAGCGTTTTTTATTTTTATACAATGACGACTTTCATTCATGATGTTTTAAGAGATTTACAACACAACAAAAATAATCTATCCCAATTAACATTTGTTTTACCCAGTAAAAGAGCTGGAATTTTTTTAAAGAATGTGCTATTATCAATTGTTGATGAAACCATATTCTCTCCAATTATTCTAAGTATTGAAGAGTTTGTTGAAGAACTATCACAATTAAAACCCATTTCCTCTACTGAGCTTCTTTTTGAATTTTATTCTACTTACACACATTTAACAAAAGAAAAAAATAGAGACACTTTTGAATCGTTTTCAAAATGGGCTCAAATACTAATTCAAGATTTTAATGAAATTGATCGTTATTTAATTCCTCAAAAAAATATCTTTAACTATTTAAGCGCTATTCAAGACTTAAAACATTGGTCAGTAGAAGGAAACAAAACTGATTTTATAAAAAAATATCTATCCTTTTGGAATAAATTGAATACTTATTATCAGCATTTTACAACACAACTTCTTAACAAGAAAATTGGATATCAAGGATTGATTTATAGGGAAGCTGTTGAAAATCTTGAAGCTTATATTCAAAATAATTCAGAAAAAAAGCACGTGTTTGTTGGCTTTAATGCCCTAAATACTGCTGAGGAATCCATTATTCAAGAATTACTTCAAAATGATTTAGCTCAAATCTACTGGGATATTGATGATACATTCATAAGTAACCCAAAACATGATGCAGCGCTATTCATCAAATCACATTTAAAAAACTGGAAATACTTTGAAAACAATACTTTTAGCTGGATAACAAAAAATTATTCAAAAGACAAAAACATATCTGTTGTTGGCATTCCTAAAAATATAGGTCAAGCAAAATACATAGGTTCTATTCTAAAAGACTTACAACAAGAAAATCCTCATTTAAATAGTACTGCCGTTGTATTAGGAGACGAAAACCTATTAATTCCAGTACTAAATTCTTTACCAACTAGCATTCAGGCTTTAAATGTTACCATGGGGTTTCCTTTAAAGTCAATCCCTATGGCATCTCTATTTGATGCACTTTTTCAATTGCATAAAACCAATTCAGAATCATTCTACCACAAAGATATTATCAATATTTTGTCGCATCAGTTTATAAGGCCTTTACTGGTGTTAAATGGTACAGATAATGCTTCAAAAATTATTGAAACAATAGATAGTAACAACCTTGTTTATTTAAATAAAGGTAAACTCACGAAAATTATTGAGGGCGAAAATAAAATTTTAGATTTATTATTTTCTAGTTGGAACAACTCTACATCTATAGCTTTAGCGAGTTGCTCAAAACTCATATTGTTCATAAAATCCTATCTGGATGAAAAATCAAACTTACTCGCATTAGAATACGCATTCCGCTTTAATGAATTGTTTAATGAATTGACGAGATTAAACTCAGAATACCTGCATATAAAAGATATTTCAACACTATTCAGTATTTATAAAGAGCTTTTAAGTAGCGAAACTTTAGATTTCCAAGGAGAACCGTTACAAGGTTTACAGGTAATGGGTATGCTTGAGTCTCGTGTTCTAGACTTTGAAACTGTAATTATTTCTTCTGTAAATGAAGGTATTCTACCAGCTGGAAAAAGTAATAATTCTTTTATTCCGTTTGATGTAAAATTGGAAAACAACTTACCAACCTACAAGGAAAAAGATGCAGTATATACCTATCACTTTTACAGACTTTTACAACGCGCAAAACATGTTTTTATATTGTACAATACAGAAGCAGATGTGCTAACGGGAGGCGAAAAAAGCCGATTTTTAACCCAACTTGAATTGGAGGGAATCCATAATATCAATCACCAAATAGTTGCGCCAAAAGTGCCAGTTGTTAAGCAAAGCTTAAAGGTTGTCAAAAAAACAGATGTTTTGCTCAAAGATATTTTCTCGGTTGCTAAAAAAGGATTTTCACCATCGTCTCTAACCAATTATATGAGAAACCCTATTGATTTTTATTATCAAAAGATTTTAAAAATTAGGGAATATGATGATGTAGAGGAAACCGTTGCAGCTAATACCCTAGGAACAGTGGTTCATAATACCCTAGAAGATTTTTACAAGCCACTCATAAATCAAATTTTAACAGTTAACAGCATAAAAAGTTTAAAGCCAAAAATTGAAAAACAAGTTGCGTTTCATTTTAAAAATGAATATAAACAAGGTGATATTTCAAAAGGAAAAAACCTTATAGTATTTGAAATCGCAAAACGCTACGTATTAAATTTTTTGAATGCTGAAATCGAGGATATCAAAATAGGTAACGAGATAAAAATTCTTCAAATTGAAGCTACTAATGAAGTTGAAATAAATATTCCTAGCTTAGAATTCCCAGTAATCTTAACTGGAAAAGTAGATAGAGTTGATAGCTACAATGGTGTTACAAGAATTATCGATTATAAAACAGGTAACGTACAACAAAATCAAGTAGAAGTTATAGATTGGGAAGATATCACTTCAGATTACAAAAAATATAGCAAGAGTTTTCAAGTGCTAACTTATGCTTACATGATGCATAAATCGAATCAAATTCATTTACCCTTAGAGGCTGGAATTATCTCATTTAAAAAGCTGAATTCAGGATTCCTAAAGTTTGCCAAAAAAGAAAGTTCTAGAGGAAAAAAAGACTCCTTAATTACTAAAGACACTATTTTGGCCTTTGAAGTTGAATTGAAATCATTAATTACTGAAATTTGTAATCAGAATATTGATTTTATAGAAAAAGAAGTTTGATTATGAAAATATCAAAAAATATAATTGTAGAAGGAAAGCACAAAAAACCAATATTAACTGATGTGTTTTATAATGAAAACGTAACACAAAAACCGATAGTCATTTTTTGTCATGGTTATAAAGGTTTCAAAGATTGGGGCGCTTGGGATATTATGGCAAAAACATTTGCTGAAATTGGATTTTTCTTTATAAAATTTAACTTTTCACATAATGGTGGGACTTTAAAACAGCCCATTGATTTTCCAGATTTAGAAGCTTTTGGGAATAATAATTATACAAAAGAACTTGATGATTTAGAATCTGTGATTAATTGGGTCTTTAAAAATTCTGAGTTCAAAGCCAATATTGACACAGATAACATCAATATAATAGGGCACAGTCGAGGTGGCGGTATTGTAACCATTAAAGCTGAAGAAGATCCTCGTGTTACTAAAGTGATTAGTCTTGCAGGGGTTTGTGCTTATGGTAAACGCACTTCAACCGTTGGAGATTTAGAACAATGGAAAAAAGATGGTGTAAAATATGTTTTAAACGGACGCACAAAACAACAAATGCCACATTTCTATCAATTTTACGAAGACTTCAAAGCAAATGAAAACAGGTTAACCATAAAACGAGCTGTTTCCAATTTAAAAATTCCATATCTCATCATTCATGGAGATGCAGATACAAGTGTATTAATAGATGAAGCTCACCAACTTCATAAATGGAACGGAAAAAGTAAATTAGAAATTATTGAAAATGCAGACCATGTATTTAATACCAAACATCCTTGGATAGAAAAAACAATTTCGAAAGAATTAAAGGCAGCTATTAAGCTCATAGTAGACTTTATAAAACATTAATTTAGATTGAAAACATCAAACTTTTCTATTTTACACAGAACGTCTCAAATACAAAAACTTAAAACCGAAGTTTTTGATTTAGCTATTATTGGCGGCGGCATTACTGGCGCTGGTATTGCACTTGATGCTTCAGCAAGAGGTCTTAAGGTGTGTTTAGTAGAAAAAAATGATTTTGCTTCTGGCACTAGTAATAAATCCACAAAACTTATTCATGGTGGTTTACGTTATTTAAAGAATTTTGAGATTAGTTTAGTTCGAGAATCAGGATCAGAGCGTGCCATTGTTCACAATCTTGCACCACACTTAGTAACACCTCAAAAAATGCTATTACCACTGGTTGAAGGTGGTACTTATGGTAAACTTATGACAGCACTAGGCTTAAAGGTTTACGATTTTTTAGCTGATGTTAAGGGTGAAGATCGCAGAAAAATGCTCGATAAGCAAGAAACCATCGCTCAAGAACCCTTGCTAGATGAACAAACTGTTGTGGGTGGCGGACTTTATGCTGAATATAAAACCGATGATGCGCGATTAGCAATTGAAATTTTAAAAAATGCAACTGCATTTGGAGCAACAATAATTAACTATTGTGAAATGACTGCGTTTAACTATAATGCAAGTTCAAAAATTGAGAGTTTAAATTGTACAGACATAAACACAAATGAGGTATTTACCGTTAAAGCCAAAAGTTATTTATCAGCAGCTGGTCCATGGGTAGATACCATTAGAAAAAAAGACAATTCTATTAATAAAAGGCGTTTGCACCTTACTAAAGGCGTGCACTTGGTATTTCCTTTTGAAAAACTACCTGTAAAACAATCGGTGTATTTTGATGTGTCTGATGGTAGAATGGTATTTGCTATTCCAAGAGGGCGCGTAACCTATGTAGGTACTACAGATACTGATTACTCTGGAGATTTAGATCGAATTGTTACTACACAACAAGATGCCAATTACCTACTAAACGCCATAAATAATACATTTAAAACTGTAAAATTAACACTAAGCGATATAGAATCGAGTTGGGCAGGACTAAGACCATTAATTCATGAAGAGAATACGTCGGCTTCAGAATTATCCAGGAAAGATGAAATATTCGTATCAAAAAGTGGCTTAATATCTATGGCTGGCGGTAAGCTTACAGGCTACAGAAAAATAGCATATAGAGCTTTAGAAACTGTGTTAAAAACATATTCTAAAGAAAATAGTACGAGTGCATTTCTAGAATCTACTACAGCAACAATTTCTTTAGTACAACCGCCACTTAACTCTAGTGAAGATATAGCAGCATATCAACAAGAGCTAACAGATAAATTACTGCAATTAGGCATATCAGAAGCATATTATGCCAATTATTTGTGCAGATATTATGGAAAACAGGCAGATATTATCATTAAAAAAATAAATGATTTTGAATCTCTCAATCCCTTAGAAAATCTAATTAGAGCCGAGACTTGGTTTGGTGTGCATTTTGAAATGGTAAATAGCCTTAACGACTTTTTTATAAGACGTACTGGCCGCTTGTATTTTGATATCGCCAGCATCTACAAATTTAAAGATAGTGTTACAAAAGATATAGCATTACTTTTAAATTGGAGTAGCGAAAGAACAAAAAAAGAAGTAGCACTATTAGAGTTGGCACTTAAAGATGCTACAACGTTTTACAACGAAGAATTCAAATAAAAAAGCAACATCAAAAGATATTGCTTTTTTAAAGTGGAGAAGATCGGATTCGAACCGACGACCTCTTGACTGCCAGTCAAGCGCTCTAGCCAACTGAGCTACATCCCCATTTTGTTATTTCAATCCACTTAAAACTAACACAGGAATACTACTATGAAAATCTTTTTTCAAAATGGTATTCTTCTCCCATTTCTTAGCAAAAAAACCACGTTTACGTCTCACTACGCACAATATATCTGGATTATGCGATTGAAAATGTTCTAAAACACCTTGAAACGTCGTAGCATTTTCAGTTTTTGTTGTTTTATTTATAATGGCTGTTAAATCTTCACTTACATTAAAATCATCTGCTTTATAAAACGGTGTTTTAACCAATAATAAATTTACAGAGGTTTTAAATGTCGATTTTAAATCTTTAAGAGGTTGCAACGCATTTTTCTTTTTAATTGTAGCTGATTTTATAGCCATCAAAATATTTGTGGGTTTTGAGAACTTATAACCTTCTGGCACAATTAAAGCAGGTACATCCATTTGTTTTATAATTTTCCCAGAAGTTTTTCCAAGGTACACCTCTTCTTTAATTGATGTGGTCTTAGGTTCAATTAAAACCATATCAACATCAGCTGCTTTACATGCCAATTCTAATGTATCAATTAAATTACCTTTTAAGGTTTTTATAACAACATCAACACCTTTAGTATCAACCTTAGAAACTAAGTCTTTTAAAAAAGCCAAACTTTCCTTTTCAATAATTTTATCCACTTTTATCATAGTACCAGCTTTGGTATAAACATTATACACTTGTACTACAAAAACTTTCGCATGAATAGCAGCAGCAAAATCTACTGCATACTGTAAATGACTTACTGCATTTTTTGATGAGCCTACTGGAACTAAAATATTCTTCATATCTATAACTTTAAAAGCTAAATTTACAATAAATTTGATGCAAAAGTATAATAATTAAATGATTCGAAAGGGAGCGGTAGCAGATATAAAAAATATTCTTAAAGTCACAAAAGCATGTGCGGCTTTTATGATTACAAAAAATATTTTTCAATGGAACGAATACTACCCTAATAAAAAACCCTTTATAAATGATGCTAACCGAGGAGAATTATACGTTTTAGAAATTGAAAATGAGATTATAGGTTGTGTAACAGTTTCAACGTTTATGGACGAGGAATATATTCCAATCTCTTGGTTAACACCTAATGAAAAAAATATTTACATTCATCGTTTAGCTGTTCATCCAGATCAACAAAGCAAAGGTTTTGCCCAACAACTCATGCAATTTGCTGAGGATTATGCTCGAAAAAATAATTATCAATCTGTTCGATTAGATACGTTTTCACAAAACAAAAGAAATCAAAAGTTTTATGAACTTCGTGGCTATAAAAAATTGGGCGATATCTACTTCCCAAAACAAAGTGAACATCCATTTCACTGTTATGAACTAGTCTTGTGAATACAAACATCAGTTTAAAATATATAAACAAACTGGCTATTCCAGCATTAATTTCTGGAGTATCTGAACCTATTTTATCATTAACAGATGCTGCCATAATTGGAAATATAGACATAAACGCAACAGAATCTTTAGCTGCCGTTGGTATAGTTACCACATTTATATCTATGCTTATTTGGGTTTTAGGACAAACCAGAAGCGCCATTTCTTCTATTGTATCTCAATATGTTGGTGCTAATAAACTAGAGAACATTAAAAACCTTCCAGCTCAGGCTATTTTTATAATTACCTCACTTAGTATTCTTATTATTTTTGGAACATATCCCATAGCAAAACAGATTTTTAAACTTTATAATGCCTCCGATTTAATTTTAGATTATTCAGTTATCTACTATAAAATACGAGTGTTAGGGTTTCCATTTACACTATTTACCATTGCCGTTTTTGGAGCATTTAGAGGTTTACAAAACACCTACTATCCCATGATAATTGCTATTATTGGTTCAGCATCAAATATTGTTTTAGACATTGTTTTAGTTTATGGAATAGAAGGTTTTTTAGCACCAATGCATATTGAGGGTGCAGCATACGCTAGTGTTATTGCGCAAATATTAATGGCAGGTTTTTCAGCGTTTTATCTTCTTAAAAAAACAAGCATCCCATTAAAACCAAGCTTTCCTTTTAATCCAGAAATAAAACGATTCATTTTAATGATTCTAAATCTTTTTGTTAGAACCATTGCCCTAAACGTTACACTGTACTACGCTAGCGCATTTGCAACAAGCTACGGTGCAGAATATATTGCAGCCTATACCATAGCTATTAACTTATGGTTTTTAGGAGCATTTATAGTTGATGGTTACGCAAGCGCCGGTAACATTTTATCGGGCAAACTATTTGGAGCAAAAGCCTATACAACTTTAATAATACTAAGTAATAAACTCATAAAATACGGTGTAGTTATAGGTATTATTTTAGGCATTATAGGCGCAATATTTTATTATCCTATCGGGCGTATTTTTACCAAAGAACCAGAAGTTTTAAAAGCCTTTTACAACGTATTCTGGATTGTACTCGTTATGCAACCCCTCTGTACTTTGGCTTTTATTTTCGATGGTATTTTCAAAGGTCTAGGAAAAATGAAATACCTAAGAAACGTGCTTTTATTTTCAACCTTTCTTGTTTTTATCCCTGTTTTATTTTGGTTAGATAGTTTAAACCATAAACTCCATGCCATATTTATTGCTATTACCATTTGGATTATAGCACGAGGTATTCCATTAATTATAAAATTCAGGAAAATATTTATACCGCTTGCGCAAAAAACTTAACTTTGGGCCAGTAAATAGACATTAAAAAAATCACAGTATGGATATTATGTCATTCATTAGCGGAAACGGATTATTTCTAATACTAGGTCTAGTTTTAATCATCGTATATTTCGTCAATAAAAGAAAAAGAAGATAATGGGAAACAACATTCGCATCACAAAACAATTCTCTTTTGAAACCGGACACGCCCTTTACGGCTACGACGGAAAATGTAAAAATGTACACGGGCATAGCTACAAACTCTCGGTAACCGTTATTGGTAAACCCATAACGGATAATACCAACGTAAAATTTGGAATGGTAATAGATTTTGGCGATTTAAAAAAAATTGTGAAAGAAGAAATTGTAAACGTATTCGACCACGCCACCGTATTCAATAAAAACACACCTCATGTAGAGTTAGCTAAAGAGTTGCAAGATCGTGGGCACAATGTTTTATTGGTTGATTATCAACCAACCAGCGAAATGATGGTTATAGACTTTGCAGAGAAAATAGACAAAAGACTTCCAAAACACATCAAATTACATTCCTTAAAACTTCAAGAAACAGACACCTCTTTTGCAGAGTGGTTTGCTTACGAAAACAATTAGGGCGTTTCCACAAGGGTCGGGCTTTCGGCTATATCTTTTTTGCTTTTAATGGCAAAAAAGGATGCCGCTTCAATCCCTAACGCGGGTTAATTTGCTATCATATTTTTTAAACCAAAGTTTTTGCTTTTTTAGAGAGGTTCGTTTAACGACATGATATGAAATCGTTTTAATGTTTTATATCGGTCTCGGCTATGAGTAGTTGCGTGGGTTAGCACTTAACTTTGCAAGTACACACCAAACTGAAAATCCGCGAGGATTTTCAGAAGTAGGCGAGAACAAGCAATTACTTATAGCCATTGTTGGCATTAGTTTTTTAATTCAGTTTCATTGGTTTCACACTCATAACTTTCATCCATTCATTTACTTCCAATGGTTTCCATTGTTCATTTGTGTAAACACTATAAATGTAATCGTATAATTCTTTAGTTAAGAATATTAGTCGTCCGTCATTTCCACCAGAAGCTAAATACACTTTTTCTTTAATTCCCTGATTTTCGGCTTCTTGATTTATGATTTGAGCAAATCTCATTACTGCTTCGCCCCAGCCATAATCTTTAAAGTTCTTAAAAATCACGTATTCAGTTCTGTTTATTGTTATTCTATGATTTAACCATTTGTTTTTATCATCCCATTCCTCAAAATGGTCAGTAACATTTATTTTCAGTCCAATTTTGTCAAAAGTTGGTTTGACTTGTTCTAAAAGTTCTGTAAATCCACCTTCTTCATAAACTGTTTCTCCGTCACACCAATAATATCTGTAGTCAAGAGGAACTCCTGTGTTGTCATCCCAAATCGATACTAATTCATTTGTCGGGTCGTAATTTTCGATAAGGTCATTTTTCAAGCTGTCAATATTTTTCTTGTCAGCGTATTTATAGTATCCTAATTTTTCTAATTCAGCAACAAATTCGGTAGCCGAAATTTTTGGTTTTGAATTGTCTTCACCCTTTTTCTTAAAAGCTCCAAAGACTATTAATCCGATTATTATTCCAAATATTATTCCCAATTTTTTCATTCGGTTTTAAATTAATGCCAACAAATGTTAAACGAAGTTCGTCAATTTTTCTGACAAAGTCAAATCATATAAAACAGTTTATAAATATTAAAAGCAACGATTCCTGCATGCGAAGGAATTAGTATATTTACGCATGCAAATTCCAAAAGGAAAAAAAATATATTTCGCTTCAGATAATCACTTAGGTGCACCAACCAAAAAAGCATCTTATCCTCGCGAAAAAAAATTTGTCGCTTGGCTAGATGAAATAAAACACGACGCTGCTGTCATTTTCCTTTTGGGCGATTTATTCGATTTTTGGTTTGAGTATAAAACTGTGGTTCCTCGCGGATTTACAAGAACACTTGGCAAACTAGCCGAAATTTCAGATTCCGGAATACCTATTCACTATTTTGTAGGTAATCATGATTTATGGATGAATGGTTATTTTGAAGAAGAATTAGGAATTCCCGTTTACCACAAACCCAAAGAATTTACCTTTAATGATAAAACATTTTTTATTGGTCATGGTGATGGTTTAGGCCCCGGAGATAAAGGCTATAAGCGTTTAAAAAAAGTATTTACAAATCGGTTTTTTAAATGGGTTTTTCAATGGGGGCATCCAGATATTGGAATGAAGATTGCGCAATATTTTTCAGTAAAAAATAAACTTATTTCTGGTGATGATGATGCCAAATTCTTGGGTGAAGAAAACGAATGGCTTGTGCAGTATTGTAAACGCAAACTAGAAGACAAACATCGCGATTTCTTTATCTTTGGTCACAGACATTTACCGTTAGACATAACACTGAATGAAAACTCAAAATACCTTAACTTAGGCGACTGGATTCAGTATTACACTTATGGTGTTTTTGATGGGGAAACTTTAGAATTGAAAGAGTATTAATCCTCTATCTCATTAGCATACATATCTTCAGTTAAATCCAAATCTCGAAGTACAGGGTTTTTCGCACCAATAGTAAAAACAGTAATTAACGTCATGGTGCCACCAAAAACAACTGCGGCAACAGGACCAACTAATTTGGCTGCTAAACCACTTTCAAAGGCACCCAACTCATTGGATGATCCAACAAACATGGAGTTAACGGAAGATACACGTCCACGCATATCATCAGGTGTTTTTAATTGTAAAATAGTCTGACGAATAATCATAGAAATACCATCGGCAGCACCACTAATAAATAACATCAATACACTTAACCAAAAGATATTAGATAAGCCAAAACCTATTATACTTACGCCAAATATAAATACAGAGATGAGCAATTTTTTACCTGTATTTTTACTAATAGGAATGTACGTAGTTGCAAACATGGTGATTATACTTCCTAACGAAATAGATGCATTAAGTATACCAAAACCTTCGCTTCCTACTTCTAAAACATCTTGGGCAAAAACAGAGAGAATAGCTACAGTGCCTCCAAATAAAACGGCAATCATATCCAAGGTCAAAGCTCCTAAAATGGCTTTATTTTGAAATACAAACCGAATGCCTCCTTTTAAACTCTCTTTAACAGGTTCACCAATTTTTTTATTCAATATAGGTTTCTTGCTTATTAAAAAAACCAGAAAAAATGAAATTACCACCAAAACAAAAACAACGCATAAAGTTTTATCTACACCAATCCAACTTATAAAAAATCCACCAAATAGTGCGCCTAAAACTGCTGCCGTTTTCCAAGTACTGGTACTCCATGTTGCTGCATTTGGATATATTTTTTTGGGCACAATTAAAGCCACTAAAGAAAAAATAATAGGCCCGAAAAAGGAACGCAAAAACCCTCCAAAAAATACCAAGGCATAAATAGCATATAAAATAGAATGTGTTGACCAATTTGCTATAACATCCTCTGTGGTTAATAAAAACAACCCTAAACTTATAAGAGAAAAAGCAGCAATACACAACGCAAACAGGTTTCTCTTTTCCTTTTGATCTACAATATGACCTGCAAATAATGCCATGGTAAATGCTGGAATAATTTCCATGAGACCAATTATTCCGAGCGATAAAGGGTCTTTAGTAATACTATAAACTTGCCACTCTATAACAATAAATTGCATAGACCACCCAAACACTAAGAATAAACGCAATAATAAAAAAATATTGAATTCCTTAATTCGTAGTGCAGCGTATGGATCGGTTTTAGACATCTATTTATAATTACTCTTGCTTTTTTATATCTCTCAATTTGAGCTGTAAATTTATATTTCCTCGCCATTCGTTTTCATCAATAGAATAAACCGCCATAAAAGGTTTCTCGTTAGAAATAATATCAAATTTATCACCCATACCAAACCCAATACCAACCATTCTACTGGTCGATTCTGCTTGTGTAGCAGTCAATCTTAAATGGGTTTTATCTGCCCCAACACATTTCCCATAACCTGTATCAATTAAATCTTCTGTCATAAAAACAGGGGTCATATTACTTGGCCCGTATGGTGCGAATTGTTTTAGGATACGATAAAACTTAGGCGTGATATCCTTTAAATCTATCTGAGCATCAATCTTAATTTCTGGAGTTAACAAATTTCTATCTATGGTTTTAGAAACCACATCTTCAAAAGCTTGTTTAAAGGCCTCATAGTTATCTTCTTCAAGTGTTAATCCAGCAGCATATTTGTGTCCCCCAAACTGTTCAATATGTTCTTTACACGCTTCCAAGGCATTATAAACATCAAAACCTCTAACTGAACGTGCCGAAGCTGCTAACTTATTACCGCTTTTTGTAAATACTAAAGTAGGCCTGTAGTAGGTTTCCGTTAATCTAGAAGCCACAATACCAATAACACCTTTATGCCAATTTTCATGGTAAACAACAGTAGTAAGGCGGTCCTGTTCTTTTTGTTCTGCAATTTGTTCCAGAGCTTCTTGTGTAATTTGTTTATCTGTTTCACGTCTATCAAGATTATACTCATTAATTTCTGCAGCATATTTTTCAGCCATATCTGGCTCTTCTTCAGTCAATAAGGTTACTGCATAGTTACCGTGTTTCATACGTCCTGCGGCATTTATTCTTGGAGCCACAATAAAAACAACATCGGTAATCGTTAATTTATCTTTTTCAACTTGGTTTAAAATAGCTTTTATTCCAGATCTGGGATTGGTATTGATTACCATCAATCCAAAATAAGCTAATATTCTATTTTCGCCATTTATAGGCACAATATCTGCACCAATAGCTGTAGCTACCAAATCTAAGTATTCTGTTAAATCTTCAGCGGTTTTACCATCTTTTGAGGCTAGGGCTTGAACCAATTTAAAACCAACACCGCAGCCACATAATTCTTTATACGGATATTCACAATCTTCGCGTTTAGGGTCAAGAACTGCTGCTGCATCTGGTATTGTATCTGCTGGTCTATGGTGGTCGCAAATAATAAAATCGATTCCCAATTTTTTAGCATGCTCAATCTTTTCAACAGATTTAATTCCGCAGTCTAAAGCAATAACTAGAGAAAAACCATTTTCAAGAGCAAAATTGATGCCTTTATAAGAAATTCCATATCCTTCATCGTATCGGTTTGGAATGTAAGTATAGACCAAACCATGTTTGGTTTTTAAATAAGAAGACATTAATGCTACAGAAGTTGTTCCATCAACATCATAATCACCATAAACTAAAATATTTTCCTTATCTGCTATAGCTTTTTCAATTCTAGCCACAGCTTTATCCATATCTTTCATTAAGAAAGGATCATGCAAATCAGTTAAACGTGGCCTGAAAAATGCTCTGGCATCATCATAGGTATCTATACCTCGCTGTACAAGTAAACTTGCAATAGTAGTATCGACTTGAAGTGCTTTTTGTAGTGCCTCAACTTTATCAATTTCTGGTTTAGGTTTTAATGTCCAACGCATCGAGAGATAGATTAATATAATAACAATTTAACGAAAGTATCTCCCTTTATTGTTTATGAAAATACGTTTGAATATCTAATTCTGAAAACTGACGAAACATTTCCATAACACCACAATATTTTTCAATAGATAAATCTACTGCGCGTTGTAACTTCTTTTCATTTAAATGGCTCCCATAAAAATGAAAATGCATCGCTACTTTATCATAATATTTTGGGTGTTCTTCAGTTAGGTTAGCCTCAACTTCTATATTAAAATCGTCAACATCTAGCTTCATTTTTTTAATTAAAGCAGCTACATCTAATCCTGAACATCCAGCTAAACCAGATAACATTAAGGCCTTAGGACGATAGCCTTCACTTTTACCACCGTTTTCCTCACCTGCATCAATAAATAAGTTGTGTCCTGACGGATTTGTACTTTCAAACCTCATGTTTCCTAACCATTTTGTAGTCACTTTATTTGTCATTTTCCGAATTATTTTTTGTTAACTTGTAACTTCAAAAATACTATTTAAAAAACAAAATATGCCTTTAGTAACACCATTATCTGCTGACCACGATTTAGAAACCAAAAAGCTTGCTGAGTTTTTTAATGAAACTTTAGGGTTTTGTCCTAATTCAGTGCTTACAATGCAACGCAGACCTGCTATTAGTAAAGCCTTTATAAACTTAAATAAAGCAGTAATGGCAAATGAGGGCCGTGTAACCTCGGCTTTAAAACGCATGATTGCTTGGGTGTCTAGTAACTCAACAGGCTGCAGATATTGTCAAGCCCATGCTATTCGTGCTGCTGAACGTTATGGTGCAGAACAAGAGCAATTAGATAATATTTGGGAATACAGAACACATCCAGCCTTTAGCGAAGCCGAACGTGTTGCTTTAGATTTTTCTTTGCAAGCCTCTCAAGTACCAAACGGTGTTGACGAGGAAATAAAAAAACGTTTATATGAGCATTGGGATGAAGGTGAAATTGTTGAAATGCTAGGAGTAATTTCTTTATTTGGTTATCTCAATAGATGGAATGATAGTATGGGGACCTCTATTGAAGGTGGTGCTGTTGAAAGTGGCAACCAGTATTTAGGCAAGCATGGTTGGGAAAAAGGAAAGCATGTTTAATGAAAGGAATAGATTTCTCAAAAATAACAACCTTCTTTTCTAAAATTGTAGATCTTAACGATGAAGAAAAAAAGCATCTAGTTAATAAACTTGAGGTTTTCCATTTCAAAAAAAAGGATGTAATTGTAAAAGAAGGCGCTACAAGTAAGTATGTGTATTTTGTTAATAATGGCACACTTCGATCATATTATTTAAAAGATGGCGAAGAATTTACAACGCAATTTTATTTTGAAAACTCTTATTGCGCATCATATAGTAGTTTTTTAACTCAAAGTAAAGGACGCATAAATATAGAATGTTTATCTGATGTAGAGCTATTAGCATTATCTTTTGAAAACGTTCAAAATATGTATGAAAATAGTAAAGCCTTTAATACTTTTGGAAGGCGTATTAGTGAGTTTCTGTATATAGATTTCTTTGAAAGATCTTCCTCTTTTTTATTAGATGATGCTAAAACTAGGTATTTAAATCTTGTAACAGGTAGACCAGAAGTTTTAAAATCTATCCCTAATTATATGATTGCATCTTATATTGGTATTACTCCTGAATCGTTAAGTCGACTGAAAAAACAACTTTTAAAGGAATAAAACCTACTAAATCTGGTTTTCTTACCATAGGTCAATTTTTTTTATTGTCTTTTCGTATAGTTTTGGAGTATAATTTTAATATCTGGAAAAATGAGAGCATTCTTTTTAACTATTATCATTCTTTTTACTTCAATAAAAGCCTCAGCATGTTCTGCATTTGTGTGTCGTGCTAAAAACGGGGTATATTTTGCTAAAAATTTCGACTGGCAATACAGCCATGGTTATATCATAAAAAACAGTAAAGGTGTTTTTAAAAACGGGTATAATTTTAAAGGAGAACATACTGCATCATGGACATCAAAATATGGCTCAGTTACTTTTAATCAAATAGGAAAAGAGTTTCCTTTTGGAGGTATGAATGAGGAAGGTTTAGTTGTTGAACAACTTTGGAATCAAGATGATTGCGAATATGAAGTTTTCAAAAATTCAAAAACGATTTCTGAATTAGAATGGATTCAATTTCAATTGGACAATTATAAAACTGTAGACGAAGTTATTCACTCTTTAAAACAAATCACGATTATTCCCGTAATGGCAAAAGTGCATTATTTTATAGCAGATACTTCAGGTAAATCAGTAATTATCGAGTTTATAAATGGTAAAACTCAACTTATTGAGTCATCTGATAATCATCAATTAATCACGAATAGCAACTATAAAAATTCTCAAAACTATTGGGCAACTCATAAAGACACTGTAAATAAAACCTCAGGGAGTTCTTTAGATAGGTATTGCCATTTATCTCATAGTATTTCAAAATTAAATTTAGATGATACTATAGATTCTGAAGCCCTGTTTAAAACCTTATTACCAACTAGAACAACACAAACACAATGGAGTATAGTTTATGATATTACGAATAAAGAAATTCAATTTTTAAGTCGAAATAATCCAACTATAAAAACCATTAAACTTGATAATTTCAACTTTGAAGATAATACAACTATAGCTGCTAAAATTAATTCTGAAACTTTAAATTTTGATGATTATAATTTTGATGACAATAAAATATTGGTAGATACATTCCAAAAAAACTTTGGGATTCCTTATATAGATTACTCGATGATGAATACACATCAAATGAATCCGAAGAAACAGTTATCAGATTCACTTTTTAAGAATACTGTTAATATTAAAGTAATTTTTAATGTTAAAAAAAATAGTGGTAAAATAGCATTGATGCTTGTAAATAGCGAAGAAAATTATATAAAAAGACAACCTATTAAAGCTGCTAAAAGTAACGTTGTTGATGGCAGAGTCTCTGTTATGTTTTACTCTATCTCTAAAGGAAATTATGCAGTAATGGCCTACCACGATGTGAATAATAATGGAAAACTAGACACTAATTTTTTAGGTATCCCAAGTGAGCCATTTGCATTTTCAAATAACGCTAAGGGTTTTATGGGTGCTCCAAAATTTGAAAAAGCGAAGTTTATTGTTGATTCTGATACTGTTATTGATTTGGATATAAAGTAGATTCCACTAATACACGAATGATTTTGTTTCGAAAACTATAAAGCCTTGAACTTAATTTTCTTAGATTTTATCTTTTTGCCTTCAAAAGAAATTTCATTACTAGTTATTATAGCGCAAATAGAATCTTTTTGCATTGAATTATTTGAAAGAATATCGTATGACAATTTCATTTTTTGTACAGAATCTGAAACTTGAATAATTTCTTCCTTTAATTTTATGTTTTTAATTGAAATATCTGTAGAATTTGAGAGGCTTATATTATCATCAGTATAAGCTTTTAATTGAGAGGTTATAGTTTTCGCAAACTCAGGATGCTTTTCTTTTAAGCTTATTAAATCATACATTTCTTGTAGCTTTTGTGTGCTTAAATCTTCATAAATAAAAGTATTGGGTTTTATTTTATTATTCTCAATATCTTCAGTTTCATAATTAGCATTCACCTCTATTGTCTCTAGATTCATGATTTTTTCATCACGACTATTGCACGAAATAACTATCAGAACAAAAAAGATATATATTAATTTTTTCATTTTACTATAAATTTTAAAGTTACAATCTTCCCGTTGCTAATTGTTTTGTCTAGGATTTCAATTCGTTTTAAACTTTTAGTCGGAATAGTAAGCATTCTAATAAACTCATCTTTAGAGTACAACTCAATATCAATATTGTTTCTAAAAAGTCGGTATATCTTAACATCTTTATCAATAAGTGAGTTTAATTTTTCAATATGCTTTTTCCAATCAGAAATATTCCCATTTGCATAATAATTCAACATTAAAGCATAGTCATCTGATTTAACTTTAACTATTTGACTATTATTAGAATTAATATTTCTAACAATAGTATCTGTTTTATGATAAGGTGATTTCACTACAAACTTTATAACATCATTCCTTGTTTTAAAGGAAAAACACCCAAGACTATCTGTTTTGTAATGCATAGGAGATTCGTTGTGTTGTAATACCATAATATCTAGCGGTATAGATGTAATATTTTCGTTTTTTATTTCATCAACAAAACAAAACTCAAAAGTGTTTTTTACTGAGAAAGTGTAAATAATTATCAATAATGGCAATAATGTTAGAAGCCAAAATTTTGAAACGCTTCTCTTTTTTTTATTACTTCTTTTTTTTAATCCATTATTAGATTTAAAAGTATTCCAATTAGTAGAGCCAACATAATTACTTAATAAATTTAAAACATCAATTCTTGGTAATTTATCAGGAGTGTTTTTTATATATGTATAGAACCATTTCTCACTTACCTTACCTTTTACTTTATTAAATAAGTCCTCTTGAAAAGCTACAATTTCTTCTCCTTTCCAATCTTTAATTGGAGAAGATATACTATTGTTTTGTGAAAAAACAGACTCAACTGATTGTTTCAATAAATTAAAAAGATGTTTTTCTTCTGAATTCAAATCAATTTAACGCATTTATTTTTAGACACTTAATAATTGTATAACAATTTACAAGTGTTTTGCAAGAGCTTTTCAAAAGATACAGGTTTTCTCCTAATAAGTTTGCTTCTATAATTCTTAAAAATATAAAATTATGAAAGTAATAACATTAAAAAGTAGATTTAAAATTTTAGCATTTATTCTGTGTTCATTTTGCTTTGCCTGCAATAATACTTCTTATAAAGAAGATGTTATGACAAATGCTGTTGAAATTTCTGAAGATTTTGAAATTGCTGAATCAGACAAAATAATTAGTAAATATAAAACTGATCAAAGCAATATTCCCTTGGGTTTAAAAATTATTAAATCTGCTAATGCTCGATACAAGGTGAAAAATGTAAAAGAGGCTACTTATAAAATTAAAGCTATTGCTCAAAAACATGGCGCGTACATCTCTGATCTAAGATTTCAAAACGACCTTTACAAAAAAGAAAATAGATTTACCATAAAAGTACCGCAAAAGTATTTTGATATTGTTATGGATTCAGTTAATACTGTTGTCGATTTTGTCGAATATGAAAATATCACAACGAAAGATGTTACTGAGGAATATATAGACTTAGAAACAAGATTAAAAACAAAGCTTGAGGTAAAAGAACGTTATGAAAGTATACTTCGAAAAAATGCTAAAACGGTAGAAGACATCTTAAAAACTGAAGATAAATTACGTATTATTCAAGAAGAAATAGAATCTGCCCAAGGAAGGCTGAAGTATTTAACAAACAAAGTATCATTTAGCACAATTCAAATAGACTTATATGAATCAGTAGACTATATTGAAGAACCTAAAAGCTATACTAAAACTTTTTTAGACAAATCAAAAGAAGGTATTTCTAATGGTTGGTTTTTTATTGAATCTTTTATTATTGTACTAATAAATATATGGCCTTTATTAATTATTGGTTTAGCTTCATTTTTCTTAGTTAGAAAAAGATTAAAAAAATAAAGCCTACTTATTATCCAGTTTCATAAAACCTTACTTGAAAACAGTAAGGTTTTTATATAAATTCCTCAACCCTTTTTCTCAAAATAGGCAACACTTCAACCTCAAACCAAGGATTCTTGGTTAACCAAAATCTATTTCTAGGCGATGGATGTGGTAAAGGCAAATATTTAGGCAAATATTCTTGAAAATTATCAACTGTCTCTGTTAAGGTTTTTTTTGCGGCCTTTCCTAAGTAATATTTTTGGGCATACATCCCTATTAAAATAACCAACTCTACATTTTTAAGTTCATCAAACAACGGTTTATGCCATTGTGGAGCACATTCTGGTCGTGGTGGTAAATCGCCTGTTTTTCCTTTTCCTGGGTAACAAAAACCCATAGGGATTATGGCAAACTTTGTTTCATCATAAAAATCTTCATCCGTAACATTTAACCATTTACGCAATTGTCTACCACTAGCATCATCCCAAGGCACACCAGAAGCATGCACTTTGGTTCCTGGTGCTTGCCCAATAATGACTATTTTAGATTCTGGATGCGCAGAAACTACAGGTCTTGGACCTAAAACCAAATGTTCTTTACAAATGGTACATTGTTTAATCTCCTGTAAAAGTGCTTTCATATCTTTTAAAAAATAAAGGAATTCTTATTTTTTTATTAATGGATTCGTTTTAAAACTTAAACCCTCAAAACCAGTTTTTATAAAATTTCTAATATTTTGATGCCCTTCACCGTTTGGGTCTTCTAAAACATCTTTAAAATAGTATTGCCCAAAACAAGCCAATGTTTCGTCTTTTGATAGTCCTTGGGCTTTTGCAAAGGCAAATAATTTGCATGATCCTGAATTTTGTCCCTCGTCATTTTTTAAATTTCCATTTTGAAAAGCCGTTGGTATAAACTGATAGTTTTCGTCTATAATACTCATGGTTTCAGAAAAATCAATCTGTTTAGGGGTATGCTTTAATTTCGTTTTAAAAGATTCTATATTCATTTTTAATAATTAAAATTTCACTTTCCTTTTCCTCCTACCACAACAACAATTTCTCCTTTAGGCGGTTTATTAGTATAGTATTCTAAAACCTCTTTTGCTGTTCCGCGAATGGTTTCTTCAAACAATTTTGTTAATTCTCGAGATACTGAAACGGGTCTATCCGCTCCAAAATACTCGCAAAAATGCCCCAATGTTTTTACTAATTTATGAGGGCTTTCATAAAAAATCATGGTGCGAGTTTCTTCTGCTAAAAGTAATAATCTAGTTTGCCTTCCCTTTTTTACTGGTAAAAACCCTTCAAACACAAATTTATCGTTTGGCAATCCTGAATTTACTAGTGCTGGTACAAACGCAGTAGCTCCTGGTAAACATTCAATATCAATATCATGTTCAATACAGGCTCGAGATAACAAAAACCCAGGGTCTGAAATTGCCGGTGTTCCAGCATCGCTTATAAGTGCAACAGTAGTTCCTGCTTTTAATTTTTGAATGATGTTCTCTATTGTTTTATGCTCATTATGCATATGATGCGATTGCATATGTGTGGTAATCTCAAAGTACTTTAACAATTTTCCAGAAGTTCGAGTATCTTCAGCTAATATCAAATCAACATCCTTTAAAACTTCAATGGCTCTAAAAGTGATATCTTTTAAATTACCTATTGGAGTGGGTACTATAAAGAGTTTACTCATTTAAATGTTATATTAAAATTACGCTAAAGATAATGACTTAAATTGTTCTTGCCCTTTTAAAGTTAAGTAGGGAAAGATAGACTGATAAATAATTTCTGAATACTCATCTACTGATGCTTTAGTGATTTTGCCGCGTTCTACAACGACTGAAGACATCCAAAAGTCACTTAAAATCTGAAACCGTTTAAACAGATTATTGTATTCATTTAAAAATATGGGTTGTCTAAGTATGTCATAATCCATTAATATTTTAGTCATATTTAAAAACTCTGCTTCTCGTTGCTTTATCAACATTATATAATGCTGCTTAATTGTTTTATGCTCTCGCATAATTAAAACAAAATCTAGTAAGAAAAACTGATATTTATAAAATGTAAACATTATGGTTTTAGATACACCAAATAGAGCTTCTAAATGATTTTGAGATTGCATACTATTGGTAACTGCTTGGTTTATATTTTCAACAATTTGAAAATAGAGTGCCTCTACAATGTCCTCTCTTTTTTTAAAATGATAATTTAAATTGCCTTGGCTAATACCCATTTTATTAGCAATAGCTCTTAATGTAACCTTAGCCATCCCTTGTGTATTAAACAAATCTAAGGCTGTTTTAAGAATAATCTCTTTAGTATTCCCCATAAATCAAATATATTAAAATTAGTATATTTGACCTAATTTTAATTTAAACACTAATAATGGTTGTAAAAACAGAACAGTCCCCAAACACAAAGGGTATAAAAGAGGCACTTTCTAGAATAGATTTTACAGATACGTTTTCAACTACAAATCATAAAGATTCCTTAGAAACTATAACGCATTTAATTTTTGGAACGATGCCCAAATGGGTAATGTTTTTAATGCGTTTGCGTAATGCTTTAGTTAAAATATTTGGTTTAAAAACGGATATGGATAAAGATTTCAAGCCACAATATAAACCAGGTGAAAGTATTGGATTTATTAAGGTGTTTAGTGTTGAAGATAATGAGGTTTTAATTGGGGCAGATGATAAACATTTAGACTTTAGGGTGAGTGTTTTCAATTCAAAAGAATATCAACATAATATTAAGGTTACTACCTTAGTAAAATACAATAATCTATTTGGTAAGGTTTATATGGCTCTAATTAGACCATTTCACATCGTTATTGTAAAGCATATGGTAAAACAAGCTTATAAGGTTTAGTTAAACTTAGCCTCAATAATTTCTATGAAGCGTTCTTCAAATTCTTCTTTTCCTTCCCAATTATTGTAATCTGGTTTTACCATGTTTTCGATAAAACGCTTTGCATCGCTTAATGAAGCTGAAGTATTTAGTTGAGACATCACACGGTCATAATCTTCACTTTTACCATCAAATAAATGCTTAATAAAAGCTATTTTATCATTAAGTCCGATATTAAATCCACCTATTTTAAGCTTATCATTTAAAGATTTTTTACCATTAATTATTCCATTTTTTGGTGCAGAAACAGGCTCAAAAACTGGAGTGTCTTCAAACCCAGCGGTTATATCTTCTAAATTGTGCCGCTTTAAAGGTTCTTTAGGAATAGTTTCTTCAAAAACAGTTTTAATCTCGTCATTATCTTCAGGCATGTGCGCAACCATGTCTTTGATTTTGTTCATTACGGGCTCCATAATATCATCATCTTCAACATCATCTAGGTTAATATAAATTTTATCTTCCACCTCAATATTGTCACTAACCTTATTATTGAATGCACTATCTAGCATATCAAAAAATGAAGAATCGCTGCCTATTGTTGGTAAATCTCCCTCAAAATTATCATGTGCAAATTTTAATACTGAAAGCTTTTCATAAAGCGCAGAGACCTCGGCATGCATTTTAATAACATCTTCCTTCCCTTTTAATTTAAGAATTCTGTGCGCTATACTAATAAGTTCCGATTCGAGCCTCTTCTTCATTGTTTATAAATTTTTAATTATTGCACTTTAGGCTTTTGATTTTTAATAAATTTACGCCACCTTTATACAAACGAATAATTATTCCCATTTAGTGTTAAAATTACAAAATGTTTCTTGAAAATACCGTAAATCATAAAGAACAATTTGGATGGATTGAAGTTATCTGCGGCTCCATGTTTTCTGGAAAAACAGAGGAATTGATTCGTAGACTGAAGCGTGCTCAATTTGCAAGACAAAAAGTTGAGATATTTAAACCCGCCATTGATGTGCGTTATGATGAAGATATGGTAGTTTCTCATGATGAAAATCAAATACGCTCTACGCCTGTACCTGCAGCAGCAAATATTCCAATTTTGGCCGATGGTTGTGATGTTGTTGGTATTGATGAAGCTCAATTTTTTGATGATGAAATAGTGCGTGTTTGTAACGATTTAGCAAATAAAGGCGTGCGTGTTATTGTGGCTGGTCTAGATATGGATTTTAAAGGCAACCCGTTTGGGCCAATGCCAAATCTTATGGCTACTGCAGAGTATGTTACCAAAGTTCATGCTGTTTGTACAAGAACAGGGAATTTAGCGCAATATAGTTACAGAAAAAATCAAGATGATAATCTAGTTTTATTAGGTGAAGTTAACGAATATGAACCTTTAAGTAGAGCCGCTTATTATAAAGCGATGCTTAGGGATAAAGTCAGGAATATGAAAGTTAACGATGCCGAAGAAGTAGATACTAAACCCAAAGATGCCAATGCCTAAAGCACAAGAAACTGTGCTTGAAATTGACTTAAAAGCACTTAAATATAATTTTGAGTATCTACAATCAAAGCTACAACCTAAAACTAAATTTTTAGCAGTTGTTAAAGCTTTTGCATATGGCAGTGATGCTCAAAAAATTGCTAATTGTCTACAACGTTTAGATGTCGATTATTTTGCTGTTGCTTATGCAAATGAAGGTCTAGCATTACGGCAAGCTGGGATTACTAAACCTATTTTAGTACTTCATACACTGGCTATTAATTTTGATGTTATTATTGAAAATTGCTTAGAACCAAACCTTTACAATGCTAAAATTTTAAACGAATTTATTGAATTTGCATCTTCTAAAAAGCAAAATGAATACCCTATACACATAAAATTTAATACCGGTTTAAATCGTTTAGGGTTTTGGGAAAATGATGTAAAACATGTAGTTTCAAAAGTAAAAGCTACACGTGTAGTAAAAGTAAAATCTTTATTTTCTCATTTAGCAGCCAGTGAAGATTTAAATGAACGCGACTTTACATTAAATCAGATTAATAAATTTAAAACAATTGCTGAAAATTTTGAAGCTGAAATTGGATACATGCCTATTTTACATATGAGCAATACCTCCGGAGTTTTAAATTATCCTGAAGCTCATTTTGATATGGTACGTTCAGGAATTGGACTCTACGGTTTTGGAAATTCTAAAAAAGAAAGTGCTTATTTAAAACCCATAGCGACTTTAAAAACTGTTATATCTCAAATACATAAAATTGAAAAAGGCGAGTCCGTAGGTTATAATCGTGCCTATAAAAGCGATGGATTAATTACAAAAACAGCAACACTCCCTTTAGGTCATGCCGATGGGATTAGTAGAATTTATGGAAACGGAAATGGTTTTGTTACCATAAATGGGCAAAAAGCATCTATTATTGGGAATGTTTGTATGGATATGATTATGGTTAATATTACTGATATTGATTGTAAAGAAGGGGACGAAGTTATTGTTTTTGACGCTAATACAATTACTGCAGAAACTTTGGCTAATTCTGCAGATACTATTTCTTATGAGTTAATTACTTCAATCTCTCAGCGAGTTAAGCGTACTTTTATTAATTATTAATTATTACAAACATGTGACTTTTTTAATTATCTTGGTCACAATTAATATTTATTTAACCATTAAAACTAATTAAAATGTTAAAAGAATTCAAAGAATTTATCATGACGGGTAACGTTGTGGAATTTGCAGTTGCCGTTATTATGGCAGGAGCTATTGGTGGTGTTGTTAAAGGTTTTGTTGACAATATTGTTATGCCTGTAGTGGGTCATTTCTCTGGCGGAATGGATTTTGCTGAACTAAAAGTAGTTCTGTCTGAAGCAATTGTTAACGCTGAAGGCGTTGTAACAACTCCTGAAAATGCAATCATGTGGGGATCTTGGGTAAACACTATAGTTAACCTTATTATAGTTGGTTTTGTAATGTTCTTAATTGTTAAGGCTTACAACAAAACTAAAAAGCCAGCAGAAGAGCCAGCTCCAGCAGGACCATCTCAAGAAGATTTACTTGCAGAAATAAGAGATTTACTTAAAAAATAACAAAATGTTAATTATATAACATCGTGTTATTTG
The DNA here is from genome assembly GCF_947490405.1 of uncultured Algibacter sp. GTDB lineage: Bacteria > Bacteroidota > Bacteroidia > Flavobacteriales > Flavobacteriaceae > Algibacter_B. Next base: position 205,321 of record NZ_CANLGU010000002.1, on the reverse strand, counting down.
TTGTTAAAAAGCCCTTGTTTTCTTAAAATGAGGGCTTTTTTTGTATTTAGAATTGTAATTAATACTTAGTTTTGTCGTCTCAAAAAACAAATTAAAGTTAGAAAAAATGAAAGTAGCTGTTGTTGGTGCCACTGGTATGGTAGGCGAAGTGATGTTAAAAGTGCTTGCAGAACGTAATTTTCCTGTAACTGAATTAATTCCTGTTGCTTCAGAACGCTCTGTTGGAAAAACATTAACCTACAAGGGTAATGATTATAAAGTAGTTGGTTTAGAAACAGCTGTTTCTATGAAACCAGATATTGCTTTATTCTCAGCAGGAGGAGGAACATCAATAGAATGGGCTCCTAAATTTGCAGAGGCTGGTACTACTGTTGTAGATAACTCTTCTGCTTGGAGAATGGATCCTACTAAAAAATTAGTGGTTCCAGAAATTAATGCTAATGAATTAACTAAAGAAGATAAAATTATTGCGAACCCTAACTGTTCTACAATTCAGTTAGTAATGGCTTTAAACCCGCTTCACAAAAAATATAAAATGAAACGTGTTGTGGTATCCACGTATCAATCCGTTTCTGGTACTGGAGTTAAAGCCGTACGTCAATTAGAAAATGAAATTGCTGGTATTGAAGGTGAGATGGCTTATCCGTATCCAATTGGAAGAAATGCATTACCACATTGTGATGTTTTTGAAGACAATGGATACACCAAAGAGGAAATGAAATTAGCTAGAGAACCACAGAAAATCATGAATGATAGAACATTTTCTGTTTCGGCTACTGCAGTTAGAATTCCTACTGCTGGCGGGCACTCAGAATCTGTAAACGTTGAGTTTGAAAATGATTTTGATTTAGCTGATGTTCGCAAATTGTTACACGAAACTCCTGGAGTAGTTGTACAAGACAATACGGATACAAACACCTATCCAATGCCAATTTTTGCGCATGAAAAAGATGAAGTTTTTGTAGGACGTATTCGTCGTGATGAAACACAACCAAACACACTAAATATGTGGATTGTTGCTGACAACCTTCGTAAAGGTGCTGCTACTAATACCGTTCAAATTGCTGAATATTTAATTGAAAATGATTTAGTGTAGATTTTAATCTTAATATAATGTTATAAAACTCCTGTATAAATCAATACAGGAGTTTTTTATTTATTTTTGATAAGCTTAAATATTCAATCATGAGATAAATTAATACTCATCCTTATTGACTTAATCTCGTTTGTAGCATTTAAAGAAGAAAAACAAAAAACTAATATTATTTTGTGAATTACCCAGAAACCAAAACTGTAGATACTATAGATACTTATTTTAATACAGAAGTTAAAGACCCCTATCGTTGGCTAGAAGATGACAAAAGTGAAGACACTGTAACATGGGTAAAAACTCAAAATAAAACAACTTTTAGTTACTTAAATAGCATCCCTTACCGAAAAGACCTTAAAGAACGTCTCTCTAAATTATGGAATTACGAGAAAACAGGATCGCCATTTAAAGAAGGTAATTACACCTATTTCTATAAAAATGATGGGCTTCAAAACCAGTATGTTATTTATCGATACAAAACAGGAGAAGATCCAAGTACAGCAAGTATCTTTTTAGATCCAAATACGTTCAAAGAAGATGGCACAATTTCACTTGGAGGTATTAGTTTTTCTAAAAATGGTAAAATACTAGCCTATTCCATTTCGGAGGGTGGAAGTGACTGGAGAAAGATTTTGGTTATGGATGCTGAAACTAAAACTATTATTGAAGATACTCTGGTAGATATTAAATTTAGTGGCATGTCTTGGTATAAAAATGAAGGGTTCTATTATTCTAGCTATGACAAGCCAGAAGGCAGTAAGTTATCCGCTAAAACCGACCAGCATAAAGTATATTATCACAAATTAGGTACCCCTCAAAAACAAGATAAGCTCATTTATGGAGGAACTGATAAAGAAAAGCATCGTTATATTTATGGCTCTGTAACTGAAGATAACCGTTATTTAATCATTTCTCCTAGAATTTCAACTTCAGGGAATAAGTTATTTATTAAAGATTTAACAAATCCTAATAGCAAACTTGTAACCATTTTAGATCACATAGATAGTGACACTTATGTTATTGATAATGTTGGCAGTAAATTATTTTTAGTTACAAATTTAAATGCTCCAAATAAAAAAATTGTTACAGTTGATGCTTCTAATCCAACTCCAGATAATTGGGTTGATTTTATTCCTGAAACTGAAAACGTATTAAGTCCTTCTAACGGCGGTGGTTATTTCTTTGCTGAATATATGATTGATGCTGTCTCTAAAGTGTTACAATACGACTACAGTGGAACTTTAATACGAGAAGTAAAATTACCTGGAGTTGGTTCTGTGGGTGGTTTTGGTGCTAAAAAACAAGAAAGAGAACTATACTATTCGTTTACTAACTATAAAACACCTGGTAATATTTATAAATATGATATTGAAAATGGTACTTCACAATTATATCAAAAGCCAGATATCGATTTTAACCCAGAAGATTACGAAAGCAATCAAGTATTTTATACCTCAAAAGATGGCACAAAAGTACCTATGATTATTACCCACAAAAAAGGCTTGGAATTAAATGGTAAAAATCCAACAATCCTTTATGGATATGGCGGATTCAATATTAGTTTAACTCCTAGTTTTAGTATTACCAATGCCATTTGGATGGAACAAGGAGGAATTCTTGCTGTTCCAAATTTACGTGGTGGTGGCGAATACGGTAAAGCATGGCATAATGCAGGTACCAAAATGCAAAAACAAAATGTTTTTGATGACTTTATAGCTGCTGGTGAATATTTAATTCAGAAGAAGTATACATCATCAGATTATTTGGCTATTCGAGGTGGTTCAAATGGCGGGTTATTAGTTGGCGCAACTATAACGCAGCGCCCCGATTTAGCCAAGGTAGCATTGCCTGCAGTTGGTGTTCTAGATATGTTGCGCTATCATACTTTTACATCTGGAGCAGGTTGGGCTTATGATTATGGTACTGCTGAAGACAGCAAAGACATGTTTAAGTATTTAAAAGGCTACTCCCCTTTACACAATATAAAGGCTGGCATGGAATATCCTGCAACATTAATTACTACAGGAGACCATGATGATCGCGTAGTGCCAGCACATAGTTTTAAATTTGTTGCAGAATTGCAAAGTAAACAAGCTGGCAATAACCCAACACTTATAAGAATTGAAACCGATGCTGGTCATGGAGTAGGAACTCCGGTGAGTAAAATCATTGAACAATATGCTGATATTTTTGGTTTCACATTATACAATATGGGCTTTGAAGTGTTGCCTAGTAAAGTTAATGAGAAAGTAAAGGGGTAATACGTACTATACTTTTTATCAAAAACACGCTTCTAGTTTAGAAGCGTGTTTTTTTATACTATTTTTGCGCTGCTATGCTACACGTTAAAAATCTAACTTTTTCTTATAATAAAATACCCGTTTTAAAGGATATTTCCTTTAATGGTAAGCAAGGTGAAAATATTGCTATTATAGGTGAAAGTGGTTCTGGGAAAAGCACATTACTTAAAGTTTTATATGGTGAGTATGATTTAGATAAGGGTCATGTTTTTTGGAAAGATGAAGAGATTTTAGGTCCGAAATTCAACTTGGTGATCGGTTATGATTTTATGAAATATGTAGCTCAAGAATTTGATTTAATGCCATACATAACCGTTGAAGAAAATATTGGAAAACACTTATCTCGATTTTTTCCTGAAGAAACACAACAACGTATTGATGAACTAATTAAAGTAGTGGAACTTGAGGCTTTTGCAAACACTAAAGTTAAAACCTTAAGTGGAGGACAAAAACAACGTGTTGCCCTAGCGAGAGCTTTAGCAAAACAACCTGAAATTCTTTTATTAGACGAACCTTTTAGCCATATTGATAATTTTAAAAAGCAAAGTCTTAGAAGAAAGGTTTTTAGATATCTGAAAGATAAAAATATTACCTGTATTGTGGCCACCCATGATAAGGATGATGTGCTTGGTTTTGCAGACCGCATGATTGTTTTAAACAACAATAAAATAATAGTAAACGATTTACCAGAGATGCTTTATAAGAACCCTAAAACTCCCTTAATTGCTTCTTTTTTTGGTGAGTTTAATATTATAAACGGTGCCATTGTTTATGCTAATCAATTAAAAATTATTGAATCCTCAGATTTAAAAGTAGTTGTTAAACAGTCTTTCTTTAAAGGTTATTTTTATTTAATTGAAGCTGATTTGAATGGAAATTCGATATTTTTTGAAAATCAAAATAAGTTAGAAGGCGGTATTGAGGTTTGTCTTTCTATTATAAAATAGATTGCTATAAAACTTTGGTTACTTTAAACGCTTGAGCTCTGAATGAGATAACATCTCCTACTGCTTTTCCTATTAAAAGCTGTCCCATTGGTGTATTTGCTGAAATAGCAAAAAAATTATCTCCCTTAGCTTTTAATTCACCAGCACTAATAGCAATAAAATAGTTTGACTTTGTGGTAAAAACAACACTTCCTACACCTATTTTATTAAGATTATTTTCAATATTTACTTTTGACAATAAAGCTTTTGTTTTCTCTATTTCTGCTAATTGTACTCCAGCTTTTTCACGTTCTAATTGTAACATGGCACGCCCTGTTTCGTGCTTATCACCAGCACTACTTTTAGTTTCTGAACGTAATGAAACTTGAATTTCTTTAATTGTATTTTGAACTGCTTGGTAGCGGTTTTCAATAAATTCAAAACATTGATTATAAAGCTCTTTTTTAATATTCATATTGCTTAACGTGATTATTATCTTTACACAAGAAACAAATTACTGAATTAATTCTGCTAACTCCTTTCCTACCAAACTCCCAATAGCAACACCCATACCGCCTAAACGAACACCACAAAACACATGTTTGCCAATTGGCTTTACAATGGCTTTCTTCTGATTTCCAACTCCCATAATACCGCTCCACCTGTGCTCAATTTCAAATGGGGTTTTAGGTAAAATAGTAGACTTTAATAGATCTTCTAGATTGTTTTGAATATAGTTAGTTTGATTTAATTCTGTGGTTTCTTCTCCTTTAAAATCTAGATGTCGTCCACCTCCTAAAAGGATTCTGTTATCTATATTTCTAAAATAATAATAGCCTCTATCTAGGTGAAAGGTTCCTTGTATTTTTAAGTCCTTGATAGGTTTGGTTATTAATACTTGCGCTCTTGCTGGCTTCACATTTTGAGGTATTAGTTGTGATGCAAAACCATTTGTTGCAATACACAATTTTGAAGCTGAAAACTCAAATGTGTTGGTTCTTATTTTTACTGATCCAGCTTCTTCTAAAAATTCTTCAACTTGAGTATTATTTAAAATTTTAATGCCATTTGAGTATGCTTTCTCTAATAGGGATTCCATCATTTTTCCTGTGTCTATTTGCCCCTCAAACTGATTAAATATATACTGATTGTTTATTTTATTGAAGTTGAAAATATTATTTTTTAGGCTAAATACGGAATCCTTAAAAATTGGCTTTAACCATTTATTGATGTTTTCTTTTTTTAAAATACAATTTTCAAATAAGCTTTTATCAGAATTTAAAAACAATTCGTAGCCACCTAATTGTTGGTAACTAATTGCTTTGTCTCCTAGGGTTTGCCTTAGTAATTTTAAGCCATTTACCCGTTTTGAAATGAGTTGAAAAACTTCATGCTCAGTGTGGGTTTCTAAGTCATCAAGAATTTCGCTTAAACTACCAAAGCATGAAAAACCTGCGTTTTTTGTGCTAGCGCCTTGTGGTAGCATCCCTTTTTCTAGAATTAAAACCTTAGATTTTGGATACCGTTCTTTTAAATGAAGCGCACAATTAAGACCAACAATACCGCTACCAACAATACAGTAATCAATATTAGTTAACCATGATTTTATTTCCCAATAAGACAGCTTCATGAGGCTAAGTTAGAATTTTAAATTGGAGTTTTATAGCGCGTTAGGGATTGAAACGGCATCCTTTTTTGCTTTTTCTGCAAAAAAGATACAGTGGAAAGCCCGACCCTTTTGGGTAACGCCAAAAAAAAAATCCCGACTTACATCGGGACTTTATTATTTATTCTTCATCTTGTTTCATCTCGAAATCTTCCATGAATTTTGTGGTGTAATTACCTGCTAAATAATCTGGATGATCCATGAGTTGTCTGTGAAAAGGAATTGTGGTTTTTATACCTTCTATAACAAACTCATCGAGCGCACGTTTCATTTTATTAATTGCTTCTTCTCTAGTTTGTGCTGTTGTAATCAACTTAGCAATCATAGAATCGTAGTTAGGCGGAATGGCATAACCTGCGTAAACATGTGTATCTAAACGAATACCGTGCCCACCTGGAGCGTGTAAGGTTGTAATAACTCCTGGTGACGGTCTAAATCCATTGTAAGGGTCTTCTGCGTTAATTCTACATTCTATAGAGTGTAATTTTGGTGTATAGTGTTTACCAGAAATTGGCACACCTGCAGCAACCAAAATTTGTTCACGAATTAAATCGAAATCAATAACTTGTTCTGTAATTGGGTGCTCTACCTGGATACGTGTATTCATCTCCATAAAGTAGAAATTACGGTGTTTATCTACTAAAAACTCAACGGTTCCTGCACCTTCGTATTTGATGTATTCTGATGCTCTTACTGCTGCTAACCCCATCTCTTCACGAAGCTTATCTGTCATGAAAGGCGATGGTGTTTCCTCTGTTAATTTTTGATGACGACGTTGAACCGAGCAATCTCTTTCTGATAAGTGACATGCTTTCCCTCGAGAATCCCCAACAATTTGAATTTCAATATGTCGTGGCTCTTCAATAAGTTTTTCCATATACATATCATCATTTCCAAAGGCAGCTTTAGATTCTGTTCTTGCAGATTCCCAAGCGTTTTGCAAATCTTCAGGTTTCCAAACCGCGCGCATCCCTTTACCTCCACCACCTGCTGAAGCTTTTAGCATAACAGGATAACCTGTTTCTTTAGCAACTCTTTTACAGTCTTCAAAGGTTTCAATAATGCCATCACTCCCTGGTACACATGGAACACCAGCCGCTTTCATGGTCGCTTTTGCATTGGCTTTATCTCCCATTCTATCAATCATTTCTGCAGAAGCACCGATGAATTTTATTCCATGCTCTTCACAAATTTTTGAAAACTTGGCGTTTTCTGATAGAAATCCATATCCTGGATGTATAGCATCTGCGTTTGTTATTTCAGCTGCAGATATAATATTGGACATTTTTAAATAAGATTCGCTACTTGCAGGAGGTCCAATACAAACCGCCTCATCAGCAAATTTGACGTGTAAACTTTCTTCATCAACAGTAGAATATACAGCTACTGTTTTTATACCCATTTCTTTACAGGTTCTAATAACACGAAGTGCTATTTCTCCTCTATTGGCAATTAATATTTTTTTAAACATAACATCTTGAATTAAAAATTTCAAATTCCAATCGCCAAATTCCAAATATTGGATTTCGAGATTTGTGTATTGGAATTTTTAATAGGTTATGATGGGTCTACTAAGAATAGTGGTTGATCAAACTCTACAGGAGATGAATCATCAACTAATATTTTTACAATTTTCCCTGAAACTTCAGATTCAATTTCATTGAAAAGTTTCATTGCTTCAATGATACAAAGTACATCGCCCTCAGCAATGGTTTGCCCTACCTCAACAAATAAAGGTTTATCTGGAGATGGTTTTCTGTAGAATGTACCAATTATTGGTGATTTGATTGTAATATATTTTGAATCTTCAGATGCTGTTGGAGCTGCTTCAGATGCTGCTGGTGCCGCTGGAGCTTCTGCTAACGGAGCCGCTGCTGTAATAACTTGTTGTGGAATTTGTGCAGCAGGAACTTGTTGAACTATTGTTGTATCCGAATCCGATCCTGTTCTGATGGTGATTTTTATATCATCCATTTCTAATTTAACCTCACTTGCTCCAGATTTAGCAACAAACTTGATTAAGTTTTGAATCTCTTTTAAATCCATAGTTTTACTATTAATTAGTGGTTAGTTTTTTGAATTATAAGCCCATTTTAAATATGAAGCTCCCCAATTAAATCCGCCACCAAAAGCAGCGAAAATAACATTATCTCCTTTTTTAAGTTGTGATTCGTAATCGCTTAAAAGTAATGGTAACGTTGCTGATGTAGTGTTTCCATACTTATGAATATTCATCATCACTTTATCCTCGTCCAAATTGATACGTTGTGCTGTAGCATCAATAATGCGTTTGTTCGCTTGATGTGCTGCTAACCAATCTACTGTATCTTTATTCAAATTATTGCGTTCCAAAATTTTAGCCGTAGCATCAGCCATGTTAAAAACAGCATTTTTAAATACCGTTCTTCCTTCTTGAAAAGCACAGTGCCCGCCTTGTTCTAAAATTTCGGCAGTTAGTGGATGAGATGAGCCACCATAAGTAGCTTGTAAAAACTCTCTACCTGTTCCATCACTTCTTAAATATTCATCTTGAAGCCCAAGATTCTCTTCGTTTGGTTCAAATAAAACAGCACCAGCACCATCCCCAAAGATGATACAAGTTGCTCTGTCTTTATAATTTATGATAGAAGACATTTTATCGGCTCCGATAAGAAGTACGTTTTTATAACGCCCAGATTCAATATAGGTTGAGGCTACAGACATACCGTATAAAAAGCTAGAACAAGCCGCATCCATATCAAAGGAAAACGCATTTACAGCACCAATCTCAGAAGCTGTAAATGAAGCTGTAGAAGCTGCTTTCATGTCTGGAGTTGCAGTAGCAACTATAACAAGTTCTATATCTTTTGGGTCTATACCCTTTTTATTTATTAAGTCTTGAGCTGCTTTTATAGCTAAGTAAGATGTTCCTTTACCTTCTTCTTTAAGAATTCGGCGTTCTTTGATTCCTGTTCTTGAGGTAATCCATTCGTCATTTGTATCAACCATCGTCTCAAGAATTTGATTGGTTAATACATAATCTGGCACATAAGCACCTACAGCGGTAATAGCTGCTGAGATTTTACCCATACCTTTAAAGTTAATTTGACCAAAAAACATTAAAATTGAGCAAAAATGCTCAAAATTTCACGAAAACTACTAAATTTTGGTCTAATAATGTACAAATTACATGTTTTTGTTAATTAGAAAAAGTATTTCATAAAAAAAACGCTCATAGAATGAGCGTTTTATATAGGTGAGCATAACTATTTATGCTACGTTTTCTACTTCTTCAGAGTTATCAATTAATACTTGACCTCTGTAGTATAATTTTCCTTCATGCCAGTGTGCTCTGTGATATAAGTGAGCTTCACCTGTTGTAGGGCATGTAGCAATCTGTGGCGCAGTTGCTTTGTAATGCGTTCTTCTTTTATCTCTTCTTGTTTTCGAGATTTTTCTTTTAGGATGTGCCATTTTATATGTTTATTTATCCGTTAATAATTTCTTTAATGTATTCCAACGAGGATCAATTTCCTCTTCTTTGTCTTTATTTTTTTTAAGCTTTGGGCTTAACTCTTCTAATTTATCAAGTATTTCTGAATCTAATGTACCATCTTCAACTCCTGGGTGAATCCTTTTTATTGGAACAGCAAGTATAACTAACTCGTAAATATACTGCTGAATATTAATCTCGTAGGTACCGTGAGGTATAATAAGAATATCAATATTTTCATCGTTATACTCATCTCCAAACTTAACCACTAAGTCAAACTCGTTTTCAATCGTTTGATTATAAGGTTCGTTTGTTAAATCACAATTTACATTAACCCAACCAGAAATTTTAAAATGTAATTCTAATAATGTTGTCTTTTTTTCTAAAACAAGATTTACATTAATATTTACATCATTAAAATCTTCATACTCAAAATGTTCAAAGAACGCTTGCTCTACTTTATACTCAAAATGATGTTTTCCTATTTTTAATCCTACAAATGGGATTGTAAACTCTTTCAATAGCTTCATTATCACATCTATTTTGAGCCTGCAAATATATAAATTTTTATTTAGGTAGCATGAGTTATAAACATTTTTTTACTCATGCTTCTTTTGCTAAAAAAAATTACAGGTATTAATTAAAAATCAGAGTTTTAACGTCTGTCTTTTCTAGGTGCTTTTTGGAGTGGATTTGCTGTAAGTTGTTCATAACTTAACCTATTCCTGTAAATCTTTATAGCACTAAATACAGCTTCTTTGAAAGAGTTTTCATCAGCATTTCCTTTTCCTGCTATTTCGTAAGCTGTTCCATGATCAGGTGATGTTCTTACTTTATTCAATCCAGCCGTATAATTTACACCTTGTCCGAATGATAATGTTTTAAAGGGTATCAAACCTTGATCGTGATAAGACGCAATTATGGCATCAAAGTTTTTGTAATTGTTTGATCCAAAAAAGCTATCAGCCGCATAAGGACCAAAAACTAATTTTCCATCTTCTTTTATTTTTTGTAAAGTAGGTCGCAATACATCATCATCTTCACTTCCAATAACTCCGTTATCTCCAGTATGTGGATTAATTCCTAAAACAGCAATTTTTGGTTTTTGAATTTTAAAATCCTTCTTCAAAGACCCATAAACTGTGTTTATTTTTTCTTCAATTAATTCAGATGTTATATGTGTTGATACATCTTTAACAGGAACATGATCTGTAAGTAAGCCTACTCTTAACGTATCAGTTATCATGAACATTAAGCTTTCACCTTCTAATTCTTGCGCCAGATAATCTGTATGCCCTGGGAATTTAAAATCTTCAGATTGAATATTGTGTTTATTTATTGGTGCAGTTACCAAAACATTAATATCATTATTTTTTAATGCCTTAGTTGCTAGCTCTAATGATTTAATTGCAAAGGCTCCTATCTTAGTGTCTTCTTTACCAAACTCAATATTAACAGATTCGTTCCAACAATTAAACACATTAACTTTTCCATGACTTAATTGATTAAAATTGTTAATGCTATGAAAGTTAATTTTAGAACTAAAATGCGATTTAAAAAAAGACATTGTTTTTATTGATGCAAAAATTACAGGTGTGCAAAAGTCTAAAACCCTAGAGTCTTCAAACGTTTTTAAAATGATTTCACTACCAATACCATTTAAGTCTCCTATAGATATTCCTACTATTATATTTTCTTCCTGCTTCATTAAAAATGACAACTTTTGTTCGTAATTTTGATTGCAAATTTAACTAATTAAATAAAGAATTGAATGTTTACAGGAATTATTGAAGATATAGGTGTTATTTCGAATTTGAAAGCTGAATTAGATAATCTTCATATTTCGATAAAAAGCAAAATAACATCTGAGTTGAAAATTGACCAAAGTGTGGCACATAATGGCGTTTGTCTTACTGTAGTTAACATTAATGGTGATGAATATACAGTAACTGCGATAAAAGAAACATTAGACAAAACAAGTCTTAATAATTTGCAAATTGGTGATAAAGTAAATCTTGAACGTGCTATGAAACTAGGAGATAGACTAGATGGCCATATTGTTCAAGGTCATGTAGATCAAACCGCTATATGCACCAATGTTAAAGAAGAAAATGGAAGCTGGGTTTTTACTTTTGAATATGATAGCACTTTAAATAACATAACCATAGAAAAAGGATCTGTTACAGTTAATGGGACAAGTTTAACGGTTGTGAATTCGCAAAAAAACACATTTAGTGTTGCCATTATACCTTATACTTATGAACATACCAACTTTCATACCCTTAAAAAAGGAACGATTGTAAATCTAGAGTTTGATGTTTTAGGGAAATATGTGGCTAAACTTATTGAGTTAAATAAGTAATCTCAATTATCCACGTTTTAATAAAAGTTTTCTAACCCCATAAAATAACGCAAAAGCAATACCATAAAGCACTCCCCCATCTATAGGAAATCCTCTTGGTGGCGGTGGTCCTGGAGGAGGAGGTCCCGATCCAGGAATTTGGGCTACGCATACAAAACTTATTAATACAAATAAGATTGAGGCAATTATTCTTTTATTTTGTATCATCATGGGGTCACAAATGTATAAAAAAAAGCGAGTTTACAAAATATTTACGAACTTTTGCATCAAAAAACATCCATGAAGTGTTAAAAATCATCGATAAAATGCAGTTTTTTTATTTAGGATAAACATTTGTTAACATATTATCCAAAAAACATTTTAGGTGTAAAATTAATCCCTCACTTTTCTTTTACATAGCAAATATATATAATTCGATATAAAATTAAACTATATTATTCACCTAGTTCCATTTTGCACTTTTGTTATTTGAAACTTTTAGTTATCAAACGTTAGTTATTGGATATCATTGTATTGATTAAAATAAAATATATCTGAAGAAAATAAAAAAGCCTTTCATAAAAAACGAAAGGCTTTTTTCTTTAAAAGTGGGCCCACCTGGGCTCGAACCAGGGACTTTCTGATTATGAGTCAGATACTCTAACCAACTGAGTTATAGGCCCCATTACATAAAATGTAATCCTCTTAAAAATAAGAGTGTGCAATATTACTATATTTCTTAAAACTCTACAAGAAATTTATTCCCTAATCTCTTGACATAACTCAATTAAAACACCATTTGACGATTTTGGATGTAAAAAAGCTATCAACTTATTATCAGCACCCTTTTTTGGAGTTTCATTTAACACCTTGAAACCTTCATTTTTAAGGCGCTTTATCTCAGATTCAATATCATCAACATCAAAAGCGATATGGTGAATCCCTTCACCCTTTTTCTCAATAAACTTTGTAATTGAGCTATCTTCTTTTGTGCCTTCCAACAACTCAATTTTATTTTCACCAACTTGAAAAAACGATGTATTTACACCTTCACTTTCAACAGCTTCAATTTTATAATGTGGTTCTCCAAAAAGTTTATAAAATAATTCATTGGAATCTTTGAGATTCTTAACCGCTATTCCTATATGTTCAATTTTGTTCATCATGCTAATTTTACCATTAAGATATGAAAATCACTCATAAAAGTAACATTATCTTTAAATATCCGTTATTTTTGCAACATAGCAAGAATTAAAGCTATATGATATGGAAGAGAGTCAAAGACAGAAAAAAATAGCTTCGGTTTTACAACACGATTTAGTTGATGTTTTACAAGGTGCAGCAACCCAAGGTGGTATGCGCGGTATTTTAATCTCAGTTACTAAAGTAAAAGTTACTGTAGATTTGGGTGTTGCAAAAGTATATTTAAGCATTTTCCCAAATGATAAAGGTCTCGAATTATTAGAAGGTATTAAATCTAATACGCCCTTAATCCGTCATGAATTAGCACAACGTACTAAAAATCAATTGAGACGTATGCCTAATTTGGAATTTTTTATTGATGACTCATTGGAATATATAGACCAAATAGAGAAATCTTTAAAAGGTGACGAAAACCCTATTAAAAATCCAGATATTCTAGATAAAAGAAAAAAATCGTAGCCCTATTGAGCTTCCCTCTTCACATAGCAAAGCGATATTTACGTTCAAAAAGCACTAACAATGCTATTAATTTTATAACCTACATTGCTTTAATAGGTGTTATTTTAGGTTCTGCATCTTTATTTATTGTTTTATCTGGCTTCGCAGGCTTGAAAGATTTTACATTGCAATTTACAAGTCAGGTTGACCCTGATTTAAAAGCAGAAGCAGCCTTAGGAAAATCCTTTTTCCTAACCCAAGAAGAAATCTCTAGACTTGAAAACTTAAAAGACATTGTCAACTTCTCTAAAATTGTAGAAGAACGTGTTTTTTTAGCCTCCGATGATAAAAACACGTTAGCCGTAATAAAAGGTGTCGACGAACATTTTCAAAACGTTGTTGCCGTAGATTCAACGCTAGATTATGGTAGTTGGTTCGAGCAAAAATCAAATCAGCTTGTTGTAGGTTGGGGTATTTCAAACAGTTTATCACTGGGTGTTTTAAATTTTACAAAACCCTTAACTATTTATGTGCCTAAACCTGGAAAAGGGCAAATAACATCTACAAAAAATGCATTTAATAGTATAAAAGCTATCAACGTTGGTGTCTTTTATATCAATGAAACCCTAAATGACACCTATATTTTTGCACCCATAGATTTAGCTAAAAACCTTCTTAACTACGAGTCTAATCAAATTTCATCTATCGAGTTTAAACTGAATGATGGTGCAGATGAAAACCAAGTAAAAAATAACATTAAAGCTATTTTAGGAGACAAAGTTATCTTAAAAAATAGAGCGCAATTAAACGATGCCCTTTACAAAATGCTAAACACCGAAAACTTAGCCGTTTACCTTATTTTTACGCTTGTGCTTATTATTGCATTTTTCAACGTCATCGGATCGTTAATCATGATGATTCTCGATAAAAAACAGAGTTTAAATACTCTTTTCAATATTGGCGCCACAGTAAAAGACATTCGTAAAATTTTCTTTTTCCAAGGTAGTTTAATGAGCGTTATTGGAGGTTTAATGGGTTTAGTTCTAGCCCTTATCATCACCGCACTTCAAAAAGTATTCAGCTTAGTCATGATAACTCCAACGCTACCCTATCCTATAACCATTAAGGTCGAAAATTTTTTCATCGTATTCTTAACTATTTCTGTTTTAGGTATTGTAGCATCAAAAATCGCATCTGTTCGAATCACAAAAACTTTAGTACAACAATTATAAAGCATTTGGGCGAGTTGCCATTTCAAAAAAATGGCAAACAGGCTTTCCGCTATATCTTTTTGCAAAGTGTCCTCAACTTGTTTTGAAATCTAATTATTATTAGCCCAATCCTAATAAATTTTTTAACTTCTGTGCTTATCCTCGCAAAAAGGATGCCGCTGCAATCCTTCTCGTGGGGTGCACTTGCTAACGTTAGAATTCTTAATTTACACTTATCTTATTTGCTAAAACCTTTCCAACAGAATCTTTGCGTACCTTAATACTAATTGCTTTTAAAAGCGTATAAGTTTCACAAATATACATAACCGTCATAGGCATTTCTCTAGGTATCGATACACCAGCTATTTTTACTTTCTAATATTAGGCGTTTAACATAGCTTATCTGCGTTGTATATTATTTAAAGCGCTTTTCTCCATCGTTTATTTCAATCCAATACCCATCAGGATCTTGAATGTATATTTGTTTTACCTTATCTGGTCTTACTGACACAGATCCTTTCTTCCCAGGCCAATCATAGTACGTAATTTTTAATACTTCTAAATGTTTAATAAATAAAGATAAATCTGCAGTAGTTAATGCTAAATGCACACCTTTAGGTATCTGCAATTTTAATGACTCTACAGCAATAATATGTAGTTCTTGTTGGTCTCCCAATCGAAACCATCTAATATGTTTCTTTTCAGTACCATTGTAGATTTCTTTTATGCCAAAAACCAACTGATAATAGTCAACACTACGTTGCAAATCTGAAACATTAATAGCATAATGATCTACAGAAAATCGCATTGTATCTTTTTGTGCTTGTGCACTATAATTATATGTAAAACTTATAATTAAAATGAAAGTATAAAAATGACGCATAAGTTCTAATTTTAATAGTACATAGTTGCACAACTAAATGTACTAATGCTATTTGTAAATCGTATCTAAACATTTTTGGGCTTTGTTTACAGCACATTTATACTGTAAACTGGTAGCCTGCAAACTTATCTAACACCTCATCAAAAGCTGCAAACACATCTTTAGAGTGGTCTGAAGTAACCATTTTCATGCGGTATTCCTTAAAGTGTGGAATGCCTTTAAAATAGTTGGTATAATGACGACGGGTTTCAAAAACACCTAACACCTCACCTTTCCAGTCGATAGACATTTGCAAGTGGCGGCGCGCTGCTTCTACACGGGCTTCTAAAGAAATTGGGGCTAAATGTTCGCCTGTTTTAAAATAGTGTTTTACCTGTTTAAAAAACCAAGGGTTGCCTATACTAGCACGACCAATCATGGCGCCATCTAATCCAAATTCATCGCGCATTAAAGCTGCTTTTTCGGGCGTATCTACATCGCCATTTCCAAATACAGGAATGTGCATACGTGGATTGTTTTTTACGGCAGCAATGGGTTTCCAATCGGCACTGCCTTTATACATTTGCGCACGCGTACGCCCATGAATTGCGATAGATTTTATGCCTACATCTTGCAAACGCTCTGCAACCTCAACAATTTTTATAGAATCGTGGTCCCACCCTAAACGTGTTTTTACCGTTACTGGTATATTGGTGCGTTTTACCATTTCAGCAGTAAGTTTTTCCATAAGGCAGACGTCTTTTAAAATACCTGCGCCTGCGCCTTTACTCACTACTTTTTTTACGGGACATCCAAAATTAATGTCGATAATGTCGGGTTTAGAACGCTCAACAATATCTATGGTTTGTAGCATACTATCTAAATTTGCTCCAAATATTTGTATGCCTACTGGTCGTTCTTTTTCATAAATATCCAACTTCATAACGCTTTTGGCGGCGTTACGAATTAAGCCTTCGCTAGACACAAACTCAGTATACACAACATCGGCACCTTGCTCTTTACATAAGGCTCTAAACGGCGGATCGCTAACATCTTCCATCGGTGCTAAAAGCAACGGAAATTCACCAAGTTCTATAGTGTCTATTTTTACCAAGCTAGATTAATTTTTGAACAAAATTAAGTTTTTTTAGTTAAAACACCTGTCAGGTTTTAAAAACCTGACAGGTCTGAGTAAAATTCATTTATATTTATAAAAAAATGAACTATTGCAAATTCCTTTCGAGCCTCAACTATTCGGCTATAACATAAACATTCATCTGGTTTTAGAATATTTGGCGTTTTTTGTAGCGTTTAGATATTATGTGATTTTAAGGCGAAAACGCAGCGACACTATTTCATCTAACAACCGCTTGTCTATTATTCTTGGGGCTGCTTTGGGCGCTTTAATTGGCTCACGGCTAGTTGGAATTTTAGAGAACCCTGTGTTTGAATTATCGCAACAAAACATCCTGCAACTACTAAATACCAAAACCATTATGGGTGGTTTATTTGGTGGACTTTTAGGTGTAGAATTGGCCAAAAAAATTATAGGTGAAACCCAATCTTCGGGAGACTTGTTTGTATTTCCTATTATTTTGGGGATTTTTATTGGGCGCATTGGTTGCTTTTTATCTGGAATCAACGAGTTTACCTATGGCAAAGAAACCTCTTTTTTTATGGGAATGGATTTGGGCGATGGTTTACTGAGACATCCAACGTCATTATATGAATTGGCGTTTTTAATAATGTTATTCTTTGGTTTGAAATGGCTCCAAAAACATAGAGAATTATCAAATGGCGACCTCTTTAAATGGTTTATGATTTTATACTTTGCGTTTCGATTTTGGATTGAATTTTTAAAACCGAATGTGTTTTTTGTGTTTGGATTGAGTACGATTCAAATTTTATGTGTGGTTTGTTTACTTTACTACGGGAACACAATAGTTAAAGTAATTAAAAATTGAATGTAGTATGATGTGATTGTACCTTGACTTTGTCAGAAAAAATGATAACTTCGTTTACCGTCGGATATAAGTCATTAAAACGACGCATATCCTTAAGCCATTAGCAACAAGGCAAAACGAACATCGAGAATAATAAAATGTTTAGGAATTTATTTAAAAATAGAGCATCAACCAAATATCCAATTGGACTAGGAATGTCGGAACTTCCGAAAAGCATTTACAAAGGAAAACAGCCAATAACGAGTAAAGATTTTAAAGTTTATGTAAATGACCATTTTGCTTCGAAAATAAAAGAAATCGGATTTAAAGGTCGGGACTTTAATTATTACAGAGAACAAGAGGATTATATTGAATGTGTAAACTTTTGGACTTATAAAGTTGGTGGAGCAATTCAAGTTGATTTAATGATTAAGTTCAAGGGAATTAAATATCCTAACGAAGAAACTGAAATCAAGCCAAGATTTGTAAAACAAGAAAATTCGGAATTTATTCGTCGTTTATCACCTCATAAAATTTTGGATAATAATATGAATGTTTGGTTTTGGATTTTTAATGAAAAGCCTGAAAAAAACATCGAAACTGTAAATGATATTTGGAAACTATTTGAGTCTTGTGGAATGGATTTTTTCAACGAATTTAAGAACCACCAAGAATATGTCCGAAATGTAGACACTAAAAAATATATGAATTTTCCTGACTTTTATACAAAACGAATTTCTGGAAAATTTGAGATTGGAGTTGTGTATTTTCTTTTTAAATATTGGAGTAAATATGGCGACAATTCAAAAGCGACTGAATTTGCTAAAAGAGGAATTGAAATCGCAACAGAAAAGGAATATTTGGAATATAAAACTGAATTTGAAAAACAGATAAATATATAAAGCCCAGTTGCTAACACCGTATATAATTTATTGCTAGTTCTAGCCTACTTACGAAAATCCTCGCGGATTTTCTATTCGGTTTTTATTTGCTAAATTTAGTGCTTAAACTACGCAACAAACCATATACAAACACGGTAAACGAACTCATCCAAAATAAATATAAAAACCCTCTTGAGAAACATAGATAGCAAAGAAGCCCGCGTTAGGGATTGCAGCGGCATCCTTTTTAAGGCTATTAAAACCTAATTTTGATTTTAGACTAATTATTTAAAAAGATTGCCACCGCGTAAACGCCTCGCAATGACGCCTTAAAAAGATATAGCGGAAAGCCCGACCGAAGCGATCCTACAAGGTTTCATTAAAAAACCTTGTAGGTATGAGCGAAGGTAACGCCCAAATAAAAATAAAACTATGCCAACAAGAAAATACACCTATTACGATTTTACTTTAAGTTTATGTCCTGAGTGTTTAAAGCGCGTGGATGCAAAAATTGTATTTGAAAACGGTAATGTGTATATGCTAAAACGCTGTAATGAGCACGGGAATTCTAAAGTGTTGATTGCCGACGATATTGCCTACTACAAAAGCATTAGAAATTACAACAAGCCAAGTGAAACGCCGTATGCTTTTAATACGAAAACGCATTACGGCTGCCCATATGATTGTGGGTTGTGTCCAGATCATGAGCAGCATTCGTGCCTTACGGTTGTGGAGGTTACTGACCGCTGTAATTTAACCTGCCCCACGTGTTATGCGGGGTCATCGCCAACATACGGGAGACATCGCACTTTAGACGAGGTGAAAGCAATGCTTGATACTATTGTTAGGAATGAAAAGGAGCCTGATGTGGTGCAAATTTCGGGCGGAGAACCAACGATTCATCCACAGTTTTGGGAGATTATGGATTATGCGAAATCGCTACCTATTAGGCATTTAATGTTGAATACCAACGGCATTAAAATTGCGAAGGATATTGCTTTTGCCAAACGCCTTAAAACTTACGCACCAGATTTTGAAATTTATTTACAGTTTGACTCGTTTGAAAACAGCGTGTTGCAAGAATTGCGTGGTGCTGATTTAAACCATATTAGGGAACAGGCTATTGCGAATTTAAATGCTGTAAACCTCTCTACAACTTTGGTTGTTACGCTCCAAAAAGGCTTAAACGACCATGAAATTGGAAAAATTATTAATTACGCATTGCAACAAAAGTGTGTGCGTGGTGTAACGCTACAGCCTACGCAAATTGCGGGACGCTTAGAGCATTTTAATCCTGAGACGGACAGAATGACGCTTACCGAAGTTCGCCGCAAAATTATGGAACAAACCGATATTTTTACTTCAGACGATTTGTTGCCCGTACCTTGTAATCCGGATGCTTTGGTAATGGGTTATGCGTTGAAATTGGACGAAGAGGTGTTTCCATTAACGCGATATATTAACCCCAATGATTTGTTGGATAACAGCAAAAACACCATTATTTATGAGCAAGACGAACAGCTACATGGAAAAATGATTGAACTGTTTAGCACAGGAAATTCCGTGGAAGTTGCCGAAGAAAACCTAAAAAGCATTATGTGTTGCTTGCCAAATATTGATGCGCCAAACTTAGGTTACGACAATTTATTTCGTATTATTATCATGCAATTTATTGATGCTTACAACTTTGATGTGCGCGCCATAAAAAAATCGTGTGTGCATATTGTGGATAAAGACAATAAAATTATTCCGTTTGAAACTATGAATTTGTTTTATCGGGATGATAAGAAGCAGCGGTTGGAAGCGTTAAGAAATAACATATGATACATAACATGCTATTAGAGAGTTCTGCTTTAGGTTGGTATATTATTTTATTGTTTTTTTTAGCATTTGGTGTGCCACTAATACTTTTAATTATTGGTATTGCAATAAGACGAAAACATAAAAAAGCTTCAAATATTCTACTAATTATAACCGCAGTTTATGCTATTATTGGTTTAGGCATTTGCGGCTCAATGCTGATTTAAAATGATAAATATGGTATTACTTTTAGGTCCGAATATGAATTTTGATGGTTTACTCTTAATGATTGTTGCCATTATGTTTGGGCCTGCAATTTTATTAGCCATAATAGGAGCGTTTCTACTTAAAAAAAACAAAAAAGCTGCTAAGGTTTTATTTATTCTAGCTGTAGTATATCTAATTATTAGCTTGGGTATTTGTGGTGCTTTAATAGCGGGTTTTTAACACCCAAGCGCCATAAAATCCTAAAACTAATTCTCCAAAAGTTCCAAATACATAGGCAAATGTTGGGGTGCCATCTAAGGCTAAACTTAACAATCTCCCAAAACCTAATCCGAGCATAAAAATCATGTTGCTTACTAAAGCGAGTTTTAAATATTTCTTTTGAAAAATTCCTAAAACCCAAAGTATTGAAAAGCCCAGATATAAGCCCATTATGGCTTTGAAAGCATTATGTTCATCTATGGTATTTAAATGAATATTGAATTGAGTATCTGGATTAAATCCATAGATAAAAGCTATTGGTACAACAATTAAAACAGAGATAATCATGTGCGTTTTAGTGATAAAATCTTCTTTGTTTTTAATCATTTTTACAACTGAGTTTTTGCTAAAATACTAAACACTTATTGGGATTTAAAAACCAGAGGCTTGTAACACATAAAACTCCACTAAAAACCTATATCTTTGCGAGGTCTTTTTTTATGACGATTATTGACTATGAAGAACATCAGAAATTTTTGCATTATTGCGCATATTGATCATGGTAAGAGTACGCTTGCCGATCGTTTATTGGATTATACAGGATCTGTAACGGCAAGGGAACAGCAAGCTCAATTATTAGATAGTATGGATTTAGAGCGCGAGCGCGGTATTACCATAAAATCGCACGCCATACAAATGGACTATGAACTTAATGGCGAAAAGTATATTTTAAATTTAATTGACACGCCTGGTCACGTTGATTTCTCATACGAAGTATCACGATCTATCGCAGCATGCGAAGGTGCGCTTTTAATTGTTGATGCTGCACAGAGTATTCAAGCACAAACCATTTCTAATTTATACTTAGCCTTAGAAAATGACTTGGAAATTATCCCAGTTTTAAACAAGGTTGATTTACCTAGTGCAAATCCAGAAGAAGTTACGGATGATATCGTTGATTTATTAGGTTGCGACCCTGAGGAAGTAATTCACGCCAGCGGGAAAACAGGCTTTGGTGTAGATAAGATTTTAGAAGCTATTATAGACCGTGTTCCTGCCCCGAAAGGCGATCCGGAGGCACCGCTTCAAGCTTTGATTTTTGATTCTGTTTACAATACGTTTAGAGGTATTGAAACCTATTTTAGAGTATTTAACGGTGAAATTAAAAAAGGACAACACATAAAATTTGTTGCAACAGATAAAGATTATTACGCTGATGAAGTTGGTACTTTAAAACTTAATCAAGTTGCAAAACAGAGTGTAAAAACTGGTGATGTTGGGTACCTTATTACTGGTATAAAAACAGCAAAGGAAGTAAAAGTAGGAGATACCATTACAGACTTTGCAAAACCAACTACCAACATTGTTGAAGGGTTTGAAGATGTAAAACCGATGGTTTTTGCTGGTATTTATCCTGTGGATACTGAAGATTACGAGGAACTTCGTAATTCTATGGAGAAACTACAATTAAACGATGCCTCTTTAGTATTTGCTCCAGAAAGTTCTGCGGCTTTAGGTTTTGGTTTCCGTTGTGGTTTTTTAGGTATGTTACACATGGAAATTATTCAAGAGCGCTTAGAACGTGAATTTGATATGACTGTGATTACGACGGTTCCCAACGTATCATACCATGCTTACACAAATAAAAATCCTGACGAAGCATTTATTGTAAATAACCCTTCTGATTTACCAGAACCTTCTTCAGTGAATCGCGTTGAAGAGCCATATATTAAAGCCACCATCATTACAAAATCTGATTTTGTTGGTAATGTGATGTCGTTGTGTATTGAAAAGCGTGGTATGATTATTAACCAAACGTATTTAACACCAGAACGTGTTGAGTTGATTTTTGAAATGCCATTAGCTGAAATTGTTTTCGATTTTTACGATAGATTAAAAACAGTTTCAAAAGGTTATGCGTCTTTTGATTATCATCCAATAGGTATGAAAACATCAAAATTAGTGCGTTTAGATGTGTTATTAAATGCACAACCCGTTGATGCGCTTTCTGCTTTAATACATGCCGATAATGCGCATAATATTGGTAAGAAAATGTGTGAAAAGCTTAAGGAACTTATACCGCGTCAACAATTTGATATTCCAATACAGGCAGCCATTGGTGCCAAAATTATATCTAGAGAAACTGTAAAAGCTTTACGTAAAGATGTAACTGCAAAATGTTACGGTGGTGATATTTCTCGTAAACGTAAACTTCTGGAAAAACAGAAAAAAGGTAAAAAACGTATGCGTCAAGTAGGTAATGTAGAGATTCCGCAACAGGCGTTTATGGCGGTGTTGAAGTTGAATGATTAAACATCGGCTTTGGCAGATGGTCGCGTTAGGGATTGCAGTGGCATCCTTTTTAAAACCTTAAGGAAAATGACTTTCTTGGAAACTTTAATTTGAGAGATTGTTACGGTCGTTACTCCCTCACAATGACGTTTTTAAAAAGATATAACGGAAAGCCCGACCCCTTGTGGGTAACGCTCAAAAACTTATTGCTCTAACCACTTTCTGAAATCAGAGGTTGTAGAAGAACTCGTCATTACTTTTTCTTTTATATTGCTCATTTTAATAAGTAATCTATTCTTGAAATGGCTTTCTATATTCTCGATATAGTCTATGTTTATAATTTCACTACGGTTAATTTTAAAAAATTTATTGGGGTGCAACTGTTGGTGAATAGACCCTAGGTTTTGCGAAATAGTGTGCCGTTTTCCCTCATTATCTGTAGCGATGCAAAAATCTCCTGAGGCTTCGATGAGGTTGATGTCTGATACATTTAGCAACTGAATGCCTTTTGCTTTTTTGATAACAAAGCGTTTTTTATAATTAGTATGCTCTTCTTTTAAAGCAGATTTTAGTTCAGTTATGGTTTGCTTATTTAATGTGCTGTAATCGCCTTGATTAAATAATGCCTGATACTTTTCTATGGCCTTTTGGAAATCTAATTTGGTATATGGTTTTAAAATATATGCAATACCGTTGGTGTTGAAGGCTTGAAAGAGATACTCATCATGCGCAGAGCAAAAAATGATTGGAGCTGATATGTCTATATCATTAAACAAATCAAACGAAATGCCATCCAAAAGCTGAATATCTGACAGTATAAAATCGTATTCGTGCTTTTCAAGAAACGTTTTTGCATCCTTATTTGATCGCGCCCAATCGTGAGCTACTTCAATTTTAAAATATTCATTTACAAAGGTTTGAAGCTTTTTGTATGCTGGTATTTCGTCTTCTAAAATTAAAATTTTCATCTTAACTATTATTCTATAAGTTTAATAATTGGAATGGAAATATGGTATTCTTTATCTGTATTTATAATAATAACTTCTTTATCTGAAAGTAATTGATACCGTGTTTTTAAGTTCTCTAAACCTGTTCCGAAAGACTCGTTTTTAGATTTTGTGTCAGACTTGGTGTTAATGACTCTTAAAACGTCATCTTCTATAATAATTTCTGCTTTAATCTCTTTTGCGTTTTGGGGTTTATTGTGCTTTACCACGTTTTCTAGCAGCGCTTGTAAAGCTCCTGTGGGAATAAATTTATCTTCAATTTGAGTTTTAATATTTATTTTGAAATCGTAATCGTTTTCAAAACGCGTTTTTATTAAAAATATATAGTTTTCGGCTAATTCTATTTCTTTGGAAAGCTCCATAACCTCAGCATCCTTGGTTTGAATAAGGTATCTGTATATTAACGACAATCGGTTAATGTATTCCTTAGCTTTTTCAGTATTACTATCTATTAAAGAGTCTAAGGTATTCAGATTATTAAATAAAAAATGCGGGTCTATTTGAGAGCGTAGTAATTTAAGCTCGTTCTCCTTTTGTTGTTTTTCAATTATTAAATATTGGTTTTGCCCTTCGTAGAATTTTTTGGTTAGTAATAATGCAAACGGAAAAGCGGTTTGCATAGACCCCTGATTTATCATACGAATTATAAAATTTAATCCTTTTGGGTATTTATTCCAGTCGTTATTACCAGACCAAAAACCAATAGTATATTCAAAAGCTGTAAAGGCAATAAGGGTTAATATACCAAATACCCCAAAGCGTAAATACTTCTTTTTATTATTTACAAATTTTGGAATTAACCAAAATACGAATACAAAAATAGTACCACAGATAGCTATAATTTGTGCTGGAAAATCAACTAAATATTCTATAAGGAAGGCTCCTCTATCATGATAATCTATAGCTTGTATACTAAAGGATACTAAAAAGTATACTGCTAGAATAATAAAATCGGATTTGTTTAATTTGGTATTCATTAGATAAATCTTAAATTAAATTTATTATCCAAGTAGCTTATTAAAAGGATTAGTAATAGTGCCATTATGAAAGTAAAAATATTAGTTTTTATTTCATGTTTCTCTCTTTTTGAGGTTTTATAAACTAAAAAGAACAAGAAAGAAACAACAATAAAAGATAATGCATATAAATTTAAACCCATGTATAAGCTAATTCTACCTTCGTCATTAGGTTGAAAAACATTGGCTATTCCTGCACCAAACCTCATTACAAAAGGAAGGAATAAAAACGGGTATAGCATTAAATTATTCCTTTTCTTTAAAATAAAATAAAAAACAACAGCTTGTAAAATTGTAAATAATGGACCCGAACCGCTAGTTATAATTCTTTGAGTTTTTGAAAGCTCAATTTTCGAATTTTTTAAACTAGATGTATTGAGCGTAAAACCGGCATCATATCCCAATAACTCATAAGCAATCCAGTGACTCATTTCGTGAAAAAAGAACGTTAAAAATGTGGCTGCTATAATAGCAACTGTATACATTATTAAGTTGTTTTTTGTTAGCATCTTAATTATTGTCTTCAATTCTGTTTTGTTCTTCACTTGAAGAATTTCTTCTACTCTTCTTTTTTCCAAACTTAGAACCAAAACTATAAGCTAACCTTAATTGTACATTTTGTCTTGAGCCGTTACTTTCAATATCCGCATCAATATTATCGTAATTTACGGTTCCTACAAAGCCTCTATTTAGAACTTTATTGATGCCTAAATTTACTTTTAATCTATCATCCATGAACTTTTTACCAAAGGAGAAGCTCAAATTACCAATCCACCCTACATCTATTTGTCCTTCTAAAGCACCAGAACCAAAATAACTGGACATTTCTGCGTTAACCTCCCAAGGCATTTCATAACTGGCTTGAGTGTACCAACCATAATTCCACTTAGAGAGTTTTAATTGCGGGTTTAAATCGAAAGATTGAAACTCATTATAATCTACTATAAACCCTGTAAATCCTTCCACACCTTTTATGAAATCTAGAGGGCCAAAAAGTCTAAAATTCCAGTTTCTTCTTTCTGATAAATTGATTGTAGTACGACTTATTTGAGCGGTTTGATCATCTTGTGAAATGAATAAGAACAAATCGTCTTTAGTTTCGCTGTAAGCTATTGTAAAAAACGGTTGACTATCAAAGGTTAAATTAAATTGATAATTATTGGTGAACGATGGTTTTAAACTTGGGTTTCCAACCTCAGATGTTAAGGGATCATAAAACTGTACAAATGAATTTAAACTATTATACGAAGGTCTTCTTATACGATTACTGTAAGCAATATTTGCGCCTAAATTTTCATTTATCTTTCTACTAATTGAAGCACTGGGAAAGAATCTTGTAATCTTTCTTGTTCTACTATCGTTGGCATTGGTTGAAACACCTTCTGTATCACTATCCTCAAAACGTAAACCTCCAGAAAAAGACCATTTTCCAAATTTAGCGTTTAATTTAGTGTATACCGCAAAAATGGTTTCATCAATTAAAAAACGATTGCTGTTACTTTCTTGAAAATCAAACTCATTGGTAGTTTCATTTTGGGTAAACGACTTTAAATCACTATCAGTATCTACTACCGCAAGTTTACTCCCTAAGCTTAGTTTTAAATCATCAGAAAATGTTCTAATATAGTCTACCTTATACGTATTAATTGTAAACTCACCATCTTGCAAATACCTCTGGTTGGTAAACGGAACTGTGTTGCCATTAGCAGCAAATACCTCATCAATATTATTATTTGTAAAGTTTACATAATTAAAATCTGCAACAAACTTATGCCCTTCTGTTTTAAACTCGTAATATGGATTAATATTAAAAGTCTTTCTTTCTCTATCAAAAGAGTTTTGCGACACTAGCATTTCATTAAAACTTGGCGAAGAAATTGATGTGTTACTTCTAGATATCCTATCTGAATTAGTGTTAATGTAGCGTGTACTGAAACCAATAGAATGTTTTTCGTTTATATAATAATCTAAACCTCCTCCAAGTCTAAAAGTTTTTGGGTCATATGGTTCTATGGTGGCTTGGTCATATACTGTTTCTTCTAACGAATTGGGGTCTTGCACTCTACGTGTAATAAACAAATCATCTCGCCATGTTGGGCTAGATTGCCCAATATTAGCTTGCCAATTTAGTTTGTTTTTGTAGCTAGCTATTGAAAAGCTTGTGCCATGCTCGATACCTTCATCTTCACCAACCCAAGCATTTACACTTCCGTGCGTTCCTAATTTTATGTTTTTCTTTAAAATAATATTGATAATTGGCCCTGAGCCTTCAGCCTCAAACTCTGCTCCTGGTTGCTCTATAAGCTCTACTTGTGCTATATTATCCGCAGGTAAGTCTTGAAGTAATGTTCTCATATCCATGTAATTTGTTGTCTTACCGTTTATTAGAATTCTAACATCGCTTCTTCCAGCAAAGTTGATACCGTTGTTGGTTACCACAATCCCTGGAACTCGTTTTATGACATCCTGTAAATTGGAATTTATCATTTCGGATTTTTCTAAATCCACCACAAGTTTTTCAGCGGTTTGCCTAATTACTGGTCGCTTACTTTTTACAACAACTTCATTTAATACTTGTGTTTCTTCTTCTAAAGTAAAGTCTAGTGTTTTGTTGTTACTTAATTCAAAAATTTCTGATTTTTCTGTTTTAAAACCTAATGTAGATACTTCAATGTAATATTTGCTTCTTGCAACATCTTTAAAAAGATAAATTCCTTCATCATTAGAAATTACACCCGTAATTACATCCTTGGTATCTGCATTATAGAGTATCACATTAGCAAACTCTAAAACACGACCATTAGATTCTTTTATAGTTCCAGAAATAGTGTTTTGTGCATTACTAGAAAATATGCAAGAAAAAAGAATTAAAATAAAATTGATTGTTGATTTCATAAGTGTTCGTTTTTTGATACTGTAAAACTCTAAAAAAAGACCGCATTAGAAAACTAATATTTTTTAAATTGGGTTAAAAAAGGGTTGAATTGGTTGTTTTTAGATTTAATTAAAAATCTCTGACTACCTATAAAGAATCTTTTCTTATAAATTTAACAATACCACAAACCTGTCTAGAATAAAAAACTTAGAAGTGATAGATCTTAGGAATTGACAGGGTCTTGAGATAGTTATGAGAAGAAAAACATATAATTTAGTTTACAATAGCTATTTTAAATTTTCTTCATCAATTTGAAAAAAACCATTAATTTTCTGCAATGGTTTTAATCTTTACTTCAAGATTTTTATTAATAATTTCTTGTTATCGAAAAAACACTCTTTTTTATGTAAAAATATTTCATCCTCAAATTGTTAATAATTTATTTTGTAAATTACATCTCTGGCGTTTGCACAAATTATACAAGCCGCCAGAAAGCCTAAAAATACTATGCTTTAATCGTTTAAAATTCATGAGTACAGTTCAAAAAAAGCCAAAATTGTTATTAACAATTTCACATTCTATTAGGGTGTACTTTATTATATTTCAAATGATTACACCTTTCAAAAATAGAATTAATAATTTTTAAAAGTAATGTCTTAAATAAGAACAATGTAATCGTTAAAAGCCTTTCTTTTGACGATATTTTGACTTAAAACCGACCATATAATTTTTTATGAAAGCACTTTTTTACACTAGAGAATTTCCTCCTTACGTTTATGGTGGGGCTGGAGTGCATGTTGAATATTTAGCCGATGAACTATCTAAGCTAATGGAGTTAGACGTTAGATGTTTTGGTGATCAAGACTCAGATAATGATAATTTAAGTGTGAAAGGCTTTCCATTTGATGACGGTGTTTTTGCAAATTCAGATGATAAACTCAAATCAGTTTTTAAAACTCTTAGCACCGCGCTACACATGAATGCTGATGCTGTAGATGCAGACGTTGTGCACTGCCATACTTGGTATGCTCACTTTGCTGGTATAGTATCCAAACTGTGCTATGGCACACCATTAGTTATCACTACTCATTCTCTGGAGCCTCTACGGCCTTGGAAACGGGAGCAGTTAGGGCGTGGTTACGATGCCTCATCATGGGTTGAAAAAACAGCCATAGAAATGGCTGATGCCTTAATTGCAGTATCTGAAGAAACTAAAGAAGATGTTATAAAACATTTTAATGTAGATGAGAATAAAGTTAAAGTGATTTACAACGGCATTAATTTGCAGCAGTATGTTCAAACAAGCGAAAGTTCAACTTTAGATGAATACGGTGTAGATAAAACAAAACCTTATGTTCTTTTTGTAGGTAGAATTACCCGTCAAAAAGGTATTATTCACCTTGTAAATGCCATTAAGTATATAGATTCTGATACTCAAATTGTGTTGTGTGCTGGCGCACCAGACACTAAGGAAATTGGTAAAGAAATGGAAGATGCAGTAAACGAAGTTAAAAAAACTCGTAATAATGTTATATGGATTGACAAGATGGTAACCAAAGAAGAGATTATACAATTATACTCTCATGCTGATGTCTTTTGTTGTCCTTCTATTTACGAGCCATTTGGCATTATTAACATAGAGGCTATGGCTTGTAACACTGCTGTTGTTGCCAGTGCCGTAGGTGGTATAAAAGAAGTTGTAGTTGATGGTGAAACAGGTATTTTAATACCCTTAGAACAACAAACCGAAGCACCTTTTGAACCCATTGACCCTGATAAATTCTCAAGAGATTTAGCAAATGGAGTAAATAAAGTTATAGGTGATAAAACATTAAGAGAAACTATGGCAAAAAATGGCAGAAAACGTGTTGAAGATTATTTTGACTGGGTAGCTATTGCTAAACAAGTAGAAGCATTATATAAAACACTCGTTTAATTAAATTAACAAACTAAAAACTAAAAGATATGATTAACAATAAAGTTTTATCTATAATACTAGGTGGTGGTCAAGGTTCAAGACTATATCCTTTAACAGATCGACGTTCAAAACCAGCTGTATCCATAGCAGGTAAGTACCGATTAGTTGACATCCCTATTTCAAACTGTCTTAATGCAGACATCAAACGTATCTTTGTTTTAACGCAGTTTAATTCTGCTGGTTTAAATAGGCATATTAAAAACACCTATCACTTTAGTTTTTTTAGTAGTGCTTTTGTTGATGTATTGGCTGCAGAACAAACTCCTGAGAGTAAAACTTGGTTTCAAGGAACTGCCGATGCAGTAAGGCAAAGTATGCATCATTTTTTACAACACGATTTTGAATATGCTTTAATATTATCTGGAGACCAATTGTATCAGATGGATTATGATAAAATGATTGAAGCTCATGAAAAAAGTGGTGCTGAAATTTCTATTGCTACTATTCCTGTTAATGATAAAGATGCCCCTGGTTTTGGTATTCTTAAAGCTGATAACGAAAGTGTTATAACTTCTTTTATTGAAAAACCAGATCCTAGTTTATTGCCAGATTGGACGTCTGAAGTAAGTGATGATATGAAAGACCAAGGACGCAACTATTTAGCTTCAATGGGTATTTATATCTTTAATAAGGATTTATTAGTCGAGTTAATGAAAAACCCAGATACGATTGATTTTGGCAAAGAAATTATCCCACAATCTATAGGTTCTCACAAAACATTAAGTTATCAATACGAAGGCTATTGGACCGATATAGGGACAATAGATTCGTTTTTTGAAGCCAATTTAGGTTTAACAGATGATATTCCTAAATTTGATTTATACAATAAAGATAAACGTATTTATACCCACGCTAGAATGTTACCAACCACAAAAATTGCAGGTACTGTTTTAGACAAGGCTGTAGTTTCTGAAGGATGTATTATCAGTGCTGGTAAAATTGAAAAATCAGTTATTGGTATTCGTTCAAGAATTGGTAAAGAATCTACTGTTATTAATACTTACATGATGGGGGCAGATTATTATGAATCTCTTGAAGATATGGAAAGTAATAAAATTGAAAACCTAATGGGTATTGGCGAGCGTTGTTTCATAAAAAACTGCATTCTTGATAAAAATTGTCGCATTGGTGATGATGTTAGAATAAAAGGAGGTCCGCATTTAGAGGATTCTGAAACAGATACATATTGCGTAAGAGATGGTATTGTTGTTATTAAACGCGGGGCCACAATTCCTAAAGGCACTATAATCTAGAAATCCTAACCTTTTATTTTCTTATATAACTAACTAAAATGCAAGACCAAAAAAGAGTTGTAATAGACTATGTTTCACCTAGTGTTAATTGTGGTGAGTTTTATATAAAACGTATAATAAACGAAATTGTTAATGTAAGAGCTTTTATTTTAGCCGATGGTCATGATGTTTTAAGTGCTTCTGTTTTATTAAAACATGAGAATGAAAAAAAATGGGTTGAGACTAGAATGTTATTAGATTTTAACAACGAATGGCAAGCCACATTTGCTGTAAAAAAACAAGGGTTTTACAGTTATAAAGTTGAAGCTTGGGTAGATTATACTTTAAACTGGAGACACGGTATAATTAGAAAAATTGATGATGGCCAGCATGTCACTTCTGAGCTACTAGAGGGTGTTGAATATCTCAAACAAGTGCTTAAAAAGGTTTCTTCTGAAGAAGATAAAACCTATTTAAAACACTTACAACAAATCTTTAAAAAAGAGGAAAGTTATCAAGAAGCCATCAATGAGGCAACTTCAGATAAACTATATAAAATTTTCTTTGAAAACCCTATTAAGTTTTTAGAAAACACATCAAAAGAATACCAAGTTTATGTAGATAGAAAAAAGGCAAGATTTAGTACTTGGTATGAGTTTTTTCCTCGCTCTGCTTCAGAACATGAAGGTGTTCATGGTACTTTTAAAGACTGTGAACGTTTACTCCCTAAGATTAAAAACATGGGGTTTGATGTTGTGTATTTACCTCCTATTCACCCTATCGGGGAAGTAAACAGAAAAGGTAAAAATAACACAACAGAAGCTAAAGATGGAGATGTTGGTTCAACATGGGGTGTTGGCTCAAAATACGGTGGCCATAAGTCAATTCACCCTGAGTTAGGAAATCTAGATGATTTTAAGGCTTTAATTAAAAAGGCAAAAGAACAAGATTTGGAAATTGCAATGGATTACGCTTTACAAGCTGCTCCAGACCATCCTTGGGTGAAAGCGCACCCAAAATGGTTTAAATGGCGACCAGATGGCACTGTACAATATGCCGAAAACCCTCCAAAAAAATATCAAGATATTTTACCTATTTATTGGGAAAGTGAAGATTACAAGGCACTTTGGGAAGAGTGTTTAGATATTTTGTTATACTGGATAGATTGTGGCATAGAAATATTTAGGGTAGATAATCCGCATACAAAACCGTTCTATTTCTGGAATTGGATTATTACAAAAGTGAAAGAGAAACACCCAAATGTAATCTTTTTAGCAGAAGCCTTTACTGCTCCCAAAGTAATGCAACAACTTGCTAAGCAAGGTTACACACAATCATATACGTATTTTACTTGGCGTAATACAAAACACGAACTGATTGAGTATGTAGAAGAGTTAACTAAAACCGAATTAAGAGAGTATATGCAGCCTAATTTCTGGCCTAATACACCAGATATTAACCCTTTCCCGTTGCAAAATACAGGGGATTCAAAACATATACAGCGGTATGTATTAGCAGCAACTTTAAGTTCTAGTATTGGTATTTACGGTCCGGTTTTCGAATATATGCTATCTGATGCTTTGCTTGGTAAAGAGGAGTATTTAAATTCTGAAAAGTTTCAAATTGCACATTATGACTGGAATATTGAAAACAAACTCACTACAGTTATTGCAAAAATTAATTATATAAGACACCATAATGAAGCGCTTCAACAAACAAATAATATAAAGTTCTGTTATGTTGAAAATGATAATTTAATTGCCTTCTACAAATGGAACGAGGCTAAAACCAATCATATTTTTGTTGTTATAAGTTTAGATCATCATAATTCTCAACAAGGAACCATACAAATGCCTTTGCACGAATTAGGTGTTCATGAGGGACATAACTTAGAAATGCATGATTTAATAACCGATAATCGTTACAATTGGCATAACGAATGGAATTTTGTGGAATTACACCCTGCATTACCATTTCATATATTTCAAATTAGTAAATAAAGATATTTAGCAGTTTAAGCTTCATTATAAAAAACAAACTATGGCACACGTTAAACCGTACAGTTTATTCACAGAATTCGATATTAACCTATTCAAATCAGGAAAACACTTCAGGCTTTATGAAAAATTTGGATCGCATATGGTTACCGTTGATGGTATCGATGGTGTATATTTTGCAGTATGGGCGCCTACGGCAAAACAAGTTTCAGTAATTGGCGATTTTAACTACTGGATGGAAGGTGAACATCAATTAAATGTTCGTTGGGATTCAAGTGGTATTTGGGAAGGCTTTATTCCTTTAATTGGAAAGGGAGCTACATACAAATATAAAATTCAGAGCAATAACAATGACATTAAAACTGAAAAGGCTGATCCTTACGCAAGACGCTTTGAGCATCCTCCAAAAACTGCATCGATTGTTTGGGATGACGATTATAAGTGGAAAGATAAAAGTTGGATGAAAACTCGTAAAAAGAACAATGCTATTGATGCACCATATTCTGTTTACGAAGTACACTTAGGGTCTTGGAAACGCAATATAGAAGAAAATCGTTTTATGTCTTACTATGAGTTAGCAGATGATTTAGTAAACTATGTAAGCGACATGAATTTTACTCATGTAGAGTTAATGCCTATTATGGAATACCCTTATGATCCTTCTTGGGGATATCAACTTACAGGCTATTTCGCACCAACATCGCGTTTTGGATATCCCGAAGAGTTTAAATATTTGGTAGATAAATTGCATCAAGCAGGAATTGGTATTATTCTAGACTGGGTACCATCACATTTCCCTGAAGATGCTCATGGTCTAGGCTTTTTTGATGGTTCAAATTTATACGAACATCCAGACAAAAGAAAGGGATATCACCAAGATTGGAAAAGTTTAATTTTTAACTACGAGCGAAATGAAGTGCGTTCCTTCTTAATAAGTAATGCGGTGTTCTGGATGGATCAATATCATGCCGACGGTTTACGTGTTGACGCAGTTGCCTCTATGTTATTTTTAGATTATTCAAGAGAAGATGGGGAGTGGGAACCAAACATATATGGTGGAAGAGAAAACCTTGCAGTAATAAGCTTTTTAAAAGAATTAAATGAAGAAATTTATGCTTCTTTTCCAGATGTGCAAACTATCGCTGAAGAATCTACAGCATTTCCAATGGTGTCTAAGCCAACCTTTGTTGGCGGTTTAGGTTTTGGAATGAAATGGATGATGGGTTGGATGCATGATACATTAGAGTATTTTGCCAAAGATCCTGTATATAGAAAATACCACCAAAATGATATTACATTTAGTCTAGCTTATGCGTTTACAGAAAACTTTATGCTTCCGCTTTCCCATGATGAAGTAGTTTATGGTAAAAATTCGATTCTTGGAAGAATGCCAGGAGACGAGTGGCAACGATTTGCCAACCTACGCTTATTATATGGCTATATGTTTACACATCCTGGTACAAAATTACTATTTATGGGTAGTGAATTCGGGCAATATAATGAGTGGAATTTTCAAGAAAGTCTAGATTGGAATCTACTGGAGTTTGCGCCACATAAAAACATGCAAAATTATTATAAATCGCTTAACGCTTTATATAAAAATACTCCAGCTCTTTATGAAAAAGGATTTAGTGGTGAAGGGTTTGAATGGATAAGTTATGATGATCACGAAAATTGTGTGATTTCATATATGAGAAAAGGTTATAAAGAAGATGAAAATGTTGTTGTAGTTTGTAATTTAACACCAACTATTAGAGAAAAATACAAAATAGGGGTTCCTACAAAAGGAAAACTAATTGAAATTTTTAATAGTGATGCCAAAGAATTTGGAGGTAGTGGTGTTGGTAATAAAAAACAAACCGCAATTAAAAAGGATTCATGGAATGGGAAAGACTATTCTGCAGAAGTAACCTTACCACCTCTAGCTGTTACGGTTTTCTCTTTCAAAGCTTAAATAGCTATAATTTTTATTGTCAAAAGCTTCGGTGTTTATTTTAAAAAACATCGAAGCTTTTTAGATTTTTAAAACGATTAAACAGCTAAAAACCTGTTGATTGACTTAATGTTAAACATTCTATAATTAAACAGTTTATTATTTAACTTATATGCAATTTTTGGCTTCATTTTTTAATGAAAAGAAGTCTATAAGGTCTTTAAAATTTAGTAATTTCGTTAATTAACATTGATACATATTTTTTATGATATTAAATACAGAACTAGAATACAAAGGAAATCTATTTCCTTCAAAAATAGTTAAGTACGAAAAGAATCTTAATGTTCTCTCATTTACTACCGAAAACGGTGTTGTTTTACAAGTTTCCGTTAGAAGAGATAGTATTCTTCGTTTCAGATATACAACTACTGGGATTTTTGAAAATGATTTTTCTTATGCCATCACCAAATACGCAAGCAGAGGATATAACCATCTTGAAGTTACTGAAGATGAAGATAATTACATCATTACAACTTCAAAACTAATCTGTCATATTTCAAAATTAGATTTAAGAACATCTATTTATGATGCAAAAGATAAATCTCTAATATGTGAAGATGAACTTGGTTTCCATTGGGAAGAAAGTTACGAGTATGGTGGAGACATTGTAAAGATGTCCAAAACAGCGCAACCTGGAGAGAGTTATTATGGTTTAGGTGATAAACCTGTAGATAACAACTTGAAAGGAAAACGATTTGAAAATTGGGTTACAGATTCTTATGCTTATGGCAGAGATACAGATCCCATTTATAAAGCCATCCCTTTTTATACAGGATTGCATAACAAAAAGTCTTACGGTATATTTTTTGACAATACGTTTAGGTCCTTTTTCGATTTTTGTAATGAGCGTAGAAACATAACCAGTTTTTGGGCACAAGGAGGTGAAATGAATTATTATTTCATTTATGGCCCTGAAATGTCTGATGTTGTTGAAAGTTATACAGATTTAACTGGTAAACCTCATGAAATGCCGGCCTTATGGACTCTTGGATATCATCAATGCAAATGGAGTTACTACCCAGAATCCAATGTAAAAGAAATAACCGCCAAGTTTAGAGAATTAGAAATTCCTTGTGATGCTATTTACTTGGATATTGATTATATGGAAGGATTTAGGTGCTTTACTTGGAGTAAAGAATACTTTCCTGACCCTAAACGTATGGTTAAGGAATTGGCTGATGATGGGTTTAAAACCATTGTTATTATAGATCCAGGAATTAAAATAGACATGGATTATTCGGTGTTTAAAGAAGGTCTTGATAAAGATTACTTCTGTAAACGTGCTGATGGCCCTTACATGAAGGGTAAAGTATGGCCAGGGGAATGTTATTTCCCAGATTTTACTAACCCAGAAGTAAGAGATTGGTGGTCTAATTTATTCAAAGAACTCGTTGAAGATATAGGGGTAAAAGGTGTTTGGAATGATATGAACGAACCTGCGGTTATGGACGTTCCTGGAAAAACATTTCCTAATGATGTAAGACATGATTATGATGGTAACCACTGTAGCCACAGAAAAGCACATAATGTTTATGGTATGCAAATGGCTCGTGCTACGTACCAAGGGTTAAAGAAATTCTCATACCCAAAACGTCCTTTTGTAATTACAAGAGCAGCCTATTCTGGAACACAACGTTATACATCAAGTTGGACAGGAGATAATATAGCAACTTGGGATCATTTAACCATTGCTAACTTACAAGCGCAACGTATGTGTATGTCTGGATTCTCATTTATTGGATCTGATATTGGTGGATTTGCTGAACAACCAAATGGCGAATTATATGCAAGATGGATTCAGTTAGGTATTTTCCATCCGTTTTGTAGAACACACTCTTCTGGAGACCACGGTGATCAAGAACCTTGGGCATTCGGAAAAACCATAACAGATGTTGTTAGAAAATTTATTGAAATTAGATATCAATTATTGCCTTACTTATATACAGCATTCTGGAGATATGCTGAAGAAGGTACACCCATTTTAAAATCTTTAGTGCTTTACGATCAAGCAGATCCACAAACACATTACAGAAATGATGAGTTTATTTTTGGTGAAAAGATATTAGCTTGCCCAATTACAGGACCAAACCAAAACGGAAGACGTATGTACTTCCCTATTGGTAAATGGTATAACTTCTGGAATGATGAGGTTGTTGATGGCGGTACGGAACAATGGGTTGATGCTGACCTAGATAGTATGCCAATTTTTGTAAAAGAAGGAGCAATTATTCCTAAATACCCCATCCAACAGTACGTAGGAGAAAAGACTATAGACGAGTTGTTGTTGGATGTATATTACAAAGAAGGTAAAGAAGATTCTGAAGTTTATGAAGATGCTACAGACGGATACGATTATATTAAAGGTAGATATAGTTTAAGAACATTTAAGCTATCTGGTAAGAAGAAGGAATTGATTATCCAACAGCACAAATCTGGTAAATTCATAACAACATACAAAACGTTTAAATTGAATTTACATGGATTGCCTTTTAAGATTTCTAAAGTAGAGGTTGATAATGTTCAAATTCCTTTAAAAGATCTTAAACTTAATGGAAACAATACATTAACACTTACTAAAGAGTTTAATGAGCTACATATTATTGGTTAATAAACTCATGTTTTTTAAGATTATAAAAAGCCTCACTTTTGAATAAGTGAGGCTTTTATATCTAACTTGGTATTATCTTCTAACTGAAAAAAATCTAAGTTTAAACACTTACGCTTCTTTTGATGAATTAATTTCAATAGTTGGTACTTCTTCAACATCAAAAGGTTTTCCTAAATAAACTAATTGATATCCCTCTTCTATATTTTCAAATTCTAAGTTATTAGAGGATATAATATGAAATTCTCCTTCATTATCTTTAACAAAAAGAGGTATAATATCTTCATCATTATTAGACATTTCAATCAATTTCTTATAATGCTTTTTATCCTCTAAATCAATTTCCTGAATTGAAGGATGCTTTCTAGTTAAATCCATTAATCGGTTATAGTCATCTTTATGAGAAAACAAACCTTCTTTTGGGTTGTTATCTTCATCACCTATTTCTTGAGCTGTAACTAATCTAAACGAACCGTTTTCACCAAATTGATTACTAAATTTATTAATAGCGTATTTATTAATATCTGGATTTCCAGTAAGCGCCATCAAATAGCCAACATCATTTAATTCTATATTATCAGTTAAAGTTTCAGAGTAAATATTAGTACTTATAGCTTCTAATCCTAGTTCTTTGGCTTTTTCAATATTGTTTTCATTACTATCAATAAGTACAACGTGCCTGTTGTTTGTTACCAAATAATGTCCAAGTAACCTTGATACTTTTGATGCACCTACAATTAAAATACCATCAGATTTTTTAAGGAATACACCCACCAGTTTAGCAAATAAACGGGCCGTTGTTGCATTAAGTAACACGGTTCCTAAAACAATCATAAATACGAGTGGCGTAATGTATTCTGCGCCTTCAATCCCTTGTTTAATAAGTTTACTTCCAAAAAGCGAAGCAATACCTGCGGCAACAATACCTCGAGGACCAACCCAACTAATAAATAGTTTTTCGTTAAACTTCAACTTTGAGCCATGAGTACTTACAAAAA
Organism: uncultured Algibacter sp.; assembly: GCF_947490405.1. Lineage (GTDB taxonomy): Bacteria > Bacteroidota > Bacteroidia > Flavobacteriales > Flavobacteriaceae > Algibacter_B. Next base: position 166,769 of record NZ_CANLGU010000002.1, on the reverse strand, counting down.
CAGCAAGTGGCCTTATCAAAAACACTACTAAAGCAAAAAGTATTGCTGTTTTCCATGTATAAAGTAGCATTAAATCTTCAATATTAATATTGGCAGCAAGGAGTATAAAAAGTATAGAAATTAATAGAACACTAAGAGACTCTTTAAAATAAAGTAACTCCTTTAGGTTATTTAGTTTCCCGTTACCTAAAACCATTCCCATAACTACAACTGCTAATAGTCCCGACTCGTGGGCAAATATTTCAGATTCAACAAAAACCAACAAAACGGTTGATAAAGACACCACATTTAATAAGTAATGCGGAATAAATTTCTTGTTTATTGCAAAGGCTAAGGCATGGGCAAAAGTAAAACCAAACGTTGTTCCGAATAATACAATTTTACCAAACTCTATTAAAGCTGTTTTTGTAAAGCCGCTATCTCCTTCAACACTTATAAACTCAAACACCAAAACTGCAACTAAAGCGCCTATAGGGTCGATTAAAATGCCCTCCCATTTTAAAACAGTAGAAATGTCTTTTTTTAATGGTATATTTCTCAAAATGGGCGTAATTACTGTGGGTCCAGTAACAATAATAAGACCTGCAAATAAAAATGAAAGCTCCCAGCTTAAATTAAATATAAAATATGCCAGCATACCAGCTCCAAAAAAGGTAATGGCAGATCCTAAAGTTATTAACTTGGTAATAACGGGGCCTACATTTTTTATTTCAGAGCGTTTTAATGTTAAACCGCCTTCAAAAAGAATAATACTTATTGCTAAGGATACAAAATAGTATAAGCCGTCTCCAGGAAACAATCCTTTTTTGCCATTCCAAACAGGTTCTATCCATTTAGATCCATCTTCGCTTAAAAATGCAGCAGCTATGGGACCAACTAATAGTCCAATTAAAATTAATGGTAAAATAGCTGGAATTTTAAATTTCCAAGCAAACCATTGGGCTAATATTCCCAAGATAATTATTCCAGCAAGTTCTAACATAAGCTAAATTTTATTTTAAAAACACTAATTTAAGTAAAACCTTTGTATTAAAAGCCTTTTAAAAGTATTGGAATTGGGATAGGATATTCCTGAAACTTAAAAGCTAATCTTTTTGAGGCTGCACAATTATCTACTTTTTTAGTGCTAAATTGTTTTTAAAAGGGGTAACACTATAGATGCCATTTTATCGAATATGCAAGGACAAAAAACAGGTTTATTGATACTTAGGCCTATTAAATATATAAGGCAATAAGACAACTATTGTCGAGGAAATTGAGCAAGACAAAATAGTTATAAATGTTAACGATAATAAATCACTTAGAAGAGTAGCTATTTTAAAGAGCGTGTTAAACTCAGAGAAAATGTATGTATTAAAGAAATTAAAGCCCTTTAAGATTTTAGTAAGCGTTTAAAGCAAGTTATTTCTTAATATATTCTTAAGTTTTTTAAGGATATGATATAGATTTCTTAATTTTACATTCCTATGAACTTATATCCCATAAACGCTGGACATTTGAAGCTTGATGGTGGTGCCATGTTTGGGGTTGTTCCAAAATCATTATGGTCGCGCACTAATCCTACTGATACTAACAATATGATCGATATTGCAACACGTTGTTTGCTGATTGAAGATGGTAATCGTTTGATTTTGATAGATACGGGAATGGGAAACAAACAGTCTGATAAGTTTTATAGCCATTACCATTTGTGGGGTGATTTTAATTTAGATAAATCACTTAAACAATATGGGTTTCATCGTGATGATATTACTGATGTATTTATGACGCATTTACATTTTGATCATTGTGGCGGTAGTATTCAATGGAATAAAGATAGAACGGGTTATGAACCTGCATTTAAAAATGCGCATTTTTGGAGTAATGAAGACCACTGGACCTGGGCTACAAAACCAAACAGACGAGAAAAAGCGTCTTTTTTAAAGGAAAATATTTTGCCTATGGAAGAAAGTGGTCAATTAAAATTCACTTCCATTTCAAAAGATAAAATTCTTAAGAATTTAGAATTGGGTTTTGATATCTTTTATGCAGACGGACATACTGATAAACAAATGATTCCCCTTATAAAATATCAAGATAAAACCATTGCTTTTATGGCAGATTTATTGCCAACCGTAGGGCACATACCACTACCCTACGTTATGGGTTATGATACAAGACCGTTACTAACACTTAATGAAAAAGAAAGTTTCCTAAACATGGCTGCAGATAACAATTTCTATTTATTTTTAGAACATGATGCCCACAATGAAATTATAACGGTCCAAAAAACAGAAAAAGGGGTACGTTTAAAAGATGTTTTCACAACTCGAGACATATTCAATTAATTTAAAAATGACTAATTCATATAATTATAATGAGAACAATTAAAACAATAGCAACATCTGCTTTTTTAGCAGTGTTTATTTTTGGCTGCGGCGGAACTGCAGACATTTTATCAACTCCCGTTGAAAACATAGATACATCACCCTTAAAAGTTTCAGAACTTACTGAGGCGGAGAAACATAATTGGGGGCATTTAGACCTTGAAAAAGACACCATTCCAGGAATGAGTGTTGATAAAGCATACACTGATATTATTAAAAGCAGAAAAGGCAAAAAAGTAATCGTTGCAGTGATTGATTCTGGTATTGATATTGACCATGAAGATTTAGATGATGTTATTTGGACAAATAAAGATGAAATACCTAATAACGGTATTGATGATGATAAAAATGGATATGTTGATGATGTACATGGTTGGAATTTTTTAGGTGACGGACATAATGAGCAACTCGAGTATGTTAGAATTTTGGCAACTGGTAACACAAGTCATCCAGAATATGCTGCAGCAAAAGCTGAGTATGAAAAAGAATATGAAGTATGGATGGGTAGAAAAACGCAATACGATCAAATTTACCAACAAATTAAAACGGCCGATGAAACCTTGGCGAAACACTTTGGAAAAAAAGATTATACTAAAAAAGAAGTAGCAGCCATTAAAACTGAAGATCAAAGTCTTGCTCAGGCACAACAAATAGCTAACTATATGTATAGTAACGGTATGGATTCTATGGCCGATGCTATTGGAGAAATTGAAGACGGTTTGGAAAGCATTAACGACCGTTTAAACTACAACTTAAATAAAGATTTAAAAGGACGTGTAACTGGTGATAATCCAGATGATATGTCTACTAAATACTATGGAAACGGGAATGTAAAACCTGTTAAAAAGAGTGAAAGCCATGGTACCCATGTTGCTGGAATTATTGCTGCAGAACGTAATAATGGCAAAGGCGCAAATGGTGTAGCTAATAATGTTGAGATTATGAGTATTAGAGCGGTACCAAACGGTGATGAGTATGATAAAGATGTAGCTTTAGCCATCCGTTACGCAGTTGATAATGGCGCACAAGTTATTAATGGTAGTTTTGGAAAAAGCTTCTCTACGCATAGCGATTGGGTTCGAGATGCTATTGCTTATGCTAGTGAAAAAGATGTTGTTTTTGTTCATGCTGCTGGTAACGATAGTAAAGATGTTGATACTGAACCTAATTTCCCAGATGATAATGTAAACGGTGTAGAAGTATCAAATACTTACATTAGAGTTGGTGCCTTGGCACCTAAATACGGATCTAGTATGATTGCTGGATTTTCTAATTACGGAAAGAAAAATGTAGATGTTTTTGCTCCAGGAGCAAGTGTATATTCTACAACACCAGAAAACGAATACAAAACCAAAGGCGGTACATCAATGGCTGCACCTGGTGTTGCTGGTATTGCTGCTTTAATTCGTTCTTATTATCCTAACTTAAGTGCTGCTCAAGTAAAACAAATCATTATGGATTCTGGCTTAGCTATCAAAACTAAGGTTATTGTTGGGGGTAATTCTGAAGATATAAGACCTTTTGCAGATTTAAGTAAATCTGCAAAAATGGTTAATGCTTACAACGCATTAATTATGGCATCAAAAATGTCAAAATAATATTATTCAAAATATAGCGGTTGTTTGATACAGCTTGGTATCAAACAACCGCTTTTAATTTCTATTTCTATGAATCGCTTTTTTATTTCAATCTTTAGTATCGCCACCTTGTTTTCCTGTAACAGTTCAAAAGAAGTTGTTGTAGCTGCTCCTCAATCTCCAGAAGCGCCAATAAAAACCAATACAACATCTGGATCTGGATACTGGCAACAACATGTAGATTATCAAATGGATATTGATATGGACGTAAACAACTATCAATACAAAGGAAAACAAAAGCTTGTTTACACAAACAACTCCCCTGATGTTTTAAATAAAGTATTCTACCATTTATACTTTAATGCGTTTCAACCAGGAAGCGAAATGGATGTGCGTTCTAGAACAATTGCCGATCCTGACCCTAGAGTTGGTGATCGAATTAGTAAATTAAAACCAAATGAAATAGGCTACATCAAAGTAAATACTTTAAAGCAAAATGGTATGGCTTTAAATTACAATACTGTTGGCACTGTTTTAGAAGTGGATTTAGCAACACCTATACAACCGGGAGAAAGCGTAACATTTAATATGGATTTTGATGCTCAAGTCCCTATACAAATTCGTCGTTCTGGAAGAAACAACAAAGAGGGTGTTGTGCTTTCAATGACACAATGGTATCCTAAATTAGCAGAATATGATTTTGAAGGTTGGCATGCCGACCCTTATATTGGAAGAGAATTTCATAGTGTTTGGGGCGATTTCGATCTTAAATTAACTATTGATAAAAATTACGTTGTTGGTGGTACAGGTTATCTTGAAAGTGAGCAAGTAAACGGTAGTAAAAAAACACTTCATTTTAGAGCGCCAAATGTTCATGATTTTACTTGGGCAGCAGATCCAGAATATATTCATGATACATTGCAAGTACCTAATGGCCCTTTACTAAACTTTTACTACAAAAGCACCTTAGAAGCAGATAAGCTTGAGAACTGGAAAAAATTACAACCTAAAACCGTGGAACTCATGCAATATTTTAATGAGCATATTGGTGCCTATCCCTACAAGCAATACTCTGTTATCCAGGGAGGAGATGGTGGTATGGAATACGCTATGTGTACTCTTATTACAGGGAAAAGAAATTTTGGTAGCCTTGTAGGTGTTACAGCTCATGAAATGGCACATACTTGGTTTCAATTTTTACTTGCTACAAACGAAGCTAAGCATGAGTGGATGGATGAAGGTTTTACAACATACATTAGTAACCTAGCAGAAGATTATATCTTTAAAAAAGGAAACGAGAACCCCAACTCTGGTTCTTACAATGGCTATTTATATTTAGCTAAATCTGGCAAAGAACAACCACTTACAACCCATGCAGATCGCTACGAGTTCAATCAAGCTTATGGCATTTCTGCGTATGCCAAAGGCGCTGTTTTTATAGCTCAATTAAATTATGTAATTGGTGAGGACAACCTTAAAAAAACCATAAAAAAATATTTTGAAGACTTTGGTTTTAAACACCCAAGACCAATAGATTTTATAAGAACAGCAGAAAAAATATCTGGATTAGAATTAGATTGGTATTTAACAGATTTTGCACAAACTACTAATACCATTGACTATGCGGTAAAATCTATTGAAGATAAAGCTATTACTTTAGAGCGTATTGGTTTAATGCCAATGCCAGTAGACCTCAAGGTAACTTATGCTGATGATTCTACAGAAGATTTTTATATCCCTTTACAGATGATGCGAGGTGAAAAACCAACCTCAGCAACTATTATTAAAGATTGGGCTTGGGCTTACCCTACATATACTTTTGAAGTTTCAAAAGCAATTAAATCTGTTGAAATTGACCCAAAACACTTAATAGCAGATGTAGATAAAACAAATAATAAAAAGTAAAACCAATTGCTTTTAAAAATAATAAGCCACTTTGTTTTAAACGGAGTGGTTTTTTGTTTTATAACACCTTGATTTTGTCAGAAAATTTAGCTAACTTCGTTTAACAACCGATAAGTTTTACCTGTACTGAACTTGTTTCAGTATTGAAACGGAAACTTATCTATGCATTGGCAAACATTTGAAAAAACTACTTTTTAGCTTTTTTGTTTGATTTTTTATTAGCTTTTTCTTTTGGAATTAAATCATCCATATTGAATAATGGTAGACAAATATTTATTGGTAAGCTAGCTATTTTGTAAGCCAACATACCTCTAGTAGCACCAATAGCTGTATTTAGAAACACATACATTAATTCATCATTAATAAATATCTCTTTGTTGCCATCGATAAAGCGAATATCATCATCCTTAAAATTACTAATATTAAAAGTTGTTGTTGTTTCTAATTTCAAGAACTCTTTTGGCTTTTCCTTTACAAGAGAATTAAAATGGACAATTATTCCAATTATAATAGTATTCTTTTCGAAATCGCCTCTAACAGCATAACCTAACTTAATTTCAACTTTTTCGTCATCAAAGTTTTCAACTAATTCCTCATTGACTTTATTAGAAAATGAAATTTCCTTTATTTCTTGAATTTTAATACCTAAACCTTCTTCTTGCTTATTCATAACTTAACAATCAGCAATTACTGTATTTCTGTAATTAGGAGAATACTTTTTTAAATGACCTGTTTGTCTAGACGATTTATATTGACTCGGAGAATAAATATGTTCTGGATTAATAAAATAAACACTGACTTTTTCGTCTTTAATTGTAACTTCATCTTTTACAACTTCCAGCAACTTATCGCCTAATACATCTTCAATTCTAGCAACAGTTTTTAAAGTAAAATTATGAGAGCCTGACAACCATTTACTAATTTCAGATTCATTTTTACCTAATGCTTTTGCTAGGTCTTTTTGATCCATAGAATTTTGATCTAATAAAAACTGAATTCTATTTGATAAATCAAATGTATAGTCCACAAAAATATCAACATATTTAGAACGATACTTTCTAATTTTGTCTAATACTCTATTTTTTTTCATTATTTAATGTAAAATTTTAAATCACCCATTAATTCTTTTCTGAAAATAATTGTTTGACCTTTGTTTATTCTGCTACCAATAAAACGGTCAATCTGCTTTAATGTTTCAACACATTCATTTAAAAAAGGGTCTTCATTGTAAGTTTCTGTTGTCTTAAGTCCACCATTACCTAGTATAACTATATTTTTATTTAGCCTTATAGCGTATAATCGTAAATTTGTACTTGAAAGATATTCGGGTAAAGCTGCAACTTTATCCCTTTTCGTACCAGCGTGTCTGAAATGTCTTGGTTCTGCACCATTTTCACCTATCTTATCTAATAATTTTGATAATATCTCAACATCTTCTTCCAAATCTTCATCGTCTAAAACTTTATCAAAAAACAACTCTGATTCTGACAATTCATTATCAAAAAATCTGATTGAATAAAAATTGACTTGAGAATGCTCTTCAAAAATTTCAACAATAATTTCTCGTTTGGAATTCACTTTTAAGTTAAGTACAAAATTAGACTATTCAATTGGATTTGCAAATATTATTAAAAAAAAATTAACTTTTAAGTGAATTCAATCAAAATTCTCAACATATTGTGAACATAAAAACGTTTGCCAACACCGTATATAATTTATTACTAGTTCTAGCCTACTTACGAAAATCCTCGCGGATTTTCTATTCGGTTTGTATTTACTAAATTAGGTCCTTAAAACACGCAACAAAACCATATACAAACACGTTAAACGAATATCTCAAAACTCAATACCAAGGTTCACTTTTATAAACTTCAGTTTTTGCTACACGCTCTCTATTATTTAATCTTAAATGTGTGCTGGTAATTTGCCGGTTTCTATAACCCAATAGATGAAAAAGTGGTTTTGCTAAAAACTTAGCAACGGTTATATTAACTTGTAAAACACCTTCAGCTTTATTTTCCCAAGAAATTCCTGGTAACCACGCTAATAACGTGTCTGTTTTTATTTTCCTTAAAACAGCAGATAATTTTAAAAAGAAAGGTTTTATGGGTTTAATAATAAAAAAACCTTCTGCTCCTTTTTTCTGGTATAACGGCATAAATATATTGCCTGTATAGGGCGATGCAACTTCAATAGAGTTGCTTAGCGCTAAAGGGGTGCCTCTTTTTACTGCTTCAAAACTTTTAAAACCATTTAGCATCTCAAAACGTTCCCCACGATGGATTTTATGTAAATGCACCACCTCAAAAATAGCGTTGGTATGTTTAGCATGCGTTTTTAACTGTTCTTGATATTCTAAGAGGTTTGCAACAGCTTTTTCATCTAAAACACCTGAATAAGCCAAAGCCAAATACACAAAAGCCTCACTGTTTGTTATAGCAGATAAATCATCATGTTGCCCAGACTCAAAACCAAGAGATACATAACCTAATTGATTAATATAACTTAACAACGGGCCATTTAAATATTCTTCAATACCCAAAACAATAGGCACTGGAAATTGTTGAGAAAATTTTCTGTTGATTAATGCATCATTAATAGTTATAAAGGGCAATGTCTTACTAGACGTCGTGTGTAAATCAACAAAATAAAATGGTGGCTTGTTGGTTTGTAAAATTTCGTTTAAAAGATTAAACAATGCGACTAGTTCTTTCTCATCTGAGTTTAAAACCCTTTTTCTGCTTATACTTTTTATTTGCTGTTTGGTCCAAAGTCTATTTAAATCATCTTCCATATAGCGTTTATGCTTTTCTAAGGCATTTAAATTCCCAGAAATACCATAAATAGTCCCTTTTACTTGAGCAGGCTTTATATTATTAAAAACACGCTTTAAAGCAAAAACACCAGAAGTTTCATTGCCGTGAATCCCACCAAAAAATACTAATGTTGGCCCATATTTATCACCTTCAATTTTACCAATAATTCGGTTTACTTTAATGGTGGTATCAAGGGCTTTGTTATATACTTCAATCATTAATTAAAGTCATTTCTTGTTATTAAGCCTATTAGTTTATCATTTTTCATAACTGCTAAGCTTCCTATTTTATGTTTATCCATTAACGCTTTTGCGTCTTCTAGCGGAGCATATTGATCAATGGTTATAATCTCTGTTTTCATGAGTTTACTAACACTATTATGCTTTTCGATTGGTGCTTCTAAATACCCCTCAACATCCGTCCAACTTATTAAACCCTCTAACTCTTTATCTCCTGATATAACTGGCATATGATGAATATTTTTCCACTTCATCATGTTAAGTACTAAATCAATACTATCCTTTTTATTTACCGAAAGAATATCAGTACTCATTACATGCTTTACAACATATTTGGCTTTAAAGCTAGATTTACCCGTATGATGTACCATGCTCCAAACCGAAACGGGATAACCCATTTCCTGCTTTTCGTACATATTAGCGGTAAGGAGTTGCATACTTTCGTAGCGTTTATGGGTTTTTAATAAGTTTCTGTAGTTTCTGGTTAACCATTCTGAACCATTGTACCCTCTAACTCTATCCTTAATAACCTTTAAATAATACTCAGCATCTTTTGGACTAATTCCCATATAATACAACCCTTTAAAGGCTATCGGAATTAATTCGTCTATAATAAGTTTATGACTAGACATATATTTTCCATTCCAGTAAAATTGCGTAGCCATACCATATCGAGCTGCGTTAAAAAAGTTGTTTTTTACATCTTTAAAATCCCATTGCTCATGAATATTTTTATAGTTTTTTGGTTTTCCCATCATGAGTCCAACCCAAAACATCATGTTTGCAATTTCGTCTAGAGTTGTTGGTCCTGATGGTATATATCTATTCTCAATCCTTAAATTGGGCTTACCGTTTGTAACGCCATAGCACGCTCTATTCCAGGGATATATTGTTCCGTTATGCAGTTGCAGTGCTTTAAGTTTTGGTGTTTCATTATTTTCAAGCAGATCCATACTGCTTCGAGTAAAATCAGTGGTTAAAAAACTTCTAAACCTAGAAATATTATTTTTAAATATATCTGTTACACTTCCTCTTTCCCAATCATTTCCAAAACTTACTCTGGATTGTTTTTCATTTAATAAATAAGAATTGGCCCTAGTATCAATACTTTGCGTAAAAAGTGCAATTCGTGTTTCGCTCCATAATTCTTTTCCAAACAATAATGGTGAATTAGCACAGGTGCTTAAAACAGGACCTGCAATGGCTTGAGCCCAATTATAATCATCAACAAAGGTTTTGGGGTTGAGTTGTAAATGCATTTGAAAACTTGTATTACAACCTTCTAGCATAACAGAATCGTGTAGTAAATTCAGCTCATCAATGCCTTTAATATGAATATCAAAACTTTTTCTTCGGCTTTGTTTTATAGCATCGTTTATAACAGAATAGCGCTCTACATCCGTCATATTATCTTCAGTAACATTATTGACAGATAGAGACGGAAGAATCCCGGTTAAAATAATTTTAATACCCTTTTTTGCTGCAGCTTTTTTTGCTTTATCCAAATAATCATCTAGCTGTTTATGAAGTTTCGAAAAACAGTCATTTTCAAGCTCAAAGACATCTAAATTGAGCTCTAAATTGTAATTTCCTATCTCGGTTGTAAAATGGTCGTCATTTATGTCATCTAGAAGTTCTAAAGACTTACTCTCAGGTAAAAACTGATCATTCACCAAACAAAACTCTTGTTCTGCACCAATACGAAAAGTACCTTCCTCAATCATATTGTTTTCAATCATAAAGTCCAATGTCTTTATATCATTCAACAAATGATGGATGTAATTAGCTCTATCTTTCTTTGTGTCTAGTTTAGTAACATTTAAATTTCCCATGCCTGCAATTTTTATTCATTCTTAATGGACTAAATTACTCGGTTTCAAGAGTTTTAAATATGATTTTTATCATGCATAATCATTGATGCTAAGAGTTAATTGTTATTCCTATTTTTGCAGGTATAAGGTTTTATATGTCTGCAACGTATCCGAAAAAAGAAAAGCTTAAAAGCAAAAAACTAATTGACCAATTATTTACTGATGGACAATCGGTTTCTGCTTTTCCATTGCGGTTGGTATTTATGCCAGCAGAATTTGAAGAAGATATTATTGCTAAAACTGGGGTTTCGGTAAGTAAGCGTAATTTTAAAACTGCTGTAGATAGAAACCGTATAAAACGTTTGTTAAGAGAAGCTTACAGACTTAATAAAGCTGCCTTTTTTAACAATTTAACAACGCAACATACGTTTATGATTTTGTACATTGGCAAAGATAAACCCACATATACACAAGTTGAAACGAGAATGAAAGTATTGTTTGAGAAGTTTTCAAGCACGGTTTCAGAATCTTAAAATCCCATATTAATGAAATACCTTTTAAAAAAGAAAATCATCATACCAATATTAGCATGTGTTGTGTTTTTATCCACAACTGCGTTTAAAAACGATTTTTTTGAAATTGCTAAGCAAATAGAGATTTTCACTACACTGTTTAAAGAATTAAACATGAATTATGTGGATGAAACCAACCCTGGTGATTTAATGGATACCGCCATAAAAAGCATGCTGGCCGATTTAGATCCGTATACCAATTTTATGAATGAACAGGATGTTGAAGCTGCTAGAATAAATAATACTGGAGATTATACAGGTATTGGCGCAAGAATTAAAACCTTAAAAGATAAATTAATTGTTGTTGAGCCTTATAAAGATTATCCTGCAGACAAAGCGGGTTTAAAAGCAGGTGATGAAATTATAAAAGTTGGTAATACTTTAGTTGCAGGTTACGATGATTATGCTGGCGATTTATTAAAAGGTGCACCAGATTCTTCAATTAAGGTGGCTTATAAACGTCAAGGAAAAACACAAACAGCCACAATAAAACGTGCAGAAGTTGAAATTAAAGCGGTACCACATTTCTCTTTAATTGATGATAAAACAGGTTATATTGTTTTAAGTAGATTTAGCAGAAAAGCACATGCTGAAACCAATTATGCCTTACGCGATTTAAAGGCTCAAGGTGCCGAACGTATTATTTTAGATTTACGTGGAAACCCTGGCGGATTAGTAAACGAAGCTATTAAAATTGTTAATCTTTTTGTGCCTAAAGGGCAATTAGTTGTAACCACAAAATCAAAAGTAAAAAAATACAATCGCACCTACATTACTAAAAATGAGCCGATTGATACCGAAATACCATTAGTTATTTTATTAGACGGTAATAGTGCATCGGCTAGTGAAATAGTTTCTGGAGCTCTTCAAGATTTAGACCGAGCTGTAATTGTAGGTTCTAGGAGTTTTGGGAAAGGTTTAGTGCAACGCCCTAAAATTTTAACTTATGGTACTCAAGTAAAAATTACTATTTCTAGGTATTACACACCTTCGGGAAGATCTATTCAATCTCTAGATTATTGGAATAGAAATGAAAAAGGTGAAGCGGTAAGAGTAAAGCAGGAAAATTATAACGAATTTAAAACTAAAAACGGTCGAAAAGTATTTGATGGCGGTGGTGTTTTTCCAGATGTTCCTGTGGGATCTTATAAAATTTCTCCCATAACTACAGCAATCGTTAATAATGATTTAGTTTTCGATTTTGCTACAACGTACTATTACAATCATAATTTTGATGATATTAATACTTTAAAACTTACGGATAAAGATTTTTTAGATTTTAAACAATTTTTAAAAACAAATAACTTTTCTTTTGAAACAGATACAGAAAAAGCACTTAAAAACGCTTTTGAAACCTCTAAAAAAGAAGAATTAAACGATAATATCGAGCAGGATTATAACACATTAATTTCAAACTTAAATGCTTCAAAAACACAGGTTATTGATGAAAACAAAGAGTATTTAATTGAGCTTTTAACCAAAGATATTGTTAAACGTTATGTGTACAGAGAGGGTTTATATGAATATTTAGAAGTACACGATATGGAAATAAAAAAAGCTACAGAGATACTTAGTAGCTCATCAACTTATCAAGGGTATTTAAAATAAATAACAGGTTTTTGCGGTTTAATAATAGTACCCGAAACCGCATACATATTGGCTTCTGGCATGATTTTAGATTAAAAACAGTATATTTATCACCTATTCAATGCCCTAATATGAATAAATTATTAATCATAATATTAATCACTTTAAATAGTGTGTTTTCTTTTTCGCAAGAAAAATTAACACACGAAGTGTATTTTGAAACAGATCAGTACGAGGTTCCTAATACTGAAGTTAACCGATTATTATTATTTATATCCACCCTAAATGATGTCGATATTGATTCTATTTCAATATTTGGCTTTTGTGATGATAGAGGTGCTGATTCATACAACCTAGTACTCTCTCAACAGCGTGCAGATGCTATAAAAGCTATTTTTTCTAATAATGAAATAAGCGAAACTTTAATATCAAATGTAGATGGTAAAGGCGAGATTTTATTAAAAATTATAGAAGAGGAAAACCTTTTAAAAATACGCGGTTTAAATAGGAAAGTTGAAATTATCGTAAAACCCAAACCACCAAAACCAAAAGTAGAAAAGGTTGTTGAAGTTAAGCCAGAAGTACCCAAAGAAAAAAACACTGTAGAACTTATTAAAGACAGTGAAAAAGGAGATAAAATACTATTTAAAAACATCTTATTTAAAACAGGATACCCCACGGTAACACCAAGTTCTAAAAAAGTATTAGAATCTATTGCACAAGCACTTTTAGAGCGCGATGATATTTATTTCACCATACAAGGTCATGTATGTTGCACGCAATACACAAGAGATGCTGTAAATAGAAAAACTAAAAAACGTAATTTATCTGAGGCCAGAGCCAAATATGTTTACGATTACTTTATTAAAAAAGGTATTGATAAAAAACGCATGAGGCATATTGGGATGCGAAGAAAATTCCCTTTAGGTGGCGACCCAAAATTTGATAGACGGGTAGAAATACTTATTACCTACGTTGGTGATACTGCTAACTAAACTCTAATGAATTTTAAAACTAAGTTTCTACTCATTAGTTTCTGTTGTATTATAATTATTAACAGTTTCTCTCAGAACACTTTTATTCCTGATGATAATTTTGAGCAAGCTTTAATAGACTTAGGGTTTGATACACCACCTTTAGATGATAATGTTCCAACAGCAAATATTAATTCTATAACAAACCTAGATATAGCCACAAGAAACATTTCAGACTTAACAGGAATTCAAGATTTTCAAGCACTAACTAATTTAGATTGTTCAGAAAACCAATTATCAGTTCTAGATGTTACTCAAAATACAAACCTTACAGAATTGTATTGTTCAAATAATATGCTAACTAATTTAGATGTTACCAATCAGACAAATTTAGTAAGGCTTTGGTGTTTTAATAATCAGCTCTCAAGTTTAGATGTTAGCTTAAAACCAAATTTAATTTCATTTAGATGTGAAAATAATCAACTAACATCTTTAAATATATCAAACCTTACAGGTCTAAATATTTTAACATGCGAACAAAATCAAATAATGGCTCTCGATGTTTCAGATAGTGCTAATTTAAGTAGGTTACAATGCGGAAATAACCAATTAACTAACCTAGATGTTAACAATAATACCAACCTTTCATTCTTATCCTGTGAACAAAATCAAATCACAAATTTAAACCTCAGAAATAATAATCGTTTAGCTTTTCTGTACTGTTTTAATAATCAAATTTCTGTTTTAGATTTAACGCAAAACTCCACTTTAACCGATTTAAATTGTAGTAACAACCAGTTATGCACTTTAAATATAAATAATGGTAATAATAGTAATTTAACCGCTGTAAATTTTGATACAAACCCAGATTTAGATTGTGTTATAGTCGATAATTCAAACGGAAACCATTCAACTTGGATGCCCACATCCTTCACTAATTATGTAGAAACTCCCAGTGCTTGTAGTAGTTTTGTTTCTGTTGATGTACTCCCAAATATAATAGGTACCAGTTACACATTACCAACATTAAATAACGGTGACTATTTTACAGAATCTGGCGGGATGGGAACACAGCTTAATCCTGGAGACAACATCTCGACTTCACAAACCATTTACATTTTTAACGAAACAACTTGTAACAGTAACGAAAGTAGTTTTAGTGTTATAATTAATAACGATGACTATTTTATTCCAAAATACTTTACACCAAACAACGATGGTGCTAACGATGTTTGGCAAGTTTACGACAGGTTAAACTTAGTAAATAATATTTCTATTTATAACAGACACGGTAAACTTATTAAATTTTTACCCAGTAGTGCCTCTAGTTGGGACGGAACCTTTAATGGTCAATTACTTAACAGCGGGAGTTATTGGTACGAAATTGTTTTAAATACCAGAGAAATTATACGGGGTTATTTTGCTTTAAAACGCTAGTTATCTTTTACCATTGCTATATGCGGAATATTATCCTCTAAATATTCCTCTCCAATAGCATGAAACCCTAAATTATTATAAAATTTCTTTAAATAACACTGTGCAGAAATCTTTATTAAAGGTGTTTTAAAATATGTTTCAATAGCTTTTATCGAAGCTTCCATAATTACATTTCCATACTTAAGGTGCCTTTTATCTTGCCTTACCACAACTCTACCAATACTGGCGGCTTCAAAATAATCTCCAGGTTTAAAAACTCTGGTATAAGCAACAAGGTCATTATTATCAAAACCCAAAACATGCAATGCCTTTTGGTCCTTAAAATCAATATCTTGGTACACACAATCCTGCTCTACAACAAACACCTCACTTCGCAGTTGCAACAAACTGTACAGTTCCAACTTTGTTAATTCATCAAACGTTTTTACAACAATATTCATTTAATTTTTATTTGGGCGCTACCCACAAGGGGTCGGGCTTTCCACTATATCTTTTTAAAACGTCATTGTGCGGGAAGAACAACCGTTACAATCTGTAAAACCATAGTTCCCTTAAAATTTATGTTTTCTAAGTTTTAAAAAGGATGCCGTTACAATCCCTAGCGCACTTATTTACTAGGGCTATTTCCTAATCCTGAACAATCACTTCTTTAGCATCATCTTTACCATATTCTGGTTGAATATTCACATGGTTAATATCATACTTGCTAAACACTAAGCCTTCTATCTCTTGCAAAATTTCATCAAATCTTGATAAACTAATATCCTCATGAAAATCTATATGTGCTTCTAAATGAATTTCATCTTCATTTAATTGCCATACATGCACATGGTGTACATTCTTTATCGTATCAAAAGCATTTATCTCATCAACTATATTTTGAACTGGAATGGTATCTGGTGTAAATAACATTAATACTTTAGTAGAGTTTTTTAAAAGATCCCAACCCATCCAAACCAAATATATAGCAATAGCAAAGGTTAAAACACTATCCACCCAATACAACTCATAATACTTCATAAGTAAGCCCCCAACCAATACCGCTACACTAGCCATCATATCAGTTAATAAATGCAGATATGCACTTTTCATATTCATGTTGGCTTCAGAATCTTTCTTAAGTAATAACACACTAAAACCATTACCAAGTATAGCAACAACAGACAACCAAATAACTAAATTAGATGCTATCTCTTGCGGGTTTTGAAAACGCTCTACAGCTTCAATTATTAATAAAACTGCCACTATTATAAGTGTAGCTGCATTAATAAAAGCTGCTAAAATTTCGGCACGTTTATATCCAAATGTTTTTTTAGATGAAGCTTTTTTCTTTACAAGTCTATTAGCTATATAACTTATAATAAGCGATACAACATCACTAAAATTATGCAATGCATCACTTAATAATGATAAACTACCTGATAGTAATCCACCAATAACCTGTGCTATGGTTATAGCAATGTTTAAAAAAATAGAAATAATAAGATTACGACCTTTTAAGTCGTTATGGTTATGATGGGAATGGTTATGCGAGTGTCCCATTTACATGTATTAACAAGATAATGGAATTTTATCTATTCTATTTTGGTGTCTTCCACCTTCAAACTCCGTATTTAAAAACGTTTCTACCATTTTTAAAGCTTGAGGAATAGCAGTAAATCTAGCTGGAATACACAATATATTAGCGTTATTATGTTGCCTAATTAATTCAACAATTTCATTATTCCAACATAAACCAGCACGTATTTTTTGATGTTTATTAGCAGTCATTGCTACACCATTTGCACTTCCACAAATTAAAATACCATAAGTTGCTTTGTTGTTTTCAACATCTTCAGCAACAGGATGCACAAAATCAGCATAATCTACACTATCAACAGTATCAGTACCGTAATTATTTACAGTATAACCTTTCTCTTCTAAAAATGTTTTTATAGCAAATTTATAATCTGTTCCGGCATGATCGTTACCTATAGAAATTGTCATTATTTTTATTTATTATTGGATCCTTATACAAAGGTAGCAATTATAAACAATGTGTATTAGTATATTCATTAGTTGTTAATAACTGTTTATTAGTTTCTAAAACTAAAATTAGGAGAATTCATTTATTTTTTCAATCCATAACATTTAATTAACATGCAAATAAGTTAATGTAAATTTTTAGTTAATTTATAAGCACTAAAAGGTATAGTTGTAAGTTCTATTTTAAGAAATACTTATCAAAAATACTTGTTAATAAGGGTTACAAACAATTGTTAATAGAAATAATAAATAGGTTCAATTTAAATACGTTAGCTTTTTAAAAGTTGTTAATTACCTATCAACAATATTCAATAACATATATATCAAAATAAAGCTTAAAAAAGTTATACCGCTATTAACACGCTATAATAACCATCATTTATTTTTTTAAATTTTAAAAGAAAATTAATTATATAATATATAATGTGGATAACTCAAAAGAAGTAAATAAGTACGTTGTTTTAATTGTAGTATAAAACTTATTTTATACAGGGTTGTACAGGATAGTTTAATAAGACTACATATTTACATTTAATACTAAATTATATATATTATGAATAGATTTTTACTTTTTATGTTATGTCCATTTTTTTTAATTGGACAAGTGCAAATAGGTCAGGATATAGACGGAGAATTAACCATTGCAGGTGATAATTCAGGAAGAGTTTTAAGCATGTCTTCAGATGGAAGTATTGTTGCTATAGGGGCTACAGGAAACGATGGTAATGGAACTTCTTCAGGGCATGTAAGAATATATAGAAATGTATCAGATGTTTGGACTCAAATAGGAAGTGATATAGATGGTGAGGCAGCAGGAGACTCCTCAGGATTTAGTGTAAGTTTATCTTCAGATGGTGGTATTGTCGCTGTAGGAGCATCTTCGAACGATGGTAATGGAGAAAGGTCAGGGCATGTAAGAATATATAGAAATATATCAGATGTTTGGACTCAAATAGGAAGTGATATAGATGGTGAGGCAGCAGGAGACTCCTCAGGATTTAGTGTAAGTTTATCTTCAGATGGTGGTATTGTCGCTGTAGGAGCATCTTCGAATGATGGTAATGGAGAAAGGTCAGGGCATGTAAGAATATATAGAAATATATCAGATGTTTGGACTCAAATAGGAAGTGATATAGATGGTGAATCAATAGATGATTTATCAGGAGTTAGCGTAAGTTTATCTTCAGATGGTAGTATTGTCGTTATAGGGGCATCTTCAAACGATGGTAATGGAACTTCTTCAGGACATGTAAGAATATATAGAAATGTATCAGATGTTTGGACTCAAATAGGAAGTGATATAGATGGTGAGGCAGCATTTGATAATTCAGGAACTAGCGTAAGTATATCTTCAGATGGTAATATAGTTGCAATAGGAGCTTTAAGAAATGATGGTAATGGAGTAGATTCAGGGCATGTAAGAATATATAGAAACGTATCTGATACTTGGACACAGATAGGTAATGATATAGAAGGTGAAGCAGCAGGTGATAATTCAGGAACTAGCGTGAGTATATCTTCAGATGGTAATATAGTTGCAATAGGAGCAACAGGAAATGATGGTAATGGAGTAGATTCAGGGCATGTAAGAATATATAGAAATGTATCAGATGTTTGGACACAGGTTGGAAGTGATATAGAAGGTGAAGCAGCAGGTGATAATTCAGGAACTAGCGTAAGTATATCTTCAGATGGAAATATAGTTGCTATAGGAGCTTTAAGAAATGATGGTAATGGAGATAATTCTGGTCATGCACGTATATATATAAATATATCTGATACTTGGATACAGGTGGGAACAGATATAGATGGAGGAGAGCCTATTGGTGGTTCTTCTGGTGTGAAAATAAGTATATCTTCAGATGGTAATATAGTTGCAATAGGAGCAACAGCAAATAATGGAAATGGAGAAAGATCTGGCCACGTACGCATTTATGAAAATGTATCAGGAGTATGGACTCAAATAGGAGATGATATTGATGGAGAAGCAGCATTTGATAGATCAGGATCTAGTGTAAGTTTATCCTCTGATGGTAATATTGTTGCTGTAGGAGCAGTTTTTAATGATGGAAATGGAAATGCTTCAGGTCATGTACGCATTTATGAAAATGTATCAGGAACATGGACTCAAATAGGAGATGATATTGATGGAGAAGCAACAGGTGATCTTTCTGGACATAGTGTAGGTTTATCTTCTGATGGAAATATTGTCGCCATAGGAGCAACTCAAAATGATGGAAATGGAAGTTCTTCAGGTCATGTACGCATTTATGAAAATGTATCAGGAGTATGGACTCAAATAGGAGATGATATTGATGGAGAAGCAGCAGATGATCGTTCTGGATCAAGATTAAGTTTGTCTTCTGATGGAAATATAGTTGCTATAAGTGGTGATTTCAACGATGGAAATGGAGAAGCATCTGGTCATGTACGCATTTATGAAAATGTATTAGGAATATGGACTCAAATAGGAGATGATATTGATGGAGAAGCATCTGGTGATCGTTTTGGATTAGGATTAAGTTTGTCTTCTAATGGAAATATAATTGCAATAGGAACAGGTGAAAATGATGGAAATGGAGAAGCATCTGGTCATGTACGTATTTATGAAAATGTATCAGGAATATGGACTCAAATAGGAGATGATATTGATGGTGAAACAGCAGGAGATTTCTTAGGTAGAAGCGTAAGTTTATCCTCAGATGGAAGTATTATAGCTATAGGTGTTCCAGGAAATGATGAGAACGGACCAGATTCGGGTCATGTAAAAATTTATAGAAATATATCAGGTGTTTGGACGCAAGTTGGAACTACTATAAACGGAGAAGCAACAGGTGATCTTTCTGGACAAAGTGTAGGTTTATCCTCAGATGGGAGAGTTATTGCTATAGGCGCTCCAGGAAATGCAAAAAATTCAGGTCACGTTCGAGTATATGATTTAAGCGCTGTATTGTCTACAAAAAGTTTTGAAAGAGATTATTTTTCATATCACCCAAATCCTGTAACAGATATTTTAAATATAGAATTAAAGCAAGATATAAAATTAAAGAAGGTTAATATTTATAACCTACAAAGTCAATATTTATATTCAGTAAAAACTTCAAAAATAGATGTAAGTAATTTATCTAGTGGTATGTATTTTATTGAGGTAGAAACTAACCAAGGAAAGTCTGCTAAAAAGATTATCATTGATTAAAAATAAGTTTATGAAGCAATTATTAATTTTAATAGTAAGTCCATTTTTTGTTTTTGGACAAACACAAATAGGTCAAGATATTGATGGAAAAGATAGTTACGTAGACAATCTTTTCGGTAAAAGTGTTGCTATATCTTCAGATGGTACTATAGTAGCTGCTGGAGCACCGAATAATGACGATATACATGGAAAAAATTCAGGCCAATTGCGTGTTTACAAAAATATAAATGGTACCTGGATTCAAATAGGAAATGATATTAGTGGTGACGTATCAGGAGATAGTTTAGGAGAAAGTGTTAGTTTATCTTCAGACGGAAGTATTGTCGCTGTAGGAGCACCAGGAAATGATGGGATAAATGGAGAAAACTCAGGTCATGTTAGGATATACCAAAATATAAATGATAATTGGGTACAAATAGGTAGTGATATAGATGGAGCAGCTGCAGGAGATGAATTTGGTTATAGATTAGATTTATCTTCAGATGGCAGTATTGTAGCAATAGGCGCTGAAAATGCTGAATATGTGAGTATTTATGAAAATATAGGTGGTACATGGACACAAATAGGAAGTACTATTGAAAATGAAGGTAATATTTGGTTTAGATTTAGTTTAAGCTTATCTGGTGATGGAAATACATTAGCTATTGGTGCACCATATAGTAATAATGAAAATAATATCAGATCAGGTGTTACACGTATTTATGAAAACATAGCTGGTACATGGACGCAAATAGGAAGTGATATTTATGGAGAAGCAAATAGAGACCTATCAGGTTATAGTGTAGATGTGTCGTTAAATGGTAGTATTGTAGCTATAGGAGCTAGAGATAACAATGGTTCTGTAATGTCCAGAGGACATGTGCGTGTTTATGAGAATATTGGTAATACATGGACGCAAATAGGCAATGATATTGATGCCCAAATGGGAGATATAGGTTTAGGATATAGTGTTAGTTTATCTTCTGATGGGAGTGTTATAGCTATTGGTGCACCACCAAGCAGCACAAATAATTATAGATCTGGTTTGGTTCGGGTATATAAATATAATGGCTCTTTTTGGAATAGTGTTGGATCGGATATTAATGGAGAAGGAAAACAAGATTATTCTGGTGAAAGTATAAGTCTATCTTCTGATGGGAATACTATAGTAATTGGCGCTCCAAGAAATTCTGGAAATGGTATAAATTCTGGTCATATAAGAGTATTTGAAAGTATAAATAATACATGGACACAAATAGGAAATGATATTGATGGTGATATAGGAGTTTCAGGTGATAATTTAGGCGAAAGTGTAAGTGTTTCTTCGGATGGAACTGTTGTAGCTATTGGTGTTCCTCGCCACGACTCCGCAAAAGGAAGTGTTCGCGTATATGAAAATATAAATGGAAATTGGAATCAAAAAGGATTAGATATAATTGGAGAAGCTAATCACGATTTATCAGGGTCATCTGTAAGTATGTCTTCAGATGGAAACATTGTTGCTATAGGTGCTCCAAGACATGATGGAATTAATGGATTTAATTCCGGTCATGTTAGAGTTTTTGAATTTAATAATGGTAATTGGACACAAATAGGAAATGACATATATGGACCATCAATTATTATTAATTTTGGAGAAAGTATAAGTTTATCTTCAGATGGAAATATACTAGCTATTGATAATTTAATTGTCTATGAAAATATTAATAATAATTGGGTTAAATTAACTGAGGATTTAAATGAACAATCTGCAACATTAGGTGCTCGAAGTGTAAGTTTATCCTCAAGTGGAAATGTTATAGCTGTAGGTGTACCCTCAGATAATACATTAGCAGGAGGACGTGTTTATATTTTTGAAAACATAAATGGAACTTGGACTCAAAAAGGAAATGATATTATAGGTGAAGCAGAATTTGATGGATCAGGCTCTAGTTTAAGTTTTTCTTCAGACGGAAATATTGTAGCCATTGGAGCTCCTTTCAATGATGGAACAGTAGAAGGTTCAGATACTGGGCATGTGCGCGTTTATAAATATATTAATAATGAGTGGACACAAATAGGTGATGATATAGATGGGGAAGCAGCAAATTATAATTTTGGGTTAAGTATAGAACTCTCATCAGATGGAAGTATTATTGCTATAGGCTCACCATTTAATAATGGCAATGGTCCTGGTTCTGGGCTCGTACGTATTTATAAAAATATAAATGATGTTTGGACACAAATAGGCGATGATATAGATGGAGAAGCAGCAGAAGATTTTTCAGGAGCAAGTGTTAGTTTGTCTGCAGATGGAAAGGTTGTAGCTATAGGCGCTCCATACAATGATGATAATGGTCTTTCTTCTGGTCATGCTCGTGTATATGATTTATCAGCAATATTATTATCAACAAAAAGTTTCGAAAAAGATTATTTTTCATATTATCCAAACCCAGTAAAAGATATTTTAAATATTAATATAAATAAAGGTTTAGATTTAAAACAGATAAATATTTATAACCTACAAAGTCAATATTTATATTCAGTAAAAACTTCAAAAATAGATGTAAGTAATTTATCTAGTGGTATGTATTTTATTGAGGTAGAAACTAACCAAGGAAAGTCTGCTAAAAAGATTATCATTGATTAAAAATAAGTTTATGAAGCAATTATTAATTTTAATAGTATGTCCATTTTTTGTTTTTGGACAAACACAAATAGGTCAGGATATTGATGGTAAGTATAGTAGAGTTCGTAATAGATTAGGTACAGCTGTTAAATTATCTCAAGATGGTTCAGTAATGGCTATTTCTGCTAGAGAAAATACATCTGTTAAATATAGATCTGGCCAAGTCACTTTGTTTAGGAATAATAGCGGAGTTTGGACCCAAATAGGTAAAGATATTGATGGTGAAGGAATAGATGATCAATCAGGGTATGGTTTAGACTTATCTTCAGATGGGAGTATTGTAGCAATAGGTGCTCCATTTAATAATGGAAATGGTAATAATTCAGGTCATGTACGTGTTTATAAAAATGAAAATGATGTTTGGACGCAAATAGGCGAAGATATTGATGGAGAGGCAGAAGGTGATAATTCAGGATATAGTGTAAGTTTATCATCAGATGGAAGTATTGTAGCCATAGGCGCAAGATATAATGATGGAAATGGTGATGCATCAGGTCATATACGTATTTATAAAAATAATAATGGTGTTTGGATGCAAATAGGCGAAGATATTGATGGAGAGGCAGAAGGTGATAATTCAGGATATAGTGTAAGTTTATCATCAAATGGAAGTATTGTAGCTATAGGCGCAAGATATAATGATGGAAATGGATCTAATTCAGGCCATGTGCGTATTTATAAAAATGAAAATGGTGTTTGGATGCAAATAGGCGAAGACATTGATGGAGAAGCAGCAGATGATCGGTCAGGATATAGTGTAGAATTATCATCAGATGGAACTATTGTGGGAATTGGGGCTTACTGGAATGATGGAAATGGATCTAATTCAGGCCATGTGCGTATTTATAAAAATAAAAATGAGGTTTGGACCCAAATAGGTGAAGATATTGATGGTGAAGCATCAGATGATCAGTCAGGATATAGTCTAGGATTATCATCAGATGGAAGTATAGTAGCAATAGGTGCTAATAAGAACGATGGGAATGGTGTAAATTCAGGCCATGTACGTATTTACAAAAATGAAAATGAGGTTTGGACCCAAATAGGTGAAGATATTGATGGTGAAGATATATTTGATGAATCAGGAACTAGTCTAGGATTATCATCAGATGGAAGTACGATAGCTGTAGGCGCACCAAAGAATCATGAGAGTGGATCTTCCTTAGGCCATGTAAGGGCCTATAATTTTGAAAATAATTTATGGACACAGATAGGATCTGATATCTATGGAGATTGGTATGTATATGAAAGTAAATTAGGTTCTAGCTGTAGTCTATCTAATGATGGAACTATTTTAGCAATAGGGGCAGAAAATGAAAATAGAAACCAAGGAACTGTTTATGTTTATAAACAAGAGGGTAGTGTTTGGACCCAAATAGGTCAAGGTATTGCTGGTGAAGAGGTATTTGATACTTCAGGAAGAAGTGTAAGTCTTTCTTCAGATGGAAGTATTGTAGCCATAGGCGCTGTTGGTAATGATGGGAATGGTCAAAATTCTGGTCATGTACGTATTTATAAAAATGAAAATGGTGTTTGGACGCAAATAGGTGAAGATATTGATGGTAAGGGAGAAGTTGATCGGTCAGGATGGAGTGTAAGTCTCTCATCAGATGGGAGTATTGTAGCTATAGGTGCTCCATTTAATGATAGAAATGGGAATGGTTCTGGTTATGTAAGCATTTATAAAAATGAAAATGGTGTTTGGACGCAAATAGGTGAAGATATTAATGGTAAGGGAGAAGTTGATCGGTCAGGATGGAGTGTAAGTTTATCATCAGATGGAAGTATTGTAGCCATAGGTGCACCATATAATAATATAAATGGAAATGGTTCTGGTTATGTACGTGTTTATAAAAATAATAATGGAGTTTGGACCCAAATAGGTGAAGATATTAATGGTGAAGCAGTAGATGATCGGTCAGGATATAGTGTAAGTTTATCATCAGATGGAAGTATTGTAGCCATAGGTGCAAGATATAATGATGGAAATGGATCTAATTCAGGCCATGTGCGTATTTATAAAAATGAAAATGAGGTTTGGACTCAAATAGGTGAAGATATTGATGGTGAAGCAGAGGGAGATTTTTCAGGGTCCGGAGTAGAATTATCATCAGATGGGAGTATTGTAGCCATAGGCGCTGTTGGTAATGATGGAAACGGTTCTAATTCAGGCCATGTACGTATCTATAAAAATAAGAATGATGTTTGGACACAAATAGGTAAAGATATTGATGGTGAAGCTTTAGAATATATTGATGGTGAAGCAGTATATAATCCATCAGTAAATGGTTTAACCCTCTTTGGAAAAAGTATAAGTCTTTCTTCAGATGGTAATATAGTTGCAATAGGTGCTCTGCAAAATAATGCAAATGGACCTTTTTCTGGTAGTGTTCGTGTTTATGATTTAAATGCTGTTTTATCTATACAAAGTTTCGAAAAAGATTATTTTTCATATTATCCAAACCCAGTAAATGATGTTTTAAATATCAACTTAAATAAAGGCTTAGAATTAAAACAGATTAATATTTATAACCTACAAAGTCAATATTTGTATTCCGTAAAAAGCTCAAAAATTGATGTTAGTAATTTATTAAGCGGTATGTATTTTATTGAGGTAGAAACTAACCAAGGAAAATCTGCTAAAAAAATAGTTGTACAATAGTATTTATAACTATAATAGATTACAAAGGCTTTTATTTATTTGAAAGTCTTTTTTATTGAATTAATGTTTACCCCCCCATTTAATATTAAAACCCTAACTTTGTAAAATAAATAGCAATTTCTTCACCTGTACAATGCTATTAAATAATAAAATTTCCTATACCTTAGGAATTGAAAATGATTACAAAATTAAATGAGTAAAAAAAGAAAAGGGAAATCCAAAAAGAGTGGTATTTCCAACCTTACAAATACAATCTTAAGTATATTAAAAAAAGAGAGAAACCAAAGTTTTAACTACAAACAAATAGCTGCTAAACTTGGCGTTAACGACGCTAGTAGCAGAAACCAAATTATAAAAACCTTAGCTAAACTTGCTGTAAAACAAGAGATACAAGAAGTAGATCGCGGTAAGTTTAAAGCAATAGTTAATGCCGAATACCATATTGGTGTTTTAGATATGTCTGCAAAAGGATCTGGTTATATTATTTCAGATGATTTTGAAGAAGATGTGTTTATCGCATCAAACAATATCAATAAAGCCTTAAATGGTGATGAAGTAGAATTTTATGCGTTTAAGCGCAAAAAACGTGGAAAAGTAGAAGGCGAAATTACCAATATTATTAAACGTGCAAAGTCTGAATATGTTGGTGTTATTCAAATGCAAAAAAATAATAATTATGCTTTTGTAGTACCAGATAGTAACAAAATGTACAAAGATATTTTTGTACCTATTAACAAAACCTTAAAAGCTGAAGACGGTGATAAAGTTTTAGTATCACTTGAAGATTGGCCAGAAAAAGCCGATTCTCCTTATGGAAAGGTGTTAAAAATTCTTGGAAAACCAGGAGAACACAATACTGAAATCCATGCTATTTTAGCCGAATATGGTTTACCTCACGAATTTCCTCACGATGTTGAGGCTTTTGCAAACGAATTAGATACTTCTATTACTGAAGCAGAAATTGCAAAACGTAGAGATATGCGTAAAGATTTAACCTTTACCATAGATCCTAAAGATGCTAAAGATTTTGATGATGCCTTATCGTTTGAAGTTTTAGATAACGGGTTGTACGAAATAGGTATTCACATAGCCGATGTATCGCATTATTTACAAGAAGGCACTGTTTTAGATGATGAAGCTTACGAACGCGCAACATCGGTGTATTTGGTAGATCGTGTGGTGCCTATGCTTCCTGAAGTATTATCAAATAATACCTGTTCTTTACGTCCGCATGAAGAGAAATATACATTTTCAGCAGTGTTTCAAATAAATGATAAAGCCGAAATAAAAAACGAATGGTTTGGTAGAACGGTAACTTATAGCGATGCCCGTTATGCTTATGAAGAAGCGCAGGTAATCATCGAAAATAATCCGACTGTCACGTTGAGCGCAGTCGAAACGTCTCAAATTAATACCGAAATTCCACAAGAAATATCCCTTACAGGAAAACCATACAATACCACACCAGAGCTAGCAAAAGCTATTTTAATTCTAGATAGACTTGCTAAAATTATGAGAGGTAAACGCATGCGAGATGGTGCAATTTCTTTTGATAAAGTAGAAGTAAAATTCAATTTAGACGAAGACAATAACCCTGCTGGTGTATTCTTTAAAACCAGTAGAGATGCTAATAAACTGATTGAAGAATTCATGTTGTTAGCCAACAGAAAAGTATCTGAATTTATAGGAAAACAAAGTCCGAAGAAAACATTTGTATATCGTGTACACGACGAACCAGACGAAAGTAAGCTAGCATCTTTACAAAATGTAGTAGGCCGTTTTGGATACAAACTTAATTTTAAAGATAGAAAATCTACAACAGCATCGTTAAATAATTTACTAAAAGAAGTTATTGGTAAAAAAGAGCAAAATTTAGTAGATACATTAGCGATACGAAGCATGAGTAAAGCTGAATATACCACACACAATATTGGACATTACGGTTTAGCTTTTGATTATTACAGTCATTTTACCTCACCTATTCGTCGTTATCCAGATGTGATGGCACATCGATTATTACAACATTATTTAGATGGTGGCAAATCTGCTAATGAAGCCGATTATGAAGAAAAATGCCAACATTCTAGTAATATGGAAAACCTTGCTACTAAGGCAGAACGCGATTCAATTAAATACATGCAAATTCGTTTTATGGAAGACCATAAAGATGAAGAATTTATAGGTGTTATTTCAGGCGTAACCGACTGGGGGATTTACGTTGAAATCATTCAAAATAAATGTGAAGGGATGGTAAGTGTGCGTGATATGAAAGACGACCATTATGCTTTTGATCAAGATTTATATGCTATGGTCGGGAGAAGTAATGGCATAATATACCAACTTGGTGATGAGGTTGTTGTAAAAGTGAAGAATACCGATTTAGTGAAGAAGCATTTGGATTTTAATATGATTGGAAAGGTTGAGGTGGAGTAATTGATTGTTTTTTTTTATCAATAGTAACGAAATAAAAGCATTCCTTTTCAGAAAGGAAATTATAAAATAAAAAAAAAAGCAATTTGAATTTTAATTCAAATTGCTTTTTTTAATTATAAATGTTATTAGTAATAACTATTAAACCATGACTTGATTCCAAATACCAGTTTTAACAGTGTCTTGTGCATATTCTACAAAAGGTTTTGCTTTTCTACCCAAAACGCGCTCAATATCATGAACCACCAATTGGTTTTTTGGATTGGTTAAAACATGACTAAATAAATACTCAATTAACCACACAACATCATTTGGTATTTGCATTTGCTTCATACCATCAACATACTGATCTAATGTGATGTCGTAAAAATTTAAATTTCTGTCACTAGTCTTTGAAATGATGTTAACGATTTGCTTAAATGTAATTAATTCTGGTCCTGTTACCTCAATAATTTCTCCATTATAAGAATCATCAATTAATACGGTAGCAGCAACTTCAGCAATATCATTTGCATCTACAAATGGGATTAAAACATCAGACATTGGTAATGCTACTTCACCAGATAAAATAGGTTCTAAAAAGAAACTTTCGCTCCAATTTTGATTAAACCAAGACGCTCTAACTATGGTATAATCCATACCAGAATTTATCACAATTTTTTCACAAGCTTCAGCTTCTGTTTCCCCTTTTCCAGAAAGTAAAACCATTTTTTTAACACCTAACTCTTTAGCTAAATAAGTTAAACTCTGTATGGCCTCTTTGGCTCCTGGGACAGCTAAATCAGGATAATAGGTTACATACATTCTTTCTATACCTTGTAAAGCATTTACCCAAGTGTCTTTATCATCCCAATCAAAGCTTGGTGATGCGTTTCTTGAGCCAATTCTTGGTTCAATTCCTTTGTTTTGTAATTGTTCTACTACTCGGCGACCAGTTTTTCCGGTTCCTCCGATAACTAAAATGTTCGTTTTCATAATGAATTGTTTTAAAATTATTTTTTAATAAATATTGATATAAGTAATAGTATGAATGAAATTATACTTGAAATGGTTCGTATGTTATGATATTGATTCCAAGCACTTTCATAATAGGTTCTAAAGTTTTTTAATTCTAATATGCTCAGTTTGGTAATGTTTAATGCTTCTAATTCATTATTTAAAGGAACATTTCCAAAGGCTGTAATACCAAAAGTCCCAATTAGGTATATGATTGCTGATGCTAAAACCAACCCAAACATTGGTTTGTTATTAAACTGCATACTGGCGGACATTACCAACATAATAAGGCTTCCAAAGAACACAATAAAGAATGCTGGGTTTAAGATTTCTTTATTGATACTCTGCATGCTTTCCAAGTAAGTGAAATCGCCTACTTTTTTTGTTCCCAGTATAACCGAAACGGACCAAGCGAAGAAAAAGCCTGTAGAAAGTGCATTCAATAAAATTGTTATAAAAAGAGCCGTTGTTTTCATGCTTTTATTTTTTTTGTTAAATGAGTTCCGAAATACAATACAATGAAGTAAAACTCAACTACTATGTTATAAAACATAGGGTCTCCAAAGAATTTTGAATAACTCCCACCATATGGTATTATAAAAGCAGGAACTGTTATCAATACATCTAATACAGTAGCCACAATTACAAATGTAATAGCCAATGCAGATGGTTTCATGTAGTGGTTTCTATAGAACAGATAAGTCCCTAAACATGTGCTAGGTATAATGCCTAAAGCTAGTATAATATTAGATTGTAATTCAGGGTTTTCTAAAAAAGGTATATAATAGGAAAAGAGGTAAAAGCCAACTCCTAAAACCCAAACTAAAATGGCACATAGAATGCTAAATAAATTTTTACTAATCATAATTTTTGTTTTTAATTATGATACAAATTTATTGTAGCTGTAAGCCAGCGACTTATTCAAAAAGAATTATGATTTATTCGAAAAGAATTTTATACTTGGCTAGGTCTATAACCAAACTTTTTTTCAAAAGCGTTAGAGAAAGAGCCTAAACTATCGTACCCGACAGCCCAAGCAGCTTCTTGAATTGTTTTTTGTCCGTTCTTTATTAAATTATAAGCTTTCTTTAAACGCTCGTTTTGTAAGTATTTAAAAACGGGCACACCAAACTGCGCTTTGAATTCTATTTTTAGTTTGTTGGTATTGGTTCCAATTCTGTGTGCTAATTCTGTTAAGGAAGGTGGGTTTTCTAAATTGGATACTAAAATTTCTTGGGCTAGATTAATTTTTTCAAGTTGAAAAGTATTTAATGTTGTGTTTTCTTGTTTCGATAATTGTCCAAAATAATGAGAAAGTAAAGCTGTGATATGGCTTTTATATAATAGCATTTTAATTTTGCCTTCATAAGTGTTGTTAAAGAATTGTTCCACTAATAAAAACATTTCTGGGCTCATATTAAATATTGGGCCCTCAACGTAATGATCTTTTGGATGTACTAATTGATATAAAAATTGTTCCAAAAACTGCCCCTCTTCATTTGGTAATTTATCTATCTTTTTTATGGTAGTTGCGATTACTAAGCATTGCAATGATTTTAGCTTGGAAACATGATGCTCAAATTCTACTTTACTATCTGCGTAAAATGAGAGTACCATACCTTTGGTATGATGGAATTCTTTAGTCCTTCTATCAAATTTTACCTTAAGACTAACATCGCCTGCACCATAAAAAGCGATAGCTATTACAGGTTCATCAAAAAAACAGGAATCGATTAAATTGTTATCAGAGGTGGCTTCTTCTAACAAAACTGTATAATCATTGATGTCTATGATTTCACGGTTCATTCTTATGTTTATCCTAATCAGGTTTAATTATTGTTTCTTTGGATGTCTAAGCTGAAATTTTTTATAATTTCAAACAACATTATTTTATGATTAAGCTTTCAGTTTTTGTTTTAAATACAAAAATGCAGCATCAATATTATCAAACACATCATCTTCAGGCACTAAATCAGGAATAATATCAACAGCTTCTAGCATATCTTTAGGTTGTTCTTTAAGTCCTACTAAAAGTACTTCAATACCTTCTTCACGCAAATCAAAAACAATATCTTCTAAAGCATATAATCCAGATTGGTCCATATAAGGTACACGATCCATTCTAAATATTACGGCTTTAACCTCGTCTGGTAATTCAGAAATTTGATCTTTAAAATAAGACGTAAACCCGAAAAACAAAGAACCATATAAGTGTTTAATAATCACTTTATCTTTATAGGCTTCGTAAAATTCTTTTTCGTCTTGCCAAGGCTTATTACCATCAATATCAGCAACCGCACCTACTTCTAAACCTTGTTCGCTAATATCACCAGATTTTTTCATAAATAACAAACAAGCCAGCGCAACACCAATACCTACAGCTTGTATTAAACTCCCAAAGGTGGTGATTAACAATACTAAAATTAATACGACTGCATCTGCACGAGGTACTTTAAGTAAATGTTTTAAGCCTTTAAAATCTACAATTTTAAACCCAATAGGAATTAACAAACCAGCCAATACACAAAGCGGGATATGTGCTGCCAATTGCCCTAAACCTAAAAGAACAGCTAGTAAAAAAAGTCCATGTAATACACCTGATAGTTTTGATGTACCACCAGCATTAATATTTACAACCGTACCTTTTGTGGCGCCAGCACCAGGAATACCACCAATAGCAGCAGCAATCATATTACCAATACCTTGGCCAATTAATTCTCTATTACTATTGTGTTTTGTTTTCGTCATATTATCAGCAATCACTGAGGTTAATAAAGAATCTATACTACCAAGTACAGCTAAAACTAGGGCGTATTCTAAAATGGTACCGTAAGCACTAGCATCAACATCAAGAATACCACCTAATTGAAATGAAGGCAAACCAGAAGGAATTTCACCAATTAAAGGCACATCTATTTTGAAAAAATAAGCAATTAAAGTAGCAGCAATTAAAGCCACCAAGGCACTTGGAATAGCTTTGGTAATTTTAGGAAACACAAAGTATATTAGAATAGTAATCCCGCCTAACATGAGTGCGTATAAATTAGCATCGGTAAATAGTTTAGAAAAATTTTGAATAACCGCTATAGTAGATTTTGAAGAACCCAAACCAGCAAAAGGGAATAATTGTAGTATCACAATAATGAGTCCCACACCACTCATAAATCCTGAAACCACAGGATACGGAAAGTATTTTACATAACTCGCAATATTTAAAAACCCAAAAATAACTTGAAATAAGCCGCCTAATAAAAAGCTTAGTAAAATTATTGGCATTGCGTTTTCAAGACTTCCTGCCATTTCTATTGCAAGAGCTACCAAGGTTGCAGAAACCACCGTCATTGGTCCTGTAGGGCCGCTAGCCTGCGTTTGCGTGCCACCAAATAATGCTGCAAAAACACCAACAGCAATAGCACCATATAAGCCAGCTGTAGCACCCATACCTGATTGTACGCCAAAAGCTAAAGCTAATGGAAGCGCAACAACCCCAGCAACTAAACCGCCCGTAAAATCGCCTTTTAAATTTTTGATATTATAAAAATTAGATAGCATATTTTTTATGTTATATGTAATTATTTATTAAAAAATCAAGATAAACGAAGTTAGGTGAAAATTTTTATAAAGTCAATGCATAAAAGCCTCTTAATGATTATTCATATCTTAGTGCTCATTAAACTATAATTTAATGATTTTAACAACAACTGATTCTATAGAAGGACATAAAATAGAAAACTATTTAGGTATTATAACAGGTGTTTCAACTAATATAAAAACATCGTTTTCTTTTAAAACAGAAAAAAATAAAAGTTTGTATCAAAATTTCATCAATGAAGCCAAAGAAGAAGCTTTTCAATATTTAAAAACTAATGCAACTAATTTAAATGCTAATGCTGTTGTTGGAATAACTATAGATATAGAAACTTCTCCTAATTCTTATTTTTTTGTATCTATTACAGGTACTGCAGTAAAAGTTGTTTAAGTATTATAATGTTTTCATAAAATTAATCCTTTGCAAAACAATTATCAATAATTTTACGTTCTCAATAAAATCTATACCTAATGAAAACACTTATTAAAGTTGTTGTATTGTTTATTACAACAGTTACATTCGCTCAAAACTCTATTGAAAAAACTATTGGAGAATTTAATGAACTAAAAGTTTATGATTTAATAAATGTTGAACTCATTAAATCAGACATAGATAAAGTGACAATAACAGGAAAAAACAAGAAAGATGTCTTAGTAAATAACAAGAGTGGAACCTTAAAAATTAAAATGAATTTAGGCGAAGCCTTTGATGGTAATAAGACAAAAGTAAAGCTATATTACACAAATATAGATGTTATAGATGCCAATGAGGGTGCTAAAATTCATTCAGATGATATCATAAAACAATTTGAAATTGATTTAAATGCTCAAGAAGGATCAAAAATTAATGTTAAATTGGATGTAAAGTATGCTAATATAAGATCGGTAACTGGAGCAGATATAATTGCATCTGGGATAGCTATTAATCAAGATATCTCTATTTATACAGGAGGTGATTATAACGGAAAAACACTTAAAACAGAGTTAACTGAAGTTTCAATTAGAGCTGCTGGTGAAGCTCATATTTATGCTACAAAAAAAGTAGAGGCTAAAGTACGTGCAGGAGGTGATATCTATATTTATGGTAACCCAGAGCGTGTGGACGAAAGCAGGGTTTTAGGAGGCCGTATAAAACGTATTAATGAATAATATACTTGTGTATATTTAGTAATAAAAAGCCTTCATAAAACGAAGGTTTTTTTTATTAATTGACATATTATATAATTTTAATTCCAAGAGATAAAACCATACAGAAACCATACAGTGTTTGTTTTAAGCCCTAAATTTACTACCTTGCTTACTTAACATACCCCTAAGATTGTGAAAACTATAAGAAGTTTAGTTTATCTACTAGTGTTTGGTTACTCTTTATTTATTTATGCCCAAGAAAGATCTCCTATAAATATATTTAACCCAAAGGATTATGGTGCAGAATCCCAAAACTGGTCTATAACTCAATCCAACAATCGTAACATATACGTAGCAAACAATAAGGGTTTATTAGAATATAATGGAGCCAAATGGAGTTTGTATTTATCTCCAAACCAAACTATAATTCGTGCCGTAGAAGTCATAGATGATTTAATCTACACTGGAAGTTATCGTGATTTTGGTTATTGGAAAAGAGATGATTTTGGTGTACTAAATTATACATCACTCGCAAATGAACTTAGTATAGATTTTTTAGAAGATGAAGAATTTTGGAATATCCATTTTCTTGATAATTGGATATTATTCCAATCTTTAGATAGAATACATATATACAATAAGTCTACAAAAGGATATAATGTAATAAATTCAGTAACTAGTATCTCTAGTTTATTTAAAGTTGAAGAAAACTTTTACTTTCAAAATATAAATAATGGTTTATACAAGATAGAAAACGGAATAGATGTATTGGTCTCTTCAGACCCTATTATACAAAAAAACATTATAGTCAATATGTATATGCATAATAATGATTTGCTTGTTTTAACTGAGAATAATGGTTTTTACAAGCTAAATAATCGTTTCCTTACCAAATGGGATATAGAAGCAAATACATTACTAGATAAAATAAGTGTCTTTAGTAGTATCAAACTTAAAGATGGAAGTTTTATTCTTGGTTCAATTTCTGATGGAATAATACATATAAACAGTAGTGGAGTTGTTACTTATGATGTAAATCAATCTAAAGGTCTTAGTAATAACACTATACTGTCAATTCATGAAGATATAGATCATAATATATGGTTAGGTTTAGATAATGGAATTAACTGTGTAAACATTAATTCACCTTATTTAATATATTATGATAAAAATGGAATAATAGGAAGCGTTTACACATCTCGGGTTTACAACGGATTAATTTATCTGGGAACAAATCAAGGTTTATTTTATAAACCCTTAGATAGCAAAACTAGTTTTGCATTTGTTAAAGGTACAGAAGGTCAGGTCTGGTGTCTTGAAGAGATAAACAATCAATTATTTTGTGGCCATAATTCAGGAACATTTTTGATTAATAATGAAAAGGCTGAAAAAATATCAAGTATCAGAGGAACTTGGCAAATAAAAACTATTGAAGATCATAGCGATTTATTGATACAAGGTAATTATGATGGTTTATACATTTTGGTTGAGCGTAATAGTAAATGGCAATTAAGAAATAAATTAAAAGGATTTGATATATCAAGTAGGTTTTTTGAGTTTTTTAGTAAATCAGGACTTTACGTTAGTCATGAATATAAAGGTGTTTTTAGGTTAAAGTTAGATGATAAACTAACAAAAGTTGAATCCGTCTTTATGGATACCTTAATCAATAAAAATAAGAATTCAAGTTTTATTACATATCAAGACGATTTACTTTACACCAATAACAAAGGAGTGTTTAAGCTTAATACAGTAGCTCAAACATTTGAAAAAGACTCGCTTTTTAGTAGTTTAATAAATGAAGAAAATTTTAAATCAGGTAAACTGGTGCATGATAAAAAGACCAATAGACTCTGGAGTTTCTCATCAAAAGAAATAAAATATCTTGAAACATCAGGATTAAGTGGAGAAAAGAAAATAAAAACAATCAGTTTTCCCGCAGATATAAGAAATGAGGTTACAGGCTATGAAAATATCACACATTTAAATGACGAAAAGTTTTTATTAGGTACAACAACAGGCTATATAATACTTGATTTAGATAAAATTGAAGAACAAAATCACGAAATAGCCATAAACAAAATAGCAGTTAGTAAGCTCAAAAACAATGATACTGTTCATTTAGTTAAACTCAATTCCAAAGCTAGTTTTGAAAATGACCAAAACAACATTGAGATATCATATAACATTTCAGAATTTTTAAAAACTCAAAAGCCCGAGTATAGATACAAACTTGAAGGGATGTATGATGTATGGAGTGATTGGAACTCCGAAGGAGTAGTTTTTTACGAAAACTTACCTTATGGAAGCTATACATTTAAAGTAAAAGGGCGTGTTGGAAATCAAGTAACCTTAAATACAGCCTCGTTTTCTTTTAAAATTGATCGTCCTTGGTTTCTTTCTAATTTGGCTATTGCATTTTATGTTTTAAGTATTTTACTATTTTCTTTGTTCATGCACAATATTTATAAGAGGTATTATAGAAAACAACGAGAGCGCTTAATGACTAAAACTACACGAGAGTTTGAGTTAAAAGAGCTGGAAAATAAGCAGCAGTTAATGCGTTTTAAAAATGATAAACTAAGAGAAGATATTGAAAGTAAAAATAGAGAACTTGGTATATCTACAATGAATTTAATTAAGAAAAACGAATTTTTAAGCTCAATAAAAAAAGAACTCGAAAGTGTTGAAGAAGTAAAAAATATAAAACATGTTGTTAAGATTATAGATAGAAACCTTAATAATAATGATGATTGGAATTTGTTTCAAGAAGCTTTTAATAATGCAGATAAAGATTTCCTAAAAAAAATAAAAAGTATACATCCTGCACTTACTTCAAATGATTTAAGACTTTGTGCTTATTTACGTTTAAATTTATCTTCAAAAGAGATTGCACCCCTCCTCAACATATCCGCAAGAAGTGTAGAAGTAAAACGTTACAGATTACGTAAAAAGATGGATTTACCTCATGAGGCAAGCCTTTCCGATTATATCTTAGAGATATAATAAACAATACAGCTATAACTCTTACCTATACATTACCACTACACTTGATGTTTTTAGCTACATGGAGTAAAAATTTGAAACCCCTATTTTATTAGTAAAACCAATGATTTTTAGCATTTTATTAAAGAAACGTGCTGTTTTTTGAGATGTATGTTTTTTGTTGAGGTATATTTTGTCAATACTTTAATAACTTCTGTTAATTTTATCATAAACTAAAACTAAACAATTTATGAGACACAAGCTATTAAAGATTGTAGCACTCTTTTTTACCGCCCTAGTTAGTGCGCAAACTATTAACGTAAGCGGTAATGTTCAAGACAATACAGGATTTCCTATTCCAGGGGTTAATGTAATTGTTGCGAATACCAGTAAAGGAGCTGTAACGGATTTTGATGGAAATTTCACAATTACAGATGTGGAATCAGGATCAACATTAACCTTTAGTTACATAGGATATGTTACTAAAGAAATTGTTGTTAGCAGTAACGCAAACCTAACAGTTGTATTAGAAGAAGATGTAGCTAAATTAGATGAAGTCGTTGTTGTGGGTTATGGAACCCAAAGAAAAAAGGAAGTAACAGGAGCAGTTTCTGTTATAGATTCAAAAGCAATTGAAAAGCTAAATCCACAAAGGGTTGAGCAAGCTCTGCAGGGACAAATTCCAGGTGTCAATGTAACTTCCAACTCAGGATCTCCAGGTAGTGGATCTAACATCCGTATTCGTGGTATTACTACAAATGGAGATAACAGACCCCTTATCTTAGTAGACGGCAATGTTATAGAAGATTTATCAGTAATAAATCCAAACGATATTAAAAGCATGAATGTTTTAAAAGATGCCACTGCTGGTATTTATGGAGTTCGTGGTGCCAACGGTGTTATCTTGATAACAACAAAAACGGGTAGAAAGAATTCCGAACTAAAATTTTCTTTTGATGCTTACACAGGTTTTCAAACAACTAGTAACAAAATAGACTTATTGAATCCTACGCAATTTGCTAAGTATGTTAATGATGCTGCAGATGAAACTAGATTTTTTGTATACCCTAGAGAAGGCACAGATTGGCAAGATGAAGTTTTTCAAACGGCTGCAATATCTGATATAAACTTTAGCGGTAGTGGAGGTACAGAAAAATCAGCTTACACATTTGGTGTTTCGTATTTAACTCAAGATGGAATTGTTGGTGGAGGAAAAGCAGGCTATGAGAGATTAACAACAAGATTAGGATATCAATATGATATCCTAGAAAACTTAAAGTTATCTGCAACAGGTTTATACACAAAATCTAAGAAAAATAATTTACCAGAGGGCGGTATTGGTTCTGTACTTTATAGTACTGTAAATATAAATCCTAACCTTCCTGTAAGAGATGAGAATGGCGATTTTTCTCAGCCAACAGATATTTCACAAATTGAAATTATTAATCCATTAGCTCAAATAGCTAATTCGCATAATACAACAAGAGTTGATAGATATAGTGGCACATTAGGTTTAGATTATACTTTTTTAGATCACTTCACAGTGAGTTCTAAAATTCAAATAAACTATTCTAATGTTCTAAATGACATTTTTAATCCAATTTTTGATTATGGAAATGATTTTAGTAAATCGAACTCGAGAAGAATAAATGAAGTAATTGATAATGTAGATTTATATACTGATTATACGTTTGATAATTATATCAACTATACTAATACATTTGGAGAAAATCATGATTTAACGTTATTACTAGGTACTTCAGTATTTAGAACAAGAGGTCATTTCTGGGGATATACAGGAAATATGTTAAGAGGTGGTAGTAACTCTGCTTCTGATGCCTTGGTAGATGGTTGGATAGGTGATAGAGTTGAAGGACAAATCGTGAATCGTTTTAACCCAGGAGAGTTTGAACGTGGTGCAGAGCAATTTGATGTGCGTTTATCTTCTGTTTTTAGCAGATTTCAATATAGCTATAAAGGGAAATATTTGTTATCTGGTGTGATACGTAGAGATGTTTCATCAAGGTTTAATTCTGATAATAATATTGGTTATTTTCCTTCAGGTTCTATAGGCTGGAATATATCAGATGAAGATTTCTTCAATAAAGGTGGTTTGGTTAATTCTTTGAAGTTTAGAGCGAGTTATGGTATTATAGGGAATGACCGAATTCCAAGTAATTTTGC
The DNA here is from genome assembly GCF_947490405.1 of uncultured Algibacter sp. Classification (GTDB taxonomy): domain Bacteria; phylum Bacteroidota; class Bacteroidia; order Flavobacteriales; family Flavobacteriaceae; genus Algibacter_B. The sequence continues at coordinate 127,644 of NZ_CANLGU010000002.1, read as the reverse complement.
TTTTGTAACAAGGTTAGATGGAGAGGCAACTATTGATTCAGGAGATCCAAATATTGTTGATCCAGCACAATTACCTAATGGGGTTGGTGCAGGAGAAATAGGAAATCCAGATTTAACATGGGAAGAACAAGAAACGGCCAACATTGGTTTAGATGCCAGAATGTTTAACAATAAATTAAGTTTAACAATTGATGCCTTTAAAAAACAAACGAAAAATCTTTTAATTCAACCTCAAGCTTCTGGTGTTTTAGGTGCCTCTGCACCTGGTGCTGGTTCTCCATTTATTAATGCTGGTACGGTTGAAAATAAAGGTCTTGAATTGGGAATTAATTTTAATGATAATTTTTCAGACAATTTTCAATTTAATGTTGGATTCAACTTTACGGTAATAGATAATGAGGTGACTTCGCTTAACGGAAATTTACCTCCTGTTGGAGGGGAGTATGGTGTAGGTCTGAGTCAAACAGGGATATCAAGAATGGTTGTAGGTTTACCTCTAGGGTATTTTCATGGTTATAAAACAGATGGTATATATCAAACACAAGCAGAGATTGACGTATTAAATGCTAATGCTACTGCTAATAACAATGTTTACCATGCAGATGCTCAACCTGGTGATTTAAAGTTTATTGATACTAATAACAATGGTTATATAGATGATGGAGACAGAACCAATATAGGAGACCCTATACCAGAAATCACTATGGGTTTTAATATAGGCTTTACATATAAAAATATAGATTTTAGTGCCAACGCGTTTGCTTCTATAGGTAATGATATGATAAGAGATTATGAACGTATAGACTTATTTGCAAACAGGGGCACCTACATTTTGGACAGATGGCAAGGAACTGGGACAAGTAATTCTGTTCCAAGAGCTTCTTCAGGAGGGTCTATTAACACAGATCTTTTCAGTGATTTCCATGTAGAGGATGCGTCATTTGTTCGTTTACAAAATGTACAACTTGGTTATTCTTTTAATCAAAATATGCTTGATAAGTTAGGTGTTAATAAATTCAGAATATACATTTCTGGCAACAATTTAGTAACCATTACAGATTATACTGGTTATGATCCTTCAGCTACAAATGGATCACCTTTGGGTGGTGGAATTGATAAAGGCTTCTATCCCGTTGCAGCGACTTATTTACTAGGTGTTAATTTAAATTTTTAAAACGTTATGAAAGAAGTTAAAAAATTAAGGTATATATTCCTTACAGTATTTATTGCTTTAGCTGCTTGTGATGATTTTGTAGAGGTTGATCCAATAGGACCAAATGCAGGAGATTTTTTCAATACAGAGGCTGAATATGAGCAAGCTCTAATAGGAGCTTATGACCTGTTGCAGGCAACATTTTGGAATAACTTATTAGCCGTTTCGGCTTCTGATGATTATGGTTCTGGTGGTGATGCTTTTAATTATGATCAGCCAGTAGTTCAAAATGTAAATTTTATGATTCATAGTCCGGATGATGAAGAACAGCTAAGAAGTATTTGGCAATTAATGTATGGGGGATTAAGTCGGGTAAATTATTTATTAGAAAATAAAGGTGCTTTAGATTTTTCAGGAAAGGATGAAATTATTGCGCAAGCTTATTTTTTAAGAGCATATTACACCTTTGAGTTAGTTAAGTTTTTTGGTAATATACCTTTAAAAACTGAGGAAAGAGGAGGGGTAAAAAGAATTGCTGACTCTCAAATATCTGCTACAGATCAATTTGCTATCGAAAGGGTATCAAGTATATCTGAAGTCTACGGATTGATTCAAGAGGATTTAAAAGAAGCCATTCCTAGTTTACCAACTACTCAAGATTTACCATATAAAGTTACCAAAGGTGCAGCACAAGCACTACTAGGAAAAGCATATTTATATGATGGAAAGTTTTCAGACGCTGCAACTATTCTAAATCAAGTAGTTTCAAGTAGCCAATACAGTTTAACAACAGGTGATGATTACATGGGCATGTTTACTGTATCTGGAGAAAATGGTTCAGAATCAGTTTTCGAAATCCAATACACGAATGTAGAAGGTGCTGGATGGGATTGTTTACAATGTAGTGAAGGGTCTTATTTTGTTCAATTTAATGGCCCAAGATCGCCATTTACAGATGATGTATTTGCCACAGGTTGGGGCTTCTTATTACCTTCACAAGCGTTATATGATACTTTTGATGCTAACGATATGAGAAGAGACGCTACTATTTTAGATTTAAGAGAACTTAAGGCATTAGAAGATAACGCGGTTTATTCTGCTCCAAGAGAAGATACAGGATTTTACAACCTAAAATATATTCCAAGAAAAGCTGAAAAAGCAGGAAATGCTAATACACAAGAATTAGTTCACCAAAATAATTATAGAGCTATTCGTTTTGCAGATGTTTTATTAATGGCTGCAGAAGCAGAAGCACAAAGTGGTGGCTCTAATGCAGAGATCTACTTAAACAGAGTTAGAGCGAGAGCCTATGGAGATAATAGTAATGATTACTCATCTAGTGAAGGATCCTTACTAGATGCAATTTATGAAGAGCGTCGTAAAGAACTAGCGGGAGAAGGACATCGTTTTTTCGATCTTGTAAGAACAGGTAGGGCTGTTGCTGCATTTGCAGAATATAATGCTTCAAAACCAGACGGTTTTGAAGATATCGTCTTTCAAGCTAATAAACATGAAGTTTTTCCTATTCCAAGAGTTGAATTAGAATTAGCTCAAGCGGAAGAACGATGGGGACAAAACCCAGGATATAGCAACCAATAATAAACTAAACATAAAACTATAGAAAATGAAATTATTAACAAAAGGAATATACAAAGTCTTAGCACTGGTACTTTTATTAGGAGTCTCAGTTGCTTGTGAAGATGATGATCAATTAAATATCATTGAAGGATTAGATTTTAACATTGCAACATTGAACCCAGAAGGTAATGAGATTGGTGTTATTGCAACAACAGTTCCGCCAGATGGTAGAATTTTATACACTGTGGATTTTGGTGATCCTAGTGGAGATATAGCAGATGTAATTAGACAAACAAGTGGGCCTATGGTAACTTATACGTATCCAGAAGTTGAAGAATCTGTTACATATACAATTACAGTCACCGCAGCGCTAGATGGTAGAGATGATGTATCAATTTCAAAAGATCATACGGTTATATACAAGCCAGTAGTTGATCAAGGGCCAAGTCCTGATGTGTCTCCAATCGCAGGAACTTGGAGATTAGCTCCAGAACCAGGATCGTTAGTTGTAGGTCCAGATATTATTAATGGTGGAGGACCATGGTTTTCAATCAACCAAGAACAATTAGAAATGAGACCATGTTTATATGATGATGAGTATGTTTTTAACGAAGATGGTACTTTTCAAAATGTCTTTGGTTCAGAGACATGGTTAGAACCATTCCAAGGTATGGATCCAGAAGGTTGTGGAGCACCATTATCGCCTCATAATGCACCAAGTGGGGCTACATACGTTTATGATCAAGCAAACGAAAGTCTAACAATTACAGGAAGAGGAGCGCATTTAGGTTTGGCAAAAGTAGTTAACGAAGGAGAGCTTGCATCTCCTGCTGATGCACCAGATTCAATAACATATATTGCTAAATTGAATGGTGATGTATTAGATATTTTCATTCTAACAGACGTAGCAAATAATGCGTATTGGTATTTTAAACTTGTAAGAGACGGGGCGCCATCCATAGTTGGAACATGGCAATTAGATCCAACACCAGGGTCATTAGCTGTAGGTCCAGATATTATTAATGGTGGAGGACCATGGTTCTCAATAAACCAAGAACAGTTAGATATGAGACCATGTTTGTATGATGATCAATATGTTTTTAATGCAGATGGAACTTTTCAAAATGTTTTTGGAACAGAAACTTGGTTAGAACCATTCCAAGGTATGGATCCAGAAGGTTGTGGAGCACCTATTTTTCCTCATAATGCATCTGCATCTGCAACATACACTTTTGATGAAGCTGGTGAAAGTTTAACAATTGATGGTCAAGGAGCACATTTAGGGTTAGCAAAAGTAGTTAATGAAGGTGAGTTAAGTTCGCCAAGTGCAGCGCCAGATTCAATAACCTACATTGCCAAACTAAATGGTAATATGTTGGAAGTATATATTATTACTGATGTTGCTAATAATGCCTATTGGTATTTTAGAATGATTAAGCAATAATAAGCTTTAAATATTTTAGATACAAAGCGGTATCAATTCTTGATATCGCTTTGTAGCCTAGAATATAAATGACTAACTAAAATCAACATAACTAAAGAAAATATGAAAAACAATTTATTAAAATTAGTGTTTCTCTTATTTACCTCAGCATTTTTTGCTCAGGCCAATAAAGTTGAAGTAGTAAAAAATGATCAAGGAACTAAATTAGTTGTAGATGGTAAAGACTTTATGATTAATGGGGTAAACTGGGATTATGTTCCTATTGGTACCGATGTAACTGATGCCAATTTTTATGAAAAATCTGATGATGTAATTAAAGCAGGTTTGGATACAGAAATGGGGCTTTTAAAAAACATGAATGTTAATGTAGTAAGACAATATGTTGGCGTGCCAGCAAAATGGGTAAAATATATATACGAAAAATATGGTATTTACACCTTACTGAATCATCAATTTGGACGTTACGGATTAACATTGGATGGTGTTTGGACACCTGTTACTGATTTTTCAGATGAAAAAACACAAGAATTGCTTGTTTCTGAGATGATTAAATTGGTTGAAGATTATAAAGATGTCCCTGGAATTTTGATGTATATGATGGGTAATGAGAATAACTATGGGTTGTTTTGGCAAGGTGCAGAAACTGAAGATTTCCCAGAAGGTGAAGAACAAAAAAGAGCCGTAGGAGAAAACAGAGGAAGACCAATGTACCGATTGATGAATGAAGTTGCGAAAAAAATGAAGGCAATGGATTCAAATCACCCAGTTGCCATATGTAACGGTGATGTATTGTTCATCGATATTATCGCTGAAGAATGTAAAGACGTTGATGTTTATGGAGCTAATACCTACAGAGGTGAATCTTTTGGAGATTTCTTTCAAGTGGTTAAAGACCAATTAGACATACCGTTAATGTTTACAGAATTTGGTGCAGATGCTTATAATGCATTAGCAGATAAAGAAGACCAATATTGGCAAGCACATTACAATTTGTTAAACTGGAAAGAAATTTATGAAAATGCTGCTGGATTAGGAAAAGTAGGAAATTCAATAGGTGGTTTTACTTTTCAATTTAGTGATGGTTGGTGGAAGTTAGGTTTTGATGATAGAGAAAATGCCGATTCTCACGAAACAGGTGCTTCATGGAGTAATGGTGGATATTATCATGACACAAAAGATGGTTCTAATAATATGAATGAGGAGTGGTTCGGAATTTGTGCCAAAGGGCCAACAGATGCCCGCGGTTTATACGATCTATATCCTCGCGCTTCCTATTACACATTAAAAGACGCACATGCTTTAAACCCTTATGGAGAAGGTGTTGATTTAGATTTTATTCAAAATTATTTTGGTAATATAAATATCATGGATGCTGTTTTAAGAGCACGTGGTGATAAAGCAGCACTTGGTGGAGGTGATTTTGAGAAACTTAGTATAAGCAGATTATCGGCTCAGTTTACTACATTCAATACAGGAGGTAGTTTAATCACAACTCCAGAGACAGCAGATCCTAATAACACACAAACGTTTCCTAACCAATTAGGTTTTGATCACATGCAATCTTATTTCGTTGGTATTCAAGGAAAACCAGCTTCAAATATGAAGGCTAATGTAGATTTCAACATTTTAGGTAATGTTGCCAGTAACCCTATAAATGAAATATTCTACGAGAATGTTGGCAGACCAGTAACCGTAAATAATTCTGAAGGAGAGCCTATAACGATTACTGATAACAATCGTTTACGGGTTTATCAAGCAGAGTTTGAATGGAATGCGAAAGAGTTTGATTTAAGAGGTTTTTACAGAACAGGGCATTACCATTGGGCTTACGAAGGAGATTTCTTTAACCTTTACCCGGAAGCAAATTATGGACCAAATTTAGATATTTATAACGGTGAAATTTTAGGAATTGAGGTTGACGCTAAAGGTGAATTGGAAGGTCTTAAGGCTGCTTTTGGTCCACAATTATGGTGGGGAGCTAACCCAACAATGCTATTAAAGTATTCTAAAAATATACTTAAATGGGACGTAACAGGAATATATCATAGAGATTTTAGCACAGATTTGGAATTTGATAATACTGGACGTCGTGTATTAAACACAAATCAAATACGTTCAGGTGTGATTACTCCTTGGCCAACAGAAAGAGCAACATTAGCTATGGAAAGAGAGTTTGGTCATTTTGGGGTAACCCTAGGAGGTATGTGGGGTGGTAATCCACTTAATGGTAGTTCTTTCCAAATGTTTCAAGAAAACACTGACGTAGTAGTAGTAGATAAGGTTAATAGTGAAGATAATTGGGGGGCTAAAGCTAAAATAACCTATCAGAAAGGTGGTTTTAACATGTATGCACAAGGGTCTTATATGGGCTTAGTAGCAAATGGAGGCGTAGATCAAACGAGAACATTTACAGGATGGAGACTTAAAGATTCAGGTAGTGGTAATATGACTAATTTCTTATCTGGATTTACATTTTCTGCAGGTAACTTACAAATTGCACCAAACTTTATGTGGCAAAAACCACTTGTAGATGCGATGCCAAATGGCGCACCAGGACCAGGACGTCTAAGAAATGTAATTGATGATCCTTTTGCAGTTAGAAACGGCAACAGAGAAACTACGGCAGGTGAAATATTACTTACTTATGATCCAACTCCTGGTTCTTGGATGTATGCATGGGATAACGATAGAGCAGAAGACGCAAAGTTTGCTGTTAGTGCTGGGTTTGTATACAGACATCTACCTACACAAATGGACGGTCATATAGGGTTTTTAGCAGATCGAACATTTTTTGCTTTTGGTGAATCTGCTCCTGCTGAAGATCTTTGGGAAGCTCATACACGTATAGTTTCAAAGTTTAATCGAGATTTAGGTATTATAGGTAACTTCTATTATGGTAATGGACAAGCAAATGGTGACTCTCAAAGAACTATTAAGCGTTTTGGTGGCGATATAAGAATGTTATACAATAAGTTTAAAGTACAGTCTCATGTTAAAATAAATGACTGGGGACCATTTGATTATCACCGCGATTTCAACTTAACATACCCACTTCAATTAATGCTAGACGTATCTACGACTTTAGGTAAACCGGATTGGTTTATTTTACCAAGTACTCAAATTGGAATTAGAGGTATGTGGCGTTCTATGGATCAGAATTCGCCCCGATACACACCAAATCAAACACCAGAGTTTGCAACAGAGCCAACTATTAATCCCACAGGATTCCCAGATGGCACAGAATGGGAAATAAGAACATATATACATATCAACATTGGTAAATAAAAATAGTATAATCATGAAAAAATTAAATTATAAATATCACATAGTATTTCCTATACTAGGATTAATATGTGTTGCTCTAGTTAGCTGTGAAAGAGGATTTTCTGATGATGTTGAGGTTGCAACTTTTGGCAATAATCCAGGAATATTTATGGATTCTCCCATAGGGCTTACAGATCAGTTTTTTGATTCTTTTGATCCTGCAACAGGAGCAAATACGGAAGGCTTTGGAACGGACGAAAATGAAGCCTATAGTGGTAGTTCCTCAATAAGAATTGATGTACCGTCTCCAACAGATCCTGATGGAGGTTATATTGGAGGTATATTTCTAGACCGAGGCAAAGGTAGAGATTTGACAGGTTATGATGCTCTAACATTTTGGGCAAAAGGATCAACGACTACAACAGTAGATCAAGTAGGCTTTGGAACTGACTTTGAAGAAAATAAATATGCAGTTAATTTAGATAACATTGAATTATCTACAAATTGGAAAAAATATATTATTCCTATTCCAGATCCATCTAAACTGGTTCAAGAAAAAGGGATGTTTCTTTTTTCTGCTGGCACTTCAAATAATAACGGTGTTGGCTTTACTTTCTGGATAGATGAACTACAGTTTGAAAAATTAGGAACAGTAGCCCAACCTAGGCCAGCAATTCTTGGAGGGCAAGATCAAACAGCACAAGCGAATGTCGATACTACTGTCCCTTTAACAGGTTTTACCCAAACATTTAACCTTCCTACAGGGCGGGATGTAACAGTTTCAACAACACCATACTACTTTGATTTTGAGACCTCAAATCCATTTGTAGGTTCGGTAAACGATACAGGGATTGTATCAATTGATGGTGCAGGGGATATAGACCCTGAAACAGGCGAACAAGATAACTCAGCTACTATAACAGCAAGTTTAGCAGGCGTTGAGGCTATGGGGTCATTAACTGTTGAAGCAGTAGATATTGAGGTAATATCAATTTTTAGTGACGTTTTTGCCAATGTTGCAGTAGATAACTACAATGGCTTCTACGAGCCTTTTCAAACAACGCTTGGAGGATCTATTGAAGCTGAAGGAGGTAATATAATTGATTACACTTTACTGAATTTTGTGGCTATAGAGTTTTATGGTAGAGAAGGAAGTGGAGTGCCACCTGTAGATGCAACCGAAATGGCGTTTCTGCATATAGACATTAGAGCAAACGAAAATGTAGATGCATCTGATTATATTAATATGTCATTACACAATAATTTCACACAGAGTAATGAAGTGTCTGGAACATTTGTAGTGAATGGGAGTGATTTAGTGAGTAATGAATGGGTGCAATTTGATATTCCTTTAGATAGTTTTACAGGATTAAGCGTTAGAGACGCTATCGGGATGATGTTATTTGTCTCTGATGGAACTATTGCCAATGTTTCTCTTGATAATATATATTTCTATTCAGAATAATAATCAAAAAAATCATAACTATAATGAAGAATAAATTTTTAAATACAGATATAAAATCAATATTACATAGTGTTTTTTGTGTAAGCTTGATTGTTTTGATTGTCAGTTGTAATCCAGATGAAACACAAACTGTTACAAACTTTGATAAACCTACACTTTCTGAAGAGTTTGATGGTACGGAGTTAAATACAAATCTATGGACATATGAAATTGGAGATGGTAGCGATCAAGGGATTCCAGGGTGGGGTAACAATGAACAACAATATTACACAAACCGAACAGAGAATGTACTAGTAGAAGATGGTGTACTTAAAATTATTGCACGTCAGGAATCTTTTGAAGGATCTAGCTACACATCTGGTAGAATTATTACAAAGGGACGTTTTGAGCAAAAATATGGTCGTTTTGAAGCACGAATTAAATTGCCGTGGGGTACTGGGATGTGGCCTGCATTTTGGATGGTCGGAGATGATAGCAATGGCGATATTTGGCCAGAAATAGGTGAAATAGACATTATGGAAAATAGAGGTCAAGAACCTACATTAATATCAGCAAGTGTGCATGGTCCAGGATATTGCGGTAATCAAGTTATTTGTGAATCTGGGGCGATCACAAAAGAGTATGAATTAACTAATGATCGTTTTGATACTGATTTTCACATTTTTGGAGTTGAGTGGGGTCCAAATTATATTAATTACTATGTAGATGATGTCTTATATAATCAAATAACACCTGAAGATTTAGAAGAAGAAGATATCGATGAATCTAATTGGGTGTTTAACGACCGTAAATTCTATATTATTTTAAACGTCGCTGTTGGAGGGAATTTTGCTGGTAATGCAGATCCTAATATACCCTACCCTCAAATTATGGAAGTAGATTATGTAAGAGCTTACCAATGATAAATAAATTTTAAAGGCTAGTTTCTAAAAAAATAAAGACAAGTTTTTTACTATACAGATTATTACCAAACTATGATTACTACAGAAGCGCATAATGTTTCAAACGAAACAATGGATATAAAAGGCGAATTAATCACTTTTAATAACGAAATGTATTATAAGATTTCGAATAGTGATAAAATGCGACCGTTTTTCATGAGTATTGTTAGTGACTCCAATCACTGGATGTTTATTTCAAGTAATGGAGGTTTAACTGCAGGAAGAAAGAATGCAGAATATTCTCTATTTCCATATTATACAGATGATAAAATAACAGAAATGGCTGAAACTACAGGAAGTAAAGCTGTTTTTCATGTGATAAAAAACGGTAAAAAGTATCTTTGGGAGCCATTTTCTATTCGTCAAACTGGGATTTACAAAACACAAACGAATCTATATAAAAACAGATATGGTAATAAGGTGGTTTTTGAAGAAAACAATCTAGATTTAGGGTTAACTTATAGATATCAATGGAACTCTAGTAACAAATATGGGTTTGTAAAAAAGTCATCCTTAATTAATAATTCTGTTGATACCGTTGAGGTTTCTTTACTTGATGGATTACAAAACATACTACCTGCAACGGTTACTGCCGATTTACAAAATAGCAGAAGTAACCTTGTAGATGCTTATAAAAAAAGTGAATTACAGACAGAAGTTGGTTTAGGTATTTATGCTCTAAGTTCTGTAATTGTAGATAAAGCAGAACCTAGTGAGGCCTTAAAGTCAAACATTGTCTGGTCTTCAGGATTAGAAAATGCAACACATTTAATTTCTTCATTACAATTAGATGACTTTAGAAAAGGTAATACGATATCTCAAGAAGTAGATATCAAGGCAGAAAAAGGTGCCTATTTTATAGTTTCAAAAATTGAATTAGTTGAAGAAACTTCCAAAAGCTGGATGTTTGTAGCTAACGTTAATCAATCTATTTCAGATGTTGTTCAAATTTCAGAAATTATTAAAAATGAATCTGATTTAGAAAACTTAGTTCAAAAAGATATTGATTTAGGTACAAAGAATTTAATTGATTTAACTGCAGCTTCGGACGGATTACAGCAAACAGAGGACCCTCTAACTAACATGAGGCATTTCTCAAATACACTTTTCAACATCATGCGTGGTGGTATTTTTGATGACGGATATACCATTGAAAAAGCTGATTTCTTAAAATACATAGACAATGCAAGTAAGGTTGTTTTCAAAGAAAAACAATCTATTTTAAAAGATCTGAGCCCTACATTTTCTCTACAAGATATTCGAAGTCTTGCAGAAACTGATGATAACAAAGATTTTCAACGTTTATGTTTTGAATATTTACCGTTAAAGTTTAGTAGAAGACATGGTGATCCAAGTAGACCCTGGAATAAATTTTCCATTAATACAACAAATGAAGTTGATGGTTCAAAGATTCTAGATTATGAAGGCAATTGGCGTGATATTTTCCAAAATTGGGAAGCTTTAGCGCATTCCTATCCTGAGTATATAGAAGGAATGATTCATAAGTTCTTAAATGCCACAACTTTTGAAGGATATAATCCGTATCGAGTAACTAAAGGCGGTTTTGATTGGGAAGTTATTGAAGAGCACGACCCATGGTCTTACATTGGTTACTGGGGTGATCATCAAATTATTTACTTATTAAAATTCTTAGAAATTATAGAAGGGCATTATCCTGGGGCCTTAGAAAAACGCTTTAATCAGGACTTATTTGTTTATGCTAATGTGCCTTATGTGATTAAAGGTTATGAAGATACACTCAAGAACCCTAAAGACACCATAGACTTTAATTACGAATTAGATAGAACGATCCATAAACGTAGAGATGAATTTGGTGCCGATGGTGCTTTGTTACTAGATCAAAATTCAAATATCTACAGAGTCAATTTTATTGAAAAAATATTAGCTACGGTACTTTCAAAAATTTCAAATTTTATCCCAGAAGGTGGTATTTGGTTAAATACGCAAAGACCTGAGTGGAATGATGCCAATAATGCCTTGGTTGGTAATGGTGTATCTATGGTAACACTCTACTATATCTATAGATTTTTGAATTTCTTTGAGGATATTGTTGCTAAAGCAAACGTTAAATCGGTATATGTTTCAGAAGAATTAAGAGATTTCTTTAATAAAGTTTCTGAAACACTTCAAAATAATGTAAATATTTTATCAGGAAATATTTCTGATAAAGACCGAAAAACGGTACTTGATGGATTAGGTGGTGCAGGAAGCGAATATAGAAATACCATATACAATAAAGGCTTTTCAGATTCGAAAACAGAATTAAGTTTAGCAGATATATCAAGCTTTATTGAGATTACAAAGTCTTATTTTGAACATAGTATTAATGCCAATAAGAGTGATGATAATATGTATCATGCATATAATTTAATGACTGTAGAAAATGACACCAAAGTTTCTATTTCATATTTATCTGAAATGTTAGAAGGTCAAGTAGCAGCTTTAAGTGCGGGTTACCTCTCTCCTACTCAAGCATTAAGTTTATTGGATGGTTTGAAAAATAGCTCTTTATTTAGAGAAGATCAATACAGCTATATTTTATACCCTAATAAAGAATTACCTCGATTTGATAAAAAGAATAATATTCCAGCAAGTAAGGTAGAAAAGTCTGAGTTGCTTAAACGTTTAGTTTTAGATGGTAACAGACAAGTTGTTGAAAAAGATGTAAACGGAGGGTATCATTTTAATGGTAATTTCAATAATGCAAATAGCTTAAAGGAGGCTTTATCGAATCTGGATGACACTTATAAATCATTAGCGAATAAAGACGAAGCATTTCTGCTTAAAACTTTTGAAGATATTTTCGATCACAAGTCATTTACAGGTCGCTCAGGTACATTTTTCGGTTATGAAGGTTTAGGGTCTATTTATTGGCACATGGTGTCTAAGTTATTACTAGCCGTTCAGGAAAATTGTTTAATGGCTGTTAATAGCAATGAAGATCCTGTTGTAATTGGTAAACTTTTCGATCATTATTATGAAATTAATGCAGGGATCGGGGTGCACAAGTCGCCAGAATTATATGGTGCCTTCCCAACAGACCCTTATTCGCATACACCAGCAACCAAAGGTGCGCAACAGCCAGGTATGACGGGTCAGGTAAAAGAAGATGTCCTAAGTAGGTTTGGAGAATTAGGCGTATTTGTTGAAGCGGGTAAAGTTATTTTTAAACCAAGTATGCTTCAAGAAAAAGAGTTTTTGAATACCCCAAAAACATTCAATTATATAGATGTAAATAAAGTAGAGCAAGAACTCACACTTGATAAAGACTCGTTATGTTTTACATATTGTCAAGTTCCAATCATTTATAAATTATCAGAAGTAGAAGGTTTGGAAGTTGTTTATAATGATGGAAAACAGCGTAAATACAACAATATTAGTTTAGATGAATCTGTTTCAAAATCACTTTTTGAAAGAAATGGAGAGGTTAAGATGATTGTTGTATTCATAAATAAGTAAAAATGAAATTCAAGTAAATCAAAATATTTACAACCAATATTTTTTCTAAATGCTAGAATCTAAGAAAAAGACACATACGGAAAAGCAATTAAGCGCTGCCGATATTTTAGGAAACCCTGATTACCTAGCCATTTCCTACGGAGGTTATCGTCAAAAAACACGTGATATCCAACCCACTATAAATGAGCTAAAGGATGATATGAAATTATTATCGGCTATGGGTATTAAAATATTACGAACCTACAATGTACAATTACAACAGGCTTCTAATTTACTTAAAGCCATTAGTGAATTAAAGAATGAAGATTCATCCTTTGAAATGTATGTTATGTTAGGCGCATGGATTGATTGTTTAAATGCTTGGACAGATAGGGTGCCTAACCATGAAGTGGAGAGTGAACAAAATGCTGGAGAGATTGATCGTGCTGTGGCTTTAGCAAAACAATATCCAGATATTGTTAAAATTATTGCTGTTGGTAACGAAGCAATGGTTAATTGGGCTACAAGCTATTTTGTACGTCCTCGTGTGATTTTAAAATGGGTAAATTATTTACAAGATTTAAAGCAAAAAGGCGAATTACCTGGAGATTTATGGATAACAAGTTCAGATGATTTTTCGTCTTGGGGAGGAGATTCTAATTACCATAATGAAGATTTAAATAACCTAATCAGGGCAGTAGATTATATATCAATGCATACCTATCCTATGCACAACTCTCACTATAATCCTGCCTTTTGGTTAGTTTCTGAAGAAGAATTAGAACTATCAGATAAAGAAAAAGTAGACTCGGCAATGCAAAGAGCCATATTATTTTCCCAAAAGCAATTCGATAGCGTTTCAAATTACATGAGAAGTTTAGGTATTAACAAACCAGTGCATATCGGTGAAACAGGTTGGGCAACTATTTCTAATGAACATTATGGCGCAGATGGATCTAAGGCTGCGGATGAATATAAATCAGGAAAGTATTATCAACTTATGAGGGAATGGACTAATAAAGAAAAGGTTTCTTGTTTTTATTTTGAAGCTTTTGATGAACAGTGGAAAGATGCTGCTAACCCTCTAGGTTCTGAGAACCATTTTGGATTAATCAACCTCAAAGGACAGGCAAAATATGCTATATGGGGTTTAATAGATAAAGGAGTTTTTAATGGATTAACCAGAGATGGTAAAACCATTACAAAAACTTATAACGGAAAGGAAAAAGATTTATTGGAGGATGTTCATGTGCCACCGCTTAGGGAAGAAATTATAAACTATTAATTATGAAAAACTATGTATCAATTATGAAACCATGGTTACTAATTTTAATAATTGGTGTTATATGGTCTTGCGGAAAGACTAAAAAAAATAATGATGACCAAGTGATTGAAAAAAAGCAATTAATAGCAAAAGATATTTTAGGTAATCCAAACTATTTAGCAATGTCTTACGGGGGGTATAGGTATGCAGATCACGATATTGAACCTACATTGGATGAGTTAAAAGAAGATGTAAAAATCTTATATGCTTTAGGAATTAGGGTGCTTAGAACCTATAAAGTTCACAAACCTCAAGCCGAAAACCTTTTAAAAGCTATAAGCGAAATAAAACAACAAGACCCAAGTTTTGAAATGTATGTGATGTTAGGCGCTTGGATTGATTGTAAAAATGCTTGGACAGACCAAGAGCCTATTCATAACGAGGAAAGTGCTGATAACAAACCTCAAATGGAGAAAGCGGTTGCTCTTGCAAATCAATATCCAGATATCGTAAAAGTAATTGCTGTAGGTAATGAAGCTATGGTAAAGTGGGCAGCCAGTTATTATGTAGAGCCATGGGTTATACTAAAATGGGTGAACTATCTGCAAGGTTTAAAGAAAGAAGGAAAGCTGTCTAAAGATATATGGGTTACAAGCTCAGATAATTTTGCTTCTTGGGGAGGTGGTGGAGAAGAATACCATGTAGAAGATTTAAATAAACTAATTAAAGCTGTAGATTTTTTATCTGTCCACACCTACCCGATGCATGACACACATTACCAACCAGACTTTTGGTTAAATCAAGAAGGACTTGAGGGTAAAACAGACATGGAAAAAATCGAAATATCAATGTTACGCGCAAAAGCCTATGCTATGACGCAAACTGGAAATGTAAAGAAATACATGGAAAGTTTGGGCGTAGACAAGCCAATTCATATTGGCGAAACAGGGTGGGCTAGTTTTTCTTCAGGGCATTATGGTACAACTGGATCTAAAGCTTGTGATGAATATAAAGAGGCATTGTATTATAAACACATGAGAGATTGGACTAACGAAAAAGGAATGTCATGTTTTTATTTTGAAGGTTTTGATGAACCTTGGAAAGGTGGTGATAATCCAGGAAATTCAGAAAAGCATTTTGGGCTATTTACTGTTGACGGCAAAGCAAAATATACACTCTGGAACGAAGTAGATAAAGGAATATTTAAAGGATTAACAAGAAATGGAAACCCAATTACTAAAACTTATGGAGGTAATAAAGAAACTTTGATGAAAGATGTAGAAGCACCTCCTACTGCTGAAGAATGGAATGCAAATCAAAACAAACATTAAACAGATTAATTTAGATGAAATCATTTAAATACATAGCATTTTTAATAGCAACATTGAATATGATAGGTTGTAATAATGAAAATAAAGCACTTGTTGTTGAGGTTTACGAAACTTCAGAAGCAGGTAATAAGCTGTCTAAAATTACAGAGTTTCAAAATTTAGAAAATAAAGTAACACTTAAACTAAACCCGGAAAAAACATTTCAGACTATTACAGGATTTGGTGGTGCATTTACAGAGTCGTCGGTCTACTTGTTAAATAAGTTAAGTAAAGAAAATCGCAAAAAAATTATTGATGCCTATTTCAGTAAACAAGGTGCGCACTACTCTCTAACAAGAACACACATGAATTCTTGCGATTTTTCTCTTTCAAATTATTCTTATACTCCAATTGAAGGTGATAAAAATTTAGAACACTTTTCTATTGAAGAAGATAAAGAAGATATAATTCCATTTATAAAAGAAGCAATGGCTGCGTCAACTGATGGGTTTAAAATTTTTGGTTCTCCATGGACAGCAGCACCTTGGATGAAAGATAACAATGAATGGGTAGGCGGTAAATTATTACCTGAATATTATGATACATGGGCCTTATTTTTTTCAAAATATGCAGATGCTTATAAGGCTGAAGGTATCGATATTTGGGGTTTTACAGTTGAAAATGAGCCATTAGGGAACGGTAATAATTGGGAAAGTATGCACTATACACCTGATGAAATGACCAATTTTGTTCAAAACTACTTAGGGCCAAAGTTAGAGGCTGATGGTAAAGGTCATTTAAAAATCTTAGGATATGATCAGAACAGAGAGCATTTAAAAGAATGGGTAGACTCTCAATTTAAAAATGAAGACACATCAAAATATTTTGACGGTACGGCCATTCATTGGTATGCTAGCACATATGAAGTGTTTCCAGAAGAATTGCAGTATGCGCACCATAAGGCACCAAATAAGCTTTTAATTCAATCTGAAGCTTGTGTAGATGCAGAAACACCTGTTTGGGAGGATGATACATGGTATTGGAAAAAAGAAGCAACCGATTGGGGTTGGGATTGGGCCCCCGAAAAAGATAAACACTTACACCCAAAATATGCACCAGTAAATAGATACGCAAGAGATATCATTGGCTGCCTAAATAATTGGGTAGACGGATGGGTAGATTGGAACATGGTGTTAGATACCAAAGGTGGACCAAATTGGTTTAAAAATTGGTGTATTGCTCCAGTAATTGTAAACCCAGATACGGATGAAGTATACTTCACGCCTATTTATCATACCATGGCGCATTTTAGTAAATACATAAGACCAGAAGCTAAAATTATAGAATTAGAGAACTCAGATAATACATTAATGGCAACAGCAGCACAAAACCCTGACGGCTCTTTTGCTATTGTACTTTTTAATGAAACAAAAACCCCAAAAACTATAAACTTATCCCTTAATGAAGAGCATGTAGAATTTTCAATAGATGCACAAGCAATTCAAACTATTGTAATTCCAAAAGCATAACCAAAACTAACTAACTAAAAAATTAAATTATGCCAAATGTAAAAACATCTGCAAGTGATAGAGTACCATTGGGCCAAAAAGCCGCTTTTGGAGCTGGTCATTTGGTTTTAAATCTTTACCCAGGAGCTTTAGGTTTCTTTATGTTTTTTTTACTAACTGCATTTGGAATGGATCCATTTTTAGCAGGCCTTTTAGGAGGATTACCTAGGTTTTTTGATGCGATAACTGACCCTATTATGGGATTCATCTCGGATAACACAAGCTCAAAATGGGGTCGAAGGAGGCCATACATTTTTATTGGAGGTATTTTAAGCGCCATTACATTTGTTTTGCTTTGGCAACTTGACGAGAACAATTCATCAGACTATAATTTTTGGTATTTTCTTATCATGTCCATGGTGTTCCTTATCGGAAATACAATGTTCGCCACACCTTTAGTGGGCTTAGGATATGAGATGACTTCCGATTATAATGAACGAACAAGGCTTATGGCGTTTTCGCAAACTGTAGGTCTTATAGCATGGGTAATTGTACCCTGGTTTTGGGTAATTATTGCAGACCCTGATATTTTCAAAAACCAGGCCGAAGGTGTTAGAACAATGGCGATATATGTTGGAGTAGCATGTTTAATACTTGGACTCTTACCTGCTATTTTTTGTAGGGGAACAGATTCTGCAAATATGGGAGATAGGAAGCCTTTAACATTAAAAAACATCTTTAGTAATGTAAAAGACTTATTTAAAAGCATTGGAGAAGCAGTTAAAAACAAGCCTTTTATGAAATTATGTGGCGCAACATTTTTAGTTTTTAATGGTTATCAAATTGTTGCATCTTTTAGTTTTTTCATTTTCGTTTTCTACATATTTAATGGAAGTTATGAAGCTACTGCTACATGGCCAGCGTGGTTCAGTTCAGTTGGAGCACTAGTTTCAGCTTTTTTAGTGATTCCAATAGTATCAAAAATGGCTACTAAGTGGGGTAAAAAGAAAGCCTTTATTATTTCAACAGCACTTTCTATTGTTGGTTATCTTTTAAAATGGTGGTCTTTTACTCCAGATAATGTTTGGCTATCTTTTATTCCAATTCCTTTAATGTCATTCGGTTTAGGAAGCCTTTTTACTTTAATGATGAGCATGACAGCAGATGTTTGTGATTTAGATGAACTTGTTAACGGGATGCCCAGAAAAGAAGGAACTTTTGGGGCATTATACTGGTGGGTTGTAAAACTTGGTCAAGGGTTAGCTTTAGTATTAGGCGGTCTTGTATTAAGCCTTATAGGATTTGATGGTAACGCAGCAACCCAATCAGCAGAAACATTAACACAACTTAGAATAGCTGATATTGTTATTCCTGTTGTAACGGCTGGTTTAGCTATATGGGTCATGTGGAAATATAACTTGACTGAAGAAAGAGCCAAGGAAATTAAGGAGCAATTAGAAGAACGTAGAGGCGTGATATGATTGCGAAACGGTTAATTACAAAAAATAAACCAAAATAGTATGTCAACAAAAATAATGATCATAGTAGGGCTTGTACTTATATTAATTGCAATCCTAAGCAGTATAAAAAAGAACTCAGGTACTAGGTTTATTAGTACTAAGCTTGGAATACCAGCTGGAATTATAGGTGTTTTAACGATGATTTATGCCAGCTATTCGTCAGATTTAGTTAAATATAACAGTCAAATTGAGCAAGTTTCAATTGGAAATAAATTAAAAGTTAAAGGTGAAGTTAATGCCACTAAAGTGATTTCTCCAATAGATAAAGATTCTGTTGATTGCAGGATTTTAACAATGGGCGTTTATCCAGAATCAAACAAGAATGATATTTGGGTATTAGTTCGCCCTTCGGATGATCGTTATTACCCCCAGTCAGACCATACGAACACCTCTTACAAAAGAGATGGGGAATGGCAGGTTGTAGTTCGTTTTGGTGGAGATTTAGGAGAAGTCTATGATTTAATTGTTTATGAAGCTAATTCAGACGCATCATCATTTTTCACTTCTACAATAGAACAATGGAAAGAAGCTGATGATTATCCAGGATTAAAGCTAAAAGAAATACCAACTGGAGTAAAACAAGTAGACAAAATAAAGGTATACACTAGAAAGAATTGTAGAGGGGTATTTTAATCAAACCTAGTGTAAAAAACATGAGTTATCCATTAACGGAGCATTAAAATTAAACGAAAAATGTCTTATAGAGAAGAATCATATTATAAATCCAGTTATAGTCAAATAGCAACCCAAGGAATTAATCTTTCAGATTATTCATTGGAAGAATTAAAAGCCTTATGGCACAAAACTATACAAAATGGTTTTCATGGTATATGCTTTAGCATGTATAAAGACGGACAATCTCCTGGAGATGATATAAGTATGGAACAAGTAGAGCAACGCGTTAGTATATTGAAACCGCATGTTGGAGCTATTCGTTCATTTTCGTGTATTGAAGGCAATGAGTATGTGCCAATTGCAGCAAAAAAGTATGGCCTTAAAACTTTGGTTGGTGCGTGGCTTAGTGATGATAAAGAGGATAATGAAAGAGAAATAGAAGGTTTAATTGCATTAGCTAAGGCAGGTCATGTTGATGTTGCAGCTGTAGGTAACGAGGTTTTATATCGAAATGATTTGACTTTAGATGAACTAGTTGGTTACATCAATCGAGTTAAAGAAGCTTTGATAGGATTAGATATTCCTGTTGGATATGTTGATGCCTATTACGAATTTTCAAGACATCCTGTTTTAGTTGAAAGTACCGATGTTATTCTAGCAAATCTATATCCTTATTGGGAAGGTTGCCCAATCGAGTATGCCTTAGGACACATGCAGGCTATGTATGGTTCTGTTGTTGACGCTGCCCAAGGAAAACCAATTATTATCACAGAAACAGGATGGCCAAGTCAAGGCGGTGGTCTTGATGGTGCAATTGCTACTAACGAGGCTGCTATGAAATATTTTATTGATACCATTGGATGGACAGAGACTAATGGTATCCCAATTTTTTATTTTTCATCTTTTGATGAGTCATGGAAAACGGGTGATGAAGGTGACGTTGGAGCCTATTGGGGGCTCTGGGACAAGCATGAAAACTTAAAGTTTTAAATTTATAAACAAGCACAGAACATTAGTATAAATACAATATGTCAATAGCTAAAACAGTATCTAGAAACAAAGTTCCTATAGGCCAAAAAATAGCCTTTGGTGTTGGCATGTTGGCCAACCAAATGTTTCCAGCTATTCTAGGCATATTTATGGTTGTTTTAGTCCAAGACCTTGGATTTACAGGTTGGATGTGGTCGCTAATTTATTTTTTTCCTAGAATATTTGATGCTATTACAGATCCTATAATGGGGTATATCTCAGATAACACAAAATCTAAATGGGGACGCAGAAGGCAATATGTATTATTAGGAGGCATAATGATGGGTATAGCCTATGTTTTTATGTGGCAACTCTTCAGGGAAAATACATTACAATTTAATTTTTGGTATTTCTTTTTATGGTCTATTATTTTTTATTTAGGTCTTACTCTTTTTAGTGTACCATACGTAGCTATGGGTTATGAGATGAGTGATGATTTCCATGAACGCACAAATATTATGGCAGTTGCGCAATGGATTGGACAATGGGCTTGGGTAATTGCACCTTTATTTTGGATTATAATGTACGATCCAGAGTGGTTTCCATCTGCAGATGTAGCAGTAAGGCAGTTAGCAATTTGGGTAGCGATACCTTGTACTATTTGCGCAATGGTTCCTGCAATATTTATAAAAAGTAAATCTACTATAAATGAAAATTACGAACCTTTAAACTTGAGGAATATAGGTGGTAGTTTAAAGAAAATATTTGTTGATAGTTTTGCCGAAGCATTTAAGATAAAAGAGTTTAGGAAATTATGTGCCGCCACGTTTCTGGTATTTAATGCGTTTAATACTGTTGCGTCGCTCACTTTTTTTGTCATTGTTTATAAACTCTTTAATGGTGATGCCGCTGCCAGTGGTATCTGGGTCTCTCTATTTGGGTGCCTAGGCGCTTTAGGTACTACATTTATTGTTATACCTATTGTAACATGGATGTCTAAAATCATGGGAAAGAAAAAAGCATTTATGATATCACAAGGTATTTCGGTTATCGGTTATATTATGCTTTGGTTTTTATTTGTGCCAGGGAAGCCTTGGATGTATGTTTTAGCACTACCATTTTTTTCTTTCGGAATAGGTAGCTTATTTACTATCATGATGTCAATGACAGCTGATGTAATTGATATAGATGAATTAAATTCAGGTTTACGCAGAGAAGGAATATTTGGAGCTATTTATTGGTGGATGGTTAAGGTTGGCTTTGCTATTGCAGGTGCTTTAAGCGGAGTAATAATCTCTGTTGTTGGATTTAACCCAGATTTTGCAACTGTAGATCAGCAAGATGCTGTTGATGGACTACATGCTTTCTTTTGTTTCTTCCCAATGCTAGGAACACTTATTGCCATGTATGTGATGCGTAATTATGATGTTACTGAAAAACGAGCAAATCAAATTAGAGAAGAATTAAATAAACGAAGAGGTAAATTGTAATAAAAAAATCATAGAGTAAATGTCATACAAATCAGATAAAATAATGTCGTTATCTGGATATGGTTTAGATAATAAAACACCCAGAGGATTACAAAATTGCTTTAAGAGAGTTCTTAAAAAAGGGATGCATGGTGTTGGTTTTAGTCCCTATACTGAAGGACAAGAACCAGGGGTCCAATTATCAGAAAAGCAAATACGAAAACGGCTAAAAATAATTAAACCATATACCAATTGGGTGCGTTCATTTTCATGCACTGATGGTAATGAGTTAATCCCAAGGATAGCAAAACAAATGGGAATGAAAACTATGGTAGGTGCATGGTTAGGTGATGATGCTGAAATTAATGTAAAGGAGGTTGATGCACTTAAGCAACTATCTAGGGAAAATATCGTAGATATTGCTGCAGTTGGTAATGAAGTGATGTATCGAGGTGATTTAACCGAAGCTGAGCTATTAAACTTTATTTACGACGTGAAAAGTGAAATAACAGATATCCCTGTTGGTTACGTTGATGCCTATTATGAGTTTGTTCATCGTCCTAAAATAGCCGAAGCTTGTGATGTTATTCTTGCTAACTGTTATCCATATTGGGAAGGTTGTAGTATAGAGTATTCTTTGATTTATATGAAGGATATGTATAATAAAGCAGTTAAAGCTGGTAAAGGAAAGAAAGTTATAATTTCTGAAACAGGATGGCCTAGTGAAGGAGAAGGTTTAAACGGAGCATTTCCTTCAAAGGAAAATGCCATGAAGTACTTTATAAATACTCAGTTATGGGCTCAAGAAGAAGATGTAGAAATCTTTTATTTCTCTTCTTTTGATGAATCATGGAAGGTCGGAGCAGAAGGTGATGTTGGTGCTTATTGGGGGCTTTGGGATAAAAACGAGAAACCAAAGTTTTACAAAAATAATGTTGGTTTCAACCGTAAAAAAATCTTTTTAAAATAGATGGAATTCCTCTAGTTTTATCTAATCTTATTGATAAATAAATATTTACAGAACTGGCATCTCCACAACCTGTTATAATATAAGCACAACATACTTATTATTTACCACAACAGTACCACAACATATCTAAAAACACCCTAAATTCATGTAGTTTTTTGGCTTCTAGATTATCGTTGATAAGCTCAATAATAGCGGCCATTTTTTAGTTTTTTGATAAAAAAATCACCTTTTTTTTATTATGTATGTTTTTTGTAGGGGTTATAAATAGTAATATATCAATAGTCTGGGTTTAACTTTGAGAAACAACTATTTCTAAAACTAATTATTAACAATTTAAAACCGTTTAAAGATGAAAAAAATTACACTATTACTTTTTTTACTCACAGCGTATTTTGGTTATGCACAACCAACCACTAATCCAGCTGCACCAACAAACGATGCTGTAGATGTCATTTCTATATATGGAGATACATTCACAAACATCGCAAATAATTACGACCCAAACTGGGGACAATCTGGACACACACAAGTTAATCCAAATTATGACCCAGGTACAGGACAACTTCTTTTGGCTTATCCAAATTTTAATTATCAAGGGACTGAGGTTACAGCATCGGATGCTTCTCAAATGGAATTTTTACACATTGATATTTGGACTGCAGCTAGTCCTGGAGCTACAGATATTCAAGTTAGCCCAATAAACAATGGTTCTGGAGCAGGAGAAACATTAGTTTCAATTACATATACATCTGGAACTTGGACAAGTGTTGATATTCCAAAATCTGCATTTACAGGAATGACATGGGATAGCGTTTTTCAAATGAAGTTCGCTGCAAATGGACCAGGAAGCACAACACCAGTAGATATTTATTTAGATAACATTTATTTTTGGAAAAACCCAACAGTAGCAGGTTCAGATGCTTCGCTAAGCGCTTTAGAAATAGACGGGAATCCTTTATCAGGATTTGGCTCTGGAGTATTTAGCTACGAAGTAGAGTTAGCTCCTGGAACAGTAGTTGTACCACAAATTACAACGGCTACAACAACAGATCCTGCAGCTAGCGCTAGTATTACACAAGCTACTAACATTCCAGGTAGTGGAACTGTAGAAGTAACTTCTCAAAACGGTAATGTTATGCAAACGTATACAGTATCATTTGTAATATCTGGACCAGCAATGGCAGCACCAACGCCTCCTTCAAGACCAGCCGCAGATGTCGTTTCAATATATAGTGATGCATATCCAAATATAACCGTTAGTACATATGATGCAGGGTGGTGTGGAGTAGCAGTATCAGAAGTACAGATTGAAGGTAACAACACATTTAAAAAGAATACAGGTATTCCATGTCAAGGAATTGATTTTGCATCAAATAGACAAAATTTAACTGATTTTACACACATTCATTTCGATTTCTTTACTGATGACACTGATCTAGTTGGAGACGTTTTTAATGTAAAATTGGTTGATTTTGCTGGCGGTGGCGGAGAAGCATCTGCTTTAGAAGTAAATATAAATACAGGTACAAATCCAGCTATAGTTGCTAACACGTGGGTTTCTGTTGATATTGATATTACATCTTTAGGTGGTGTTGTAGCAGGAAACCTTACAAGAAGCGATATTGCTCAGTTTGGTATTACAACAGCCAACTTAACTAATGTTTGGTTTGATAATATTTACTTTCACAAAAACACGGTATTAAGTACTAAAGATTTTGCTAAAGTTGCATTCAACGCCTATCCTAACCCAACACAAGATAGCTGGACAATTAAAACAAATAACGTGCCTATGGAGGTTATCACTGTATTTGATGTTTTAGGAAAACAAGTATTATCATTATCACCAGAAAATAGCGAAGTTGAAGTAAATGCAGCAAACTTAAAAGCTGGTTTATACTTTGCAAAAATAAAAACTGAAAGAGGAATTAATAGCATTAAGTTGATTAAGAATTAAGTAAGTTAGTTTGATTTGTTGATAGAAAGGTGCTTTTTTTAAAGCGCCTTTTTGTTTAAGTAATAATTCCTTTACTTTGTGTAAAGCACTACCGTTTTATGCTCGATGATATATTAACAGCCATCCCTTTTGGAATAATACTCGCCTTTACCATTGGCCCCGTGTTTTTTGTACTCCTAGAAACCAGCGCTACAAAAGGCTTTAGAAGTGCTTTAATATTCGATTTAGGGGTTATTCTTGCAGACATCATCTTCATCATCATTGCGTTTTATAGTACAAACAGTCTAAGAGATAAAATCGGTAACGACCCTAGTTTTTTAATTTTTGGTGGTGCCCTATTAATCGTTTATGGCATCATTTCATTTATAAAAACCTCAAAATCATTCAGAGCTATTGTTAAAGAATACCATAAGGTCGAAATCCAAAAAGATTATGGCAAACTCTTTATAAAAGGATTTTTACTAAATTTTATAAACATAGGTGTACTATTAGGTTGGTTAGGTTTCATAGTGCTCGGTGACTCATTAACCACTTCAGAACATGGCGATATTGTATTTGTTGTATCTATGCTCCTCGCCTACTTTGTCTCAGATTTAGTTAAAATAGTCATAGCAAAACGCCTTAAAGCTAAGTTAACACCACGCCTTATATTCAAAACCAAAAAAATCATTGCTATAGTTATTTTAGGCTTTGGTGTATTACTCTTTATTCAAGGTATATTTCCAGATACTTACGAGAAAAACAGAGAAAAGCTAGAAAAAATAAGTCCAATAAAAGAGAAGTAAAACATGTTTTTGGCGTTACCACAAGGGTCGGGCTTTCGGGAGTCGCTCCCTCCTACGTCGGGGAGCTTCAACAAATCCCTCAATCCCTAACGCAATTCACAACACCTAGTAAACGCCCAAATACAATTAAAATAAGTTATAAACATAAAAAAAACCCTCAAGAAAAACTTGAAGGTTCTTTGAGGCGTCGAGCGGATTCGAACCGCTGTAGAAGGTTTTGCAGACCTCTGCCTAGCCACTCGGCCACGACGCCATAATTGTTATCAAAATTTCAGAAAAGAGCTAAAAGCTTCTGAAATTATCATTCCCACAACACTGCGGAAAATCTGCTGCAAATGTAAAAAAAATTGTGACTTTTCAATAGTTAAAATCACTTTTTACGCTTTTCAGTCATTTTTATCGTTACTCGTTCTACATCACCTCCAATTGGCGGGTTCAGTTTACTCACATTTACAGTAGCTTTTGTAACTAATTTATCTTCATTAAAGATTCTATCTAAGATTCTTTTTGCCACAGTTTCCAGTAATTTGGAAGGAATTGCCATTTCTTCTTTAATAATGCGATTTAAAAAAACATAATCTACGGTATCCTCCAATTGGTCTGTTTTCGCAGATTGTTGCAAATATGCCTTCACTTTCAAATCTACACGGTAATCGCTACCTATTTTTGTTTCTTCGTTTAAACATCCATGGTAAGCAAAAACACGAATATTAGTAACCTTTATAATTCCCATAAAACAAAGAACAATAATATTTAGCTTGTAAACAAATCAAATATATTACTTATGGCACTTGTTTTCGCCTTGTAAAACTCTGTGTATGTACACCTATCACAAGTAACAGAGGTATATTTTTCAGTTTGAACATCAAATATTTTAGACAATGTACCACCAGTGGCTCGCATTTGTCCAACAGTATATGTTTTGTTGTTGCACTTTGGGCATTCATAATTTCTGTGTTGCATGGTTTAAGCTTTTATAATTAGTATACGAAAGACTCTAAAAGTTACATTTATCAAACATTATAAACAGGTAGTTACCTTTATTTTAACTAATTTTGTTTCTTTCTTTTTTGAATGAGTTAAAGTTATGTCTGAAGATAGAAAATCACTCAATTTTATTGAGCAAATTATAGAAGAAGACTTGTCAAATGGCATGTCTAAAAACAAGTTACGTTTCCGTTTTCCACCGGAACCAAATGGGTATTTGCATATTGGGCATACTAAAGCTATTGGAATAAGTTTTGGTCTAGGTGAGTATTACAACGCCCCAGTTAACTTACGTTTTGATGACACAAATCCAGCAAAAGAAGAGCAAGAGTATGTAGATGCTATAAAGAAAGATGTTGCTTGGTTAGGTTATAAATGGGATAAAGTTTTGTTTTCTTCTGATTATTTTCAGCAATTATACGATTGGGCAGTTATTTTGATAAAAGAAGGGAAAGCCTATGTAGATTCACAATCTAGTGAAGCCATGGCAGAGCAAAAGGGAACGCCCACTCAACCAGGAGTTGATGGCCCTTTTAGAAATAGAAGTATTGAAGAAAACTTGGCTTTATTTGAGGGTATGAAAGCTGGTGAGTTTGATGAAGGCGAGCATATTTTACGCGCTAAAATAGACATGCAGCATACCAATATGCTGATGCGAGACCCCATAATGTATCGTATTTTAAAGAAACACCATCATAGAACGGCTAATGATTGGTGTATTTACCCGATGTACGATTGGACACATGGCGAAAGTGACTATATCGAGCAAATATCTCACTCATTATGCTCTTTAGAGTTTAAACCTCATAGAGAACTTTACGATTGGTTTTTAGATCAGATTGTAGACACTAATAAGCTAAGACCAAAACAGCGTGAGTTTGCACGTTTAAACTTAAGCTATACCATTATGAGTAAGCGTAAGTTGTTAAAGCTTGTAGAAGATGGTATTGTAAATGGATGGGACGACCCAAGAATGCCTACCATTTCTGGGCTTAGAAGAAGAGGTTATACCCCTAATTCTCTCAGAAAGTTTGTTGAGACTGTAGGCGTTGCAAAACGAGATAATGTTATTGATGTTTCGCTTTTAGAGTTTTGTATTCGCGAAGATTTAAATAAAACGGCGCCACGCGTTATGGCAGTTTTAAATCCTGTAAAATTAGTGATTACTAATTATCCTGAAGATAAAGTGGAGTGGATGGATGCCGAGAATAATCCAGAAGATGAAAGTGCAGGTTTTAGAAAAGTACCATTCTCACGAGAACTTTATATTGAGCGAGAAGATTTTAAAGAAGAAGCCAGCAACAAGTTTTTTCGATTAAAAACAGGAGGAGAGGTTAGGCTAAAAAATGCATACATCATTAAAGCGGAAAATGTTAAGAAAGATGCTGAAGGTAACATCACAGAAATTCGTTGTACCTATTCTGAAGACACATCAAAAAAAGTTAAAGGTACTTTACATTGGGTATCTATTAAACATGCTTTAAAAGCTGAAGTAAGAGAGTACGATAGGTTGTTTAATGATGAGGCACCCGATAGCCATCAAGACAAAGATTTTATGGAATTCTTAAACCCGAATTCTTTAAAAATCATTGAAGCTTATGTAGAGCCAAGTTTAAAAGAAGCCAATATTGGTGATAGGTTTCAGTTTCAAAGGCTCGGTTATTTTAATATGGATGACGATTCGACCTCAGATAGCTTGGTGTTTAATAAAACAGTGGGTTTACGAGATACTTGGGCAAAACAAAAACCAAAACCGAATAATAATCAACCTAAGCAAACACCACAAAATAATAGACCAGCTATTGATCAAATAAAATCTTATGGCAAAAAGTATGATAGAATGCCAGAAGATAAGCAAGCCAAAGCTAAAGCAGAGATTCAAGAACTAGCAAAATTAGTGAGTTATGATGAGGTTGAACCACTATTCAACACTTCTGTGAAGAAATCTGGTACACGAATTATTACTATGATTACACTGGGTGTATTACTACAAAATGGTTTAGAAAAAAACGATGCTATTAGCAACTTTATTGCTAAAGCTTTGGAAGATAAAAATATCTTATTAGTACAAGAAGCTAAGGCACTTTTATAATCCAAAATATACATTCATGTGATTAAAATAAAATGGATAATTCTTTTGATTATCGTTTGTTTTCAATATACAAGCGGACAAGCGGATTATCCTGTTTTAACAGAAGTTGCAACAGATAACGCTGCACTTTTCAGCGAAAGCGAAACGTTTCAACTTAGACAAAAACTTACCACTTATGAAACAGAGACTTCACACCAAATAGTGGTGCTAACTATTAATACTTTAGGTAATGATACCGTTGAGAACTATACATATCAAGTTTTTAATAAGAACCAATTAGGTCAGAAAAACAAGGATAATGGGCTTTTAATATTCATTGCTAAAAACGATAGAAAATTTAGAATTGAGGTTGGGAAAGGACTAGAACCCATAATAACGGATGCATTTGCCTCAAGAATTATTAGAGAAATCATGACGCCTAAATTTAAAGAGGGTCTTTTTTATGAAGGTGTAGATTTAGGAACTTCAGAAATTATTAAACTTATTGACAATCCTAAATATCGAGATGAGTTTGCTCAAATAATAGAAGAAGAAGGTAAAATTCCGTTTTGGGCTAAACTATTAATCGGAATATTTTTAACGCTATTTATCAGTATTTTTATTGTAGCAGGTAGCGCGATTTTCTACACGGGTTATAAGCGATTAATTACTATTTTTAGAGGATTAATCACTGGGAAACTAAGTGTAATTTCTTTTCCATTATTATTGATTTCGTCATTGTTTGTGATGCTTATCAGTCTTCCATTTATTTTAATGCCATTATTTTTTGCTGTAATTTTAATCAGCACTCAGATGAATAAAGATAAGGTTTTAGACCCTTTTAAATTAATTGAAAATACTTCTTCCGAAAGCTTGATTTACGTTTTAATATCAATCATAATTCTGTTTTTAATAACGCCATTGATTATCGCCTTTTTTACGCGCTCTAGAAAAGTTTACCAGCCTGTGAAATTTTCATTTTTAAAGAGCGATAAAACCTTTATGAGTAAAAACTTTTCTTCAAGAGGCGTTAGTTCTGGAAGGTCTTCATATTCATCTAGTAGTAGTTTTTCAGGAGGCGGTGGTAGTTCTGGTGGAGGCGGTGCTAGTGGTAGCTGGTAAACTAGGTTGAAAGTATTTTTTGTACATTGTAAGTACAAACCAAAATTTTTAAATCATGGAAATGAATTTTTTAGCACTAGCAGCTGCAGCACTTTCTGCTCTAGTTGTTGGATTTGTTTGGTATAACCCAAACGTTTTTGGAAATGCTTGGATGAAAGCAGCAGACATGACAGAAGATAAAATGAAAGGCGCTAATATGGCGAAGATTTTTATTCTGGCATTTATATTTGCCTTTATTTTAGCTATGGCAATGCAAATGCTTACTATTCACCAAATAGGAGCCATGGGAATGGTTGGTGCTGATATTGAAAATGCATTACCATCTTATGCTGCTTTTATGGCGGATTATGGAACTGCTCATAGAACCTTTGGCCATGGTGCATTACACGGTATAATGTCTGGTATTTTTGTAGCTTTACCTATAATTGGAACTAATGCTTTATTTGAAAGGAAAGGAGCTAAATACATCTTAATAAATAGTGGCTATTGGATAGTTACTATGGGTGTAATGGGAGCCATTGTATGTGGATGGGTATAATTTTGTAAACTTTTAACAAACATAAAGACTGAGAATTTAAATTTTCAGTCTTTTTTTAATATATATTGATACATTATAATATTTACGAGAGTATAGATAAAGTTCCTATGGGATGGAATAATTTGGTTGAGCATAATGTGCTTTTACAAACCAATTATTTAAAAGCTTTAGAGATTGCTTCTCCAAAAAATATTAGTCTGTTTTATATAGGTGTATTTAAAGATGATACTTTAGTAGGTATAGCCATTGTTCAACGTGTTCAATTATATCTAAAGGATATGTTTAGAAACACACAGGTGTCTTGTTTAAAAACATTTTTAAAACAAACCATTTCTAAGTTGCTTAAAGGCAATATTTTAGTGGTTGGTAATTTAACTCATACAGGTCAACACGGTATATATTTTAACATAAATAAAATATCTAAAACAGATTTTTATTCTTGTGTTTTTCAGGGTGTTTCTGAGGTTGAAAAGCGGATAAAAAATAATGGAGGTAAGATTCGATTAATTCTTTTGAAAGATTTTTTCGAAGATGATATTATGCTTGACGATAGTCTATTTCTAAATGAAAAATTACACAGAGTTATTGTACAACCTAATATGATTATGAATGTTAGAGATGTTTGGGGCTGTAATGAAGACTATGTAAACTGTATGAAAAAGAAGTACAGAACAAGGTATAAACGTGCCAAAAAGAAACGCAATGGTATTGTTTGTGAAGAAATGGATTTAGATGCGATAGAAGCGAACTCTCAATTGCTTCATAACCTATACCTTAATGTGTCTGATAATGCAACATTTAATACGTTTATACTCCCCAAAAATCATTTTTTTATATATAAGCGCCATCTTAAGGATAATTTTAGGGTTTTTGGATATTATTTAGATGATGAACTTGTTGGATTTTTTACCCTAATTTTAAATAATAAGCATTTAGAGACCTATTTTTTAGGCTATAATACTAAACACCAACAAGCCAATCAACTATATTTAAATATGTTATATGAAATGGCTAAATTTGGGATAGAACACCATTTTGAGAGTATTGTTTACGCCAGAACAGCTATGGAAATTAAGAGTTCGGTTGGTGCAAAACCAAAGGCAATGGTGATGTATTTAAAGCATACAAATTTTGTTCTCAATACTATTTTAAAACAAATTTTTCGTTTTATGAACCCATCAAAAGATTGGGTGGAACGCCATCCGTTTAGTTAAAAACTTCAATTTTTTTTTAAGTATTAGTTTTTATTTTCGACTTAATAAAGCAAAATATCATATCATGAAACGGTTATTTCTATCATTATTACTATTTCCTTTGTTAAGTTTTTCTCAAAATATGAATAACGAAAAGTTAGAAACTATTTACACTACAGTTAGCGACTCTATTCAAGGACAACCTGGAGCGTGGCAATTTCATATTAAATCTGTGCCATTAATTAGCATAACAGATGTAAATCATAACCGAATGCGGATTATTTCACCAATAGCAGATTCAAACACTTTAAACGAAGGCTTATTAAAGGCAAGTTTAGTAGCCAATTTTCACACGGCTTTAGATGTTAAATATGCTGTTTCGGATGGTGTATTGTGGTCGGTATTTATTCATCCTTTAAAGGAACTTTCAGAAGAACAGGTAAAAGATGCGGTGAGCCAAGTATATCATGCTAATATTAATTTTGGAACTACTTTTACAAGTACATCTTTATCTTTTCCTGGAAAAATTTCTGATAAGGGTGAAGAACAAGTTGAAGAAAAACCTAAGTTTAAAAGATTCTAGTTTTTTAAAGAAAAAACCCCAATATAAGATATACTGAGGTTTAATTTATTTTAAATGAAATAGGTTTATTATTTATCCTCTTTCTTTTTGGCGGCTTTCATAGCTTCACCAATTTGATTACTAGCTGCAAAACTTGCTACCATATCGTTTAGCATATTGCTTCCTGCTTGTGGGGCATTAGGTAAAAGAATTAAGTTACTATTGGTTTCTTCTCCTAAAGACTGCAACGTATCGTAATGTTGTGTTACAACAATTAAAGCTGATGCTTCTTGACTGTTAATTCCAACGCGATTAAGCACCTCAACAGACTCTTCTAAACCACGAGCAATTTCTCTACGCTGATCAGCAATACCTTGCCCTTGTAAACGCTTACTTTCGGCCTCAGCTTTTGCTTTTTCAACAATTAAAATACGAGCAGCATCACCCTCAAATTGGGCTGCAATTTTTTCACGTTCAGAAGCATTAATTCTATTCATAGCTTCTTTAACTTGAGCATCAGGATCAATATCAGTTACAAGTGTTTTTATAATATCATAACCATATTCAATCATGGCATCATTTAACTCAGATTTTACTGCAATAGCGATATCGTCCTTTCTAACGAATACGTCGTCTAATTTCATTTTTGGCACTTCAGCACGTACCACATCAAATACATAACTTGTAATTTGATCATGCGGATAATCTAACTTGTAAAAGGCATCATAAACTTTTTCTCGAATCACTTTGTACTGTACGGATACTTTTAAACGCACAAATACATCATCCAAAGTTTTAGTTTCTATAATAACATCTAATTGCTGAATTTTAAGACTTAATTTTCCAGCAATTCTGTCTACTATTGGAATTTTTAATTGTAAACCAGAATGACGTATACTTTGAAATCTACCAAAACGTTCTATAATGGCTGCAGTTTGTTGTTTTACAATAAAAAAGGATGAAATAAGAATAACAAATCCTATAAAGATAATGGGTATTAAAAAGTAGTTCATATATATAATTTTAAATGGTTATAAAATCGTGGATTACTAAATTAAGTTATATTTGGGCATTTAACCCTAAACAGACATGAAAAAATTACAGCTTTACCTATTAGTAGTATTATTTATAAGTTTTGTTACAAAAAGTTTTTCTCAAAAAGGAAATTATAGAATTACTAATGGCATTAATATTACTGGTGGGGTAACACAATTTGATATTGTGACTGATAATTTCACTACAAAGGCATCAAATGGTTTTATTGGAGGGCTTGGTGCCTCAGTAGATATTCCTGTGCGATGGTATAATATAAGTTTTGGAATGCAACTCTCAGAAAGTAATGTTGAGGTTTTAGGAAGACCTGCACTAATAAGTACTGAAGAAGAGTTTATTGAGTATAAAATGTTTGCGGCGCAAGTGGCTATGTTGTTGCATGTAAAAGTAATTCCAGACCATTTTACAATTGATTTTGGACCTATGCTTCAATACAATAGTAAATTAGAATTTAGAGATGAAAATCAAGAAAGTTACTTTATAAATAATTACACCAATTTATCTGCAGAAGACATTACTAATATTTCTCAATTTAACCTTAATGGAGCTGTAGGCGCTTCAGTAGGTTTTAAATATTTTAAGCTGAAAGTGCAATATATTTATGGTTTTACCAATATATTGAAGAAACTTGAAAATGAAGACTTAGATGCTTCAGGTGGCGATTCTCGTTTTAAAGGGAATCAGAGTATGTTGGTTTTGGGGGCGGTAGTGTCGTTTTAAGATTTTTTGTTTTTACGTTGAATTCACGTAAACTTAAAAATATCTATTCATCTGAATTACAATCTTCATTATAATATTCAATGATATCGTAAAAATCCCATTTCTTAAACTCTTTATTTTTAATTTTTTCAATTAAAGTAGGACAGTTTTCAAAAATAGTTAAGTGTTTCTTTTTTAGTTTTGTTCCAAGTTTGATAAGTTCATCATTGACTTTAATGAAATAAATTTTCGAGGTACCAGGTCCAATACCAAAAGTAATACCACCTTGAGAAGAACCATTAGAATTTGGCAAACCAGAGCTATAAACTTCACTATTGTAAAGTGAAATTTCACCCTCAAGAATTAGTTTTAAAAACTTAGGTTTATCGCTTGAATTACTTTCTACATATCTAAATTGCCAACCTTTGACATCATAGCCCTTAATTTGTTTAGAAGTATAGTCTACTACCTCAGTATCTTCTTTGAGTTTAAATTTTATTCCTTCAAACATTTTTACTTTTATTAAACCCTCTGAAGTACTATTGTCTTTGAAGTATGCAGTGCCTGGGCTATACTGCGCATAAAGAACAGTAAATGATAATAATAAAAATAACGCAAAAATGTTTTTCATTTAAATTCTATAATATTTCCATTATCATTTCAACCCGCCTAACCGTCTCATCTTTCCCAATCATAAACATAATATCAAACACATCAGGACCTTGTAAAGCACCAACTAATGCTAAACGTAGTGGCATCATCACTTTACCAAAACCAATTTCGTTGCTTGTAATCCAACCTTTAATTTCGGTTTGAAGGTTTTCTACAGAGAAATTTTCAATGCTATTTACAATCGAAACCACTTCAGATAAAATGGCTTTTGTTCCTTCTTTAAAAGCTTTTTTAGATGCTTTTTCATCATAAGACGTAGGTGCAATAAAGAAGAAATGACTCAAGTCCCAAAAGTCTGAAACAAACGTAGCACGCTCTTTAACCAAAGCAATTACCATTTCAATATAGCTAAGATCAATATCAGCTAATTCAGAGTTATGATTTTTAAAAGCTTCAGCCAATTCATAATCATTTTGCTCTTGCATATAATGGTGGTTAAACCATTTTGTTTTGTCAGGGTCAAATCGCGCTCCAGATTTGTTTACTTTGTTCAAATCAAAGGCAGCAATTAGTTCATCCAAATTAAAAATTTCTTGTTCTGTTCCTGGATTCCAACCTAAAAAGGCTAAGAAATTAGCCATAGCTTCAGGGAAATACCCATCTTCTTTATAACCTCTGGATACGTCTCCAGTTTTTGGGTCTGTCCACTCTAAAGGAAATACGGGAAACCCTAATTTATCGCCATCACGCTTGCTTAATTTCCCTTTTCCTGTTGGTTTTAAAATAAGTGGTAAATGAGCAAATTCAGGAGCTTCCCAACCAAAAGCAGTATATAATTGATAGTGCAATGCTAAAGAAGGTAACCATTCTTCACCACGAATCACATGTGAAATCTCCATTAAATGATCATCTACAATATTTGCTAAATGGTAGGTGGGCATACCATCACTTTTAAATAACACTTTATCGTCTAAAATATTAGTATCTATTTTAATATCACCACGAATAATATCTTTTAAATGAAGTGTTTCATCTTGAGGTGATTTAAAGCGGATTACATAATCCTCACCTGCATCTAATTTAGCTTTTACTTCCTCTGCACTAAGCGATAATGAATTGCTCAATTTTAAACGGTTGTGCCAATTGTATATAAATGTTTTGCCTTTTGCCTCATGGTCTTTTCGGTGAAAATCTAAGGCTTCAGCAGTATCAAACGCATAGTAAGCATTTCCAGAAGCTATTAGAGTATCTGCATATTGTTTATACAAATCTTTACGTTCGCTTTGTCTATAAGGGCCATATTTCCCTTGGTTTGCTGGACTTTCATCAGCAGGCATGCCACACCAATTTAGCGCTTCAATAATGTATTGTTCTGCACCTTCTACATAACGGTTTTGGTCGGTATCTTCTATTCTTAAAATAAAAGTACCATTATGTTTTTTTGCAAATAAATAATTGAATAATGCAGTACGAACTCCGCCTATATGTAAAGGTCCTGTTGGGCTAGGTGCAAAACGCACTCGAACGTTTTTTGTCATGTTTGTAATTTAACAGTTAAAGGGTAACAATTAGGTGCTAATTGATGCCGATATTTTAATCTTTTTTCAAGGATTTGAGGCAAAGATAAAACGATATTTAAGAATAAAAGAGTTAAGCTAAAACAATCTATAAAAGCGCTTAGAAATTATGGTATATACCTAATGTTAGAGCAGGTTCTTTGGCTACGTTTTGTCCAAAAAATGCGCCACCAAAACCTGCATTAATACCAAATGATTTAGTGAGTTCGCTAATGAATTTAATTCCATAAGCGCCATATTCTTGGTTATTTGTGTAAAGTACATTTAGTAAATTGGTTTCAGGTAATACAATATCTCCATCTTTAAATGATTTCAAAATATCTATAAAACCAATAACTAAAATTTTTTTAAATGGTCGGGTACCTATCTCTCCGCCTAATTTAAAATTGGTACTATAACCATTGGATCGGAAATTAAAACCAGTAAAAAATTGCGTGTAGAATTTTTTAAAACTTCTACCAAAATTAATTGTGGGAGTAAAAGCCCACGAATCAAACCCTGTTCTAATACCAGAAGGATTATCAAAAGAACTGGTATTTAATTCAATATTAAATTGCCCCGATATAATCCATTTGTTTTTGTAAAAACGTTGTCTTACACCTATTTCAATATTCCCCAAACTTGATACCGAGTTAGCTGTTGTTAAGCCAGTTGCACTATCAACTAAGTCATTTGTTTGTATAAATTTAATAGGAACGTTAAGTATTAATGTGGTTTTATCATGTAATCCATATTCTCCATAAAATTGAAGTGTATTGTCCGTCACATTACGCTCTGTTGTATAATCTGGGTTTCCAAAAATTAAATTATAGTCATTAATTGTAGTAAAAGCCAGTTGGGTATATAGTGCGTCTTTATCTTTAGTCCAAGCGCTTTGGGAAAACGAAGAATGAAAAATTAATGCAATAATAAAGGATAAGTACAGTTTCATTTTTTAATATTTGATGAGTTAGTAGTCCCTTATCTTGCAAGCTTACAAAAGGTTTAACAAATATTAAAGGTTTTGGTTTTATTAAATATCTTATTTTTATGAAATCTTAATGAACAATTTTAAAATCATACAAAATAAGTTAGAAGCGTTTATTAGGCGTTATTACACTAATGAGCTGCTTAAAGGTGTTATTCTATTTTTTGCAATAGGATTGCTTTATTTTTTATTTACCCTATTTTTAGAACATCTTTTATGGTTAAATACAAGCTCTAGAACTGTATTATTTTGGTTGTTTATTGCGGTGGAATTGGGTTTGCTTATTAGGTTTATTTTTATTCCGTTAGCCAAATTATTTAAGCTTCAAAAAGGCATAAATTATGAAGTGGCTTCAAGAATTATTGGAAAACATTTTCCTGAAGTTGATGATAAGTTATTGAATGTACTTCAGTTACACCAAGAGCAAACAGAATCCGAATTATTATTAGCTAGTATTGAGCAGAAGTCTTCAGAATTAAAACCCGTTCCGTTTAAGTTAGCCGTTAATTTTAAAAAGAATTTAGGGTATTTAAAGTATGCTGCTATTCCAATCGTTATTTTACTTTTAGCGCTAATAACCGGAAACTTTAATTGGTTTAGTGATAGTTACGAGCGTGTGGTGCATTACAAAACAGCTTACGAACCACCAGCACCTTTTCAGTTTTTTGTGGTTAACGGAAACATGAATGCCATTGAAAACAAAGATTTTAAACTTTTAGTCAAAACAGCGGGCGAGGTTACTCCTGAAAGCGCTCAGATTACCTTTAATGGTGAAACTTACTTTTTACAACAAAAGGCTCTAGGTGAATTTGAATATGTTTTTACGCAACCTAAAGAAGCCGTCGTGTTTCAATTATCGGCTAACGATGTTACCTCGAAACCTTATACGCTAAATGTAGTTGAAACGCCTTCTTTATTGGGATTTGATATGGTTTTAAACTATCCAAATTATACCAAAAAGCGAGATGAAACTTTGAAAAGTACTGGAAACGCCCTGGTGCCAGAAGGCACACAAATTAAGTGGCAACTTAAAACAAAATCTACTGATGAAGTGTTTTTATACGCCAATGATACGGTGGTCTTTAACTCTGATAAAGCAGGTGTTTTTGAAGCTTCTAAGCGCGTTTATACTAATTATGATTATACTTTAAGCACAAGCAATAAAAACCTAAAAAATTACGAGAATTTAGCCTTTAATATTGATGTAGTGAAGGATGAATATCCGGAGATTAATTTGAAAGTAGAGCGCGATAGTCTTGATTTACAAACCTTATATTTTTATGGACAAGTTAGCGATGATTATGGTTTTAGTAAGTTGCAATTAGTTTACTATCCTGCTGAAAATGAAAAAGAAAAGCAGATTGAAGTTTTAGAAGTATCAAATTCTAATATTTCAGAGTTTATTAGTGCATTTCCTAATAATTTAAATATTGAAGTAGGAGTGCCTTATGAATTGTATTTCCAAGTATTTGATAATGATAGGGTTAATCGTTTTAAAAGTGCCAAAAGCAGTGTTTTTACTTATAGAAAACGAACTAAAGATGAAGACGCTCAAAAAAAGCTTGAAGAACAAAGCAAAACCATAAAAGATTTAAATAAGTCTTTAAACAAGTTTGATGAACAAGAGAAAAAGCTAGAGGAATTGACCAAAACTCAAAAAGAGAAATCAAATTTAAATTTTAATGACAAAAAGAAATTAGAATCATTTATTAAGCGTCAAAAACAGCAAGATGAAATGATGAAAAATTTCAACAAAAAACTAAAAGATAATTTAGAGGAATTTCAAAAAGAAAACCCAAAAGAAGATCAGTTTAAAGAAGATTTAAAAGAACGTTTAAAAGACAATGAAGAGAAACTAAAACGCGACGAAAAACTACTTAAGGAGATTGAAAAGCTTCAAGAAAAAATAAATAAGGAAGAATTAATTCAAAAATTAGATAAGCTTGCAAACCAAAATAAAAACAAAAAACGAAGTTTAGAACAGCTTTTAGAATTAACTAAACGTTTTTATGTTGAAAAGAAATTAGAAAAGCTCAGAGATGATTTAGAGAAATTAGCTGATGAACAGGAGAAATTATCCAATGCAACTGATAAGGAAAACACTAAGGAAAAGCAAGATAAATTAAACAAAGCTTTTGAGGATTTTAAAAAAGAAATTGAAGAACTAGAGAAAGAAAGCAAGGCTTTAAAGAAACCCATAGATATACCTAGAGATAAATTGGACGAGCAAGAAGTTGAAAAAGAACAACAAAAAGCATCTGAAGAATTAGAAAAAGGAGAAGAGCAAGAAGAACAACAGGGATCGGAACAGGAGAAAAAAGAATCTAGCAAAGAGCAAAAGCAAAGCCAAAAGAATGCAAAGAAAAGCCAGAAAAAAGCGGCTCAAAAAATGAAGCAGATGAGTCAGCAAATGCAAAGCATGATGCAATCTAGTGGTGAAGAGCAAATGCAGGAGGATGTTGATATGTTGCGACAAATTTTAGACAATTTGGTTTTGTTTTCTTTTGATCAGGAGGCACTTATGAATCAATTCAAATCCATTGAAGTGAACCACAATAAGTTTGCTACTTATTTAAAAAAGCAAAAAAACCTCCGTGAGCATTTTGAGCATGTAGATGACAGTTTATTTGCTTTATCACTTCGTCAACCAAAACTATCTGAACAAGTTAATAAAGAGATTACAGAGGTTTATTATAATATTGATAAAGCATTAGGCTTACTGGCAGAGAATCAGCTTTACCAAGGGGTTTCAAACCAACAGTTCACAGTAACAGCGGCTAATAATCTTGCAGATTTTTTAAGTAATGTTTTAGATAGTATGCAAGAAAGCATGAGTATGAGTGCTGGACAGGGCGGTGGTGGAGATATGCAATTGCCAGACATTATTATGAGTCAAGAAGAACTCAACAAAATGATGGAAAAGGGGATGAAAAAAGGTGAGAATGGAAAACCAAATAAAGGTGAAGGTAAGCAGCAAGGAAAAGGAAATAAAGAAGGGGATAAAAAAGGTGAGAGTGGAAAAGATGGTAAATCTGGTAAAAGCGGTGAAGAAAAGGGTAAACAAAGTGGAGAAAATGGTAAGCAAAGTGGTGGTGAAGGCGAAGGACAGAGTGAAGAAGATAATGGATTGCTTTATCAAATTTATCAACAACAACAGCAACTGCGTCAAGCCCTACAAGACAAGCTAGCCAAAGAAGGTAAAAGCGGTAACGGTAATGCCTTGGTTAGAAAAATGAAGGATATTGAATTAGATTTATTGAATAAAGGGTTTACAAATCAAACTCTTCAAAAGATGATGCAATTAAAGCATCAGTTGTTAAAATTGGAGAATGCTACCTTTCAACAAGGAGAAGATAATAAACGTGAATCTGAAACTAACAAAAATAGATTTGATAATAACTCAAACAATCAAATCCCAACGGCAAAACAATATTTTCAAACTACAGAAATATTAAATCGACAAGCTTTACCTTTGCAGCAAGTTTACAAAAAGAAAGTGCAAGACTATTTTAAAAAAGCTAATGATTAATTTCAATTATGAAACCGATTTTGAATTAGATTCTGAGGAACAAATTTCAAAATGGATTATTGATACTATTTCGACCGAATCACATAAATTGGAAGAGATAAATTATGTGTTTTGCGATGATGAATATTTGCATAAATTGAATGTTGAATTCCTAAAGCATGATACACTAACAGATATAATTAGCTTTGACTATTCAATAGGAAAAATCATACAGGGCGATATTTTTATTTCTGTTGAGAGAGTCGCTGATAATGCTAAAGACTTTGGCGTTTCATTTGAAGAAGAATTGCATCGTGTTATTATCCATGGTGTACTTCATTATTGTGGATA
This sequence comes from uncultured Algibacter sp., assembly GCF_947490405.1. Classification (GTDB taxonomy): domain Bacteria; phylum Bacteroidota; class Bacteroidia; order Flavobacteriales; family Flavobacteriaceae; genus Algibacter_B. The sequence continues at coordinate 86,736 of NZ_CANLGU010000002.1, read as the reverse complement.
CAAAGATAAAACTGATATTGATGCTAAAGAGATGCGTGATAAAGAAAATCACTACTTATCATTGCTTAATTAGAATTCAAGATTTCAACGTATATTTGCAAACCTAAAACACAAACATGTTCCACGTGGAACATTGTTTTATTTATTTAGATTATTCTACTTAGCAAAACCCAAGTGTAATTAGAAACTAAAAATCAAATTGAATTAAAAATCATGTTTAACGAGATTTATGACGTTATAGTTGTTGGAGCAGGTCACGCAGGAAGTGAAGCTGCTGCCGCTGCTGCTAATATGGGAAGCAAAACCTTATTGGTTACCATGAATTTGCAAAACATTGCACAAATGTCTTGTAATCCTGCTATGGGAGGAATTGCAAAAGGACAAATTGTGCGTGAGATTGATGCGCTTGGAGGATATAGTGGTATTGTTTCTGATACATCGGCTATTCAATTTAAAATGCTTAATAAATCTAAAGGGCCTGCCATGTGGAGTCCTAGAGTGCAGAGTGATAGAATGCGTTTTGCTGAAGATTGGAGAATGCTTTTGGAAGGCACACCTAATCTTGATTTTTATCAAGAAATGGTTTCAGGTTTAATTATTGAAAAAGGAAAAGTCGTTGGTGTAAAAACTTCACTTGGTATACAGATAAAAGCAAAGTCGGTTGTGCTCACTAACGGAACTTTCTTAAATGGCTTAATTCATATAGGCGATAAGAATTTTGGAGGCGGAAGAGCAGGAGAAAGAGCAGCAACTGGAATTACAGAACAGCTTGTAGATTTAGGTTTTGATTCTGGTAGAATGAAAACAGGTACGCCGCCAAGGGTGGATGGTAGATCTTTGGATTATTCTAAAATGATTGAACAACCAGGTGATGATAATCCAGAAAAGTTCTCGTATTTAGACACTACAAAGCCATTAGATAAACAACGTTCTTGCTACATGACCTACACGAGTAATGAAGTGCATGAATTGCTTCGTGAAGGCTTTGATAGGTCGCCTATGTTTAACGGTAGAATTAAAAGCTTAGGACCAAGATATTGTCCATCTATTGAAGATAAGATTAATCGTTTTGCCGACAAAGATAGACATCAATTATTCATTGAACCTGAAGGTTGGAATACATGCGAAGTTTACGTTAATGGATTTTCTACGTCTTTACCTGAAGATGTTCAATTTAAAGCATTACGCTCTGTAGTTGGATTTGAAAATGTGAAGTTCTTCAGACCAGGATATGCTATTGAATATGATTATTTCCCACCAACACAATTAAAACATACTTTAGAAACTAAACTAGTTGAGGGATTATATTTTGCAGGACAGATTAATGGAACAACAGGATATGAAGAAGCGGCTTCTCAAGGTTTGATGGCAGGTATTAATGCGAGTTTAAAAGTACAAGAAAAAGATCCTTTTACTTTAAAAAGGGACGAAGCATATATTGGTGTTTTGGTTGATGATTTAATTACAAAAGGGACTGAAGAGCCTTATAGAATGTTTACATCTAGAGCAGAATATAGAACATTATTGCGTCAAGATAATGCAGATTTAAGGTTAACACCTAAAGGTTTTGAGTTAGGTTTAGCCTCTGAAAAACGTTTAAAACGTATGGAAGAAAAACATGAAGCTGCAGAAAAATTTGTAAACTTTTTTGAAAAGCAAAGTGTAAAACCAGAAGAGATTAATCCTATTTTAGAAGACAAAAAATCATCTCCTGTAAAACAATCTGGAAAACTTTTTAAAGTTTTTTCTAGACCAAATATTGAGATGGAAGATGTTAGGAAAGTTGAAAGCGTTGAAACTTACATTCAAGAAAATAATTTGGATAGGGAGGTGATAGAGCAAACCGAAATTCAAGTTAAATATGCCGGTTATATCGCCAAGGAAAAAAACAATGCTGATAAGCTAACACGATTGGAATATGTAAAAATTCCAGAGAATTTTGACTATTCGCAAATCAAATCTATGAGTTTTGAAGCCCGAGAAAAGCTTAAAAAAATTCAACCAACAACAGTATCCCAGGCATCAAGAATAAGTGGCGTTTCACCTAACGATATTTCTGTGTTGCTAGTTTACATGGGACGATAAATTCCTTTGAAAATAGGAATTTCATGATTTAAAACAAGTATGCATTAATGATTGTAATGTGAATTTTTCATAAACGTTCCACGTGGAACACTTTAAATTAATTTCTCTTTTTTGTCATTCTGAACTTGATTCAGAATCTATTTTAAATGAAAAACAAAGCTGCTTTTTTAACCGTCAAAGACCACTCTGTTTCAGGAGAACAATTCGAGATAATTCAGAATTCAGAATATGGTTTTCTTGAAACCACACCTCAACCATCTTCAGAAAAATTACCTGATTATTATCAAAGCGAAGACTATATTTCTCATACAGATTCTAAAAGAAATCTATTTGAAAAAGCATATCATATAGTTAGAAGCATTTCATTAAAAAAGAAATTAAACCTAATTAATTCATATTCCTCACAAGAAAAAAACCTTTTAGATGTTGGATGCGGGACAGGAGATTTTTTAGAAATCGCTCAACAAAATAATTGGCATGTTACAGGAATTGAACCAAATGAGAAAGCTAGAAATATTGCCAATAAAAAAACAAATAATGCCGTTTTTAAAACAGACCAACTACTAAAGTTTGAACCCAACAGTTTTGATGTAATTACACTTTGGCATGTTTTAGAACATTTACCAAATATAGAAGATCATATTTCAGTATTTAAAAAACTTTTAAAACCAAAAGGCACTTTAGTTATTGCTGTACCAAATTATAAAAGTTATGATGCAAAACATTATAAACAGTTTTGGGCAGCGTATGACGTTCCAAGGCACCTTTGGCATTTTAATAAAGCATCCATTTCAAAATTAGTTTCAAAACAATCTTTTAAAGTTCAAAAAGTAAAACCCATGTGGTTTGATTCATTTTATGTAAGTATGCTTTCAGAAAAATATAAATCTGGAAAAATGAATCCTATTAAGGGTTTTTGTATTGGATTGCTTTCAAATTTAAAAGCTATATCAACGAAAGAGGCTTCATCTTTAATTTACGTCATAAAAAACAGTTAAAAACTATTTCAGTTTATCTGAGGCTCTCTTCATTCTAACAAATGCACAAACACTAGTTAGTTTTTTTTAAGTGTCTTAAAACGCTTTATATGGATTTGATTTTAATAGAAATTTATTATTCCAAATCATTTTTTTAATAAATATTTCTTATAAGTTAAATTCAAACCAATTCTGCTTTCAATTTTAACTTACTTTGTTATTTTTGTTCGGATTAAAAAGTAAATCAATCAAAACATATAGACTGATGAGAAATGTAATTTATGTAGTGCTAGCGATGTTAATTTTTGCTTCTTGTGAAAAACCAAATAAAATTGGTTTTATAGATAATGGAACTGTAATTAACGATTATCAAAAAAAGAAAGATGTTGAAGCTAAATTCCAAGCTAAAGAAGAAGCTTTTAGAAAACGAGCAGATAGTATAAGTTTGGCATTTCAAGCGGAAGCTCAAAAAGGACAAGCCGAGGCGCAACGTGTTGCAAGAAGTAACAGAAAACGAGCAGAAGAGTTAATGGCTGGTTTACAACAAAGGCAACAAATATTGCAACAACAAATGCAATCTGAACAACAAAACTTAACAAAAGAATTTCAAACCGAAATAGATTCTGTAATTTCAAATGTGAAAGATTTTGTAAAAGACTACGGAAAAACAAATGGTTATAACTACATCTTAGGAACTAGTGATGCAGCAGCAACCGTTATGTATGGTCAAGAACAAAGTGATTTAACCAAAACTATTTTAGATGCGCTTAATGCGGATTATAAGAAAGAATAATATATTAAATATCTGATTTACAGTGTTTTAAATCCTATTAAAAGCAATTTTAATAGGATTTTTTATTTAATCTACTCCGCTTTTTTATGAAGTAACCGCGTTAACTTAATAGATAAATCGGTTAAAATAATTTTAGAGTTGCCGTTACGTTCAATATGGTAAATAGCATCCTGTAGTTCGTTACTAATATCCATAATGTTGTTTCCGTGTACAAAAGGCGCAAAATTTTCAAGCTTAAACTTTTCGGTTTTGGGTTCTAAATACACCAGATCTGTAGCATTATAATTTAGCAAAAGAGCTTGACGAAAAAAGTCCAAACAGAAATTCAAAAATTGCTTTTGGGTCTCTCTACCTGTTTTAGCAATATCCTCACTCCAAGAAATTAAATCATGAATAGCCGCTTTATTGCCTTTCGCTTTAAAAGCACTTCTAATCCAGAAAACAAACCAAGTTTCAAACTGAATATCTTCAGAATCTTGATACACCAAATCGCAAGCCTTGTTATAATTCCCGTTAGATTGACTCGCTATTTTGGCAGCAACCCTAACATCAATATTATACTGTTTTATTAAAGCATTTTTTATAACGTCTTCAGCCAATGGCGGAAAATGTAAAATTTGGCAGCGCGACCGTATGGTGTTTATAATCTGCTCTTCATCTTCAGCAATCAATAAAAAAATCGTTTTATTAGGCGGCTCTTCAATCAGTTTTAAAAGTTTATTGGCACAAGCAGTATTCATTTTTTCAGCCATCCAAATCAGCATCACTTTATAACCACCTTCGTAAGATTTTAGCGTAAGTGATTTGACGATTTCATGCGCCTCATCAACCCCAATCTGCCCCTGTTTATTATCAACCCCAAGTAATTTATACCAATCAAATAAATTCCCATAAGGCTGCTCATTCAACAATTGGCGCCACTCTTCAAGATAAAAACTAGACACAGGTTTACTTTTTACCTTACTACTTGTAGTTACCGGAAAAGCAAAATGCAAATCAGGATGCGAAACGTTTTTAAACTTCAAATTACAAGCTTCGTTTCCCGTATTATTTTCTCCACCAGAATTAGAGCATAAAATATATTGCGCATAAGCCAACGCCATAGGCAAGGTGCCAGAACCCTCATTACCAACAAATAATTGCGCATGCGGTATTCTGCCATTATCCACACTCTGCGTAAGGTGTTTTTTAATATGTTCTTGACCTAAAATGTCTTCAAAAAGCATAAAAGCAAAAGTAAATGAATTTTATTAGATGTTACGCACCAAAAAAGCAGTAAAATTTTATAGATGTTTATTTGGGCGTTACCCGAAAAGGGTCGGGCTTTACGTTACAAGTCCTCGCACCTCCTAAAGTCGGGCTGTGGGCTTTCCTCTGCAATCCCTAACGCGCTTGCTTGCTATCTTAGGGATTTAAACGTTAAAAGTGATTTTTTTTGAGAGGTTCGTTTAATGTTTCGCGGATATAAAATCGTTTTAATGTTTTATATCCGACGTTAAACGAAGGTAGCAGAAAAATTTTACAAAGTCAAGTTTTAGATGTAATCGATATTTCATTATTTTTCAGTATAACAATGAGTTTGAGAGTAAGTTTATAAAATCTGAGACCTGTATAATTAAAAAATCAAACATTTCTTTGACACTTCAAACGTTTTCGTTAAAAAACACATTTTATATAGGCTTTTAATTAGTTACATTTGTTAATCAAACAGTTAAAACGATAAAATTAAATATATAATGAAGACGCTAAACGATTTTAATTTCGAAAATAAAAAAGCTCTAATCCGTGTGGATTTTAATGTGCCATTAAACGAAAATTTTGAGGTAACAGATGCAACAAGAATTGTATCTGCAAAACCAACAATTATTAAAATTTTAGAAGATGGAGGGAGTTGTATTTTAATGTCGCATTTAGGTCGCCCAAAAGGATTTCAAGAGGAGTTTTCGTTAAAACACATAGCAAAAAAAGTTGAAGACGTTTTAGGTGTAGAGGTTAAAACCGTTGCAGATTGCATTGGTGATGATGTTGAAGCTGCTGCTGCAAGTTTAGAGCCTGGGCAAATTTTATTATTAGAAAACTTACGTTTCTATAAAGAAGAAACTGCTGGAGATAAAGACTTTGCAGAAAAACTATCAAAATTAGGAGACATCTACGTAAACGATGCCTTTGGTACAGCGCACAGAGCGCATGCATCTACAACCATCGTAGCGCAGTTTTTTGAAGGTAAAAAATGCTTCGGTAACTTATTAGCTCAAGAAATTGAAAGCATCAATAAAGTTATGGAAACAGGAGAAAAACCTGTTTTAGCAATACTTGGAGGCGCAAAAGTATCTTCAAAAATTACCATTATCGAAAATATTTTAGATAAAGTAGACCACTTAATTATTGGTGGTGGTATGGCATTTACATTTGTAAAAGCTCAAGGTGGAAAAATAGGAAACTCCATATGTGAAGACGATAAAATGCCATTAGCGCTTGAAATATTAGAACAAGCTAAAGCTAAAAATGTACAAGTACATATTCCTGTTGATACGATTGCAGCAGACGATTTTAGTAATGATGCGAACACACAAATACTTGACATTAACGAAATTCCTGACGGATGGGAAGGTGTAGATGCTGGACCAAAATCTAGAGCGCAATTTCATGATGTGGTCATGCAATCTAAAACCATCCTTTGGAACGGGCCATTAGGCGTTTTTGAAATGGAAAGTTTTGCAAACGGAACTATAGAATTAGGAAACTCTATTGCTGAAGCTACTAAAAACGGAGCCTTTTCTCTTGTTGGCGGTGGAGATTCTGTTGCAGCAGTTAAGCAATTTGGTTTTGAAGATAAAGTAAGCTACGTAAGTACAGGTGGTGGTGCCATGTTAGAAAGTTTAGAAGGTAAAACACTTCCTGGAATTGCTGCTATTTTAGAATAGTTGTAATTAAGCTTTCAAATTAGCCTAAAAAATACGATTTTAGCCATAGTATCGTTCATTAATGAATAGATTTTATGGCTTTTCGTTTTTTTATAATAATATGTCTTCTTAACATAAGTACTTGTTTTTCTCAAATCCAAGACTCCATTTCTACATCAAATCATGTAGTAAAGGATACGCTTTCAACTCAAAGCACACAAGTTAAAGATTCACTAATTCTTGATAATACAAGAATTGTAAAAGTTATTGAAGCTGAGATTGACTCAACTTCAACAAAAAGCTTAAAAGACTTAGAATTTGCTTCTAAATTAGACGAGAAGTGGTTTGAGGAATTGTATAGTAATAATTTATTTGATACGATTTACAAATCGGTTTTAGAACTTGATTATAAACCTATTGACTATCCAGAATTACATGCCGATACACTTAAAGCACGATTAAAAGAACTTGATGCAAGAACACCTTTTAATGTGGAGTATAACCCATCATTGGAAAGTGTTATAAAATCTTATTTAAAACATCGTCGAAAATCCATTCAAAAGCTAATAACCTTGAGTGCCTTTTATTTCCCGATGTTTGAACGCGAGTTGGATTTATATGATATTCCTTTGGAAGTTAAATACCTAGCTATTGTAGAGTCTGCGTTAAAACCTAGAGCAAGATCAAGAGTTGGCGCTACAGGTTTGTGGCAATTCATGTTTGGTACAGGTAAAGAGTATGGTTTAGATGTAAGCAGTTATGTTGATGAGCGTAGCGACCCCATAAAATCAACCGAAGCAGCAGCAAAATATTTAGCCAGATTATATAAAATATTTGGTGATTGGGATTTGGCTTTAGCAGCATACAATTCTGGTCCGGGGAATGTTTCAAAAGCCATAAGACGTTCTGGAGGCTATAAAAACTATTGGAATATACGTCATAATTTACCACGTGAAACAGCAGGCTATCTACCAGCTTTTTTGGCCAATATGTATATTTTCGAGTATGCAAAAGAGCATGGTTTTAAAAAATATAAACCAGAGTTAGCCTACTTTGAAACTGATACAGTACGGGTAAAGCAGATGATAACATTAGATCAAGTTTCAGAACTTACAGGAACACCAATAGAAGAACTTCAGTTTTTAAACCCTTCATATAAATTAGATATTATTCCTTTTATCAAAGATGAAAACTATAGTTTAAGGTTGCCAAGAGATGTTGTTGGGAAATTTGTAAATAATGAGGATGCCATTTATGCCTATGCAAAAGCAGAGTTTGATAAACGTGAAAAGCCAATGCCTCAATTTTTTAATGCTGATGCAAAAGTAACCTATCGCGTAAAATCTGGAGACTATCTAGGAAAAATATCTAGAAAATATGGTGTTAGAGTAAGTCAAATAAAAAAATGGAATGGTTTAAGAAGCAATAATTTAAAAATAGGGCAACGCTTAACAATTTACCCGAGAAAACCTAACGTTAATGCAGTATCTACTGCAAAACCAAAAGTTAAACCGAAACCCATTTCTGGAGAAGTAATTACTTATATAGTTAAAAATGGCGATTCTCTTTGGAGTATTTCTCAAAAGTTTCCTGGAGTTTCTATTCAAAATATTAAAGATTGGAACGGTATTAGTAGTAGTAAATTAAAACCGGGAATGAAACTTAAAATTTCAAAAGGTTAATTGAGAATAATTTATCGAGGCTTAGTCTCAGATTTCATAAATAAAAATTATTACCCCGAAATTATTTTGGGAACTAAAATATAAAATAAATGATGAGGAATTTTCTTTTTTCAGTACTTGTATTAACACTTATTACGTCCTGTGGGGACAAAAAAAAATCAAATGAAAAATTTCTACCGGATGCTTCAGGTGCTATAAATAATGTTTCGGTAGTTACTGAAAATGACTTGTGGGATGGACGAGTTGGTGAAGCCATAAGAGATGTTTTAGCAAAGCCTATTTATGGCTTACCACAAGACGAACCAACATTCACTATTAGTCAAATTCCACCAGCAGTTTTTTCTGGGTTTGTTACCAAAAACAGAACTGTTTTAAAGATTGAAACGGGGAAAGAAAAAGGTATGTTTATTAAAGACGATGTATATGCTAAACCGCAAAAAGTTATTGTATTAACAGGACAATCACGAGAAGATATTATTAGTGTTTTAAAAGCAAACGGTTCTAAGATTGTTGATACATTTAGAAATGAAGAGCTAAATGAAAGAATGCGACAAATGTCTAAATCACCCCACAGCTTCACTTCTATTAAAGAAAAACTAGGTTTAACCATTCAGTTTGCTTCCATTTATAGAATGGCTAAAGAAACTGAAGATTTCTTTTGGATTAGAAAAGATATCACAACAGGAACAAGTAATTTAATGATTTATGAATTGCCGTACGACGCTATTAAAAAGAACGATAGTATGGTAAATCAAATTATTAAAATAAGAGATTCTATAGGGAAAAAATATATAGATGGTCCTGTTGAAGACTCTTATTTACAAACACAAAATGCATATACACCATTTCATGGAGAAACTATTATAGACAATAAACCTACATTAGAAACAAAAGGTATTTGGTCTGTTAAAAACGCCTTTATGGGTGGGCCATTTATTAACTACGCCATAGAAGATAAAATTAATAAACGTTGGATTGTAGTTGAGGGTTTTGCTTTTGCACCTTCTGTTGAAAAACGAAACTATATGTTAGAGCTTGAAGCGATTATTAGATCCGTTAGAATAGAATAGTTTTTAATACACTATATAAAAAGCAAAAACCAGCTCACTGAGCTGGTTTTTTTTATGTGTGTATTTTTTTATCCTTTTTTATCTTCGGTAGATTCTTCTTCTTTACTAGCATCTTTAAATTCCTTAATACCACTACCTAATCCACGCATCAACTCAGGTATTTTTTTACCTCCAAATAAAAGTAAAACCACCACAACAATTAATGCAATTTGCCAAGGCCCTATAGCTAAGGGTAACATATATAAGCTCATAATAATCAATTTAAAGAACAAAGTTAATAATTAATGTTTAATAAAGTCGTTTTAAGTTCAACTTTAGTATATAGACTCTTAAGTCTTGTAATAAATTTAATTATTTTTGTTTCGATATGGCAGACGAAAAAAAGAAACCAAAAAAGATAAAACGGAAATTACTGGATAAGTATCGTTTGATGATACTTAATGAAAATACTTTTGAAGAGCGTTTATCGTTCAAACTTACCAGATTAAATGTTTTTGTAATGAGTTCGTTAATAGCCATTTTTTTCATTGCACTAACATATTTACTCATAGCATACACACCGCTTCGGGAATATATACCGGGTTATTCATCTACAGCATTAAAAAAGAAAGCAACAGAGTTGAGTTTTAAAACAGACTCTTTACAACGTGTTTTGCATATGAATGATCGTTATTACGAATCTATTAAAAAGGTTTTAACAGGCGATTTAAATGCGATAGATTTTAACAGAGATTCTATTATTCAAGCTGTTAAGCTAGAAGCAAGTGAGGTTGATTTAGCACCAACTGCAGAAGATTCTTTACTAAGAGAAAAAGTAGACAAAGAAGATAAGTATAATCTTTTTGAATCTGCTACAACAGCTACAAATTTTGTGTTATTTCCGCCAGTAAACGGCACAATAAGTGAACCATACAATGCTAAAGAAAAACATTTTGCTGTAGATGTTGTAGTGGAAAAAGATACACCTGTAAAGGCAACAGCCGATGGAATTGTTGTGTTTGCTGAATGGACAGCCAGTACAGGTTATGTTATAATCATAGAGCATAGTTATGGATTAATTTCTATTTACAAACACAATGCAGCTTTAACTAAAGCTCAAGGCGATTTGGTTAAAGCTGGCGAAGTTATTGCTACTGCGGGAAATACTGGTGAACTTTCAACAGGCCCGCATTTACATTTTGAACTTTGGAACGATGGGTATCCTATTAATCCAACAAACTTTATAGATTTTAAATAGATTATGATATCATTAAAGTCTGCCTTAGCAAAACCTTTTGCGAAACGTATTTATAAAAAAACTCAAAAATGGGCTAATAATCCTATTAAAACTCAAAATAGAGTATTTCAAGAATTAATTTCAGAAGCTGCTGGAACAGAGTTTGGAAAAGATCATGATTTTGTGAGTATAAATAATCATGAAGATTTTGTGAAACGTGTTCCAATAAGAGATTACGAAGCATTAAAATCTTATGTTGAGAAAGTGGTTGATGGGAAGGAAAATGTTCTTTGGAAAGGAAAACCTCTTTATTTTGCAAAAACATCAGGAACTACATCGGGTTCAAAATATATTCCTATTACCAAGGAAAGTATGCCTACACATGTTGAAGCAGCTAGAAATGCTATTTTAATGTATATCCATGAAACGGGTAATAGCAAATTTGTTAATGGTAAAATGATTTTCCTTCAAGGGAGCCCCATTTTAAATGAACAAAATGGGATTCAACTTGGGCGATTATCAGGAATTGTGGCGCATTATGTTCCTAAATATTTACAAAAAAACAGATTACCATCTTGGGAAACCAATTGTATTGAAGATTGGGAAACTAAAGTAGATGCTATTGTTGAAGAAACTCTACCTGAAAACATGACAGTTATATCAGGAATACCATCATGGGTGCAAATGTATTTTGAAAGACTTCAACAAAAAACCCAAAAAAAGGTAGGAGACATATTTAAAAATTTTAACCTGTTTATTTTTGGAGGTGTAAATTACGAACCTTATCGCGCTAAATTTGAAAATCTTATAGGCAGAAAGGTAGATAGTATTGAATTGTATCCAGCAAGCGAAGGTTTTTTCGCTTTTCAAGACAAACAAAATGAAAAGGGAATGTTGCTTCAACTTAATTCTGGTATTTTTTATGAGTTTGTAAAAGCAGATGAATTTTTTGATAAAGACCCGAAGCGAATCACGATTAAAGATGTTGAAGTAGGTGTAAATTATGTGATGATAATTTCAACCAATGCAGGCTTATGGGCTTATAATATTGGTGATACTGTTGAGTTTACTTCAACCAAACCATATCGTGTTATTGTTTCAGGTAGAATCAAACATTTTATTTCTGCATTCGGGGAGCATGTAATTGGTAAAGAAGTAGAACAGGCTATGCAAGAGGCTATTCAGGGTTCTGAGGTTAGAATTTCAGAGTTTACCGTAGCGCCTCAAATTAATCCTAAAGAAGGGCTACCATATCATGAATGGTTTATAGAATTTGAAAATGAACCTGATGATTACTCTGCTTTAGCTAGAAAAATTGATGAATCGCTTCAAGAACAAAACACCTATTATTTTGATTTAATACAAGGAAAGGTTTTACAGCCTTTAAAAATAACTAAAGTAGAGCAAGGAGGTTTTCAAGAGTATATGAAATCTATCGGTAAATTAGGAGGACAAAATAAGCTTCCAAGGCTTTCAAATGATAGAAAAATTGTTGATGAGTTTTCCTCTTATAATTAATTTTTTAAAAGTATTAAGTATATTACCTAATTAATACATCTCAAATTAAATTAAAATGCAAAAAAAGGTAGCATTAATTACAGGAGTTACAGGACAAGATGGGGCCTATTTGAGTGAGTTTTTGCTTAAAAAAGGTTATGAAGTTCATGGTATTAAAAGGAGAGCTTCATTGTTTAATACGGATAGGATAGACCATTTATATCAAGATCCTCATGAAGACAATCGTAATTTTATTCTACATTATGGTGATTTAACTGATAGTACAAACTTAACCAGAATTATTAAGCAGGTTCAGCCTGACGAAATATATAATTTGGCTGCCATGAGTCATGTACATGTATCTTTTGAGATGCCTGAATACACAGCAGATACAGATGGTATGGGAGCTTTACGAATATTAGAATCAGTAAGACTACTCGGTTTAGATAAAAAAACAAGAATTTATCAAGCTTCAACTTCAGAGCTTTATGGTAAAGTTCAAGAAGTTCCGCAAACTGAAACAACACCTTTCTACCCTAGAAGCCCATATGCAGTAGCAAAAATGTATGCATATTGGATAACTGTAAATTATAGAGAGGCTTATAACATATTTGCTTGTAATGGCATTTTATTTAATCATGAATCACCAATTAGAGGTGAAACATTTGTAACTAGAAAGATTACTAGAGCAACATCAAGAATTGCTTTAGGTCTTCAAGATAAAGTATATCTGGGGAATTTAGATGCTAAAAGAGACTGGGGGCACGCAAAAGATTATGTTAGAATGATGTGGATGATTCTTCAAGCCAAAGAACCAGAAGATTGGGTTATAGCAACAGGAAAAACAACTTCTGTTAGAGATTTTGTAAAAATGTGTTTTGAAAATATTGGTGTTGAATTAGAGTTTAGGGGCAGTGGGGTCCATGAAAAGGGCTTTATAAAATCTTCAGTTGATTCTGATTATAAATTGGAAATAGGTAAAGAAGTAGTTTGCGTTGATGAAAAGTATTACCGTCCAACAGAGGTTGATATATTAATTGGAGATGCTACAAAAGCAAAAGAAAAATTAGGTTGGGAACCAGAGTATAATTTAAAAGGCTTAGTGGATGACATGATGAGTAGTGATATAAAATTGATGAAAAAGGATGATTTCTTAAAATCTGGAGGCTACACGATTAAAAATTATTTTGAATAAACATTGGATACTTCTTCAAAAATATACGTAGCAGGTCATAGAGGTTTAGTTGGTTCTGCAATACTTAAAGTATTAAAACAAAAAGGGTATACTAATCTAGTAACCAGAACTCATAACGAATTAGACTTAGCAAATCAAATAGAAGTTTCGAATTTTTTTAAAATTGAAAAACCTGAATATGTGATTTTGGCTGCGGCAAAAGTTGGTGGTATTATGGCAAATAACACCTATCGTGCGGATTTTATTTACGAAAACTTAATGATCCAAAGTAATGTAATTCATCAAAGCTATTTAAACGGTGTAAAAAAGCTTTTGTTTCTAGGAAGCACTTGTATATATCCAAAAAACGCGCCTCAACCTATTAACGAAGAGAGCTTATTAACTAGTCCTTTAGAGTATACCAACGAGCCTTATGCTATTGCTAAAATTGCAGGAATAAAAATGTGTGAAAGTTATAATTTGCAATATAACACAAACTTTATTTCTGTAATGCCAACAAATTTATATGGGCCAAATGATAATTTTGATTTAGAGAAATCACATGTATTACCTGCTTTGATAAGAAAAATTCATTTAGCAAAATTATTATCAGAGCATAAGTATGATGAGGTATTAGCTGATTTAGAATTCACCTCCATAGATGAAACCAAAAAATATCTTTTACAAAAAGGGGTGACTGCATCAAGTGTTGAAATTTGGGGAACAGGAAAACCTAAGAGAGAATTTTTGTGGAGTGAGGATATGGCCGAAGCTTGCTTTTTTATTATGAAAAATATTGATTTTAAAGACACATATTCACCATCACAAAAAGAGATTATTAATACACATATAAACATTGGATCTGGAAAAGATATTTCAATAAAAGACTTAGCAGAAACAATAAAGCGTATAATTGGTTATAAAGGCACCTTTATCTACAATTCTAAAAAACCAGATGGCACTTTAAAAAAGCTTACAGATGTGTCTAAAATTAATTCTAAAGGGTGGAAACATAAAATTGAAATTGAACAGGGAATAGAGAAACTCTACAATTGGTATACCTCTTACAAATAGTAGAGTTTAAGTAATATTTGATATTTAGCAACCCCACAAAAATTAAAGTAAATAATAGTATATTTGTCCAACCAAATTAAACTATGAGTAGTAAAAAACATCATGAGAGAACACGTGCTCAAGAAAGCTCCAATGCGATAGAGCGTATGTATATTACTATGCGTCATTTATTTAATAGAGGTTTTTATAAGCCTATGGGGATATCTGGCGAAACCTTAAGGAAATCCTTACTTCTTCTGAGACCAGAAATTTACGGATCTGTAGGAGATGAAAAAGCAGAATTAGAAGGTTTAATTTACGTTATTGATAGGCTTCCTCAAGGCATTGAAGAATGTACATTTATAAACTTAACAAGTGACGAAGGATATTCAAATTCTCACTTTAAACCTATAATCCCAGAAAAACGTCGCCGTAATTGTTATAGGATTGATGATGAGCAGATGAATATCGAAATTACTCGAGGACGATCTGAAATTTACGACATCTTAACCCATCTTACTTTTCTTTTTATTGAGTCTCATAAAATCGGTAATCGTGTTATTGTTGATGAAGATGGAGCAACAACAAGAGATTGGGTTAAACTTGAAAAAGCAGTTTTATCAAAAAAGAAACTTACCCAACAAGAACGAGAAATTGCTATTACACACACAGCTAATATTTTAGGAAGAACTTTCAATGAATTAAGTTCTATTTATGATGAGTTTGCAATCCCTTCTCAACCGGAAAGATTATTACACATTGTTTATTGGTTGGGAAAACTTGCTATCGAAGAGTTGATAAATAACCAAAAACGTACTATTACCTTTAGTCCAGTTCTAAGAGAACGTATTGGGCACCATATTCATGGAGAGATTTGGGCTGATTATATTAAAGAGGCGTTGCATAAAAATGATTTGTTGGAAAGACCAATCCATATAATTAGTGCCAATATGCATAGCGTTATGAATACCTTATACGCTAATAACGTTTTGAAAGATCAATCTAATAAGAAAGATGATTTTGAAGTATATCAATTGTTGAGTAAAAAAGAAAATCAAGCATTACGAGACAAAGTTACCAAACAAGCATTACTTAAAGGAATGATTTATGTTGAGGATAAGTCTGGAACTAATATTGATGTTCAAATATTTGATACAACTAAGTTAGACGTTTCATTGATGAACATTAAAGTCTCTGAAAAACACTTGAAACAAAAAAAACCTGTTATATTAGTGATGGATTATGCATTTGGCGAGCAGGCTTATGAGACTATTGATGAATTACTAAAGCCCTATAAGAAAAATAAAAAAAAGTGCCATCTTAATGTAGATTCAATTTCAATTATGGGTAAAGCGGGTATATTAGAAGGTGATAAAGGAGATATTATGATTCCATCTGCACATATTTTTGAAGGAACAGCAGATAATTATCCATTTAAGAATGAATTAAAAAGAGAAGATATAGAAGGGCAAGGAATTAGTATATGTGAGGGGTCTATGATTACTGTTCTTGGAACTTCATTACAAAACAAGGATATTCTAAAATTTTTTTACAACTCTACTTGGCAAGTAATAGGTTTAGAAATGGAAGGAGCGCATTACCAAAAAGCCATTCAAGCCGCTTCAAAAGTAAGAGGCAGTATTAAGCCTGATGTAAAAATAAGATATGCCTATTATGCAAGTGATAATCCATTAAAAACAGGTGCAACATTAGCTTCAGGAGGCCTAGGTACTTCTGGAGTAAAACCCACTTATGTAATTACAAGAACAATACTAGAACAAATATTTAATTAAAATAAAATTATGAGTAAAGATCTGCAAAAACCACAGCAATCTGAAGAATTAGATTTAGGACACATATTTAAGGTGATTGGAAATACGTTTGAAAAATTATTTCAGTTTATTTCAAACATATTAAAAAAACTATTCTTGTCATTTGTATGGTTAATATTTTTCATAAAAAAGCATATAATAAAAATTATTATTGCAGGTATAATAGGTTTTGCTTATGGTTATTACAGGCAAAGCAAAGGTGAACCAATTTATAAATCAACAACAGTAATAAAACAAAATTATGATACTGGAGAGAATTTGTACAGAGCCATAGATTACTACAATGAATTAATAGCAGAGAGAGATTCAGTTACTTTAGGTTCTGTTCTAGATATTAATTCTATTAAGGCAGGTTCTATTCTCGAGTTAGAAGTAGAGTCTGTTATTACAGAAAACGATAAACTAGAGAATTTTGACGAATATACAAAGGGATTGGATTCGATAATTGCATCATCAGTAACTTTTGAAAATTATGTAAAAAACTCAAAGGAATTTCATTATCCAGTACAAAGAATCATAATAAAAGCTAAAGAGAAAGCTGTTTTTGGTACTGTTATCTCAAAAATTGTAGATAAAATTGCATCAACGGAATTTTTTCAAATCGAGCAAAAAAAGGACTTAACAGAATTGATGAATTTAGAAAAGACAATTCTAGAATCTTTAGAAGCTTCGAAAGATTTACAAAGTGTTTATAAAAAAGTTTTAGAGAAACCTTTGGAAAAACCTGTAGGCTCGCAAACTAGTATAACTATTGATAACAATGAAGATAAAAATGTTACAAAAGAGTTTGAATTGTACAATAATGATGTTGAATTACGTAGAGAGCTTGTTCAAATACAAAGGGAAAAGGAGGATAAAAAGTTTATAGTAGAAGTGGTATCGAGTCAAGAAAATCAGGGAACTATAGATAATACCAAAGAATTTTTAGGAACACCATTAGATTTTAAAATTTACTATGCACTTGTTCTTATGATACTAGCGTCTATGATATTACTTACTCTTCATTTTATTAAATTCTTAGAAAAATATAAAAACGAAATATAATTAATGACTATTTTAATAACAGGCGGGGCAGGTTTTATTGGCTCGAATTTTATAGTTTATTTTTTAAACAAATATCCTAATATTAAAATTGTAAACTTAGATAAGCTCACTTATGCAGGTGAGCTTTCTAATTTAGAAGAAATAGAGAGGAACAAAAATTATACGTTTTTAAAAGGGGATATTTGTAATAGACAATTGATTGAAAAATTGTTTAAAGAACATAATTTTTCTGGAGTTATTCATTTTGCTGCAGAATCTCATGTTGATAACTCGATTAAATCGCCAAACGAATTTATAAGCACCAATGTATTAGGAACATTTAATTTAATTGATGTAGCAAAAAACCATTGGATGTTGGCTCCGTATAAAGTGAATTCTAACCATATTAAATCAAGATTTCTTCATATATCAACTGATGAGGTTTATGGAACTTTAGGAGATCAAGGTTTTTTTACTGAGAACACTGCATATGCTCCTAATAGCCCATATAGTGCTTCAAAAGCATCATCAGACTTTATTGTTAGAAGTTATTTTCACACCTATGGATTAAATGTTGTAACAACCAATTGTTCAAATAATTACGGACCTAAACAGCATGACGAGAAGTTAATACCAACAATTATAAGAAAGGCTCTAAAAGGTGAAAATATTCCTATTTATGGAGATGGGAAAAATATTAGAGATTGGCTTTATGTAAAAGACCATTGTAAGGGTATTGATTTAGCTTTTAATAAAGGTATTGTAGGAGAGACTTATAATATTGGAGGTAAAAACGAAAGAAATAATTTATATATTGCGAATACAATATGTGAGATTTTGGACAATATTTTACCAAAAGACAAATCTTATAAGGAACACATAACGTTTGTAAAAGATAGACCAGGTCACGATTATAGATACGCTATTGATGCATCTAAGCTAGAAAGTAACTTAGGGTGGTTAGCTGAAGAAAATTTTGAAACAGGAATTAGAAAAACCATAGATTGGTATATTAAAAAGTATCAAGGAAGAGGATAGATTAATGAAAGGAATTATATTAGCAGGAGGCTCAGGAACACGGCTGTATCCACTTACCAAAGTAGTGAGTAAGCAGTTGATGCCTGTTTATGATAAACCCATGATTTATTATCCATTAACAACCTTACTATCAGTTGGAATTAGAGAAGTTTTAATTATTTCAACATCAAAAGACTCTCCCAAGTTCAAAGACCTTCTTGGAAATGGAGAAGACTTTGGATGTAAGTTTGATTATGCAATTCAAGAAGAGCCAAAAGGATTAGCAGAAGCCTTTATAATTGGAGAAACATTTATTGGAAAAGATAGTGTTGCTTTAGTTCTAGGCGATAATATTTTTTACGGTTCAGGCTTGTATAAAACATTACAAAATAACATTAACCCTACAGGTGGAGTTATTTTTGCTTATCATGTTCAAGACCCTCAACGTTATGGTGTAGTAGAGTTTGACCAATTTAATAAGGCAATATCTATTGAAGAAAAGCCAGATAAACCAAAATCTAATTTTGCTGTTCCAGGAATATATTTTTATGATAATTCAGTAGTAGATATTGCAAAAAAAATTAAACCAAGTAAGCGTGGAGAATTAGAAATTACAGATGTCAATAAAGTTTATTTAAACAAAGGAATTCTTAATGTTCAAATTTTAGATAAAGGTACGGCATGGTTAGATACAGGAACATTTTCATCACTAATGCAAGCCTCCCAATTTGTTCAAGTTATTGAAGAACGTCAAGGTCAAAAAATTGGGTGTATTGAAGAAGTAGCTTATAAAATGGGCTACATAAACAAGACACAATTAAATAAATTAGCACAACCACTACTAAAAAGCGGTTATGGTGACTATCTTCAACAATTGAGTTAATAAATGGTAGTTGAAGAAACATATCTAAGAGGGTGTTACGTTATTACACCCAAGGTTTTTAAGGATGAAAGAGGTTTTTTTTTAGAATCGTTTAATAAAAAAACATTTTTTACAGAAACAGGTATTAATTCTAATTTTGTTCAAGATAATTTATCGAAATCTTCAAAAGGTGTTTTAAGAGGATTACATTTTCAAGTAGGTAAGGCAGCTCAATCTAAATTAGTTCAAGTTATTAAAGGAAAGGTTTTAGATGTTTGTGTTGATTTAAGAAAAGACTCACCAACATTTGGGAAACACTTTTCAATAGAACTAGATGGGATAAACAAAAAGCAATTTTATGTACCTAGGGGTTTTGCTCATGGGTTTGTAGTACTTGAAGATGATACAATTTTTTCGTATAAATGTGACAACTATTACAATAAACCTTCTGAATCTGGAATCATTTTTAATGATAAATATTTAAATATAAACTGGGGATTAGCTGAAAAGGATATGATTATTTCTGAAAAAGATAAGAACCTACCAACATTTGAAAATCTATTTAGATGATAAAAAAAGTTCTTGTAACAGGTGGGAATGGTCAATTAGGAAAAACCCTAAAAGAACTTTTCAAAAATAACACTAAAGGACTAGACTTTGTTTTTACTTCAAAAGAAGTATTAGATATTACAAAAAAAAATGATATTGATGCCTTTTTTCGCAATACGGATTTTGATTATTGTATTAATTGCGCAGCATATACTAGTGTTGAACAAGCTGAAAAAACACCAGAAATAGCATATAACATTAATGCTAAAGGCGTTAAAAATTTATCAGAAGCATGTAGCCAAAACGGTACTATTCTGATTCATATTTCTACAGATTATGTTTTTGATGGTGAGAAAGTTGAGCCTTATCTAGTAAAAGACGAAACTAACCCAATTAATGTTTATGGGAAATCTAAGTTGCTAGGGGAAGAGTATATTCAGGATATTATGACTGAATATTTTATTGTAAGAACATCATGGTTATACAGTAAAAAATATGGGCATAACTTTTATAAAACTATCGTAAAAAAAGGCAAATCAGAAAAGGAACTCTCAATTACTACCGAACAAAAAGGCTGTCCAACAGATACTGTTAATTTATCGAAATTTATTATTCAATTAATCCATAAAAAACGACGAGATTTTGGGGTTTTTCATTTTTCCGATAACCAAGTAATGACCTGGTATGACTTTGCAAAACTAATCTTGTCAGAAAATAATTTGTTGCATAATATAAATCTTGTTAAAATAAACAATTATCGTACTTTTGCAAGGCGACCTAAAAATTCAGTTTTAGGCATGTGAAATCATTAATTATTGTATAAATTTCACTTCTAAAATAATCATGCATAAAAAACAACTTTAAAGAGCCTTATAATTTAATAAAAGTTAAAAAAAATGGGTAAGAAACTAAATTTTGCCATTGTAGGATGTGGAAGAATAGGTACTAGACACGCAGGACACATAAACAACAACGGTAACCTGAAAGCAGTTTGTGATATTGAATTTGATAAAGCACAAACTTTGTCAAAACAATATAATGCCAATGCATATAAGTCTATCGAAGAAATGCTATCAAATGAACCTGAGGTAGATTTGATAGCAATATGCTCTCCAAACGGATTGCATGCAACACATACTATTCGAGCTTTAAGAGCTGGTTTTCATGTGCTTTGCGAAAAACCAATGGCAATTAGTGTTCACGATTGTGGTGAGATGATAAAGGAAGCAGAAAAAGCCAACAAGCGATTAATGATTGTAAAACAAAATCGATTTAACCCTCCTGTAGAAGCCGTAAAAAAAGTTGTTGAACAAGGACAACTTGGAAAAATCTATTCTGCTCAGCTGAACTGTTTTTGGAATCGAAACCCTGATTATTACAAAGATTCCTGGAAAGGTTCATTAAATCTAGATGGCGGAACACTTTATACTCAATTTAGTCACTTTATAGATTTATTATATTGGATAGTTGGAGACGTTAAAAATGTTGAGGCTTTTGGAGGTAATTTTAATCATCAAGGAATAACAGAATTTGATGATAATGGTGTAATTGCTTTGGAGTTTTACAATGGAGCTCTTGGAACTATTAATTATACAGTTAATAGTTATGGTAAAAACATGGAGGGTTCTTTAACAATATTTGGAGAAAAAGGAACTCTGAAAATTGGAGGACAATACCTTAATGAACTAGAATATCAAAATATTGAGGAATATAAAATAGAAAATTTAGCCAAAGGAAATACGGCTAATAATTATGGTCAGTACCAAGGATCTATGTCTAATCATGATAAAGTATATGAAAATGTTGTAGAAGTTTTGTTGAATGATGGAGTTATTTCAGCCAATGGGTTTGAAGGCTTGAAAACTGTTGAAATTATAGACAAAATATACCGAAAAATAGAAAATAGAAATAAAAGTGTATAAGCAGCTTAAAGTAGGAGTTAAAGATTGCTCATTTGGTGATAATGTAAAAATTGTTGAGCCTGTAAATCTTTATGGATGTGAAATTGGAGATAACTGTTTTATAGGTCCTTTTGTTGAAATTCAAAAAGATGTAATAATTGGTAGAGAAAGCAAAATTCAATCACACACCTTTATTTGTGAGTTAGTTACTATAGGCAGTAAATGTTTTATAGGTCATGGAGTAATGTTTATTAATGACTTATTTAGTGATGGAGGTCCAGCAGGAGGAGATCAGTCAAAATGGAAATCAACAAACATAGGTAATAATGTGTCTATTGGTTCTAATTCTACTATTTTACC
This sequence comes from uncultured Algibacter sp., assembly GCF_947490405.1. Lineage (GTDB taxonomy): Bacteria > Bacteroidota > Bacteroidia > Flavobacteriales > Flavobacteriaceae > Algibacter_B. The sequence continues at coordinate 64,742 of NZ_CANLGU010000002.1, read as the reverse complement.
CATTAAAATATGTGATAATGTAGTTATTGGTGCTGGTGCTGTTGTTACAAAAAACATAGAAAAACCAGGGGTTTATGCAGGAAACCCAGCAAAGAAAATAAAATAAGAATGATAAAATTTCTAGATTTACAAAAGCAATATCTTTCAATAAAAGAAGAAATAGATACTTCTATTCAGAATATAATCAATACATCCTCTTTTATAGGAGGAGAGAAACTAACACTTTTTGAGAAAAATTTTGCGAGCTTTCAACAAGCAGATTATTGTGTAGGTGTTGCTAATGGTACTGATGCTTTAGAGATAGCAATAGAAGCGCTTAATCTTCCAAAAGACTCAGAAATTATTGTTCCAGCAAATAGCTTTATTGCAAGTTCTGAAGCTGTGACAAGATCAGGATTTAAAGTGCTTTTTTGTGATTGTGAAGAAGATAGTTATACTATCTCAGAGGAAAGTATTAAAGCTGTAATTACTGATAAAACTAAAGCAATTATAGCGGTACACCTTTATGGTCATCCGTGTGATATGGACATGCTTTTGGATATAGCCAAACAATACAAACTTAAAATTATAGAAGATTGCGCACAAGCTCATGGCGCAGAATATAAAGGGAGAAGAGTTGGAGCTATAGGTGATATTGGAACCTTCAGCTTTTATCCAGGTAAGAATTTAGGAGCCTATGGAGATGGAGGCGCTATCGTAACCAATGATGAAAACTTAGCAATAAAAACGAGAATGATTGCTAACCATGGGCGTGTAGAGAAGTATAATCACGTCTTCGAAGGCAGGAATAGTAGGCTAGATACTTTGCAAGCATCTATTTTAGATGTGAAGTTGAAACACCTAGATAAGTGGACAAATCATCGTATAAAAATTGCAGATTATTATCTTGAAAATTTAAAGGGTGTTACAGAAATAATCTTGCCCAAACGTTCTAAGGATGTTAGGCAAGTATATCATTTATTTGTAATTAGGTTAGAAAACAGAGATGAACTTAAAGCATATCTTTCAGAAAATGGGATTCAAACAGGAATACATTACCCAATAGCCTTACCTAAATTGAAAGCTTACAGCTATCTTAATATGGCCAGTTCTGATTTTAAGGCAAACAAATTGGACACATCATTATTGAGTATACCTATCGGAGAGCATATACCTATAGAATCTGCTGAACAAGTAGTAAGCGCAATAAAGTTATTTTTTAACGATTAGCAATCAATAATTAAACTATGAAGTATGATGTTGCTGTAATTGGAGCAGGTATTGTAGGATTATCGGTAGCGTACAACCTTTTAAAGGAAAACCAAAACCTTAGTATAGTTGTAATTGAGAAGGAAAACGATATCGCATCTCACCAGACAGGGCATAATAGTGGTGTTATTCATTCTGGGATATATTACAAACCAGGTAGTGTAAAAGCTATTAATTGTAAAAAAGGATACGACCTTCTTTTAGAATTTTGTAAAAGAGAAAAAATACCACACGAAATTTGTGGAAAAATTATTGTTGCAACAAGCAAAAACGAGGAAAAGAAATTAAAGGCTATTTATGATAGGGGAGTTCAAAACGGTCTAAATAATTTAATACTACTAGATAAAGAAGGTCTTGAAAAGATAGAACCCAATGTTTCTGGAACAAAAGGTATTTATGTACCACAAGCAGGAATTGTAGATTATAAAAAAGTTTCAAGGCGATTGTATCAAATTGGACTAGAAATGGGAGCAAGTTATACTTTTAACAACAAAGTAATTACTTTGGAAAAACAAACAGATGGTTATAATATTAAGACTGAAAATAAGATAATTAAAGCGAAATTTTTAGTTAATTGTGCTGGATTATATTCAGATAAAATAGCTAAAATGGATGGGGTTGGTCTAGACTATAAAATAATACCCTTTAGAGGAGAGTATTATTTATTAAAAGAGGATAAGACACATCTAGTAAAAAACTTAATCTATCCAGTACCAGACCCTAGTTTTCCTTTTTTAGGAGTCCATTTTACAAGAAGGATTAATGGTAAAGTAGATGCTGGTCCAAATGCTGTATTAGCTTTTAAAAGAGAAGGTTATACAAAAAGGGATATTAATATAAAAGAGCTTTTAGAGAGTTTATCCTATTCAGGGTTTATCAAAATTGCACTAAAATATTGGAAAGTTGGAATGTATGAAATGTATAGGTCTTACTCCAAAAAAGCATTTGTTACATCTTTACAAAAATTAATCCCTAAAATTAAAGAAGAAGATTTAGTAATTGGAGAATCTGGAGTAAGAGCTCAACTTTGTGGTAAAGACGGTAGTTTAGTTGATGATTTTTTGATTGAATATACAGAGAATGGGGTTCATGTAATTAATGCTCCATCTCCTGCAGCAACTTCTTCTTTGAATATAGGTCAAGAAATTGTTACTAGAATTTTAAGTAAACAAAATAAGGATCAAGCAACCAATTGATGACAAGCTTTTTAAAAAAGATATTAGAAAATGAATTCGCAAAAAATGTCATCACATTGGTCTCAGGCACTACTGTTGCCCAAATGATTCCTGTATTGATATCTCCAATATTAACAAGAATTTACAGCCCATCAGATTTTGCCGTTTTAGGTATGTTTACTAGTATAACACTGATTTTATCAGAGATAGTTTCTGGAAAATTCGAAATGGCTGTTATGAATACTGATGATGAAATTGAGCAGAAAAAAATTACCACTCTCACAGTTACTACTATTATCTTTTTTAGTGTTATTTTTTTGATACTTTTTGCTTTATTTTTTGATAAGATTCCTTTTTTACAAGTTGAAGGCTTGAAGAAATGGAAATATTTATTAGTAGTGTCAATTGCTCTAATAGGGTTTAGTAAACTTTTGACATTTTTGAGTACAAAAAAAAAAAAGTACAAAACTATAGCTTATGGTAAAGTTGTTAGATCAATATCGTTATCAATTTTTCAACTAGGCCTGTACTTTTTAAAATATTTCGGTTTAATCGTAGGTTACCTTATGGCTACTATTGCAGAGATTAGTGTTTTATTAATAAAGAACACTAACATGTATAAAAAGCTAAATACAAAACAGCTTGTAGCAACCTTAAAAAGGCATAAAAAATTCCCGTTATTTGATGTTCCGTCTAGCTTATTGAATATAGGTTCAATACAAGCCCCAATCCTTATGTTGCCATCTTATTTTGGGTCTGTTTATGGAGGGTTATATTTTCAAGCCTTTAAGGTTTTAACAATGCCTGTATCATTAATAGGAGGAGCAGTAGGGCAAGTTTTTTTTGAACAAGGCTCTTCTTTAAAAAACGAACCCGAAAAGTTTTCTAAATTAGTATTAGATTTACATAAAAAGCTTGTTTTCTCTATAATTCCTTTTGCCATAATAGCTTTTTTTGGACAAGAATTATTTGGTTTTGTTTTTGGACAAGAATGGGAATTATCTGGAAAGTATGCTATGATTATGACGCCATGGTTGTTTTTTAATTTTTTAACATCTCCAATAGCCTCAATAATAATAATAAAAGAGAGACAAGGCCTAGGGTTTATTTTTATTTTTTTTATGTCACTCTTTAGGCTATTAGGATTAGGACTAGGTGTTTTTTATTTTAAAGATATAGATATAACTATTGTTTTATTTAGTGTAACGAGTGCAATTTCCTATTTTGTTTACTCTTCGTTTTTAATTCATAAGTTTTTAACTATTGGACTAAAAAACTATTGGTTAATTATTTTAAAATTGGTTATACCAACCATTATTGGTTTTGCAATTATTAAGTTCTTGCTTTTTGAGAAAATATTTTAACTTAAGCTAACAATGAAAAAGATTCTAGTAAAAATAACGATTACTATTCTTAAAATAATAGCTCCATTATTTTATGATAAGAAATTCTTTAAAGGAAGATATTTTAAAACTAATGAAGGTTGGGGATGGGTTTTAACTGGAATATGGAGACAAAAAATATTAGGTTTTAATAGACATATCCCATGGCCAGTCAATCATTCAACTATGATTTCCAATTATAAACGAATTCATTTTGATATAAATGATATTAATAATTTCCAGTCAGCGGGTTGTTATTTTCAAAATTTTGCTGCTGACATAAAGTTAGGAAAAGGTGTTTATATTGCACCAAATGTTGGAATCATAACAGCTAATCACGATTTTTCTAACTTGGAAAAACATTTACCAGGAAAAGATGTTATTATTGGTGAGAATTGTTGGATAGGAATGAATTCTATAATATTACCAGGTGTAGAACTAGGGAATAATATAATTGTTGGCTCTGGATCTGTTGTTACTAAAAGTTTCTTGGAAGGATCGATGATTATTGCAGGTAACCCTGCAAAAATAATTAGAAAACTAGACAAACATTAATTAAGAAAAACTAAATTGAAAAAAGTCATTATTGTTTCCGGACACTTTTATAAATCTAAAAGAAAGGCTGGCTTTCATCTATTCGCGGAAGCATTTCTAAATAGAGGTTTTAGTATTGTTTTTATAACTGCCCCATGTAGTCTTATTTTTCGTTTTAAAAAACAACACTATTTTAATAAATTAAGCTTAAAATTAAATAAGCTAGTATCTCATGGAAAAAATAGCTTTTCTTACGTTCATTTTACCCCTTTTCACATTTTTAATTTTAAAAATAGAATTATTAATTTCTTAACTTTTTATTTATATAAACTATATCTTATTTTCCCCTTTAATAAAGATTTAAATAAGAAAATTAAAGAATCGGATATAATAATTTTTGAATCTACACCTGGACTTTTTTTGTTCTCAAAATTAAAAAAACTTAACCCTAATGCAAGGTTTGTTTACAGAGCGTCAGACGATTTAGGCATTTTAAATGCTCATCCATCTTTAATAAAGTTCGAAAAAAATAATTTAAGTAAATTTAATCTAGTAAGTGTTCCTAGCTCATATATACTTAACAATTTGAATAGAAAGTCTAACGAGGCAAATATTAAATTGCACTTTCATGGCATTAATAAAGATTTGTATGATAGTGAATACAAAAACCCATACAAACAAAATACTTTAAATGCTGTTTTTATTGGTGTAACAGGATTAGATTACATGTTTTTAAAGTACGCTGCATTTAACTATCCAGAAATAACTTTCCATATAATAGGGCCATTGAATAAGGAGGTTGTTGCTGATAATATAAAGTATTATGGAGAAATGATGTTTAACAAAACAGTGCCTTATGTAAAGTACGCAGACATAGGATTACATACTATTTTATATTCCAAAGGGGGAGAATCTCTAACTGATAGTTTAAAAGTACATCAATATACTTATTGTGGTCTACCCATTATTTCAGCACATTTTCTAAAGTCGTCTAGAAAGAATTCATTCTATTATAAAGATGAAAAAGACATTGATAAAGCAATAAAAGAATGCCTAGAATATGGAAAAAATTTTGATTTAAAGGCTAATGTATCTAGTTGGGACGAACTTTGCAATAAACTAATTATTGATTAATGAAAATTAAACTAAAATACCTTATTTCTTCTCCATTTATTGCTATATCTGCGTTAATATTTTTGTGGTATATTCCTTATCTGTATCCTTCATATTTTTTCCCTTTTGAAAAGGTATATGGGTTTTGGGGACATACATTATTTTGTCTTGTGTTATTATCCATAGTTATATTTTCTAGAATACTATCTGGACACCCTAGTTTGAAGTTAGAGCGGTTTGAAGCAAAAGATATAGTGGTTCCAAAAGTAACAAAGACTTGGTTTACAATCAGTAAAGTGTTTATATATACTGCAACATTGATGAACATTTTGATTGCTACAAATGCTTATTTAACATATGATGGAAATATTCATGCATCAAAGGCTTCTTTAGCAGATTTTGGCGGAATTAATATTTTATCTCAGTTTTATTTGTTCTTTATTGTCCCTTACTTACTTTATACTTTTCAAAATAAGCTAAAATGGAATAAGGTTTTTGTTGTGTTGTTAGGGTTAATATTATTAACAAGATCAATTTATTTAGCAGAAAGGCTTGCTATACTTGAGTTTGTTTTACCCATAATACTTGTTTTGGTTACACTTAAAAACAAGAGAGTTTTAGTTACGAAATTTCTGAAGTATTTTGCTTTTTTGTTATTATTTTTTGTTTTACTAGAATTATCTCGACAATTTAGTGATCAATATGGTGATAAAAATATGGATGTATGGTTTAAGTTGCAATGGACTTTAGAACGCTTTTTTAATTATTATGGAGATACACAAAATAAATTTTATTATGTTTTCGAGAATGGCTTGTCTTTTGAAACGACGAATTATTTGGAATGGGCTGGTCGAGTAATTAGGCGTATTACAGGCATTGAAATAGAAACCGGTCACAATATTGATTTTGGCAAGTATCACTGGAGAGATTACACAAATTTTGGCGGATTATCATATACTTATACAGATTTCGGAATAGTTTTAGGAGTTACTTTTTTAATAACTTTTTTTACATTATTTTTTAGAATATGGTTTAAATTAAAAACAGGAAGTCTGTATGCTTGGAGTGTATACCCAATGTTTTTTCTTTGGGTAGCTGAGTTTCCACGATATAATGGAATATTTCTAAATAGATTTATTATTGCTTTTATTTTATTTAATTTTACCTATCTTATTTTTAGAAATGTTAAAATATTTAAGTAGCAAAACTAGTGTTGAGAAAATCTATATTCTATTATTAAGTTTTGTTTTTTTTTCTTTGCCTTTTTCGTTTGCTTTGAATTCTGTGAGTTTAGGAATTTATATCTTTTTTGGTTTTTTTTATTCAAGGAATAAAACTTTAAAGAATATAAAAGACGTTTTCTTATGTTTTGCACTGTCAGCCTTTTTTGTGATAAGCCTTTTTTGGTTAAGAAATTTTGAAAACGCCCAATTTGAATTTTTGCTCAGAATTTCCCCTATTATTTTTTTGCCCTTTCTTTTCTTTATGAATCAAGAAAAGTACAATATGCTTGAGTTAACATGGGTGCTCACTATTTCTTCAATCTTGGCGTTATTATATGGTGTTTTTAGTGCCGTAGAATTCTATACAAGACCAGAAGAACATTTTGAACTCATTCACCTACCACATACATTAAGAGGAAATTACCATGCCGTTTATTTTTCTATACAATTAGGTATTAACATTATATTGCTATTTTTTAGTTTTAAAAAAACCAGAAATGTTTACTTACTTATTTTGGCATTTTTATTATTTTTTGCTATGATTTTACTTGGGAAAAGAATGCCACTTCTTAGTGTAATTTTGTTGGGCATTGTATATACTTGTAACAGCCTCAAGAAATTTGTAATTTATTTATTATCATTAATCTTTTTTGCAACGGTTTTTATCTTTACACCCTACAATAAATGGAGGTTTAATAAGCTTTCTGAAGTAGGAGAAGGCTCTGAGCGTATAATTATGTTAAAAGCATCAGGTCAACTTATTAGTGAAAGAGTGCTATTGGGTTTTGGAACAGGGAATGTTTCTAAAAATTTAGAAAGAACCTATGAAGGCATGAATATTAAAACACCATTTTATTCAAATAATCCTCATAACTTATTTCTTTTTATTTTAATTTCCCATGGTTTATTAGGATTAGTAATATTTATAATGTTTCAATTGAAGGTTTTAAAATTTGCTTGGGGTAAAAACAATAAACTATTTTTATACACCTATTTATTTTTACTTTTTGTTTCTATGACCGAAGTAATATTAATTCGTCAACAAGGAATAATTTTATATAGCCTTATTTTATCATATTTATTTTTTAATAAAAAGTCCAACATTGAAGCAACCAACTATATACATTAACGCTAGATTTTTAACTCAGCCAATATCAGGTGTACAGCGTTTTGCTATAGAGCTTTCCAAAGAGCTAAAAAAGTCCAACATTCCTGTAGAGTTTGTTACTCCTAGTAATATTATACACAAGGAATTAGCCGAATACCTTGAAGCAAAAACTATTGGTTGGGGTTTGTTAAAAGGGCATTTGTGGGAGCAAATAATCCTTCAATTTTATATTTTAAGAAAGAATAAGTTACTCATTTCGTTTTGTAACACTGCACCTATATTCGTTAAAAAACAAATAGTTACTATTCATGATTTGGCATTTAGAGTGAAACCTGAATGGTTTTCTAAGCTATTCTCTCTTACGTATAATCTAATGATACCTCTTATAGCAAAAAAAGCAAAGCATGTTTTAACGGTAAGCTCCACTTCCAAAAAAGAAATAGTAGAAGAATTAAACTTAGATGAGGAAAAAATAACTGTAATTTATAACGGTATTAGTTCTGTGTTTTTGGAAAAGGTAGAAAATAGTTTTATTAGAAGTAAAAATTACATCTTAACAGTTTCATCTCATCATCCCAGAAAAAATTTTAATAACCTAACTCAAGCTTTTAAATTAATTGAAGAACAAGATTTGAATTTATATGTTATTGGAAATTTTAATAAACACTTCTCAGGGTCTATTCAATATTTCGAAATGGATAATAGAATAATTTTTTTGGAAAATATTTCAGATAAAGAATTGACAAATTATTATAAAAATGCCAGAATGTTTGTTTATCCAAGTGTATATGAAGGTTTTGGGATCCCTATCATTGAAGCTATGAGTCAATGCTTACAAGTTTGTGTTTCAAACATAGAGGTATTCAAAGAAGTATGTGGTGAAAAAGCAATTTATTTTGACCCTTACGATATTAATGATATTAAAGCTAAAATATTACAAGGCTTAAACACAAAACTTAAGCCTGAATATAATTTAGAAAAGTATAGTTGGAATAAATCATTTAAGAAATTAGAAAAATGTATTTTAGCAATTCAAGATATTAACAGCAAATGAAAAAAGCGCTGATTCACGATTGGTACTATATTAATGGTGGTGCTGAGAAAGTTATACATTCTTTTAATAATATTTGGCAAGATTTAGAGCATTTCGCTTTAGTAGACTTTCTTAATGATCAAGAGAGAGAATTTATTCTAAAAGGGAAACAAGTTAATACCAGTTTTATACAAAAATTGCCAACAGCCAAAAGCAATCACAGAAAGTTTCTTCAACTATTCCCATTAGCTATAGAACAATTTGATTTGACGGATTATGATTTAGTTTTATCATCCTCTGCTTCAATTGCTAAAGGAGCGTTAACAAATCAAAGCCAATTACATATTTCCTACTGTCACTCTCCCATGAGATACGCTTGGGATTTATACCATGATTACCTCAAAAGGAGTAACCTTAAAGGGTTAAAATCTTGGTATGCAAAGAAAGTCTTGAAAGATATTAGGATTTGGGATGTTATAAATTCAAATAGAGTAGATTATTTTATTGCAAATTCAAATTATATTGCAGAACGAATTAAAAAAGTTTATCGTAGAGATTCCATAGTCATTTATCCACCAGTAGATATTAATAAATTTACCTTACAAGAGAAAAAGGAAGATTATTACATCACTGCATCCAGACTAGTCCCTTATAAAAGAATTGATTTAATTGTTGATGCTTTTTCAAAAATGCCAGAGAAAAAATTATTGGTAATAGGTGATGGACCAGAAATGAAGAATATTAAATCTAAAGCTTCAAAAAATATCGAAATATTAGGGCATATACCATCTAGTGAGATGATAGCATATATGAAAAAAGCTAAAACATTTATTTTTGTTGCAGAGGAGGATTTTGGTATTGTTCCAGTAGAAGCTCAAGCTTGTGGCACACCTGTATTAGCATATGGTAAGGGAGGGGCTTTAGAAACAGTAAAAGATGGTGTAAGTGGAACATTTTTTTATGATCAGTCAGTAAAGGGTGTAATAGAAGGAGTTGAAAAAATAGAAAAAACTAAGTTTGACCCAAAATTAGTAAGGAAAAGTGTTGAAAAATTTAGTAAAGAAAGGTTTGAAAAGGAATTTAAGGAAACTGTAGAAAAATTGTATAAACAGTGGAAAGCATAATAGCTTGAAAATGATCTTAATGAATAAAACCCAATGAAAAAAAAAATTCTTATAACAGGAGCAGCGGGTTTCCTTGGTTCTCATTTATGTGATAGATTTGTTAAAGAAGGTTACCACGTAATAGCTATGGATAACTTTATTACTGGAGATAAAAGAAATATTGAACATTTATTAGACTTAGAATATTTTGAATTTGTGGCTCATGATGTTACTAACTTTATTGAACTAAGAGGTCACTTAGATTATATTTTACATTTCGCATCACCTGCAAGTCCAATAGACTATTTGAAAATACCAATTCAAACCTTAAAAGTAGGTGCATTAGGAACGCACAACCTTTTAGGATTGGCCAAAGCTAAAAATGCACGTATGCTCATAGCTTCAACATCAGAGGTGTACGGAGACCCTTTAGTTCATCCACAACCTGAGGATTATTATGGAAATGTAAACGCTATAGGTCCTCGTGGAGTTTATGACGAAGCAAAACGATTTCAGGAATCTATAACAATGGCATATCATCGTTTTCATGGTTTAGAAACACGAATTGCTCGAATATTTAATACTTATGGACCTAGAATGAGACTTAACGATGGAAGAGTTATTCCTGCATTCATTGGTCAAGCACTAAGAGGCGAAGATTTAACTGTTTTTGGTGATGGGTCACAAACGCGTTCTTTTTGTTATGTTGATGACCAAGTTGAAGGGATTTACAGATTACTTTTAAGTAACTATACGAATCCTATTAACATTGGTAACCCACATGAAATAACAATCAAAGCATTTGCTGAGGAGATTATAAAGCTTACAGGGACTAATCAAAAAATAGTTTATAAAGAATTACCCAAAGACGACCCCTTACAAAGACAACCAGACATTGCGTTAGCAAAAAAAATACTAAATTGGGAGCCAAAGATTTCTAGATCTGAAGGAATGAGTACTACCTATAACTACTTTAAATCTTTAACAGAAGATGAATTGTATAAAAGTGCTCACAAGGATTTTAAAGAACATATAAAGAGATAAGTGGATTATAAAAAAGGTAGATATTCAAATCTTATAAAACCTTTATTTGGGTTAATGGATTTAGTCATACTCAGTATGACTATATTTTATTTTGAGATAAATCTTAAAGATAATCTTTGTTTTTTTATTGTTTATATAAATTTTGCATGGATAATTATTTCATTAAAAAATAGCTTTTACAATGTCAATAGAAATACAAGGCTAATTCAAATTCTCCCACTTTTATTTAGACAAATGATTCTTTTTTCAATAATTGTTTACGCTTTCATTGGATTTTTCAAACAACCAATTATGAGTAGGTTAGCGCTTGGCAATTATTTATTAATAATATTTCTCCTTATTTGTGTTTTTAAATTTTTAACTACTTTTTTGTTAAAAAAATATAGGACAGTACTCAGAGGAAATATAAGAAAAGTAATTGTGATTGGAGATAATGATAAATCAAGGCAATTAATAAGAACGTTTAACACAAGAATAGACTTTGGTTATAAATTTGAAGCCAATTTTGATACAAGGAGAAAGGATTTTTTATTAGATGATTGTTTTAATTATATAATAGAAAACAGCATTGATGAAATTTATTTTTCTGTAGCAGAATTATCTAATAAACAAATAAATAGATTGATTGACTTTGCAGATAATAATTTACGGGAACTTAAATTTATACCAGATAATAAAGATATTTATTCTAAAAAACTAAAATATGAGTACTACGATTATATACCTGTTCTTTCATTAAGGGCAATTCCACTACAAGAATCAGTAAATAAATTTGTAAAAAGACTATTTGACATTCTGTTTTCTTTATTTATTATAGTGTTCGTGTTATCTTGGTTAACACCAATTCTAGCTATACTTATTAGAATAGAGTCCAAAGGTCCTGTGTTTTTTAAACAATCTAGAAATGGATTTAACTATCAAGAGTTTGATTGCTTTAAATTTAGATCCATGACTCCAAATAAAAATGCACATTTGCACCAGGCCACTAAAGGAGATTTAAGAATTACAAAAGTTGGGTCTTTTATTAGGAAAACTAGTATTGACGAATTACCTCAGTTTTTTAACGTACTTTTTGGCGATATGTCTGTTGTTGGCCCTAGACCTCATATGGTAAGTCATACCAATATGTATGCACAAAGAATCGATAAGTTTATGGTGCGTCACTTTGTAAAACCAGGTATTACGGGTTTAGCCCAAGTTAGCGGTTTTAGAGGAGAAGTAGAGACGGACAACGACATAATCAATCGTGTTAAATATGATATTTTTTATATCGAGAACTGGTCTTTGTTATTAGATGTCAAAATTATCATCCAAACACTTTCTAATGCATTAAAAGGAGAAGAAAAAGCATATTAAATTAGAGCTATAAGTTGATTTAATTGGTTGTTAAAATCAAAATTACTTAAAGCTTCTTTTTGTATAGCAATTCTATTTTCTGATTCAAGTTTCGTAGTATCTATTTTTGAAATTATACGATTTAAAGATTTGTAATTACTTGGTTCTGCAATCCATCCTAAAGCATGCTTTTTTATAATATTCTCTCCTTCTCCACCTCCAAAATACATCATAGGCATACCTAAACGTGCATATTCAAATATTTTTGAAGGTACAGAACCATAAATTCTGTTGAGTAGGGGAATTATAGTGAAATCGTATTTAGTCAATATGCTATGTAATTGCTCCCTAGAAACTTCACCATGATAAACTATATCTAGTTTGGGTTCAATTTTAATCAAGTGTTCAATAGCTTGTTGTTCTGCACCAGAACCATATATATGAAATTGAATTTTAGTATAATCTAAGTTTTTACAGAGTTTATAAATACCTTGGGCCATACCTAATAAACCCGCATAAACCATCTTTAATTTTTGATTTGAGTTTATCTTATGCTCATGTAACGATGTTTTAAAATCTGGAAAATTACGATACAAAAAGGTGCTTTTTTTAGGGAAGCGTGCTGTTATGTGAGATAATATTTCTTCACTCTGACCCAAAACTAAATTGGAATGTTTATAATTAAATCGTTCAATTTTTTCTAAGAGCTTATAGCTAAAATTCTTTTTAAATGCACCCAATTCTAAACCAGCAAGAGGCCATAAATCGCTAACATTTAATATAATTTTGCGCTTTTTAGAACGTAAAAAAAATACAGATGTGAAAGCTACAAGTAGAGGCGGAGATTGGATAATAACTGTTTTGGGGATTTTGCTCCATACAAAAAACCATATCAAACTAAAGCTATAAGATAACATAGCTATCAGGCGCAGTAGTTTGTTTTTTGAGTTACTGGCATAAATCCATAGTCTATGGCTTGTTATGTTTTGTTCTTTTGAAGTATGTTTAAAATAGCCTTTGTAATCTTCAAAAACTTTTCCTTTTGGGTAGTTGGGTAAAGGCGTTAAAACGGTTACATTAAAATCTCGCTTTTGTAACCCTTCGGCTAAATGAAAAATACGGTTCGAAGCGGCACCAGTTTCGGGAGGAAAATAATTAGTTATAATGAGTACATCTTTCATTCTAAAAATTAAATAGATGCTAAATGATGAATAATTCGTTTTGCCGCATTTCCATCCCATAATTCAGGAATTATAGCTTGTTTCCATTTACCAGACATTAAAATTTTAAAAGCATTTTCAATTTTAATAGAGTCATTTCCTACCAAAATATTGGTGCCAATATCGCAAGTTTCAGGACGTTCGGTAGTATCACGTAGCGTTATACAAGGGATATTCATAACGGTAGCTTCCTCAGTAATACCACCAGAATCTGTAATTACTGCTAGGGTATTTTTTATTAAATAATTAAATTCTAAATAGCCTAAAGGACTTATATAATGCAGGTTCCCAAAATTTAAATCTAAGCTACTCAAAAGCTTTTGTGTTCTGGGGTGTACAGGAAAAATAATAGGATAGTCTTTTCCTAAAGTAACAATCTGAGTGATGAGTTGCTTTAAATGGTGTGCCTCGTCAACGTTACTTGGGCGATGCAAAGTCATTACCATATACTTTTTTTTAGCTAAGCCTAAATTCTCCCATATTGAAGGTTTTCGTAGTCTATTTTTATTTTTCAATAGCGTATCAATCATCACATTACCCACAAAAAAAATCTTGGATTTAGAAACTCCTAACTGGATTAAATTTTTGTTGGCATGTTTTGAAGTTGTAAAAAAATAATCCGTTAAGCTATCAGTTACTATTCTATTAATTTCCTCGGGCATGCGCATATCTCCCGAGCGAATTCCAGCCTCTACATGAGCTACTTTTATATGTGCTTTTTTAGCAACTATTGTGCACGCCATTGTTGAGGTTACATCACCTACAACCATAACTAAATCACATGGATTTTGTTTCAATTCATGTTCAAAACCAATCATTATAGCCGCTGTTTGTTCAGCTTGTGTCCCACTTTTCACCTCTAAATTAGCATCAGGAAGGGGAATATTAAGTTCCTCAAAAAAAGTGCCACTTAAATTTTTATCGTAGTGTTGACCTGTATGTACAAGCCTATAATTGATATTGAAACCTTCTTTTTTCTTCTCTAAAATAGCTTCAATTATTGGGGCAATTTTCATGAAGTTAGGTCGTGCACCTGCTACTATAGTTATATTCATGTATTTTGGTTTAAGTAGGACGTAAACTGCTTTAATTTACCACTTTTTGAACGAATTAATTGATCATGTCTCACAAAGTTAACTTCTAATCCTTGTTCAAGGTATTTTTCCATTTCAGAACGTATAATTTCTATTTTTTCTTGATTAAGGTTTTTATCACTTACATAAATAACTTTGAATGTGTTTGGATTTAATTGTTCGATAACAAATTCTTTAACATTCCCATCTGCTTCAATAATACTTTTAGTTATATAATAGAACGTTAAACCTGCAGCTTTTTTTCCGCTAGGTAAAGTAGCTATATCATTTGTTCTACCAATTAATTTTTCAAGAATAGCCATTTTTAAGGTGCTTTCTTTGGAGAGTATACCAATATCACCAATATCATATCGAATAAACGGATGTGCTTTATTGTAAAGCGATGTAATAACAACGCGACCTTCTTCACCGTAAGGTAAAATGTTATTGTTTTCATCTAGAATTTCAACAAATAATGTTTCACTATTTAACTGCCAAATGCCATTTGGGTTTTCAAAAGCAATTACATCTAACTCAGAAGCACCATATTCATTAATAACTGGTACCCCAAATTGAGTTTCCATAAGGCTTTTGTCATCCTCAAAAAGCATTTCTGACGTTACAATACAAGCTTTTAAGGAAGGACAAATTTCTTTTAAAACCATGCTTTTTTTCTGAAGAAATTTAGCAAATTGTACAATAGCACTAGTATAACCATTAATGTAATCAAAAGGGAAGGTTTGAAATTTTTTAAGATGTTTTTCAAAAGCAGTATCGCTCAAATCAAAAACTGAAAATCGAAATCTACTACTAAGTTTATCTTTAATACGCTCTTTATAGTAACCTTTTTTATCTAAAGGAATACCGTAAAAACGGGCTTGTTTAGAGCTGTTAAAATCTAAATTATACCAACCAAATCGGTTTTGTATTACAGCCCAAGTTAAGGCATGACTAAATCTATCTTTAGCAAAAACAAACGGATCTCCCGAAGAACCAGAAGTTTTATTAATATAAACGTCTTTTTCTGAGATACCACTTGAAAGTCTTTCGGAAAGCGGCTTCTGTAAATCTCTTTTTGTCATTACAGGAATAGAATTCCAATCATCAATATTGATGCCTTTGGCGAAAGATTTATAAAATGCATTATTTTGAAGATGATACTTTAGAAGTTCTTTTTTTGTGTCATGGAGATAAGTTTCATAACTATTAGTATCAATATTTTGAATAGATTTTAATACACGACTCGCTTCCTTAATTGGAAAACCATTTAATTGTAATGAAAAATCGAATAAATTCACTTTAAAGAAATATTGTTTGTAAAGTAAATAAAAAATATTCGTGTATTAGAGGCATTAATTTTATTTTTGCGGAAACTTAAAACTAGCTTTTAATGCTCAGCATTAAAAAACAGTCATTTGTCATTTCCGTGAAGACGGAAAACTAAAACAAAATAGATGAATATTTTAATACTTGGTTCGGGAGGAAGAGAGCATACTTTTGCTTGGAAAATTGCTCAAAGTTCAAAATGCGAAAAACTATTTGTTGCACCAGGAAATTCAGGTACTGCAGAAGTAGCTACCAACGTAAATATTAGTGTAACTGATTTTCCTGCAATAAAAAAATTAGTAATAGAAAACCATATTAATATGGTTGTTGTTGGGCCAGAAGATCCTTTAGTACAAGGTGTTCATGATTTTTTTCTAAATGATGAGGCGCTTAAAGCCATTTCGGTTATTGGGCCTCAAATGAAAGCGGCTGAACTAGAAGGCAGTAAAGAATTTGCAAAAGAGTTCTTATTTCGCCATAATATTCCAACTGCAGCTTATGAGAGTTTCACAAAAGAAACTGTTGAAAATGGTTATGTGTTTTTAGAAACTCTAAACCCACCTTACGTTTTAAAGGCTGATGGTTTAGCAGCAGGTAAGGGTGTAGTTATTTTGAATGATTTGGATGATGCTAAAGCTGAATTAAAAAGTATGTTGGTTGATGCTAAATTTGGACAAGCAAGTACTAAGGTTGTTATAGAAGAATTTTTAGATGGAATTGAATTAAGCTGTTTCGTATTAACTGATGGAGAGCATTACAAGATATTGCCAACAGCTAAAGATTATAAACGTATTGGTGAAGGAGATACGGGACTTAATACGGGAGGCATGGGGGCTGTTTCTCCGGTACCTTTTGCAACGAATGAGTTTTTAAATAAAATTGAAGAGCGTATTGTAAAACCAACTATTGCAGGCTTTAAAAAGGATAATTTACCTTACGTTGGATTTGTGTTTATTGGATTGATAAAAGTTGGTAACGACCCTAAAGTTATTGAATATAATGTAAGAATGGGAGATCCAGAAACTGAAGTTGTTTTACCTAGATTAAAAAATGACTTTGTTGAAATTCTTCAGGCTATGGCTAGTGGGACTTTGGACAAAATAAATATTGAAATTGAGGAGCGTGCAGCAACTACAATCATGACTGTTTCTGGAGGTTACCCTGAAGCTTACGAAAAAGGAAAAATTATAACAGGGGTTGATGCAATAACAGATTCTATCCCGTTTCATGCAGGAGCTCAAATTAAAGATGGTAATATTGTGACTTCTGGAGGGCGAGTTATGGCTATTACATCTTATGGAAATACCTACCAAGAGGCCATAAAAAAATCTTACCAAAGTATAGAAAAACTACATTTTGATAAGATTTATTATCGTAAAGATATCGGATTCGACCTATAAGAATGAATGAGAAGAAATACTTTTATCTTCTTCATTATTATCATTAAAACCTTTCAATTGTATCATCCAATATACCATGGCTATAAAACCTATAATCATGAATATCCATGATATACCATTAGCTAAAAACCAGTTTTCAAGCTCTAAAGCTCTTAAAGCATCAAGAGGTGAAAAAAGAACATTAACAAATAAGTCTTGTATAGCGTAAAAGAAATCTTTCATTTTGTGTTTATTTATTAATTACTAACTATTTTATAGTTAGTATATTTACAAGGCAAAAATACAAAAACAGTTAATGATAACAAGCTTTTTTAATAAATCTAGACCATTATATTTTGCCCTAGTATTTTTTATTGCAATTTTAGCCTTTGTAATGGCTAGAGTTAATGTTGATTTTTCTTTAGATGTTGTCATAAAACAATCTGTTTTACTTTTTATAATTTTTGCTTCCATATTGCTTTTAAATTTTATTGTGAGCAAGAATAGTTTAACCAATAAAAACAATTACGAAATATTACTATTCAGTTTGTTTTTATTATTTATTTCACAAACTACAAGCAACTCAAATGTATTAATTTCTAACTTTTTTGTTTTATTAGGTTTAAGAAGAATAGTTAGTTTACGTTCGCCTAAAAACACTAAAAAGAAGCTTTTTGATGCTGCAATTTGGATTGGAATTGCGGCATTATTTTATTTTTGGGCTATTTTATTTTTCGCTCTTATCATTTTGTCTCTAGCATTTTATACAGACAATAATATCAGACATTGGATAATACCTTTTATTGGATTGAGTGCTGTTTTTATACTGTCTTGTGCTATTTCAATAATTTTATATGATAATTTTTTTGAAATACTAAACGTTTCACCAAGTGTTAGTTACGATTTTAGTAATTATAATTCAATTCAATATTTAATAGCCATCACAGTGCTATTATCCTTTGGTATATGGTCTTCTATATTCTATTTAAAAAATATAAAGAAAAAGAAAAAAGCATTTAGAGTATCGTTTAAAACGATTATCCTAGCAGCTTTTATTGCTTTTTTTATTGTACTTCAAGTACCAGAAAAAAACGGAAGCGAATTTTTATTTTTATTTGCGCCTTTAGCAATTATAGTAGCTAATTATATTGAGATTATTCAAGAAGAATGGTTCAAAGAAATTTTTTTAGCGGTATTGATTCTAGTACCTTTTGTTTTGTTACTGTTGTAGTTTTTCTCCAAAAGCCAAATCGCCTGCGTCACCAAGCCCAGGGATAATATACCCTTTACTGCTTAGAGTCTCATCAATAGCAGCAATCCATAAATGTGTGTTACTATCAAAGTTTTCCTTAATAAATTTAACCCCATTTTGGGCACCAATAACACTTATTAAATGTACAGATTTAGGAGTTCCAAAAGGTTTTAGAGCTTCAAAAGTAGCAAGCATTGATTGTCCAGTAGCCAACATGGGGTCAGCTAGGATTAGCGTTTTGTTTTCCAAATTAGGGCAAGCCAAATACTCTACAATAATCTCAAAACTTTCAGGGTTATGTTTATGATGCCTGTAGGCAGAGATAAAAGCGTTTTCTGCAGCATCAAAATAGTTAAGAAGCCCATTGTGTAAAGGTATACCAGCTCTTAATATAGAGCAAAGAACAATTTCATTTTGAGGCAGACTAACGGTTGATGCCCCCAAAGGTGTCTCAATAGCTTTGGTTTTATAATCTAAGCTTTTACTCATTTCATAGCCAATAATCTCGCCTATGCGTTCCATGTTTCTTCTAAAACGCATACTATCTTTTTGAACTGATTTTGATCTAATTTCAGAAAGAAACGTATTGAGTACTGATTTTTCTTGAGAAAGGTTGTGTATATGCATAATTAACGTCGGTTTTTCGATAATAAAGTTAACCAAATATAGCCTATATTTGTGCTTTAAATGACACGTAATATGTTTACAAATAAAGCGAATAAAATATTTCAAGAGGTTATTGAAAAGTACCATGTAATTAATACCGTTGACCAGTCATTTGCGAATGCTTATCCTGAAAGTGACTTAATAGAGCATTTGTTATATAGAAAATGCTGGATTGATACCGTTCAATGGCATTATGAAGATATTATTCGCGATCCGCAAATAGATCCTGTTGCTGCCTTGACTTTGAAACGTCAAATTGATGCTTCAAACCAAGATAGAACTGATATGGTAGAATACATTGATAGTTATTTTCTTGAGAAGTATAAAGCTGTAACTGCTAAGGTAAATGCTACAATTAATACAGAAAGTCCTGCTTGGGGTATTGATAGATTGTCAATTTTAGCATTAAAAATTTATCACATGAATGAGGAAGCTACTCGTAATGATGCTTCTACTGAACACAAAGCAGCTTGTCAAAAAAAGTTAGATATTTTATTAGAACAACGTGATGATTTATCTACAGCCATCGATACCCTTTTAAGTGATATCGAAAACGGTGACAAATACATGAAAGTTTACAAACAGATGAAGATGTATAATGATGACGAGTTGAATCCAGTATTACGTTCTCAAAAATAACTATTTGTTATCCTGAACTTGTTTCAGGATCTCATCACCATCTTTGAGATGCCAAAACAAAAAAACATCTTAGTTATACGACTCTCAGCAATGGGTGATGTAGCTATGGTGGTTCCTGTTTTAAGTGCACTAACCAATCAATACCCTGAATTAAAAATTACGGTTTTAACTCGCGCTTTTTTCAAACCTTTTTTCAGAGATTTAGAACATGTTGAGGTGTTTTCAGCAGATGTTAAAGGCGAGCATAAAGGTATTTACGGACTTTATAAATTATCAAGGCAACTAAACAAAAAGTATTTTTACGTAGTAGCCGATTTGCATAATGTTTTAAGAACTAAAGTGCTTAAGAAATTTTTAATGTGTAAACGTTTTATTTCTATTGATAAAGGTAGAAAAGAAAAACGATTGCTTACCTCTGGACATGTCTTTAAGCAACTTAAAAAGACCCATCAACGTTATGCTGATGTATTTGAAGCTTTGGGGTATAAATTGGATTTGTCTAAACCTAGATTCCCTAAAAAGGTTGTATTAAACTCAAAACTTCTAAGTTTAATTGGAAATAATTTAAAACCATTAATTGGTATTGCACCATTTGCTGCTCATGAAGGAAAAATGTATCCTTTAAGTTTGATGAAACAGGTTATTGAAAATCTATCCAAAGAGTATCAAATTATTCTATTTGGAGGAGGGAAAGATGAAATAGAGATCCTTAAAGAATTTGAAGAACGTTATGATAACACTATAAGTTTAGCAGGAAAATTATCGCTTGATGAAGAAATGAATGTAATTTCAAATTTAGAAGTTATGGTTTCCATGGATTCTGGAAATGGGCATATAGCAGCGATGCTTGGTGTTAAAGTGATTACTATTTGGGGCGTTACACATCCTTTTGCTGGTTTTACACCGTTTAATCAACCAGATGATTATGCATTAGTAGCGGATAGAAGTAAGTTTCCATTAATTCCGACATCAGTTTATGGAAATAAGTATCCAGAAAATCATAAAGAAGCTGCGGCAAGTATTTCACCAGATAGCATAATTAATAAAATTAAATTAATAGTTTAATTAAAGATATTAATTATCTTTATATTAATAGATTATGTTTTTAGACATCATCATAATCTATAGTAATACTTGAAGTTGTTGGGTGCGCTTGACAAGTAAGAATTAAACCTTCAGCCACTTCACTCTCGGTTAAAATATTATTTTGTCTCATGGTAGCTTCCCCTTCAGTAATTTTTGCTAAACAACTACTACAAATTCCGCCTTGACAAGAATAAGGAGCATCAATATCCTCATCCAATGCAGCTTCAAGAATAGTTTGTTTTTGAGACATCTCAAAAGTTGTTGTTTCATCATCAACAATAACAGAAATTTTAGTACTTCCTGTGACAACGGCTTCTTCTTTTATCTCTGTGGGTTTAGCGGCTTTAAAAAGCTCAAAATGTATACGGTTTTCTTTAATGTTATGCTCGAGTAAAACATCTTTCACAGTATGAATCATGGCTTCCGGCCCACAAAGATAAAAGGCATCAACCTCAACATGTTTGTGTTTATTTTTCATAACATAATTAACCGTACTTTTTTCAATTCTACCAAAAATAGCATTGTCTTCATCCTTTTGACTAAATACAAACTGTATTGAAAAACGATCTTTATAAGCGTGTTGTAATTCTAAAAGTTCATTTAAAAACATGGTATCATGGGTAGTTTTGTTACCATAAACTAGTATAACTTTACTATGCACTTCTTCTTCTAAAGCACATTTAACAATACTCAAAATAGGTGTTATACCACTACCAGCAGCAAAAAGTGCTATGTTTTTAGTTTTAGAATCGTTTGGCTCAAAGGTAAAACGTCCTTTGGGTGGCGCAACTTCTATAGTATCTCCAGCTTTTAAAGAATTATTTGCATAAGCCGAAAATGTACCGTTTTTAACTTCTTTAACAGCAACCTTTAATTCTTCACTTTTTGGTGATACACAAAGCGAGTAATCGCGGCGCACTTCATTACCAATAATTTCTGTTTTTAAAGTAATGTATTGTCCGGCTGTAAATTTGAAAGTTTCTTTAAGGTTCTCAGGGACATTAAATGAGATGCTAATAGCTTTATCTGTTTCTCTTTTTATATTTTTTATTGAAAGTTTGTGAAATGATGACATACAAATAATTTTAAGCAAAAATAGTGAAGCCTTAATGAAAAAGCTTATTTTTTCTATAAAAAGTAATATATAAGAAAATTATGCATAATAAAATTATGCATATATTTGTTGCTCGATGAAAAGCACAAACTTATATAAAGGGAGTCTAGTTACCATTATTTTAAAACTCTTAAACGAGCATGATAAAATGTATGGTTATGAGATAACTCAGAAGGTAAAGGAAATCACAAAAAATGAGCTCCAACTTACAGAAGGCGCATTATATCCAGCGCTTCATAAGCTAAAAGCTAAAGGGCTATTGGACGTTGAGATTTCAAGGATTGGAAACAGGGTTCGTAAATATTATAGACTTACCGAGGCTGGTACCAAAGAAACTGTAGATAAACTTGCAGAATTAGAGAGTTATATCAAGAATATGCGTGCATTAGTAAACCCAAAGTTTCGTGGTGAATAATTCAAAATCAAAAATAATATTCTAAAAAGTGTAACAAATCAAAAGGTTATAACACTTACTTTTAAGAAAACTAAAACCACCAAAAAATGATAAAACGATTTTTAAGTTTAGAATGGAAGGCTTTTTTTAGGTCTGCTAGTTTTGGGAAAAGTTTAGGAATCAAAATATTTATGGGTTTTTTAAGCCTTTATTTTATAGCGATGTTTTTGGGTATGGGTGTGTTGCTTTTTCCGGGACTTAAAAAAGTCTATCCAGATCAAGATCCTTTATTAATTGTTAACAGTTTTCTCTTCTTTTGGATAATAGCCGATTTAGTACTTCGCTTTTTCTTTCAGAAACTTCCAGTAATGAGTGTAAAGCCCTTGCTAACGCTTCCTGTTAAAAGAAGCAAGGTTGTAAATTATGTGTTGGGGAAATCAGCGGTATCATTTTTTAATTTTTTACCATTATTTGCCATCATTCCGTTTGGAATTACACTGATCACCAAAGATTATCCAGTTACAAATGTTTTAGTTTGGATGCTTGCATTGATTATTGTGGTTTTAATTATAAACTTCTTAAATTTTATAATTGAAAGTTTTTCAGCAGAAAAAGAATTATCCTTTTTGCCAATAATTTTAGTCGCAGGAGGATTGTATGCATTAAACCACTTTGATATAATTTCGTTCAATAATATTATTGGTAGCGCTTTTAATGCGATATATCATAGTCCTTTTTTAATTGTAGTGCCTTTATTAATCCTTGTAGTTTGCTACATTATAAACTTTAAATTGTTAAGACAAAAGCTGTTTTTAGATAGTGGTTTAAAAACAATAATTAAAGAAGTAAATACTTCAAATTTAGAATGGACAAAGAATTTTGGAGATATAGCACCTTTTATGCAGTTAGATTTAAAGTTGATTTGGCGTAATAAGCGTACAAAGTCTTCAGTTTGGATGGTAGCAATAGGTTTGCTATATGGTTTGTTTTTCTATCCTCAACCTATATACCAAAACCTAGAATGGTTTTTTGTTTTTATTGGTGTCTTTTCAACAGGCATATTCTTAATTAATTTTGGGCAATTTATCCCAGCTTGGGATAGTGGTTACTACAAACTACTTATGAGTCAAAACATTAAGTATGAACAATACTTAAAGTCAAAATTCACATTAATGGCTGTAAGTGTGTTGATTTTATTTGTTTTAGGTATTCCTTATGTGTTCTTTGGATGGAAAATATTACTAGCGCATTTTGCGGCTGCAGTTTATAATATTGGAGTGAATACACATGTGATTTTATTAGGGGGTTCTTTCAACAGAAAAAAGATAGACTTAAGTAAAAAAGCAGCATTTAATTATCAAGGTACAGGAGCAGTACAATGGTTAATTGGTATTCCGTTATTGCTTTTACCCATGGGTTTGTTTGCAGCATTCCATTTTTTAATTGGTTTTGAAATAGCGTGTTTAGTACTGGTTATTCTTGGTGTAGTAGGTATTGTATTTCATCAAAAACTAATGAAAACTATTACTCAAAAATATTTAGATTCAAAATATAAAATGATTGATGCTTTCAATCAAAACAACTAATACAATCATATTATGATAACAACATCTAATTTATCAAAAAAATATAGTGGTAATCAAGTGCTAAATATTGAAGCTTTGGAGATTCCTAAAGGGCAAAGTTTTGGTTTGGTAGGGAATAATGGTGCAGGTAAAACCACATATTTTAGTTTGCTTCTAGATTTAATTCAGCCCACAACAGGTCATATTGAAAGCCACGGTGTACAAGTGAATAAAAGTGAAGATTGGAAACCTTTTACTTCTGCGTTTATAGACGAAAGTTTTTTAATTGGTTATTTAACACCAGAGGAATATTTTTATTTTATCGGCGAGTTACGCGGACAAAATAAAGCTGATGTAGACTCACTGGTTTCACAATTTGAAGATTTTTTCCATGGCGAAATACTGGGTCAAAAAAAGTATTTACGTGATTTAAGTAAAGGGAACCAAAAGAAGGCAGGCATTGTGGCGGCCCTAATTGGAAACCCAGAAGTGATAATTTTAGACGAACCTTTTGCAAACCTAGACCCAACAACACAAATACGTCTTAAAAATATAATTAAGGAATTAGCTGAAAAACAAGGTATTACTGTTTTAATTTCAAGTCATGATTTAATGCATGTTACAGATGTTTGCGAACGCATAGTGGTTTTGGAAAAAGGAGAAGTTGTAAAGGATTTAGCTACTAGTGCTGCAACATTAAAGGAGTTAGAAGCGCATTTTGCCAACTAACCCTTTTGTTTAAAAGTCATTGCATTTTTAGGTAAATACAAAAAGATGCTTATTTTTACGATTCTATATAATAATAACAAGAGATTATAGTTATTATTTAGACTAAAAATACCAGCACTTGAAAACACCTACTAAGGCCATACTACTTCTTATCTTCTTAACTTTTCTAGGATTGAGTTGTTCTAGGAAAAAAGATAAATTCATCAATAGAAATTTTCATGCAGTTACAGCAGAATTTAATGCGCTTTACAATGGCTACAATGCCTTAGAAGAAGGAAAGAGTACTCTTAATGACGCATATTTTGACAATTATTGGGAAGTACTTCCTATTGAGCGCATGCAGATTTTTGAAGATATTGTGCTTCCGGGTCAGTCCAAGAATGAAAATTTTACCAGAGCTGAAGAAAAAGCAGCAAAAGCCATTCAAAAACATAGTATGAATATTGATGGTAAGGAAAAGAACCCTCAAATGGATGAAGCTTATCTACTTTTAGGAAAAGCCAGATATTTTGACCAGCGTTTTATTCCAGCCTTAGAAGCATTAAACTATATACTTTATAAATATCCCGCTAGTGATAAGATTAATCAAGCTAAAGTATGGCGAGAAAAAACCAATATTAGGTTAGACAATAACGAATTAGCTATTGAAAACTTGAAGCGTCTTCTAAAACAAGAAGAGTTAGAAGGTCAAGATTTAGCTGATGCTACATCAATATTGGCACAAGCATATCTAAATCTAAAAGTTATTGATACAGCAATCACAAATTTAGAAATAGCATCAAATGCCACGAAAAATAATGATGAACGTGGACGTTATAGATTTATCCAGGGCCAACTTTATAATAAACTGGGGTACAAAGACAGTGCAAATATTGCTTTTGATAAAGTAATTGAGCTCAATAGAAAAACACCCAGAATCTATATGATTTCTGCTCATTTAGAAAAGGTTAAAAATTTTGATTTTGAAAATGGTGACAAACTAGAAATAACAGAATTACTAACAG
The DNA here is from genome assembly GCF_947490405.1 of uncultured Algibacter sp. Classification (GTDB taxonomy): domain Bacteria; phylum Bacteroidota; class Bacteroidia; order Flavobacteriales; family Flavobacteriaceae; genus Algibacter_B. Next base: position 38,997 of record NZ_CANLGU010000002.1, on the reverse strand, counting down.
AACTAGAAGAAAATAGAGAGAATCGGCCATATTTGGATAAAATATATCATCAAATAGGAGCATTTCATTTAAAAAATGGCTCAGATTCATTGGCAGTAGCCTACTACAATAAATCTTTAAGAACAGATACTCGTGATAAACTCCTTAAAGCCAAAACTTATGAAACTCTTGGCGATATGAATTTTGATGCATCAGTTTATGCAGAAGCAGGAGAATATTATGATAGTACAATGAGTAATTTAGTTTTAAACTCAAAACCTTATCGTGTTATAAAACGTAAGCGAGATAACTTAGAAGATGTTATTTATTACGAATCTATAGCCAAAGTTAACGACAGTGTTTTAAGGCTAGTTAATTTACCAGACACTGAGCGAGTTGCTTATTTTCAGTCGTTTGTTGATGATTTGAAAGAAAAGGCAGAAGCAGAAAAAGAAAAACAGGAAGCTGCTGAGCGTAATAGTGGTTTAGTTACTGTAAATAATGGTATTGGATCACAGCAAAATCGTGTAGGGCCACAACAAGCACAATCCAATGCATTTTATTTTTACAACCCAACCACAGTAGCTTTTGGTAAAAATGAGTTTGTAAAAAAATGGGGAGATAGGCCATTAGAAGATAATTGGAGATGGTCTAGCAGCGGGATTTCAAATATAGGAAACACGTCAAATACTAATGATGTTTTGGCTACTGCCTCAGATGAAGAACGTTTCGATCCTCAGTTCTATATTTCTAAAATACCATCCTCTGAAAAAGAAATTGATAGTATCTCTAAAGATAGAAATTATGCCTACTATCAATTAGGATTGATTTATAAAGAGAAGTTTAAAGAGTATGAATTAGCTAAAGATAAATTTCAAAATTTATTAAAAAGTAATCCAGAAGAACGATTGGTATTACCTTCAAAATATAATTTATTTAAGATTTATGAATTGTTAGGCGAAAGTGATGAAGCATCTATAGCTAAAGATGAAATTATTGCTAAATATCCAGATTCTAGATATGCAACCATTTTGAAGAATCCAGAGTTGGTGACAGAACGAGATGAGAATAGCCCTGAAAGCTTATATGAAGCTTTATATATACAGCATGAAAATCAGGAATATGTTGAAGTTGTTTCTAAAAGTGAAGATTATATAAAAACCTTTGATGGTGAACCTTTGGTGCCAAAATTTGAATTGCTAAAAGCTACAGCTATGGGGCGTTTATATGGTTATGAAGCGTATAAAAAAGCGATTAATTACTTAGCTATAACCTATGCAAATACACCTGAGGGCAAACAAGCACAAGATATAGAGGCTAATTTATTACCAAAAGTGGCTAATAAAGAGTTTGTTAAGTCTGTTGATAGTATTTCAGATAATTACAAAGTTATTTTTAAATTTGAAGAACCCCAAACAGAGGCAATTGCAGGTTTTAAGGAAACATTGGATACGGTTTTGAAAAACGTAAGGTATTACAAACTAAATGCTTCTATTGATGTTTACAACCCTAAAACTAAGTTTGTAGTAGTGCATGGATTGAAAAATGAGCAAGTAGCAAAAACATTTGATCAGTTATTAACCGAAGACGATCAAAAGAAAATAAAAGCCCCTTATTTTGTAGCATCATCTACAAATTATCAAATTATTCAAATTCACAAAAATTTGGATACGTATTTGAATCTAGATAACAATTAAACTTAACCCCAAATTATTATGTTCTCTGAAAACAAAAAAGAAAAACAAATGGCAGAAGGTACATCAAGCCAAAATATTATTGCTCAAGGCACTAAAATGGTTGGCGACTTTAATAGTCAAGGCGATTTAAGAATAGACGGTATTATTGATGGAAATATTAAAACTTCAGGTAAAGTTGTAGTAGGTAAATCAGGATTAATTAAAGGCACCTTAAATGGTACCGATGCTTATTTTGAAGGTAAGTTTTCAGGAAAATTATCGCTATCAGGAACACTAACTTTAAAATCGTCTGCACATATTGAAGGCGAGGTGGTAGCAGGTAAGTTAGCTGTAGAACCAGGAGCAACGTTTAATGTTACATGTGTTATGAAAGGCACTGTAAAAGAAATGAACAATGGTAATGGCGTACAAGCACAACAACAACAAAGAAAACCAGAAGCCGGCAAAACAGCTTAAACAAATTGCCGCTTTAACAGGAATAGCTATACAAATGGGTGCTACTATATACTTATTTGTTTTGTTAGGAAAATGGCTTGATGGCAAATTTAGTGCTGATTCTAAAACGTTTTTAATTATCTGCACTTTATTTGGAGTTGCTATTTCCCTTTATGCTGTACTTCAACAAATAAAGAAAATTAACCCTTGAATCATAGAAAGCTTTTTTCTAATTGTTTAGTAGTTATTTGTGTTGCTATCATAGCATTTATAATTCACTCAGTTGTAAATTCTGTAATAACCTACCAAATAGAGTTTTATGAAATCCTATACTCTTACATTATCAATGTTGTACTAGCTTGTGGAGTAATTCTTCTTCTTTTTTTATTGCGAAAAAAACTAAAAGATCAATTAGGCTTTGTTTTTATGGGAGCCAGCATGCTTAAGTTTGTGTTCTTTTTTTTTTCTTTTTTCCTAAATACAATGCGGATGGTGATTTAAGTAGGTTAGAATTTTTAACATTTTTCATTCCCTATGTAATTTGTCTCATTACCGAAAGTATTGTTTTATCCAAGTTTCTCAATAGTTTGGACAATTATAATTAGTTATAATTGAAGATAGTAAATAATATTAAATTTTGTTTTTGGCTTTTGATATAAAAGTATACCTTTGCACCGATTTTTAAGCCACTATTTATATAAGTGATATGCAAAATATTATTTCTAGAAAAACGATTTGTTTGCTCTTCTTAATGATTACAACATTTTCTTTTGCTAAAGAAGAAAAGCATGAGGGCGAGGGGGATATAAAAACTGAAATAAAAGAATACATAAATCATCACTTACTGGACTCGCATGATTTTAGTTTAACGTCTTACACTAATGGTGCTGGAGAACATAAATACATTGGTTTTCCTTTACCGGTAATCTTATGGGATAATGGCTTAAAGATATTCTCTTCTTCAAAGTTTCATCACGGAGAGTCGGTAGCCGAAGTTAATGGAGAATATTACACCTTATTTCATAATAAAGTATATAAAACGGATGCTGCTGGAACTATCAATCTTGATGATGATCATCATCCAACAAACATAAAACCTATAGATTTTTCTATTACTAAAAACGTGTTTACCATATTTTTAGTAGGATTGTTAATGTTTGTTATGTTTAGCCGAATGGCAAAAAAATATAAAACAGGTAGTATTCCAAGGGGTATGGGAAGATTCTTAGAGCCTATAATTCTTTATATAAGAGATGATATTGCTGTTCCGAATATTGGTGAAAAGAAATACAAAAGGTATATGCCATATCTATTAACTGTATTCTTCTTTATTTGGATAATTAACCTATTAGGATTAACGCCACTAGGAGTAAATGTTACAAACAATATTGCAGTGACATTAGCTTTAGCATTAATTACATATTTCTTAACAACATTTACAGCTAATAAAAATTACTGGGGACACATTTTTTGGATGCCAGGGGTGCCAACACCTATGAAAATAATTTTAGCGCCCATTGAGTTGTTAGGTACTATTATTAAGCCATTTTCATTAATGATTCGTTTGTATGCAAACATTACTGCGGGTCATATTGTATTAATGAGTATCATTGGTTTAATGTTCATATTTAAAAACTGGATAGGAAGTTCATTATCATTTGGTTTGGCATTTGCTTTATCTCTATTAGAACTTTTGGTTGCAGCACTACAAGCATATATCTTTACTATGTTATCTGCTTTGTATTTCGGGTCGGCTGTTGAAGAACATCATGAAGACCATTAAAAAAGAATGTTTAATTTTTAATATATATACATTATGACAATTCCAAACATTGTAGGAGCAGGTTTAATCGTTATTGGTGCTGGTTTAGGTATCGGTAAAATTGGTGGATCTGCAATGGATGCCATTGCACGTCAACCAGAAGCTTCTGGAAAAATCCAAACAGCTATGCTTATTGCAGCAGCACTTATTGAAGGTATTGGATTTGCTGCTTTATTTGCAGCTTAAAAAAACAAAAACAGCTTTAACGGTTGGTTAAAGCTGTTTTTTAAAATTTATTATGTATTAAAATCTATATAGATAAATGGAAAAGTTAATTAATGAGTTTTCAATAGGATTATTCTTTTGGCAATTAGTGTTGTTCATTGGATTAGTTTTACTTTTAAGAAAATTTGCTTGGAAGCCAATACTTGATGCTGTTGAAAAGCGTGAAGATGGTATTAAAGATGCATTAGATGCTGCTGAAAATGCAAAACTAGAAATGCAAAACCTTCAAGCTGATAACGAAAAGCTATTAAAAGAAGCCAGAGCAGAGCGAGAAGAAATGCTTAAGGAAGCGCGTGAAATGAAAAATAAAATGATTGAGGATGCTAAAACTGAAGCAAGCGAAAGTGCTGCTAAATTAGTCGCTCAAGCACAAGCTAGTATTGAATCTGAAAAGAAAGCTGCTATAGCCGATTTGAAATCTCAAGTTGCTAACTTATCAGTAGAAATAGCTGAAAAAGTTGTACGTACTGAATTATCTAACAAAGACAAGCAATTACAATTGGTTGAAACAATGTTAGCTGAAAAATCATTAAAATAAGAATAATGGCAGGAGCAAGAGCAGCAATACGTTACGCAAAAGCACTGTTAAGCTTAGCATCAGATCAAAATTCAGCTGAAGCTGTAAATAAAGATATGAAGCTTATTGCAGAAACAATTGCAGACAATAAAGAGCTAAGCGATATGCTTCACAGTCCTGTAGTGTCTTCTTCAGATAAAAAAGCTGTTGTGTTAGAGGTTTTTAAAACATCTAATAAATTAACAATAAATTTGGTGGATACGTTAGTAGATAACAATAGAATTAATATTTTAGGTTATGTAGCTTCAAAATATAACGATTTATTCGAAGCATCTAAAGGTGTTCAAATTGCTACAGTTACTACAGCAGTAGCGTTGTCAGCAGATTTAAAAAAGCAAGTTTTAGCTAAGGCGAAAGAACTTACGGGTAAAAAAGTTGAAGTAGAAAACATTATAGATGAAAGCATTTTAGGTGGTTTCATTTTACGAATTGGCGATGTGCAGTACAACGCAAGTGTTGCAAATCAGTTAAATAAATTAAAACAAGAATTTACATTAAACTAAGATCTAACAGATCTAAATAAATAATAAGATGGCAGAAGTAAAACCAGCTGAAATATCAGCAATCTTAAAAAAACAACTTTCAGGTTTTGAAGCAAGTGCTTCATTGGATGAAGTAGGAACTGTATTAACTGTAGGTGATGGTATTGTACGTGCTTATGGATTATCTAACGCACAATATGGTGAGTTAGTAGAATTCGAAGGCGGATTAGAAGGTATTGTACTTAACCTTGAAGAAGATAACGTTGGTATTGTATTATTAGGAGGTTCATCTGGAGTAAAAGAAGGGTCTACTGTAAAACGTACAGAGCGTATTGCTTCTATTAATGTAGGTGAAGGTATAGTTGGTCGTGTGGTTGATACTTTAGGAAACCCTATCGATGGAAAAGGACCAATTTCTGGAGATACTTACGAAATGCCATTAGAGCGTAAAGCGCCTGGTGTTGTTTTCCGTGAGCCAGTAACAGAGCCATTACAAACAGGTATTAAATCTATCGATGCGATGATTCCTGTAGGTAGAGGGCAACGTGAGTTGGTTATTGGTGACCGTCAAACAGGAAAAACAACTGTTTGTATCGATACCATCTTAAATCAAAAAGAATTTTATGATGCAGGTGAGCCTGTATATTGTATATATGTTGCTGTAGGTCAAAAAGCATCTACTGTAGCAAACATTGCAAAAGTATTAGAAGAAAGAGGTGCATTAGCTTACACAACGATTGTTGCTGCAAATGCATCAGATCCTGCGCCAATGCAAGTATACGCTCCTATGGCAGGTGCTGCAATTGGTGAGTATTTTAGAGATACTGGTCGTCCAGCATTAATTATCTATGATGATTTATCTAAACAAGCAGTGGCGTACCGTGAGGTATCATTATTATTAAGAAGACCACCAGGACGTGAAGCATATCCAGGTGACGTTTTCTACTTACACTCTAGATTATTAGAGCGTTCTGCGAAAGTTATCAATGATGATTCTATTGCTAAAGACATGAACGATTTACCAGATTCACTTAAACCATTAGTGAAAGGTGGAGGTTCTTTAACAGCTTTACCAATTATTGAGACACAAGCGGGAGACGTTTCTGCATATATTCCAACAAACGTAATTTCGATTACTGATGGACAAATCTTCTTAGATGGAGATTTATTTAACTCTGGTGTACGTCCAGCAATTAACGTAGGTATTTCGGTATCTCGTGTTGGTGGTAATGCACAGATAAAATCAATGAAGAAAGTATCTGGTACATTAAAATTAGACCAAGCTCAGTTCCGTGAGCTAGAAGCATTTGCTAAGTTTGGTTCAGATTTAGATGCTGTTACTTTAAATGTAATTGAGAAAGGTAAACGTAATGTTGAAATCTTAAAACAAGCGCAAAACGATCCATTTACTGTTGAAGATCAGGTAGCAATCATTTATGCTGGATCTAAGAATTTATTAAAAGATGTTCCTGTAAATAAAGTAAAAGAATTTGAAAGAGATTTCATAGAATTCTTAAACGCTAAGCACAGAGGTATCTTAGATACTTTAAAAGCAGGTAAATTAACTGATGAGGTTACAGATACATTAACAGCTGTAGCTAAAGATTTATCAGGAAAGTATTAATTAGATTTTGGTCGTTAGTCACCAGACTATAGACTAACTACTAATAACTAAAGATTAGAGAATGGCGAATCTTAAAGAAATACGTAACAGAATATCTTCGGTATCTTCAACGATGCAGATTACAAGTGCCATGAAAATGGTATCTGCTGCAAAGCTAAAGAAGGCCCAAGATGCTATTACAGCAATGCGTCCTTATGCTGATAAGTTAACAGAGCTTTTACAAAGTTTAAGTGCAACTTTAGATGCAGATTCTGGAAGTGCATATTCAGAACAACGTGAATTAAAGAAAGTGCTTATTGTAGCTATTACGTCTAACAGAGGTTTAGCTGGTGCTTTTAACTCAAACATTATTAAAGAAGTTAGCAGATTAACTTCTGAAACGTATGCTAATCAAGAGGTTTCTTATTTTGCTATTGGTAAAAAAGCTAATGACGCTTTCAAAAAAACCAATAATGTTATTGCCAACAAAAGTGAAGTCTATGATGATTTAACGTTTGATAATGTTGCTGAAATCGCTCAACTTTTAATGGATAAATTTGTTGCTGGCGAGTTTGATAAAATTGAAATTGTATATAACAAGTTCAAGAATGCAGCCACTCAAATTGTAATGACAGAGCAGTTTTTGCCTATAGTTCCTGTTGAAAGCGAAGCTAATGCTAATTCGGACTATATTTTTGAGCCATCGAAATTAGAGATCGTTGAAGAATTAATTCCTAAGTCTTTAAAAACACAATTGTACAAAGGTATTAGAGATTCTTTTGCTTCTGAACATGGAGCACGTATGACGGCAATGCACAAAGCAACTGATAATGCAACAGAATTGAGGGATCAATTGAAATTAACGTATAATAAAGCACGTCAAGCAGCTATTACTAATGAAATCCTTGAGATTGTTGGTGGTGCAGAAGCTTTGAATAACTAATAAGTTGTGTCGTTCTGAACTTGTTTCAGAATCTCATTAAAATATATCAGACCTGTCAGGTTTTCAAAACCTGACAGGTCTTTTTGTTTCTCGTCTTATAAGCAATAACTTATCTTTGGTTAGCGTTAGCTAAAAACGTATTTTTAGGCATATAAAACATAACTTTTTGGGCGTATTAAAAACTTTTTTTAAAGACACAGTTATCTATGGTTTAGCTATTGTGCTACCTAGGCTAATTAACTTTCTTTTAGTGCGATTACATACTGATGTACTTCCAAACGAACGCTATTCTGAAAACACAGAATTTTACGTTGTAGCTGCTTTTTTTAATGTGATTTTAACCTATGGGATGGAAACATCATTCTTTAGGTTTTTCAGTAAGAATAAAGAAAAGAAGGATGTGTTATCAACAGCAATGATTACCATTGTTGTAAGTACTTTTATTTTCGGAATATTACTATTCTTATTTAGAGTCCCAATTTCAGAGGTCTTACGGATAAATACAGACTTCTATTCGCTTCTTGTTGGCATTACGCTTATTGATACCTTAATAGTTATTCCGTTTGCTTATTTAAGAGTTACTGGAAGACCAATAAAATTCGCATCAATTAAATTAATTAATGTGTTTATTATAGTGCTTTTAAATGTACTTCTTTTATCTAAAACTTATGGTTCAGAAGGGTTACGATCGTTATTTAGTGTAGAAAATAATGTAGAATACATATTTATAGCCAACCTTATAGCAAGTGCAGTCGTTTTAACTCTCGTTTTACCGTACTTTTTTAAGGCTAAACTAAATTTTGAGCCTAAAATTTTAAAACAACTTTTAAATTACGGTTGGCCTATTATGGTTGCTGGTTTAGCTTTTGTAATTAATGAAAATTTAGATAAATGGTTGTTGCCACAAATTGAAGGTGAGTTTATTAATGGTGCGTATAGTGCCTGTTATAAATTAGCAGTTTTTATGACGCTGTTTATTCAAGCTTTTAGAATGGGAGCAGAACCATTTTTCTTTAATCATTCCGATAAAGAAAATGCAACCCAAGTCTATGCTACCGTTTTAAAGTATTTTACAATTGTTGGTGCTTTAGGGTTAATGATTGTAGTTGTTTATATAGATGTATTAAGACCTATTTTTATAAAAAAAGAAAGTTATTTATTAGCTTTAGATATAGTGCCAATAGTGTTACTAGCTAATCTTTGTCTAGGTATTTATCATAATCTTTCTATTTGGTATAAGCTTACAGACCGAACACGTTTTGGTATGTATATTTCTCTTATTGGTGCAGCTATTACCATTGGTTTTAATATCATATTCATTCCAAAAATTGGCTTTATGGCTTGCGCATATGCAACACTAATAGCTTATGGCTTGATGATGTTAATTTCTTATATACTTGGGAGAAAGTATTATCCAGTACCGTATGATGTGAGTCGAATAGCCATTTACCTTATAATAAGTACTTTGTTTAGTTTCATAACTTATTACCTTTTTGATAGAAATATTTTATTAGGAACTGTATTTTTGTTACTCTTTATAGCTTTAGTTGTTTTCTTGGAAAGAAAGGAGCTAAAATTGATATTAAAAAAGACTTAAAAGATGAACATAAAAATAATCAACAAATCCAGTCACGATGTGCCGCATTATGAAACGATGGCTTCAGCAGGAATGGATTTACGTGCCAACATATCAGAATCAATAGTATTAAAGCCATTAGAACGCAGTATAGTGCGCACAGGCTTGTTTATAGAGCTGCCAGTTGGTATTGAGGCCCAAGTGCGCCCAAGAAGCGGTTTAGCAGCTAAAAAAGGTGTTACAGTACTTAATACACCTGGGACTATTGATGCCGATTATAGAGGCGAAATAGGAGTGATTTTGGTGAATCTTTCAAACGAAGATTTTATCATCCAAAACGGTGAGCGCATTGCACAATTAGTTATTGCTAAACATGAGCGTGCGGAATGGGTTCAAGTTGATGAATTATCTTCTACTGAACGTGGCGAAGGAGGTTTTGGAAGTACAGGTGTGAAGTAAAAAATATGTCAGGTTGAGCGCAGTCGAAACCTAATTGAAATAAATATTTTAGTATTAAAAAGATTCCCTTCTCCAAGGGAATGACAAATAGAAAATAAATGAAAATAATAGTACCCATGGCAGGTCGAGGTTCTCGATTACGCCCACACAGTTTAACAGTACCAAAACCATTAATCCCTGTTGCAGGACAACCTATTGTTCACAGATTGGTAAAAGATATTGCTAAAGTTTTAAAACAACCTATTGATGAAATAGCATTTGTTTTAGGAGATCCAGCATGGTTTGGAGACGATGTCGTTTCAAGTTTAGAAAAATTGGCAACTGATTTAGGGGCTAAAGCATCCATTTATAGACAAGACAAACCGCTTGGAACAGGTCATGCTATCATGTGTGCAGAACCTTCACTTTCAGGACCTGCAGTTATTGCTTATGCGGATACCTTGATAAGAGCGGAGTTTGATTTAGATCCGACAGCAGATAGCGTAATTTGGACAAAACAAGTGGATAACCCAGAAGCTTATGGTGTTGTTAAGTTAAATAACAATGATGAAATTGTAGAGCTAGTTGAAAAACCTGAAAGCTTTGTGAGCGACCAAGCGGTAATTGGTATTTACTATTTTAAAGATGTTGCTGTTTTAAAAGGAAAACTTCAAGAAATCTTGGATGAAAACATTATGAATGGTGGCGAATACCAAATTAATGATGGTATTAAGCGCATGATGGCTGAAGGTAAAATATTTAAAACAGGAACGGTTGATGAATGGATGGACTGTGGAAATAAAGCCATAACTATTGAAACTAACCAACGTATGTTAGGCTTTTTAAAAACTGATGGCGAGGAGCAATTAGTAGCATCTTCGGCTAAATTGGAAAATGCCAACATTATTGAACCTTGTTTTGTTGGTGAAAATGTGGTGTTGAAAAACACAACTATTGGTCCGTTTGTTTCTGTTGGAAATGGAACGGTTATTGAAAACGCTACTATTAAAAATAGCTTAATCCAAACGAATACAAGCATCAAAAATGCTAATTTAGATAATGCTATGATTGGTAATAACGTTAAGTACAACGGTGAGTTTACTAGTATAAGCATAGGCGATTATTCTGTGTTAGAATAAAATTTCTTTAAAAAAAAGAATCTTTAAGCTGATAAAAACAAACCCAAACGTAAGCCTAATGTTGGAGGATGGTTGCGTTAGGGATTGAACGGTATGTTTGAAATCCCCACTCCCGATAGCTGTCGGGAGTGGGATTGAGTAGTGAAAGCCCGACCCCTTGTGGGTAACGCCCAAAATAATATGTAATGAAAAGATTAATTTACATACTTTTTTTCTTTGGAATAATTGCTATTCCTCAGCTAAACCATGCGCAGGTAGATTTCAATAAAACACCTGATGACGATTTAGGAGATAATGAAGATAGATTTCAGGAATTGTTTTATGAAGCTTTGAAACAAAAGGGTATTGAGAATTATGATAGGGCTGTTGAAGCTTTACAAAAATGTATAGAAATTGATAACTCTGTGCCTGTTTTGTATTTTGAATTGGGAAAGAGCCAGAGTAAACTTAAAAATTTTGGAGCTGCTGAAGACGCTTTAAAAAAGGCCGTAGAAAAAGATCCTGATAATGAGTGGTTTTTAGATGAACTTTATGGTTTTTATGCTTCTCAAAATGAACATGATAAAGCGTTAAAGACTGTTAAGCAGTTGGTTAGATTTCATCCCGATTATAAAGAAGATTTGGCATCGCTTTATCTGAAAACGAAAAAGTATGATGAAGCTTTAGAGGTTTTAGATACGTTGGATGCAGAGTTTGGTGTATCGGTTAGTAGAGATATTATGCGAAACCGAATTTATGAAGCTACAGGGCGTAAAAAAGACCAAATAAAGAATTTAGAAAGTCGTGTTGAAAGTAATCCAGAAAAGGAGTCTAATTATTTGGCACTTATTTATCGTTACAGTGAAAATAATGAAAAGGATAAGGCTTTTGAAACGGCTAAAGAGTTATTGAAGATTAACCCAAACTCACAACTGGTACATTTGGCTCTATACAAATTTTATTTGGATGATAATGATGCTGAAAAAGCTATTGAATCTATGAAAATAGTGGTTGAAAGCTCAAAAATTAAACCTGAAGCCAAGGCAAAAGTACTCTCAGATTTTGTAAAGTTTGTAAAGAAAAACCCGGAATACGAAACGGATTTAATTGAAGCTACAGCTATGGTTAGTGATGCTAATGATAGTAAATCTGTTGAAGAATTAGGGCAATATTATTTAGCTAAAAATGATAAAGTAAAAGCTTTGGAAAATTTTGAGGCTGCACTTAAACTAGAGCCTAATAACTTTGGTATATTAAGAAATGTGATGTTGCTTTATTTGGATTTAAAAAAGTACGATTTAGCAAAAGAAAAGAGTAGTGAAGCTCTGGAGATTTATCCGTCTCAACCCGTTTTATATTTAATACACGGAGTGGCTTTAAACGAACTTAATGAAGCTAAGGATGCCATAGAAACTCTTGAAACTGGTTTAGATTATATTATTGACGATACTAAAATGGAAGCCGATTTTTATAATCAACTTAGTAAGGCGCATACTTTGTTAAACAATACAACCAAAGCAAAAACGTTTAGTGATAAAGCAAAACAAAAACAATCCCCAAATTGATGTATAAATTTTCAAAGTTTATTTTATTGATGCTACTTGCAATTGTGTTTAGTTGCAAATCTGCAAAAACGATTGGTAATGGTGAGGCTAATTTTAAGCTATCTACCAGACAACTGATAAAGGAAAATGCTAAACAAGCTGCCAATTTTAGAACCTTGCAGGCTAGACTTAAAATAACTTATACCCAAAAGGGAAAGTCTCAAACACATACGGTTAGTTTTAGGGCTAAAAAGGATGAAGTCTTATGGATAAGTGCTACATTTTCGGTAATAAGAGCTTTGGTAACGCCTGAAAAGGTGAGTTTTTACAATAAGCTAGACAAAACCTATTTTGATGGCGATTATAAATATTTAAGCGATTTATTAGGAACGGAATTAGATTTTGAAAAAGTTCAGAATTTATTATTAGGTGAAACTATTTACAACATGACTTCTGGGGATTATAAAGCTACAGTTGATGAAGAATCATACATTGTTCAACCAAAAAAACAACGCGAATTGTTTGAGATTTTCTTTTTATTAAATCCTTCAAATTTTAAAGTAAAATCCCAACAAATATCACAACCTAAAGAATATAGACATTTGCAGATTGATTATTTATCGTATCAAGATGTTGAAAAACAAATTATTCCTGAGCGTATTAAAGTGATTGCGGTTGAAGCTAGTGAGGAAATGCTTGTTGAGTTAGAAATGAAGAACGTGTCTTTGAATGAAGAATTAAGATTTCCGTTTAAAATACCTTCAGGGTTTAAAGCCATAGAACTTTAAATGAAATTAAACCAACTGACATATAAATTAGTTTTTGTTCTTGGGTTTTTACTCGTTTCAAGTTTTAGTTTTTCGCAAAGTGATAAGCAAAAACAATTGGAATCTCGCCTGCAGGAATTACGAAGAGAAATCCAGAAGATTAATGAACTGAGAACCGAAAATAAGTCCAAGGAGAAATCTGAGTTGTCTTTGATTGAAGATTTTAATTATAAAATTAATGTACTTTCTAACTTAATAAAAGTAACAAACCAGCAGGCTAATTTATTAACTCGAGAAATCAACTCAAATCAGAAAAAAATAAGTGATTTAAGAGACGAATTAAAGCAGCTAAAAGAAGATTATGCTGCTATGATAGTCAAGTCTTATAAAAGTAAAAATCAACAAAGCCGTATTATGTTCTTGTTGTCTTCAAACGATTTTAAACAGGCTTATAAGCGCTTACAATACATTAAACAATACTCAGACCACCAGAAACAACAAGGCGAGGTTATAAAGATTAAAGCTATAGAATTACAAGAAATAAATGTTAGTTTATTAAAACAGCAGGAAGACAAAAAGAAACTTATTGCTGAAAATCGAGTGGTCCAAAAATCTCTTGAAAAAGAGCGTAAAGCGCATCAAATTTTAATGGCATCTATTCGAAAAAATATGAATAGGTATACAGCGCAAATTCGACAAAAACAACGAGAAGCAGATAGAATTGATAGAGAAATTGATAAACTTATTAAAGCAGCTATTGTAAAATCGAATAAAAAAGTTGGTAAAACTACAAGTTCTAAAACATTTGCTTTAACTGCGGAAGAAAAAGTATTGGCTTCAAATTTTGTTTCAAACAAGGGAAAGTTACCTTGGCCAGTGGAAAAAGGTTTTGTGCGTTTAGGCTATGGGACACAACGTCATCCAATTGATAGATCTTTAACTATAAAAAGTAATGGTGTACGTATTGCTACAGAAAAGGGTGCTGAAGCTAGAGCGGTTTTTGATGGTGAAGTAAGTGAGATTTTGAAAATGAAAAATGTGAATCCTATTGTAATGATTCGTCATGGAAATTACTTAACCGTTTACAGGAATTTAGCCAAAGTATATGTGAGAAAGGGTGATAAAGTAAAAACTAAACAAGCCATAGGAGAGGTTTTTACAAACCCATCCAATGGAGAAACTATTTTGAGGTTTACTTTATCTAAAGGTACTGCTACTGAGAATCCTGCTAGTTGGATTTATAAGATGTGATACGAAGTGTCATCCTGAACTTGTTTCAGGATCTTATGAAGTTCTGTTCTAGAATTTATTTTGCTAATTGCCTTTTTATTAATTATTGGCTATCGATGATAATACTTGTCCATTGGTTTTGCACCAATGATTGCGGGTTTACCTGCGTTAGGGATTGAGGCATTTGTTGAAGCTCCCCGACGAAGGAGGGAGCGACTGCCGAAAGCCCGACCCTTGTGGTAATGTCCAAAAAATTAAACTCTTACAAATACGTAACCTCTTCTTGTTTTTCTGTAATGCTTCCCATTCCAAAAATAGTAACGTTTACCTTTTACAATAACTGTTTTATGATGTTTTGGGGCTGTTTTTACAACCGTTACAGAAGCTGGTTTTGTAACGACTCTTGAAGCGCATGATGATAAACTCATCATACAGATAACTGATAATAAAATAAATAAAGTTCTCATAGCAATATGATTTTGGGTTTACTATAAGACTTTAGAAGTTAAAAAAGGTTTAATCAAACAATGCTTTTAACTCAGTAGCGTCAGTAGGTTTGATTTTACCAGCTAGTAAAAGACTGAGTTGCTTACGCCGTAATGCTGCATCAAAGCGTTCTACTTCTAAAGTTGTTTCAGGAGTGACTTCTGGTACTTTTACAGGGCGACCGGTTTCATCTACGGCAACAAAAGTGTAAATAGCTTCATTAGCTTTGGTTCTAGCACCAGATTCTCTGTCTTCCATCCAAACATCAATATAGATTTCCATAGAAGTATTGAAGGCACGAGATACTTTAGCCTCAACCGTAACAACACTTCCTAATGGTACCGCTCTATTAAAGGCTACATGGTTTACTGAAGCTGTAACCACAATACGCCTAGAATGACGGCGGGCAGCAATACTTGCAGCACGATCCATACGTGCTAATAATTCGCCACCAAATAGGTTGTTTAACGGATTGGTTTCACTGGGTAAAACCATATCGGTCATAGTTGTTTTAGATTGTTCGGGAGTTTTTGCCTTCATCTTTTAATTTTGATGTGGCAAAGTTACGTATTAATACAGAAATTGGTAAGTGAAATGTTTGTTAAACTAATCTAGCTTTTTAACGAGTAACCAAGCATCTCTATTATGTGTTTTTTTGATACTTCGTAAAGCTTTTAAGGCATCTAACCTACCCTCGTAAGTCGCATAAGCTACTTGATGTAAACCGTACTTATTAGCACCAATTTTTCTGGCACTAAATCCGTCAGCTTTTAGTTGTTTTACTTTTTTATCGCAGTTTTCTTCAACTCTAAAGGCACCTGCAACAATATGGTAATTACCAGTTTGTTTGGTTACATTTAAAGTAATTGCAGGAAGCGGATTTAAATTAAAGGTAGCTTGCTGAATTTTTGTATCTAACTGTTGTGCAGCCTCTTCTTGTGCTAATTGATTATGTTCTTCAATTTGATCCACATAAAATTTAGAAGCTCCAAAACCACCCAATGTTAAAGCAATTAATGCCACTGCAGCATACTTTAAATAAGGTTTAGTTTTACGTTTTTCTGGAGTAATAGTAATAGGAATTACTTTTTCTATCTCTTTAACAACTTCTTTGTGTTCCTCGCGAGTTACAGTTGGTGTTACAAATTGCGATAAACCAAAAGCATCTGTTAAATAGTTGAGGTGGTATGTAGGTTCAAATAAAATTTTACCTTCTTTATTAAAAACAATCTCACCAATATTTTTAAAAGTAAGCGTTTCACCTTGTGTTAAGTAAGATTTTAGAAGCTTAACACGTTTAGCAATTTTTTTATTGGCAACCTCAAAAGGTATTTTTTCTATATCGGCAATATAGTGCGCTAATAAGCCATCATTCTGTTGAATTTGTTCATTAAAAGACAACACTTTTTTTGGAGCATAAAACGTATTTGTAGCATCATCAATAGTTGCTGATACGCGCTGTGTTAAAAATGAACCAAACTCTGGAATGGTAACACACTCATATCTATATAGTAAGTCGCTTATGTAGGTCTCTAATTGCATGAAAACAAAGTTAAAAAAATGTGCTTTCCAATAAAATTTGGACTTAACTATTTATTAACAATGTAAAAATTCTTTTATTGCGGTTTAATAATTAGATACTTAGAATGACAGAAAACGATTTGCTTTATACTTTAGCCTTACAACATGTGCCAAATATTGGGGATATTACTGCAAAGCGATTGATTAATACTTGTGGTTCTGCTGAGGCTGTTTTAAAAGAAAAGAAGGCAAACCTTTTGAAAATAGATGGTATTGGGACCGTAACAATAAGCGATTTGTTTAAAACGCATCATTTAAAAGAAGCCGAAAAGGAGTTATTGTTTATCAAAGAAAATGAGATAGATGTATCTTATTTTCAAGAGGATAAATATCCTGAAAAGTTGAAACATTGTATTGATAGTCCTATTTTATTATTTCAAACAGGCAAAATAGATTTAAAGAAACAGCATATTATCAGTATTGTTGGCGCTCGAAAAATAACAACCAATGGGATTGCCTTTTGTGAAAATTTAGTTGAAAAATTAGCACCCTATGACCCCATAATTGTTTCTGGATTTGCCTACGGAACAGATATTACAGCACATAAAGCAGCCATGAAACACGATTTGCAAACTGTGGCGTGTTTAGCACACGGATTGAACCAAATTTACCCTAAAGTGCATAAAAAATATATGGTAGATATGGAGAAAAATGGTGGTTTTTTCTCTGATTTTTGGAGTACAGATGTTTTTGATAAGCGAAATTTTTTAAAACGAAATAGAATTATTGCTGGTTTAAGTGAAGCCACTATAGTTATAGAATCTGCTGAAAAAGGTGGAAGTTTAGTTACAGCAGACATTGCTGGGTCATACAATCGCGATGTATTTGCGGTTCCCGGGCGCGTTGGAGATACCCAAAGTATAGGTTGTAATAATTTGATAAAGCATCAAAAAGCACATATGATGACAACGCCTTTGGATGTACCTTATATATTAAATTGGCAACTTGAAGACGATAAAAAACCAGCCATACAAAAACAATTATTTGTTGAGTTAGATGCTACTGAAAAAGTAATTTATAATTACTTAAAAGAAAACGAAAAACAGCAATTGGATAGTATTGCTTTGAATTGTGATATGCCCATTTTTAAAGTATCAGGAACACTTTTAAATATGGAATTGAAAGGGGTTATTAGACCTTTGCCTGGGAAGTTATTTGAGGTGGTTTAGTACCCAACCTTCTTACGAACCCTTCCTAAAACATCATCAGCAACCAACTTAGCTTTTTCGGCACCAATAGCTAAAGCTTTATCAATTTCTTCAAGGTTACTCATATAATAATTATAACGCTCTCTTGGTTCAGCAAAAGTTTCTAAAATCAATTCATATAAAGCTTGTTTAGCATGCCCATAACCATAACCACCATTTTCGTAATTAGCTTTCATGTCGTTAATTTGAGCATCATTAGCCAATAAATTATAAATAGCAAAACAATTACAAGTGCTCCAATCTTTTGGTTCTTCAAGTGGTGTACTATCCGTTTGAATTCCCATAATTTGCTTACGTAGTTTTTTGTCAGCCAAAAATATATTGATGATGTTATTTCTACTCTTACTCATTTTTTGGCCATCTGTACCTGGAATAAGTTTGGTGTCTTTTTGTACTTCAGCTTTTGGTAAAACAAAAGTTTCTCCAACTTTTGCATGAAAACGTGATGCTACATCACGTGTCATTTCAATATGTTGTTCTTGATCTTTTCCAACAGGAATTATTTCTGCATCATAGAGTAAAATATCCGCAGCCATAAGCATTGGGTAAGTAAACAACCCTGAATTTACATCTTCCAGTCTATCAGCTTTGTCTTTAAAACTATGCGCTAAGGTTAAGCGTTGGTAAGGGAAGAAACAGCTTAAATACCAAGACAACTCGGTTACTTGCGGAATATCACTTTGTCTGTAAAACACTGTTTTTTCAATATCTAAACCAAAAGCTAACCAAGTGGCTGCTGTAGAATAGGTGTTATTTCGTAACAATTCAGCATCTTTTATTTGTGTTAGCGTATGCAGATTTGCAATAAATAAATACGAATCGTTTTCTGGTTTTTCAGCCATTTTTATTGCTGGCATAATAGCGCCCAAAATGTTTCCTAAATGTGGTGTTCCTGTGCTTTGTATCCCTGTAAGTATTCTTGCCATAATATTTCCCGCTTAGGCAGGAATCTTTTTCATCTGTTAAACATAAAAAGCAAAGGTAAACGTTTTAATAAAATAGCTCAATACAATTATGTATTTTTGGCTTTCATGAAGGTTTTTAAATATATATTTTGGGTATTATACCGCATTTGGTTTTACATCCTTGTTGCTTTACCTATTCTTATACTTTTCCCAATCCTTTTAATTTCTATATCAAAAGAATCTTGGTATCCTTTCTTTTTTAGAATAGCCCGTCTATGGGCTAAGTTTATTTTAATAGGTATGGGTTTTGCTTACACAATTGAAAGCGAGCAAATTCCAGAAAGAGGTAAAAGTTATATGTTTGTTGCTAACCACACCTCGATGGCAGATATTATGTTGATGTTGGTCTCGGTTAAAAATCCATTTGTGTTTGTTGGCAAAGCGGAGTTAGCTAAGATTCCACTTTTTGGGTTTTTTTATAAACGCACTTGTATTTTGGTTGATAGAAGTTCGGCAAAAAGCAGGCAAGCTGTGTTTTTAAGAGCACAACGTAGGCTAAAATCAGGGTTAAGTATTTGTATTTTTCCTGAAGGAGGCGTGCCCGAAGAGCATATTATGTTGGATGAATTTAAAGATGGTGCTTTTAGGTTAGCCATAAATCATCAAATACCAATTGTGCCATTAACGTTTGCAGATAATAAAAAACGATTCTCATATACTTTTTTTAGCGGAAGCCCAGGTAGAATGCGAGTAAAGATTCATAAATTTTTATCGACGGAGGGTTTGACTGTTGAGGATACTAGAGCTTTGAATGATAAAACTAAAGCTGTTATTTTGAAACAGCTTGAAGTGTTTAATAATTAAGTTTAAATACTTAAAAAGTTAGAGGTGCAGACTGCCTAAACCTGAAAGAGTTTAGAAACCTGAACAAAGTATAACCAAGTTTAGTTTTAAGAAAGACTTTGGCGGATTTGCCCGCGTTAGGGATAGTAGTGGAAAGCCCACAGTTACGCCTAAAGCGTAACGAGGACTTGTAACGGATAGCCCGACCCCTTGTGGGTAACGCCCAAATTGTTTTTAAAATAAAAAAACTGCTCGAGGGGACGAGCAGTTTCTTTTCGATATGAGCTTCAGAGCTTAAATTGAAACCCATATCCAGATCTAACCAAAAACCTAGAACTTTATAGCTAATCCAGTATAAACACCTATTAAAAATGGTGAAAAATTACCAGAAGTATTATTAAACGTATTGAATTGATATTTAAAGATGGGCTCTAAATTTAAATCAAATCGTTTTGAAACTTTATAGTTTAAGCCCAATCCAAAATTGGCGCTGTAACTTACTTTATTTATATTATTTGCCTCTCCAAGTATAGTTCTATTACCATTGTCTTCTTCATAAAAAACTTTACTTGCGTTTAAAAAGAACGAACTAAAACCACCGATAACATTTATACCAAGTTTGCTATCAGATAATTTATATTGAATTTCTAGAGGGACCTCAAAGTATCTTAAATTTTGATTGATTGATGCATTTGAAGCGACTATAGACTCAGAAGCATCAGACTCTAAACTCTTTGTACTAATAAGAGATACATTGTTAGAAGAGTTACTAACATTTTGCAGAGCACTACTGCTTGATCTAGCCCCAACATTTTGAAATACAGCCACATCATTAGTGTTATAACCTAAGTTAACACTGTGAATTCCTGAGCGAATACTTATTTTTTTATTTATAGCATAACTTGTAGATATACCATAACTCATATTAACATCTCCTGATTTGGAGTTATTGTTGAATTGAGGGTCTATTGATGAGCCGTCTCCAAGTGTATTAAAATAAACAGGCGCAGCATTTGGGGCGATACTCCACCTGCTGTTTAGTTGAGTGTTTTCTTTTTCAATAAAATCTTCGGGGTTATTTATAGCATCTTCAATAGAACGCTTATTTTCTTCTTTGGTATTAGTATTTGTAACATTATCCAGCATTTCATTGGATTTTGCAATAGTCGAATTCTCTTTTGATGTCCCATTAATAATTGATTTAGCATCTTCTTTATTTACTAATGGAGTTTCGTTTTTAGAGTCAATACTCTTATCTAATGTATTGTCCTTTTCAGCAGTATTAGCAACTTGAGTACTGTTTTCTGATGAAGTTTGAAGATGTTTTGATTCGAACTTATGTGCTTCTTCAGATGAAGAATTTGTAATGGCATTCGTATTGGGATTAATTAACTTTTTTGAATGGATTAATTGCTTATTAGAAGGTGTATTATATTTACTTTCATTTTGCTTTTTAGAAGCTGAAGTTTCAGCATTAGAAGTTTCTGTTGATGGGTTAGTATTTTCATCATTCGTTATTATTTCAGACGACTTATTAGATGCCTTATTCAAATTTTCTTGAGCCGTATTATCTGAAATTGTTGGCGTTGTATCTTGAGGGTCATTTAAAGGGTTGTTGTCTTTAACGTCAATGTCTTTTAATATTGTGTTTTCAGTATCAACCACTTGGTTGGTTGAATTCTTATCTGAATTATTCAGAAATACACCTCCAATAGTTAAAAGCAGCAATAATAAAGCCGCAACACCAGCATAACGCCACCAAATAGGAATGACACGGCGTTTTTTCTTTTTCTGGTTAAGCTCAGCTTCTATATTTTTCCAAACGGCATCATTAGGTGTTGCTTCAAAGTCTTTAAAGCCTTCCTGAAAAAGTCTGTCTATATGTTTTTTATCACTCATTTATAATGACTGAGATCGTCGCTCAGTGTTGTAATTTTCAATGGTTTGTTTCAAAATTTGTCTAGCTCTAGCTAAGTTAGATTTTGATGTTCCAATAGTTATACTTAGCATTTCTGCTATGTCTTTATGTGAATATCCATCAAGAACATACAGGTTAAAAACAAGCCGGTATCTGTCTGGTAATTCTTGTATTATTTTTAAAAGATAATCAATGGAGACAGTGTCTTCATCAACATCTAATTCAACATCTTCAATAGTATTCTCGTTAATTATGTCAAAAACTTTTTCATTGCGGTAACGCTGTAATACTGTGTTAACCGTTATGCGTTTTAGCCAACCTTCAAAAGAACCTTTATTCTTGTACTGTTCAATTTTTTTAAAAATTGTTAAAAATGCATCCTGCAGATTATCTTCTGCTTCGGCATAGTTACGTGAATACTTTAAGCATATAGCAAATAACTTACTCGAAAAGAGTTTGTATAATTCGCCTTGTGCTTTAGTATCATCAATTTTACAATTTTCTATGAGTTGCTTTAAACTCAATTTAAACATGTATTAAATATGAATACTTAATTACTCTACTACAGGAACTTCAATGGTTAAATATTGAGATTCTCCATCGTCATCTTCACCTTGCCAAAACTTAAAAATGTAGGAACCATTACTAGTAACTTGAAAATTAAAAGTAGCTTCTACCAAATTGTCACTTTCAAGAGTTTCACAGTTGTTGTTATCAAAAACATAAGTTATTGGAGCAACAGTTCGTTCATTATTTTCTTTTAAGTAATAAAACTCTTTAAAAGCGTGACATGTGGATGGTCTTAAATATGAAACTGTAATAGGGTAAACTTCTCCTAACTCAAATTCGTCAGGAATGTCTACACTTTCAACAGGTAAAACTTCAAAACTAAAACTCGTGCCATCGTCTTCAGTACTACATGACGCACAAAGTATAAGCGTTAAACAAAGAACTAATAACTTTTTCATAGCAAATAAATTCAGGGTTAAATACATGTTTGCACTTCTAAGATGCAAAATAGACTAAAAGGTTGCGTATAAAATTAATTTATTTTAGGCTGTACAAAAAAACTAAAGGAGTAGAATTAAAAAATCCCGATAATCGGGATTTTTTAATTATTGTTCTGTTACAACTGCTCTAACTTTGGTTTCAAGCTCATCCATCAGTTCCGGATTGTCTTTTATTAAAGCTTTTACAGCGTCTCGACCCTGCCCGAGCTTGGTTTCATCATAGCTAAACCAAGAGCCACTTTTCTTTACAATGTCATGCTCAACGGCTAAATCTAGAATTTCACCAACTTTAGATACACCTTCGCCATACATAATATCAAATTCTGCTAATCTAAAAGGAGGAGCTACTTTATTTTTTACCACTTTTACACGGGTTTTGTTACCCATCACATCACCTTGAGTACTTTTTATTTGTGTAGAACGGCGGATATCTAATCTCACCGAAGCATAAAATTTTAAAGCATTACCACCAGTAGTTGTCTCAGGGTTGCCAAACATAACGCCAATTTTTTCACGTAATTGGTTTATAAATATTACAGTACAATTAGTTTTGCTTATAGAAGCCGTTAGTTTTCTTAAGGCTTGAGACATTAAGCGCGCATGAAGCCCCATTTTAGAGTCTCCCATTTCGCCTTCAATCTCACTTTTTGGTGTTAATGCTGCCACTGAATCTACAACAACAATATCAATAGCACCAGAGCGAATTAAATTATCAGCAATTTCTAAAGCTTGTTCTCCATTATCGGGTTGAGAGATAATTAAGTTATCTATATCTACACCAAGTTTTTCAGCATAAAATCTATCAAAAGCATGTTCTGCATCTATAAATGCAGCAATACCACCGGCTTTCTGCGCTTCAGCAATAGCATGTAAGGTTAGTGTGGTTTTACCTGAAGATTCTGGACCATAAATTTCTATAACACGCCCGCGTGGATAACCGCCAACGCCCAAAGCAATGTCTAAGCCTAAGGAACCTGATGGAATAGCTTCTACATCGACTATTGCAGAATCACTCATTTTCATTACCGTACCTTTACCGTAGGCTTTATCTAGTTTATCTAATGTAAGTTTTAATGCTTTTAATTTCGCTTCTTTTTCGCTGCTCATGAATCTTATTTTTTCTGAAGTTACACGTGCTAAAATACTATAAGTTTTTACATGTTACAATAATATGACGCAACCTTTTTCCACAATTTGCATCTACTTAATAAAGAAGAAAAATTTTGCTATAAAATGAGCCTTAATTATTATGTTGATTCGATTCAATGTGATTTTTGGTGAATTACATCTGACCAATTTTTGAGATAGCAAAATTTGAACAGATGAAAAGATTATGAAATTTTTCAAACAAACTATTTTAATTAATGCATTAGGCGTTTTAGTTACTGTGCTTATAAATAGTAATTGTAAAGCCGATGGTGGCTAAATTCGATTGTGTTTTAATAAAAATTAAAAATAATATGAATCGAATTAGTCAATAAAAAGTGCTCTATGTTTACAAGAGCACTTTTTTTATGTTTGAAAATTGATAGAGGTTAGTGTACTAGAGATTGTTATGGAAAGCACGATCCCAAAAGGGTAACACCCAAATATTTAAGCTTGTAATTGTTGTAATTAATTGTATTTTTGCGCTTTAAATATTTCTTTAACCTTAAATTAGTATAGCATGCAACTGTACAATAAGTTAAGCGCCAAAGAGAGAGCAGATTTAATTGAGAAAGCCGGAAAGGATAGATTAACACTCTCTTTTTATCAATACGCTAATATTGAAAACCCTCAGGAATTTAGAGACCAATTATTTATTACTTGGGATAAACTGGACGTTTTAGGACGTATTTATGTCGCTGCCGAGGGTATTAATGGTCAGTTATCTCTTCCCGCAGACCGGTTTAATGAATTTAAAAAACATCTGGACACTATTGGTTTTTTAAAAGGCATTCGTTTAAATATTGCTGTAGAGCAAGATAATATGTCGTTTTTAAAACTAAAAGTGAAAGTACGCCATAAAATTGTGGCCGATGGTTTGAATGATGATACTTTTGATGTGACAGACAAAGGGGTGCATGTTGGTGCTGAAAAATTCAATGAACTTATAGAAGACGAAAATACCGTTTTGGTAGACATGCGTAACCACTACGAAAGTGAGATTGGACACTTTAAGAACGCTGTTACTCCTGATGTAGATACGTTTAGAGAATCACTTGATATTATTGAGGATGATTTAAAGGCACATAAAGCTGATAAAAATTTAGTAATGTATTGCACAGGTGGTATACGTTGTGAGAAGGCTAGTGCATATTTTAAGCATAAGGGGTTTAAAAATGTATATCAGCTTGAAGGTGGTATTATTGAGTATACAAGACAGATAAATGAAAAGAATCTTGAAAATAAATTTTTAGGAAAGAATTTTGTTTTTGATGAGCGAAGAGCAGAAAAAATTAGTGATGACGTCATTGCGCAGTGTCACCAATGCGGAACTCCTTTTGATGTGCACACAAATTGTGCAAATGATGCCTGCCACTTATTATTCATTCAGTGTGATACATGTAAAGAAGAAATGAATAATTGCTGTTCTGAAAACTGTAAAGATATTCATGCTTTACCTTACGAAGAGCAAAAAGCACTGCGTAAAGGGCAAGGAAATAGTAACGATATTTTCAAGAAAGGACGTGCAGACCACTTGCCTTATAAAAAGGATTTGAGAAATATTTTTGAGACTTTAAAAGTTGATAAAATATAATCTTTATAGAATTTATTATTAAATAAGGCTCCGTATCACGGAGCCTTATTTCTTTAGTTTTTGATGAGTTTAATAGTTTTTTGCTCGTTTGAAACACCTTTAAGGTTAAGAAAATATAACCCTTTGGGTAAATTTGAAATATCAACTGTTTCTATGGCTTTTGTAGATGCATTTAAAACTCTAATAGATTTTCCTGTAATACTAGTAATTTCTGCATTAATAATCTTTGTTTTTGAAACGATATGTACCAAATTATTTGATGGATTGGGGTATACTGATGTGTCTTTCAAAACATTGTCTTTAACATTAAGAGCATTTGTAACGTTAAATGTATGAGTTATAGTTTCTCCACCAAATGTTGCGCGCCATTTCCATTCTCCTACCATATCAAAGTAACCATTTAAATCCCAGTAGTAATACCAAGAAGAAGCTGTTGTTTGTACAGTAACATTCCAATTACCAAACACGGATGAATTATCTGGTCTTATAATTTCAAGAGAAATATTATCATTAACAGTTTGGTCTCTTACATAAACAGCAAAAATAATATTATCACTAGTTACAAAATCATTGTTAGTGTTTGGTGTTTCAGTTGTTGGGCAAGCAGGAAAAATATTGGGTATTTGGTTATGGGTTAAAAGTGCATTTATTTTAGGGTTTGTGTAAGGCTTTTGGTTAGCCCACCAAGACTCACTATTCATATTGTTGCAAGTACCAGAGTAAGGGTCTATTAGTTTGGTGTAACTATTATCTTCCCAAACTTCAAAGTGTAAATGTGGTCCGGTTGAGTTTCCTGAGCTTCCTATAATTCCTAAATACTCACCTTGAGAAACCATATCCCCAACAGATTTACTGGTTGTAGAGCCATTTTTCATATGCCCATACCAGGCAACGCTTCCATCGGCGTGTTGAACGTATACGGCGTTCCAAGTATTGCTATTAAAATCACAACTTCTATCAAATTCGCCATCGTTTTTAGCGATTATTTGTCCACTTGATGCAGCAATTATTTCTACTGCATCGTCATCAAGAAGTTTCCATGTAAATGGCCATGTGTAGATGTCTAATCCTTGATGATTGTAACCACTATTGGTGTCATACGTTTTAGAACCACAGTTATAATCTGTTAGTTGGTTTGGAGCTGCTGAATTATGATCTACGTAATTAGAAATAGACCATACATCGTTATAAGAGTTTGTCGATGACTTTTTCACAGGCCAAATAAAAAGTGGATTAACTGTAGAGGTGTTTTTTGAATAGGCTAATTTATTTTGCGACTCGAGCGTTTTTACATTTTTTTGAAGTAATTCTTTAATATTGTTTTTTTTATCTGTAGTCAAACAAGGTGTTTTATTTGGATTGAAGATATATTCTCCACCACCCGATGGGGTTTTGGGAACTTGAGAATAACTCATGGAAATTAAGAAAAACAAGGAAAGAGTAATATGCGTAATTTTAGAAATCATAACTAATATCTTTTATGGTTGTATATACACATCTGAAATTTACAAAAATGTGAGCATAAATTTTTTAAAAAATTTAAAAGAAGAATTTAAAACCATATCCAATAAGCTTAATTACGAAGTTGAGTTTAATCAAAATCTTTCTTCCTAATCCTTAGAATAATATTATATTTACATCGAGAAGCCGTTTTTTGTAGAAACACATTTAAGAGGGCTTGCAAAAAACTCATCATCAAGCATTTACGATTTATTTTTTTAAAAAAATGTGAGATTCAAAATAGATATGAACCATCTTCTGATAGACATTAAGTTCTAATCGGAATCAATATATATAATATATGGCTTGCGCTAGTTGCTCGACTAAAGACGGCTCCCCAAAAGGCTGCAAAAATAACGGTACTTGTGGTACAGATAGTTGTAATAAGTTAACTGTTTTTGACTGGTTATCAAATATGTCGCTTCCTAATGGCGAAAAACCCTTTAATTGGGTTGAGGTACGTTATAAAAACGGTAGAAAAATATACTACCACAACACAGAAAATTTAACCTTAAGTATAGGCGATATAGTCGCTACTCAGGCCAAAGCGGGTCATGATATTGGTATGGTTACCCTTACGGGAGAACTAGTACGTGTTCAAATGAAACGTAAAAATATTTCTGAAAACATAACAGAAGAGACCCTAAAAATTTACCGTAAAGCAAGTCAGAAAGATATAGATATTTGGCAAAAGGCTAGAGATAGAGAAGAATCTATGAAGGTTAAAGCGCGCCAGTTTGCAATTGATTTAAAACTGCAAATGAAAATTTCGGATATCGAATTTCAAGGTGATGCCAGTAAAGCCACATTCTATTATACGGCAGAAGAACGGGTTGATTTTCGTGAGTTAATTAAAGTTTTTGCTAGAGAATTCAGAACTCGAATTGAAATGAAGCAAGTTGGGTTTCGTCAAGAAGCTGCAAGACTTGGTGGTATAGGTTCATGTGGGAGAGAGTTATGTTGTTCTACATGGTTAACTGATTTTCGTTCGGTAAGCACATCGGCCGCACGTTACCAGCAGTTATCTCTAAACCCTCAAAAGTTAGCAGGACAATGTGGTAAGTTAAAGTGTTGTTTAAATTATGAATTGGATACGTATTTAGACGCTTTAAAAAACTTTCCTAAAAATGATACAAAGTTATATACCGAAAAGGGTACTGCAGTGTGTCAAAAAACCGATATTTTTAAAGGACATCTTTGGTATGCTTACGAAGGTGAGTGGATGAATTGGCACAAGATAACTACAGAACAAGCTAATGAAATTATTGAAATAAATAAACAAAAGAAAAAAGTAGCAAGCCTTGAAGAGTATGCTTCAGATCTTGTTGAGGTAGATACTAAAGAGGTGTTTGAAAACGTTGTTGGACAAGATAGTTTAACACGCTTTGATAGTCCAAAACGCAATAAAAAACGTAGAAATAATAAAAAGAGGAAGGGAAATCAGAATAATCGAAAAACCGGAGCAAACAAAAATACGCCTGATAATAAAAACCCTAACCAAAAAAATAGGAGTAGAAATAATAACAAAAGAAAACCTCAAAAAAGTAATAATGCTTCAAAATAAAATCCTATTGGTTTTTTTTGCATGTTTCATATTGGTTTCATGTGATTCAAATAGTGTTTATAGCACCTATAAGTCGGTTTCGAATTCATCATGGCATAAAGATTCTATTGTGAGTTTTAAAGTTAATCCTCCAGATTCTATAAATGCTTACAATTTGTTTGTTAATTTGAGAAATACCAATGCATACAAATACAATAATTTATTTTTAATAGTTGAAATGGTTTTTCCTCATGGTAAAACCATTAAAGATACTTTAGAATATAGAATGGCAGAACCTAGCGGAAAACTTTTAGGAGAAGGTTATACCGATATTAAAGAGAATAAATTGTGGTATAAAGAAAACGTTGTTTTTACAGAAACAGGAGAATATACTGTAAATATTCAACACGCCATGCGAGAAAATGGGAAAGTAAATGGTATTGTTGAATTGGAAGGTATCACAGATATTGGCTTTAGAATAGAAAACCAACCCATAAAATAACCAACATAACTTTAAATACTTAAGAAAACTTTTAACTTAAGACACTTAAACTATGGCAAAAGCAAAAAAAGAATCAAAAATAGTTCAAGATTTTTCAAAATACATCCGTTGGTTTTGGATGATTTTTTTAGGAGGTATAGTAGCTTTTGTACTTGTGTTTTTATTAGCATCTTGGGGAGTACTTGGTGACATGCCAGATCATACACAATTAGAAAATCCACGAACTAATCTAGCTACCGAGATTATTTCGTCAGATGGTGAAACTTTAGGAAAGTTTTATTTTAAAGATAATAGAACACCAGTTAGTTATAGTGAGTTACCTCAAAATTTAGTAGACGCTTTGATTGCTACTGAAGATGCCCGTTTCCATGAGCACTCAGGAATTGATGCACGTGGTACTTTAAGAGCATTTTTCTTTTTAGGAAAAAGAGGTGGTGCGAGTACTATTTCTCAGCAATTAGCAAGACAGTTATTTGTAGGAGTGAGAGATAAGGAAAGTACAACTAATGCTATTTTTCAGAAGATTCAAGAGTGGGTTATTGCCACTCGTTTAGAGCGTCAATATACCAAAGAAGAAATTATGGCTCAATATTTCAATATTTATGATTTTGGTAACAATGGAGACGGTATCAGAAGTGCATCAAGTATTTATTTTGATAAAGAGCCTAAAGATTTAACGTTAAAGGAGTCTGCAATGTTGGTTGGGATGTTTAAAAATTCATCTTTATACAACCCAAGAAGAAATCCAGAAGGTGTAAAGAATAGGCGTAATGTGGTATTGGCTCAAATGGAAAAGTATGGCTACATATCAGAAGCGGTTAAGGACTCACTTCAAAAAACAGAGTTAGATTTGAAGTACACACCGCAATCTCATCGTGATGGAATCGCTACTTATTTTAGAGGCTATTTGGATAGATTTATGAAAGATTGGATAAAGAAAAACCCAAAACCAGATGGCACTAAATGGAATTTATATAACGATGGATTAAAAATATATACCACGATAGATTCCCGCATGCAAAAATATGCTGAAAATGCTGTTCAGCAACACATGCCGCGGTTACAAGCAGAGTTTTTCCATCAAAACACACCAAAACGAAATCCTACAGCTCCTTTTTTAGAGCTTGAAAAAGAAGAAATTGATGCGCTTATGAATCGTGGGATGAAACAATCAGAGCGTTGGAGGCATATGAAATACGATTTAAAAAAATCGGATAAAGAAATTAAAGCATCTTTTCAAAAAGCGACTAAAATGTCAGTTTTTAAATGGGTAGACGGAAAAGCCTCAGAGGTTGATACTATTATGAAACCTATTGATTCTATGCGCTATTACAAATCGTTTTTGAGAACAGGAATGATGTCTATGAATCCACAAACAGGACATGTAAAAGCTTGGGTTGGAGGTATTAACTACAGGCATTTTCAGTATGATATGGTTAAACAAGGGAAACGTCAAATAGGTTCTACTTTTAAACCTTTGGTGTATACGGCTGCTATAGACCAGTTGCATTATTCGCCATGTGATGAATTCCCCGATGTGCCTTATTGTATAGAAGCTAATAAATATGGTAATCCTGAAGAATGGTGTCCTAAAAATTCAACACCAAATTACGGAGGTACGCGTACGTTAAAAAATGCTTTAGCAAATTCGGTTAATACCGTTACTGCTCAATTAATTGATAAAGTAGGTCCACAAACGGTTGTAGACTTAGCCCAAAAATTGGGTATTGAATCTGAAATGCTTCCTGTTCCATCTATTGCTTTAGGAACACCAGATATTAGTGTTTACGAAATGGTGGGAGCATATTCTGCTTTTGCTAATCAAGGTGTGTATACAAAACCAGTTATGGTAACCAGTATAGAGGATAAAAATGGTACAATTTTATACCAATTTAAACCTAAAACCAGAGATGTTTTAAGTGAAGAAACAGCTTACGTGGCAGTTCAGCTTATGCAAGGTGTTACTCAATCTGGATCTGGGGCTAGTTTGCGTCATACGTACAAAAGAAATAGAGCAGAGTATAAAGAAGTTGTTACGGGGTATCCGTATGAATTAACAAATCCTATAGCAGGAAAAACAGGTACCACACAAAATCAAAGTGATGGATGGTTTATGGGTATGGTTCCTAATTTAGTTACAGGTGTTTGGGTAGGTGCCGAAGATAGGGCAGCTCATTTTAAAAGTATTACTTACGGTCAAGGTGCTGTTATGGCATTGCCAATTTGGGGTATATATATGAAGAGTTGTTATGCTGATGAAGATTTAGGAATTTCAAAAGAAGAATTTCAAGAACCTAAAAACTTATCAATTAACGTAGACTGTTCTAAACATACATCAACAATAACTGATGGAGATGATGATAATGATGATACTCCTGAAGATTTAGATTTTGGATAAGGTTTACTAAAGCTTATAGATATATAAAAACCACTCATAATTGAGTGGTTTTTATTTCTCAATATTTTGATATTTTCATTCAATTATTCGTAATTTTATAAAGCGAAAACTGAATAATAATGATTAATAAAAAAGTAATTAATGTTCAAGAGGCTTTAAAAGGAGTTTCAAATAACATGACTTTTATGCTTGGTGGTTTTGGTCTCAGTGGCATTCCAGAAAATGCTATAGCAGAATTAGTAAAGCTAGGTGTTAATGGGCTAACCTGTATTTCTAATAATGCAGGGGTTGATGATTTTGGGTTAGGCTTATTACTTCAACAAAAACAAGTCAAAAAAATGATTTCTTCATATGTTGGTGAGAATGATGAATTTGAACGTCAGATGCTTTCAGGAGAATTGGATGTAGAATTAATTCCTCAAGGTACTTTAGCAGAACGCTGTAGAGCTGCTCAAGCAGGTTTTCCTGCAATATATACTCCAGCAGGATATGGTACTGAAGTGGCAGAAGGAAAAGAAACCAGAGAGTTTGATGGTAAAATGTATGTTTTAGAACATGCATTTAAAGCAGATTTTGCTTTTGTAAAAGCTTGGAAAGGGGATGCTGCGGGTAACTTAATTTTTAAAGGGACTGCTAGAAATTTTAACCCCAATATGTGTGGAGCCGCTAAAATTACAGTTGCTGAGGTCGAGGAATTAGTGCCACTAGGGGAATTAAATCCTAATCAAATTCATATTCCAGGAATATTTGTACAGCGCATTTTTCAAGGAGAGGTTTATGAGAAACGCATTGAGCAGAGAACGGTAAGGCAAAGAGTTTAATGTATTTGTTATTCCCGCGAAAGCAGGAATCCACTTTTAAATATTAAGTTTCAATTGAAAAGATTCCCGTTTTCACGGGAATGACAAAAAGGGAGTATATATGTTAGATAAAAACGGTATAGCAAAACGAATTGCAAAAGAAGTTAAAGATGGTTACTATGTAAACCTTGGTATTGGTATCCCAACTTTAGTAGCTAATTTTGTTAGAGACGATATAGAAGTAGAATTTCAAAGCGAAAATGGTGTTTTAGGTATGGGACCTTTCCCTTTTGAAGGTGAAGAAGATGCAGATGTAATAAATGCAGGAAAGCAAACGATAACCACGTTGCCTGGAGCAAGCTTTTTTGATTCTGCCTTAAGTTTTTCTATGATTCGAGGGCAACATGTAGACTTAACTATTTTAGGTGCTATGGAGGTAGCAGAAAATGGGGATATAGCCAATTGGAAAATACCAGGGCGTATGGTGAAAGGTATGGGTGGTGCTATGGATTTAGTAGCAAGTGCAGAAAATATAATAGTAGCTATGATGCATACTAATAAACGGGGTGAATCAAAACTTTTAAAAACATGCTCATTACCTCTAACCGGTGTTGGTTGTGTAAAACGAATAGTAACTAATCTAGCTGTTATTGAAGTTTCGGAAAATGGATTTATACTATTAGAACGCGCTCCAGGAGTTTCTATAGAAGACATAAAAAATGCAACAGAAGGTACTTTAATTGTTGAAGGAGACATTCCTGAAATGGAAATTTAGGATTGTCTATTTTCAGAGGATTAGAAGATAAATCGACAAAATGTTAAATAAAAATGCATTTTGTCGATTTTTTATGTTTTTTAACGATACATTTGAAAATGTATACTATATTAGCTGTCCCCAAAAAAACCAAATATTTATAGATTTCCCCAAATCTACCATAAACTTAAAAACTTATGAATATTGCAACAAATCTACCTGAACAACCTACTAATGATGAAAGCAAATTCAAACAAACTTTAAAAGAGAATTTGCAGTTTTTAAAAAGCTTAGTTTATCTAACCAAAAAAATATTCATGCTATAACCCTTTGGGTATGGCATGAATTAATTTTTTAGTGTAATCCTTTTTGGGTGCGTTATATATTGTATCAGCATCATCTAATTCTTCAATTTTGCCTTGATTCATAACCAATAATTGATCAGACATGTACTTAACTACAGCTAAGTCGTGTGATATGAATATATAAGTAAAACCAAAATCAGCTTTCAACTCATTAAGTAAATTTAATACTTGTGCTTGAACAGAAATATCTAAAGCAGAAACCGATTCATCACACACAATTAATTTAGGTTGTAAAGCAATAGTTCTAGCGATACCAATACGCTGACGTTGTCCACCAGAAAATTCATGTGGGTATCGATTAAAGTAATCTTCGGATAAACCAACGCGGTTTAAAATATCAATTACCTTTTCTTTTCTTTCAATATCAGAAGCATAAAGTTTATGCACCTTCATAGGTTCTATGATTGCCTCCCCTACTGGTATTCTAGGGTTGAGTGATGAATAAGGATCTTGAAATATAATTTGAATATCTTTCCTTAAACGTCTAGTTTCTGTTTTGGAAAGTTTGGTTATGTCAATACCATTATATAAAATAGAACCAGCAGTAGCTTTATCTAATTGGAGAATAGCATTTCCTAAAGTTGATTTTCCGCAACCAGATTCCCCAACTAAACCCAGAGTTTCTCCTTTATAAAGCTTAAAACTAATCTTGTTTACAGCTTTGAAATGTTGAGGTTTTGAAAACCAACCTGATTTTGATATGTACTCCTTTTCAATATTAACAACTTCCAATAAAGGTTGCTGGCTATAAAGTTTTTTATGGATTTCCTTCCGTTTTTTAGTCGAAATAACTTCATCTGGAATACGATCACTCAAAAAATCTTGAATAGTGGGTAATACTTTTAATCGCGTATCTAACGATGGTCTTGCATTTATTAAAGCTTTAGTATAATTATGTTCTGGATTCTTAAAAATAGTTTCAACAGGGCCTTGTTCAACAATATTGCCTTTATACATTACTAACACGCGGTCTGCAATTTCAGATATTAAAGCTAAATCGTGTGTAATAAAAATAATACTCATTTTGGTTTCAACCTGTAACTCTTTTAGTAGCTTTACTATATCGTTTTGTACGGTAACATCCAATGCTGTAGTTGGTTCATCAGCAATTAAGATGTCTGGTTTACAAGCAACAGCCATAGCTATCATAACACGTTGTTTTTGCCCGCCAGAAATTTCATGAGGGTAAGATTTAAAAACGCGTTTAGGGTCTGGAAGCTTTACTTTTTCAAATAGTGATATGGTCTCTTCAGTGACTTGATTTTTTGATAAGTTGGTATGTTGTAGTAAGATTTCTTCAACTTGCTTTCCACATGTCATTGATGGATTTAAAGAACTCATAGGTTCTTGAAAAATCATCGCAATTTTATTACCTCTTATTTTTTGAAAAGTTTTATTTGAAAGTTGAGTAAGATCATTATCCCTATAAGAAATTGAGCCATTTGTGATTTTAGAAATATGTTCAGGTAGTAATCCCAAAATGGCCAGTGATGAAACTGATTTTCCTGACCCTGATTCGCCTACAATACCTAAAATTTCATTTCTATCAAGAGTATATGATATATTATGAATGACTTCATTTTTGCCAAAAGCAATGGAAAGATTTTTAATTGATAAAATAGAACTCATTTAATGAATAAGGAAATTATATTTCAAATATACTAAATAGAGAGTAGCTTTTAGATGCTCTTTTTTTTGTAGGATTAATAATATATGTAAGCAATTTCAACAAACCATTTATGGTAAACCCATAAAATACATAACTATCTATGAATCAGTATAAGAATATAGGGATATGTAAAAAAAAAACTGTACTTTAAAACTAATTATTAATCTTATAACCAACCAACTCTCATGAAAAATTTTTCATTCGCACTTGTCTTTTTGGCAAGCACATTATTGGGATATTCCCAAAATTTGATTTCAAAACGTATTAAAATCAACAATCCGTCAAAAGCTCAACTTTTAAAAGTTAAGGATGCTGGAATTGATTTATCGTGTGGTGCCGTCTTTACAGGTAATAGTTTAATTCTAGAACTAGAATCTAGTGAATTAAACGCTTTAAAGGAGCAAGGAATTTTTTACTCTGTTCTTGTTGAAGACTTAATCGAGCATTACAAGAAAAAGAGTGAAATAGATCTTCCTGTTGCCAGAGCACAATTACAGGCAAAAAAATCGCAAACACTTGCCAATAAATCTTTAAGTACCAAAAGTGAAAGTATTGATAATTTTATTCAATATGAAGGCTGTACAGAAGTAAATTGGGCAGTGCCTACTAACTTTAATTTAGGTAGTATGGGAGGCTGTTTAACTTATAGTGAAGTTCTAGCAGAGTTAGATCAAATGCGTGCTTTATATCCCAATTTAATTTCTGTAAAAACAGATGCGTCACCTTCCAATCAAGTTACTCATGGAAATTCTTTTACTAATGGAGGACAGTATAGTACATGGTCGGGGCAAACTATATATTATGTAAGAATATCAGATAATCCAGATACAGACGAAGCAAATGAACCAGAGTCGCTTTACTCTGGAATGACACATTCTAGAGAAGTTAGTAGTTTGATGAATTTAATGTATTACATGTGGTACATTTTAGAGAACTATAATTCTGATGCAGGGATAAAAAATCTAGTAGATAATCATGAAATGTACTTTATTCCTGTAGCTAATCCAGATGGTTTATTATGGAATGAGCAAATAGCACCTAGTGGTGGTGGGTTACAACGCAAAAATTTAGGCCCATATAATACAGGAAATAATAATTTAAGAGGTGTTGATCTAAACAGGAACTACGATTATTTTTGGGGTCCAAACGCTATTTATGGAGGATCGTCAGGAACTCAGAGTAGTAATGTGTATAGGGGCCCTTCTGCGTTTTCTGAACCAGAAACACAAATTGTTAGGGATTTTTCAGCAACTAGGAGTTTTAAAACAGCTATGAATCATCATGCAACTTCTAATTTAATTCCTCATGCATATAATGGGTATCCAAATGCACCAGCTTCAGGTAGAGAGGCAGAATACCATAAGTTTTGTAATGATATGACTCGTTTTAACAGATACATTTATGGTGAAGCACCAGACATTTTAACTATTGCAAATGGCGATATGAGTGACTGGATGTTAGGCGGTGTAGCAGATGTAAATGGTTCTAATGGATCTGGGCAAGGTATCTTAGCGCTTGCGCCAGAAAATGGATCGTGGATTTCCAGTGATGGTGAAGGAAGCTTTTGGCCAAATGCTACTAAAATTGTTGAAATTGCCCAAAGAGCAGTTAGAATGAATTTTGTAAATGCTTATCACAGTGGAAAGTTTGCTCAATTCCATGATTTAAATACTACTGATATTAATACAACTTCAGGTAATCTTGAGTTTGGTATTGAGTATTTAGGACAAACCCTAGGGAATATTACCCTTAATATTACACCAGTTTCATCAAATATTACATCCATAACG
This sequence comes from uncultured Algibacter sp., assembly GCF_947490405.1. GTDB lineage: Bacteria > Bacteroidota > Bacteroidia > Flavobacteriales > Flavobacteriaceae > Algibacter_B. The sequence goes on along the minus strand of NZ_CANLGU010000002.1, from coordinate 2,549 downwards.
CCACCACCAACACAATCTGGATGGAGTAAACTAGAGCAGCGAACGGTTACTGCAGCTTACACATTAGACACTGCGATTCAACCAAACGATGAAATTGAGTTTCGTATTACTTTGAGTAATGATGATGGCTACGTGATGTATCAAGCTAATATCATAAAGCTTTACAACCCTTCAGTTTTATTTATAGATAATCCAGATATTGATAATTTAACAAATTGGACAGCATCAGGAGGATCTTGGGGAACAACCTCGGATTCATACTCTGGAACAACAGCAATTACTGATTCGCCATCTGGGGCATACGCAAATAATCAATCAACAACATTAACACTTAATTCAGGGGTAAATTTATCTTCAGCATCAGCGTCAGTTGTTCAGTTTTTTGCAAAATGGGATATAGAAAGAAACTTTGATTATGTTCAAATTGAAGGTTCTACAGACGGGTCAACATGGATTCCACTTTGTGGAAAATACAGCAAACCAGGATCAAGTATATCTACAAATAGATATAGTAGTGGAAATAGTTCGAATACGAGCACAGGAAAATCTACTTCAGATCAAAATAATCAGCCTACTGGAGAATCTATATATGATGCTGATACTATGGATAAGTGGGTAATGGAAGAAATACTTATTGATGGAACTGAAAACAGTTTTCTTGTTGGAGCAACTAATGCACGTTTTCGTTTTGTTTTTGATTCTGATAATACAAACAGAGCTGATGGTTACCCAACAACTTTTGATGGTTTTATTTTTGATGACTTTAAAGTTATTAGTCAGCAAACACCATGCGCACTTTCAGTTCCAACGGGATTAGTAAGTAGTAATGTAACCACAACAGATGCCACAATCTCTTGGGATAATATCGCCTCAGCTACTTACGATTTAAGATATCGTGTGGTTGGAGCACCTAGTTGGATAGATGTTAATGGCTTGTCTGCTCCAACTACTACACTAACAAACTTAGCAACATTAACAGATTACGAAGTTCAAGTGCGTTCTAATTGTGGAACAACGCCATCTTCTTATACAGCTTCAATTAATTTTACAACTTTAGATGTCCAGTTAAACTATTGTGCTTCTGCTAGTACAGATGTTAGTGATGAGTTTATAAGTAGAGTACAATTAAACACCATCGATAATACCTCTGGAGCTCAGTTTTATTCAGATTTCACTAACATTTCTACATCATTAGAAAAAGGTAACCAATACTCTATTTCTATTACTCCAACTTGGACCGGACAAGTATTTACTGAAGCATATTCTGTTTGGATTGATTATAATAGAGATGGAGATTTTGAAGATGCAGGTGAACAAGTGTTTACACAGTCACCAACAAATGCGACTTTAGTAAGTGGAAACTTTACGGTGCCTTCTTCAGCATCAGAAAATTCTACTAGAATGAGAGTATCCATGCAATATAACGCAATACCTACATCATGTCAAACGTTCCAATATGGTGAGGTTGAAGACTATACTATTGTGATTGAAGCGGCAGGTCCAGATACAACGGCTCCTGTAATTACACTAAATGGTGCATCGAGTATTGATGTAAATCAAGGCGCCATATATACTGATTTAGGTGCCACAGCAATTGATAATGTTGATGGTGATATTTCTGCAAATATTACAGTAGGTGGTGATACTGTAGATACTGGAACAATTGGAGCATACCTTGTAACTTACAACGTAAATGATACTGCTGGTAACAATGCAACTGAAGTCATTAGAACTGTAAATGTAGTAGTTCCTTCTTTAGGATGCTCAGGAGGTATAGACACATACCCTTATGCATTTGGATTTGAAGGTTCAGTAGGAACTTGGACTCAATCTTCTAATGATGATTTAGATTGGTTGGTAAATTCAGGAACTACACCATCCAATAACACAGGACCTTCTGGAGCTATTCAAGGTTCAGATTATATTTATATAGAGGCTTCGGGTAATGGTAATGGTTTTCCTGACAAAAGGGCTATTATTACGTCTCCTTGTTTTGATTTTAGTAGCTTAAGCGAGGCTGAATTTAGCTTTGCTTATCATATGTTTGGTGCTGCTGATATGGGTACTATAGACTTAGAAATTAGTACTGATGATGGTGCTACATGGGCAAGTATTTGGAACCAATCTGGAAATCAAGGCAATTCTTGGTTAACAGTTAATATAAATTTAAACGCTTATGTTGGCGGAGGTGTTCAACTTAGATTTAATAGGTTTGTTGGTAGTACTTGGCAAGCTGATATTGCTCTCGATGATATTAATCTAACTGGAGTTGAAGGTATTGATACCACAGCACCAGTAATTACTTTAAATGGAAATGCAACCATAGATTTAAACGTTGGCGATACTTACACAGAACAAGGTGCTACAGCCACAGATGATTTAGATGGCGATATTACGGCAGGTATTGTTATAGGCGGTGTAGTAGACACCAACATAGGTGGTACATATCTAATAACTTATGATGTAAGCGACGCTGCAGGAAATGCTGCAACACAAGTGGTAAGAACAGTCAATGTTATACCAGATACCACAGCACCAGTAATCACTTT
>NZ_CANLGU010000001.1 GCF_947490405.1 uncultured Algibacter sp. | reverse complement strand
GCTGCAACACAAGTGGTAAGAACAGTCAATGTTATACCAGACACGACAGCACCAGTAATCACTTTAAATGGTAATGCAACCATAGATTTAAACGTTGGCGGTACTTACACCGAACAAGGTGCTACAGCCACAGATGATTTAGATGGGGATATTACGGCAAGCATTGTCATAGGCGGTGTTGTAGACACCAACATAGGTGGTACATATTTAATAACTTATGATGTAAGTGATGCTGCAGGAAATGCTGCAACACAAGTGGTAAGAACAGTCAATGTGATTCCAGATACGACAGCACCAGTAATCACTTTAAATGGTAACGCAACCATAGATTTAAACGTTGGCGGTACTTACACCGAACAAGGTGCTACAGCCACAGATGATTTAGATGGCGATATTACGGCAGGTATTGTTATAGGCGGTGTTGTAGACACCAACATAGGTGGTACATATTTAATAACTTATGATGTAAGTGATGCTGCAGGAAATGCTGCAACACAAGTGGTAAGAACAGTCAATGTAAATAATTTACCAACAGATGTTATAATACATGAAGGATATTTTGAATCTGGTTGGGATGGCTGGATTGAAGGAGGAAGTGACTGTGCTAGGAGGCTTGATGAAGCACGTTCTTTCGAAGGCTCATATTCAATACGAATTAGAGATAATTCAGGTGTAGCATCCTCAATGACTTCACCTACTTTAGATTTATCATCATTTAACGAGGTTGAGTTCGATTTTTATTTCTTTTCAAGAGGTATGGAAGTCGGAGAAGATTTTTGGTTACAATATAATGATGGCTCGGGGTTTGTAACAATAGAAACTTGGGCAAGAGGAACAGACTTTGTTAACAATGCTTTTGACAATTTCACCGTAACTTTAAATGCGTCTCAATATAATTTATCTAGTAATGCGCAATTTAGGCTAAGATGTGATGCTTCTGTGAATAATGATCAAATTTTTATAGATCAGGTTGTAATTACAGGTTCAGGAGGAACCGGAACTTTATTGCTTAAAGATGATGCTCCTAAAGATGATAATAGTCCATCTGAGGTTTTAGATATTACTGACAATACATTTGTTAAAAATGAGCTTACATTATTTCCTAATCCAGTTGGAGATATCTTAAATATTAAGACTGCAAAAGGAGGAAAAATGACTTATAGAATAATCAATTCATTAGGTCAAATTGTTAATACAGGTGAAACATCTAAGGAAATCATTGTTGATAGGTTAGAAGCTGGCATGTATTATATTGAAGTGACAAATGAAGAAGATAAAATGATGAAGCGATTTATTAAGGAATAAATCAAAATTGACTAACTCAAAAAAGTCCAGATTTTAAATCTGGGCTTTTTTTATAAATGAATAATCTCATCATCAGTTAAGAGATCATCACCTCTTAAGCGCAAGAAAATCTGTGCTACAGCAACCGTGTCTTTTTCACAATAAGTAATTATACGATCTATATTGCCTTCTTCATAAAACACACTGTAAACCTCGCTGCCATCTATATCGTCTTTTGGTGAGGGTATTCCTAAAACATTAGTTAATAATTTTAAAGAGGTATAAGTTTTATAATCTCCAAATTTCCATAACTCTAAGGTGTCTAAATGAGGGACTTCCCAAGGTTTTTTACCAAATAAATTCAGCTTATAAGGCAACTCAATATTATTAATAATCATTCGGCGTGCGATGTATGGAAAATCAAATTCCTTACCATTATGTGCACAAAGTAAATGCTTGGTTTGGCTAAAATGAGATATGAGTAAGTTCTTAAAGTCTTTTAATATTGTAATTTCATCACCATAAAAAGATGTCGTTCTAAAAGTTCTTAAATCATTTAAAATATTAAAATAGCCAACGGAGATACAAACAATTTTACCAAATTCTGCCCAAATCCCTGCACGATCATAAAACTCCTCAGCAGTGAAATCATCTTTTCTTTGGTATTGAGATTTATGTTCCCAAAGCGCTTGTTTGGTTTCATCTAAATCAGAAAAATATTGTGTTTCTGGAACGGTTTCAATATCTAAAAATAAAATATTTTCAAGATGTAATTTTGAAATCATTAGTCAAGCATTTTATAAGCTTCTTGAATATAGGTGAAAATATCTGAGGTAAATTGACCAACCATACTGTTATCACCTTTTGAATGTCCTAGTCTAACAATAATAATATTATCTGCTGGTTCAATGATAACATATTGCCCCAAGTGACCACGCATCATAAAAAAGTTTTTGCTACCAATGGTTTTTAGCCACATACCATAGCCGTACATGTTTCCATTTGGATGAACAGGTTTTATCGATTTTGCAACAAAAGTAGAGTCTAAAATTTGCTTATCATTCCATTTTCCATGGTCTTTGTAAAGTTTACCTAAACGCGCAAAATCTTTAGCATTACTAGCAATACAGCAATATGCTTTTACTAAATCATGATCTTTACTATCAACCTGCCAAAGCGTAGAATTTTCACAACCTAAAGGCTTCCAAAAGCTTTCAGTTAAATAATTATAGAGTTTTTTACCAGTAGCTTTTTCAATAACCATAGCTAACATTTGTGTGTCTCCGCTTGAATATTTAAACGATTTTCCTGGTTCTGTTTCAACTTTTAAACCGAGCATAACTTTTTCTAAATCATCATCAAAATAAGCACGAGTTACTATTGAAAACGGAGAATAATACTTTTCATCCCAAGTTGTGCCAGACGACATGCTAGACAAGTCGCCAACCGTCATTTTTGCCGCTAACCCTTCATTAAAAGTAGGTAGAAAATCACTCACAGGTTGATCTAGGCTTTTTATATGACCTTGCATAAGCGCTTTTCCCAAAAGCCCAGAAACGTAACTTTTAGCCATAGAAAACGAGTTGGTTTTAGAGTTTTTATTAAACCCATCATAATAGTTTTCAAACCAAATACTATCATTTTTTATAATAACGTAAGCAATTGTGCCATTAGCTTTGTTAATAGAATCTAAGCCTTTAGTTTCTTTTACAGAGTTGTAATTTTTATGAGTTGGCCAGGGTTGAGGAGTGGCGTTTTCAATAACTTGATTGTCAAACTCCTTATAGTCTTCTAAATAAGCCGTGGTGTAACCTTGAAGATATATGGTTCTAACTGCTTTAATTAAATAATCTGTATCTGTGATATATAAGGCAATTATGAGTATTCCCAATAGAATGACTACCCATTTAAAGAACTTTTTTAAAAATCTCATACGTTTGTTTAATGTAAAAACTAAAGATAAGAAAATTCTTTTCTATTACCCTTTTCGCCGTGGTTCCATTAGTAAATAATTTGGGCGTTACCCCAAAAAGGGGTCGGGCTTTCCGTTCCAAGTCCTCGCACCTCCTGCGTCGGGCTGTGGGCTATCCACTACAATCCCTAACGCGGGTTAATCCGCCAAGGGCAGTTTCAAAACTATAAGTTTGTCAAATCTGTTTCAATTTAAAACGTAATAAAATTTATTTTCAAGTCAATTTTACAGCCTTTTGCTTGCGTTTAGCTTTGTAGAATGCTTTACTAGCAACATAAATTGTTTTACTAAGTTCAGCGATAATAACTCCATCCTTAGTTATAATATTTGGTGTTTTAATTATGTCAATCTCTCCCTCGTTTTCTATATCTTTTTTAATATTTAGAATTTCCTCTGCGGTAAAAGTAAATTCGCAAAATATGGTTTCTTTCCCCGGTCTTTTATATTTAATAGTTGCTGCTTTATCCCAAACCACATAATCATTTCCTAAAATATTCATGAGTTGAATCATGTAAATAGGATCAGTAGCAGAAAGCATACTACCACCAAAGATTGAGCCCACATAGTTTTTATTTTTCCAATTTAAAGGAATTTTTATTTTAACAATATGCAAATCTTTAGACACTTTCATTACTTTTCCTGTAGAGCGCCTGTACATTGGCGACCAATTGAACCCATATTTATAAATTTGAGCTTTAGTAAAAAATCGTTCTGCTATTTTTGAAAGTGTTCTGTACATTTAAAAAAGTGACTGCTGTTTATATGGGCTTTCATGTTCTAGCAACCATTTTTTTCGATGTAAACCGCCTGCGTAACCAGTAAGTGAACCATCGCTTCCTATAACACGATGACACGGCACGATAATCCAAAGCGGATTTTTACCATTAGCATTGGCTACAGCACGAATAGCTTTTACATCGCCATGTTGTTTTGAAAGATCTAAGTACGAAGTTGTTTTTCCATAAGGAATAACCTCAAGAAGTTTCCATATTTTCTTTTGAAAATCAGTTCCAGAGGGGTTGAGTTTTAAGTCGAATTGTTTGCGGGAACCTTCAAAATATTCATGGAGTTGAATAACACAATCTTCTAATTCAATTGGAATAATATCAGTGATTTTCTCCTCTGAATTAAGAACTGTAACTGAAGCAATACCATCTACATCACCAATAATTTTGGTAAACCCTAAAGGTGATTTGATGATGCATTCTTCCATTATTCAGTAGGTTTCTCGTCTTCTAGAAGGCCTAGTTTTTTAGCACGAGTTTCCCAGCTTTTTCTTGCTAAGTGTTGTAAATCTGAAACATTATCACTCTCATCCATTATTTCTAAACCAAGCAAGGTTTCAATAACATCTTCCATAGTTACTAAACCACTTACTGAGCCATATTCATCAACTACTAAAGCCATGTGGTTTCTTGATTCAACAAGTTTTTCAAATAATGTAGGGATAGGTAAATTTCTATCAACAACAATAATATCGCGCTTTAATTCAGATAATTTTTTAGAGTTATTATCTAGCGCCATTTCTTTAAAAATCTCATCTTTAAGTACTAGCCCAATAATATTATCTGCATCGTTAGAATACACAGGGATTCTAGAAAAGCGTAGGTTTAAATTCCGTTTAAAAAAGTCTTCAACCGTAGTTTTTTCATCTTCGGTTTTCATCACAGTTCTTGGGGTCATTACATCTTTAGCAAATATCTCTTTAAAAGTTAGTAGGTTTTTAATAATCTTACTTTCGTTTTCTTGAAAAACCCCTTCTTCGTGGGCTATATCAGTCATTGCCATAAAACCTTCGCGACTTAGTACACTACCGTGCCCTTTACCTCCAATCAATTTAGTTGTAAGTTGTAGCAACCACAAAATTCCTGTCCATTTTAAAGGGAAAATTAAAATTAGTAATGTTTTAGATGCAAAATTTGCCAATCCTTTCCAGTAAGTAGCTCCAATAGTTTTTGGAATAATTTCTGAAGCTACAAGAATTAAAAACGTCATAATTGCTGAAATAATCCCTACGGTATTGATACCTAAAACATTCCAATCATATCCCAAATTCTCCGCTTCAATACCTACCATCATTGCACCTAGAGTATGTGCTATAGTATTAAGTGTAAGTATAGCAATTAGGGGTTTATCTACATCTTTTTTTAATTTTTCTAAAGTTAAAGCATAGTCTTTTCCCTCTTGTTTTTTAACATTTATAAAGGTTGGCGTGACGCTGAGTAAAACAGCTTCAAGGATAGAACATAAAAACGAAAAGAAAATAGAGATGGTGGCCCAAAAAATTAGTGCACTCATTGAATAGGTTTTAATTTATGGCTAATTTACGAAATCAATTTCACAACATCCTTTGCAAAGTAACTTGCTATTATATCTGCTCCTGCACGTTTAAAAGCTGTGGTAGTTTCCATCATAATTTGATTGTGATCTAGCCAGCCTTTTTCTGCAGCGGCTTTTATCATGGCGTATTCTCCCGACACTTGATATACAGCTACAGGCACATCAACTTCATTTTTAATCTCGCGTAAAATATCTAAATACGAAATTCCTGGTTTTACCATCACAATATCAGCACCTTCGTCTATATCCATTTCGGTTTCCCTAATGGCTTCAAAACGATTCCCATAATCCATTTGATAGGTTTTTTTATCCTTAGGAATATCAACTAAATCTACGGGTGCAGAATCTAAAGCGTCACGGAAAGGCCCATAAAATGCCGAGGCATATTTAGCTGAATAACTCATAATACCTGTATTGATATACCCTTCATCTTCTAAAGCCTCACGGATGGTTAAAACGCGTCCGTCCATCATATCGCTGGGTGCTACAAAATCAGCACCAGCTTGGGCATGAGAAATACTCATATCTGCTAAAAATTCAGCGGTTTTATCGTTAATTATTTGTCCGTTTTCAATAATACCATCATGTCCGTAAATAGAATATGGATCTAGAGCAACATCAGTCATCACCAACATATCCGGACACGTATTTTTTACAGTTTTAATTGCACGTTGCATTAAGCCGTTTGGGTTTAAAGCTTCGGCACCTTTATTATCTTTTAAATTGTCTGGCACTTTTACAAAGAGTAGTACCGATTTTAAACCTAAGTTCCACAATGCTTTCACTTCGCTTTCTAATAAATCTAAACTATAACGAAAGTAGTTTGGCATTGATGGGATTTCATCTTTTATGCCTTTGCCTTCTACTACAAAAAGCGGTACTAAAAAATCGTTTGGTGTAATTATGGTTTCACGAACTAGAGAACGAATGGCTTCGTTAGTTCTTAATCTTCTATTTCTTCTTAATGGGAACATAGTAAAATGTTTATTTGTTGATGCGTTTATTTGTTTATCCAATCAATTGGGTTTTTCAATACTTCGATTAATTTTTCTTCATCGCTTCCAACTTCTGGATGATGGTCGTACACCCATTGCACATGCGGTGGTAAACTCATTAAAATACTTTCAATACGGCCGTTGGTTTTTAATCCAAACAGCGTGCCTTTATCATGCACTAAATTAAATTCTACATAACGCCCACGACGTATTTCTTGCCAATTGCGTTGTGCTTCTGTGTAAGGTAGGTTTTTCCGTTTTTCAACTATAGGAATATAAGCTTCTAAAAAACTATCGCCTACTTCGGTTACAAAATTATACCAATGTTCCATAGTCATATCATCGGTTGCTTTACAATAATCGAAAAACAAGCCGCCTAAACCTCTACCTTCGTTTCTATGAGCGTTGTAAAAGTATTCGTCACAGCGTTTTTTATAAGTTTTATAAAAATCATCATTATGACGGTCGCAAGCTGTTTTACAGGTTTGATGAAAATGTTTTGCATCGTCTTCAAACAGATAATAAGGTGTTAAATCTTGCCCACCACCAAACCAACTATCTATAATATCACCGTTTTCGTCATACATTTCAAAATAGCGCCAATTGGCATGTACTGTTGGCACCATTGGATTCTTTGGATGTAATACCAAACTTAATCCACAGGCAAAAAAATCTACATCACCCACTTTAAAATACGCTTGCATAGATTTTGGTAATTTACCATGAACACCAGAAATATTAACGCCGCCTTTTTCAAAAACATTACCGTTTTCAATAACTCGAGTTCGCCCACCGCCGCCTTCAGGTCGTTTCCAAATATCTTCTTGAAATTTAGCGTTGCCGTCTATATCTTCAAGTTTAGAAGTAATACGGTCCTGAAGGTTTTGTATATATTGGTAAAATTTATCTTTCATCTATTCAATTGCTTTATAAAGTTCATACAGTTCCATATCTAAAGGGTTTTCTCCAGGAGGTGTATGCTCGTTTTTTAATGTTTTAATGTGAGTGAAATTACAATTTTCCGCAACTTTTATACTGCCAATATTACTTTTATGTACAATAATTTGTAGTGTTTCTAAATTCAAATGATCAAAGGTATAATCTGATAAATGTTTTACAGCTTCTGTCATTACCCCTTTACTTTCAATATTATAGTCTATAGCATACGCAAATTCACCTTGTTTTTTAGTCCAATCTATCGCTTTAATGTATACTAAACCCATTAATTTATGAGATTCTTTTGTTTTAATAGTGAATAGAAATTCTTCTTTTGCTTGAAATTGTTTTTCCTTTTTTTCTACAAAGATATTAGATAAATCGGGCGTTAAATTTTGCTCTAATGTTTTTGGAAAGTAGCGTTTCAGTCGATCTTCATTAGCAACAACAAAATTGCACACGCGCCATCCATCTCTTACCGTTATAGGGCTTATAATGTAGTTATCTAAATTAAGCATGTGGTATTTTATTAAAATTTACTGAGCGTTTGGGCTGAAGTAATAACGCTTGTACAATTGCCAAAGTGCTATAATAAAAGAAACCAAAACCCAAAGCAATGTGAGGTGTATCGATAAATGCACCACCAGATTTAACATGGTTAAAATAGTCTGACTTCTCTAAGAATGCTGGTGTAACCCCCATTTCACCAAAAATACTATTTGTAAATAAGCATACAAAAATTAAGATGAAGTAAGCAACTGCACCCAATACTGAGGTTAAAATAGCCTTGTTTTTTATAGCTTTACTAACATCAGAAAACGCAAAACGCATTCTATTTAAAATAATTAATCCGTAGATAACTAATATCGAATTATCTGGCATGCTTTGGGAGAACGCCCAAGCAAAAATACCGTAAATAGGTGCTAATATAAAGAGCGATATCTTTTTAGGTGTTACAGCCATAAAAACGCCTGAGTGCATTAAAACAAATTCAAAAGCCATGAGTACAGCGAGTGCATATATTTTTTCGGCATCTTCAAAACTGGGCATATACCATAGTTTTAAAAATTGACATGCCATAATAAGATGCATTATTATACCTGTATACTCAAAAGGTTTATTGTATTTTTCAATAATGTTAGTCATTATCTACGCTTTCGATACGTTTAATTTTTTAACCGTTAGTGTACTTGCTGCTGTTACCGATAATGGCAATACTAAAATGACACCAATTACTGGAATTAATAAAAAAAGTATAAATACAATACCATTGCCTATAGCTAACCCGCGATGTTTACGCACAAATTGCAAGCTTTTTTTATATTGATAATGACGCTCTAAAGTATAATCCATATTACCAAAACCCGCATAATAGGCCTGAACCGCAAATAGCAATATGGTGGAAAATATATTGACTACAGGAATGAATTTTAAAAGCAGAATAGGAATGGTAAGCAACAACTCCATAACTAAGTTTCTACCATTTATTTTTATACCTCGCAGTAATTGTTGCATAAATGTAGTATCTCTATGAGAATGTGGTGGATTGCCTGTAAAATGTGCTTCTATCTTTTCTGAAACGGGACTCATAAATGGTGCTGATAACGCCATTATGATATGCTTAAACAAAATGAGCCCTATAACTATAATAATTAAACCACCAATAAAATTACTGATGGTAGAGAAGGTATCTTTTCCCCAATCCCAAATCCAAATTTTAGTAATAAAACCACCGATGTTATCTGACAGTCCGTATGCAGACCCAAAAATGATAATTGCGGTGATAAAACTGATAAGCATGGGAATCGCAAAATATTTCCAAAGTTTTAGTTTTGAAATTAAAGCGAAAGCTCCAAAGTATGCTTTAATACCCGAAATGATGTTTTTAATCATAACTAAACTGCTATATCTTCTGTTAGAAAAGATTCATTATCATCGTTAATATTTCTAGACCAAAGGGCTAATCCAAAAGTTAAAACGCCTAAACGCCCTATAAACATGGTAGCAATTATTACAATTTTACCAAATGTATTAATGTCTGCCGTTATACCTGTACTAATCCCTACGGTTCCTAATGCAGAAGCCACCTCAAAAAGGATATTTTCAAATTTAAGATTGTTAGTAATGGTAATTAAAAATGTGGCTATCAAAATAATAATGGTATAAAAAATAAATGCAGACATGGCTGTATATAACCTTTCAAAAGGAATAATACGTCCTAAAAAAGTAATGTGTTTACTTCCTGTTAGCTGGCTTTTCATGATAGCAAACACTGCTGTTAAGGTGGTTATTTTTATACCACCGGCGGTACCCGACGGAGACGCACCAATGTACATTAAAAAGATACATATTAGCATCATAGCTTGAGAAAACGCTCCAAAATCTACAGTATTAAACCCAACGGTTGTCATGGCTGTCATGGTTTGAAAAAATGACGCTAAAAAACGAGAATTACTTGGTAATATTGCTATTGATGGTTCGAAGAAGTAAAAGAATACAGTGCCAAAGGTTAGTAAAATTAAAAACCCGTAAAAAATGATTTTTGTAGTAAAACTTAATTTGTGTGTTTTATGTTTTATCCACAAACCAAAATCTGTAATAACTATAAACCCTAAAGAACCGCAGATGGCAAGCATGGATATGATGAAGTTAATAAAATTGTCATCAATATAATCTGTAAAACCGTTGTTGAATAGACTAAAGCCAGCTGTACAAAATGTACTTACACTATGGAAAACCGATGACCAAATGGCTTCGCCAATTGCCATACCATCACCTGTAAAAGCAATGAAGAATAATACTGCCCCAATTAATTCCATAATTAATGTAAACAGAATTACAGACTTTAAAAAGTCTTTAATTTTTATAGTTTTTGGTAGTGTAAATTCTGTAGATAATATTTTTTTGTGCCAAAGCGTCATTTTTCTGGTGGTAGATAACAGCATAAATGTTGTAAAGGTTAAGTAACCAATACCACCAAGCTGAATTAATACCATGATGATAAACTGACCAAAGATATTATAGGTATCGAAAATGGAAACTGTAACTAAACCCGTTGTTGATACAGCTGAGGTGGAAATGAACAAATGATCTAAAATAGTAGCACTCCCTTTTTGAAAAATAGGTAAGCACAGTAATAAGAAGCCTAGAATTATATATGTAAAAAATCCGTAGAATAAATTTTGTTGAGGCGTCCAACCTTTTTTTAATAAGGCGTATTTTTTAGCTAACTCTTGAAATTTATTAGGCATAATTTAATGCTTTTTCGATCTCATTAAAAATAATTCTTTTTAATGACTATCGTCAATTTATTTCCTCATACATGAATTTAAGAAGGCTTATACTCTTTTACGGCATCAATAAATGCTTTTGCATTATCTAAACCAATGTTGGGCAAAATGCCGTGACCAAGGTTTACAATGTATTTGTCTTTACCAAACTCATTAATCATTTGGTGCACCATTTTTTTAATTTCTGCAGGAGGCGAGAACAAACGTGTAGGATCAAAATTACCTTGAAGCGTGATGTTGCCACCTGTTAAATAACGGGCGTTTCGAGCAGAACAGGTCCAATCTACACCCAAAGCAGAAGCGCCAGATTTTGCCATTTCGCCAAGAGCAAACCAGCAGCCTTTACCAAAAGCAATAACGGGTGCATCGTCTTTTAACGCATCTATAATTTGCTGGATATATTGCCACGAAAATTCTTGGTAATCAACTGGCGAGAGCATGCCTCCCCAAGAATCGAATACTTGAACAGCGTTACAACCCGCTTTTACTTTTTCTTTTAAATAGGCAATTGTTGTATCTGTAATTTTCTGTAATAATTGGTGTGCAGCTACAGGATTTGTAAAGCAAAATTCTTTGGCTTTATCGAAGTTTTTACTGCCTTGTCCTTGCACGCAATAGCATAAAATAGTCCACGGTGATCCTGCAAAACCTATAAGCGGAATTTCATCGTTTAGCTTTTCTTTAGTGGCTTTTATGGCTTGATACACGTAATTTAAAGCATCTTTTACATCTGGAACAATAACGTTATCTACATCTTTTTGAGAGCGAACTGGATTTGGTAAATAGGGCCCAAAATTAGGTTTCATTTGTACCTCAATATTCATAGCCTGCGGAATCACTAGAATATCACTAAACAAAATAGCGGCATCCATACCGTATCTGCGAATGGGTTGTACGGTAATTTCACTGGCCAATTCTGGCGTTTGGCAACGGGTAAAGAAATCGTACTTTGCTTTAATTTCCATGAATTCTGGCAAGTAACGCCCTGCTTGACGCATCATCCAAACCGGTGGACGTTCAACCGTTTCTCCTTTTAATGCTCTTAAAAATAAATCGTTCTTTATCATCTTTTTTATCATTCCCGCGAAAGCGGAACTCTTTTTAATTGTAACTTAAATTATCATAAAATGAATTCCTGCCTTTGTAGGATTAACATATTATACATAATGTTCGTTCACCAACTCAATAACACTCTCTACCGTTGGTACTTTTGCAACGCGTACATCTTTAAAGTGTTTACTGGCAGCCTTTGCCGTAGTTTCGCCAATACAAAAAGCAATAACTTGCCCTTTATTACTGCGCACATAACTTTCCACGGTTGATGGGCTGTAAAACATCACACTTTCTACAGAGTCATCTACTTTAACACCATCATATTTGGTTTGGTAAGCTTCTACTTCATTAACTGTAATGTGGTTATCGCTTAAAATAGTTGGTAAAGCATCTAGCCTAATGTCGCTACAAAAATACGTAACTTCTGTACCTTCAATATGCGCTACTAAATATTCTGCGAGCTTTTTTGCATTTTTTTCAGTGTGCTTTACTTTCCCTATTTTTTGTTCTACTAAACGTTTTGTTCTTCTGCCAACACAGTATATGTTTTTAAACTGAAGCTCTATAGCCGAATAATTGGTGCTTAACGATTCTACAGCATTTTTACTGGTAATTATAACGTTTTGAATCTCGTTTTTTAAGAAACGTGGATGTATTCTATTCAAACTTATTTTGATAAAATCTGAACTTTCAGCCACTACTTTTTCGTGAAATAGTAAGCGTTGGTCTTCCGTAAAACGCTTTGTAGAAAACACGTTTATTGTTTTATTGGCGTTTTTAATGTTATCCATTAGGCGTTTACCGCCGCGTTCTATTATAAAATCGGCACAAAATTGCGCCATATCGCTATGTTCGCCTAATTTTTTAACGCGAGTTACATCGATACGCTTGGTACCATCGGGACTTAACAACACGCCTTTAAAATTAATTTCTTCGTCTTTAATGTAAGCTAAAGCGCCTATTGGTGCCGTACAACCGCCTTCTAATTTATTAAGAAACTCACGTTCTATGGTTGTGCAAATTTCGGTTTCTTCATGATTAAGTGCTGCGCATGCTTCTTTTACAAATTCATCTTCATCAAGAGCAGTAATCATAATAGCGCCTTGTGCTGGTGCAGGAATCATCCAGTCGAGATTAACGGCCTCTTCTGGCCTAATACCAATTCTACCAATACCTGCTGCTGCAAAAATAGCACCGTTCCAATCGTTATCTTTGAGTTTTTGTAAACGCGAGTTGACGTTGCCTCTTAAATCTGTTATAGTGTGTGTTGGGAAACGGTTAAGCCATTGTGCACGTCGGCGTAAACTACCTGTAGCAATCACAGCATCTTTAGCACCTAAAAACTCTTCATTATCCTTAAAAACAAGTGTATCATTTACGTTACCACGTTTTAAAACAGCGGCCTGCACAATACCTTTTGGTAAAACTGTTGGCACGTCTTTAAGGGAATGTACCGCAATATCAATATCATGATTTAACATCGCAATATCTAAAGTACGGGTAAATATACCTGTAATTCCTAGCTTGTAAAGTGGTTTATCTAAAACCAAATCGCCTGTAGATTTTACAGGAACAAGTTCTGTTTTATGGCCAGCTTCTTCGAGTAATTTTTTTACTATGTTGGCTTGCCATAGTGCTAATTCACTATCGCGCGTGCCAATTCTAATGGTTTTAGACATTGGATTTTTGTGGTTCTTCTAATTGGAAAACTTTTTTGATAAGCTCCAGACTATCATCTGTAGAAATAGCATCATCTTTTAAATGATGTGCAAAATGATTGGTGATTTTTTGAATAATTTTATTGCTTATTAATGCGGCTTGTTCCTCGTTAAAATCGTTCAACTTTTTACGTTGCGTTTCTAATTCGGCACTAGCAAAACCTGTAAGTTTATGTTTTAGGGCTTTAATGGTTGGCGCAAATTTTCTAGTTTCTAACCAACTGTTAAATTCAGCTTTTACCTCATCAATAATAGCCTCTGCTGACGGAATATGAGCCTTACGAGACTCTAAAGTCTCATCTGTTATTTTAGATAAATCGTCTAAATGCACTAGGGCTACATTATCTAATTCCTGCACATTTTCGTCAACATTCTTAGGAATGGATAGATCTAAAATTAAAAGCGGCTTTTTAGTTTGAATGATGTGTTTATCAATTGTGGGGCGTTGCGCTCCAGTTGCCACTATCAAAATATCAGAATCGCTTACTTCTTCTTGCAAATTAGCATAATCTTTAACCAACAAATTAAACTTTCCAGCAATTTTTTCAGCCTTATCTTTTGTTCTATTAATTAAAGTAATATGTTCGTTTTTGGTGTGTTTTACCAAGTTTTCACAAGTATTTCTACCTATTTTTCCTGTGCCGAAGAGTAAAATATTTTTATTAGTAATATCCTGTACATTTTTAAAGATGTATTGTACAGATGCAAAAGATACCGAAGTAGCGCCTGATGATATGTTAGTTTCAGTTTTAATACGCTTGCTAGCCTGTATAACAGCATTGACCAATCGCTCAGAAAAATGATTTAGTAAACCGTATTTTCTTGATAATTTTGTGCTTGCTTTTAACTGACTTATAATCTCAAAATCTCCTAAAATTTGGCTATCCAATCCAGAACCTACGCGAAACATGTGCGCAATGGCTTCTTTATTTTTGTAGATGTAAGCTACCTCTCTAAACTCTTCAACAGTACCATTTGTATTATCACAAAGCAACGCTATAAGTTGATAGGGGTGCTGAGAAAACCCATAAATTTCGGTACGATTACATGTTGAAGTTACAATTAAACTCTCAATACCATTAGCTTTAGCTTGTTGTAACAATGCTTGTTTCGCATCATTATCTAAGCTAAAACGACCTCTTGTATCTGCATCGGCTTTTTTGTAACTTAAGCCAATAGCATAAAAAGAACTACTTTTACTAATGTTATATTTTTGCATTACTCTACCTGAAATTGCGAAACAAAAATATAAGTAACGTTGATTAAAAAATAACGCTCAAAGAACTTTTAATATCGTTTGTGGTTTTTTAGCATTGTTTTTTCTTAAAACATGATAAATATCATATTTTAGCAATGAATTAGGCAGTTTTTATTGTTTTAATTTAGAACCAATCTAAATAAAATAAATATGAATCAAGATTTAAATGCAAAAAAAAGTATCGCTAAAAGTTCTTTTGAGGAAACGCTAATAGAAAATGGTTTTTTAATCTTATTGTTTAAGAATGATGAGAGTTTTATGCAAAGTGTTGCAAAAGAAATAGATAGCACATTCTTGCAGTTTCATTTTTGTGTAAAAGGGTCAACAAAATTTGTTTTTAACCAAGGGCGCTATACTTTAGATATACACGAAGAGAATTCGTTATTGTTATATAATCCTCAACGAGAATTACCTATAGATCTTCAAGTAGAGCCTAATTCTTGGATTATTTCTATCTTAATATCAATTAAAAAATTTCATGGGTTGTTTTCTCTAGAAGCAGATTATATTACGTTTTTAAGTGAAGACAATAAGGATAAAAAATATTACAAAGATGGTATTATTTCACCATCAATGGCAATTGTATTGAATCAACTGATAAACTACAATCTTAATCAAACTATTAAGCCATTGTATTTTAAAGGAAAAGCTTATGAGCTGTTGAGTTTATATTTTAATAGAAGTGAAGATGCTGATGTTGAGCAATGTCCATTTTTAGTAGACGAGGCTAATGTGATTAAAATTAGGAAAGCGAAAGATATTGTAGTATCTCGAATGGCAGAACCACCAAGTTTGCAGGAATTAGCAGACGAAATAGGCTTGAGCTTAAAAAAGCTTAAGGAAGGGTTTAAACAAATTTACGGCGATTCAGTTTTTAGTTTTTTATTTGATTATAAGATGGAAGTAGCTAGAAAATTACTAGAAGCTGGAGATGATAATGTGAATGAAGTAGGATTTAAAGTTGGCTACAGTACATCAAGTCATTTTATAGCAGCATTTAAAAAGAAGTATGGTACAACACCCAAAAAGTACGTCATGTCCTTGAATTAAAGCCATGTAAGTTTTTTTTATTATTTTTGACTAACCCCAAAACAAATAATATGAAATTCTTAACCCCAGAAATAGAAGCACTATCCAAACATTTTGTAGAAGGAAAATCGTTAGCAAGAACTAATATATCTTGTGGCATTTTTCAAGATTGTAATCCTTCCGAAGAAAGATCAATAACATTATCAGAATCAATAGCAAAATAACGATATCTGATTCTTTAAAAACTATTTTTTATTATTTCTGTTGTATTTTTGCAACATGAAAAAAGGAATCTTATTAGTTAATCTTGGCTCACCAGATAGTCCAAATCCCAAAGACGTAAAAAAGTATTTAGGCGAATTTTTAATGGATGAACGTGTTATTGACGTTCCACTTTGGGCAAGAACATTGCTTGTAAAAGGTATCATTTTAAATACACGCCCAAAGGCATCTGCCAAAGCATACCAAAAAATTTGGTGGGATGAAGGCTCTCCATTAATAGTGCTTTCAGAAAGGCTTCAAGAGAAAGTACAAGAAAAACTAGAATTCCCCGTGGCTCTTGCAATGCGATATGGTAGTATGACGCTTAAAAAAGGGCTTCAAGAACTTGTTGATAAAGGTTGTACGGAAATTAAAACCATACCGCTATATCCACAATTTGCAATGGCTACTACTGAGACTATTGATGTAAAAGTAGACGAACTAGTTGCACAGTATTTTCCACAAGTAAAGATTACTCGAACGCCCGCATTTTACGAGCGTAAAGATTATATAAACGTCCTTTCAAAGAGTATAGCAGAAACACTAGAAGGTTTAGATTACGAACATATTTTGTTCAGCTATCACGGTGTGCCCGAACGCCATATTCGCAAAAGCGATATTACAAACGGCAACTGTAAAATGGACGGCAAATGTTGCTTTAAAAAAGGAAGTGAACAACACGAGTTTTGTTACCGCCACCAATGCGAAATCACTACCGTAAACGTAGCCAAGGCATTAGGTTTAAAAAACGGTACTTACTCCACCACATTTCAATCAAGACTAGGTTTCGATCCATGGTTACAACCGTATACAGATAGAACCATAGAGCGTATGGGTAAAGAAGGTATCAAAAAAATGGCTATTGTTACTCCAGCCTTTGTTAGCGATTGTTTAGAAACCTTAGAAGAAATTGCTATGGAAGGCGAAGAGATTTTCCACGAAGTAGGCGGAAAAGAATTTACGGTGATTCCATGCCTAAACGACAGAGAAGACTTCGCACAAGTTATTGCTAATATAGCAAAGGAATGGACTAGCGTAGAAAAACCATTAACCGTTTAAATTCAGCATAAAAATAAGGCCATGACATATTTTTACCTAAAAGCATTTCATCTTATTTTTGTTATCACATGGTTTGCAGGCTTATTTTACATTCCCAGGTTATTTGTATATCAAATAGAAGCCTTTCACAAACCCTCACCCGATAAAGAAATCTTAGGCAAACAATTAAAACTCATGGCAAAACGTCTCTGGTTTATCATCACATGGCCATCAGCAATACTAGCATTAATTTTCGGCTTAAGTTTATTTTACATCAATCCTACACTATTTTATATGCCATGGATGCAAGTAAAATTAGGCTTCATCATATTATTATTCATCTATCACCTAAAAACACATCAGTACTACAAACAATTACAAAACGATGTAGTAAAAAAAACCTCCAGTTTCATGCGTATCTGGAACGAGGGCGCCACATTCATACTCTTCGCCGTTATATTTTTGGTTATCCTTAAAAGTGCTATAAACTGGATATGGGGCGTTATAGGTATTTTTGTTTTAGGCATCCTAATCATGCTTGGGTTCAAACTCTATAAGAATTTTAGAGATAAAAATCCAGACGCTTAAAACTTTGGGCGTTACCCACAAGGGGTCGGGCTTTTCGTTGCAATCTTTTTATTCGTACCTCACAAAAAGGATTTCCACTACAATCCCTAACGCACCTATCCGCTAGCTGCAGTTTTTTAAATCACCTTGTAGTGTCTTTGGTTTGATTATTGCTATATTTATTGAATCATAATTTCTGAATGAAACTAAAAAAACTAGCTTTACGTACCCGTATATTTTTAGCCATGATATTGTTGGTGCTACTAGCATCTGTACTTATTTCGGCAGTTGCCATTTATCAATACAAAGAACAAAGTCAAGATTACCACAAAGGGCGTTTAGTACGTAAAGAAGGTAGTATACAAACCCAATTAAAACGGTACTTAAATGGTAGACAAAACACTTGGGAAATTAAAACAGAAAATATCCCCTTAATTTATAAAGAAGAAATTTATAACGTTGCCGATATTCATAAACTTCAAATTAATTTATACGATTTAGATGGCGGACTACTAATATCATCAAAAGCCGGATTGCAAAACGAAAATGCAGATAAATGTATTGATGCAGAAATTATGAATGCATTAACCCAAAACGTAGAGTTTGATAAATCATCAGAAATAGCACAACATAGACATGTGCATATTCATAAAGAAAACGGAGAAACCTTTCAGTCTTCGTACACTTATATTACAGATAATAAATCCAAACCTTTGGCTATATTAAATATACCATATCTTGAAAAAGATGATTTTTTAACTAAAGAGCTTCAAGAGTTTTTAAAACGTATAGGTTTTGCATTTATGTTGGTATTGTTAACCGCAATAGTAATAGCCTTTTTGCTTTCTAAATACATCACCAAATCATTAAAAACTATTAGTGATAAAATAAATACTACCAGACTAGAAAGGCGTAACGAAAAAATCAATGTTGATGATACTAGCGAAGAAATTTCAGCCCTAGTAAATTCATATAATAGCATGATTGATGAGCTTGAAGAAAGCGCTGTACAATTAGCAAGAAGCGAGCGCGAACAAGCATGGAGAGAAATGGCAAAACAAGTGGCACATGAGATTAAAAACCCACTTACACCAATGCGTTTAACGGTTCAAAATTTCCAGCGTAAGTTTAATCCAGAAGACGAAAACATCCATTCTAAGGTTGATGAATACAGTAAAACTTTAATTCAGCAAATAGACACCATGAGTTCTATAGCCTCTGCGTTTTCAAACTTTGCAAAAATGCCAGCGCAACAAAATGAAACCCTTAATGTTGTAAAAATTGTAAAACTAGCTTTAGATATCTTTAATGAAGATTACATTGTTTTTACTTCAGATTCAGAAGAAATAATAGCTAAATTTGATAGAACACAACTTATTCGTGTAGTAACTAACTTGGTAAAAAACGCTATTCAAGCTATACCAGATAATCAAACACCAAAAGTTGTTATTAATGTTAGCGAAGATAATGGCAATATTGTTATTACCGTTGCAGATAATGGATCTGGTGTTTCGGAAGAAAATAAAGACAAGGTTTTCGAGCCTAAATTCACTACCAAAACAAGTGGTATGGGTCTTGGTTTAGCTATGGTAAAAAACATTGTAGAAACCTATAAAGGGAATATATCCTTTGTTTCAGAAAAAGATAAAGGCACAACGTTTAAAGTTGCTTTTCCCAAAGAATAAACCATAAATTAATATCACCTTGAGCCAAGTTGAAAGGTTTTATAATAAAGTATAAAAATGTCATACAACAATATCATTTCAGAAGAACATAATGGTATCACAACCATAACTATTAATCGTCCAAAAAAGTTAAATGCATTAAATTTAGAAACTATTAAAGAGTTGCATGATGCCTTTGATTATGCTAATCAAGATAGAAATACTAAAGTTATCATTGTAACAGGTAGCGGAGAAAAAGCATTTGTAGCTGGAGCAGATATAAGCGAATTTGCCAATTTTGATGTAAATGAGGGAAAACAATTGGCAGCAAAAGGACAAGAACTATTATTCAATTTTATTGAAAATCTATCTAAACCAGTAATAGCAGCAGTAAATGGTTTTGCTTTGGGCGGAGGTTTAGAATTAGCTATGTCTTGCCATTTTAGAGTTGCCAGCGATAATGCAAAACTTGGGTTGCCTGAAGTGTCTTTAGGTGTTATTCCAGGATATGGAGGTACACAACGATTACCCCAATTAGTTGGTAAAGGACGCGCTATGGAACTAATTATGACAGCAGGTATGATTGATGCTAACCAAGCTTTAAATTATGGTTTAGTAAATCATGTAACTACTCAAGAAGAATTAATACCACTTTGCAAAAAAATAGCTTTTAAAATTTCAAGAAACTCATCAGTAGCCATTAGTGCTGCTATTAGAGCTATAAATGCCAATTTTAAAGATGGCGTTAATGGTTTTCAAACAGAAATAAAGGAGTTTGGAAATTGTTTTGGAACTGAAGATTTTGAAGAAGGCACCACTGCTTTTTTGGAAAAGCGAAAGGCTGATTTTCCTGGGAGGTAAATTATAGGTTTGTTTAACAATAGGTGAGAACAAGCCATTAATTATGCACGTTTTGGCAACTGTTATTTACTCTATTAGTCATTATCTATATGAGTAAATATTTTATTAACAATTTTCCATTCGTCATTTATTTTAAAAAGCGACAAATAATCATAATAGTTATAACCTAACATTGGAACATGCAACTTTGCCATAGCAATTTTACCAAGTATATCTATTCCAATGATTGACATTTTTAGAGCTTCTCCTAAATCATTTGGGCTTTTTCTAACTTTAACGATCTCTATATATTCGTTGACAGTTTTGGAATATTCACTTGTATTTATATCCCCATAAACAAACGCATTTTCGTTAAAACAAGTTTCAAGTTTTGATGTGTCTCCATAAAAAATTCCTTCAAAGTAATTATTTATCAAATTTTCGATTTCTTTTATGTCGTCTAGGTACATTTGATTATTTTTTATTTCCTAAAGATTGTTTTCTATTAAATCCCCAATTTTCAATTGGGATTTCATCTATTATTACGTGAGTTGTTTCAGGTTTTTTATTTAAAATGTTCATTAACAATTCTGTAGCACCTTCAATTAATAGTTTTTTTTGTTCGTTTGTTACATTTGTGTCAGTAACTTTTATGTTAATGTAAGGCATAATTTTTATTTGTTTTAATTTTTAAATAGTTGATTTTTTGAAGATTAATCCCATCTTGAAGTTGTCGATACGGCATACTTTCCAGCTCCAATTAAAAATATTACTATCGCTCCAAATAGATATAAGCCTTGTAATTCAATTCCCCAACCACCAAATGGATTCAAAGTAAAAATTTCGGCTGAATGTGCCATTAAAATAGCTATTAGTATATTAAAGGCTAAAACTAAACTTGCTACTCTTGCTCTCAAACCAATAATTATTAGTATTGGTGCAATTATTTCACCTATAAAAACCAAGTATGCAACAAATTCTGGAATTTCTATACTATTGAGTAAATTTTTGATAAATAAATAATCAGAAGTTAAGTTTGCAATACCGTGTAATAGAATAAGTGTTCCAATACTAATTCTTTGTATTAGTAACCCAGTGTCTTTGTTTTTAATGTTTTTAAAGTTATTCATATCATTTAATTTTTTAAAATTTATATGATACAAAAGTCAAAAACTAACAAGACAGACCACAGGACAATTGTCACTAAAAATTTGTGCTAAATATCACACTCTGAAGTCATTAATTTTTACGAATTTAATCGGCTTAAGGTTTCTCTACTGACACCTAAATATGAAGCTATTAATTTTTTGGGTACTCTTTGAAAAAGTTTTGGATATTGTTCGAGAAGCAAGTCATACCGCTCTTTTGAAGAGTTTTTTAATAAAGATAAGATTCTATTTTGAAGTGCTATTCTGCCAAACTTACTTTTCTTTGCCCAAAAGCGTTCCATTTTGTGCATTTCCTTAGTAAGTTTTTCTCTATTTTCAAATGTTATGTAAAGAAGTTCGCAATCTTCAATACAATCAATATTGATTTTAGATTTTGATTGTTTTACGAATGATTCATAATCGGTAATCCACCAATTTTCCATTCCGAACTGTAAAATATGTTCTTTTCCACTTTCTTCAAAAAAATAGCTTTTCAAACAACCTTTTACTATCCAATATTCTTTATCAGCAATTTCCCCTTTCTGTAATAAATATTGATGCTTGCGCTTATATATCGTTTCAAAATGGCTTAAAATAAATTCAAACTCCTCGTCTGTTAATTTAATTATTTCTTCTATATGTTGTTTTAGAGGATGTTTCATTTTAATTGTTGCCAATTAGCGGATATGAAAACTTTTTAATGTTTTACATTTAGTGTTAAACGAAATTATCATTTTTTTATGATAAAGTAAAGTTGTTAATAACCCACTTTCACTTTAACATTTTTCAATAAAAATAATAAGTAATTTTAAAGAGCTATCAATAATAGCATTCAACCTTTAATTTTACTAGTATGTCCCCAAAAAATGCCATAAAAGGACGTGGTGCGCAACTCAACGTCCCTAATCGTTTCTTCGAATTAAGTCATGAAATGCGTGATGATTTTCTTGAATATTGCCAAAAAGAAGGTGAGCAAGCTGATAAAAATAAAACACGTTATATAGAGGTATTTCCTAAAACTATAGTTAATAAGGTAAAAAGTCCAGATGTAGGCATGGCATATTCAATGAATGCATACCAAGGTTGTGAGCATGGTTGTATTTATTGCTATGCAAGAAATACACATGAGTTTTGGGGTTATAGTGCAGGTTTAGACTTTGAGCGACGTATTTTAGTAAAAAAAGATGCGCCAAACTTATTAGAAGCTCATTTAAAAAAGAAAAGCTGGAAAGCACACCCAATTGTAATGTCTGGGAATACAGATTGTTATCAGCCAGCGGAACAGAAATACAGAATTACAAGACAATGTTTAGAGGTGTTTTTAAAATACAAGCATCCAGTGGGTATAATCACTAAAAATTCAAGAATTTTAGATGATTTAGATATCCTTAAGGGTTTGGCAAAACACAATTTAATTGGTGTAAATATTTCTATTACTTCATTATCAGAAGATACAAGACGTGTTTTAGAGCCTAGAACAGCAACTATAAAAAAGCGGTTAGAAACTGTAAAAATATTGAGTGAAAATGGAATCCCTGTAAATGTTATGATTGCACCTATAATTCCATCAATTAATAGTCATGAAATATTGCCGTTGGCTAAAGCTGCTTCTAATAATGGAGCGCTTTCAATAGGTCATACTATTGTAAGGCTTAATGGCGCCATAGGTGAAATTTTCACCGATTGGATAAAAAAAACAATGCCAGATCGATCTGAAAAAGTATTACATCAAATAGAAAGTTGCCATGGCGGTACTTTAAACGATTCAAGATATGGAGCAAGAATGCGTGGTGAAGGTAAAATTGCAGAACAAATAAATAACCTTGTTAAATTGGCAAAACTGCAGTATTTTAAAAACAAAGTTATGTCAAAACTAAATTGTGATTTACATGAGCCTTATAAACAGGGGCAACTAAAATTATTTTAATAAAAAAAGTGGGCCATTACAGCCCACTTTAATCAACTAAACTAATAAGGTATTTATTCTGTTAATCTTTATCGTATTGTTTTAATAAATTTTCTACCCTCAGTAGAGAATATCATTTTATATGAACCAGAATCTAAACCTTGAAGTTTATATATTCTTCTAATAGTCTTTTTACCTTCAATTGTTTCCGTAAGTATTTTTTCGTTATCAATTGAATTAAATCCTGAGAAATAGATATCCACTTTCAGCGGCTCTCCATTTAAAGCCAGTTTTGATACATAAACTAAATTCCCGTCAACTTTTATAGTGGGCTTAAAGATAATTTTCTCCTTATCTTTTTCAAAAGTTACAATACTAGACGTTACCGAAAAGGGAATAATATTTATTTCCACATCTTTATCAAGTTCAAAAAGGTAGTTACCGTTAGGTAAAGTTGTTAAATCAAACCCTTTCGAATAAGTTCCAGATTGTTCAATTACCTCTTTAAAAAGTATTATGCCATTAATATCTTTAATAGATAATAGGTTTCCTTGCTTTACATTATATAAAGTAAGAGCGGTTCTTCTTGCATCATTTTCAATATTGAAAAATGAAACTTCATTAGCGAAACTTAACAAGGTAGCAAACATTGTTACCATTAAGATTCCTTTTTTGGAGTGTTTAATTACGTTTTTCATGATTTAGGTTTTTTATAACGTTCAACACTACAAATTTATACAGTAAATTAATTTTGTAAAACATTGATTTTGACCAATTTATGTGCTAAATTATCTGTTAATTTTGCATCATTTTTAGGTAAAATTAATATCATGAAATTCTATTGAATATAAATACTTTAGTTAATAAAAGAGCAGCCAAGTATAAACAGATAAATACCTTAGCATTGCTATAGTATAATTATATGTTTTTAAAGTTTTAAAAAATAAAAAGTGGGCCACCACAGCCCACTTTTACCAACTAAACTAAACTAAATAAGACATTAAACTAATTATTAATGAATGCTGTATACTCTTTGTTATTGGAGTTTATTTCAATTTTGTAATTTCCTTTTTCTAATCTAAATGCTTTTTCAATAACCTTTACATTATTTATAGTTTCTGTGTGACGAAGTTCTGAGCCTCCTTCATAAATAGCATAAACATTAATTGTAGTTAATTCTTCATTCAAATTAAGTTTTGTAAGGAAAACTAAATCTTTTTCTTGTTTTACAAAA
Source organism: uncultured Algibacter sp. (assembly GCF_947490405.1). Classification (GTDB taxonomy): domain Bacteria; phylum Bacteroidota; class Bacteroidia; order Flavobacteriales; family Flavobacteriaceae; genus Algibacter_B. The sequence goes on along the minus strand of NZ_CANLGU010000001.1, from coordinate 901,958 downwards.
GGCTTAAAATATGTAGCCTCATCTTTTTTATTGAAATTAACTATGTTCGAATCCACAGTAAAAGGAATTGTTTTAATCTCTAACTCCTTTTCAAGTTCAAAAACATACTCTCCATTTGGTAAAGCAGTTAAATCAAATCCTTTTTTGTAAATGCCATTTGATTCAATAGATTCCTTATATAGTGTAATGCCGTGGCTATCTTTAATACTTAGCAAATTACCTTCTTTTACATTTTCTAATACTAAAGATGTTTTTCTAGCATCTCTTTTAATTAGGCTATTAGAGTTGTTAGCGAATCCGGTAAACGTATATAGAAGCGCTACCATTAAGAATCCTTTTTTTGTGTTTTTGATTACGTTTTTCATAATTTGGGTTTTATAACGTTCAACGGTACAAAGATATATTGGACGAATCTCTCCAAAAACATGAATTTTGACCACTTTATGTGCTAAATTATCTGTTAATTGAATGTTAACTGTATGTTAAGTTAATATAACATACATTTTGGGTAATTGTATATATAATGTATGCATAATAAGTGGTAAATTTGTTGTAAAATTAGTCTTTCATGGTTAATAAGAAACCTACTTTAGAGAAGCTTACCCCAAGTTTTGGAAGTTCTATACTCGTTAAGCAACATTTGGAAAAGGCAGATAGACTCAATGCCTACTGGCACTTTCATCCTGAGCTTGAATTAGTTTATGTAAATAAGGGGCAAGGGAAAACACATATTGGTAATCATTTATCTTATTTTAACAACAGTCAGCTTATATTAATAGGTGCTAATTTACCTCACAATGGTTTTGCTGACCGATTAACAGCTAATGGTTCTGAAACTACTGTACAGTTTAAAGCTGATTTTTTAGGTAATGACTTTATTAAGGTTCCTGAGTTGTCTAGTATTGCTGCCTTATTTGAACGTGCTAAAAAAGGCATTCGTTTTCAAGTAGAAACGAAAGCTCATATTGGTCCTAAAATTGACAGTTTATTAAAGAGCTCTGGTTTAGACCGGATTTTACAGTTTTTAGAGATACTTGGCTATTTAGCAAAGACCGAAGATTATGCACTTTTGAATGCAGATGGTTATGCTTTTGAAGCTGAGGCACAAGATAGCTCTAAGATTGGTGCTATATTTAAATATGTAAATAATAACTTTCAAAATCATATAACACTTGATGAAATTGCAAATGAGGTAAGTATGACGGTTCCAGCTTTTTGTAGATATTTTAAAAAGGCTACAGGTAAAACTTTTACGCAAATTGTAAATGAATACCGTATTGTACATGCCACCAAGTTACTCTCAGAAGAAAGTGATATGAGTATAGCTGATGTTTGTTATGAATGTGGTTTTAATAATTTCTCGCACTTTAATAAGGTGTTTAATGATATCACGGGAAAAAGTGCTTCAAACTATAGAAAAGAAATTAAGTTAATTATTCAATAAAATTTTAACTATGGAAAAAATAAATGAAGCCATAAAGTATTACACATACAAAAGAGAGGGGCTCTTAAATTTTATAAATAGTAAGAATGATTTAACCGTTGAAGAAATTATTGAAAATGCTGAAGAACTTTCAATTTTAGAATATAAGATTACGGCGTTACAAGTAGCATTAGAGAATTAGTTGCCTTAAAACCCTTTACAATCAAAAAAAGCCTCCTAGTAAAAGGAGGCTTTTTTTGATTGGTTTGAATTTTGGTTAAATTAATTTAAGGCAAAATAATAAAACAAATGTTATTACTGGTAAGGCCAGTAAAAGACCAGCACTAAATAGTATATAATTAAAGTTAGTTATCTCTTCTTCCTTTTGAACTAATTCTTCTTTTAACTTTTTCATAATTAAGGATTTAAATGTTCAACAATCCAAAATTATGTCAGATGTTTTATGAAAAAAACAATCATTTTAATTGATTTCTATGCTAATTTACCCTAAGCACTAATTTAACATAGAAGTGGGTTAAAATAGTGTATAATATTATTTGATACGAGCTAAAAAATCGTGATTAATTGAAATTTAATATATTATATATTGCCATTCCATTCATTATAAAACTGATCTAAGTAGAGTTTCATGAATTCATGGCGTTTCTCAGCAATTTTTTTTCCTGTTTTAGTATTCATTTTGTCTTTTAAAAGTAGGAGTTTTTCATAAAAATGATTTATTGTTGGGGCAGTAGAGTTTTTGTACTCAGTTTTTGTCATATCAAGGTTAGGTTTAATATCAGGATTATAAAGTGTTCGATTCTTAAAACCTCCATAATTAAAGCATCTAGCGATACCAATAGCACCAATAGCATCAAGTCTATCAGCATCTTGAATCACCTTTAATTCATTAGAGCTAAAAACTAAATTGCCCTCTAAAGATTTATTGAAAGAAATATTTTCAATAATGTTTACAACATGTTCAATAATGGTTGAATCTACATTAAGGTCAAAAAGAAATTCACGCGCTATTTTAGGACCAATAGTATCATCTCCGTTATGAAACTTGCTATCAGCAATATCATGAAGTAAAGCGCCTAAAGAGACTACAAACGCATCAACAGTTTCTTGTTTAGCAATTAAAAGACTGTTTTTATATACACGTTCAATATGAAACCAATCATGTCCGCCTTCAGCATGAGCTAGAGTATCTTTTACAAATACTATAGTTTTATCAATAATATCCTGATTCATAACAGATAATAACTAAAGTTCTTTTAAGATTGACGTACCCTTAGATTTATCACCAGAAGTCCATTGCCAATTTTCATAAAGTGTAATTTTTCCATCCGAACTTATCTCAGGTTTTGAAACACAAATACCGGTTGTTAATTCACCGTTTTTGTTTATTTGGTGGTATCTTATATTGATATTGCCATATGTGTCAACAAGTCCAATTAAGTGACCTTTAATGATATTACCACCCTTATAAGTTGAGGTTATAATATTTTGGTTTTGTTTGTATAGAAATATAGTTTCAGAAGTAGTTTCGCTATTTTCTGAACTAGAAACAGGTTTGAATTTCTTATTGTTATAATTAATCAACTATAAAAAAAGTATGTTTTATTTAATAACTGCTGGCTCAACCCATTTAAATTGAAATGAGTTTTCTGGAATTTTCATACGTTCAGATAAGCGATACATTCTTGCAGGTAGTTTCATAAGATAGTCTCTAGCTTTTTCTGCTTCATCGTTTAATCCTGTAATGCTTCCAATATCCCAACGTTCAATCAATTTTTGTAAAATATCTACATAATCCGTGGCTGTATAAACACCTATACGTTGTGCCGTATTAGAAAACTCTTCAAAAGCGGTACCAATACTTTTTCCAGATTCTCTTAAAAAATGCGCAGGCATAGTTATTTTTTGTTTCATCATATAATGAAAAGCCATCATCATTTGGCTAGGGTCTACTGTAAAAATACGTTCTACAAACTCGGAATAGGCATGGTGGTGACGCATTTCGTCTCCTGAAATGATTTTACACATTTTTGATAATCGCTTATTTCCTTTATCTTTTGCAAGTTTTGCAACACGATTATGAGAAATGTAGGTAGCCAACTCTTGAAAACTAGTGTATACAAAGTTTTTATATGGATCTCTGTCCGTACCAATATCAAAACCATCAGCAATAAGATGTTGTGTGGTTTTTTCAATTTCTTTCATATTTACTCTACCCGAAAGGTAAAGGTATTTATTTAGTACATCACCGTGTCTGTTCTCTTCTGAAGTCCATTGGCGTACCCATTTGCCCCATCCATTTCCACCGCCTTCAACTTGATCAACACCTTCAACATCCATTAACCACGATTCGTAAGTTGGTAAGGCTTCTTCTGTAATCATATCACCAACTAAAACCACCCAAAAATCATAAGGTAAATCTTTTGCTAGTTCTCTTATTTCTTTTACTTCTTCAAAAAAAGCAGCATCCGTAGTTTCAGAGTTTGGTAAAAAATCTGTGGGTTGCCAAATGCTATCAATAGGAATCAAGTATTTTTCCATCAATGCATCAACGTCTTTTTCTAAAAACCGCATCACCTCTAATCTCTTATTCTTTAAAGACATCTAATCTCTTTTTTAATGTTTAATATGATTTTTGATAGTCATTTCGACTGTTTCGATAAGTTCTTTCTTGTCAGCAAAGGTACCCAATTCCAAGGGTTTATGTACGGTAAATTTAATATGATTTCCTAAGCCAGCAGGAAATTTTCCATAACGCAACATTTTCCAAGAATTATTTATTGTAACTGGTACAATCAACGCAGAAGGTGTTTTTTTAAATAAAATCTCTAAGCCTTTTGTTTGAAAAGGTTTTGGGTTGCCATCCTTACTACGTGTGCCTTCTGGAAAAATAACAGCAGCATAATTGTTTTTTTCAATATATTCTCCAAATTTCATTAAAGCTGGTAAGGATTGTCTTGGATTTTTTCTATCAATTAACGCTGCACCGCCATGACGCAAATTATAAGATACACTGGGGATGCCTTTTCCTAATTCTATTTTACTAATAAATTTAGGGTGATGCTTACGCATATACCAAGTAAGCGGATATATATCGTGTAAACTTTGGTGGTTAGTAACAACGATAAGAGGTCTATTTTTCTCTATTTTATAGGGACTAATAAAAGAAAAACGCGTGCCCAAAATGTTAGCACAACGCATCAAGAAAAATTGCAAGGCATAAACGCTTTTTTCATGAGTTTTAGGTCCAAAAACATTATAGCAAAACCATTGTATAGGATGAAACACAAGCAATGTTAATCCAAAACATATAAAATAAATAACTGAAATTGGGTAGGACAATAGTTTAAGCATGTCCAAAAATAATAAACTAATGTTAAATGTGTTAAATTTTGAAACTAATTTAAAACCATTTTAAAACACTGCAATACAAGAATTGTTTTCGCAGGTTATACTAGTTGGCGGATTGGTTATGGCACAATCAGAAGGGATGTCCCATTCAGAATTATAAAGGGCTTCTTTTCGGTTATAACCCTCAACCATGCTTTCAAGTTCCTCAGTATCAATAGATGTAGAATATACTAAATGACTCCAAGGGCCACCACAAGGTTTACTTCCAAAAGCAATAAATTTACATTCAAAAGCATCATCACAAACAGATGCGTTAGCTAAATCTTCAATTTCGTTTTTTAAAAGGGCTAATTCCTGCTCTTCAGTTTCTTGCGTAACAGGAGGAATATCATCCTCACATTGCGTAGAAAATAAAAATAAACATAAGGGTAATAAAACAACTTTAGATAATAGCTTTTTCATTTTTATAATTTGTTATTAAGATGCGATAGTTAAAGAAAGGTTGCGTAGACAAATAAAAAAAACCACAATCTCTTGTGGCTTAATTTTTTGTTATTCTGAGTAAATCGTAAAAATCTTTTTAATTTTTAGTTTCAATTAAAAGATTAACAATGGTCATTATAGGCATCAATAAGGTTTTCTGCAATTAACTCTGCAGGACGCCCTTCAATATGATGGCGCTCTAACATGTGTACCAATTCACCATCTTTAAATAAAGCCATACTTGGTGAACTTGGAGGAAAAGGTACCATATAACCACGAGCAGCATCAACAGCTTCTCTATCAACTCCTGCAAAAACCGTAACAATATGGTCAGGTTTTTTAACATTATCTAAACTCATTCTAGCCCCTGGGCGCGCATTTGCTGCTGCACAACCGCAAACCGAATTAACAACTACTAAAGTTGTTCCTTCTTTTGCTATAGCAGCGTCAACAGCCGCGGCAGTATGTAATTCTTCAAAACCAACTTTGGTTAAATCCTCACGCATTGGTTTTACTAATTCTGCTGGATACATATTTTATATTTTATTAATTGTAAATTTTTTACAAAGTTAAATAAAAGGATTGTATTTATGCTTTGGGTGTTCCCTTAAAACGCTTATGGCGTTATAAGGTCAGGCTATTCACTATATCTTTCTGCGAAGCAGTTATTTATTTGTTTAAAGATGCTACTTTTCTTAAACACTATTTTAGAGTGAGATTATAGTATTAAAACGTCGCACAAAGGATGTCGTTTCTATCCTTAACACAGTACAATTGTAACAAAAGAGTTAAAAATTCAACTAACAATGTTATATTTAACACCTGTAAAAAACAAAAGAATTAAATGAGTTTTGCAAAATGGATAGGAGCCTCAATAGGCTGGTCGTTCGGAGGACCAATAGGAGCCATAATTGGCTTAGCAATAGGAAGTGTTGTAGATACTATGGCAGATGGTAATGGAGGACCATTATTAGGAGAAAGACAAACAACTAGAGGGCGAAGAACGACATATAGAACCCAACCCAGGCAGCGACCACAAACACAGTCTGGTGATTTTGAAGTGAGTTTACTCATATTAGCCTCAGTAGTTATAAAAGCAGATGGTGTGCAAGATCAGCGCGAGTTAGACTTTGTGCGTCAGCAGTTTTTAAATATGTATGGTAAAGAGCGCGCAAATCATGCTTTTAAATTATTTAAAAATATAAGTAAACAAAATGTATCGGTACGTCCAGTGTGTTTGCAAATTCGACAGATGATGGATCATCCATCACGGTTACAACTTATGCACTTTCTGTTTGGAATAGCCAAAGCTGATGGTACTGTAACGAGTGATGAAGAAAAACAGATTTACACCATTGCAGGCTATTTGGGTATTAGCTCTAGAGATTATGAGAGTATTAAAGCCATGTTTTATAATAGTAGCGATAATGCTTATAAAGTTTTAGAGATTGATAAATCTGCTACAGATGATGAAGTTAAAAAAGCCTACCGAAAAATGGCTAAAAAATATCATCCAGATAAAGTGATTCATTTAGGTAAAGAACACCAAAAAGGGGCTGAAGAAAAATTTAGGCAAGTGCAGGCGGCTTATGAGCAGTTGCAAAAGGAGCGAGGGTTTTAAATTTTCAAAGTAAAAATAAAATAAATAAATTGCGAGAAGTAAAATTCATCAATCTAAAATCATGAAAAACATCTTCGACTCAAAAGAAACTGAAGCAGTAATAGATAGAATTAATAAGCTTTCGCCAACAACAAGACCGCTTTGGGGAAAAATGAGTTCTGACCAAATGTTGGCCCATTGCAATGTAACTTACGAAATGGCTTTTGAAGATAAACACGCAAAACCAAATGGGTTCACAAAATTTATTTTAAAACTATTTGTTAAAAACACAGTTGTTGGAGATAAGCCTTATAAGAAAAATAGCAAAACGGCTCCTCAGTTTTTAATTAGTAACGCGAGAAATTTTGTAGAAGAAAAAGCGAGGTTAACAGATTATTTAAAAAAGGCTCAAGATTTAGGCGAAGATTATTTTGATGGAAAAGAATCCCATTCTTTTGGTAAGTTATCAAAACATGAATGGAACAACATGTTCTATAAACATTTAGATCATCATTTAATGCAATTTGGAGTTTAACCGATTAACAGAAAAGGGTATAAAAAAGCCAACTAAACAAAGTTTAGTTGGCTTTTTTATTTAAAGAACGTATTTATTTAGTTAGAAAAGACTTCTTTACTCGTGTAAATTTTTGTGTCTTCACCTTTATCAAAAATCATAACTAACTTATTGTTAGCATCAAGATACACAGATGATAATTTCCAACCTTCCGTTTTTGTAGCATCTAATAAACATTTACGGATATCAGGATTGTTCAAATTTAAGTTTGAGTTTTTTATTGTATCAGCACTCATGCTAATAGAAAATAAAATAACAGCAGCAGCCATTAGGGATTGTAATTTTTTAATCATAATATTTGGGTTTAAATTTGTTATAAGTAGTACAAGGTTATTACTTATTCTAATAAATCTTGAAAATATTAGTTGATTGTAACCTTATGACCGTTTAACAAACAAAATGTTCTGCGAAATGAGTTGTATATTCGGTAAAAACTCAGTTATATAAAGGATTAATCAGATTCTTATGGTGAGGTTTTTATTAAGATTTATTCACTAAAATTGATTGTCGATTGGTTTTTGTTAACACGTAACTCGATACTTCTTCCTAAAATTAAAGCTCTATTGTCTTTTTCATGACCCGCAGGCATATTAAAAGCAATAGGAAAATCGTAATCCTCCAAAGCATCCAAAATAAGTTGTTCGATAGATGTCCCCCAGAGGGTAGTGTTTTTTCTAAGTTTTGTCATGTCGCCTACAATAACGCCTTTACATTTATCAAAATAGCCAGCGCGTTTTAGGCTCTGCAACATACGATCAATATGATACTTGTATTCGCCAATTTCTTCAATAAATAATATTTTCCCAGAAGTATCAATACTCGTTTCAGAACCTAGCATGGTGTGAAGCATGGTTAAATTACCACCTACTAATTGCCCAGAAGTAGCTCCTGTTTTATTATAGTTTGAACTTTCTAATGTGTAACTTAAAGGTTTTCCGAAAATGGTGTTTTTAAATGTAGAAATACTAGCTTCAATTTCAGATTCATCCTTAGTTAGACTAACACACATCATAGCATGTAAACTTTCAACACCTTGGTTATGTATTTGATTATGAAGTGCCGTAATATCAGAATATCCAATAACCCATTTGGGGTTTTCTTTAAATTTTGAGTAATCTAACTTATCTAAAATTCTAACTGTGCCATAGCCACCACGAGCACACCAAATAGCACTAATTTTTGGGTCGTCAAGAGCGTTTTGAAAATCTTCACAACGCTCATCGTCTGTTCCAGCAAAATGATTTGCATTACTAAAAACATGTTTTCCTACAACTGAAAACAATCCCCAACGTTTTAAAAGTGCTTGAGCTTGTTTAACTTCATCATTTCTATTTTTTAAAATACCAGATGGCGCAACAATGGCAACGGTATCTCCTGCTTTTAAGTATGGCGGTTGTTTCAAAGTGTTGTTTTGTTTTTCAAGGCCCGTACTTTGTGCTGATGTACTTTTTGTTTCTAATAAAAAAGTAACACAAAACAGGCTTAAAATGAGTAGGCTTCTCTGCATAATGTAAATGTACATTTTTTTTTCAAAAAGGGCTTTAAATGTGTACTTTTACGGCTTCAAAAGATATTACAATGCCGAAAAGATATACCATTACAACAGCGCTTCCTTATACAAACGGACCTATACATATAGGTCACTTAGCAGGTGTTTATGTACCTGCAGATATTTATGCGCGCTATTTACGTTTAACAGGAAACGATGTGGCATTTATTGGAGGAAGTGATGAGCATGGTGTACCAATTACCATAAAAGCGAAAAACGAAGGGGTTTCTCCTCAAGATATTGTAGATAAATATCATGCAATTATTAAAAAATCGTTTGAAGATTTTGGAATTACTTATGATAATTATTCGAGAACGTCGGCACCAATTCATCATGAAACTGCTTCGGAGTTTTTTAAAACCTTAAATGAAAAAGGTGAATTTATTGAAGAAACTTCAGAACAGTTGTATGATGCTGAAGCTAATCAGTTTTTAGCAGACCGTTTTGTAATAGGAACTTGTCCAAAATGTGGAAATGAAGAAAGTTATGGAGACCAATGTGAAAACTGCGGAACAAGCCATAATGCAACTGATTTAATAAATCCGAAATCAGCTATTACAGGTAATGTGCCTACCTTAAAAGAAACAAAACACTGGTTTTTACCGTTAGATAAACACGAGGCTTTTTTAAAAGAATGGATTTTAGAGAGTCATAAAAAAGATTGGAAACCAAATGTTTATGGGCAATGTAAATCTTGGATTGACGATGGGTTACGACCAAGAGCGGTTACCAGAGATTTAGATTGGGGAATCCCTGTGCCAGCAGAAGGTGGAGAAGGTAAAGTACTTTATGTTTGGTTTGATGCGCCAATTGGTTATATCTCATCTACCAAAGAATGGGCAGCACGAGAAGGAAAAGATTGGGAGCCATATTGGAAAGATAAAGATACCAAGCTAGTACACTTTATAGGAAAAGATAATATTGTGTTTCACTGTATTATTTTTCCAGCCATGTTAAAGGCTGAAGGGAGTTACATTCTTCCTGAAAACGTTCCAGCAAATGAGTTTTTAAATTTAGAAGGCAATAAGCTATCAACCTCTAAAAATTGGGCAGTATGGCTGCCAGAATATTTAGAAGAATTCCCTGGGCAACAAGATGTATTGCGTTACGCACTAAATGCCAATGCACCAGAAACTAAGGATAACGATTTTACTTGGAAAGATTTTCAAGCAAGAAATAATAATGAGTTAGTTGCTATTTTCGGAAACTTTATAAACCGTGTAGTAGTTTTAACAAACAAATATTATGAAGGTATTGTTCCAGAACCTTCTGATTTTAATGATGTTGATGAAGAAACTTTAGCCGCAATCAAAGCTTATCCAGATGTTATTGCAAGTTCTATTGAGCGTTACCGTTTTAGAGAAGCGGGTCAAGAACTTATGAATTTAGCACGTTTAGGGAATAAGTATCTAGCTGATGCAGAACCTTGGAAAGTGATTAAAGTAGATGCAGATCGTACAAAAACAATCATGTATGTAGCGCTTCAAATAGCTTCAGCTTTAGCAACTTTAAGCGAGCCGTTTTTACCATTTACATCAAATAAATTAAAAGGCATCCTTAATGTCACGTTGAGCGCAGTCGAAACGTCTTGGAATGAAGTAAGCACAAAACAAACCTTATTGCCAGCTGGACACCAAATAGGAAAAGCAGAATTATTATTCTCGAAAATTGAAGACGAAACCATTCAAAAACAACTCGACAAATTAGAAGCCAGCAAAAAAGCCAACGAAATAGCCAATGCAACTGTAGAGCCCCAAAAAGACACGATTACTTTTGAAGATTTTACCAAATTAGATATCCGAGTAGGGACTATTTTGGAAGCTGAAAAAATGCCAAAAACTAAAAAGTTGTTGAAACTAAAAGTAGATACAGGAATTGACACAAGAACCATTGTATCTGGTATTGCTGAAAGTTTTTCTGCAGAAGAAGTTGTTGGTAAACGTGTAACCGTTTTAGTAAACCTAGCTCCAAGAGCACTAAGAGGTGTTGAAAGCCAGGGTATGATTTTGATGACGGAAACTCCTGAGGGTAAGTTGGTATTTGTAAATCCTGACGATGCTGAGGTTGGGAATGGATTACAGATAAGCTAAAGTGCAGATGAATATAATACGGCAAATTTTTCATCTTAAAAGTGTTTTTTTTGTTCTTATGAGAGGTTTTTAATAATTACAGCTTTAAAAAAGTATAATTATTAATTTCTGTTAATTCAATCCAAACAGTTGTAAAGTCTCGTAATTATGAATAAGTGACATTTTTTAATACATGTGTCTAATTTTCAAACCAACAAAAATTTCTATCTATGAAAAAAATTCTTTTAATAATGCTTACGCTAAGTCTAGTAGCTTGCGGAAGTTCGAAAACAGTCAGAACATCAAAAAAAGTTATAAAGGGAGATTGGCTGCTTAACAGTATTACTTATGATAAATCAGGGACGTACAATGTAAAGTTGTTAAACGACGCATCTAAAGCATGTTTTGAAAATAGCTCATGGAAGTTTATTCCTAATAACAACTCTGGGACGTATACTATTGATGGTTCTGCTTGTGAATCAGGGGTGCGTAATTTTATTTTTACTATTCAGGAAATAGATGAAGCAACAGGACTTTATGATTTTCTATTGAAGCCAACTGATGCTAAAGGAAAATCAGAAACAAATCAAGGCTTTAGATTAAAGCTTACATCTTTGTCAGATACCACAATGCAATGGCAACAAACAGTTTCTGTTGATGGAGCACCATTTGCTATAAGTATGAATTTCAATAAAGAGCAATAACTCTTTATTTAAGACTTAATAATCAATTAATTTAAAAGACAAAACATGAAAACATATATAAAAAAAACATCAACATTTTTTTTGAGCTTATTACTGATAGTTAGCCTTTTTAACTGTAAAGCAATACAAAACGCAAATAACAAACAAAAAGGAGTAGTAATTGGTACAACAGGAGGAGCTATTTTAGGTGCTATTATAGGAAACAATGTTGGTAAAGGTGGCAACGGTGAACTAGGGGCTGTTATTGGAGGTGTTATCGGAGGAACTGCAGGTGTTCTTATTGGAAACAAAATGGACAAACAAGCTCAAGAGATTGAAGAAGAAATACCAGGTGCTCAGGTTGAACGTGTTGATGATGGTATAGTAGTAACATTCGATGAGGGCAGTGGTGTATATTTTGCAACTAATAAATCAAATATCAATGTAAAATCTCAAGAATCCTTAAATAAACTTATTGATGTATTTAAAGAGTACTCAGATACCAATATTTTAGTAGTTGGACATACAGATAGTACTGGAGATGCTGATTATAATATGTCTTTATCTAAAGATAGAGCTTATTCAGTAACTAATTATTTAAAAAGTAGCGGTATTAGCGGCAGTAGATTAACTACAAATTGGTTTGGAGAAACACAACCAATGCATGATAATAGCACTACTGAAGGTAGAGCACATAATAGGCGTGTAAACGTTGTTATTCTGCCCAATGAAAAAATGATTGAAGATGCTAAGAAACAAGCAGGAGAGTAAAATTCAAGATGTTTAACAACATAAAAAAACTCACTTCTAGAAGGAAGTGAGTTTTTTTATGTCTTATTTACTTTGGGGTATTTGTAGTCTAAAAGATAATTATATCATGTAATGATTTTTGAAAGTTATAGACTAACACGATATGCAAAAAACATTCACAGAGTTTTCAACCAATGCCATTTTAAAATTAGGAAATGAAGACCTTCTAGAATCATATAAAAACTCTAAACAACCAGAACTATATACGTTTATAAGAACGACTAATTCTGAAGCAAAAATAGTTGTAGATAGTATGCCATATACTATTGCTCCTAACAGTATTTTAGCGTTAACGGTTGTTCAATATTTTCAATTTATTTCGGGTAAAGATTTGGTGGTATATCAATTTAACAGAGAGTTCTATTGTATTAAAGATCACGATCAAGAAGTAAGTTGTGCAGGGTTGCTATTTTTTGGAAATGTGCATATTCCTATTATAGAGTTAGATGATAAAGAAAAGAGAAAACTGAATGTTTTGCACGAAGTGTTTTTAGACGAATTAGAAACTGAAGATACCATTCAAGCCGAAATGCTGCGTATGCTTATGGCACGATTCATCATTATTAGTACACGTTTATTAAAATCCAAAGAAGGATTTGTGGAAACTATAAAAAACACCAAAATAGATTTGTTGCGCGATTTCAATATGCTGGTTGAATCTCATTTTAAAACAGAACATAGCGTGACTTTTTACGCCGATAAACTCTTTAAGTCTCCTAAAACACTATCCAATACGTTTGCCAAATTAAATACAAGTCCGTTGCAAATTATTCACGAACGCATTGTACTCGAGGCAAAACGTTTATTAATCTACACAGATAAAACAGCAAAGGAAATTGCCTATGAGGTTGGGTTTGAAGATGCGTCGCATTTAAGTCGATTATTCAAAAAACATACTGCTTTATCACCTTCAGACTTCAAAAAACAACTTAAAAAGATATCTTAGGGAAAAATCGACAATAACTAGGGCAATCTTATCATTTTATCAAGTCTTCTTTCTCCGCACCTTTGTAGTGTATAATTAAAACAACAATATTATGAATTTAAAACATATATCAGTTTTCAATCTAATTGAAATATTCAGAGGAAAAGGAAGAAAAGTGTTAAACACAATTTCACCTAAAACACATTGTGAGCAAAAACATATTCACGATTATTATTGTGATGCAGAAATGCCTTATGTTCAGAAGAATAATATCTCTTCAAATATATAAAGGAAAAATTGACAATTATAAGGGAAATACAAACATGGTATAACCTTTAAAACGGTTGCACCTTTGTACTATCAAAATAAAGTAAACAATAATTAAAAATTTAAAAACAAAAATAATGAGCACATTCAATGTACCAACAAAAGATCAAGTAAGCGAAAATAACCAAGCTATTTTCGATAATTTAAATAAAGCTTTAGGTTTTGTACCTAACTTATATGCAACTTATGCGCATAGTAATACAGCTTTAGAAAACTATTTAAATTTTGCTAATGCAAAAACATCTTTATCAGCTAAAGAAAAAGAGGTTGTAAATTTAGCAGTAAGTGAAGTAAACAATTGTATTTATTGTTTGTCTGCGCATACAGTAATTGGAAAAATGAATGGTTTTTCAGATGAACAAATTTTAGAATTAAGAGCAGGAGAAGCTTCTTTTGATAATAAATTAGATGCTTTAGCAAGGTTAGCTAGAAACATTACAGAGAACAGAGGAAGAACAGACGAAGCTGTATTAGAAAATTTCTTTAATGCAGGCTATTCAAAAGGAAATTTAATAGATACCATTTCTTTAGTAGGTGATAAAACAATTTCAAATTACGTACACAGTACAACACAAGTCCCAGTAGATTTTCCAGTAGCACAGCCATTAGCTGAAGTTGCAGTATAATATTAATAAACACAAATAAATAATCAATAATCAGAGCAAAAGCTCAAAATAATTTAAAACAATGAAAAAAGTAATAGTAATTTTAGTAGTAGTATTAGCATTTGCATTCAACTCAAATGCACAAGATGCCATGGCATCAGTAAAAACAATTTCTTTAGAGCAAACTAAAGGAGAATTTGTTCAAAAAGCATTAACTGTTAGTGAAGGTACTTATGTATTTGAAGTAGCAAATAACCATGCAGCAGAAAAAGTTGGTTTAGTTTTAGTAAAAAAAGGAGCTGATGCTAGCAATCCAGAAAATCATATTAAAACAGCTTACGTAACGCAAGTTGTTAAAGATGGAGAAACACAAAAAACAAATGCAACAACTTTAGCAAAAGGAGAATATGTATATTTCTGTCCATTGAACCCAACACCACAATATACGTTGACAGTTCAGTAGTTTCAAAATTGATTAATAGTAGAAAAAGGTTATTCTATAAACGAATAACCTTTTTTTATGGTTTGAATTTAAAAGAATCAACTAAATCTTTAACTTTACAAAAAACCAATATTATGTTATCAAAATCTATAGAAGACGCATTAAATAATCAAATACGAGTAGAGGCAGAATCTTCTCAAATATATTTAGCCATGGCATGTTGGGCAGAGGTTAAAGGTTTAGAAGGGGTTTCAAACTTTATGTACGCACAAAGCGATGAAGAGCGCGAGCACATGCTCAAACTTGTAAAGTTTGTTAACGAGCGAGGTGGACATGCAAAAATCTCGCAATTGAAAGCACCAAATGTAACATTTAACTCTTTTAAAGAAATGTTTGAAAAGCTTTTTGATCATGAGGTATTTGTATCTCAGAGTATTAATGAGTTAGTTCATATATCTCTTCAGGAAAAAGATTATGCAACACACAATTTTTTACAATGGTATGTTGCTGAACAAATAGAAGAAGAGGCTGTAGCACGTACCATTTTAGATAAAATAAATATGATAGGTGATGACAAAGGTGGCTTGTACTTATTCGATAGAGATATTGAAAATTTAACAGTAACTACGGCAGCAATTAATACTCCAGAATAATTTTAACAATTAAGCTTATTTAGATTTAATAAAAATAACTTATTTTTGCCTGAAGATTGAAATTCTCATTTTCTGTGGGCAAAAAAAAGAAACAAAAAAAGGCAATTAAGAAATTACGAAAGTTGGGTCTAGACTTTCCTGAAAAAGTAAAAAGTAGTTGCTGTAAAAAGTTTAAAAAGGGCGAAAACAAACGCTGTAAAAAATGCCCATGCTTCGATTTGATTAAGAAGGTGGCCTAAAAACAATATTTAAAAGAGTGTTTATATATAACGCGTAATACCATTTTAGTATTGCGCGTTTTTTGGTAAATAGCTTTAAATTTGTACAACTACAGATTATTTTACTTAATTGACTTTTAAAATGAATAATACAATAAAAACAGGAGTGTTATCCTTCGGAATGTCTGGAAGTTTGTTTCACTGTCCTTTTTTAGAATTACATAAGGGTTTTGAATTAACCGCTATTGTTGAAAGGAGTAAAAAGAAAGCGCAGCAGGAATATGCAAACATTACGAGTTATGATAGCGTTGATGAGCTGCTTAACGATTCAACTATTGAATTAGTGATTATAAATACACCAAGTGCAACACATTTCGATTTTGCTTTCAAAGCAATCCAATTAAATAAACACATCCTTGTAGAAAAGCCATTTACTATTACATCAGCAGAAGCCAAAATACTTTATCAAGAAGCTAAAAAAAACAATTGTTTCATAATGCCTTTTCAAAATAGACGTTATGATAGTGATTTTCTATCCGTTAAAAGTGTTGTAGAATCTGGTAAGTTAGGCGATTTAGTAGAAGTTCATTTTCGCTACGACAGATATAAGCCTGCCATGAACCAAACCGCAAGTAAAGAATTGCCTATTCCTGGCAATGGCGTTTTATATAATTTAATACCACATACCTTAGATGCAGCGATAGCTTTATTTGGAATTCCAGAATCGTGGAACAAGACACTTCATGGAAATCGTGCCGAAACACAAATTGATGATTATGCACATATACATCTAAAATATCCAAACGGTTTACAAGTGTTTCTTACAGCAAATCTATTAGTTGCCAATGCGCTTCCTGCCTTTGTTTTACATGGTGCAAAAGGATCGTACATGAAGGAACGCACCGATGTTCAGGAAACGCAATTAAATGCAGGGATAAAACCTAATAATCCATTATTTGGTGTTGAACCGCCCGGTAAAGAAGGGGTTTTAACTATTGTTAAAGATGATGTTAAAACTCAGGAGAAAATAGGACTTATCAAGGCATCGTATTTAAATGTTTTTGAAGCCGTTTATCAAACCATTCGGAATAATGTGCCTTATCCTGTAACTGAAGCACAGGTTGTTAAACAAATTGAAATTTTAGAAGATTAATAAAACAAGGTTTTTTAAATTAGATGATAAAATTTATTACCTCCCAAACGCAACTTCCAGAGCAATCTGTAAAAAATACCATAGCATTACTTAATGAAGATTGTACCATTCCTTTTATTTCGCGGTATAGAAAAGAGCGTACAGGAAATTTAGATGAGGTTCAAATAGGTGACATTGTAAAGTTTAAAGATCAGTTTGAAGCTTTAGAAAAGCGTAAAAAAGCCATTTTAAAAGCTTTAGAAGAACAGGATGTTTTAACTTCAGAATTAAAACAAAAAATTGAGTCGACTCAAGATGTAACAACCCTTGAAGATATTTACTTACCCTATAAAAAAAGCCGAAAAACAAAAGCTGAAAAAGCAAGACAAAATGGTTTAGAACCTCTGGCAAAAATAATTATGAGCCAGAATGCAAATGATGTGGAGTCGATTGCTTATAAATATGTAAAAGGCGATGTAAAATCAGTTGAAGATGCTTTAGAAGGCGCAAGGCATATTATTGCAGAATGGATAAATGAACGAACAGATATTCGGAATAATATCCGAAGGCAGTTGGAACGTTTTGCAATGATTTCTACAAAAGTGATAAAAACAAAAGGTAAAGAGGAGAACGCACAAAAATTTAGAGATTATTTTGATTGGGAAGAATCTTTAAGTAGAATTCCATCACACCGTTTGCTAGCTATTTTAAGAGCGGAAAAAGAAGGATTTATTCGTTTAAAAATTGAAATTGATAACGATAGAGCGCTAGATAATATTGAAAGACGCATCATAAAAAGTAATAACGCTTGCGCGGAACAAATTGAAATTGCGATTAAAGATGCTTACAAACGCTTATTACTGCCATCATTAAGCAATGAAGCATTGCAACTAGCAAAAGATAAAGCTGATGAATCTGCTATTAATGTTTTTGCAAAAAATCTAAAACAATTATTATTGGGTTCGCCTTTGGGTGAAAAACGCGTTTTAGCCATAGACCCCGGATTTAGAACAGGTTGTAAAGTGGTGTGCCTTGATGCACAAGGGCAATTAAAATATAATGAAACCATATATCCGCATCCGCCAAAAAGCGATAGTGTTGGTGCCATGAAAAAGATAAGTTCGCTTTGTGAGGCCTATAAAATTGAAGCTATCGCTATTGGAAACGGCACAGCATCCAGAGAAACCGAAGCTTTAATTAGAAAAGTACATTTTAAAAATGATGTGCAGATTTTTGTAGTAAGTGAGGCTGGCGCTAGTATCTATTCAGCGTCAAAAATAGCTAGAGAAGAATTTCCAGATTATGATGTTACAGTTCGTGGCTCGGTATCTATTGGTCGCCGATTACAAGACCCGTTGGCTGAACTCGTAAAAATTGATGCTAAGTCTATAGGTGTTGGACAATATCAGCATGATGTCGACCAAACTAAACTTCAAAAACAATTGGATGTTGTGGTTGAAAATTGCGTAAATGCCGTTGGAGTAAATATTAATACGGCCAGTAAATCGTTGCTAAGTTACGTGTCTGGAATTGGTCCTAAACTAGCTGAAAACATCTTTAGTTATAGAAAAGAAAATGGCGTATTTAAATCTAGAAGCGACATAAAAAAAGTACCCCGTTTAGGCGGAAAAGCTTTTGAACAAGGAGCTGCTTTTTTAAGAATTAAAGATGCTAAAAACCCGTTGGATGATTCTGCGGTTCACCCAGAAAGTTACTCGATTGTAACTAAAATGGCTAAAGACTTAGGGAAATCTGTTGAAGATTTAATTGGAAATAAAGACCTACTTCAAAAATTAAACTTGAAAACGTATTGTACGGATTCGGTTGGTTTATTAACCCTAGAAGACATCATTAAAGAATTAGAAAAACCAGGTTTAGATATTCGAGAGCAAGCGAAAGTCTTTACATTCAATCAAAACATAAAAACGATTAATGATTTGCGAGAAGGACAATTACTTCCAGGAATTGTAAATAATATTACCAATTTTGGCTGCTTTGTAGATGTAGGTATTAAAGAAAGCGGACTAATTCATGTCTCTAACCTATCAGACAGTTTTGTAAAAGATGTGAATGAACATGTGCATTTACATCAGCAAATTATAGTAAAAGTGTTGGAGGTTGATATTCCGCGAAAGCGTATTCAGTTAAAATTGCATAAATAAAGTGATTTTGTCATTCCTGCGAAGGCAGGAATCCATTATAAATTAATAATTTTTATAAGAAAGGTTCCTAATTTCTCAGGAAAAATAATGCTAAAAATAGCCTACCACGAAATATATAAACACCCGCTGCCAGAAGGCCATCGGTTCCCGATGATTAAATATGAATTGTTGCCTCAACAATTAATTTATGAAGGCACTTGCACTTCAAACAACTTTTTTGAGCCAACTATTCCTGAGGATACCCATATTTTAAGAGTTCATACAGAGGCGTATTATAAAGATTTACAAAACTTAACTTTAAATGCAAGAGCGGCTAGAAAGATTGGGTTTCCGTTAAGTGAAGTATTAGTAAAGCGCGAAGTAATAATCGCAGATGGTACAATTAAAGCAACAGAATTTGCTTTGAAATATGGTATTGCAATGAATATTGCTGGAGGCACACACCATGCATATTCTAATAGAGGAGAAGCTTTTTGTTTACTTAACGACCAAGCCATTGGCGCACGTTATTTACTAGACAAGGGTTTAGTAAAAAAAGTATTAATTGTAGATTTAGATGTCCATCAAGGTAACGGAACTGCCGAAATATTTCAAAATGATACATCGGTATTTACTTTTTCGATGCATGGAAAAGGGAACTACCCTTTTAAAAAGGAGCAAAGTGATTTAGATATTGCTTTAGAAAATGACACAGATGATGAAACCTATTTATCTATTTTAAAGGACATTTTACCAAAATTAATAAATGATGAAAAACCAGATTTCATCTATTATTTATCTGGTGTAGATGTTGTGGCTTCAGATAAATTAGGGAAATTAGGGTTGACTTTGGAGGGGTGCAAGGAGCGTGATCGATTTGTTTTACAAACTTGTAAAAACAATAAAACACCAGTAATGTGCTCCATGGGTGGAGGTTATTCTCCAGATATTAAAATTATTATTGAAGCGCATGCCAATACGTTTAGGCTGGCACAGGAGATTTTCTTTTAGCATATCTATTAATTAACTAAGAAGTATCTTTGCAGAAAATATAGTTTGCACATTCCCTAAATGAAAAAGCTAAAGCAACTTATAAACGGTATCATAGTATATCGTTTACCAATTATTATCTTACTTTTTGTTTTAATGTGTTTTTCGGCACAACAAACGATTAAAAACTTAACAGTTGACAACTCTTTATCTATTTGGTTTTTAGAAGATGACCCCAGTTACAAAGCATATATAGATTTTCAAGAAGAAATAGGTTCTGATGAAATCTTTGTTGCCATGTTTCCTGTTGAAAACGCTATTGGCTTAAAAGAAAAGGAACATTTACTAGAATTGCATCAATCTATTGAGACACTTCCCTTTGTAAAAACTACATTCAGTTTAGCAAAAGCACAATACCCTATTTATGCCAATAACAAAATAAATTTTGACGATTTATATAATACAAAACGAAGCGAAAAAGGCTTAAAAAATGTATTATCTAAACTACCTAACATAGCATCGCAGTTGGTTACTAAAGATTTTAAAAATCAATTTTTTTACATTCAACTAAATCCAACGCCAACCATTGAAGCCCAACGTAAAATTATAGCTGGAGAAATCAGGCAAATTATAGCCGAAAAATATCCTAACTACTACCTAACGGGGCCGCCAGTATTAAATGAAGCATATAGCTTAGGTATATATAAAGAGAGCATGTTATTTGGGGTTTTAACCGTTTTGGTAATTACACTTTTATTAATGTTTTTATTACCAAGTAAAAGGTATTTATTAGTCTCGTTATTATCTGTTGCCATTCCATTAACATTACTGTTTGGGATTATCACATCATTTGGTTTTGCTTTAAATATGATATCAATGCTTATTCCTACCATTCTAATGGTTTACAGTGTAAGTGATGCAGTTCATATTATTAATATTTATCACAAAGAAGGACTTAAAAACAAAAATTTTGATAAAATTGAGCTAATTACACTAGCGATTAGAAAAAGCTTTACCCCTTGTTTTTATACCACCCTTACAACCTTTGTTGGGTATTTTGCATTATACTTATCACCATTACCAGCATTTAAAAACATGGGAATATTTACGTGTATTGGTCTTGTTTTAACTTTTTTATTAGTATACATAATTACTATTATCGGGTTTAGTTTTATGACGCTTAATTTTAAAGAAACAAAACCTGTTTTAAGACTAAGTTTTATAAGTCAAACCAAAGTAATCCATTGGTTAAACAGATTCACAACACGATATAAAACTAGAATTATATTAGGGTTTTCTATTATTTTGATATATGGTATTTACTCTATTTTTCAAGTGAAGATTGATACCAATTCTTTAGATCTTTTAGCAGAAGGGCAAGCAAAACAAGATTTAAGAATAGTTGAAAGTAAGTTAAATGGAAGCTCTAGAATCCAACTTGATATTTCAATGTTAAATGGCAATAAAATATTACACAAAGAAGCGATAGGTTATTTGGAAGAATTTCAAGTTAAATTAGAACAAAATTCACTGATTGCAGCTCCTGTATCTGTAGTAGATGTTAAGTCTTTTTTGGAGAGTCGTACACCCGTGTTGTTTCAAACAAATATTTCAAAAGAAAAAATTGAAAATACGTTAGCTTCCATAGATGCTAAAGAAAACAGTTTTTTTAAATTATTTTCAAATGATTTTACTTCAGCAGGTATTACTATTAGCTTCAAGGAAATGAATACGTCTCAACTAGAGCAGCTGTTGTTTGAAATAGAACATGATTTTAAAAACACCTTTCCTATAGAAAAATACAAACTAAAAATTAATGGTTTTGCAGTGGTTTTTGCGCAGCTAAATAATTTTATATTGGAAACGCAATTCAAATCATTTTTTGTGGCATTTATCGTTGGGTTTTTATGTTTATGGGTATTTATTCGAAACATAAGAACGACTCTTTTAGTACTAATTCCAAATGTTTTGCCACTTGTAGTACTCGCTATTATAATGAGTTGGTTTGATATTACTTTGGATGTCACAACAGCTATGATTACGCCAATAATGCTGGGTATAGCCATGGACGATACTATTCATTTGGTTTATAAATACAAGAGAACTAAACAAGTAAAAGATTCTCCTGAAGCACGAATGAATAGTGCTATGATGTATACTGGTACAGCACTTTTTTCTACTACAATTGCATTAGTTGGCGGATTTTTAATTATCAGTTCTAGTGCGGTGCCTTCAGTGAGTCATTTTGGGTTACTTTGTGCAGTAACGGTATCTATTGCTTTAATCACTGATATTTTTTACTTACCAGCCTTATTAAAAACTTTTGACAGGTAACATAATTTATTATCTTGGGTTAAAAGTAGAAAATTGATGATTTTAAAAAAACATTTCTATCTTATAATTGCTATTGCATGCTTATCCTGTAAGGATGATTTACCACCACCTTATAATGATGGCAAAAACATCATGTTTACCAATATTCCTTCGAGCCATTCTAACATCAATTTTCAAAATTCTATTAAAGAAACACCCGATTTCAACTTTTTAAATTACTCCTATATTTATAATGGTGGCGGTGTTGCAGTTGGTGATATTAATAATGATGGGTTAGAGGATATTTACTTTACATCAAATCAAAATTCAAACACGTTATACCTCAATAAAGGTAATTTTGTTTTTGAAGACATTACAAAATCGGCAGGTGTTGCAGATGCTAAAGGATGGTCTACAGGAGTTAGCATGATAGATATAAATAACGATGGTTGGTTAGATATTTACGTATGTAAATCGGCTTCTGTAAAAAGTAGAAGTTTAAGACAAAACAAGCTTTATATCAATCAAAAAAACAACAAATTTAAAGAGCAAGCTCTAGAGTATGGTTTAAAAGAATATGGGTTTTCTACGCAAGCCTATTTTTTTGACTACGATAAAGATGGCGATCTAGATATGTATTTGGTAAATCATAGTTTAGAAGCCAAATTGCAAACATTACTAAACCCAAGTTTACAAACCCGAATTACTAAAGATGATTTAGATAAATTATTTAGAAATGATAATGGAAAATTCGTTGATGTATCTAAAGCAGCTGGCATACAAAAGAAAGCTTGGGGCTTAAGTGCATCTATTGGTGACTTTAATAATGATAATTGGCCAGATATTTACGTAGCCAACGATTTTTTAGAACCCGATTTTCTATGGATAAACAATAAAGATGGCACATTTACAGATGAGGTGTTAACCAGATTTAAACACATTTCTAACAACAGTATGGGTTCTGATTTTGCCGATATTAACAATGATTTAAAACCCGATTTGGTAGTTTTAGATATGTCTGCTGCCGATAGAAAACGCGGAAAAGAAAACATGGCCTCTATGGATATTGCCAAATTTAACCGCATGGTATATAGAGGTTGGCATCATCAATACATGTCCAACATGTTACAGTTAAATATGGGCAATGGCACGTATAGTGAAATTGGGCAGTTTTCGGGCATTGCCAATACCGACTGGAGTTGGGCACCTTTGGTAGCCGATTTTAATAATGATGGCTACAACGATGTGTTTGTAACTAATGGTATTGATAAGGATATTGCCAATCAGGATTTTAGGAAAGAGATGGGGAAAAAATTGTCAAAATTTGACGAAAGGCAAAACTTAGAAACGGCACTACAACTGATACCTTCGGCAAAATTAGAAAACTACATGTTTCTAAATAATAAAGATCTTACTTTTAAAAATATGTCTCTTGCCTTTGGATTTGATACAAAAATTAATTCAAATGGTGCCGCTTATGCAGATTTTGATAACGATGGCGATTTAGATTTGGTACTTAACAACCAATCTGATAAAGCGTCTATTTATAGAAATAATAGTATTGCTAATTATATTAAAATAAACTTAGAAGGTTCAAATACAAACAAAAACGGTATTGGCGCTAAAGTTTTGGTTTATGCTGGTAATTTACAGCAAGTAAAACCGGTTTATACATCTAGAGGTTATCAATCTACGGTAACTAATAATTTAATTTTTGGCTTGGATAAATTAAAACGTATTGACAGTTTAAAAGTAATTTGGAATGATGGCAAACAAGAAACGCTAACCCAGATTAAAACCAACCAACATATAACCTTAGCGCATAAAAATGCAAAAGAAAACGATACCATTATTGAAACTACAGATTTACGTTTTAAAAGTATTTCGGCTTCAGCATTAGGCATCAATTACAAACACCAATCGGTAAAATTTAACGATTACAATCTTCAAGTCTTATTACCACAAAAACAATCTACAATTGATGCAGCTTTAACAGTTGCTGATGTAAATAATGATGGTTTAGAGGATTTGTTTCTAGGCAATACAGCAGGTTTTTCTTCTGAAGTATATTTTCAAAATACAAGAGGAGAATTCACATTATCTAACCAACCAATTTTCGAAAAAGATAAAGCATACAATGCTAATAATGCTTTGTTTTTTGATGCGGATAATGATGGTGATGAAGACCTCTATGTGGCCTCTGGAAATTATAGTTTGCCCAAAAACGACAAGCTGCAACAAGACCGCTTATACATAAATAATGGAAAGGGTGAATTTTCTAAAGGAAGATTGCCAAACATATTAAACGTTACTAAAGCGATTACCGCAGATGATTTTGATGGCGATGGCGATATAGATTTGTTTGTTGGCGGACGTGTGGTTCCTGGAAAATACCCTAAAGCACCAGAATCATACTTGCTTGAAAATAGAAACGGTACGTTTATAAACGCCACAAACAAACGAGCAAAAGCATTACAGCACATAGGTTTGGTAAATAATGCGGTGTTTTCAGATTATGACGGTGATGGCGATTCTGATTTAATTGTGGTGGGCGAATGGATGCCAGTAACGTTTTTAAATAACCATAAAGGTATTTTTAAAAAAGTAGAATTACCTAGCGATTCTAAAACTGGCTGGTTTCAAACAATTAAAGCGATTGATTTTGATAACGATGGCGACGAAGATTACTTTGTTGGGAATTTTGGAGAAAACAATAAATTTCATCCTACAGAGACAAAACCACTGCATATTTATGCCAATTATTTTGATAATAATGACAGCTACGATTTTGCATTAAGTAAAACGTATAATGGTGATGTATTTCCGCTTCGTGGGAAAGAATGTTCTACCCAACAAACGCCTTTTTTAAAGGATAAAATTGCATCTTATAAAGCATTTGCAAATGCTACTATTTTTGATGTTTACGGTAAAGAAACTATTGAGAATGCATTGCATTTAAGTGCAACAACCTTTAGTTCTTATTATATTGAAAACAAAGGGAACTCTAATTTTGAATTTCGCAGATTGCCCAATAAAGCGCAATTTGGACCAACCTTAGATTTCGAATTTTTGGATTGTGATAAAGATGAAACACCAGAAGTAATAGGTGTAGGAACCATGTATGACGCTGAGGTGGAAACGGTGCGTTATGATGCATCACAAGGTTATATGTTGAAAGCTAGCGGCAACTCAAAATTTACTACTTTAAATCAAACTATTTCTAATACCGAAACTAAGGCTATAGAGCAGATTCGGATAAATGACAAATTACATTTGGTGTTGTTTAATGCTGATAGTCAACTGCAATTTTTAAAATTGGAGTAATAAACGCCTGTTTTATTCATAAATGTGTTCCCCTTTTTATTCAAATTTAATGGTGAACCATTAAAACTTTTCGCAGGTAAGTCTAGTTCCTGATATATGCAAGCAGTTGCCGCATAATCCCAAATGCTACCGCCACCAGTTGCTGTTTTAGGCAGTTTTAAAAAACAAGCGGGTCCGTTTTCTAATACTACAATGGCACACATTACTGCGCCCGCACCCGATATCTCTTTAATGTTTTTTAATCCCAAACTTATTTTGTGTTTATTAAGAATATTTTGGATTTTTTCCTGCTTAGGTGTGTCACTCAACTTTTTATCGGTGACGTAAGTTAAATAATCGTTAGTGTTTTTAATATGCCAAGGCTTTTTGTTTTTATAAGCGCCGTGTCCTTTTATGGCGTGGTATAACGTTTCGGTACTAGGATTAAAAACAACGCCTATTACAGGTATGCCATCTTTTCTAATTAAAGCAATAGAAACCGAAAACCCAGGTTGTTTATTAATAAATGCTAGTGTTCCATCTAAAGGGTCTATACACCAAAAGAAATCTTTTTCAAATCTACTACCATCATCTTTGGTTTCTTCAGATAGTAAACCAATATCAAACGCTTCACAAGTGGGTTGCAAATACGACAAAATAATACGTTCACATTCACGGTCTACTTTTGTGACGACTTGAGAGGCGTAGGTAGAACCGCCTTCTTTTTGCTCCACAACAATAGCATTATTTATATATTTGTTGATGATTTTTCCAGCTGAAAGTGCTGCTTCAATAGCTAGAGTTGTTAAATGTTGAAAATCCATTGCTATAGGTTTTTGATAACTTTGGCAGTAATACGTTCGCTATAACTATTAATTTTCCAATGTCCAGGACTCCAACCTTTTAAAAACCGATGAAAATCTGCCCAAGCTACATGATATAAAGGTCGCCATTCGTTCTCAAGCGGTTTATTTGGTTTACCAAGTGCATTGTGTAAATGCGTAAAATAAGTGTCTAACACTTTTGATTCTAAACGTTCGCATTCGCTTTCATTAAGGCAACTGCCTATAAAATAAGCAACATCTTTCATACCGCATCCACCACCAATATATTGAAAATCTACACCAGCAACGGCACCGTTTTTAGAAAAACAAAAGTTTGCCAATTTAGCATCGCCATGTACAAAGGTTTTAAAGTTACAGTTGTTCAATTTTTTGTCAATAGCATTAGCTGCGTTCTTTAGAGCTGTATCATCTAAAACCTCAAGTTCTTGAGGTCTGGTTTCTAAATGCCAATAGGTGCCAACATCCCAAAGTTCGTTTGGTGTTTTGCCTAAATAACTCGCATGAAATTGCGCCAACCATTCTAAACACTTTTCAATAGTGTGCCATTCTACACTATGTTTGCGTAAAGGAAAACCTGCGGCGTCTAAATCCTCGAGAATAATAAGGGTTTCGTCTTGGTAGTTTTCAATACCAAAACATTTTGGCAAACGCGCCTTACAATGTTTACTGTAGGTTTTATACCAGGTGGTTTCTACTTTGTAAGATTTTAATTTTCGTTGGTGCCCAATATCGGTATGCCAGCCTCTTGGGTGATTTTGGCTATTTGGTAATTGCACGTGCTTTATCACAATGCTTTCTACAGGAGCGTTTTCTAAAGCAATACGGATAATTTTACCATAACCACTCCATAATTCTTGGATGGTTTCTTTTTCAACTAAAGAGGTGGCTCCTGTTTTTTGTAGAATGATGGATTTAAAATGGGTGTTCATAGGGAGGTAAAGGTAGGGAAATAAGGATTTTATGTTTGAAGAATTATGAAAAAAGCGACAAACTTGATTTGCCGCTTTATCCTTTTTGAAATACTTATTGAACTTAGAAGAAACTTGATAATATAGTGTAAAAACCAACCAATAGTGAGACTAGGGCAAATAAACCTATTGCAATTGCAATGAAACATCCCACTTGATTTTTGAATGTTTGTTTATGCTCTTCTGTTTTTTCAAGATTTATCTCAGATTTTTTCACATACTCAATACGAGAGAACTTAAAATCAGAATATTTCAAATCAATATCATGAGAGATCTCATAAACAATATTGGTGTTCATTTTATTTTCTTCAAACTCTAAACATGCTTTAAGAAATTGATTTACATGAAGCATAAGCCCTTCTTTATTAGCTTTAATATAGCTTAAGTATTCGTTGTCATCATAAAAGAACCCGATATAAGCCTTATCAAAAGAATTTTGATTTTCTATTTTTTTAATAAGACTATTTAATTCTTGATTTTTCATTTTCTGTTTTTATTACGTTTCTCCCGTCTAACCCTCCAAGGCGCATTTTTCTGCCAATCGCCAGCCATAATACAACCATAAGGCATCACTTTGTCAATGACTTTTCCTAAGCCGTATTCCTCCATTTGGGCTCTTACGGTTTTAGCATCTTTGTATGCACTTGGTAACTCGGTAATATCAATTTCCTTAGAGAAAAAGCGAACATCTAAACCTTGTGTTTCTTCCTTGAAAATTTGCATGATAGTTCCCGTTTTGCTTTTTCTGTGTTGCGTACGGCTTACATTTCTACCAGCACCGTGAGGCGCAAAACCTAAATTGGTTTTGGTGGTTTTACCTTCTACAATCAACACGGGTTCCGCCATGTTTAAAGGAATTAAACGAGGCCCTGTAATATCGGGCATAAACTTCGCATCTAAAGGTGTTGCGCCTTTAGCATGGTAAAACAAATCGCCATCTTTAAATACAAAGTTATGCTCGTTCCAGTATCTGTTTTCAATACCAATCTCTAAAGTTTCGGCAACCGAATTGTGAATCACTTCATGATTAGTTTTTGTCCAGCTTCTTATGGTTTGCAATGCATCCCAATAGGCTTGACCTTCCTCAGTTTCAAAAGGAATCCATGCATTTTCTTTTTTAGTGTCTGGAGACAATTCTTTTCTGTAACGTTCGGCTATTTTCATGCCTCTTGTGTACAATCTTGCCCCAGGACCTCTAGACCCGTGATGGGTAACTAACATGGTATTTCCTGTTTTTTTGGAAGTACCAACGAACAAGAAATGATTGCCATCGCCTTGCGTACCTAAATGTGCTCTTGCCATTTTAATCATGTCTTTATCGCCTAAGAAATAGTTGGCTTCAAAAGCGTCTAATAATTCTTTTGGAAAGCGAAATTGTGTATTTCTATCACGTCCACCAGGGCCAAAATGCGTATTGGCATGTGCAGCATCTAAAATGTCTTTTGGATTTGCTTTACCAAAATCAGTTAACATAACTGAACAACAAATATCTGCACTATGCATGCCTGGATGAATAGCATTTTTTGCAACTGCCACACCGCCAACTGGAATGTTGCCATCTGGACCCGCAGGACATGCATCTGGCATAATAGCGGCAGCAACTAAAGTTGGTGTTTTCATTAAAGTTTGCATGGAATTGATCACTTTAGCAACATTATCTTTTTCTAACTCATTTTCAGCTTTAATATTAATTGAAAAATCAACTGGATTTGCATGTAATGCTATCGGGTCTGGAGATTTAAACTGCTGTAAATAAGCCGTTAAATCATCGCCTTCTAAATTGTTTTCATTGATTTGTGTGATGGCCTCTTTCATCCATTTTCCTTGTCTGTAACCTAATGCGATTAAGTCTTTTCCTGTGATTTTTGTTTTCATGATTTCTAATTTTGTGGAAGCAGTAGGACTCGAACCTACACGTTCATAATGAAACGAGATTTACAGTCTCGCGAGCCAACCAATTGCTCAATGCTTCCTATTTGTCTGAGAAGCAGGACTCGAACCTGCAACCTCTCGCATCCAAAGCGAGTAAACAACCAATCGTTATCTTCCCAGTTTCATTAAGCCCCACCAGCTTCCTCGTCTGGTGGAGCACTACTTTTAAAGCCTGATTCCAAAAGGCTTTTAATTAATTACTCTGCAAATATTCCATGATATTGCGCAATGTTTTTGCGTAGTAAATAATTTATTTGTTTTTCTTTCTTTTAGCTTTTTTATTTTTGGATGATTTCTGCTTTTTAGGTTTTATTTTGTCTTTAATTCTTGATATTTCAGAATTAATAAAACCTGTAAACTCATCATTACAGCTAAATAATGTAGCTTTTTTTAGTGCTTTAATCGCTTTTTTGTACGCTTGAAGATTCTCAAGTAATTGTCCTTGTCTTAACCAAACTTCAGCCTTATTTAATCCTTTTATGGTAAAGGCAAAGTCTATTAATTTTTGAGCTTCCTCGTAATCTTCATTCCATATCAATACCAAAATATATTTTGGATATACTTTTTGAAAATCCATTTTATTAGCCAAAGCCTCAGCGTAATACTGTTTTGCTTTTTCGTAATCGCCAAATTGTTCGGCTTGTAAACGTCCTATTAAATACAAAGCGTAAGCATTATTGGCTTCGTAAGACAAGGCGTAGTTTAAATTTTCTACAGTTTCTTCTAAATCGTATGGATAAGCATCTATAGCTTTAAGCACATAATTGTTTAACAAATTTGTGTCCATTGTTTCCTCCTCTTGCCCCGAAAGCTTTCGGGATTGTTTCAGGATCTTTTTTAATTAATAATTTGATGTTTGTAAATTGATATGAAATGCTTCAACTGTGCTCAGAATAACAATACAATTTGTTTATTTTTTCTAAACTGTTTTTGGAAATGGTTTAGCAGAACGCTAACGACTGAAAACAAAAAATCCGAAACAGTTTGTTTAACGGCTTCGGATTTCTCATTTATAAATTTTGAAAAGTTTATCTAACGATAATCACGAAGCATCACAAAAGGCGATATGCCTTTCGGGAAATTTTGATATGTTATAAATAAACTCATAGTTTCTAATTTTTAATTCAACTTAGTTTTGGTTGAAATGCGTTGCAAAGATTTGAATAAATATTTCAATTTTCAAAATTTATTTTTTCAAATGCATGAAAAATGCCCTCATAATACGAAGTATTATATTTTTTTGAAAAAAGCAAATAATTTTTGTTTCAGGGTTCTTTTTTTCTAAATAAGCTTAAATATTTCTAATGTACTAATGAAGCATAAATCTGATTTACCTTTATTTAATTCATTTTTTAATTCTAGGCCTGGATGTATAAAATTTCTATATACTCTTGATAGATTAGTTAAGTGAAAAAAATCTTTTCCAAAAAAACCTTTTTCTTCTGAAAAAGATATTAAATCGAAAAGATTACAATCATATAAGTTCTTAGGTCTTGTATTTGAATATTGAATTTGAGTGTGTTTTTTTCGTTCGAGAAAATATGTAAGGACTAATTCAACAAATGAACCAGATAGAACTATTGTTGCTTTAATATTTCCAACGAGGTAATTAAACACTAATTCGTTAAAATCTCTCTTTACTAGAGGTTTATATTTTTTATTGATTTTGCCTATTTTCTCAATTATATTAAAATATTGTATTTCTTCTAATTTGGAGACATTGAGACCTTCGATTCCTTCTAGCCATTTTATGGGTAAATCATTTTCTGCGATAACTTTTCTTTGCTTATTTACAGCATCTTCAATGTAAGGATTCACTTTGTAAATAGGGACATCATAATCATCAAAATCATCTGTGAGATAGACATAGTTTTTGGATAGCCATATATCTTTTAGCTTTTCTGCTTTAGATATATTGGTGTTCATTAATGATGGAAAATAATCGTCTTGAATTGGAATTTCTCCATTATTATAATCATCATCTTTTCTTATATTCAATAAGAAATTGTGAAGCGATTCTAGTGAGAAATAATCTTCTTTATTTAATAATTTAATAGCTCTTTTAAAAGTTTTTTCTAAAAAATCGTTTTTGCTTTTTTCTTTTAGAATAAATTCTCTAGTTTCTTTAGTGTTTTTTAAATTCCTTGCATATAACTTCTCATCTCCTCCATCTATTTTTATAGCTTTTTCGTATAACTTGATTGCTTTTTCAACATATTTTATATCTCCCTTCTTATGATAGATATTAGCTAAGTTGTTTAGTGCTGCAGAAGAATCTTTATTTTTAGAAAGGTAATATTCGTAGGCTTTTTGAGCATTTTTTTCATCTTCTATTGAATGATATGAATAAGCTATTTCAAACCATGATTTAGATTTATCTAACTGTATTGAAGTGAAATGTTTTTTCAACTCAATAATTGCTTGATAATTTTCATCAGAAAACAGCCAATCAATAACTTGTTCAATGTAATATTCATCAAAGTTATTTCTTAATGGTCTGTATTTATTTAAGTCTAAACCGAGTTTTGTCATTAAGTCATCATAACTTTTTTTGCTACTGATTCTATCATTCAAACAATAGTAATAAGCTCTTGATATTCTTTTGTATATATAACTGTCACTATTATTATCATTTTTTAAAACTTCTCTTAAGGCGTTGAGACTATATTCATGTTTATTGTCTTGATAGTATAGAATAGCTTTTAGCCAATTTAATTTACTTAATGTGATTGGATCATTTGACTTTTTTTTAAATTTATTTAATTCTGTAATACACTTTCTGATGCTAAAATCATTTTCATAACTAAATACTACTCCTGAACCAGTTTCAATGGTAAATTCATGAAATGATTCAATATAGTCTATAGTTTCTTCTGTAAATGGAATTTTTAAAATAGAACTATTAAGTTCATCAATTTGTTTTACTTCTACCACGGTAATTATTATTCCAAATAATGCAAGCCAAAACGCATTATTAGGATAATCTGTATTTTTTAAGTTATAGCTTATAATTAATTCAAAAGCATAATTAAAGTTTTTAGATGCATTTTCAAAATTCTTTTCTTTATAATATGCATCTGCAATTTGACAATATATACCTGCAACATTTTCAGGTTTTCCACTAGAAACTGTTACAGCTTTTTCAAAATTTAATATTGCCGACTTGTAATCCTTACTTTTATAAAGTATCATACCTCCCTCATAATAAAGGCTAGGAGAGTTTAATTCATTTGCTTTAGTAGAAACAATATTATAAGCATCTTCATTTTTATTAATTTGTGTTAAAGCACGAGAATACCTTATTAAAAAATCAATATCACTAGAGAAGTTTTTTAAAGCATTTTTTAAAACTGTGATTAACTTGTAGTTGTCTTTTCTAAATATTCGAATTAACTCAACGACTGTGCCTCTAGGATATTCTTCATATTCAGTTGATTTTTCAAATGAAAATCTAGCCATATCAAAACTGTAAACAGGGTTATCTACAAAATCATTAAACCACTCTTTACTTTTTTCATTGTAATTTTTTCCTAACCAATAATGAATAAAACCACCTGCTTTATTCTCAGAATCAACTTCTAAGGCATTTTTGAAATACTCAACTGACTTTACAAAATTTCTTTTGTCATATTCTATGATTCCTGAAAGATAATAACCTCCAATTTTTTTTGGATATAATTCAATTATCTTCTTGCTTGTGTCAAAAGCCTTATCAAGATTATCTTTATCATAAAACCCCCATGCTTCAGTATTAATTTTTTGATATTCTTTATCTTCTTTGTTTGCCATGACATAAAGTTATTACAAAAGCATTTTCTAATTATTATTATTTTACTTTTTATTATATTTTTCAAAAGTCATATGAAGTTACGCAACCTTTTTGCGTAATAAATATTTTCTTCTAATTTAGAAGAAATATTTCAGAAAATGGCAGTAAACAAAAACGCATTAATCCGGTATAAAACCATTGATAAATGTTTGCAAAATAATTTCAGACAATGGACGCTTAATGATTTAATTGAAGCAGTTTCGGATGCACTTTACGAATACGAAGGAAAAGCTATAGATGTTAGTAAAAGAACGGTGCAACTAGACATTCAAATGATGCGAAGCGATAAGTTAGGGTATAACGCACCAATAGTGGTTTATGAGCGAAAATTTTATAAATATGAAGACGCTAGTTATAGCATTACAAATAGCCCAATTTCCAACCAAGATTTAACAAAATTATCGGAGGCGGTTTCATTTTTAAAACAATTTCAAGGATTTTCTCATTTTGAGGAACTAGGCAGTATGGTGCAGAAATTAGAAGACCATGTGTACACCCAAAAAACACAAGAAAAATCATTAATTGATTTTGAAAAAAATGAAAACTTAAAAGGACTAAAATTTCTAGATCCACTTTACCAGTTCATTTTAAAAAAGCAAGCTATTGAAATTACGTATCAATCGTTTAAAGCCCGACAAGAAAGCACATTTACGTTTCATCCTTATTTATTAAAAGAATTTAGAAATAGATGGTTTGTTATTGGTAAGCGACAAAAACATGAAGGTATTATGAATTTGGCTTTAGATAGAATGATTTCAATTGAAAAAAGTTTAAAATCATTTCTGTTAGATTCAAATTTTAATTCTGAAAACTTTTATAAAAATGCCATTGGTGTCTCTGTTAGTCCAAATTTAAAACCCGAAAATATGTTGCTGTACATCAACCATAAACAAGCACCTTATGTATTAACTAAGCCTTTTCATCACACGCAAAAAGAAGTGAGTAGAGACCATTATGGCGTAACCATTTCTTTAGAAGTTCAGCATAATTTCGAATTAGAAAAAGAAATACTGAGTTTGGGTGAAGGTATAAAAGTTATTGCTCCAGAACGTTTAAAACGCAACATAAAAGAACGTTTGTATGATGCTGTAGATGTTTATGAAACCGAAATTAATGATAAAAACCTCCGTACCATTGCAAAAAGACTTGAGTATAAAGGGTTCGGAATTCTAAACCATGTCTATACCAAACGCGACATCAGAAAACTTAAAGCCAAATTTGATACTTATATCAAACAAAATAATGAGCAAGCATTCGGCATGCGGGAAGTCCTCCAGAAATTACCTGAAATAAAAGATATTCTATTCAACAAAAACTTCAAAAAACTCGTAAAATCAATAGATAAAAACGCTTTTTTAACCAAGGCTATTTATTTTGATAAGTCCCCGCAAGATAATTGGTACGTAACATGGCATCAAGATGTGCCAATAAATGTTTTAGAAAAAATAGAAACTGTAGGTTTTAGTTCATGGACTAACAAAAAAGGTGTGATAAGTGTTTGTCCGCCAGAAGAAATTTCAAAAAATACATTTTCCATGCGTATTCATTTAGATGATACCACCGAAAAAAATGGAGCGCTAAAAGTTATTCCAGGATCGCACAACAAACGTTTAAATGATGATGAAATTAAATTAATAACTACCAATTCTATACCTTTTGCAAGCGAAGTAGCTTCAGGAGGTGTACAGCTTATAAAGCCTTTGTT
Source organism: uncultured Algibacter sp. (assembly GCF_947490405.1). Taxonomy (GTDB): domain Bacteria; phylum Bacteroidota; class Bacteroidia; order Flavobacteriales; family Flavobacteriaceae; genus Algibacter_B. The sequence goes on along the minus strand of NZ_CANLGU010000001.1, from coordinate 867,067 downwards.
GTTGCATGCGTCATCAGCATCGAAAGTTCAAAAAAGGCGTCGTGTATTACATTTAGAATTTTCATCTATTGCATTACCAAATAGGCTAGAATACAAAGAAAAGGAAGTGCTTTTCAATCCAAAATAAATCGTATCCAAAAAAAAGCGCCCAACATATTGGACGCTTTTAAATAGTATAGAATTTATAATTACTTATCTATTCATATTCTTTATTTGGTCCACAAAATCATCCAAATCAGCACCGTTACTTACTAGCGTTAATGCTTTATCGATAATGTATTTTACGTTCACTGCATGAAACCCAAGTCCCACTGCAATCTTTTTCAAAAGCGACATTTCATCATCACCAGTAATGGTATCTACATGTATCATTCGAACTAAATCGTATAAACGCTCTAAACGTAAATCATATGATACAGGTGGATTAATTGGATGTGAATTGTAATCTTTTAAAATAGCTTTGTAGTCGTTTTCACCAATCTCTAAACGCTGTGCTAATCGATCCAAAAAAGCCTTTTCATCATCAGTGATTACACCATCAGCCATAGCTACACGCACAATTGCAGCAAAATGGCTTTTATTACGCTTTTTAAAACCTCCGTCAAATAAATTTGAAAACGACATATATACATCTTTTTTTAGTGCTGCAAACCTACATATTTTTTTTAAGATTTTAAATTGAAATTTTAATTTTTTGGGCGTTACCGCAAGGGTCGGGCTTTCCATTACAATCTTTTTGCTCGTGCCTCACAAAAAGGATTTCCATTACAATCCCTAACGCAATGTAAAACTTCTAATAAACTCAGAAAATATTTGCCAAATAGGTACTTAATAAAATGTATCTAACCCTTATATTTGCACTTCAAACAAAAATTAGGTGAGTAAATCTACAATCTCTCAAACCTATTTACAGACTTTGCAAATGCAAAATCTGCAAAATGCTATTGCCCAAACTCAAAGTAAAACACACGTAAAAGGACTTATAGGGTCAGCATTATCTTTTGTAGTGGTGAGCACTTTTAAAACGGCAGAAAAACCATTTCTTTTAATTTTTAACGATAAGGAAGAAGCGGCACACTACCTTAACGATTTAGAACAGCTCTTATCTGAAAAAGATGTGTTGTTCTATCCAGGCAGTTACCGAAGGCCTTACGATATCGAGGAAACCGATAATGCCAATGTATTGCTTAGGGCAGAAGTGCTAAACCGCATTAATTCTCAAAAAAAACCAGCAATAATTGTTACGTATCCTGATGCCCTTTTTGAACAGGTAGTAACCCGTAAAGAGCTAGAACGCAATACACTTAAAATAGGTGTTAACGATAAAATATCTATAGATTTTGTAAACGAAGTATTGTTTGAATACAAGTTTAAACGCGTAGATTTTGTTACAGAGCCTGGAGAGTTTTCAGTACGTGGTGGTATTGTAGACGTGTTTTCGTTTTCGCACGATGAACCCTATCGTATTGAATTTTTTGGTGATGAGGTAGATTCTATTAGAACCTTTGATGTAGAAACACAATTGTCTGTTGAGCAAATCAAAAAAATCAATATTATTCCCAATGTAGCGAATAAGTTGACGGAAGAAAAACGACAAAGTTTCCTAAAATATATCGCTCAAAAAACGGTAATTGGTATAAAAAATGCAGATATATTATTCTCTAGAATAGACGATTTTTATACCAAAGCAGAAGACGCTTTTAAGGCACTTTCAGAAGATATAAAACATGCTAAACCACACGAATTATTTTGTAATTCAGCATTATTGAAAAAACAATTGCTCGATTTTTCAATTATTGAATTTGGGAGTACTTCTATTTTTAATACGAACGTCATTGTGAGTGAAACGTCGCAAGCTCCTCGTAATAACGAAATCGTTTTTAACACCACCCCACAACCTGCTTTTAACAAGCAATTTAATCTTTTAATCGAAGATTTAAACGCTAACCAAGACAAAGGCTATACCAATTACATCGCTTGTGTAAGCGAGCAACAAGCCAAACGATTTCACGATATTTTTGATGATGCCAAATTAGATGTAAAAGAGTATCATACCGTAATTTTATCGCTACACCAAGGCTTTGTAGACCACGATAACAAAATTGTTTGCTATACAGACCATCAAATTTTTGAGCGATACCACAAATTTCAGCTTAAAAATGGGTATGCAAAAAAGCAAGCCATTACTCTAAAAGAACTTACTAACCTAGATATTGGCGATTATGTTACCCATATCGATCATGGTATTGGGCGTTTTGGCGGACTTCAAAAAATAGATGTAGAAGGCAAAAAACAAGAAGCCATAAAATTAATTTATGGCGAGCGCGATGTGTTGTATTTAAGCATTCATTCGCTTCATAAAATCACCAAGTTTAATGGTAAAGATGGCAAACCACCTAAAATTTACAAACTTGGTAGTACTGCTTGGAAAACCCTTAAACAAAAAACAAAAGCACGTGTAAAACATGTTGCGTTTAATTTGATAAAACTCTACGCAAAACGTAAAACCGAAAAAGGCTTTCAGTACAATCCTGATAGCTACATGCAGCATGAGTTAGAGGCCTCGTTTATTTACGAAGACACACCCGACCAAAGTACAGCAACTGCAGATATTAAAGCTGATATGGAAAGCGAACGCCCTATGGACAGGCTTGTTTGTGGCGATGTTGGTTTTGGTAAAACCGAAGTAGCAATACGTGCCGCTTTTAAAGCCGTAGATAACGGCAAACAGGTTGCCGTTTTAGTGCCAACTACCATTTTAGCATATCAACATTCCAGAACATTTAAGCAACGATTAAAAGATTTCCCCGTAGTTGTAGATTATGTAAATAGATTTAGAACAGCCAAACAAAAACGTGAAACTTTAGAGGCTTTAGCTGAAGGTAAGGTTGATATTATTATCGGCACACATCAACTTGTCAATAAAAATGTAAAATTTAAAGATTTAGGATTATTAATAGTTGATGAAGAGCAAAAATTTGGTGTAGCCGTAAAAGAAAAACTAAAAACCTTAAAGGATAATGTAGATGTGTTAACGTTAACTGCAACACCAATACCAAGAACTTTACAGTTTAGCTTAATGGCGGCAAGAGATTTATCGGTAATTACAACACCACCGCCAAACCGATATCCTATTGAGAGTCATGTAATTCGTTTTAACGAAGAAACCATTCGTGATGCAGTAAGCTATGAAATTCAGCGTGGCGGACAAGTATTTTTTATTCATAATCGTATAGAAAATATTAAAGAAGTTGCAGGCATGTTACAACGTTTGGTACCCGATGCTAAAATTGGTATTGGCCATGGGCAAATGGAAGGCAAGAAGTTAGAAGCGTTAATGCTACAGTTTATGGACGGTGGATTTGATGTTTTAGTAAGTACCACGATTGTAGAAAGTGGTTTAGATGTACCAAATGCCAATACTATTTTTATTAATAATGCCAATAATTTTGGATTGAGCGATTTACACCAAATGCGAGGTCGTGTGGGGCGAAGCAATAAAAAAGCATTTTGCTATTTCATTACACCGGAATATTCTGCAATGACCGATGATGCCAGAAAACGTATCACTGCATTAGAGCAATTTACAGAGTTAGGTAGCGGTTTTAATATCGCGATGAAGGATTTAGAAATTCGTGGCGCTGGCGATTTATTGGGAGGCGAACAAAGTGGATTTATTAATGAGATAGGATTTGATACCTACCAAAAAATTCTAAATGAAGCTATTGAAGAACTGAAAGAAAATGAGTTTAAGGACTTATATCAAGACGATGGCGAAGAAAAGATTTTTGTAAAAGATGTAACTATCGATACCGATTTTGAGCTTTTATTTCCTGATAGTTACGTGAATAATATTGCAGAACGTTTAAATTTGTACACGCAGCTTAATAATTTGAAAACTGAAGCAGATTTAGAAAAATTTAAAACAGCGTTAATAGACCGTTTTGGAGAATTACCAAAGCAAGTGACCGATTTATTAAACAGTGTCCAAATAAAGTGGTTAGCTACTAAAATAGGCTTTGAAAAAGTAATTATGAAACAAAATAAATTGATTGGTTATTTTATTCAAGATCAGCAAAGTAGTTTCTACCAAAGCCCTAACTTTACAAAAGTATTACAGTTTGTACAAACGCATCCGCAAGTTTGTAAAATGAAAGAGAAGCAAACCCGAAACGGACTACGTTTATTACTAACGTTCGAAAAAATAACATCAGTAAAACAAGCTTTAGAGGCATTGCAACCTATTGTGGCTTGATTTTTGAAATCTAAAAAATAAAAACTTTAACAGATGAAACGCATTCTTTTTCTAACACTTTTAATCCCGAGTATAATACTTGCTCAACATAAAATAAAAGGTGTTTTTTATCCGGCTAAAGATTACAATTTCGCATTGCTTTATAAAGTTGGCCCAACAATATCTGATTATGTAACGAATGCGGAGATTGGTGAAGATGGAAGTTTTGAGTTTACCTTAGATTCTACAGCTACTAAAGGCATGTATCGATTGGTTTATGCTGTGCCTCAAGAAGATTATAATTTCGACATCATGTATAATGGTGAAGAAGACATCGAATTAACATTTATTGCTGAAACAGGCGTGGATTTTTTAAAATCTACCGATAATAAGCTATTAACATCTTATACCAATAGTATGTCTATGGTTACCCAAAGTATAGGTAATTATTATAGCCAACAGAGTAATGATTCGATTGCTTTACATGCTATTTTTAAAACTCAAAGAGAAACACAAACCAGTTTTGAGGAGGCTGCTAAAGGCACAATGGCTTTAGATTTTATAAAGGCAAATAAACCCTACATACCAGAAAAGATTGAAGATGTAAACACCTATATTCAAAATTTAGAAAAACACTATTTTGATTATGTAGATTTTAGCAAGCCAACACTGCAAAGTTCTAATTTTTTAGAAGAAAAAATACTTAATTATGTTTTCGGAACATCTTCTAAATCTGAGGATGAAATATCAAAATACAAGAAGAATATAGATGTGGTTTATAGTCATTTAAAAGTGGCTCCCCATAAAGTGCAACGGATTTTATTATTTGATTTGTGGCAACAAATGTCTGATTTAGGTTTTGAGTCGGTTTCAAACTATATATCAGAAAATTATTTGATGGATGTGGCTGTTGCTTTGAATGATCAGGAGCTTTTGCATGCTTTAATTTTGTACAAGAATATTTCTAAAGGACAAGTGGCTCCAGATTTTGATATTGAAATTAAAGAGAAAGAAGAGCTGATTACAAAGAAACTTACAGAGTTGGAAGGTGCCGAAAATTATATTATTACGTTTTGGAGCAGCACCTGCTCGCATTGTTTAGATGAAATTCCTCAATTGCATACTTTTATAAAAGCGTTTCCAGAAGGAAAAGTAAAAGTAGTTGCAGTAGGTTTAGAAGATGAACCTTATGGTTGGAAAAATTTAACCTACGATTTCCCAGAATTTATTCATGTTTATGGGGAAGGTAAATGGGATAATGAAATTGGTGATGCTTATGGAGTAACATCCACACCTGCTTATTTTATTTTAGATAAAGATAAAAAGATAGCTGAAAAACCTATTGACTTTAAAGCTCTAAAAGCGTTTTTTGAAACTGATGAATAAGTTAGGGTTTACTATGAAACAGTTTACAGTGTCTTAAAAATGATAAAAAGCATTTTCTAAATGCTCAATATTAAAACCTTTGCCTTCTTTTACAATTGCAACAATATCAAAGCGAACTTCTACATCTAAATCGTTTACGGTAACATATTCATCAACAGCTTTTACCAAGTTTTTTATTTGTTTAGGTTTTACAAAATCTTGAGGATCTCCAAAATCGACTGTAGAACGCGTTTTTACTTCTACAATGGCAAGAATATCGTCTTTTTGAGCTATAATATCTACTTCAGCTTTTTCAAAACGGTAATTGCGTTCTACTATAGCGTAGCTGTGCTTCAAAAGAAAATCTACAGCAAGTTGTTCACCTTTTTTACCGAGTTCGTTGTGTTGTGCCATAAAGCTAAAATAGAACTATTTTTAGTTTTTTGTCATTCCGCACTTGATGCGGAATCCACAATGTATTAACGTTATTCGATAGGGGTTACTGCTAATCCATAAAAAGAGTTTTCTTTTTTAACGATACGGTTGAAATGCTGAATAGAATAATCCCAGATATGTCTCATAGGTGTTTCAATCTTAATTTCAGTAAGTTCCTCACGATTCAGTTCATTTAACGTTTTATTGAATTTTATTTTTGATTTTTCTTGTCTTACGTTTTGATATACTGAATTAATTATAGCGTTCATTTCTAAGAAGTTATGATAATTAGATTCCAAATCGTAAAGATTTAAAATAGTGTTATTTTTCTCTATCCAAGGTTTAATAAGGTTTTTCAAATGATTCGTTTCAATGATACTATCTTTATAATAAATTCTATTATTTTTCAATAGGATTAATTTTGTGTTCGGTTTTTTATCGTCTGATTCTGAATAATATAACGGCGGAGGTGGAGGGGACTGATATCTGTTTTCTAAAGTATTAATGTGGTAATCGTCATGTTCTCTAAATGGAGGAAGTTTTTTGGTTAATTTTTCATACTTGTAATACAAGCCAAGTGAATCACTATATTTTAATTGAATATCATTAATAAAACATATTTTTAGTTGATTAACCTTTTTGTGTTCAAAAAATATGTCTTCAAGATATTTCATTGGAGTTGTTTTTTCTGCTAATAAATAGGTGGAATAAAAGGGAATTAATTCGTGTCTCTCAGAAGCTCTTTCAATACATATAAATGCGGGTAAATCTTCTATTTTTGCATGTTTATCGTTAAGTTGTAAACTGAATTTATTATTATCTAAGCGTTTTCCAAATAACATATAATACTTGTATGCATCATAATTTATACTCTCAGAATTGAAGTATTCTGAATTTGTTTTTGGTAACTCAATTTTGGTGATAGGCTTATCCCACAACCAACTTATAATACTGTCATTGTTATCTTTAATGTAGAATGAATTTTGTAATAATATGGTGTCCTCAATCATATCAGCTTTAATAGACCAATTATTGAACAAAAATTTATTTTTTTCAATTTTTAAAGCATATTTATGTGAATAATTAAAGCTCCAATAACTGAATTTAATTGAATCATTTTCAATATGGAAAAACATTGGAGTTTCTGATCCGTCGTTTTCTGATTTGGATATTTCTGATACCCATTTGCCTTCATATTTCTCTTTACGATTACAAGAGCCAAGACAGATAATCACTATTAAAAAAAGAAAGGTTTTTTTCATAATGGCTAATTTAGTATTACAGCCCCAATAAAGATATCAAAGTTATCCTCTAAACAAAAAGAATTGTTTTGTCATTAAGAAGGAGGGACAACTGAAGAACCTTAAATTTCATCATTTAAAAAATAAGAAGAAACAAAATTATTAGTTAGATTTTTCCACTCCGATAATAGTCGCTATGCTCTGAATGACATCAACCCCTAAACAAAAAGAAATCATCCTTCATATCTTCTATTTGAGCATCTTCGTTAGTGATGATGTAGTCAATAGCTTGAGATGTAAAATCTTCGCCTTTTTCGGTTAAAGAAACAATGTTTTTTTCTAATTGAATCATATTGTTTTTTAATGCGAGTTCTAGAACAGTTTTAGAGCGTACTTTTTGCCAATTGATGTGCTCGTTAAGGTGATTTACATGGCGTTCTCGTTCTTCTGTATGATTTTTTAAGTGCAGTAAGAAGGTTAATAACGACACTTCTGTACGTTGTTGTTTTTCGCGATACATTACCGCTATTACGCCCTTGTTTGGTGCAAATAAGTATACCGCTAAAAACAACAAGCCTAACATGGTGGTTATAGATCCTGATATTGAAGCATCCAGCCAATGCGCTAACCAATACCCAGAAATTGCACTACATACTCCAAAACATATCGCATAGATAAGCATGCGCTTTAATTCGTTAGTTAATAAGTAAGCAGTAGCTGCGGGCGCAATCATTAACGCTACAACCAGAATAGCCCCTACAGCATCAAAAGCGCCTACTGTAGTTACTGACGATACCGTCATTAATCCATAATGAATTACGGCAGGAGAAAAGCCAAGTGATGCAGCTAAACCAGCATCAAAGGTGCTTACTTTTAATTCCTTAAAGAATGCAAACAAAAGGCCTACAGTAATGACTAGAATGCTACCTATAATCCATAACGATTTTGGGCCAACATCAACCCCAGAAATGAGCAATCTATCAAAAGGAGCAAATGCTAATTCGCCCAATAATACTGCATCAACATCTAGGTGTACATCGTTGGCGTTTTTGGCAATCATAATCACACCAATACTAAATAATGCAGGAAACACTAAACCAATGGCAGTATCTTCTTTTACCAAGCCAGTTTTTTGAATATATTCAACTAATACCACAGTTAAAATACCTGTGAGTGCTGCTAGAAAAATAAGCAAAGGCGAGTTTAAATCGTGTGTAATAAAAAAACCAAGTACAATACCTGGTAAGATAGAATGACTAATAGCATCGCTAATCATTGCCATTTTTCTAAGCACCAAAAAAGTACCTGGAATGGCACAGGCAATGGCTACTAAGCTAGCAATTAATTGTATTTCAATTTGCGCGTTACTCATTGTTATCTGTTTGTTGGCTGTATAAATTGGCAGCAGTTTTAAAACCATCTTCGGTTAAACTCCACATATTGCCTTGTAAAACCACATAATTTTTACTTACTAATTTTTGAAGTGTGCCTTTGGTATAGCCTTGAAAATTATTCAAAATTTTTATGGCATGCGGGTGTGAAATATTTTCATGACTTTCAACAATATTATACATAAATGCCAAGGTTTTGTGCAATTGTAAATCGCGGCGATTTTTTATGAATCGTATTTGTTTAAACAACAAGCCTCTACTTGGTGAAAATACAAAGGAAAACAGCACAAAAACACTGGCGACAATTACGATAACAGGCCCTGTAGATAAGTTGTTTTGGCTGGCGCTTATTGCGGTTCCAAAAACACCAGAAAATGCTCCAAAAAGTGCTGCTAGAAATACCATTATGCTTAAGCTGTTGGTCCATTGTCTGGCTGCAGCAGCTGGTGCTAACAACATAGCACTCATTAATACTACACCTACCGTTTGTAACCCTAAAACAATGGCTAAAACGATAAATGAGGTGATTAAAATATCTATAATTTTGGTGTTAAAGCCTAAGGTTTTGGTGTAATCTGCATCAAATAGTAATATTTTGAATTCTTTCCAGAAAAGCAATAATACAAATAAGCATATGCCCGTTACAATGGCCATCATCCAAACATCACTTTCTAGTAATGTTGCGGCTTGTCCAAATAAATACTTATCTAATCCTGCTTGGTTGGCATTGGGTTGTTTTTGAATAAAGGTAAGTAGCAACATGCCAAAGCCAAAAAATAAGGATAGAATTAAGCCTAAAGCGGTATCTGATTTTAAGTGTGTTTTTTTGATGATACCTCTTATCCAGAATGTACCTAAAAGTCCGCTAACTAATGCGCCCAATAATAGCGTATTACTATCTTTTGCGCCTGTTAATAAAAACGCAATAGCTATACCTGGTAATGCAGCATGTGAGATTGCATCGCCTAAAAGGCTTTGTTTACGTAATACGGCAAAACTTCCTAACATACCAGTTACTGCGCCTAGTATGGCAGTACCAAGGGTTATGGTTCTAAGCGTGTAGTCTGTAAAGACGAGTTTTATGTATTCCAGCAGTTCTATAGTAATTAGAGGTTAGAGGTTAGTTTTGTTTCTTAAGTATTTTTGTAGACTTGTTATCATTTTAGATAATTCTACTAGTTTTTCTCTTATTGTATCATTTGTTTGATTTGAAATAAATTTTTGTCTTTTAGAGATTGTAGCACAAACAACACATTCGTTGACTGAATCTAGAGCCATTTGTAAAAATCTATTAAACTGCTTATCCGAATCTGATGAGCCTTCAGCAATGTTTAAGGCAATAGAGACAGCGGCTCTAGTAAATTGAGATGTTAAACCAAATTTTTCTGTACTTGGGAAACTTTTGGATATTTCGTATGCTAAATCCACAAAATCTAGTGCTTTTTCATAGACTTTTAAATCTTCAAACTTAAACTTTATAGTTCCCATTTTTTCTCCCTATTATTACTAACCACTAACCACTAACCACTAACCACTAACCACTATTCTTGTATACTAACCTTATAATTAATTCCATAAGTTTTAGTAAGGTTATCATCATTAAAAATATCTTTAACTGGCCCTGTGGCTATTTTTTTTACGTTAAGAAAGGTTACCCAATCGAAATACTCTGGTACGGTTTGTAAATCGTGATGCACAACTATTACCGTTTTACCTGCTTTTCGTAATTCTTTTAAAATGTTGATGATGGCTATCTCTGTGGTGGCGTCTACACCTTGAAAGGGTTCGTCCATAAAATAAATAGCGGCATTTTGTACTAGTGCTCTCGCCAAAAATATACGTTGTTGTTGCCCTCCTGAAAGCTGACTTATTTGTCGGTTTTTAAATGGCAACATGCCTACTTTTTCTAAAGCTTCTAAGGCTGCTTTCTTTTCTTTTTGCCCGGGGCGTTTTATCCAGCCTAAACTACCGTAAGTGCCCATTTTTACAACATCCAAAGCTGTGGTTGGAAAATCCCAATCTACACTGCCTTTTTGTGGCACGTAGGCCACCAGTTGGCGTTGTTTTTCATAAGGTTTATCGTAGATAGTTACGCTTCCTGCTATGGGTTTTAAAATACCTAAAATAGATTTTATAAGGGTTGATTTTCCTGCGCCGTTAGGCCCTACTATTGCCATGAGCACGCCTTCGGGGATTTCTAAATCGATATCCCAAAGTACTGGTTTGTAGTTATAGGCTACGGTGAGGTCGTCTACTTTTACGGCTATTTTATTTTTCATTTGTTTCGTGTTTGTATGTTCATTTTGCCTTGATGCAAAACGAACCAAAAAATCACGGTCAAGACGAGGAATTTTCCAGTTTTTAAAACTGGAAACCGATTTGAAAACTCCGCGTCGAACTATTGTTCTCCTGTTCTCGGAGCTTTTCTACATCTATTCTGCGCCTTGACGTTCAATTCTTCGAATTGATTTGGGTGTTGGCTTTTTTGCCAAATTAATTTTTAATATTTAAGTTTATTTTTCAGCTTTCTAACCTCTAAACTTTTGCAAACATGCCACTAAATTAGGGTTTTGTGCTGACTTAGACTGATAATTTAGCCCTGATAGTAGCGGCATCCTTTTTTGATTTTTCTTCAAAAAAGATATAGCGGATAGCAGGAAATAGCTCCTGAAAAAACTATTTTAATGCTTCTACTATTGTGTTTACATTATACTCGAACATACCAATATAAGTACCTTCTACGGTTCCTGCATTTCCAAGCGCATCGGAATATAAAGTGCCGCCAATAGTGACGTTGTGACCTTTAGATTTTACAGCTGCCTGAAGTGCTTGGATAGTACGTTTTGGTACCGAACTTTCTACAAAAATAGCTTTTACTTTGTTTTCTATAATAAAATTTGATAGTTTTTGAACGTCTTGCACCCCAGCTTCGGTGGCTGTGGAAAGCCCTTGTAAACCAACTACTTGAAAATTAAATGCTTTACCAAAATAGTTAAAGGCATCGTGTGCTGTAACCAAAATTCGCTCTTCTTTTGGGAGCTGTGAAATGGTGTTTTCTAGCTTATTTTTTAATGCGTTTAATTGCGCAATATAGGCGTTGCCATTGGCTTGGAATGTTGAATTTTGCTCTGGAATTGCTTCTGATAATGTGCTTACTACAAACTGTGTGGCTTGTTTCCAATACTCGATATTAAACCAAATATGAGGATCGTAATTTGATGCAAAATATTCTGAACCGATAAGCGTGTTTTTGTCTAAAACGCTAGAAATTGCAACGGTTTTTTTGGTATTCATTTTTTCGAAAACTTCTACAAGTTTACCTTCTAAATGCAAACCGTTGTAGAAAATAATATCGGCTTGCGATAGCTTGGTAACATCGCCTTCGCTGGCTTTATATAAATGCGGATCTACACCGCTACCCATTAAGCCTTGTAGGTTAATGTGTTGGCCACCAATGTTTTTTACCAAATCGGTTATCATAGTGGTAGTGGTGACTATGTTTAGTTTTCCGTTGTTTTGTTTTTCGTTTTTACAACTAAAAAACAGGGTTATGATTACAAGTACTGCGAGTTGTTTTTTCATTTTAAAAAATTATTTTTTTCTTACTCTATAACTAAATCCTAAGCCTACTAATAGATCTTGGCCTTGAGTAATGCTTGTACCAAAATAAGTATCTAACTGTAAATCGTTATTTACTAAATAGGTGAAACCTGCATCCCAAAAATGGTTTGCTGCACTGTCTTCTGGCAAATCGCCATAAAGCTCTACATACGCGCCAAGTTTTTCGGTAAAACTATAGCCATAAGCAAGGGTGTATATGGCCGCAGCTTCGGGAGAATCCTCGCCCCATTGTGCGCCAATATTATAACCTAAACTAGATTTTTCACTTAAAGTGTGTGATAGTGATAGCCTAAAATCTATACCTGTGTATTCTGGTCTGTAATCTGCAGATGCACTAAATACTGGAAATACGTGACCGATTAATGCTATTTCTGGCATAGCGCCGTTTTCTTCGGCAATATCTATTTTCATACCCAATAATAAAGGTGATAAACCGCTTGTAATATTATCAAGCTTAGTGCCGTTTACGGTGGTAATGCCTTCAACAAAATCCCAGCCTAAGCGTAATTCTACATTATCTAGAATACCGTAGCGTACAAGCATGGTGTTAAATGTATAGGCCTCTGTTTTTACACTGTTAGCTTCAAAAGACTCGTATAATCCTCCAGTTTCAAATTGAAGAATACCTTTGCCAACGGTTGATGAAGCCTCGGTAGCATCAGGTCTGTCTGTGACTAATGCGCCTAAATTAGTGTCTTGAGCAAACACTGAGACCGAAAACCCAAAACATGTAAGGGCCATTAAAAAGTTAGTTAGTTTCATTTACGTAAATAATTGATGTGAAATCTTGATTTAAAAGAATGGTGTTATTGTGTATTAAAATTTGAGTCATTTTATTATTGCTGAACTGTTTTGATATTAAGACTGAATTGCCATATTTTAATCCGTTTTGAGCACAGAAATCAAAAAATTCTTTATCGTCGCTCATCAGTCTAGAAATGGTATACGTTTTGCCTTCTTCGGTATTTGAAAGTGGTATGGAAGTATCAACAGTGGTAATTTCTCCATTTGCATTTGGGATGGGATCGCCATGAGGATCGAATTTTGGATTCCCTAAATACTCACTTATTTTATTGGCTAATAAATCGGAGGTTTGATGTTCTAACAATTCGGCTTCACGATGAATATCGTGTAACGACATATCAAAAAGTTTAAATAAAAGTGCTTCCCAAAGACGGTGTTTACGCACTACATTAAGTGCCATTTTTGTGCCTTTATCCGTAAGTTTTAGCTCTTGATATTTTTCGTAGTGCAGTAAATCTTTAGTAGCTAGTTTTTTAGCCATATCTGTGGCTGCAGCGTTTGAAATGCCCAATTCCTTAGCGATATTACCAGGTTTGGTATCGTTATGGTCTCGTTTTCCATTTTTATAAATGGCTTTTACAAAGTTTTCTATAGCTACAGACATAGGTAGTGCTTTAAACTATTTTTAAGTAAGCTTAAAAATTTTTCAAATGTAGCTAAAAAAAATATAAGTTCTCCTTTTACAACAGAAAAAAGGAGAACTTATATAGAAAATGTAGAGCGTATGTATAATTACATCATATTCAGTTTACGATTTGAATTTTACCTGTTTGCGAATAAATTCTGGAAATTCTGTAATTGGTGTTATGGTCATGTTTTTATAATAACATTCTGCAGCTTCTGATTGTATTTGTATTTGTCCTTCGGTTAAAGGGGTATTGGTTTCGGGATCAATTGCATTTTCCACAACCATCACAATCTTACCATTTACCACATGTACTGCATTATTTTCAATAACATATAGTTCTAAAAGATTCCAACTACCATGCGGATTTTGCGGTTCTAGATAGGCGTGAATATAGCCTTTACCCTCAAAATAAGTATCAGAATTTGGGTTATATTGTTTGGTGCCATCTTTATCGTTACCTCTAATAACTACTGATGGTCCAGCCACTTTTGGAGAAGTAGTATTACCATTAAGCGAAATAAAATCACCCAAGTCTGTTTCCTGTACTTGAAATTCTAAACAGGTTTTCCACGTGTTCCAAAACCTACCATAATCTCCATAACTGTGGTATAAAATACCAGAATCTTTACGTCTATCTAGTCTAGGCTCCCATTTTTTGTTGCCCCATCTAAACATGGTGCTAAAATGGTAATTACTATAATTGGCTTTAGTGGTAATACAACCGTAGATTTCGCCACTAATATTTAAAGTAGTTTCACCGTTTATATTGGTAGTGGTAAACACATTTTTAATATCATTATTAATACCTAGAGGTGTGCCTTTTCTAACATTATCTGACTGAAATGTGCCTTCCGGCAAGCCAACCACAGTACTGTGAGGTACACCAATATGTGTGTTGAAGTGTGTTAAGTTGGCGTCTAATAGTTTTATGGTTTTGTCCTTTTGCGAAAACATACAACATGTAAATAACAGTGCAAAGAGTAGTGTGATGAACGTTAGTTTCATAATTTTAATGTATAATGTGGATGATAAAAGTAAATTATTTTAGTGGCAACCACAACCATCATTTCCGCAAGCCTTTTTAGGTTTCGGTTTTTTCCAGAAGAATTTTTTAACTAAAAATAATACCGCTAAAGCAACAGCAGTAAATACAAATGTATTTTGGATAATGTCGTTCATGATGCGTTTGTCGAAATTAGTATTAGTTTATTTCAAAAATTGAAATGCAATTAATGCTACAATATAAGCAAAAGCCGTCATTATAACGAGTTGTAGCGTTGGCCATTTCCAACTGTTGGTTTCCTTTTTAACTATGGCTAGCGTACTCATACATTGCATGGCAAAAGCATAAAATAGTAACAATGAAATTCCTGATGCAAAATTAAATAACGGCCCACCAAGAATGGGGTTGGTTTCCGCAGCCATCCTGTTTTTAATAGTGGCTTCATCATCACTACCAACGCTGTAAATAGTAGCTAGCGTCCCAACAAATACCTCTCTAGCTGCAAAAGAGCTTACAATGGCAACACCAATTTTCCAGTCGTAACCCAAAGGTCTAATCACAGGCTCAATAGCATGACCCGCAATGCCAATAAAGGAATGTTCTAATTTATGAGATGCTATTTTTTGTTGTAAATCCGCTTCATTTAAATCTTGCGAAGCATATTTAGTTTTTACAATAGTTTCAGCATCATTAAACTGTTTTCCTGGGCCATAAGAAGCTAAAAACCATAGTACAATAGATATGGCAAGAATTATTTTTCCAGCACCAAACACAAATGCTTTTGTTTTTTCAATAACCGTAATAGCTACATTTTTAAAAAGCGGTAGTTTATAATTAGGCATTTCTATAACAAAAAACGTTTTACTTTTAATTTTAAGTACTTTATTTAAAATATAGGCCGAAAAAATAGCAGTACCAAAACCAATTAAATATAATAGCATTAAGGTTAAAGCTTGGTAGCTTAACCCGAAAAAGCGTCCTTCTGGAATCACCAAAGCAATAATGATAAGGTACACAGGTAATCGTGCTGCGCAGGTTGTAAAAGGCGTTACCAAAATGGTAATTAAACGTTCTTTCCAACTCTCAATATTACGTGTTGCCATAATAGCAGGAATCGCACAGGCAGTACCAGAAATTAAGGGTACAACACTTTTACCACTCAACCCAAAACGCCGCATAATACGATCCATTAAAAACACCACACGACTCATATAACCACTTTCTTCTAGCACTGCGATAAATAAAAACAAAAAGGCTATTTGCGGAATAAAAATTACAATACCACCTAATCCAGGAATAATGCCTTCGGCAATTAAATTGGTAAAAGCACCTTGTGGCAAACTGTTTTTCACCCATTCACTTAGGCTTGCAAACGTACCATCAATAAAGTCCATGGGCACTTCGGCCCAATCATAAATAGCTTGAAAAATGGTTAGAAGAATAACTGCAAAAATGAGATAACCCCAAACTTTATGGGTTAAAATTCTATCTAATTTTATACGTAAATCTTTCGCTTGGCTCAAATCTATGCTTTGTCCCTTCGCTAAAGCATCATTAATATATTGGTAGCGTTTTATAGTTTCCTTTTGCTGTAAACGTTTTAAATCGCCTTTGCTTTTGGTTTTAAAATCTGCAACGGCATCAAAACCTTTTCTATCGGTTTTTCCAAAGTTAACATCTTGCGTAATTACCAACCAAAGCTTATATAATAACTGGTTTGGGAATGCCTTTTTTAAGTTCCCAAAATATGTAGGATCAATACTCGTAGTATCTAAACACGGTTTAACTGAAACTTCTTTATAATTAGCAATTAATGTTCTTAATGCATCTATACCTTGGTTTTTACGCGTGCTTATTAGTGCTATTTTAGTGTTTAGTTTTTCTTCTAAATACTCAATATCCAAAGAAATTCCTTTGTAACTCATGCGGTCTGCCATATTGATAACCAATACGGTTGGGATTTCTAAATCCTTAATTTGAGTAAATAGTAAAAGGTTGCGTTTTAGATTTTCAACGTCGGTAACCACCACCGCAATATCTGGGAAGTCTTTATCGTTTTTATTCAGTAAAAGTTCAATCACCACGTTTTCATCCAGAGACGACGCATTTAAGCTATACGTACCTGGTAAATCAATAATATGCGCCTTAACGCCACGTGGCAGTTTACAAACACCTTGTTTTTTTTCAACGGTAATCCCAGGATAATTACCCACCTTTTGGTTTAAACCTGTTAAGGCATTAAAAACAGAGGTTTTTCCCGTATTAGGGTTACCAATCAGCGCCACATTTATCTGTTTACTCATGTGTTACTTTTTCTATTAAAATATGAGCAGCAGTTTCTTTTCTAATAGCTAGGTGCGAGCCATTTACGTTCAAATACATAGGGTCTTGAAAAGGTGCAAGCTGAACCAATTCTACAGAATTCCCAGGCAAACAGCCCATTTCTAAAAGTTTTAAAGGGATGTGAACTGAAGAAACATCTGTAATTACAGCATGTTCTCCACGTTTTAAATGTGCTAAAGTTTGCTTCAAGCTTATTTAGATTGATTTTAAAGAAGCAAAAATAACACAATTGTTTAGAAGTATAAAAGTTATAGTGGTTAAAGTTTTATTTTATTTGAGCGTTACCTTAATCAGGTCGGGCTTTACGTTAATAGTTTTGGCTCGATGCGCGCCTCGCCAAAAGCTGCCACTGCAATCCCTAACGCGGGGCGTATTTGCCAATGTAATTATATGTACAAATTGTTAGTCTATTTCTTCCTGCTTTAAAATTTCAATGTCATTCAAGAGTCTATCAATATCTTCAGCATTAGTACCATCGTAAAACCCTCTAATTTGTCTTTTTTTATCAATTAGCATAAAGTTTTCGGTATGCACCATATCAAAAGGACCACCATCTCCATGGTCTTTAACCGCTAAATAACTTTTTCTAGCAAGCCTATAAATTTCTTTTTTATCGCCAGTAACTAAATTCCACTTTTTATCGTTAACCCCTTTTTCAAGAGCGTATCGTTTTAATTGAGCTACAGTGTCAATTTCAGGAGTAACAGAATGAGAGAGTAGCATTACATGAGTATCATCCATAATTTTTTTTTGTATTTCAACCATATGTCCTGTCATTACTGGGCAAATTGTTCTACAAGTTGTAAAAAAGAAGTCTGCAACATAGATTTTGCCCTTATAATCATCTTGGGTAACCCTTTTGCCGTTTTGATTGATTAAACTAAAATTCGCGATTTTATGATACTTTTTTTGGTGTTGAATAGTACTATCAACCAACTCTGTACTCACCATAGTAGGTTGGTAAATGGGTAGTGGTTGGTACGTATTTAAAGTATTGTAAATAAGAGCAATTATTACAACAGAGATAAACCCAAAAACAATGGCGAAATACTTGTAATCTTTAAAAAAGGAAAGCATCTAATACTTGAAGATTAAAATTTCTACAAAAATACAATGATTTTAAGTTCTAGAACCTTTAGTCAGAGCTTAAATTATTGTTAAAACATAGCCCAATAGACGAATGACTTTTTATACTTGGTTTAAAAGCTTACTTTTGTGCGATTATAAAAAAAATGTAGATGTCGGTATTTTTCATTAAAGGGGCTCAATTGCTTTTGAGTCTTTCCATATTAGTTGTTTTACATGAGTTAGGGCACTTTATCCCTGCCAAAATTTTTAAGACTAGAGTGGAAAAATTTTACTTATTTTTTGATGTAAAGTTTTCTTTATTTAAAAAGAAAATAGGGGAAACCGTTTATGGTATAGGTTGGTTACCATTGGGGGGCTATGTTAAAATAGCCGGTATGATTGATGAAAGTATGGATACTGAACAAATGGCTAAAGAACCACAACCATGGGAATTTAGATCTAAACCTGCATGGCAACGCTTAATTATAATGTTAGGAGGCGTTACAGTAAATTTTTTGTTAGCCATATTCCTGTTTATAGTAATGTTGGCTACCTGGGGAACGAATTATGTATCAAAAGATAGTGCTAAATATGGCTATGGCGTAACTAAGACGCTTGAGAATTACGGATTTAAGCAAGGTGATAAGATAATTTCGATTAATGGAGAGCTAATTGAAGATATTAATATTCCTATCAATAAATATTTAATGTTTCGTGATGTTAGCAATGTAAAAGTGCAGCACATCAACGGAAGTATAGAAAACATTAAATTACCTGAAGATATAGGCACACAATTGTTTGAGGCGGGAGATTTGCCTGCATTGGAAGCAAGATATCCCTTTGAGGTAGATTCAATTGATGCTGAATCTCAAGCAGATAAGGCTGGTATACTTCCAGGAGATAAGATTGTATCAATTAACGGTAAAAAAGTTGAATATTTTTCTGACTATGTTTATGGTATTAAAAATAGCTCTGAAAAAGAGATTGCTTTGCAGATATCTAGAGACAATCAAAAAATAGATTTAGTAATTACGCCCGATGAAGACAATAAAATGGGCTTCTTTAGAATTCCAACAGATGAAGATTATTTAACATATAACACCAGAGAATATACTTTTGCTGAAAGTATAACAGGAGGTTTTAGTCAAGCCTATTGGGAAGTTAAAGATTATTTAGCACAATTTAAATATATATTTACTAAAAAAGGAGCATCACAAATTGGAGGTTTTGCTGCTATAGGTCAAATGTTTCCTCCAACATGGAATTGGGAAGCTTTTTGGTACTTAACAGCATTTTTGTCCATTATGTTAGGAGTACTAAACTTACTGCCAATACCAGCATTAGATGGTGGTCATGTTATGTTTTTACTTTATGAAATGGTTTCAGGAAGAAAACCTGGAGACAAATTTATGGAGTACGCGCAAATGGTTGGTTTCTTTATTTTAATAGCTTTAGTTTTATTCGCAAACGGGAATGATATTTATAAAGCAATTTTCGGGTAAAAATTTTTAAAAAATATTTGTTGTAATTAAAAAACAACATATATTTGCACTCGCTAAGTAAAAAAGCACATTCCTTCTTAGCTCAGTTGGTTAGAGCATCTGACTGTTAATCAGAGGGTCCTAGGTTCGAGCCCTAGAGAAGGAGCTTAATAAGAGAAAGACTTTACAGAAATGTAAGGTCTTTTTTTATGCATTAAACTTAACAGTCTATTATCATTGCATTGTATGCATTTGTTCCACTTCCTTCTAAATGGCAACTTGCTAACTTATTTGGTAAAAAAAGACACATATCAAGACCCCCATCAATTTTAAAAAGACCCCATAATTATAAAACTTAAAACAAATAAAAATCAATATATTATTTAATATAAATAAGCATAAAAAGAAAGCTAAAGGACTATATGTTCTTATGTGTAGACTAACTTATAATAAAATTAGAAAAACCTTTAGCACAAGACAATTTATAAATCCAGATCACTGGAATTCCAAGCAACAATTTGTAAAACCAGATGAACCAGATTCAGAATATATCAACAATCAGTTAAGCTCTATTAAAACTAAAATTTTTAATGCTTCAAGTTAAAGAAGAAAGTTTTTCTGTAGATGATATTTACAGTTTATTAAAGATTTATTTGTGTTTTCTTGCTATACAGGACTGCTTTATAGAGAACTATGAATTTAAGTAAAGCTAATATAATTAAGGGTTTTGATGGTAATTTGTGGATTAAGATGAAGCGGGAAAAGACATCTAAGGAGCTTTCGGTACCATATTGTTGCCTAAAACTATAGAAATACTAGAATAGTACAATGATGAAGGTTTTGTGTTATCTAGGATTAGTAATCAATGTTATAATTCTTATTTAAAAGAAATAGCGATATTAGTAGGTATTTATAAAAGATTAATAACACCCATGGCTAGAAGGACTTTTGCAAGCACTGATTTACTTTATAATGATATGCCTAAGGAAATAGTTAGTGAATTGTTAGGACATAGTAGGATGAAAATAACCCAGGATAGTCATGGCAAGGCGGTGTAGAGGGAGATTAGTTTGGAGATGGAGAAATTAAGAGAAGTGGTTAACTTCCCTTTAATTATTTAACTATGTGACTTAATTTAATATATTGGGTCTAATTTCAATATAAAAATATATGTATTATGAAAAATCTTAACATTTTAATTTTATTCTTATCATTAACAATATTAAGTTGTGGTAATAAAAAAGAAAAAAAGAATGTAGATAGTGAGGCTAATATAGAAGAAGTAAGCACCGAACTAAAGCAAGAAATAGAATCTATAGAAGCTCTTAATGAAGAGCTTAAAAATACAGAAAAAAGTATAGAGGCATCCATAAAAAAACTGGATGATATGTTAAACGAAATATAAAAACTAATATTATGAAAAAATCACTTAAAACTATATTGACAGTTATATTACTAGTTGGGTTTGTAGTTGTTGGATTTGCTCAAAAACCTGAGCATGCTGGTAAAAAGGAAAAAACTGAAAAGAAAATTAAGAAAGAGAAAAAAAATGTAGAAGAAGTAGTTGAGGATTCAAAGCAAAAGAAAAATAAGGTAGAGAAAAAAATAAAAAAGGATAAAAAAGAAAAGATTGAGGAGGTTGATGAAAAAAGTAATGCTTATGGAAAAGACAAATATGGGTTAGAAGGAAAAGCTTATGGACAGGAACGTGCAAGGCAAGCTAAGTTACAGAAAGAAGAGAAAACAAAACAATTAGAAAATACCGTTAAAAAAGGTGAGTCCAAAGCTAATGATGCAAAGGAAAGGGTTAAAGTTGTTAAGGAGAAGCTTAAAGCTAAAAAGAAGCAAGGCAAAATAACAGATGAAGACTATGGTGAAAAAATAGAAAAGTTAGAAGCTATTGAAAAAGAAGCTGATATATTAGAAAAGAAAGTTGAAAAAGGTAAAAGGTTAAAAAAGTCTAAAGCCAACTAATAGTTCTAAAGCTAGATTTTTTAAAGGTTTATCCTATTTAAGGGTTAGCCTTTTTCTTTGCTTAAAAACAGTGCATTTCAACGAAAAGATTGTAAAGAATTAGACTTTTTTTAAAGTAGGTCTTATTTTTGTAAATATCCATAAAAAAGGAAGTTATGAGTATGAAGTATATAAAAAGCGTTTTAGGAACTGTAGTAACTATTATGGTACTATTATTAATGGTTAATTGTGATAGTGATAACAGTAATAAAAATGAAACAGCTAGAGTTCAATTAAAATTAGTAGACGAACCAGGAGATTATTTAGAAGTTAATATTGAAATTATAGACATACAGTACAAATCTTCTGATGAAGAAGAAAGTTGGGAAAGTTTTACTCCTGAAGTAGGGTATCCAATAAATGTTGATATTACTGAGCTTATAGCTGGAAATAGTTTGTTGTTAACAGATGAAGTATTGCCAGTTGGTGTGTTAAAACAAGTAAGACTTGTATTAAGTGATAATAATACACTTAAAATAGAAGGAGAAGAAGGATTAATTCCATTAGATACTCCAAGTGCACAACAATCAGGTTTAAAACTTAATTTAGATGAAGAGTTAGAAGCTGGATTTGTGTATTCATTCATTTTAGATTGGAATGTTCAGAAGTCTATTGTTAAGGCTGGTAATTCAGGAAAATATATTTTAAAACCGGTTATTAAAGTTAATGCAGAAGTTAGTTCTGGTTCTATAAGTGGAAAAGTAGTTGAAATTATTGAAGAAACAATTGAAACGCCAATTGGAAATCAGATTGTTGAAGTATATACTACTGATGATACATTGGTTAAAGATACATTAACAGATGAGAATGGAGATTTTGTATTACAAGGTCTAGAAGCTGGAAATTATATTTTAAAAATTAGTAAAGAGACATATATATCATATGAATCTTCTGAAGTAACTGTTGAAGTAGGAAATATTGAGTCAGTAGGAACTATAACGCTGGAATTAGAATAAAATTAAATTAGAGAACCTAATTATAATAATTAACCAAGACCCATTCTAATTTTAGAGTGGGTTTTTTAGTTGAGTATTTTAAATTATCGTAATAATAAACCTTCTTTTAGTTTGATTTTGTGTCATACAACGAAAATATTTTACCGATAATCTAATTTAAACTATATTTGATTTGTTAACCTACTTAATGAAATGTTATGAAAAGTATAGTACAAATGGCTCTTTTGAGCTTAGGATTGTTATTTTTTGGGTGTAATCTAGAAAGCATAGAACAAGCTGATAGTCAAAATTTAGTTGAGAAAAAATCTTCTAAAAAAGGAAAAAGCTTTGACGTTGTAGAAAGTGATAATTTAACTGATGATACTTCAGGTGAGCATTGTCTTACAGTTAATTTAATTGCAGGACAGCATCATGAAATTGGAACAGTAACTGTAGATGTTGAAGGAGATATTTTAACAGTAACTTATACAACAAATGGTGATTGGGTTATAGGTGTCACACATTTACATATTACTAATTGTGAAGAAGATGGTTTCCCAACTACAGAAGCATATAATCCAAAAATTGGACATTTTGATTATGCAAGTGAGCATGAAGATGGGACAACTCAAGTTACTTATACAGTTGATATAGGAGAAATTACAGGAGAGTTATGTTTTGCAGTACATGCAGAAGTTGATGGTCCATCAGAAGAAACAGCTTGGGCAGAGGGTGAAGATTTTGGAGGTAATAGTTGGGCAATGTATTTTGAAGCTGATTTGACTGATTGTGATGGAGAAACACCACCCCCAGCATTCTAATTTAAATTTTTAAAAATTTTAAATAATGGAAACCCATTCTTTATGAGAGTGGGTTTTTTTATTAAGTCAACTTGTCAACTTTTTTTATCAAAATTAAAGAGGTCTGTTAAAAGTTAAAAGTTAGTTGCTTTCTTCACCAATATTATCAATGTCATATTTAGACTTTTTTGTTTAAAATTAGTTTTAAGCATTAAGATTTTATAGCTACTTTAATAGTTTCAATAGTCTTTTTAGAGTTTCCAATAAAAATCTGATCATCAGCAATAATAACAGGTCTACTTAAAAAGGTATAGTGTTCTAAGATATAATGTTTATAATCGCGTTCAGTAAGGTTTTGATTTTTCAAATCCATTTCCTTGTATAATTTTGCGCGTTTGCTAAAGAGCGCTTCATAGCTTCCAGAAAGTTTTTCCATAGCTTCAACTTGCTTTACAGTTATAGGTTCAGACTTAATATCTTGTAAAATAAATTCAGGAGGTAAATTCAATTCTTTTAAAATTCTAGTACAGGTATTACAAGTTTTTAAATAGTATACTTTTTTCATGGTATTTGTTGTTTCAAAAAACAAATTAAAACTATATTTATCGAAAAATTGAATAAAATGGATTTTACATTTCAGGTTTTAAAAAACACAAGAAACATTTTTACTAAAATCATTGAAAATAATGATTTGGATGATTTGAATAAGATTCCTAAAGGTTTTAATAATAATATTATTTGGAACATAGGGCATGTTGTAGTTTCTGAGCAGTTATTGGCTTATAAATTGTCGGGTTTAGAATCAATGCTTTCAGACGAAATAATTAATAAATACAGAAAAGATTCAAAGCCACAGGGAGATTTAACACAAGAAGAAGTTAATGAAATCAAAGCATTATTATTAACTACTCTTGAAAAAACAGAATCTGATTATGCTAATGGTGTTTTTAAAAAATATAATGCTTATACCGTATCAACAACAGGAAATACATTAAACAATATTGATGAAGCTTTACAATTTATAGCCATCCATGAAGGATTACATTATGGTTATGTGCTGGCAATTTTAAAGGCTATTAAAGGCTAAAGATGATGCAGCTTTGCGAAAAGGAATTGCAAACTCTATGATGCCAGTTGCATGGGGTGCAACTTCGTAAGTGTTATAAAGCAAAACAATGCCATTTTCACTGTAGCCAATGTTTTCAGGTAATTCAAAAGTTTTATAATCTGTAAGTAAGTTTTTTTCTTTAATTTCCTCTTCAAAGTAAGTTTTAGCTATAGCTTTAAAAGATTTAATATCAGTGAATAACTGACTATTGTCTAATTTTTGTCCTGTTTTTGAATCAAAATTTAAAAAAGAAATATTCAAATTTCCATGAGCTCCACCAGTATTTTTGTAGCTTGTAATAGCAATGGTTGTTAACTCATCTGACTGATAAATAACTTCTCCGTCAATTTGAGCTTCCCAGAGTTGCGGTGATTCAGGGAAATCTTTATTGAAAACCTTGTATTCGTAATTAAAAGATGCTATACTTTCTTCTATTGAAGGCGAATGGATATCATTTAAATTTCCTATATGTAATGCAGAAATGACCTTTTTTTGTATTTCAGAATTTATTTGGTTTGAAATGGATTTATTTCCTTCGGCTTTTGGGATATTTACTTCTACTAAATTGTTATCATTAGTAGTGATATTCACTTCTGAATAGATGGTTTTCTGTTCTTTTGTACAATTAAGAAACACAAAAAAACAACATATTATAATAAGATATTTATACTGATACATATGATAATGTTAACCTAGTTTAAAGATAATTATTGCATTTGAATAGACCGAATTAAAACTTACATTTGTGAAAAACATTTAAATATGAAGTTTAATACTAAAGTTATTCATGGAGGTCAAGAGCATGATGCAGCCTATGGTGCAGTTATGCCACCAATTTATCAAACATCTACCTATGCCCAAACGACTCCTGGAGGACATAAAGGTTACGAATATTCTAGAACGCATAACCCTACTAGAAATGCGTTAGAAAATGCCTTTGCAAGTATTGAAAACGGTAAATTTGGACTTGCATTTGGCTCTGGACTGGCAGCTATAGATGCAGTTATTAAATTATTGAAACCTGGTGATGAAGTGGTTTCAACCAATGATTTATATGGTGGTTCGTTTAGGTTGTTCACTAAAATTTTTCAAGATTTTGGAATTAAATTTCATTTTGTAGGCATGGATAAAGCTACAAATATTGAAGCCCATATAAATAAAAACACGAAGCTTATTTGGGTTGAAACACCAACTAATCCTATGATGAATATTATTGATATTAAAGCAGTATCAAAAATTGCAAAAAACAATAATATTCTATTGGCTGTTGATAATACATTTGCTACACCATATTTACAGCAACCTATGGATCTAGGAGCAGACATTGTGATGCATTCGGCAACTAAATACCTTGGAGGACATAGTGACGTTGTAATGGGTGCATTGGTAGTTAACGATAAGGATTTAGCAGATAGGTTATATTTTATTCAAAACGCTAGTGGAGCTATTTGTGGTCCTCAAGATAGTTTTTTGGTGTTAAGAGGTATAAAAACATTACATGTTAGAATGCAGCGTCATTCTGAAAACGGTAGGGCTGTGGCTGAATTTTTAGCAAATCACTCTAAAATAGAAAACGTGTACTGGCCTGGGTTTGAAAATCACCCAAACCATGATATAGCAAAAAGTCAAATGAAAGATTTTGGAGGAATGATTTCGTTTACTACTAAAGGAAATAACTACGAAGAAGCTATTAAAATTGTTGAGAAACTAAAAGTGTTTACACTCGCTGAATCTCTAGGTGGTGTAGAATCACTTTCTGGTCATCCTGCAAGTATGACACACGCAAGTATACCAAAGGAGGAACGCGAAAAAACAGGTGTTGTAGACTCGCTAGTAAGATTAAGTGTAGGTATTGAGGATATTGATGATTTAATTGCTGATTTAAAACAGGCAATAGAATAATTTGCTAATCTAAATAGTAGATGTAACCAAAGTTTAACCAAACTAACCAATCGTTATTCTTATTGTAGCTTAATTGATGGTCTAAACCATCTATGTTATCATCAAAATAGTATTGAAATCTCAAATCTAACATTAGATCTGATATTTTAGTAAGTTTGTATCTAACACCAACACTAGAAACAACAGACCAAGTGCTTCCCGGAGATGCATCAACAGAACCTAGCTCCCAAAAAGAATAAAAATTACTTGGGTCAGTTACATCACCAACTGCAGTTGGATCAGGGTTAGCGTATGTAGTACTTACTTCTGGAGTAAAAGATGTGTAATGCACACCAAAACTTATAAAAGGAGCAAAGCTATAGGCAAATCCCTGAAAATCACGAATACTAAGAGGGAAAAATTCAAGTTGTGTTCCTATGTCTAAATTTTTGGCGACACCTTTGTGACCTCTAAGTTGATTAGCCTCAATAGTTGTTCTATCTGGATCTACCCATTTACCAAGATGCTCAAGATTAGTTTTGTTATATGATATCTCATTTCGTAACTTAAAGTGATCATTAAAATAAGTATCCGTAGTATAACAATTACAATCTGCTCGATAAGAAAAGTTTAAGTAATGTACAATTCCAATGCCGTATCCAGAATTCCCGAAATTAGTTTCAGAATCATCACGACTACCAAAGTCAGACCTGAATTGAACAGGACCAGCAATAGCACCTATTTCATGTGAAAAGCCCAGTTGAGCGTTTGTAGTTTGAACTATAAGAAACAAGCAAAAAGCGGAAGCTAAATGTTTCAAGTTAAGCATAAAAGGTTTGTTTTATTGAGGGCATTATCATGAGCAAATATATAAAAACTAGGAACACTAACAAATATTAATGAATCTAGCTGTAATACATAAAAAAAAATTATTGCGAAATTCAAAAAGAAACATATATTTTTTTGAAGATAACGTATATTTGTATCAATAAATTACATATTTAACAAACAATAATGCAATAATTGTATACATGAAAGACACTATTAAAGGATTTTTAGACCTTGTAAAAGAGAGAAATGGCCATGAACCAGAGTTTTTACAAGCCGTAGAGGAAGTTGCAGAAACTGTAATTCCTTATATCGTTCAACATGATATCTATTATGGAAAAAACATTCTTTTACGAATGGTTGAGCCAGAACGGTTAATTTCATTTAGAGTATGTTGGGTTGATGATAGCGGAGAAATTCAAGTAAACAGAGGGTATAGAATTCAAATGAATTCTGCGATAGGACCTTATAAAGGGGGTTTGCGTTTCCACCCAACTGTTAATGCCAGTATTTTAAAGTTTTTGGCTTTCGAGCAAGTGTTTAAAAATTCTTTAACCACATTACCTATGGGTGGAGGAAAAGGAGGTAGTGACTTTGATCCAAAAGGAAAATCGGATAATGAGATTATGCGATTCTGTCATGCCTTTATGAGTGAATTATTTAGACATATTGGTCCAAATACTGATATTCCAGCAGGCGATATTGGGGTTGGGCAAAGAGAAATAGGGTTTCTTTTTGGTATGTATAGAAAAATGAGAAATGAATTTACTGGTGTTTTAACAGGTAAAGGTATGACATGGGGAGGCTCTTTAATAAGACCAGAAGCTACAGGTTACGGCACGGTTTATTTTGCAGAAAATATGCTTAAAACTAAAAATGATAATTTTAAAGGTAAAACAGTTGTTATTTCTGGTTCTGGAAATGTGGCTCAATATGCTGCAGAAAAGTCTCTTCAGTTAGGTGCTAAGGTAGTAACGCTTTCAGATTCTTCAGGTTATATTTTCGATGAGGATGGTATTGATGAAGAAAAATTAAAGTTTGTTATGCAACTTAAAAACGAAAAAAGGGGTAGGATTAGTGAATACGTTAAAGAATATCCCAATGCTAAATTTACTAAGGGTAAAACGCCATGGCATGAGATATGCGATATAGCATTGCCTTGTGCAACTCAAAATGAACTTCACGAGGATGACGCTAATGCGCTACTTAGTAACGGTTGTATTTGTGTTAGTGAAGGTGCTAATATGCCATCAACCAAAGAAGCAATTACAGCGTTTCACAAAGCTAAAATATTATTTGCACCAGGAAAAGCTTCTAATGCTGGAGGTGTGGCAACATCTGGTTTAGAAATGACTCAAAACTCACTGAGATATAAATGGACAAGAGAAGAAGTTGATAATAAATTAAAAGATATCATGGCAGATATTCATAAGTCTTGTATTGAATATGGTACAGAAGAAGATGGGTATATTGATTATGTAAAGGGCGCTAATATTGCAGGTTTTGTTAAAGTGGCAGATGCTATGTTGGCTCAAGGAATAGTATAAAAGTAAAAAGCTCTAATAATAAAAAAGCTTCCTAGAAATAGGAAGCTTTTTCGTTGTAACCTTATTATAAATAAAATATATAGATATATTTGAAAACAATTCATGAGCTACAGTAGAATAAATATAAATAATTTTGATGTTTTAAGAGTGCTTTTTGCATTTACGGTAGCTATAGCGCATTTGATAGAATTGAGTCAAGTAAAAACTTTTGAATCATATATCAAATTCTTTAACACACGCTTAGCAATAGATGGTTTTTTTGTTATTAGCGGGTTTTTAATAGCTAAGAGTTATGAAAATAGTAAGTCGTTAAAAAGCTACATTTTAAAGCGAGTTAAAAGAATCGTCCCAGCCTACACAGTAGTGGTTGTTTTTTGTGCTTTGTTTTTTTATGTTATATCCACAAATTCATTCAGTGATTATTTTTTTAATATCCAGTTTTGGAAGTACTTATTAGCTAATTTGACATTTCAGAATTATCTTGAGCCCTGTTTACCAGGGGTATTTGAAAACAATTTAATTTGTGCCGTTAATGGTGCATTATGGACTATTAAGGTAGAGGAGGGTTTCTATTTATTGCTGCCTTTGTTTTATTTTTTGATTAAATCAAAAAAAGTAAATATCAATATTTTGTATGTCCTAATATATTTGTCTTCAATTATTTATTTTAACTATTTCGTTTCAGTGGATATGTATAGAATTGCTAAACAGTTACCTGGTGCGCTAGCTTTTTTTACTGTAGGTATAGTTCTGTATAAGAATTTTAATTTTTTTATAAAATGGAAACATTATTTAATTATTCCATGCTTGTTAGTTTTTTATTTTGAACAATATATATTTAGCTTACATGTTTTCAAGCCAATGGCTTATGGGTTTATGGTTTTTTATTTAGCCTATAATTTTAGATGGTTAAATAATGTTTGTAAATATGGAGACATTACTTATGGGGTATATATTTATCATTTTCCTGTAGTTCAAGTATTTGTTTACTTCAATCTATTTAATAATTATAATCCTTATATGATTAGCGCAGTATTATTGTTGTTGGTGGTATTATTAGCAGTATTTTCATGGCATTATCTGGAATTAAGATTTTTATCTGAGAGTAGAAAGGAAAGGCAAAGACAATTATTATCGGGCTAGTTTTATTATAAATTAAATATACCTTTCTATAATATTTTAAAAATTAATTCATTATATATAAATATATTTGAATCATAATAAGGTTGTTTTGAAAAAATTAATAGTCACTCTTTTTTTTTTATGTTCTTTAACACTGTTTTCACAGGACTTCTCACAATTTTGGGAGGGGCATTTTTCGTACTACAACGTTAAGCAAGTAGTTAAAGGTAATAACAAGATATATGCAGCAGCAGAAAATGCTATTTTTACAATAGATACTCAGACAAATGCTATTGAGACAATTACTACTATTCAGGGTTTATCAGGAGAAACAATATCCACAATATTCTATAGTGAAATATATGAATTATTAGTAATAGGTTATGAAAATGGGCTACTAGAGATTGTTTTTGATAATGATGAAGACATCTTAACCATTGTTGATATTATTGATAAACCAACAATTCAGTCTTCAAATAAAAAAATCAATCATATTTATCCAAATGAAAATACAATCTATCTCTCTACTAACTTTGGTATATCAGTTTTTGATTTGGAACGTTTAGAGTTTAATGACACTTATTTTATAGGTAATGGAGGTACACAAATTCCTGTTAATCAAACAACCATTTTTAATGGTTTTATATATGCTGCTTGTTTTGAAGGAAATGGAATAAGAAAGGCAGAGGTAAATAATCCTAATTTAATCGATTTTAACAATTGGCAACCTATAACACTTGGTGATTTTATTGGAATAGAAGCTAATAGTAATAGGTTATACGCAACTAGAACTAATAGAGTAATTTATGATGTTGTAAATGATGCTTTAATTCCGTTATTTACCTATGATAATTTACCTGTAGAAATAAAATCGGTTGAAAACAATTTAGTTGTAACAACTAGTAATGATATTTTTATTTATGATGAAAGCTTTAATTTATCAGTACAAGCGACTAATTCATTAGATACGCAATTTAACTCTGCCTACATTGATGCTGAAGCTATTTATGCTGGCTCTAGAAATTTTGGTGTATTAAAATCAACAATAAATACTCCAGATATGTTTGAAGAAATTCGTCCAGGAGGACCATTACGAAATGATTTGTTTTCAATAGAATATTTTGATAATAAATTGTGGGGTGTTTCTGGAGGATATAACTTGTTTTACAACTTTATAGGAGGAGATAGAGTAAGAACAGGAATAAGTAGGATGATTGATAATGAATGGGTAAACATTCCTTATGATTCTATAGCTGGTCAAATAGAAAACCCATTTTATTTGGCTCATATTGCGATAAACCCAACAAATTCTGATCAGGTTTTTGTTAGTTCGTATTTTAAGGGACTAATTGAGTTTAATAATGATGAGATTGTTAATTTATTTGATGAAGATAATAGCACAATTACACCATTTGCAGCAGATTTAAACCTTACAGCAACAAGTATTTTTGATTCAGATGGCACATTATGGTTAATGAACGGACGTGTCGAAAAACCTTTGAATAAATTCCAAAATGAATCTTGGACTTCTTTCGATTTAGCTCAAGCAATAAATTTTCCTGAAGAATTGGGATATAGTAATATAGTTATAGATAGAAATTCAGGAGTAAAATTTATAGGGACCTATACAAAGGGTATTGTTGGCTTTGATGAAAATAATGGAAGTCCTGTAATGAAGAGTATTGGAACACCAGAAGAGAATATGCCAACTGGTTTCGTAACAGCACTTGCATTAGATAACAGAAATCAATTATGGATTGGAACTTTTAGAGGATTACGTGTATTATTTAATACATCTAGTTTTTTTTCGGAAGATAATGTAGCTGTAGATGAAATAATAATTGAAGAGGATGGCATTGCTAAGGAGTTGCTTTTTGAGCAGTATATAACTGATATTGAAATTGATGGGTCTAATAATAAATGGATTGGAACTTCAGATTCTGGATTATTTTATCTATCTCCAAATGGGCAAAATACAATATTTCACTTTACAAAAGATAATTCGCCTTTGCCTTCAAACAGTATAACAGATGTGTCTTTAGATAATGTTAATGGGGTGGTCTATATAGGTACTAGTAAAGGTCTACTCTCTTTTAATTCAGGAGGCTCTAGTGTTCTAGAAGATTTAAGTGCTGCCTTTGCTTATCCAAACCCTGTAAGACCAGGTTTTAATATAGTAGATGATAAAGTAAAAATTAAAGATATTTCAGAAAACGTAAATATTAAAATCACTGATATTGAAGGGAATCTAGTAGCAGAGGCGCAGTCTAGAATAAATCAAAGATACCGGGGTTATAATTTAGAAATAGACGGAGGTACTGCCTATTGGAATGGTAAGAATTTAGCAAATAATGTCGTTTCATCTGGAGTATACTTAGTCATGCTTTCAGACTTAGATACTTTCGAGACCAAAGTTTTAAAATTAATGGTGGTTAGATAATGCTTATTACTACAAAAGTCATTGTTCTCTCTAAATTAAAATATAAAGACAACGATTTAATTGTAAAATGTTATACCCAAGAAATGGGTATCGTTAGTTTTTTACTTAGAGGAATCTTTAAAAGTAAAAAAGGTAATTCCAAAGCTGTTTATTTTCAATTACTTTCACAATTACAACTTGAGTATACATACAAGAACAATAGGTCTCTACAAAGCATAAAAGACACCAAGCTTAATTATTTGTATACCTCGGTACATTCAAATATTTTAAAAGGAGCTATAACAATGTTTTTATCAGAAGTGTTAACTAATGTACTTCAAGAAGAAGAACAGAATCAAACCCTTTATGCCTATTTAGAAAGTACATTTTTATGGCTTGATTCAGAGTCTGAATGTGCCAATTTTCACTTATTATTTCTTCTAAAACTTACTAAGTATTTGGGTTTTTATCCAGATATAAATAATATTGAGTTTCCGTTTTTCAATCTGTATGAAGGGAGATTTGAGTATAATTCAACCAATAAGTACGCTATTACTGGTGAAAATTTAACGCTTTTAAAAACCTTATTAGGCACAACATTTGATGCTTTACCTAATATAAAAATAAATGTTAGGCAAAGACAATCTTTTTTAAGTATGATTTTGCTTTATTTTGAACTACATTTGGGAAGTTTTAAAACCCCTAAATCATTACAAGTACTTAATCAAGTTTTTAGTTAAAACAATGAAGTCGCCTTATCTTACTTTCTTCTTTATACTTGTGGCTATTTTTATGAGGGCTCAAAACATAAAAGTTCTTAATAAGGCAACAAAAGAACCTATTTTTGGAGTGGCAATATACAATGTAGATAAATCTAGAAGTGTAGTAACCAATTTTAGAGGAGAGGCTGATTTAAGTGAATTTAAAGAAACAGAAATAATTTATTTCAAACATTTGTCTCATGTTTTAAAATTTCTAAAAAAAGCAGAAATAAGAACATCAAAAAAAGTCTATTTGGTATCAAATACTCAAGGTTTAGGTGAGATTGTAATTTCTGCTTCAAAATTTCAGCAGAACAGAAAAGATATCCCACAAAAAATTGTAAGTACTGATGCTAAAACAATTCTATTTTCAAACCCTCAAACTAGTGCGGATTTATTAGAAAATACTGGGCAAGTTTATGTCCAAAAAAGCCAATTAGGAGGGGGAAGCCCTATGATAAGAGGATTTTCAACAAATAGATTGTTAATAACTGTTGATGGAGTTAGAATGAATAATGCCATCTTCAGAGGAGGAAATCTTCAAAACGTTATATCTATTGATCCTTTTTCTATTCAAAATACAGAAGTAACCTTAGGCTCAGGGTCTGTAATATATGGTAGTGATGCTATTGGAGGCGTAATGAGTTTTTATACCCATAAACCTAAATTGTCGTATACTGATTCTTTGATGTTTAGTTCAAATGCTTTAGTAAGATATGCTTCGGCTAGTAACGAAAAAACAGCGCATTTTAATTTTAATTTAGGATATAAAAAATGGGCTTTCATAACAAGTGCAAGTTATACAGATTTTGATGATTTAAGAATGGGAAAGCATGGTCCAGAAGATTATTTAAGACCTGAATTTGTTTTAACAACAACTAGTGGTGATGTGATAGTGGAAAATAGTAATCCTCTAGTACAAAGATATTCTGGTTATAATCAATTAAATGTAATGCAGAAAGTGCATTATGAACATTATGAAGATTTAAGTTTTGATTTAGGATTATTTTATACAACAACTTCTGATATTCCAAGATATGACAGACTAATTCGTTATCGAGGTGGTGAATTACGTTCTGCTGAATGGAATTACGGACCACAGCAATGGTTTATGTCTAACTTACAAATAACTAAGCTAAGTAGTAAATCAAATTTATATAATAAGATAAAAGCGACATTAGCTTATCAAAACTTTAAGGAAAGTAGAAATGATAGAGATTTTCAATCAACTACAAGAAATATTCGGGAAGAAACAGTCGATGCATTCTCTTTTAATTTAGATTTAGAAAAGCGGTTATCAGCTAAAACACAGTTTTATTATGGTGCAGAATATGTTTACAATAAAGTTAGCTCTTCAGGAATAGAAGAAAATATATCTAATAGTACTAGAACTCAAACTGTTTCTAGGTATCCAGATGGTTCAAATTGGCAATCTATTGCAGCCTATTCAAGTATTAAATATAAGCCTAACCCAAAGTTTGTATTTCAATCTGGTTTAAGATTTAATTATGTAGCTTCGGAAGCTAATTTTACTGAAAACAATACGTATTTAAATTTGCCTTTTGAATATACGAAAAACGAATCTGAGGCATTAACAGGTACTGCAGGCATTAGTTGGTCTCCTAATCCAATTATACAATGGAAACTGAATGCTTCATCTGCTTTCAGAGCTCCTAATATTGATGATATTGGAAAGGTGTTTGATTCTGAACCTGGCTCCGTAGTTGTTCCAAATGAAGATTTAAGACCAGAGTATGCTTATGGAGGAGAAATAGGTTTAAAACTAAATTTTGATGATAAATTGGTGTTAGATATGAACACTTATTACACCTATTTAGATAATGCCCTAGTTAGAAGAGATTACAATTTGAATGGTGAAAGGGAAATAATTTATGACAATGAGTTAAGTAATGTACAAGCTATACAAAATGCTTCTAAAGCTTGGATTTATGGATTTGAAGTTGGATTGAAACTGGCTATTACAAATCAACTTGATTTCACTTCTCAATATTCTGTAATAGGAGGTACTGAAGAAGCTGGAGATATAGAAGTACCAATTAGACATGTAGCACCAAATTTTGGAAACACGCACCTAATTTGGAATTCTAAGCATTTAAAATTAGATTTATTTGCTAATTATAATGGGGAGTTATCTCATAATCAATTAGCCCCATCTGAAGTTGAAAAGGATTTTATATACGCTTTAGATGCAAATGGAGATCCGTTTAGTCCATCGTGGTATACTCTAAATTTTAGAACTCAATATCAAATCGATAACTCTACTACAGTTACTGCAAGTCTTGAGAATATTACAAACCAACGTTATAAAACGTATTCGTCAGGTATTGCTGCGCCAGGGAGGAATCTTATCTTATCGTTAAAGTATAGTTTATAAAAAAAGCCCTAAAATAATTAGAGCTTTTTTTAAATTTCGTTTCAAATTATTTTTTGAATGCTTTTTTAGTTATGGTTAATCCATTTATTAGTTCAACTTTTGCAATGTAAATAGAACTGCTCAATCTCGATAAGTTATAAGTTTCAGAGTTACTGTTTCCTTTTAAATTGTAAAGTTCTCTTCCTAATAAATCATATATCGTAACTGTTTTTATTGTGTTAGATGTAGTGAATTTAACTCGGTCACCTTCTAATTCAATAATCTTTAATGCTTCTGAGTCTTTAATGATATCTTCAGTAGATAATATACTAGCATTGAATACAATTTCAAAACGATCATTAAATTCACCATCTTCAGAAGTAAATACATAATCTGAATCAGATAGATTATGTAACGTGCTAAGTAAATTGTCTTTCAAGAAGACAGAATTATTTGTTAAGAAGTCGCCCTCAATTTGGGCAATAGAAATTTTATATTCTGTATTTGTGTTTATTGTGGAACTGAATCCAAGATTAATAATTTCGTTTTCGTTAATACTATTTGTACTCTTTCCTTGAATTACATATTTTTTATCATCAGAATCCATTGAAGAATATAAAATCGCAGCATAATCTTGATTAACAATTTTAGGAGCATCGTAAGATAAACCATCGTTACCATTAGTAGCACCATCAACATAAGCAACCAATATTTGACTAAACACTCCGTTATTTGTAGTTAAGTCAATCCATAATCTGTTAGCTATATTATTAGCTTTTGATTTCTTAGAGCCTTTAAAAAATTGTGTGTTGCTAGTGCCGTCTGCCATTCGCATGTCATTTGTAAACGTAACAGAGTTATTATCTAAACCTGCAATGAAGAAACCTTGAGCAGAAGGTATGTATTGATTGGGAATAACTCCAGATCCTCCAGGGGTACCGCTACCCGCTGTTCCACCAGAGCCTACGGTATAAATGGCATAATCATTTTTACTGAAGTTACTTTGTTGATTACCAGGATTAGATTCAGCTGGAGGAGTTGCTTGAGACCAAAAGTAA
The DNA here is from genome assembly GCF_947490405.1 of uncultured Algibacter sp. GTDB lineage: Bacteria > Bacteroidota > Bacteroidia > Flavobacteriales > Flavobacteriaceae > Algibacter_B. The sequence continues at coordinate 830,607 of NZ_CANLGU010000001.1, read as the reverse complement.
GCAGCTCCAGCAACAACTGTATTATTCGCTGCATGAAAGGCATCGAAATCTAAAGCTGATGGGTAAGGGTTGCCTATAAAGTTCCAGCTTGCAATTGCATTACCAGGTACATTTGATATTCCAACAGATACGTCACCAGTATTAAAGGCGCCTTCAAACGATGCGGTGCCTACACCTCCTGGGAAAAATCGAGATTCTGTTACAGCATAACCAACTCCAGGAGCCATTGTCTCACCAGTTAAGGCAGCTTGCCACGCGTTATCATTGTCATCAAGATCATCACCATCATTGTCTAAAAAATTAGCAGCTATGAATTTAAAGCGTCTATCTCCATCGACATCAGGGAAAACACTACCAATTGTTTCGCTAGTAACTGGTGAACTCCAATAAGTGTAAAAAAACCAATCCGCTTTAGGCGCAGTTTGTTTATTTACTCTAGAAGTACCATTATTTGTGAATATTCCTGCGTCATCATTTTGTACAAAATTACCTTGGGTTTCAACAGTAATGGTTCCATTAATAGTTACATCGTGTTCTACTTCGGCAAATGAGCCATTACCTATCGTGAGTGTTGCACCAGTATCAACAGTTAAACTGCAAGCAGTAATATCTCCAGCGCTTGTGTTATAATTGGTATTTATAATTACACTTTTAGTTAAATCATTAGGTAAACCGTTAGACCACGTTCCATTCCAAGTAGTAGTTGATATACATTTAGAACAAGTAAAACCACCGCAGGTTGATAAAGCTGGTCTATTTATTGCGTTTGTACCAATCCAGTTACTTAAATCACCAATAGCAGCAAGTATATTCGGCTCGTATAAAACTACTGAACAATTATAACTATAGTTGTCATTATTACCTGGGTAAATTGCTGTTACTCCATCGATTAAACTTGGAGGTAAAGCAGTTGTGTTTGTATTGGTTGCTTCAGACCAGCCAAAATTATGACCATAATTCATGCCATATATAAGGGTTGGAGTAGCTAAAGATCCCTGGTATGCAAATAATTGATCCCCAGATTCCGACAAAGCAAAACCAGCATCTGTTTCAGACGCTAATCCAGTTGTTGCAGAATAAATATTAGATCCTAAATCTGTAATAATAATTTCAGTTCCACAACTTAAATCAGCTGTGGCAGACCAAGTAATAACACCCTCATTGTTTCCACCATTACCCGGTGTGTTAAAAACTCCAGCAGATTGCCAACCATGATCAGTAAAATTTATTTGTGTACCATTTAGGATATCTGCTAAAAGCACAAAAGAAAATTCATCAGGATTATCAGAATTAACACCGGTTATGGCGATATCTCCTTCCGATAAAGTTGTCTGCCCATAACTAAAGCCAAAAGCCAAAAGCAGTATTAATATTAAAGTAATCTTTTTCATAATCGTTAAGTTTAAAAAATCTAAGATTTGGTTTTTATAAATTTTTATTCAAAATGTTAAATTAACATTGCTATTTTTGATGCTTATGCACTCAAAAAAAACATATACAGTACAAGAAGCTACTAGAAAACTAGAGCATTATTGTGCGTATCAAGAACGTTGCCATCAAGAAGTTCGAAAAAAGTTAGAGTCATTACACATGATACCTGATGCTATCGATGTAATAATAGTCCATCTTTTGGAACATAACTTTCTTAATGAAGAACGTTTTGCCAAAACATTTGTAAGCGGTAAGTTTAAAATTAAGGCTTGGGGCCGACGTCGATTAACTTATGAATTAAAGAAAAAAGACATCAGCAAAGTTAATATAAATCAAGCACTTGCAGAAATAGATAATACGGAGTACATCGAGGTTTTCAACGATTTAGCCGAAAAAAAGTCGAATTTGATTACAGAAACTAATATCTATAAAAAAAAGAGAAAATTAATCGATTATCTGTTGTATAGAGGCTGGGAAACGCATCTGGTGTACGAAAAAGCAAAGGAACTTTTCGGGTAAAACCATAAAAAGCGGATTAAGTGTATACACAATCCGCTTTTTTAATAAATATTGGTTGTAAAGTTTACAGATTGAAACTTGCTCCTAAATTTATAGTAAATTGGTTGTGCAATGTTTCAGCAGCAGTTAATTTATCACTCTTATATTTGGCAAATGGTACATTCAATTCTGTATATATACCAAAACCATCAGTAAAAAAGTAGCGTGCTCCTAAATGTCCACCAAAGTTTTTAAGTCCAAGACTTAAACCTGGATAAAGATCAAAATTGTCACTAACATTAATAACATTTCCTAAATTAGCGTTAAAACGAGCTCTAATATCAAAACGGCTATCAAAACCTGCATTTAAATCATCATTGTCATTGTCTTTCAAGGCATCATCAACACCTAAAAGGTAGGTAGAAGATAATCCTATAGAAATATTTTCACCAATACCATAATCATAGCTAACATTAATTCCTGAGGCATTATCTTGAAAATTAGCACCAACTTGAAATTTGTTATCGTTCTTTCCAATAAAAGCCTGTGCATTAACTAATGAAACGCTTAGTATGGTTAATAAAAAAAGTAAATTCTTCATGATTTGAGTTTTAAATTTAAGTGGGCAAATATATCACAAGTTTTTTAAAATCAAAGATTCCTTTATAGATGTTTGTGGGTTTTAATTATAGCTTGTTCGTTTTTCCAATCGATCCATTTTTGTCCTTTGATATGGCGCATTACATTATCAAAATTTCGCATAATAAATATATTATAAAGTGCCTTGCTAAAGTTTTTTGGATTTCTAGCCATTGCACGTAAACTCATAGAAAAACCAGGTGTTACATAACGCATATAATGCCAGTAACCTTCTGGCATATACAATACCTCGCCATGATTTAATTCTGTTTTATAACCTTTAGCTTTTTTAAGCATAGGCCATGTTTTAAAATCTGGATTTTTAAAATCTATATCTTCTCTTGTAATTAGTGAATGCGGAATTTTATAAAGGTAGTTATTCTGTTTTTGGTCAAATAAAATACACTCTTTTTTACCTTCAAAATGAAAATGAAAAATATTCGCCAAATCAATATCATAGTGCATAAACGTGTGTGAATCCTGTCCGCCAAAAAACAGCATGGGTATCCCTTTCATGAGGCGCAAACCAAAATCAGGAAATGTAAAATCGTTTTGTAATTGAGGGATTTCTTTTAAAGCATTCCAAAGAAAAATTCTGTATTTAGTAGGCTCACGCTTTAACAAATCTACATAATCACTAAGTTTCATTTCAGCGTGCGGTTCATTAAAACCATCTTTATAGTCAACGGGTCTATCGTCGTAAAGCGGTACAGTTAAATCGCCACCAACCGCTTTCATATAGTCTAGATTCCATTTAGTGTAAGCAGGCCAATCTTCAATAAAGCGTTCTATAACCACAGGCTTTTGTGGTTTAAAATAGTGTTTTAAAAAATCCGTTTTGGTAATGCTTTTTACCCGTGGAATATCTTGAAGGTTCAACGAAAAATGTGTTTAGTTTGATGTTGTAAAGTTAAAAAAACGTAACAAATCTAGAAATAGTATTTTGGGCGTTACCCACAAGGGGTCGGGCTTTACGTTCCAAGTCCTCGCTGCGTTGCACTTCGCTGTGGGCTTTCCTCTGCAATCCCTAACGCATACCTTACCCATAAGGCAATGCATAAAAATTAAATAAATTTACTTAATCGCCTTGGCCTTTGCTTTAGCAACTTCATTACGTTCGATAGTATGCTCTGGTCTTGTCCATTTTGGTTTTTCTCCTAAGGCTTCAAACTCAGAGTCTTTAGCTTCTACAGTTTGCGGTTGTACCTTTTTAGTAAATGGTTTTTGTGGATTGAGTCCAAGCATTTTAAACATTTCCATATCCTCATTCACATCAGGATTTGGCGTAGTTAGTAGTTTATCGCCAGCAAAAATAGAATTAGCTCCAGCAAAAAAGCACATGGCTTGCCCTTCTCTACTCATTTGTGTTCTACCCGCACTCAAGCGCACTTGTGTTTCGGGCATTACTATTCTTGTAGTTGCTACCATACGCACCATATCCCAAATAGAAACGGGTTTTTGGTCTTCTAAGGGGGTGCCTTCAACAGCTACTAATGCATTTATAGGGGTAGATTCTGGTTGTGGATTAAGTGTGGATAATGCCACTAACATTCCAGCTCTATCTTCAATATTTTCTCCCATACCAATAATACCACCGCTACACACAGTTACGTTGGTTTTACGCACATTATCAATAGTGTCTAATCTATCTTGATACCCTCTTGTTGAAATCACTTCTTTATAATATTCTTCAGAAGAATCTAAATTATGATTGTATGCATATAACCCTGCTTCAGCTAAACGTTTTGCTTGATTTTCGGTTACCATACCTAGTGTACAACACACTTCCATGTCAAGTTTATTAATGGTTCTTACCATTTCTAACACTTGGTCAAATTCCTCGCCATCTTTTACATTACGCCATGCGGCACCCATACATACACGAGAGCTTCCTGTAGATTTTGCACGTAATGCTTGAGCCTTAACTTGCTGAACAGACATTAAATCGTTCCCTTCAATATCAGTATGGTAACGTGCTGCTTGCGGACAATAGCCACAATCTTCAGAGCAACCTCCTGTTTTTATAGATAACAGTGTAGATACTTGTACTGTATTTGGGTCATGATTTATTCTATGAACCGTTGCTGCTTCATAAAGCAGTTCCATAAACGGTTTGTTGTAAATATCTAGAATTTCTTGTTTGGTCCAGTTATGTTTGGTCGCGCTCATAAATCTATCAGTTAGTTAATATCAAAAATAGTAATTAAAAGATGAAATGTTTAGTTTTTATTTAATAATATAGAAACCGCATTACCTCCAAAACCCACAGCATTTACCATGACATTTTTTATGGGTTTTGATGCTTTTTGAGGTTTTAAATAAGGGATGTTAATACATTTTTGATTTTGTATTATTAAGGTTGCAAGTTCTAAGCTTAAAGCACCAGAAGCTCCAAATGTGTGGCCAATTTTCCATTTGTTAGATGTTAAAATTGGCATTTTATCTTTAAAGAGTTTTTGTATTGCTTTATATTCTGAAACATCGCCTTTTACTGTTCCTGGGGCATGCATTACTATAACATCAACAGCATCTGGATTTAAATTGCCCAAAGCCATTTTCATTGATTTTTGAAAACATTTGGCATCACTTGAAATGGATATATTGTGTTTTAAAATTTCAGTTGCATATCCAAATCCTTTTATAGTAGCTAATGCGTTTTTGGTTGCTCCTTTTTCTAAGCAAATCATGCTTGCACCTTCTCCCAAAATCATGGTATTTTTGGTTTTGTTTAAATCTAGAGCGCGACATGGAAAGTCGCCTTTTTCTTTTGAATAGATTTTTAAGGCTTGCATTTGTGCAATGGTAAAGGGTGTTAAAGGCGCTTCGCTACCGCCCACTAAAAATTTATCACACATGCCTGAGTTAATCCATGCGATACCGTTTAATACAGAATGTAATGCTGTAGAACAGGTTATAGAATGGCTAATTTCTGGACCTTGGGTTTGCAAATCGTGTGCTACCCAAGAGGAAATATTCCCTAAAGTAGTGGTTGGAGAACTTAGGGTTTCTGCTTTATGATTCTCTATAAAAGATTGATGATAGGTTTCAAACAAGCCTGTGGCACCACGTGACGAACCGATGTTTATACCAAAATTGTCTGAAGCATTCCAATGGGCTTGTTTTACCGCTCGCCTTGAGGCGTATATGGCGTACAATACGGTGTCATCTAGAGATTTGTATTTACTATCTGAATGTCGTAATGCTTCTATCTCTTGTTTTGTTCCATTAGAAATTTGAGATACAAGTACAGGTTTACCTAACACCTCTTTTTCTGAAATATGGTGTTTGCCGTTTTGGTAACTATTCCATATATCTTCATGGGTTGTACCAAGTGAGGATATAGATGAAATGGCTGTAATGGAGATTGGTTTATTCATGGTTGTTATGATGCTGTCCGGATTACTATCAGGATTGTTTTCAGCATCTCATCGTATAGCGTTATAATCTGAAAAATAAATTCAATTTACATTAAGTGTGCAAATTTAGTGTATTGATTTAAATTGCTGTTGTATTTACAAATACTTTTACAGATGTGTTATAGTTTATTTTAGCACTGGCTATAGCAGGAAGGTGCGTTAGGGATTGAACGGTATGTTGGAGCTCCTCGCAGAGAGCGACTAGTGAAAGCCCGACCCCTTGTGGGTAACGCTCTAGATAATATCTAAAGCATGCTCAATAACTTGATAAACTTTTTGTAATTCGGTATCTGAAATCACGTATGGTACTTGTATATAAATGGTATTACCGAGGGGTCTTAAAAACACGCCTCTATCCATAAAGAATTTTAGAAGTTTATCGCGTAAATCGCCATAACGTTCCATTTTTGTATCTATATCTAAGGCAAAAATAACACCTAAATGCCTTGTGCTATTAACCTTTGGATGGTTTTTGATATGTTTTTCGAACTTTTTATGGGCTTGTATTATTCTTTCTATATTGGTTTGTATTTCTTTTGAGGTTAAAAGCTCAATACCTGCAATGGCAGTAGCACAGGCCACAGGATTAGCAGAATAGGTGTGGCAGTGAAAAAAGCCTTTGGACATCTCGTTACTTAAAAAACCTTGATATATGTCTTGGGTGCAAGATGTAATAGCCATAGGCAGTAAACCTGCCGTAAGCGCTTTACTTAAACAAATGATATCTGGTTTAGTGTCAATATAATCTGAAGCAAAGTTTTTGCCTGTTTTTCCAAAGCCTGTCATGACTTCATCTGCAATAGTAAGCACGTTTTTAGATTTACAGTATTTTAAAATGGTATGTAAACCGTTGCTGTTATGAATCTTCATGCCTGCAGCACCTTGAATTAAGGGTTCGTAGATAAAACCTGCTATTTTGAAATCTGAAATATATTGCTCTAAAAGTGAAATTATATCTTGATGATTTGCACCGTTTGGTGTGGGAATACGGAGTACATTAATTAAAAAGTCTTCAAAAGGGCCATTATATACAGAAAGCCCAGAAACACTCATAGCACCAAAAGTGTCTCCATGAAACCCGTTTTCAAAAGCTATAAATGTAGAGCGTTTTTCACCTTTATTAAAATAGTATTGTAATGCCATTTTAATAGCAGCTTCTACGGCTGTAGAACCGTTATCGTTAAAGTAAATTTTACTTTGATTTTTAGGAAGTATCTTAATGAGTTTTTCGGATAATTTTATAGCTGGCTCATGTGTGAAATCGCTAAACATTACGTGGTCTAGTTGCTGCATCTGTTTATGGGTAGCTTCAATAATATAATCATTACAATGCCCATACATACAGGTGTACCATGATGCTATTGCATCAATATATTCGTTACCATCTTCATCTGTTAAAATGCAACCTTTAGCTTTTATTATAGCTAAACTATCTGGGTTTAATTGATGTTGTTTTAGTGGATGCCACAGGTGTTTTTTATCGCGTTCTTGTAAACTCATATATTTTTGTTATTCCTACGGAGGCAGGAATCTATTATTTTATTATCTTTTTTCTGGATTCCTGTTTTTACAGGAATGACAGGCTTCATCAAAGCTTATCATAGAATTTTTTTGCATACTCTTTAACCACATTTTTATCAAAATAAGGCTCTTCATTAATTCTTCCAATTACTGGAACTTGTGTCATTTTTTTTATGATGTCTTCCGTTGATTTGTGTTCGTTTCCGCCAAAAAGAATAGACACATTAAACCCTTTTTCTTTTAAAGTATTTACAGTTAAGAGGGTGTGGTTGATACTGCCTAAATAATGTCGAGATACTACAATTACTTTATAATCTGGCTGTATTAAATCTAGAATGGTGTTTTTGTTATTTAAAGGAACAAGTAAACCACCAGCGCCTTCAATAACCAAATGGTTTTTGGTTATTGGTGCTTTAATGGCTTTAATGTCAATCTCGATACCGTCTATATCTGCTGCACCATGGGGGCTCATAGGCGTGTTTAACGCATAAGCATTAGGATGAAATTTAGATTTAGTATTTGATACTAAGCGCTCTACTTTTTTAGTATCGCAGTTGTCTAGATCTCCAGCTTGTACAGGTTTCCAATAATCGGCTTCTAAAGCTTCGGTTATAATGGCAGATGCTACTGTTTTGCCTACATCGGTTGAGATTCCTGTGATGAAATATGTTGTCATTTTAAATCGAATTCGGTTTTACAATCTTCACACCTGTATTTATGTCTTGTATAAAATGGAAGTGCAGAAAATAATACGCCAAAAATAAACCAGAATAATGATTTAGCATCTTTTATTGTTGAAAATAACTCGATATGTTGTCCTTGACAATTAGGACAATTTATGGTATTTCCGTCATCGTCTATTGAATATTTATTTATAGAATCTAAAATATGTTGCGCCTTTAAAGCATCAGCTGATAGTACCTTAAGTTTTACACCACCAATAGCGTTGCTTACCAGTGGATCTGTATCTATAGTTAAATTATCACTTAGAAACACTTGAATACCTTCAGCCTCTAAACGTCCTTTTATAATTTGCGCTTCTGTGGAGTATTGAAATCTAGCAATGGTTTTAAATGTGTTGCTCATATATTTATTAAAGTGGCCAGTTGTTGTAATACATTAGATATATTATTTTCTGAATTAAAACTATGTAAACAAAAACGTAAACGCTCTTGTCCTTCAGGAACTGTAGGAGAAAGTATAGGTTTAACATCAAAACCACTATTCTGAAGTTTTTCTGAAATAGATTTCACTTTATCATTCCCAGAAATAATACAACAATGAATGGCAGAATTTGATGCAATAAAAATAGTTTCAAGCTTATTTCTTTTTATTTCAGCTTTAAAGTGGTTAATGTTGTTGCGTAGTTTAGTAATATTCTTAGTGTCTTGTAATGTATTATAAGCTGTGTTTATGGTTGCTAAACTATGTGGAGGTAATGCTGTAGTATAAATAAAACTACGTGAAAAATTAACGAGATATTGTTTTAGTTTTTTGCTTCCTAAAATAGCAGCACCGTGGCATCCCATAGCTTTTCCGAAAGTGATGATGCGTGCAAAAACTTCTTTTTCAAGTTTTAAATCTTGAATTATACCTGTGCCCCGTTCTCCAAAAACACCAATGGCATGTGCTTCATCTACCACTAAATGTGCCTTATGTTTATTGTTTATCTGCGATAGTTTTTTTAAATCGGGAGAATCGCCGTCCATAGAGAAAACAGATTCTGTTACAATGTAGATGATTGTTTCTTTTGGACTTCGACTGCGCTCAGTCTGACATTTTTTTTCTAAATCATCTAAATCATTATGCTTAAACTTATAAGCTTTGGCATTACTCATTGAAATGCCATCGCGAATGGAAGCATGAATATATTCGTCATACAAGATGACATCTCCACGTTGAGGTACACTAGAGAAAAAACCAATGTTGGCATCGTAACCCGAATTGAATATTAATGCACTTTCGCTATTATGAAATTTGCATAATTGCTGTTCTACAAGATGATATAAAGCATGGTTTCCAGAAAGCAACCGAGAACCTGTTGCGCCATTATTAGTAATATCATGGCCTTTTAAAAATTTGTGTGTATTATTAAAAATAGTTTTAGATTTTGAAAAACCTAAGTAATCATTTGATGAAAAATCTACCAAACTACTTTGTATTCCAAGTTGGCGTAAGGCATTATTCGCTTTGCGTGCTTCTAATTTGTCTTGTAGTTTTTTAGGTAGCATAAATCAAAGATAGTTAAGACCTGTCAGGTTTTCAAAACCTGATAGGTCTAATTGCGAAAATAAATTTTCAACGCATAAATTATTGTTTTTCGATAATTTATTATATATTTGTTATCGTTAAACAATAATAAAATGAAAAAACTAGCTTATTTTACATCGTTAATATTATTCTACTGCGTTGCATTTCTTCTGCTTTTTGTAATGATTTTTTCAATGCTATCCTATTTGGAATATAAATATGGAATACAAATTCCTTTTGTTGAGGTTATTGAGAATCGTGCGAAAGTGCATGTTCCCTTATTAGGTTTACGCATAAATGTTCCATTCAATTATGCCGTTCTTATCATGTGGACAGCTATGTCGTACTACATCATTTATTTTTATGCATTTAAAAATTTTCTAAAAGTATTTATTGAAAAAAAGGTGTTTGAAACGAAACCATTAAAACGATTACGCTTCTTCATGATATTAAATTTGGTGCCTTTAATTTATATTATAGTATTTACAGCTTCATTTTTATTACGAGGTGTGAGTATTCGTCTGGAAGATGATTATTTTATTGTGTTAGCACATTTAGTAATTGCATTTTTAATATATCTCTACTTAGATGTTTTGAAAAAAGGAAGGTATGTTCAAGAAGAGAATGATTTAACTATATAATAAGCATGTCTATAATCGTAAATCTTGATGTTATGCTTGCTAAGCGGCAAATGAAAAGCAAAGAGCTAGCTGAAATTATTGGTATAACCACAGCAAATATGTCTATTTTAAAATCAGGAAAAGCCAAAGCAGTTAGGTTTTCTACATTAGAGGCTATATGTAAAGCTTTAGATTGCCAACCTGCAGATATTTTAGAGTATGTTGAAGATTAAATTGTATTTTTGAGAACCGTTTTTAACTTTACATTTATTGCTATGAAATCATTTATCTTTTTTTTTCTGCTACTTGTTTCTTCTATTGGTTTTGCTCAAGATAACCATATTGTAAAAACCGATGATGGCAGGCGTGTATTACTAAAAGCAGATTTCACTTGGGAGTATATAGATGCTGAAGTGCCAAAGACAGATTCAGTAGCTACAACCGTATCAAAATCAAAAGAAGAAGGTCCTAACTGTAATCTACCACAAGATTATATAGAACCTAAACTAAACACAAAAATACAAGGGCAATTAAAGAAAGGGCGTGCTACTATAAATCATGTAAAAAAGAAAGTTGCTAAGGCATATAATTGTGATGTTGAAGATGTTGTGCTTTTATCCATTTCAGAACAAAAAGCAAAGGGTACGTATACGTTCTGTGTTAACGGAAAAGAAGCTACTTACAAACGTATTGGTACAACAATTATAAAAAAAGAAAAGCTTTTTTAATCAGAGTAGATAACTTTCTTAGTTTCTTTATAAACCTGCTTGTTAACCCATTTGTGGTACCCAGCTTTTCTTGCATCAAGTAAATCTATATCTAATTTTTCAGAAATTAGAAAGCCATTTTCCATTGCTTTTTCTGAATCATCCAAAGTCATTAAGTTTAAAATTTTATTCTTTTGATACCACATATTTATTTGGAAATAGCTGCCAGTTTTAAAAACTGAGATCTACTAAATCTTGCCACACTTCTTTATAATTAAAAAGACCAACTCTAAATTGATGTTGTATTTTATTGTTCTTGAAATTTAAATGTATACTATGGGATGCTATTGACATGAACGAAGAAAAAAATAATATTAGGAATAAAATAACTAAATATATTATGATTGTCCATTTTTCTGGATGATTTAAAAGGTCTTTATATCGATATAAATACATAACATAACTAAATAAACCAGCGTACAATAATGCTACTATAATTTTATTAATAAGAGGCTTATTGGGTTCGCTAATTATAAGGTCACTTTTAAACATTTAACAAATATAATAAAGAGCTTTAGTTCAAAAATTGAAGAAATCATATTACTTTTATACGCATGTACGCCCTAGTAGATTGTAACAATTTTTATGCGTCTTGTGAACGCGCTTTTAATCCTAATTTACGCAACAAACCCGTTGCTATTTTAAGTAATAACGATGGTTGCGTTATTTCTAGAAGTGACGAAGCTAAAGCCATTGGTTTACCTATGGGCGCACCTATTTTTAAGTGGGACAGCTTTTGTAAACTAAATGGAATAGAAGTATTATCTTCAAACTACCCATTGTATGGTGATATGAGTCATCGGGTTATGACGATTCTAGAGCAATACACGCCAGATGTTGAGGTATATAGTATAGACGAAGCTTTTCTAGAATTTAAAGGTTTTGAAAAGCATGATTTTGAAGACTATGGCAACCAAATGCGGCAGCGCATTTTAAAATGGACAGGTATTCCAACTAGCGTAGGTATTGCGCCAACAAAAGCATTAAGTAAAGTCGCTAACAAGGTAGCTCGAAAATTTCCAGAAGCAACAAAAGGCGTGTATGTAATTGACTCAGAAGAAAAACGTATTAAAGCCTTAAAATGGATTGATATTGAAGATGTTTGGGGTATTGGCCGTGGCTTACAAAAACGATTAAAAGCCAAAGGTTGTAAAAAAGCTTATGATTTTACACAACTTCCAGATCATTGGGTACGCAAAAACTTTACAATCACAGGCTGGAAACTCAAAAAAGATTTGGAAGGCATTTCAAAAATAAAATTAGACGAAGTAGAAGCAAAACGTGCCATAGCTACCACAAGAAGCTTCGAGTACACCTATTCTGATATCGATAATATAAAAGAACGCATTTCCACCTTTGCTACAAGTTGTGCCGAAAAATTACGCAAACAGGGTTCTAGTTGCCACATGATATATGTAACGTTGCAAAGCGACAGACATAAAAAAGATTTAGAGCAGCATCGTGCAAGTCGGGTAGTCAGTTTACCCTATCCCACAGATTCCAACCTAATTATTAGCCAGCAAGCTGTTAACGCCGTAAAAAGCATTTTCAAAGCCGGCATAAAGTACAAGCGCGCGGGCGTCATTGTTATGGGCTTGGTGCCAACCAATAACCACCAGTTACAAATGTTCGATACCGAAAACCCTAAGCACAAACCTTTAATGCACGCCATAGACGGTTTAAACTCCAAATACGCCAATAACAAAGTAAAACTAGCTAGCCAAGATCTAAAACGCACCTGGAAAATGCGTCAAGAACGCTTATCGCCACGTTACACAACCAATATTAATGATATTATAGTTGTTAAATAAACTAAGAATCTCAAAAAATTAAACTAATTTTAAGAACATAAAATAAGTATATGGGCGTTACCCACAAGGGGTCGGGCTTTCCGCTATATCTTTTTTGCAGAAAAAGCAAAAAAGGATGCCGCTGCAATCCCTAACGCACTTAACTGCCAACAAAATTCTATACCCAATGATATTGCATAAATCTAACAACCTAACCTTTTTCACTCCAAACCAAATAAATGGCTTAGGAGCTCCTTTTTTTGATACAGGAATTTCAGCAGGATTCCCATCACCAGCTGAGGATTTTAAAGAGCAACGTCTTTCCTTAGATAAGGAGCTTATAAAAAACAAAGAAGCTACATTCTTTGCACGTGTTAGCGGACAATCTATGATAGGCGCAGGATTAGACGATAACGATTTACTAGTAATAGATAGAAGTTTAGAGCCTACGCACAATAAAATAGCCGTTTGTTTTTTAGATGGCGAGTTTACCGTAAAACGCCTAAAAGTAAATAAAGAAGGTGTTTGGTTACAACCAGAAAACCCGCATTACCCAATTATAAAAATAACTGATGATAATGATTTTGTTATTTGGGGTATAGTAACAAATGTCATAAAAAAGGTATAAATATTAACCGTGAGTATTAGTTATAAAACAGCGGTTACAGATCAAGAATTACATCAAATTCTAGAGCTCCAACAAAAAAACATTCCAACTTCAATTTCAGAAGAAGAAAAACAAAAAGAAGGATTTGTTACCGTACACCATAGTTTTGAGTTACTTAAAAGCATGAATAGCAAATGTCCCCATATTATTGCTACCAGCAATAATAATGTAGTAGGTTATGCATTATCAATGGTAAAAGATTTTAAAGAAGATATAGATGTTTTAAAACCTATGTTTACAAAAATTGAGGCAAACATACCAAGTACTTTAAAATACATTGTAATGGGTCAAATATGTATTGATAAAGCATTTAGAAAAAAAGGAATTTTTAGAGGGATGTATAGCAAAATGAGGGATGAGATAAAACAAGAGTATAATGCTATTATAACAGAGGTAGATGAAACTAATCTACGATCACTTAATGCGCATTATGCAATTGGATTTAAAGTGCTCATCTCGTACCATTCTAATAATCAAGATTGGGAAATTTTAAAATGGGACATAAAAGATTCCTATTAATAGTTTTATTGAAAATACTAATAGAAACAATTAAAAAATATAATTAGCTAAAGTGAGTAACTACTATTTTTATTAATTACAATTAGTGCAGCATAAAACATTAGAGTAAAAAAAAGCCTGTGAAATTAATTTCACAGGCTTTTTTTATTTCAATATAATATTAATCAGCTAAAACAATAGCTTTATTGTCTTTCATTTCAAGAGTTCCAGAATTTATCTTTAATAAGGTGTCGCCGTTGTCACCTTTTGTGAATTTATCCTGTACCTCTTCATCCAATTCTATAGTTCCAGAAATCTTTACAAATCCATCTTTTAGAATCGATACAATGGGTGCATGGTTGTTTAACATTTGAAATTCACCGTTAACACCAGGAACAGAAACACTAGTTACTTCGCCGCTAAATAATGTTGCTTCAGGTGATACAATTTCTAAATACATATTCTTTAGTTGTTTGTTGTTAGTTATTTGTTATTGGTGTTTTTTTGATAACCCTAAACTAATAACTAGTAACCAATTTAAGCTTCAGCTAACATTTTCTCTCCTGCCTCTATAGCCTCTTCAATAGTTCCTTTAAGGTTAAATGCTGCTTCTGGTAAGTGATCTAATTCACCATCCATAATCATATTAAAACCTTTAATAGTTTCTTTAATATCTACTAATACTCCTGGTATACCTGTAAACTGTTCGGCAACATGGAATGGTTGAGATAAGAAACGTTGTACACGTCTTGCTCTACCTACAGCCATTTTATCTTCCTCAGATAATTCTTCCATACCAAGGATAGCAATAATATCTTGTAATTCTTTGTAGCGTTGTAAAAGCTCTTTTACGCGTTGCGCACAATCGTAATGATCTGCACCTAAAATATCAGCAGTTAGAATTCTTGAAGTAGAATCTAGTGGATCTACTGCAGGATAAATACCTAACTCAGCAATTTTACGAGATAATACAGTTGTAGCATCTAAGTGAGCAAAGGTTGTTGCAGGAGCAGGATCCGTTAAATCATCCGCAGGTACGTAAACCGCTTGTACAGATGTAATAGAACCTCTTTTAGTTGAAGTAATACGCTCTTGCATTGCACCCATCTCTGTTGCTAATGTTGGTTGATAACCTACCGCAGAAGGCATACGACCAAGTAGTGCAGATACCTCAGATCCAGCTTGTGTAAAACGGAAAATGTTATCTACGAAGAAAAGTACATCTTTCCCTTGTCCTTCACCAGCACCATCACGGAAATACTCAGCAATTGTTAAACCTGATAATGCAACACGTGCACGTGCTCCAGGAGGTTCATTCATTTGTCCGAATACAAAAGTTGCTTTTGATTCTTTCATTTTAGATTTATCAACTTTAGATAAATCCCATCCGCCTTCTTCCATAGAATGCATGAAGTCATCTCCGTAACGGATAATACCAGATTCTAACATCTCTCTTAAAAGGTCATTTCCTTCACGAGTTCTTTCACCTACACCAGCAAATACTGATAAACCACCGTGACCTTTTGCTATATTGTTAATCAACTCTTGAATTAATACTGTTTTACCTACACCAGCACCACCAAATAAACCAATTTTACCACCTTTTGCATAAGGCTCAATCAAATCGATTACTTTAATACCTGTAAATAAAACTTCAGTAGACGTCGATAAATCTTCAAATTTTGGTGCCTGACGGTGAATTGGTAAACCTGCTTCTCCAGCTTTAGGTAAATCTCCAAGACCATCAATAGCATCTCCAATTACATTAAATAAGCGTCCGTAAACATCATCACCAATTGGCATTTGTATAGGAGCGCCAGTAGCAGCAACTTCTGTACCTCTACTTAAACCATCTGATGAATCCATTGCAATAGTACGTACAGTATCTTCTCCAATATGAGATTGTACTTCTAGTACTAAAATAGAACCATCTGGTCTGTTAATTTCTAATGAATCGTAAATTTTTGGAAGTTCTGATCCAGCAGCGAATTCAACATCGATAACTGGTCCTACAATTTGTGCAACTTTACCTGTAACTTTAGACATTACTTATTTGTTTAATATTATGCGACTTAATTGAGCGAAATACGTTTTGATTTCGCGCTGCAAAGATATATTTTTTAATTTAAAATGAAAGTCGTTTTGCTAAGCTTTTTTTTAATAAAAAAACACCTTCATATTGAAGGTGTTTTTGGAGTGATTATTTAAATCTTTTTATGGTAGTAAAGGTGAATAGTTTGTAGGATACGTTCCTATATCTACCAAATTCCCTGAAGCTTCAAAATTGGTGCCGTATGCAGCATCAATTGCTTTCATGAATTCATTTGCAGCTAGGGCATAACCTCTAGAAGTTAAATGAACACCATCTAATGAAAAGGTTCCACCAGTTACTAAATTAGAAGTTAAAATAAAATTATCAGAAGCAATACCAGTAGTTGCCAATCTTGTTAATAAAGCATTGGCGTCTACAAAGGCTAGTCCAGTACTATTAGCTGCGGTTTCAATTGTATCATTAAACTCATCTGTTGCTGCTTTAATTTCTGCTTGTTCACTAGGTAGTAAAACCCATTTATCTTCTAATGGTAGAGATATGCCTTCAACTGAAAATTGTTCAGCTAAAGCTCTAGTTAGACCTTGAGATTGTAAAAAAGCAGATTGCCCTTCATTTACGTTACCAATTGTTGATAGACTAGGTAATACGAATAGATCATTAGGTGTAGCTTGTCTAGCTTGTCCATACACTGCGCCTAAAAGATTTGCTACAATAGGAGCTGCTTGTGCTGGCAATCCAAAAGATTCAACAAAAGCAGGGAATGTTGGGCTAGCATTGAAAACACCTGCTATTTGTGCAGATAAATCTATTAAAGTTTCGTCTTTAATAATTACTGCGCTTGCAGCAGTTTGAGAAAATACAATACTTCTATCTGTAGCATTTGGAACTCCTTGACTTTCTAAAAAAGCAAAAACTTGATTGAGTTGACTAAAAATACCATTTAAAGTTGGAATTTGTGAGCCGAAATCTGGGTTTGTAGGGTCCAAAGGGTTATAAGGTACAGTTGTGAAATGTGCTATATCAGTTACATAAGGGATGTTAGCTACAACACCTTTAGCTCCACCAGAAGTTAAAGTTGTTATTAAAGTAGAAATAGAAAAATCAAAAGTTGGTTTATCTGTAATAGGGCTAGATCCATCACCACCAGAAGTCGCGTAACCTAAAACATCATTGTAGCCAGCCCAAAGAGAGAAGAAAGTAGGTGATTGAGCCATTGCTAATTCTAACATACTTGCATTTGGAGTATTACCTGTCATTCTTATAAAATAAGGGTTTGCTGCAGCTGGGAAGTTTGCTATATTCCCATAGCCAGGAGCAATCATATGAAAGCTTCTTGCCCCCGGAACCCCTATGTTATTGAATGGTCCGGTTGGATTATTTAATGCAAAGTCAGTAGTAGGTGTTACTGGCCCAATAACATCAGATAAATCTTGAGGAGCACCACCAGTGGTTACTAGCCTAGGTTTGAATAGTTGATTCCCTGTTAAAGGATTGACTATAATATTACCTCCGAGAATAAGTCCACCAATATTATCATTCATTAATGGCTGCGTAAAACTACCACCGCCTAGAAGTGCAAACTTCTGAGATAATATATTAGGCATAGAATTCTCTTGCGTAGCTTTAAATAAAGCATTGTCTGAAAATCCAGCAGTTAATGAGTTTCCTACTGCAACGTATGTTGAGAAATCGACTGATCCAGTTACCAATTGCGGTAATATGATTTCAGGTTCAGGTTCTATATTCGTGTCTTTTAATACATCTTCAGGTTCATTACATGCTATAAAAGCAATGAGACCAAATAATAGTAATATATATTTTATATTTTTCATTTTAATTTCTTTTATAGATTATTGATTGTCCATGATACATAATACATTGAGCCAATAAACCCAGTACCAAAAGCGGTAAAGTATTCATCTCCTAAAAGATTTGTAGCTCCTGCTTTAAATGTAGATTTGAAACTTGGGACTCTTAAGTTTATTTGAGCATCAACTACATGATATTCTGGTACTAAACCATTACCAAATGTTGCTTCCCAAAAATAGTCATCGCTAAATCTATAAGCTATATTAAAACCAAAGTTTTTAAATAATTCAGTGTTTCCAAACGACGCTTTAAACTTGTGCTCAGGGGTATTGAAGTTAGTTGTAAAATCTGGAAATTTAACTCTATCAAAATCTAGCTTTGCATAGGTGTAACTTCCATTTAAATCAAAATTCCCAAAAACCTTTGTAGATATACCAATGGAAGCACCATAAGAATTAACATCAGCTTGTGAGTTAGTATATGTACTGTATTCTTGATAATCATCATTATCAATAGCATCTACCGATAATGTGCCATCACCAGCAATACCATAGAAAGGTGATCTAACTACCTCTTGTGAGATAAAATCTTTGTACTTGTTGTAATAGGCGCTAAAATCAACAATTAAATTTTTGAATTTACCACGATATCCCACTTCAGCTGATGATACTTGTTCTGGCTTTATTATGTCTGGATTTGAAACGACTAGGTCGTCTGCATTATTAGATCTTAGGTATCTCTCAACAGAACTGAAAGTATAAGAGTTCTCATAAGCTACACGTCCTGTTTGAGTAACTGATGCTCCTTGGCCTGAAGCCTGCCCTTCGTTACTTACAGGAAATGTTCTAACATATCTATCTAAATTATCAGGAGCTGAACCAACTAGTATGGCTCTACCGGCGTCAAGACCAATAAATAAATCTTGTGTTGTTGGATTTCTAAAGCCAGTTTGTACTGAAGCTCTAATATTATGATTTTCATTAACCGTTAAACCTGCAGAAATTCTTGGAGAATAAAAACCGTCGAAAAATTCAGACTTATCGTAACGAATAGAACCAGTTAGCTTTAATTCAAGATTTTCATTTAACTCTAAATTTTTCTGAACTTGAGTGTAAATACCAAATTCAGAATAATCTATGGGGCCATCTAGATCTGTGTATATTGTACCAGAAGAATTAAGACTATATTGCCTGTAGGAACCACCTACTTGAATTTCAGCCCAATCTATGAGGTGGCTAAAATTATAATTAGCATCAGAATGGTAGTATTTTGATGCATCTTGAAATTTCGAACCCGTACTTAAATCAGGATCATTAATGCTTCTATCAAAAGCAGCCTGAAATTGTGGAGTTCCTGGTAAAAAACGTCCTGATTCAGCTTGTGCTCTTGCTGCTGCATGGGCTTGCGCCTCAGTAGCTCCTGTAAGAGTAGCTCCTGCATAAGTTTCAATGTATTGTCCAAACCAATCTTCATCGCTCTTCCATGCTCTATTGATATTTATACCAGTAAAAACCATATCGTATGAGTCGCCAGCTTTATCAGAAACAACATAACCTCTTAAAAAGAAATTATCGTTTTTAAATTCTAATTTATGCTGTTGTTGAAAGAAGTTTGCAATATTATAGCGATTGGTTCCTTGATAAATAGTTGAACCTGTTCCTACTTTTCCAACATATTGAATTTCAAAGTCATTTTCCCATGGGCGATAATAGACACCCCAGTCAGTTTTTATACTTTCAGCATTGTAATTAGTCAAATATCTTTCATTATAACCTGTTCTACTAATTGTAACATCAGGAATTATTCCTTTGATACTATTTGGAGCAAGTGCTCTTATGTTTGCAGCAACTTCATCGCCATATACATTAATACCATCATAATCAAGGTCAGCTCTTGTTCTATTTGGATTTATTTTATCAATTTCGCTTGTTGCAGCCCAATCCGTACCTTTCAAATAACCAAAATTAATTTTAGCAGCAACTTTTTCACTAAATTTATATGCAGCTCTGAAACTTACATCTGTGTAAGGATTGTCTCCAGCTGATTCTTGAGAAGTTATCCCTCTTTTAAAAGACGCACTGATACCTTGATGGTCAAAAGGATTTTTACTTCGCATGAATAGGATACCATTAAAGGCATTAGCTCCGTAAAGTGCTGAAGATGCACCTGGGAGTAACTCAACGCTTAATACATCGGTTTCAGTCATACCTACCAAATTTCCAATAGGGAAGTTTAGTGCTGGCGTAGAATTATCCATACCATCTACTAACTGCATAAACCTGTTGTTGGCAAAAGTAGCAAACCCCCTTGTATTAACCGATTTAAAGGTTAAACTATTAGTGTTTACATCAACACCTTTGAGGTTTTCTAATCCGTCATAGAAATCAGCTGATGCGGTATTTTTTATTTGTTTTAAACCAAATCGCTCCACAGTTACTGGAGATTCAAAAATACGTTCTGGAGTTCTGGAGGCAGAAATAACTACTTCATCCAGAGAGGTACCTTCTTTTAAAACAAAAATAATTTTTTGATTATTAGATGTAACTTCCTCAGTAATTGTTTCAAAAGCAATGCTACTAGCTTGAAGCGTAAAAGGAGGGCTTAGATTAGTTGTTAGTGTAAAGTTACCATCAAAATCGGTAACGGTTCCGGTAGAAGTTCCTAAAATTATAACATTCGCCCCAGGTATGGGTTGGCTGTTATTATCGACGACTGAACCTGTAATTGTCGTTTGTGAGAAAGAAATCCCACAAAGGAAAAGCACTAAATAGGGGAGAATTGTCTTCATTTAATAATTTTTAGTTTAAGTTTTATAACAAGATAGCATAAAAAATAATACTATGCTAGTCGCTAAAAATATAAAAAATTATGCATGCATAGTATTTTTTTAACAAAAAACATGCTAATTTATTGTGAAATAAAAAATAAATAGGGGTTAAAAATAAGAATTGCCGAGTTTTTTTTAAACTTGGCAATTCTCTTATTGATAAGATATGTTAACTATTCTACAGTAACAGATTTAGCTAAATTTCTTGGTTGGTCAACGTTTTTGTCTAACATGACTGCAATATGATATGATAATAGCTGTAGGGGGATTGTTGTTAGAAGTGGAGAAAGTGATTCTAGTGTTTCAGGTACTTCTATTACGTGATCTGCTAGTGCTTTAACTTGCTCATCACCTTCAGTAACGATTCCAATAATTTTGCCTTTTCTAGATTTAATCTCTTGAATATTACTGACTACTTTTTCGTAGTGTCCTTTTTTTGTAGCAATAACTACTATGGGCATATTTTCATCAATAAGTGCTATTGGTCCATGTTTCATTTCTGCAGCAGGATAGCCTTCAGCATGTATATATGAAATTTCTTTAAGCTTAAGAGCCCCTTCAAGTGCTACAGGAAAATTATAACCCCTTCCTAAGTATAAGAAATTACTAACATCTTTATAAACGTCAGATATAACTTTTATGTTTTCATCTGATTCTAAAGCTTTTTCAACCTTTTTAGGTATCATTTCTAATTCTAGGAGATGCTGACGGAAATCAGAACTACTAATAGTTCCTTTAGCCCTTGCAAGTCTCAAAGCCATTAGTGTTAAAACAGTAATTTGTGTTGTAAATGCTTTGGTTGAGGCTACTCCAATTTCTGGACCCGCATGGGTATAAGCTCCTGCATCAGATTCTCTAGCGATAGATGATCCTACTACGTTACATACACCAAATACAAATGCGCCCTTGGATTTGGCCAATTTAATAGCGGCTAATGTATCTGCTGTTTCTCCTGACTGAGAAATAGCTATAAGTATATCATCCTCTCTGATAACGGGATTACGATATCTAAATTCAGAAGCATACTCAACTTCAACAGGTATTCTTGCTAAATCTTCAAAAATATATTCAGCAACTAATCCTGCATGCCACGAAGTGCCACAGGCTACAATTATAATACGGTTTGCATTAAGGAATTTCTTCATATTGTCCTCAACACCTGCCATCTTAATAATAGCTTCATTCCTTAATAATCTTCCTCTGTAAGTATCTGTAATAGCTTTAGGCTGCTCATGAATTTCTTTTAACATGAAATGGTCGTAACCTCCTTTTTCAATTTGTTCTAAGTTAATTTGTAGTTCTTGAACATATGTGTCTACTAAAGAGTCATCATGAATTTTTCTAATTTTTATGCCTTTGTGAAATCTTATCACAGCCATTTCTTCGTCTTCAAGATATACTGCGTTTTTAGTATATTCTAAGAAAGGCGAAGCGTCACTTGCTATAAAAAATTCATCTTCATTCTCACCAATACCTATGGCTAACGGACTTCCTAAGCGTGCAACTACAACTTCCTCAGGTTTGTTTTTGTCAAATACAGCAATAGCATATGCACCAATAACTTGATTTAAAGCTATTTGAACAGCTTTGCCAAGTTTTACATTTTCTTGTTTTTTAACGTCTTCTATTAAGTTAATCAATACTTCTGTATCAGTATCCGATTTAAAAGTATATCCTCTAGAAATCAGTTCTTGTTTAAGAGTTTCATAATTTTCTATTATTCCATTATGAATAATAACTAACTCTCCTGAGTTAGAAAGATGTGGGTGTGAATTAATATCATTTGGGACTCCATGAGTTGCCCAACGCGTGTGCCCGATACCAACATTTCCATTTTTTGAAATTTCTTTTTCAGAGCGTTCCTCTAAGTCAGCTACTTTACCCTTAGTTTTTGATACCTTAAGATCAGAGCCATCAAATAATGCAATTCCAGCACTATCATATCCTCTATATTCTAGACGTTTAAGACCTTCTATTATAATTGGGTAGGCTTCTCTTGGTCCTATATATCCAACAATTCCACACATAATTCTTAATTTTGGGGTTATTTTAAAATTCGTAGCAAATATGTAAAATAATTACTTATGATAGTTAATTATTATACGAATTAAATGATTTACACGATAAAACTCACTTTATCATAGGTTTATAGTAATTTTGTTTATTAAATCGGTACAAGACAAGTGCTATTTTCTAGTTTCTGTAAAAAATATTTTTAGCTGTAGTCTATTACTCTCTGGAACATTATCATTACTACCATATAAAACAGTTCCTCTAGGAGATATAACTGCTGCTGCTGGCACACCATTAATATCAGAATTTCCTGAGTTCAAAGTTTCAGATATTGAAGTGTAGTTAACATTTGTAGATAATACTAATCCAATCTTGAAATTAGTAGAATCTTGTTGTAAGATACTATTAAGATGTTCTGTAAGTCTAATTTTATACCTTCCAGACGTATCTCTGTTTCCTAAACTAAGGGTTTTAGAGTTTAATGCTTCATTGCTTTCAATAGGGTCAATATCATAATCAATTGTGGTTGTATTATTTTTTATATCATAAGCGAAAATTCGATCTGAATTATGAAAATCAGGATTTCCGTTGGTTTCAACCGATTCATCTTCACGAATAATTAGTAATGCTTCATTGATAAGCCTTACTTGATTTCCGTCCGCATCAAGAAACTGATCTTTAAAGTTTTGTAAATCCTCGGGAGTTGGAAATAAATTAACCACAGCCATTGATCCTTCGGTGCCTTTGAGATATAGTTTTTGATCTCCTAAATTTTGATCACCGTCTTCTAATGTTATATTGTAATCGTTTATGAAAGAGTTGAGGATATTTCCGCTAAAATTTAGAACATATTCACCTTGTATTCTGGCATCACTAGCACCTTTGGTAAAATACAAAGTAATATTTGCAGATTCTAAATCTAATAAAATCATATTACCATCATCACCAATGGCTTCTGCTTTAAGATATAAACCTCTAAAATAATTCCTGAAGCTATTTGCATTAGCCAGAACAGCGTCTTCTCTTTTATCTAAAATAGTACTTTTCCAAAATGCAATACTTTCTAAATCATCTTTTACTAACAATCTGAATCCGGGTGGAAGCAATGTTACTTGTTCAGAGCCTGGGGTTAATGTTGTCTCAATTAATTTTTCTCCTAAATGGTTGTCAAAGTCGATTGTTTGAGTTCCGTCCAAAGCAAAATTATGATTTGGATTAGTAATATCTGTTGATTTTGAGAAATAGTTTTGAGTATTATTAACGTCTCCATTGGGGTCGAAATCTCTTAAGTAATAGTTGTTTTGATAAATAGTTAATTTAAAAGGTTTACTTGGATTTCCATATACAGAATCTATCGCATATTTAGATGTTTCAGTAGTTACATCAACCTCAGTTAATCTACTAAAATAAGGAATGCTATAAGCTACAGAGTCAAGTACTGGATTTGTTCCAAAAATACTTGGGCCAAAAGTAGTTGGAGTTAATTGAGAAATTATACTTGCTGTAGTTCTACCATATGCAGGATCATTAAAAACACCTAAAAGATTTGACGCTAAATTATTTATTTGGACAGCTTCAACTTTCTTATTATGAGCAACTATGGGTAATATCATGGAATCTGTAAAAAAGTTAGCGTTCTCTTCTCCAAGGACTTCACTTTCTATAACATTAAAATCCTTATCGCAAGCAATAAAAGATAACAAAATAAGAAGTGAAACAAAGGGAAATTTAAGGGCTTTAAAAATATTTTTCATATGAAATATAATGAACTTTTAGGTTTAACTTAAAACAGTTTCGTTAAAAAAAGTAGTATAAGCTTCACCAAATTCATCTTTACTTTTGAATTCTAAAATAGGTTTGTCTGATGCTTTTAAATAAGAATCTAAATCATCTGGAATGTTTTCAGATCCAACAATTAAAGCGTCGGAATAGTCAATAGCAACTTTCATTAAGTTGTTGAATGAAGGTGTTTCTAATGGCTTAATAGCATCTTCACTAATATTATCAAACTTAACTTTGTTGATCATGTCTTTGTTTAACGTGTCTTCAAAGCTTTGATTGTATATAGATGTAACTATTTTACTCTCATTAAATAAAGGTTCATCTTTATAGTATTCTTTTAAGTATAAAGGTAGTAATGATGCTAACCAACCATGTACATGGATAATATCTGGAGCCCAGTTTAATTTCTTTACAGTTTCAATAACACCTTTTGCAAAGAAAATGGCACGTTCATCATTATCAGAAAACAGGTTGCCGTCCTCATCAGTTAAAGTTGCTTTTCTTTTAAAGTACTCATCATTATCAATAAAATAGACCTGGATACGTTCTTTCGGAATTGAAGCTACTTTAATAATAAGTGGCATATCTAAGTCATTTACAACTAAATTGATTCCAGAAAGTCTTATAACTTCATGTAACTGATGTCTTCTTTCATTAATATTGCCGTATCGGGGCATGAAGATTCGTATTTGTCCACCTTGCTGGTTTACTAATCTAGGTGCTTCAAAAGAAGCTGATGAAATTTCAGTTTCTGGTAAATAAGGCACCACTTCAGATGATACGTACAATATCCTCTTATCTTTCATATATTTGATTTTGTTGACTTAAAATAATACTATGTTAATAGCAATTCATGTTTTCTTTCAATTAAAATTGAAAATAAAAAACACGCAAAAGTACAAAATTTTATGCTAATTGACTGTAAAATATTAAGTTTGCACGCGTTAATTTTTTATTAAAAAGTGAAGGTTTACTCAAGAAAAGAAGATATAGCTAAAACCATCAGTCATTTAAAAGCTGATGATTTTACTGTTGGAATGGTGCCAACTATGGGTGCATTACATCAGGGGCATTTACAACTAGTAAAGCGGGCTTTAAATGAAAATGACAAGGTTGTGGTAAGTGTTTTTGTAAACCCTACGCAGTTTGATAACGAAGAAGACTTAGTGAAATACCCAAGAACTTTGGAGAACGATGTTGAGTTACTCAAAACAGTAAGTAAAACAGATATTATAGTTTACGCACCAACTGTAAATGATATTTATGAAGGTAAAACAGTGTCTCAATCATTCGATTTTGATGGGTTAGAGTTTGAAATGGAAGGCAAGTTTAGAACTGGGCATTTTGATGGTGTTGGAACGATTGTAAAACGTTTTTTTGACATTGTAAAACCACATAAAGCTTACTTTGGAGAAAAGGATTTTCAGCAATTAACCATTATCAAAAAACTTGTTGAAAAACACAACATTCCTGTAAAAATTGTAGGATGTAAAATTCACCGTGAAACTAATGGTTTAGCTATGAGTTCTCGTAATACGCGACTAAAACCTAAGTACAAAGCGGCAGCACCTTTTATATATAAAACTTTAAAAATTGCCAAAGAA
Organism: uncultured Algibacter sp.; assembly: GCF_947490405.1. Lineage (GTDB taxonomy): Bacteria > Bacteroidota > Bacteroidia > Flavobacteriales > Flavobacteriaceae > Algibacter_B. Next base: position 804,422 of record NZ_CANLGU010000001.1, on the reverse strand, counting down.
AAATTTGGCACAAAAAGTGCTAGTAAAGTATCGGAATGGGTTGAAAAACAGTTTGCTAACCATGGTTTGTTGAAGTTAGAATACTTTCTTATAGCAGACACTGAAACCTTAAAACCAATTAAACGAAAATCAAACAAGAAAACATATCGAGCTTTTATAGCAGTATATGCAGACGATATTAGACTTATTGATAATATCGCATTAAATTAATTATCTTTGCCGCATGCAAATTCAAGTAGTAAAATCTAAGATTCACAGAGTTAAATGCACAGGTGCAGAACTTAACTATATTGGTAGTATAACTATTGATGAGGACCTAATGAATGCTGCCAACATCATACAGGGAGAGAAAGTTCAAATTGTAAATAATGACAATGGTGAACGCCTTGAAACATATTGTATTCCTGGTCCACGAAAAAGTGGTGAAATCACCTTAAATGGAGCAGCTGCAAGAAAAGTATCTGTTGGCGATACACTAATTTTAATTACGTATGCTTTTATGGATATTGAGGATGCTAAAGTGTTTAAACCTTCATTAGTATTCCCAGATGAAGCAACCAATTTATTGAAATAGACTTTTGAGTAAAAAATTAAAAAACATATTAAAAATATCACTCCCATTATTGTTGGGAGTTTTTTTGGTTTGGTATTCATTATCAAAGGTTTCGATTGATGAACTACTTGAGTATGCTAAAAATGCTGACTATACCTGGATAGTATTGGGTATGTTTCTAGGTTTTTTGAGTCATTTGTCTAGAGCGTATCGCTGGCGTTATCAGCTGGAGCCAATGGGATACAATGTGCGTTTTGGAAATAGCGTAATGGCAGTTTTTGCTACCTATTTAATTAATTATACCATACCCAGAGCTGGCGAGGTAGCCAGAGCATCTATCCTAACAAATTATGAAGGCGTTCCTTTTCAAAAAGCCTTTGGTACTATAGTAGCAGAACGTATTGCAGATTTAATCGTTATGTTTGGAATTATTGGAATAACGCTTTTTCTTCAATTTGATTTTATTTATGGCTTTTTAATTGAAAAGTTCAACCCAACAAAAATTATAATTGCTCTTACTGGAGGTGTAATTATGATGATTCTGTTTTTTAGATTTATTAGGAAAAGTGATTTAAAGATTGCATTGAAAATAAGAAACTTTGTTAGTGGATTAATAGAAGGGGCTTTAAGTATTTTCAAAATGAAAAAGAAATGGGCTTACATTTTTCATACCTTGTTTATATGGTCTATGTATGTACTAATGTTTTATGTAACCTCTTTTTCTATTTCAGAATTAGGAGGTATATCTATAGGAGCTATCTTAATAGGTTTTATATCAGCAAGTTTTAGTATAGCCGCTACAAATGGAGGTATTGGATCTTATCCTTTGGCTATTTACGCGGCATTTTCAATTTTTGGTATTCCTGAAGATCCAAGTATTGCATTTGGATGGATTATGTGGGCATCTCAAACATTAATGATTATTATTTTTGGAGGGCTTTCATTAATTTATTTACCCATTTATAACAGAAATAAAGTTTCAAAAAACGACTAAGTGTTTTTTTAACTTATAATTTTTCCTTTTTTAATCTAAACCTTATATTTCTTACCTTGCCCTTGGTAAATCTCAAATCATTCTAAAAATGAAAAAAACAGTCATTTTCTTTTTGTTTTTTTGTCTAGTTATTAAAACTACAGAAGCCCAAGTAAAATATGAAACTATTCAATCTTCCAAGTTAGGTGAAGAACGTGAATTAAAAATACAATTACCTAGAGGGTATAATAATGAAGAAGATAAAACCTATCCTATATTTATAGTCTTAGATGGTGATTATATGTTTGAAGCTGTTGCGGGGAATGTTGATTATTATTCCTATTGGGAAGATATGCCCGAATCTATTGTAGTAGGAGTTAATCAAATAGACAAGCGTTTTGATGATTGTATGTATTCTGAGCAAAACTCGTTGCCTATTGAAACTGGTGCCGCCTTTTTTGAGTTTATAGGAATGGAGCTTATGCCTTATATAGAAAAAACATACCGAGGAGGAAATTTTAGAATAGCTGTAGGACATGGAGAGACAGCTAATTTTATAAACTATTATCTATTAAAGCCTCAACCCTTATTTCAAGCTTATATTAGTATTAGTCCAGAATTGGCACCACAAATGATAGATTATCTTCCTGAAGTTATGGGTAAAACACAATCTAAAACATTTTACTATTTGGCAAACACCAAAAATGATGCTAAATCTATAAAAAGAATGACAGAGGCTTTAAATACTGATATTTCAGCAATTGAAAATGAAAATTTAGTGTATAATTTTGATAGTTTTGAAAGCGCATCACATTACTCCTTACCAACTCATGCTATACCAAGTGCTTTGGAAAGCATTTTTAAAGTATTTCAGCCTATTTCAAGAAAAGAGTATAAAGATGTTGTCCTAGAATTAGAAATATCACCAGTACTTTATCTGCAAGAAAAATATCAATCCATTTCTGATTTATTTGGTATTGATAAGAAGGTATTAATTAATGATTTTAAAGCCATATCTGCAGCTATTGAAAAAAATGAGTTTTATGAGTATTATGAAGAACTTGGTAAAATGGCAAGAAAAGCTTACCCAGAAACACTTTTGGGAGGTTATTATTTAGGGCGATTTTATGAAGAAACAGGAGAAACTAAAAAGGCAATGCGCACTTATCAATCTGCTTACACTTTAGATGAAATAGCTGGTATTACAAAGGATGAAGTTTTAGAAAAAGCAGAGTTAATCAAAGAAGATTTTGGATATTAATGGCTAAAGTAAAAACTACTTTTTTTTGTCAAAACTGTGGCACGCAATATGCTAAATGGCAAGGTCAATGTAATGCCTGTAAAGAATGGAATACTATAGTTGAAGAGCTTATCCAGAAGCCAGAAAAGAACGACTGGAAAACTTCAACATCTAAAACAAAAAAAGCATCAATTCCTTTACAAATTAATGATATTGATACTTCAAAAGAACCTAGGTTAAACACCTTTGATACGGAGCTTAATCGTGTTTTAGGAGGTGGTATTGTACCAGGATCATTAACTCTATTGGGAGGGGAGCCAGGAATTGGTAAAAGCACATTGCTACTTCAAATTTCATTAAAGTTGCCATACAAAACACTCTATGTTTCTGGTGAAGAAAGTCAAAAGCAAATAAAAATGCGAGCAGAACGTATTAATCCAGAAAATAGTAACTGCTATATTTTAACTGAAACTAAAACCCAAAATATCTTTAAACAGATTGAGTCTTTAGAACCAGACATTGTAATTATTGACTCCATACAGACTTTGCACAGCGATTATATTGAATCTTCATCTGGAAGCATTTCACAGATAAAAGAATGTACAACAGAGCTTATAAAGTTTGCTAAAGAAACAGCAACACCTGTACTTTTAATTGGACATATTACAAAAGATGGTAACATTGCTGGTCCAAAAATTTTAGAACACATGGTAGATACTGTTTTACAGTTTGAAGGGGATAGGAATCATGTATTCAGAATTTTAAGAGCTCATAAAAACCGTTTTGGCTCTACAAACGAATTAGGAATATACGAAATGCAAGGTTCTGGACTCCGAGAAGTGTCTAACCCATCAGAAATTTTAATTTCTAAAAAAGATGAAGAACTTTCAGGAAATGCCATTGCAGCAACTTTAGAGGGTATGCGCCCTTTAATGATTGAGGTGCAGGCTTTGGTAAGTACAGCGGTTTATGGTACTCCTCAACGAAGCGCTACTGGATTTAATGCAAAACGTTTAAATATGCTACTGGCTGTTTTAGAAAAACGTGCTGGTTTCCGTCTAGGAGCAAAAGATGTGTTTCTAAATATAACAGGAGGCATAACTGTTGACGATCCTGCTATAGACTTGGCAGTTATAGCTGCTATTTTATCTTCTAATGAAGATGAAGCATTACAGCGTGATTTTTGTTTTGCTGCTGAGGTTGGACTTTCTGGTGAGATTAGACCTGTGCAACGTGTTGAGCAACGTATTTTAGAAGCTGAAAAACTAGGATTTTCAACTATTTTTGTATCTAAATATAATAAAATATCACTTAAAAATACAGTTATTAAAGTTCAATTAATTTCTAAAATTGAGGATTTAGTAGACCTTATCGTTTAGCGTGAAAAAACAAATTTTAATACTATTCTTGTATACTTTAGCATTCAATTTAGGTAATGCAATTCCTTGTAGTAAAAAGGTTGAGTTTTTTGATGGTTATGAAAAGGCAACTATTCATTTTCTAGACGGTACCTCAATTAAAGGGTATGGTAAACTTGTTGGTTTTGTAGCAATATCAAGTGAAAAGTATAAAGTTAAGTTTAAAGCATCGAAAGAAGGAAAAGCAGACGTTTGGACTGATTTGATGATAAAAGGGGTTACTTTCCATTATGAATTTGATGATGTTACTTTCTTATATGTTAAGTTTAGTAAAAAATCATATCCACAATTATTACAGTTAGTAGAGGAAGGAGCTGTTAATCTTTATATCAAAATTGAAAGCTATTGGGTAACTTCAGGTTTAAATTCCAAAACAGGGTTTCCAATAAATAATCATAAAGTAGAAGAAACATTTTATTATTTAAAGCGAAAAGGAGCCGACAAAGTTTTAAGCTTAACTACTGGTTTAAATTTTGAAGCTATCTTTTCTAATTTCAAAAAAAAGCTTAAGAAATATTTTCACGATTGTGATGGTATAAAAAATAAATCAGATTCGGGTAATTTTAATAGAACTACTATTCCTGAAATTGTCTACTATTATAATGATTTTTGTGGTGAAATTGAAAAAGAATGAATTTTAATTCATAAAAATATTTATACGAAATAATCACTTTGTCGTAAAAAAATAACTTTTAATCTGATTTTTTATTGTTTTTGTCGATTTTTTGAACTACTATTGTATTAAATTTCTGTGTAACTACAGGATTACTTGATTAATCCCCCTCCCTCAAAGCATTTTTAAGGTGTGCTAAGACTTTGAATTGATTTTTTTAAAATAACAATCGGTTTTAACATGCGCATATTTAAATATTTAGCAATAAATTAATTTTGATTTGCCCAAATCTACAATGTTAATTATGAAAACGAAACCACTTTTAAAAGTGTTTATTGTTAGTCTATGTTTGTTTACTTACTCGATAAATGCTCAAGATTCTGATGGAGATTTAATAGTTGACGCTACAGACCTTGATGATGATAATGATGGTATTTTAGATACTGAAGAAGGCGCAGGATGTAGTTTTTACCTGAGGGATGACGAAAATTATCGTTTGGCTTGGAATTATGGTAGAGATTATCATTTACTTTCAACATCCTTATATGACTCTGCGAATACAACTCCATATACTACAACCAATTTTGGATCTGGGCTTGTTGATACGTCATGGGCTTTTGATTATAGGTTTACTGGAGCTGATGAAACTACGTTTGCTACAGCGCTATCTGCTAATGACTACTTGGAATTTCAATTAGGAACTTTAGATGCTACTTTACACTTAGATAAAAAAGTAATAGACAGATTTGAACCATCTACTTTAAAAATGGGTGTAATAATTTCAACTGATGCAACTTTTGCAACTTACACAGTTTTAGATGATGGCACTACTCCGGATACAGATACAACATCTTACAGATACAATGATTTCAATGTTTTAGATGGTTACACCCTAAATCAAAATACCATATATTATATAAGGTTTGTTTTTTATGATGCTGGCGTTATACAAGTTGACCTTGATACTATAGGTATTACATTTGATGAAACAATATGCGATATTGACACGGATCGAGATGGTATACCAAACTACTTAGATCTAGATAGTGATAATGATGGTTGTAATGATGTAATTGAATCTGGTGGTGTTGATGTGAATGGAGATGGGATATTAGACGGTACAGGCTTTGATGTTAATGGTCGAGTAACTGGAAGTAGTGGTGGATATAATGGAGTCACTGCTAATGAAGTTGAGGCTACTAGAATTGATGTGGTTGATCCTATAAATCAATCTGCAGATGAAGGAGAAGGTGTAAGCTTTAGAGTGGGTGTAGAGGCATATCAAACACAAAATTTTGATGGTACTGGCAACCCAATTTATAGTGGATTTTCTTCATTTTTTTCCTCCTTTAATTCAAATTATCAATGGTATTTGGGAGATCCTGATGCTGGAGGTGTAGCGTTATCACTTTCTGGTCTTTACAATGGTATAAACAGTGATCGATTAAATATTAGTGATGTTACTGGATTAGATGGTAATGAGTATTTTGTTGTTATAACTTACGACGAATTATTGTGTTTCAGAGAAGTAAGGTCTGCAACATTAACAGTAACATATCCTTGTGATGCTGTGGCTTCTGGTAATCCTGATTTTGATGGAGATGGTATTTCAGATATTTGTGACGAAGATGATGATAATGATGGCATTATTGATACCTATGAGTGTTCAGCTGCTATTAATTTTAATACACCTTCATTATTAACAGCTACAAATTTAAACGATGTTCTTGTTGGAGAAAAAGTTTTGTATTCAAACGCTTTGTTTTATCAAGGGACATATTATGATATTGTACTCACTATTCAAAGTATTAATGGTGTATTTCAAGTACAATGTAATGGGAATTTGAATATGTCTGTTACAAATCCTGTTAACGATACTTATGTAAGCTATTCTCTAGATTTGGTATATTCTGGAACAGCAACTCCCTCCAATCCTGTAGGAGAGGTTGCTGTACTATACGATTTAATATTACAGCTTAGAGATAACGATAGTGATTCAGGTTCTGATTACACTGAGATAAATGGTTTTAATCCTTCAACGGCTACAGGCACAATAATACCATACCTTGCATCAACAACTGAATTACAACAAGGAGGATTTGTAAATGGCCCAGATCCTGCAGGATATACACTATACAGACTAGACCCAACTTTGGCTGGAGATACAACTAATTGGACAGATGAAGGAGGTTCATTTAATAGCGATACCGCACATTGGCTATATTTAGAATTTGATATCTTTTCTCATATCGATTTAATTTTTGGCACCACAGGATCTATTGCAAGCACAGCTTTACGACTAACACAGTTAGGCGTTGATTCTGTTTGTGACAGCGACAGAGATGGAGACTTAAATTCATTAGATATTGATAGTGATAACGATGGAATACCAGATAATGTAGAGGCACAAACTACTCTAGGATATTTATTGCCTATAGGTAGTATTGATCCTGTAACAGGGATTTATACTAATTATGGTACTGGAATTACGCCTGTTGATACTGATGGTGATAGTTTAATCGATATGTTTGATAGCGATTCTGATAACGACGGAATACCAGATATTGAAGAAAACGGAATGGCAAACACTACAGCAGGTATTGATACAGATAATGATGGATTAAATGATGTTTTTGAAACAACAAATGTTAATGATCCTGTTTTAGATGTTAATGAAGATATAGAAGACCCTACAGATTTATCAATTTTGCCTGATGCTGATTTTGATTTAACATTAGGAGGCGATTTAGATTACCGAGATTTATTTGATATTAATCCACCAACTTATGCAGCCATAGATTTTGATGGTATAGATGATTACTTGAGTGGTACACCTTTACTACAAGGGTTAAGCGAAGTTAGTATAATGGCTTGGGTAAAATTGAGCTCATTATCAGGTATAACCGATAGAACTATAGTTGGTGAGGATGTTTCATGCCGATTATATCGTAAGCATGGAAATATACTTGCATTTGGTGTCAGAACAACATCCGGAGCTACAAGTGTACTAAATGGTATAAGCATTATTGATGAAGAGTGGCATCACGTAGCTGGAACTTTTTCTAGTGCAACAGGAACCCAAAATATTTATGTAGATGGTGAGTTAAAAGCTACATTAACAGACCCATCATTAATAGGTCAAACTATAGAAGCCGATGCGAGTTTGTGGAATGGGAATTTTGAAGTAGGTCGCTTATCAAGAGATGTTACTCCAACGATTCAATATTTTAGCGGTAACATAGACGAGGTTAGAGTATTTGATGTTTCCCTAACCGAAGGTCAGGTACAGCAGATGGTTTATCAGGAGATTGAGAATAATGGTGGAACTCTACGAGGGAAAGTTATTCCAAAAGATATAAAAGATTTTTCAACTCATTCAACAGTAAACTGGTCGAATTTATTAGCATATTACCCTATGACTGATATTGTTGTAGGAAGAACATCAGATTATTCTGGTCATGATAATTGGTTGTATATAAATTATATTAGTACGATTCAAGATCAAACGGCGCCAATGCCATATGTTACCTCAAATAATGGTAACTGGACAAGCGAAAGTACTTGGTTACATGGCGATGTTTGGGATATTGAAAATACATCAAATAATAAAGCATGGAGCATCATAAAAATATCTAATGATATAAGTGCTTGCCATTCAATAGGTACGTCAGGTTTGATTATAGATTCTGGCACTAGTTTGCGAATTCACAGTGACACTGTAGTGAATAACGATTGGTACTTGGAGTTAAATGGCACATTAGATTTAGAGGATGATTGTCAATTAATCCAAACAGAGACAAGTGATTTAGTAACCTCTGGAGACGGAAAAATATTAAGACGTCAGGAAGGGACATCGAGTCCATACCGTTATAATTATTGGTCATCACCTGTTGGAAGCACTGGCGCAACGAGTTTAACAGATAACAATGCGGCAACCAATAACGCTAACAATTCGGCCTTTAGCTTAGATATGCTCAAGGATGGTTCAGGCTCAACCTGTATGTTTACCTCAAATTATACAGGTAGCGGTAGCATTAGTACTTATTGGTTGTATAAGTTTGTCAATGGAAAAACATATTGGGATTGGGCATGGGTATCCCCAAGTACGCCATTAAGCCCAGGCGTAGGCTATACCCAAAAAGGAACAGGTTCAGGAGGCACCGAACAGCAATACATATTTGAGGGCAAGCCCAACAACGGTACTATTCTAGTAGATGTAGAAGATGTAGGCGGTCCAGGTTCAGTGGCTAACCACACAAAAACAGAATACTTACTAGGTAATCCTTATGCCTCTGCTATAGATATTCACAAGTTTATAGATGACAATGTAGGAGTTATAGATGGTACTTTACAGTTATGGCAACAATGGGGCGGTAATTCACATAACCTTAGTGAGTACGAAGGCGGTTATGCCCAAGTAAATAAACTAGGATCCACACGAGCGTATCAATTTGTGAGTTTTTATGGGGCTCACAATGGTAATCAAGACGGTACTATTGTTCCAACAAGATACATGCCAGTAGGTCAAGGATTTATTGCAGAGATTATCGCAGATGGACAAGTAGAGTTTAATAACAGCCAGCGTATATTCATCAAGGAATCAGATGCAGATGGGACTTATGGTAATGGATCAACTTTTTCAAAGTCAACAAAAGAAAAAACAAAAACATCAAATTCAAAATCAGGAAAGGAATCGGGTTCAGATAGTATGCAAAAGATACGTTTGGAGCTAAATTCAGTTACAGGACCCCAGACCACAAGAGAGTTGTTATTAGGTTTTAGTGATTATACAACCGATGGATTTGATTATGGATATGATGCTAAAAACACAGAGACTAGTAATAATGATTTGAATTTAGATTTGGAAGGGCAGAACATGAACATGCAGGCTTATTCAGTTATTACATCAGATAAAGTTATACCATTAAACTTCAGATCATCAGGTGATAATAGTTTTGAAATAAGAATTACAGATATGGAGAACGTAGAATCAGATCAGGAGATTTACCTACGAGACAATCTTACACAAACCTATTTTGATTTAACTCAGGATTTGGCTTATAGTTTTACAGCAGAACAAGGAATATTCAATGGAAGGTTTGAGATTGTTTTCCAGAGTGAAGCGCAAACATTAAGTACAGATATTGCAACAGCAAAAGAAAACTTCATGTATTTCAAGAACACGAACAATACGTTTTATGTAAAGAAACTCAATAGTGATGTAATCAAATTTTCTTTAGTGAATATGAGAGGTCAGGCAGTTAAGGAATTAACAGATGTGTCAAGAGAAGAGTTAGAAAATGGAATACAGTTCAACAATATATCTACAGGAGCTTACATAGTTTCTATGCGAACAGAAACCAATGAGGTGTTAACTAAAAAGATTATCGTGAAATAAATAATAAGAAAGAATAAAATTAGAAAAAGACTACTGATTTTAAGTAGTCTTTTTTTTGGTTTTAAAATTAATGTTTTAAGGATAATTCATTAAATTCGCGAACTTATAAGAAATAAGAGTAAATGAGCGCTAAAACTTTGGTTTAGAGAAGATTGTGTTTAGCACCGATTTGTCACCAAAGTTTACATCTGTCTTATTATAATAAAATAAAAATTATCAGATGAAATTTCCTGAATATAAAGGACTTGACTTACCAAATGTGGCAGACAACATACTACAATATTGGCAAAAATATAATATTTTAGCTAATTTATGTATTTATTATAGTTAGATTATTTTGACATAATTAACTATTTAACTGTATAAATATTTCTTCCCTTCAGGTTTACATTTTCTGTTAGCATAAACAATAGATTTCACTTAAAACTCAATGAATTTCTAAAATTGAAAATTTTATAGACTTTTTGATTTAATTTTTATTTAAACGAAGGTTTTGAGTAACAAAACTGTTCTTATAGGATCTTTATTGTTTTTTCGATGATATGCATTTTGTCGCTAAAAAAAGTATTTTAATCCGATTTTTTTTAACTTTTGTCGATTTTTTGATGTATTATTGTATGTTATTTTTATTAGAATTTTAAAATTCTAATAAACGAAATATTCTTCCCTCAAGTTTAATTTCAAAATCATTTTAGAATTGAATGCTTTGTACAATATCATGTCATATCTTATTGTAGAGTGACTTATCTGTGTTAAATGAGTCTAAATTTATAATGAGTTTATACATCAATGAATGATGACTTTGTATTTATTCAAATATTTAACAGGTAAAAGTTTTCGAATCATATCTTTAATATAAGGTTACCTAAATCAATTAATCATGAAAATAAAATTACTTTATGTTGTATTTTTAATTTTACCGTTTTTTGTGTTTTCACAAACACCAGGTTTAATTGTAAGAGATGGGGCAGGAAATATTCCTCCTCAAAGTTTATCTTCTGTTTTAGACCCTAATGGTGATGGATATGTCTCTGCAACCAATACTGGGTTTACAACTACAGATATAGGATTAGCAAGTGAGATCCCATATTATTCTGTTCCAGTTATTTCTGAAGAATCTTCAGGAGACATTTCAATGGGACCTAGTGGTGGGTTTAGCGACTTTGTTCAAGATGAAAATGGACATGCATTTTATCAATATTTTGATGGTACTAATTTACTAACAAGATTTCGTTTGGGTAATATTGTTGCGGGAGCTAAAGGTTATAGTGTTTTAATAGATACAGATAGTAAGTTTGGGGTTTCTGATCCCACATATACTACATCCAATCCAGGATTTGAATATGAAGTTGTTGTGCAAACAGGATTCACTATTTCTATTTATGACGTTAATAATGGAAATAGCTGTAATCTTCTATGGGAAAGAACCTTATTAACTAATCCACAGCATGTTCAAACCTCAGTGGCATTAACTAATAATGATGGTGATAGCGATTATTTTATTGATTTTTATGTGCCATTATCCGCCTTTTCAGGTGGAAGCACGCCTTTAACAAGCAGTACGCCTTTACGATATGATATAGCTACTGTGATGGCTCCTAAACCGTCATTATGTGGGCCTTCTTCGGATAAGTATCCTTCAGGAAATCTAATAGTTACACCGCCTTGTACACCTCAGCAAATACTAGATGGAACCTGTCCTACAGGACTTTGTACTAACGCACCAACAGTAAATTCTCCTATTACGGCAGGAGCAACAACCATTTCTGGAAGCTGGACAAGCGCAAGTTATTCTACACAAAGTATAGCAACGATTACCGTATACAAAAACGGAACTCTTATTGGAACAACTACAGCAACATCTGGAGGAAGCTGGAATTTATCTGTTAGCGCACTTGCAAGCGGTGATGTTATTTATGCATCTGCTGTAAGTACTGGAGAAGCTGCTTGTTATGATAGCAATAATGTACAAGTATCTACCGATGTTGCATGCAATCAAACTTCTAGCTGTTTTGATATTTACGATATTTGTACAACACATAAAGGAATTAAAATAGGAACTAATAATGCTATTACAGGAACTGTTATTCCTGCTGGTGTTACAACAAGAGTTTATAGATATAGTGGTTCTGGAGGCATCGTTCTTGAATTTGAGCATACATTTGCTACATCAGTTACAGAATGGGGTTGGGATGGAAGCGCTTATAATACTGGTAACACCTGTTCTGGTCCTTCTGGAGGTGATATACCAGCTGGAAGCTATTTTATAACCTATCAAGAACCTGGAAAATGTGAATCTAGATGTTATGAATTTTGTACTTATGTAAATAATACTCCTGAACCAGATACACCAGTAGCAACAATAGAAACTAATCCCATATCACCAAATACTTCTGAGATAACTGGTGCTGCACCTGCAAATTCTAGTGTAATTTTAGTAGTGTATAAAAATGGCTCAGCTGTTCCAATAAATTTGGGTATTACAACAGCAACAGCAGTAGGAACATATTCTTATGACACTACCAATTCATTTTTACAAGTAGGGGATGTGGTGGAAGTTAGAGCAGTTTTATCAAGCACAAATGATTCCACTCAAGATAAATGTTCAATTCCTGTTCAAAGAACTGTGATTTGTGATGTGCTATCACCATATATATATAATGATAATGGTAATGTAGTTGCAGGAAGCCCACTACAAGGAAGTGCTTCTGTTGAAGGAGGAACAATTAATGTTTATGATAATGCGACTAATGTATTATTAGGAACTACCACGGTAGGTGCAGGAGGAAATTGGACTTTGTCTTCACCAGCTCCTGTTGCAGGAATAGTTTACTATGCTACTTTAACTACAGCTTGTGGTACTAGTGGGAATTCTAATTTAGTTACAGCACTTGCACCCGTTTCTAATCTGCGTTGCGGAACCATAAGCCCTATAACCAATATAAATACAACAGCTGTTAATGGGACTTTAGCAAGTGCAATTGCAAATACGATAGTTTCATTATATATAGATGGATATTATTTGGGTGAAGTGACTACTTCTGGAACAACTTGGTCTGTTCCAGTAAACACTACATTAGCAAACCAAATTTATGAAGGAGGTGTTTTAAGTATTGGAATTAAAGAACCCAATACAGCTGAAATTATTTGTCCTTCTACTTATTCTATTCCTTGTTTTGGACCTAGTGCGCCTAATACAGATAAAACTAGTTACACTGTTTTTACTAATCAACCACAAAGTATAATTATCTCAAATTCTGCAGAAAACACCTTGTATTTTATTGAAAATGCTTCAGAAATGGATATCAGTGATAGTGTTTTTGGAGATGGTGGTTCTATTACTTTAACACTTGAACCAATAACCTCAATAGGAACTTATAATTTTAGTGTAATAGCATTAGACTATTTAACTAATCAATGTAAAGCTTCAAGGAATATTACTATAAATGCAATTAATATTCTGGCAGTAGATGACACCTTTTATAATACATCAGTCACAAATATTTCTGGTGGAATTGCGGGAGATGCTACTGTAAATGATATATTGAACGGAACCCCTGTAGTAGATTCTGATGTTACTATATCTATTATAGCAGATGGTGGATTGACAGGAGTTTCTATTGATACATCCGGAAATATAATGGTTCCAGTAGGAACAACAGTAGGAACTTACCCTGTAACTTATCAAATTTGCGAAGTAGCAAACGCCACTAACTGTTCTTCAGCTATAGCTACTGTAACAGTTTACAATGATTCAGATGCAGATGGTCTTTCAGATATAGTTGATTTAGATGATGATAACGATGGAATTTTAGATACTGATGAGTGTCCAGGAATTATGTATACTGAAACAATTGGTGGAGATATTGCTAGTCCTATTTTTGTTGATGGACTTTCATGTTCTAAGTTAATAAATGAAGAAGAATTTGTTATAGGAAGTTTTTCTGTACCAGCAGGTTATAGAGTAACTGATATATCAATAAGAATTAAATTTGAAATATTTGATGGTATATTTTCTGGAACACCAGGAGATAAATGCAGTGGTTCACCTGGTCTTATTTATGCAGACGAAAAATATTTTGGATTAAAATCACCCAGCGGAGCAGTTATTAACTTCGTCGACTATGGAGATTATGGCTCTGGAGCTGGTTCTGGGGTATCTTTTATTGATGTAGATCAAGTATTTAATAGTACAGGTGCAGTAATTGCCAGTGATGCAGATCCAACATACAACCTACCACAATCTGGTACGTTTTTGCCAAAAAATAGTCTAACATCTTTATACCACGAAGCTCCAAATGTGGGAACATGGAATATAATAATTGGAGATGATTATGCAGATGATTATTTATTTGTAGACTTTGCTGAAATTACGTTAACAGCTGTGTATCAATTTTGTGATTCTGATTCAGATGGAATATCAGACCATTTAGATATTGATTCTGATGACGATGGGATACCAGATAATGTAGAAGCACAACCTACAATTGGTTACATAGCACCAAGTGGTAATGGTCCAGGAATTACAGATGTTAACAACGACGGTATAGATGATAATTATGGAGTTGGATTATTATCATTAGAAGATACTGATGGAGATGGTACGCCAGATTATTTAGATTTAGATTCAGATAATGATGGTACGCCAGATATCGAAGAAAACGGTATGCCAAATGTTATCTTGGGTACAGATACCGATAATGATGGGTTAGATGATGCCTTTGAAACTACAGGGATAAACGATGCTACTTTGGATGTTAATGAAGATATAGAAGACCCTACAGATTTATCAATTTTGCCTGATGCTGATTTTGATTTAACATTAGGAGGCGATTTAGATTACCGAGATTTATTTGATATTAATCCACCAACTTCAGCAACCATAGATTTTGATGGTGTAGATGATTATTTACAAGGTGAAGCTTTATTGCAAGGGTTAGGTGAAGTTACTATAATGGCTTGGGTAAAATTGAGCTCATTGTCAGGTGTAACAGATAGAACTATAGTTGGAGAGGATGTTTCATGCCGATTATATCGTAAGCATGGAAATACACTTGCATTTGGTATTAGAACAACATCAGGAACTACAAACGTAATAAATGGTATAAGTATTATTGATGATGAGTGGCATCATGTAGCAGGTACATATTCAAGCGCCACAGGAACCCAATCTATATATGTGGATGGAAAGATGATATCCACAGTTACTGATGGGTCACTTTCTGGTCAAACTATAGAAGCCGATGCGAGTTTATGGAATGGGAATTTTGAAGTAGGTCGTTTATCAAGAGATATTACACCAACGATTCAGTATTTTAGTGGTAACATAGACGAGGTTCGAGTATTTGATGTCTCCCTAACCGAAGACCAGGTACAACAGATGGTCTATCAGCAAATAGAGAACAATGGCGGTAATGTTCGAGGAAGTGTCATTCCAAAAGATATAGAAGAACGTAGTACAGGATCAAAAGTATCTTGGAGTAGTTTAATAGCCTACTATCCGATGACTGATATAAAGAATAACACAACGGATGACATCTCAGGAAATAACAAAACACTATCTCTAAGAAACATACAAACAGCACAAGAGCAAACGGCGCCAATGCCTTATGAGACTTCAAGTGATGGGGCATGGACAAGTACAGGGACATGGTTACATGGCGATGTGTGGGATATTGAGGATACGGCCAATAATAAAGATTGGAGTATAGTGCATATATCTAATGAAGTGACAGCTAGTCACGATATATCAACATCTGGTTTAATAATAGATTCTGGCACTAACTTGCGGATTCACAGCGAAAAGGCAGTAACTAATAATTGGTACTTGGAGTTAAATGGTACCTTAGATTTGGAGGATGATTGTCAATTAGTCCAGACCGAGACGAGTGATTTGGTAACATCAGCCGATGGCAAGATACTAAGGCGTCAGGAAGGAACATCGAGTCCATACCGTTATAATTATTGGTCATCACCTGTTGGAAGCACTGGCGCAACGAGTTTAACAGATAACAATGCGGCAACCAATAACGCTAACAATTCGGCCTTTAGCTTAGATATGCTCAAGGATGGTTCAGGCTCAACCTGTATGTTCACCTCAAATTATACAGGTAGCGGTAGCATTAGTACTTATTGGTTGTATAAGTTTGTCAATGGAAAAACATATTGGGATTGGGCATGGGTATCCCCAAGTACACCATTAAGCCCAGGCGTAGGCTATACCCAAAAAGGAACAGGTTCAGGAGGTACCGAACAGCAATACATATTTGAGGGCAAGCCCAACAACGGTACTATTCTAGTAGATGTAGAAGATGTAGGCGGTCCAGGTTCAGTGGCCAACCACACAAAAACAGAATACTTACTAGGTAACCCTTATGCCTCTGCTATAGATATTCATAAGTTTATAGATGACAATGTAGGTGTTATAGATGGTACTTTACAGTTATGGCAACAATGGGGTGGCGATTCACATAATCTTAGCGAGTACGAAGGCGGTTATGCCCAAGTAAATAAACTAGGATCCACACGAGCGTATCAATTTGTGAGTTTTTATGGGGCTCACAATGGTAATCAAGACGGTACTATTGTTCCAACAAGATACATGCCAGTAGGTCAAGGATTTATTGCAGAGATTATCGCAGATGGACAAGTAGAGTTTAATAACAGCCAGCGTATATTCATCAAGGAATCAGACGCAGATGGGACTTATGGTAATGGATCAACTTTTTCAAAGTCAACAAAAGAAAAAACAAAAACATCAAATTCAAAATCAGGAAAGGAATCGGGTTCAGATAGTATGCAAAAGATACGTTTGGAGCTAAATTCAGTTACAGGACCAGAGACTACAAGAGAGTTGTTATTAGGTTTTAGTGATTATACAACCGATGCCTTTGATTATGGATATGATGCTAAAAACACAGAGACTAGTAATAATGATTTGAATTTAGATTTGGAAGGGCAGAATATGAACATGCAGGCTTATTCAGTTATTACATCAGATAAAGTTATACCATTAAACTTCAGATCATCAGGTGATAATAGTTTTGAAATAAGAATTACAGATATGGAGAACGTAGAATCAGATCAGGAGATTTACCTACGAGACAATCTTACACAAACCTATTTTGATTTAACTCAGGATTTGGCTTATAGTTTTACAGCAGAACAAGGAATATTCAATGGAAGGTTTGAGATTGTTTTCCAGAGTGAAGCGCAAACATTAAGTACAGATATTGCAACAGCAAAAGAAAACTTCATGTATTTCAAGAACACGAACAATACGTTTTATGTAAAGAAACTCAATAGTGATGTAATCAAGTTTTCTTTAGTGAATATGAGAGGTCAGGCAGTTAAGGAATTAACAGATGTGTCAAGAGAAGAGTTAGAAAATGGAATACAGTTCAACAATATATCTACAGGTGCTTACATAGTTTCTATGCGAACAGAAACCAATGCGGTGTTAACTAAAAAGATTATCGTGAAATAATAATAAGAAAGAATAAAATTAGAAAAAGACTACTGATTTTAAGTAGTCTTTTTTTTGGTTTTAAAATTAATGTTTTAAGGATAATTCATTAAATTCGCGAACTTATAAGAAATAAGAGTAAATGAGCGCTAAAACTTTGGTTTAGAGAAGATTGTGTTTAGCACCGATTTGTCACCAAAGTTTACATCTGTCTTATTATAATAAAATAAAAATTATCAGATGAAATTTCCTGAATATAAAGGACTTGACTTACCAAATGTGGCAGACAACATACTACAATATTGGCAAGAAAACAACATCTTTGAGAAAAGTGTATCTACCAGAGAAGGTGCAGAATCTTATGTGTTTTTTGAAGGGCCACCTTCTGCAAATGGTTTACCTGGTGTACACCACGTATTGGCGCGCGCTATAAAAGATATTTTTCCAAGGTATAAAACCATGAAAGGTTATCAAGTAAAGCGTAAAGCAGGATGGGATACTCATGGTCTTCCAATTGAATTGGGTGTTGAAAAAGAATTAGGAATTACCAAAGAAGATATTGGAAAAACTATATCTGTTGAAGATTATAATGCAGCTTGTAGAAAAGCAGTAATGCGTTATACAGATGTTTGGAATAACCTAACTCAGAAAATGGGTTATTGGGTAGATATGGATGATCCATACATTACTTATGAGCCTAAATATATGGAATCTGTTTGGTGGTTATTAAAGCAGATTTATAATAAAAGTTTGTTATATAAGGGATATACTATACAACCGTATTCTCCAAAGGCAGGTACCGGTTTAAGTTCACATGAGTTAAACCAACCAGGAACCTATCAAGATGTAACAGATACTACTGTAGTTGCTCAGTTTAAAGCAGTTGAAAACACGTTACCAGAATTCTTAAAAAAATTCGATAATTTACATCTTCTAGCTTGGACTACAACACCTTGGACCTTACCAAGTAATACGGCGTTAACTGTTGGGTCTAAGATTGATTATGTTGTAGTGGCAACGTATAATCAATATACTTTTGAGCCTATTCACGTTATTTTGGCTAAGAATCTAGTTGGAAAACAGTTTACAGGAAAGTATCAGCAAACAGAAGATGTTTCAGAATTATCAAGCTATTCAAAAGAAAACAAAAAAATCCCTTTTTTAATTGCTGCCGAATGTAAAGGTGAAGATTTACTGGAAATTAGATACGAGCAACTTTTAAAATACGCCTTGCCAAACGATAATCCCCAAGATGCTTTTAGAGTAATTTCTGGAGATTTCGTTACTACTGAAGATGGAACAGGAATAGTACATACCGCACCAACTTTTGGAGCAGATGATGCATTAGTTGCAAAACAAGCATCACCTGAAGTTCCTCCAATGTTGGTAAAAGATGAGAACGATAATTTGGTTCCTCTGGTAGATTTACAAGGGAAATTCAGGACAGAAATGGCAGAGTTTGCTGGTAAATATGTAAAAAACGAATATTATACAGATGGTGAAGCACCAGAACGTTCTATTGATGTTGAACTTGCCATAAAATTAAAAGAAGAAAATAAAGCCTTTAAGGTTGAAAAGTATAAACACAGTTATCCAAACTGCTGGCGTACAGATAAACCTATTCTATACTACCCATTAGATTCTTGGTTTGTAAAAGTTACTGATGTTAAGGACAGAATGTTTGAACTTAACGAAACTATAAACTGGAAACCAAAATCAACAGGTACTGGACGTTTTGGAAATTGGTTAGCAAATGCTAATGATTGGAATTTATCACGTTCTCGTTATTGGGGAATTCCATTACCAATATGGAGAACTGAAGATGGTAAAGAGGAAATCTGTATCGGTTCAGTTGAAGAGTTGAAATCTGAAATGGCTAAGGCTGTTTCAGCTGGAGTTTTAAAAGCAGATATTTTTGCTGATTTTGAAGTGGGAAATAATTCCGAAGAAAACTATGCTAAAATCGATTTGCATAAAAACATTGTTGATGATATTGTATTAGTATCCCCAACAGGTCAAGAAATGTTCCGCGAAAACGATCTTATTGATGTTTGGTTCGATTCGGGTTCTATGCCTTATGCTCAATGGCATTATCCGTTTGAAAATAAAGATTTAATTGATAAAGGCACAACGTATCCAGCAGATTTTATTGCTGAAGGTGTCGACCAAACTCGTGGGTGGTTCTATACGCTTCATGCTATCGGAACTATGGTTTTTGATTCTGTAGCTTATAAAAACGTGGTGTCAAACGGATTAGTATTAGATAAGAATGGGCAAAAAATGTCCAAACGTTTAGGAAATGCTGTGGACCCGTTTGAAACTCTAGGAAATTATGGTGCAGATGCCACACGTTGGTACATGATTAGTAACGCAAACCCTTGGGATAACTTAAAGTTCGATTTGGATGGTGTTGAAGAAGTAAAACGTAAGTTTTTCGGAACACTTTATAATACATATTCATTCTTTCAACTATATGCGAATTTAGATAACTTTAATTATAGTGAAGCTGATATTCCTTTAAGTGAAAGACCCGAAATAGATAGATGGATACTTTCAGAATTACATACACTAATTCAAAAAGTTGATGCGTTTTATGCAGATTACGAGCCTACAAAAGCAGCAAGAGCAATCTCAGATTTCACACAAGATTATGTTAGTAACTGGTTTGTACGTTTAAGTAGAAGACGTTTCTGGAAAGGGGATTATCAACAAGATAAAATTTCAGCTTACCAAACACTTTATACTTGTATGGTTACTATTGCTAAATTGGGAGCACCAATTGCACCATTTTTTATGGATAGGTTGTATTTAGACTTAAATGCAGCAACCAAGAAAGAAGCATTTGAAAGTGTACATTTGGCAAATTTCCCTGTTTTTGATGAAACTTATGTTGATAAGTCTTTGGAAAACAAGATGGAAAGTGCTCAAACAATATCCTCTTTAGTTTTATCGTTAAGAGCAAAAGAGAAAATAAAAGTAAGGCAACCGCTGCAAAAAATAATGATTCCTATAAATAGTGAATCCCAGAAAAATGAGATTTTAGCAGTATCAGACCTTATAAAATCTGAGGTAAATGTAAAAGAAATTGAAGTTTTAGAAGATGCTTCAGATATTCTTGTAAAACAAATTAAACCTAATTTTAAAGTGTTAGGACCCCGTTTCGGGAAAGACATGAAAGCTGTAGCTCAGGTAGTTAATAACTTTACATCTGATGATATAAAAAATATCGAACAAAAGGGTATTTTAGACGTTGAAGTAAACGAAAAAACTATTACCTTAGAACTTACAGATGTGGAAATTACATCTCAAGATATTGAGGGGTGGTTAGTTGCAAATGAAGGTGCTTTAACAGTGGCTTTAGATGTAACAATTACTGACGATTTAAGAAAAGAAGGTATTGCAAGAGAACTGATTAATAGAATCCAGAATTTACGAAAAGATTCAGGTTTTGAAGTTACAGACAGAATTGATGTTATTCTTCAAAAAGATGATCAGATTGTAAATGCAGTTGATGCGAATAGAGCTTATATCAAATCGGAAACATTAACAAATGAACTTGAAATTATAGATAAATTAGAAGATGGTATAGAAATTGCTTTTGACGATGTAAATACCAAGCTATTTATTCAAAAACATTAAATTATTATGGCAGACAGTGTAAGATATTCAGATGCTGATTTAGCAGAATTCAAAGAATTGATAACAGAAAAAATAGAAAAAGCACAACACGATTTAGAGTTGATTAAAAGTGCGTATATGAACGACCATAATAATGGTACAGAAGATACATCACCAACATTTAAAGCTTTTGATGAAGGCAGTGCGGTAATGAGTAAAGAATCTAATTCGCAACTCGCTATTCGTCAAGAAAAGTTTATTCGTGATTTGAAAAATGCATTAATCCGTATTGAGAATAAAACGTATGGGGTATGCAGAGTAACAGGAAAATTAATTAACAAAAAACGTTTAGAGCTTGTGCCACATGCTACGTTAAGTATTGAAGCAAAGAACATGCAAAAATAATTTTGTTAAAATAATATATTTGAAACGTCTCGTTTAATCCGAGACGTTTTTTATTTAAACATTTTTGTCGCCTTGAGTACTTTGTCTGCGCTTAGCATAGACTAAAGTTGAAAGGTCTTAAATAAATTTTATGTCACTAAAAAAATCCATAGCACTAATCATCATCATTTTATTAATCGATCAGATTAGTAAAATATACATTAAAACCAATTTTGTACTTCAAGAAAGTATTGATGTTTTTAGTTGGTTTGAAATCATATTTGTTGAAAATGATGGAATGGCTTGGGGGACAAAAATTAGCGATTTTGCGTCGTTTATTTCAGATAGAACAGCCAAAGTAATCTTGACACTATTTAGGGTAGTTGCTATTTTTGGTATTGGATATTGGCTTTACGATGCTACAAAAAAACAGAGTTCTAAAATATTAATTATAGCCATTGCTTTAATTTTTTCTGGTGCTTTAGGGAATATAATAGATTCTGTATTTTATGGTGTTTTATTTGATGATAGTTATAGTCAAGTAGCAACATTTTTACCTGAATTAGGAGGTTATGATAGTTTACTACATGGTAAAGTTGTAGATATGCTTCATTTTCCATTATTTGAAGTAGATTTACCCGAGTGGTTTCCGTTTTACGGCGGAAAACGCTTTAGCTTTTTCGATCCTGTTTTTAATATAGCAGATATGGCTATAAGTACTGGTTTTATTATGCTTATTGTGTTTAATAAGAAGGCATTTTCGAAAGAGTGAAAAATTGGAAAATAATATTACTTCACTTTGCAGTGCTTATAGCGCTATCAATTATTTGGTGTTTCTCAGCAGAATTAGTTTTAAGGACTATAGCGCCAGAGTTAAATTATGTTGAAATTTGGATTAAGTTAGTTATAACTGGGATAATAATTTTAGCCATTCTAACTTTAATTTCAATGATAATATGTCTTGTTAAGAAAAAAAATAGTTAGAATTGATAAATTTTATTAGCCGTCACACAATAATCCAACCCAATATCCCCATCAAAAACATCACTAATTTCAACTTCAGCTTCAAAAAAAGACAATCCAATTTTTATAGTTTCAGGTTTGCAATTTGCTAAAAACCGATCATAAAAGCCCTTCCCGTAGCCTACGCGATTTCCTTGTTTATCAAAAGCTAAAAGCGGAATAAAAACAACTTCAATTTTATCATTAGTAATTTCAATCCCATCAACAGGTTCAGGAATATTATAATTGTTTTTTTTAATAACGGTATTGTCTGTCAACAAAAAGTGCGTCATTTCTCCTGTTTCAAAATCACTTTTAGAAATCAGGACATTCTTGTCTTTACCCGATAAAATATTCAAAATATAATCGGTATTCACTTCCTTTTGCGCTTCAATAGCTAAAAAAATATGGTAAAACGAATATTCCCAAATAGGAATTTTTAAAAGCTGATTGGAAATGGCTAAACTTAAATCTTCGATAGTTTCAGAAGACAAGTCTTTTCGTAAAGCTTTATATGTTTTTCGAAGCTCAGTTTTAGTCATAATTCTACTTTTTAAGTTCTGTAGAAATATGAAACAATGCATCACCTTGATAAACAATAGGTGATTCATTTACATTTATAATATATCCGCTATTTGAAGCTCTAACAAAATAGTTGAACTTTCCGTAAGGATCTGTAATATTCCCTATTAAATCTTCTTTTTCTACGTATGTTCCAATAGTTACTGATGCTTTAAACATACCAGAATATTTTGCACGTTGCCATCGGCTTTCATTTATAAAAACTGTTTCTTTTTTAGGTCTAGACGATTTAAAAACGGTTTTTAACATGCCTAAATGTTTTAATACACGTTTGGAGCCATTAACACCAGAATTGGTAACAATATCATCAATATGAAACGATTTTCCGCCTTCAAAAAGCAAAAGTGGTTTTCCAAGTTTATAGCAAGTGGTTCTAAAAGATTTTGATAAATTTTTAGAGTATAACACAAAAGGTGCCCCAAATACTTTAGCTAAATCGTTAAGCTCTTTATTTTCTTTGGAATAACGTAATTGTGGAGCATTAAACCTACCCGAGCCTCCTGTGTGAAAATCCATAATTAAATCTACATGCGGAATAATATCATGTATCAATTTATAAGCGACACGTCCTGCAAGCGAACCCGAAGGGCTTCCTGGAAACACACGGTTTAAATCACGACCATCAGGAAATTCACGTTTCAAATTAATAAATCCAAAAATATTAATTACTGGCATGCAAATAATAGTACCGCATTTAGGTTTGTTTATACCTTTAGCAATAAGTTGTCGTACAATTTCAACACCATTAACTTCATCTCCATGAATGCCAGCAGTAAATAAAACGGTTGGTCCGGGTTTTTTAGAGCGTTCTATAATTACGGGAACATTTACTGGCGTAGAGGTGTGCAAATTTGCAACATCAAAGTTTACTTCTCTACTTTCACCAAGCTCAATTGTTTCACCAAGAATAGTTAAAGTTCCATTATTAATTTGCGTCATTTATTGTCTGTTTTTTTCAATAAAACGTATAATAGCCTTAGCGATATTTCGTCCTGTGGCAGTTTCAATACCTTCTAAACCAGGTGTAGAATTAACTTCTAATAGCAAAGGACCTCTAGCAGATTGTAACATATCTACGCCACAAACGGGTAATTTAAGTGCTCTTGAGGCATTCATGGCTAATTTTAGTTCATCATGATTTAGTTTTATAATATTTGCTGAACCACCACGATGTAAGTTAGACCGAAATTCACCTGCTTTACCTTGGCGTTTCATAGCGCCTACAACTTGCCCGTCTACTACCAAAGCACGTAAATCAGCACCACCAGCTTCCTTTATAAATTCTTGAACAATTACTCTTGCCTGTAAGCCGTTAAAAGCTTCTAAAACGGATTCGGCTGCATTTTTAGTTTCAGCTAAAACGACACCTAAACCCTGTGTGCCTTCTAAAAGTTTAATAATTACAGGGGTTCCGCCAACATGCTCAATAACCTCTTCTACATCCCTTGAGTAATTTGTAAAAACGGTTTTTGGCATACCAATACCTGCTTTACTTAATCGTTGTAAACTCCGTAGTTTATCTCTGGAACGTTGTATAGCATCTGAAGTAACGATGGTAAAAACCCCCATCATTTCAAACTGCCGTACCACGGCACATCCATAAAACGTAACTGAAGCTCCAATTCTTGGAATGATGGCATCAACATAGTCTAAATATCTATCTTTATAATAGATGGTTGGTTTTTCCTTTTCGATAATAATATCGCATTTAAGCGGATCTATTACTTCTACTTTATGGCCTTTTCTTTCACCTTCTTCAACTAAACGGTCGGTAGAGTATAAATTAGGATTTCTGGAGAGTATAACTATATTCATTAAAAGCGGTTTAGCCTTTCTATGCAATATACTAAAAAAGAGAGACGAATTTTCACATTATCTAGAATTTAATATACCTTTACATGACATGAATACCCCCGATTTAGAGATACAATTAAAAACCTTACCAAATCAACCTGGAGTTTATCAATATTTCGATAAAGAAGGGACGATTATCTATGTTGGGAAAGCAAAAAACTTAAAAAAACGTGTTAGTTCCTATTTTACCAAAACCCACGAAAATGGCAAAACCCGAGTACTGGTAAAAAAAATTGCCAACATAAAGCACATCGTTGTAGAAACTGAAACAGATGCACTTTTATTAGAGAACAACCTTATAAAAAAGCACAAGCCAAGATATAATGTGTTGTTGAAAGATGATAAGTCTTACCCTTGGATTTGCATCAAAAAAGAACGTTTCCCTAGAGTGTTTTCTACGCGCAGAGTATTTAAAGGAAGTGGTGATTACTTTGGCCCCTACACCAGTGTAAAAACAGTACATACACTTCTAGATTTAATAAGAGGACTCTATAGCTTAAGAACCTGCAACTTCAATTTATCCGAAGAAAAAGTAGATGCAGGCAAATACAAAGTGTGCTTAGAATACCATTTAGGAAACTGCAAAGGTGCCTGTGAAGGTTTAGAAACTGAAGTAGAATACAATAAAAACATCAAAGCCATAAAAGAAATTTTAAAAGGCAATTTTAAAGATTCTTTATCCCAGTTTAAAACGCAAATGAAACAGTTTGCTGAAAACATGCAGTTTGAAGAGGCTCAAAAAATAAAAGAGAAGGTTGAGGTTTTAGAAAATTATCAAGCAAAATCAACGATAGTTAACCCAAAAATCAGCAACGTAGATGTATTTTCCATAATGAGTGACGAGAGTTATGGTTATATCAACTTTTTACAATTGTCTTATGGCTCAATCATCCGTTCACACACACTTGAAATTAAGAAAAAATTAGACGAAACCGATAAAGCATTGTTAGAACTCGCTATTACAGAAATTAGGCAGCGTTTTAATTCCAATTCCAAAGAAATTTATGTGCCTTTCAAAGTTGAGTTGGGAGAAGATGTAAAAGTAACCGTGCCAAAGTTAGGCGATAAAAAGCATATTTTAGATTTATCACTCAGAAACGCCAAGTATTTTAGAATGGAGCGTTTTAAACAAATGAAAATCGTTGACCCAGATAGGCATGCCAATCGTATTATGGCACAAATGAAAGGCGATTTAAGACTTTCAGAAGAACCACGACACATTGAGTGTTTTGATAATTCAAATATACAGGGAACGCATCCTGTAGCTGCTTGTGTGGTTTTTAAAAATGGAAAACCTAGTAAAAAAGATTATCGTCATTTCAATATAAAAACCGTAGAAGGTCCAGATGATTTTGCATCTATGGAAGAAGTGGTTTATCGACGCTACAAGCGTTTATTGGAAGAAGAGCAGCCGTTGCCACAACTCATTATTATTGATGGTGGAAAAGGGCAGCTATCATCTGCATTAAAAAGTTTAGATGCTTTAAATCTAAGAGGGAAAATTGCTATTATCGGAATTGCAAAACGTTTGGAAGAATTATTTTACCCTAACGATCCAATTCCTTTATATTTAGATAAGAAAAGCGAAACCCTAAAAATTATTCAACAGCTACGAAACGAAGCCCACCGTTTCGGAATCGAACATCATAGAAATAAACGTAGTAAAACAGCGTTAAACACAGAGCTAGAAACCATAAATGGCGTTGGTGAGAAAACGGTTATAGAATTGCTAAGGCATTTTAAATCAGCTAAACGTGTAGCTAATGCTAAGTTAGATGAACTGGAGGCAGTTGTTGGGGTGTCGCGTGCTGAAAAGGTTTATAATTATTATCATGAGAAGTAAAAAACTAGTGGGTTTGAAATAAGATAGAATTATAGTATTTAAATGACAGAAACTTTTGAGTTGAGATATAAACCACTACTAAAAATAAAGTTAGATGGATTAGGTATTGAAATTACAGATGCTTCGCGGTCAAAAAATTGTGGATCATTTTCATTTAAAAATATTATAAATATTGAGTTAACTCCCAAAAAAACAGATTGGTTTGTTACAACTTTAAGTTGGATTTTAGATTTATTTGTTGCAAGTGGAGGTGGAGAAAATTATAAAAATGAGGCTAACATAAAATTAAAAACGGTAAATCATACTTTAAAAATATGGTTGCAAAATGTAGATTTTGAAAAAGCTGAAACAATTGTGAAGTTAATTAAAGATAAAATAACCACTTAAATAAGAAAAAGTAAACTTGAACCTAAAACCAATAATATTAACCCTATTTCTAATCGCTTCACTTTCCGCGAAAGCGCAAAATGAAGTAAAGGAAAATACTAGACCAAAAGTAGGTTTGGTGTTAAGTGGTGGTGGTGCAAAAGGATTAGCACATATTGGGGTTTTAAAGGTTCTTGATAGCTTAGGTGTAAAAGTCGATTATGTTGCCGGTACCAGTATGGGTTCTATAATTGGTGCTTTGTATGCTTCAGGGTATTCAGGAAAACAGCTAGATTCAATTTTTCAAAACGTCGATTTTGATACGATTATTAATGACGATTTACCACGGTCCTCCACAGCATTTAGTGAGCGGGATAACATGGAGAAATATGCGGTAAAACTGCCTTTTGAAAACTTTAAAATCAAATTACCATCTGCACTTTCAAGAGGGCATAATACATACAGTTTACTTTTAAAATTGCTTATTCATGTTAATACTATCAATGATTTTAGCAAGTTGCCTATTCCTTTTTTCTGTATTGCCACAAACATTGAAAACGGAAAGCAAGTAGTTTTAGATAGAGGTAATTTGACACAATCTATAATGGCAAGTGGCGCATTACCTTCCCTTTTTCAACCTGTTACAATTAATAATGAGATTTTAATTGATGGTGGTGTGGTAAATAATTATCCCATTGATGAATTACGTGAAAAAGGTATGGATGTTATTATTGGTGTGGATGTACAAGATGGTTTAGCAGCTCGTGATGATTTAACATCTGCACCTGAAGTACTTCTTCAAATTAATAATTTCAGGACGATTAATGCTATGAAGACTAAGGTTAAGAAAACCGATATCTATATAAAACCTAATATTAAAGATTTCAATGTGGTGTCTTTTGATCAAGGAAACGATATTATTGAATCTGGAAGATATGCTGCTATAACAAAGCTTAGTGGTTTAAAAAAAGTAGCTTCTTCCAAACCTAATATTAATCAAAAAATTAAACTGAAGCGGATAGATAGTGTTACTATAAATGGAGTAAAAATTAAGGGTCTAGAAAATTATACTAGAGCCTATGTGCTAGGAAAACTTAAAATTAAGAAAAAGAAAAAAGTAAGTTATAGAGATTTTACTAAAGGTTTAAATAATCTTGTGGCAACAAATAACTTTGATGCTTTTGAGTTTGAACTAAAAGATAGCCCAAACAAAATAGGCTATGACTTAGTAGCTAGGGTAAAAGAGGCACAAGTAAATACGTTTTTAAAACTTGGTTTACATTATGATGATTTATACAAGAGTGCAGCGCTTGTAAACCTAACTAAAAAACGCTTATTATTTAAAAATGATGTTGGTTCGCTTGATATTATTTTAGGAGATAACATAAGATATAATTTTGATTATTTAATTGATAAAGGATTTTATTGGAGTGTAGGTTTAAGATCAAGATATAATCAGTTTAATAAAAATATAAGTGCTGCTTTATTTTTAGAAGAAGATGTTATATCAAATATGGGATTAAACAAAATGGATGTTAAGCTCAGGGACCAAACAAATCAATTTTATTTGAAAACACTTTTTAGGCGAGATTTTTCATTAGCATTAGGTTTGGAACATAAACGTTTAATGATAGATTCTGAAACGATTCCTGGGGATACACCAGATGAAGAATTTATAATAGAAAGTTCGGATTACCTTAGTGTTTTTGGAAATTTAAAATTTGATACTTATGATAATAAATATTTTCCTAAAAAAGGAGTTTACTTTAATGGCGGTTTAAATATTTATTTTAATGGATCAGGTATTGTAGATGATTTTGAAGAGTTTTCTATCGCTAAAGCTGAAGTGGGCTACGCTATTGGTGTTTCAGATAAGATAGCACTTAATTTGCGTAGTAGTGGTGGATTTAAATTTGGAGACAAATCAAATAAGTCTTTAGATTTTGCTTTGGGAGGTTATGGAAATAATTTTATTAATAATTTTATTCCTTTTTTAGGGTACGATTTTATCTCCTTATCAGGAAATAGTTATGTAAAAGCCTCTGTAGTTGCAGATTTCGAGTTTATAAAACACCATCACATTACATTAGAGGGTAATTGGGCAAATGTTGATGATAATATTTTTGATACTGGTGAGTGGTTTACGCTTCCAGACTATAGAGGATATGCTATTGGTTATGCCATAGAAACTTTTTTAGGTCCTGTGCAAACTAAATACAGTTATTCTCCAGAACAGGGAGAGGGTACGTTGTTTTTTAATGTAGGTTTTTGGTTTTAATCGTGGTATTTACTACTTAGGCGAAGGTGTAAATCTTATGATGCTTTACACGATCACATTTTCTCAAGAATTTTCACGATATTTGTGAAACTATGAAGCCTTTTTGGGAAAACTTACTGGCACATCTTCATTATCTCATCAAGAGAAATCCTGAATGAGCATACATTCTTGTTATTCCTGCAAAGGCAGGAATCCTTTTTAATTTATTATCTTTAGTATCATTCGTTTAGCTTTCGGCTAAATTTAATTTTTTAAATTTCAAAGTATGCCTTTTTATCATAAATTAGGAAATATTCCGCATAAACGACACATCCAATTCAGGAAACCAAATGGTAGTTTGTATTACGAACAATTGTTTGGAACTATTGGGTTTGATGGCATGTCAACAAACAGTTATCACGAGCAACGTCCTACACAAGTAAAAAAAATAGGAAAACAATACAATGTAGCGCCAAAAATAGCCAAAGCAAATAATATAAAATCGTATCGTTTAAAAGGATTTCAAGTAAAGCCAGAAAACGATTTTCTAAACAGTAGAAAAACAGTTTTAATAAATAGTGATTGTGCCATTATTTTAGCAGCTCCAAAACAATCTACCCAAGATTATTTTTATAAAAACACCGATGCAGACGAATTAATCTTCGTTCACAAAGGCACAGGAAAATTGAGAACCATGTTAGGAAATCTTGATTTTAAATATGGTGATTATCTATTGATTCCAAGAGGGATTATTTATAAAATAGATTTTGATACCGAAGACAACAGACTTTTTATAGTAGAATCTCGCAGGCCCATTTACACGCCAAAACGATATCGCAATTGGTTTGGTCAGTTATTAGAACACTCACCATTTTGTGAACGCGATATCCGCAGACCGGAAGAATTAGAAACCCATAACGAATCTGGAGACTTTTTAATTAAGGTTAAAAAACAAGATGACATTATAGAAATGGTTTACGCATCGCATCCGTTTGACGTCGTTGGATATGATGGCTATAATTATCCATACGCGTTTTCAATTCATGATTTTGAGCCTATTACGGGTCGTATTCATCAACCACCACCAGTACATCAAACCTTTGAAACCGATGCTTTTGTAGTATGTAGTTTTGTACCTCGATTGTATGATTATCATCCGCAATCCATCCCAGCGCCATACAACCACAGCAATATAGACAGTGATGAGGTGTTGTATTATGTTGATGGAGATTTTATGAGTAGAAACGATGTTGAGGCTGGTCATATTTCGTTGCATCCAGCAGGTATTCCACACGGGCCACATCCCGGTGCTACCGAGCGCAGTATTGGGAAAACAAAAACCGAAGAACTTGCAGTCATGGTAGATACCTTTAAACCACTGATGGTTACAGAAGACGGTATGAAAATAGCCGATGATAGTTATCATACATCTTGGTTGGAGTAAGTTGTCATTCCTGCGAAGGCAGGAATCCATATTATATAAAATTGAGTTTCAAACGATAAGATTCCCGCCTTTGCGGGAATGACAAAACTAAAGAAATGAGTAAAGACATAAAATCAGTAAACTACGGTTTAGAAAAAATATTTGAGGGTGCACAAGACTTTTTGCCACTTCTAGGAACAGACTATGTAGAATTCTATGTAGGTAACGCAAAACAATCGGCACATTTTTACAAAACAGCATTTGGATTTCAATCTTATGCCTACAGAGGTTTAGAAACTGGCGCTAAAGATTCTGTGAGTTATGTGCTAACACAAGATAAAATAAAACTAGTTTTAACTACGCCATTAAACAGTAAATCGACCATAAACGAGCATATTGTAAAACACGGTGATGGTGTAAAAGTAATTGCACTTTGGGTTGAAGATGCTAGAAAAGCATACGAAGAAACTACAAGCAGAGGTGCCAAATCATATATGGAGCCAACTGTTGAAACAGACGAACACGGTGAAGTTGTTAGAGCAGGAATTTATACCTATGGAGAAACCGTGCACATGTTTGTAGAACGCAAAAACTACAATGGCACGTTTTTACCCGGATTTGAAGCTTGGGAGAGTGATTATAACCCAGAACCAGCAGGTTTAAAGTATATAGACCACATGGTTGGTAACGTGGGCTGGGGGCAAATGAACAAATGGGTAAAATGGTATGAAGATGTTATGGGATTTGAAAACTTTTTATCGTTTGACGATAAACAAATCCATACGGAATACTCTGCACTTATGAGTAAGGTGATGAGTAATGGCAATGGTAGAATAAAATTCCCGATTAATGAGCCTGCTGAAGGTAAAAAACGTTCGCAAATTGAAGAATATCTTGATTTCTATGAAGGTTCTGGTGTGCAACATATAGCAGTGGCTACGGATGATATTATTACAACAGTAAGCCAGTTAAGAAGCAGAGGTGTGGAGTTTTTATCCATCCCACCAGAGGAATATTACAGAGCAGTTCCAGGACGCTTAGAAGAGCATAGTCATGAACTACGAGAAGATATTGAAGCCTTAAAAAAATTGGGAATTATGATTGATGCCGACGAAGAGGGTTATTTGTTACAAATTTTCACCAAACCTGTTGAAGATAGGCCAACGTTATTCTTTGAGATTATTCAGCGTGTGGGCGCAAGAGGTTTTGGAGCGGGGAATTTTAAAGCGCTTTTTGAGTCTATTGAGCGCGAGCAAGCTAAACGCGGGACACTTTAAACGTAACTTAACTATAACACTAATAGAAAACCTGCTAATATTAAATCAGCAGGTTTTCTGCGTTAGGGATAGCAGAGGAAAGCCCACAGCCTGACGAAGGAAGTGCGAGGACTTGTAACGAATAGCCCGACCCTTGTGGTAACGCCCAAATACTAATAATGCGTTAATTTTTGTTAATCTAACAGAACTATAATGTGCTTAACCCTTGCTAATAGGATAAAATTTTTATTTTTGGAACAGTAATTGTAATTTCTTACTTAAAACAATAAATGTTACGCTACGGAGTTACATTACAATTACCCAAAGAAAATGAAAAGATTACTACTTATATGTATTACTATAGTTTCCATGCAAACTGCTTTTGCCCAACAGGAATCGGCTTTTGAAAGTGGTGAATGGTTTAAGTTTAAAATGAGTTATAGCAATTGGCTTAAAGCAGGTAATGCAACACTTACGGTTAAAGATGCTAAATTTGGTGATAAAGATGTGTACCATGTAGTAGGCAAGGGCTGGACTACGGGCATGATTAAATGGTTCTTTAAGGTTAAAGATAGGTATGAAAGCTATTTTGATAAGCAAACCATAATGCCTTATAAGTTTGTTAGAAATATTTACGAAGGTGGACATACAAAAGATTTAGAAATAGAATTTGATCAAGAAAATAACAAAGCCCATATAAATAATAAAAAGAAAAAGACTAAAAAGGTTATTGATACTAAGCCTAACATCCAGGATATGGTATCTACGTTTTACTATTTGCGGAATAATTTAGATACAAGGTCTTTAAAAGTTGGTGATGAGGTAAAGATTGATATGTTTTTTGATGAAGAAAATTATGGTTTTAAACTAAAGTATTTAGGAGAGGAAACTATTGATACAGAATTTGGAGATATTGAGTCGTTAAAATTTAGACCATATGTAATGGCAGGGCGTGTTTTTAAAGAGGAAGAAAGTTTAACACTATGGGTATCGAAAGACAAAAATAAAGTACCTTTGCGTATTAAAGCAGATTTAACTGTTGGGTCTTTAAGAGCCGACTTAGAAGCTTTTAAAGGACTCAAGCATCCATTTAAAATAGTTGTTAATAATTAAGGTATTTTGAACTCTAAAATAACCAACCAACTTAAAGAAAAATACGAAGCCATAGACCAAGACGTTGAGGTGCACTTGGAAGGTTTGTTACACAGTAAACCCATTAACTATTGGGATTACATTCAAACGGATGTTTTATTAAATCTTCAAAAACCCAGAACTGATTTTCCCGACGAAATGGTGTTTATTATGTATCATCAAATTAGTGAATTGCTATTTAAAATGATACTTACCGAGTTAGAACAAGTAGCGGAAAATGATTTTATTGTTGCAGAATTTACCGAAAAAGTAATGCGTGTAAGTCGCTATTTTGATGTATTAACCTCTTCTTTTAGTATAATGAAAGACGGAATGAATATTGATCAATACAATCAATTTCGTACTACTTTAACACCAGCTAGTGGATTTCAAAGCGCACAATACAGAATGGTAGAATTTGCTTCTACCGATCTGATAAACTTAATAGATAAGCGCTTTAGAGATAAGGCAGATAAAAACATTTGTTGTAATAGTGCCTTTGAGCAATTGTATTGGCAAGCAGCTGGTAAAGATTATAAAACGGGCAAAAAAACGTACACATTATCTGCTTTTGAAGAACGCTATAAAGAAGAATTTATCAAGTTTTCTAAGGCTTATGAGGGTAGAAATTTATGGTCTAAGTACAAAGCATTGCCAAAAAAGGACAGAGAAAACAAAGCCTTAATTAAAGCCATGCGTCATTATGATTATACGGTTAACGTAAAATGGGTTATGGCACATTATAATACAGCAAATCATTACTTAAATATTGGAGGAGAAACTGCAGAGGCTACTGGTGGTAGCGAGTGGGTTAAGTATATGCACCCTAAGTATCAAAAAAGAATATTTTTTCCAGATTTATGGACCAAAAAAGAAATAGAAACGTGGGGAACAGGTATTTAGTAATAGTTATATTAATCTTTGGGCTTTTTGGGTGTAAAGACGATGAAAAACCTGTTGTAGTCGAACCAATCCCTATTTTAGAGGAACCAAAAGAAGTTTTAGAATTTGGCTTTAATGTAAAAGATTACATTGTTAAAAAAGATACTATTAGAAAAGGAGATAGTTTTGGTGAAATATTAGAACGTAACCACG
Organism: uncultured Algibacter sp.; assembly: GCF_947490405.1. Taxonomy (GTDB): domain Bacteria; phylum Bacteroidota; class Bacteroidia; order Flavobacteriales; family Flavobacteriaceae; genus Algibacter_B. The sequence goes on along the minus strand of NZ_CANLGU010000001.1, from coordinate 769,951 downwards.
TTGGATATCCTAAAATTTTCAACATTGCTGAAAAAGCAAAAGATACGTTTGATATTAGGCGTCTTCAAGTTGGGAAACCTTATACGCTTTTATGTGCAAAGGATTCTTTAGAAACACCCAGATGTTTTATTTATCAGCCTAATTTAGAAGAATACGTTGTTATAGATTTTCAAGACTCTATACATGCATACAGGGATACTAAGCCTATTAAATATATTGAGAAAACCGCTACTGGTGTAATAAGTAATAATATTTCCGAAACTTTAGAAGAACAAGGATTGAGCCCTAGATTAGCTTATAAAATGGCTGACGAAATTTACGCTTGGACTATAGATTTTAGGAGGCTTCAAAAGGGAGATCGATTTAAGGTTATTTACACTGATAAATATATAGATGACACCATTTACACAGGTGTTCATGAGGTGAAAGCGGCTTATTTTGAACATAATAAAGAGCCTTTTTACGCTTTTGAATTTGTAACAGACTCTGCAAAAGGGATTGTAGATTACTTTAGTGAAGATGCTAAAAATCTAAGACGGGCATTTTTAAAATCCCCCATAAAATTTGGACGATTGTCTTCTAGGTATAATTTAAAACGTCGTATTGCAGTTTACGGTTTCAGGGTAAAACCTCATAGAGGTACTGACTTTGCTGCTCCAATTGGCACACCAATTATGGCAACAGCTAATGGAACAGTTACACGATCAGAACGCAGAGGAGGCAATGGTAATTATGTTAAAATTAGACACAACGCTACCTATGAAACTCAATATTTACATATGCGTAAACGCAACGCAAAAGTTGGACAATTTGTAAAACAAGGAGATGTTATAGGATGGATTGGTATGACAGGAAGCACTGGAGGGCCTCATGTATGCTATCGTTTTTGGAAAAATGGAAAAGAAGTAGACCCATTTAAACAAAAATTACCTGAAGCAAAGCCTATTTCAGATTCCTTAAAAGTAAAATACTTGAATTTTATTCAACCCATAAAATATCAATTGGATAATATTCATTTTTTAGAGGATGTTTTTGAAGAACAGAATCAACCAGAGCATACTGTAAAACAAAATGATAATCTAATATCACTTAACTATTAATCAAATATTCATGGCCTTACCAAACATAAATCCAACAACAACGAATTCCTGGAAAAAGCTTGAGGAACACTTTGAAGCAATAAAAAATATCCATATGAAGGATTTATTTGCAAAAGACAAAAATCGAGCAAACACCTTTACAGTTAAGTGGGATGATTTTTATGTTGATTTCTCAAAAAATAGAATTACTGAAGAAACGTTTAAATATCTTCTCGAATTGGCCGATGAAGTTAAACTTAAAGAAGCTATTGAGAGTCAGTTCTCAGGAGAAATTATTAATCAAACCGAAGGAAGGGCAGTATTGCATTCAGCATTAAGAGCACCAGAATCTTATAACGTAAAAGTTGATGGAGAAAATGTGATACCAGAAGTTTATCAAGTAAAAAGAAAGATAGAAGCGTTTACTAAAGAAGTTGTAAATGGAGACAGAAAGGGTTATACAGGAAAGCCTTTTACAGATGTTGTAAATATTGGAATTGGAGGATCGGATTTAGGGCCAGCGATGGTAGTTGATAGTTTACAGTATTACAAAAACCATTTAACAACGCATTTTGTTAGTAATGTAGATGGCGATCATGTAAACGAGGTTATCAAGAAATTAAATCCAGAAACAACCCTTTTTGTTGTAGTTTCTAAAACATTTACTACACAGGAAACATTATCCAACGCAAATACTATTAAATCTTGGTTTTTAAAACATGCTAGTGCTAATGATATAGCTAAGCATTTTGTAGCAGTTTCAACAAATATCGATTCGGTAAAAAACTTTGGAATAGACCCAAATAATATTTTCCCCATGTGGGATTGGGTTGGTGGTCGTTTTTCTTTATGGAGTGCAGTTGGATTATCTATTAGTTTAGCTGTTGGTTATAATAACTATGATAGTCTTTTAAAAGGTGCTCATAAAATGGATAAGCATTTTAAAAGTGAAGATTTTGGAAGTAATATTCCTGTAGTTTTAGCACTAATGAGTATATGGTACAATAATTTTTTTGGTGCTGAAAGTGAAGCAGTTATTCCTTATTCTCAATATTTAAATCAATTTGCTACTTACCTACAGCAAGGTATTATGGAAAGTAATGGAAAAAGTATTGATAGAAATGGTAATTCTATAGATTATGAAACTGGAACCTTAATTTGGGGCGAACCAGGAACAAATTCGCAACATGCTTTTTTTCAACTTATTCATCAAGGAACTAAATTAATTCCAGCTGACTTTATAGGTTTTACGAAATCACTACACGGTAATCAAGACCATCAAGATAAGCTAATATCTAACTTTTTAGCGCAAACAGAAGCCTTATTAAATGGTAAAACTAAATCAGATGTTGTAGCTGAAGGCACTAAAGAAGATATTATTCCTTTTAAAGTTTTTCAAGGGAACAAACCCACAAACACTATTTTTATCAATAAACTTTCACCTGAAAGCTTAGGGAAATTGATAGCTATGTACGAGCATAAAATTTTTGTGCAAGGTATTATCTGGAATATCTTTAGTTATGATCAATTTGGAGTGGAACTAGGAAAACAATTAGCTTCTAAAATTTTACAAGAATTTAGTGGAGAGGTAAAGAATGAGCATGATAATTCTACCTCAAATCTGTTGAAATATTATAAGGAAAACGCTTAAATCATTATAAAATTCTTACTAAAAGCACCAATATCATTGATATTGGTGCTTTTTTGTTAATAATAAATGTTAAGATTCTTAACATTTGGTTAATGTATATACTCTAATTATCAGTATTTTTGCCTCGACTAATTTCAAATAAATAATTATGAAAAAAACTACACATTTTTTAATGTTTGGTCTAGCGTTGCTATTTTCTGCAGTCGTTATGGCGCAAAGTACTATCTCAGGTACAGTTTTAGAAGCTGGAACTAATATTCCACTTCCTGGAGCAAATGTAATTGAGAAAGGCACTTCAAATGGTGTTACTACAGATTTTGACGGTAACTTTACCATTAAAACAAAATCTTCTACAGGAGATATTGTAATCACTTACATCGGATACAATTCTAAAACGATTTCTTTTTCTGGAGATGCAACTCTGGGGAATGTCATATTAGAATCAAATCAGGTAGGTTTAGAAGAAATACAGATTATTGCTTCTGTGGCTGTAGACAGAAAAACGCCAGTGGCAGTATCTACTATTAGAAAAGAAGAGATTCAACTTAAATTAGGGAATCAAGAGTTTCCGGAGATTTTAAAATCTACACCAGGTGTTTTTGTAACACGTAACGGTGGAGGTTTTGGTGATGGCGAAATTACCATGAGAGGTTTTAATTCAGAGAATGTTGCTGTTTTAATTAATGGTATCCCTGTTAATGATATGGAAAATGGCCGAATATTTTGGAGTAATTGGGCTAGTTTAGGAAGTGTAACATCAACTGTACAAACACAAAGAGGTCTGGGAGCTGCAAAAATTGCTGTACCTTCAATTGGAGGTACTATAAATACCATTACAGAATCTACAGATTCAGAAAAAGGAGGATTTGTTGGTTTTGATGTTGGAAATGATGGCTACACGCGTTATGGGGCAAAAATATCAACTGGACTTCAAGATAATGGATTTGCTGTAACAGCCTATGGAGATAGAACAGTAGGTGATGCTACTTATGCAGATGGTACTAATTTCAAAGCAATTTCTTATTTTTTGAATATATCATATAGATTAAATGACCAGCATAAGTTTGCCTTTAATGTTTTTGGAGCTAAACAACGCCATGGACAGCGCCAAAATAGATCTCTAATTAATGATTATAGATTGAGTGATAGAGGTACTCGATATAACCCGGATTGGGGATATAAGAATGGAGAAGTTACTAACATAGAAGATAATTTTTATCATAAACCCCTAATGTCTATCAACCACTACTGGAGAATTAATGATAATAGTACCCTTTCCACTTCTCTTTATGGATCTACTGGAACAGGTGGAGGCGGTGGAATAGCAGGTGAGGAAAGTAATAAGTTCTCTGATGCCGATTATAAAATAGGAAATTTTGGACCCGTTGATTTAGATAGAATTGTAGATGAAAATATAGCCAGTGGTCCCAATGGTTCATCTGCTATTCTAAGAGCAAGTAGAAATGATCATGTTTGGGTTGGAGGTTTGAGTGTTTTTAATACAAAACTCACAGATAATATTGATTTGAACTTAGGTGCTGATTATCGTTGGTACGTAGGAGAACATTTTCAAGAAGTTACAGATTTATTAGGAGGCAGTTATTTTCTTAGTGATGATGATATAAATAACCCTAATAGAAATACTAGAGTTGGGGATAAAATTAATTATCACGATAAAGGATACCATCAATGGATTGGTGGTTTTGGTCAAGTAGAATATGATGATAATGACTTTTCAGCTTTTTTAGCTGCTAATTTTAATAATAGTAGATACCAAAGAGAAGATTTTTTCCAAAAACTTGATGCTGATCCAACACAATTAACAGATCCACAAAATTTCTATGGATTTGGAGTAAAATTGGGAGGTAACTATCGTTTTGATAATATGCACAATGTGTTTGTTAATGCTGGGTATTTTGAAAGAGCACCATTTTTAGATGATGTTTGGTTGAATTTTAGTAATGATGATTTAAACGAAGGTGTTGAAAATCAAAAGATAACGAGTTTTGAAGTTGGTTACGGATTACGAACTGAGAAATTATCAGCCAATTTAAATGTATATCACACTATTTGGAAAAACAGAACAGAGACTGCTGACAGAGGTACAGGTGATGACTTAATTACAGCAAATATTAATGGATTAGAAGCTTTACACCAAGGAATTGAATTCGATTTTGAATTTCGACCATTTACATACTTAACAGTAACTGGAATGGTGTCGTTTGGAGATTGGACATGGAATAACAATGTAACAGATGTGCCTTTCTTTGATATTGATAGAAATCCTGTAACTAATCAAGATGGAGAACTTGAAACTACAGATATATTTTTAAAAGGTATACCAGTTGGACGTTCAGCTCAAACTACTTCAGCCCTTGGAATACAATTAAATTTATCTCGAAAAACATCATTTTCTTTTGATTACAACTATTATGATAGATATTATGCTGATTTCGATTTACAGAGCAGATCAACTCAAGCAACTTTGGATACTAAGCCTTGGAAAGTACCTAGTTATTTCCTATCAGATATCATATTAAGACATGATTTTGAATTTGGAAACTTTAACGCTAGAATTGTGGGTAGAATAAATAACCTATTTGATGAAGAGTTTATAAACAGAGCAGATGATGGACTTACTAGTTCAGCCACAGATGCATTAGTGTTTTTTGGTCAAGGCAGAACGTTTAGTATAAGCACAAAAATTAATTTCTAAATAGAGAGATAAAATGAAAAAAATTATTTACATATTCATGATACTAACGGTTAGTTTGGTGTCATGTGAAAGCTCCTTAGAGGATACATATGATGAACTTGGTCTTGACAATACTGTAGTTGGTGATGAAACAATTACACTATCTGATGATGATTATGAAGAAATAGGTGTTGCTAATTCTTTTTTTGAAAGTATTGATGATGCGAAAGAGTTGATTCCAGACTTCCTTACAGTTAGATATCCAGTATGGGGAAAAGGATCATCAGTATTAGTTAATTATGAGATTGAATTTGGTACAGATTTACCAGAAATAATGGGACTTACAAATGCTACAGTATATCAGCTTGGTTTAGCAGATTATGCTACAACTGGAAATCAAGGTGCTGCATTTTATCCAGATATTGATTCAGATGATTTTCTTCCAGAAATTTTGGAAGATGCTATAACTATGGCTGAAGAAGGCGATATGGTTTTAGCAAGATACGATCAGTTTTTTAATGAGCCAGAAATAGGTTTAGCAAATATATACCAAGCGTCTTTTCCAACAAATTATGATGATTTTGAGAACATTGATGTACTAGGAGATCAAGGTTGGACCGTTGGTTCTGCTAACGTTCAAGGTTCTGGTTTTCAAAGTGGAGCATTTGCAAATGAAGATTGGTTAATCTCTCCAGAAATTGATTTGGTAGGTCAAACAGATTTGAAATTTCAAATTAATCAAGAAATTGATTTATTTGGTAGTCCTATAGATTTGTTTGATATTATAGTGTCTACAGATTACGTAACAGGTACAGACCCTATGGCTGCTTCTTGGACAGCTCTAGATTTTGATAAAACAGCTTATGGTAGTTTAACATTGTCTCCTGATTTAGATTTTTCTGCATATGATGGGGAAACTATTCACGTAGCATTTAAGTATACATCAACTGATGATGTTTCTCCTAGATGGAGAATAGAGTCATTTGCAATAAAGACTATTGGAGTTGAAGGAGAAGTTGATAATAAAGGAGCTTATTACACCTATGACGGGTCAAGATGGGAAGAAGCTGAAAACGTATTTTATTTAAGCAAATCTGATTATGACGCTATGGGAGAAGATTCTGGAAGACCAGGTAGGTTTAATAACTTTAGTAACTCTGTAGCACCTGAAGATTATCTTCCAAGGTTTTTAAGTAGAACTTCTCCGTATGATTTTGCACAAGAAGAAGATGAAGTACTTGTAATTTACAGATTTTTTAATGGAAGCACTGTATTAAGAGGAAACTCATACAGTGTGGTTAATGGAGAGTGGACACCTCACCAAGTACAACTACAATTTGGTCACGATGGTAATAAGTGGGTACCAGACAACACAATAAAATATACCATGGGGAGACCCGATTATGATTTGATAATAGCTGCGCTTTCAGCAAAATATCCAGATGCTACAAGTAGTATGGATAATTTTGGCAATATGGATAGAAGGGCGGGGAATAGTGCTCAATGGACTGATGAAATGGTACTAGAGGCTATAACTGTTATTTTAGATGGTATAAATCCAACTGCTGGCGAGGCTCAAAAATATATTGTAACGATAGATGTTTTTAATGGTTCGAGAACTACAGAAGATTTTGCAGTTATCAAAGAAAATGGAATTTGGGTTTACCAATAAGTGAATAATTTAAAATTACAGTTAAGCCACCTTAAACTTTAGGTGGCTAACTAAATAAACAAAAAAATATGAAAAAATATATATTTATAATTACCTCAATACTATTTATAGGTTGTGCCGAAACTAGAGATTTTGATACGCCAGATATTGGACTTGGACTAGATGTTCCTGAAGAATTAGAATTATATTATGCAACCATAACACTTAGCCAAGACGGAGAAGCAAATTATGATGCATTGAGAAAGCATACTGTAGATAATCATGAGGATATTTTATCCTATGGAGACAGACATGATTTCTTATATAATGCCGATGCTGATTTGTCAAATCCTGATAATGTAACATTAATGTATTCTGGTGAAAGCAGATATTGGGAAGAGTACACTTCAGGTAATAATGACTATATGCCTCAAACATTTAATACAGAGCATGTTTATCCACAATCATTATTAAGATTAGCAGATGCGGTAACCGATTTACACCATTTAAGATCAACAGATGCTACAGTTAATACCGATAGAAGTAATTTGCCTTTTGTTGATGGAAGTGGTAATTACAAGCGTATCGGTAACGGATGGTATCCCGGAGATGAGTGGAAAGGTGATGTAGCAAGAATGATTTTATATCTTAATGTTAGATACCGTGAAAAAATTGAAAAAGTGGGGACAGCAGAGTTATTCTTAAAATGGAATGTTGAAGACCCAGTTTCTGAGTTTGAAGAACAAAGAAATAATGTTATTTACGCAGCACAAGGAAATAGAAATCCTTTTATTGATAACCCATATTTAGCAACATTAATTTGGGGTGGCGATGCTGCTGAAAATAAATGGCAATAATTAATCTTTTAAAGATAAAAATAAACCGCTTCTTTTTAAGAAGTGGTTTATTTATAGATTAAAATCATTATTTTTGAACTTCTTAAATTCTGAATTATGTACGAAACTATTCAAGTATTACACTCTTACTGGGCATATTTAGTGCTTTTAATTTTAATTCTTGCAGCAGGTAATGCTTTATTTAAAACAGTTACAGGAAAAGAATACAGTGCTAAAGATTTTAGAATTTCTTTATTCACATTAATTGTTTCGCATATTCAATTATTAATTGGGCTAGTTTTATATTTTGTTTCACCAAGATTAGCGCTTTTTAGTGAATTAGGAATGGGTGGTGTTATGAAAGATGCTATTAATAGATTGTATCTTGTAGAGCATCCATTAGTGAATATAATAGCCGTAGCTTTAATCACTATTGGGTATTCAAAGCATAAAAAGAAATTAACTTCTGGACCAAAATTAAAAACTATTGCAATTTTCTATACCATTGCTTTAGTATTATTTTTATCAAGAATTCCGTGGAGTACTTGGTTGGGGTAAACTTTAATAAACTTCTTTAATTACATACACATATACAGGAAAGTGATCGCTATAGCCGTTACTAAATCCACCATTATTCCAACTTCTAAATGGGTAGCCTTTATATTTCCCTGTTGAAGTAATTAAATAGTTTTTATTAAAGATTCCAGCTTTGTAGTATCTAAAGGATGAATAATCTTTTTCAAGCAACGGCTTAGATATGATAATTTGGTCAAATAGGCTCCAATTGTCACGGTAAGCGGTTGTGCCCAAGCCATTACGAAAAAAGTTCTCATAAGGATTATACAGCCCTTTAAATCCTACTTTTTTACGTTTTCTTTGGGTTTTTAATGCATCTTTTAAACTTGGGTTATTTGGATTATCATTCATGTCGCCCATGATAAATATTTTAGCGTAGGGATCTTGAGTTTGAAGCGAATCTACAATACGCCTGTTCAGTTTTGCCGCAGCTATACGTTTAGGCCTGCTTCTTGCTTCACCACCGCGTCGAGATGGCCAGTGATTAACAATAACATAAACAATGTCGCCTTCCAATTGACCGCTTACTACCAGTTGATCTCTTGTTGTGATGCGTTTCCCATCTTGGTCATCGTAAATTTTCAATTCATGAGTAGAGGTGTTAATTGGAGTAAACAGGCTTTTTTGATATAATAAGGCTACATCAATTCCCCTAGCATCTGGTGAATCATGATGTATGATACCGTAATCTTTTCCAATTAAAAGAGAGTCGTTAACTACATCTTCAAGTACATTTCTATTTTCAACCTCGCAAACACCAAGTATGGCAGGAGTATTTTGTGTAACATCTTTACCAATTTCAGAAATCACTCGAGCCATATTTCTTGATTTTTGCAAATAAGCTTGCTTTCGATTGGTCTTTAATCCCATTATGGGACTATACTCATCAAGTTTTAATGGGTTATTAATAGTGTCGAATAGGTTTTCTAAATTGTAAAAGGCAATAGTATGTATTTTGAATTTTTTATCTTGAGCATCCAAGTTTAAGACGACACTCAAGCAAAAAATAGATAAAGTAAGTTTAAAAAAATTCATTCTTAAAAATTGCAATTTGTTCAGTGCAAAACCCAAGCCAAAGTTAGCTTAATGATTTAAATTTTTTATAATCAATCAGTTACTTTTTCTTATTATTGGTGTCTTAAAGGTAATTATGAATAAAATAACCCTCATTTTTTTATTCGGATTTTTTTCAATTTCCCTTTTTTCACAACAGACAGTTGTTAAAGGTAGTGTAAAGGATGCAGTATCATTTCAGCCTATTTTGAATGTTACTGTTGAGTTGGAAAGTACAGAATTAGTTGTGCTTACCGATGTTCAAGGAGAATTTTATTTCAGTACGAACGTACCTTTAGGTGAACAGATTCTTAAAATTTCTAAGACAGGATATACTACCAAACGTTTTCCGATTATTATAAATGAAGGACAAACGGTTGATATTAGTGATATGTCTTTAGAGCGTGACTTATCGCAAAGTCAAGATTTGTTTACCATAACACTTTCTGATGATGAGTTGGATAATGATGCTGTTGGGGCAGATAATATTACGGGATTATTATCATCTTCACTAGATGTTTTTCAAAGGACAGCAGCATTTGAATTTAGCCAGTCGTTCTTCAGATTAAGAGGATTAGATTCTGAAAATGGAAGTGTGCTTATAAACGGTATTCCAATGAATAAGTTGTTTAATGGCAGACCCCAATGGAGCAATTGGGGCGGTTTGAACGATGTGATACGAAATCAGGAATTAACCACTGGTCTAGCTCCATCTGATTATAACTTTGGTGGTATTTTAGGAACTACTAACATAAACGTAAGAGCATCTCAGGCAAGACAAGGTGGACGCTTAACCTACTCCTCTTCAAATAGGAGTTATACCAATCGCTTAATGGCAACCTATGCTTCTGGATTATTAAAAAACAATTGGGCATATACTATTTCCCTTGGGAGACGATGGGGAAATGAAGGGTATCAGGATGCCACTATCTATGATGCAAATTCACTTTTCTTATCTGTTGAAAATAAGTTGAATGATAAACATAGTTTGAGTTTTACGGGAATATATGCGCCTAATAGAAGAGGGAAATCTTCCCCAAACACACAAGAAGTCTTTGATTTGAAGGGTCTTCGATACAACGAGTATTGGGGATGGCAAGATGGGGAAAAGCGAAATTCGCGTATTAAAGAGGTTGAAGAACCTGTTTTTATGCTAAACCATTATTGGGATATATCGTCAAAAACAAAATTGAATACCAATGTAGCTTATCAGTTTGGGAAACTAGGAAATAGCCGCTTGGATAATAATGGAACTGATTTGGTTAATGGTGTTCCGGAAGGTGGAGGTGCAAATCCCAGTCCAACATACTACCAAAAGCTCCCAAGTTATTTTGAGCGTAATTTTCCTGACGATTTACAGTTTGCGTATTTGGCGTTGCAGGAATTTCAGAATAATGGTCAAATTGACTGGAATACACTGTATGAAGCCAATATTTCGAATGCACAAACGGGTGGTAATGCTAGATATGCGCTTTACGAAGATCGCGTTGATGATTCTCAGTTTACATTAAATTCAATTTTAAATTCAGAGTTGAATGATAATGTGATTTTGAATGCAGGTTTGAGTATCCAGACTTTAAAATCAGAGAATTTTGCTGAAGTCTTAGATCTGCTAGGAGCAGAAACCTATTTGGATATCGATCAATTTGCCGATGATGTTGATGAAGCGCAGAACGATTTACAAAACCCTAATCGAATAGTAACAGAGGGTGATAAATTTAAATACAATTATAATTTGTTTGCCAATGTTATCAGTGGGTTTGCCCAAGCGCAGTTTAGATATAATAAATTAGATTTTTTCCTATCAGGAAGCGTAACAAATACTCAATATCAAAGAGAAGGCCTATATCAAAACGGAGCATTTCCCGATAATTCTTTGGGTAAAGGTGAGAAATTGAATTTTATGGGTTTTGGAGCTAAAGGCGGATTAACCTATAAAATTTCGGGCAAGCATTTAGTGAATGTCAATGGAGGCTACATTACAAGAGCACCATCACTAAGAAATACGTATTCCAATTCAAGAGAAAACCATAATGTAGTGCCAGATATTACACTGGAAAAAATAGTATCTGCTGATGCTAGTTATATTTTTCGTTCGCCAATTATAAAAGCAAAAATAACAGGTTACTACACTAAAATTCAAGATGCCAATGAAATCTCTTTTTTCTTTGCAGATGGTATTGGCGGTGATAATGTGGCGTTTATTCAAGAAATTTTACAAGGTATTGATAAACAACATATTGGAGGGGAATTGGGAGTAGAAGCACAAGTAACTCCTAGTATTAAATTAAAAGGGGTGGCTTCAATTGGGCAATTTACTTATGCCAACAACCCCAATTTATTTTTAACAACCGAAGCGGATGATGAATCTGTGGCTGCAGGTTTTATAGATGGGTTTAAGGATTTTGGAACATCAAATTTAAAAGATTACAAAATTGCTGCGGGTCCGCATCGAGCGTATTCTGTTGGATTTGAATATCGCGATCCTGATTTTTGGTGGTTTGGAGCTACGGCAAACTTCTTTACAAATACGTATATCGATATAAGTCCATTAACCCGATCTTCGAATTTCACAACAGATTTTGATGGTAATGTATTTAATGATTATGATGAAGAGTTAGCTAGAGAATTATTGAGGCAAGAGCGTTTTGATGATTATATGGCAGTGAATTTAGTGGGTGGAAAATCGTGGAAAATAGGGAGTAAATACATTAGTGTCTTTGCAAGTGTGAATAACCTATTGGATGAGGTATTTAAAACAGGTGGTTTTGAGCAAGGTAGAAATGCAAATTTCAGACAACTACGAGATGATCAAGCACTAGATATACCTGTATTTGGATCAAAATATTGGTATGGTCGGGGTGCTACATATTTTTTAAATGTGAATTACAGGTTCTAAAATATAATCCAAATTATAGGTTAAGAGCAATCGAAACCTTTGTGGAAACTAAAAATATAAACTATGAAAATAAGTATTAACAGAGTAGCAATAGTGTTTTTTGGAATACTTTTAGTATGCTTTTCCTGTGTAAATGATGATGATTTTGGTGTACCAAATATTTCTAGTGAAAACCCAATGATTCCTGATGAAAAGCTTACCACCTTTAAAGCTATTAAATCCCTTTATGAGCAAACTGTTAATGGGGGAAATACAACTGTAAAAATTGAAGACGATATTTATATTAAAGGTTATGTCGTATCCTCAGATAAAGCTGGGAACTTTTTTGAAGAATTGATTATTCAAAATAAAATAGATGATAGTAATCCTGACAGCGATCCCAGATTAGGTTTTAAAATAGATATTAATCAAAGTAGTCTGTCTGATACCTACCAATTTGGGCAAAAAGTATATGTAAAATTACAAGGTTTAACTATTGGCGAAACCAGTGGAGTAGTAACCATTGGAAAAGGAGAAGCGGTTAGTGTAGAACAGATTCAACCTGCAGAGTACAAAGAAATTGTGCTAAGAACCAACGAGATTGTTGACATTAAACCCAAAGTTTCTGGCTTAGCAGATTTAACTGAGGCTGATGAAAACACCTTAATACAGTTAAACAATATGCAATTAAACAGATTTGAATTAGGAGCAACCTACGCTAGTGAATCGTTTGATGAATTTGACGGTTTACGTTTATTGGAAAGTTGTGATTCAGGTATTCAAATTATCATGCAAACCAGTACATTTTCAGATTTTAAATCTTTAATTGTACCACAAGGAAGAGGGCAAGTTACAGGTGTGTTTAGTCGTGACTTCAGAGACAACTTTAATGTTTTAGTTATAAATAGTTCTGTGGATGTTAATTTTGATAATAATCAGCGTTGCGATCCACTAGAGTTTTCTTGTGGTTTAGCTTCAGCAATTGGATCACAGAATTTACTCTATGAAGATTTTGAGCCACAAAGGAATAATAGACCTATAGAAATTGATGGATGGACAAATTACATTGAAGCAGGAACTGAGGCTTGGGAAGGATATTCTTCAACCTCGTCAAACGCTTCCTTAGGGCGTTCTTGCAGATTTCAATCCGCTAGTTCTGGTGATGCAAGTAATATTGGTTGGCTAATTACCCCTGCAATAAATTTAGATACTCAAGACGGTGAGACTTTACAGTTTAAAACTTCAAATAGTTTAGCAGATAGTAGTTATATGGAAGTATTTTATGCTGATGATTGGGATGGCTCCGAAGCAGGAGTAAATGCCGCTACATGGCGTATTTTAACTGATGCTTATGTAGTAAAAGATTCTGATTCTTTTGCTGAATGGTTTAGTTCTGGAAATATAGATTTATCTTGTCTTTCAGGTACTATTCATATTGCGTTTAAGTATACAGGAAGTGGACAATCTACGTTTGATGGAGTTTACGAGTTGGATGAGATTAGTGTAGATTACATGCCATAAAATAATTTAAATTTGGGCGTTCCCTGCGCTCATACCTACAAGGTTAAAAAACCTTGTAGGATCGCTTCGGTCGGGCTTTTCGCTATATCTTTTGTTTCTATTATTTCTACCAAGGCAAAAATCCACTAGACTATCCATAGCTTTCAATAAACGTCAGTCTATTTTATATAAAAAACAAAAGGATGCCGCTACAATCCCTAACGCGGGTCTCATCCGCCTAAGTAATGTGTTGGCTAAAGTTTTTGTTAATCAATAAAATTCCAGACAAAAATTAATAGACAAGTCTAAAGGCACCTTGTTATAAAACCATTTTAAAATATCTTATCTTAACAAGAAAATCATATGAAGAGAATTTTATCTTTATTACTCGTTCTAGGGTGTATATTTCAATATTCCCAAGCCCAAACAACCATTCAAAAACAAGGCAAAAGTTGGCAACTTTTAGTTGATGGCAAACCTTTCGATATAAAAGGGGTAACATTTGGCTACGATAAAGACATAGCAAACTACGACACCTATTTTAAAGACTTAAATTTTCTTGGTGTTAATGCTATCAGAACTTGGGCTACTGGAAATAATATGCCTCAACTTTTAGAGGCTGCCAAAAAGTACAATATAAAAGTTATGGTTGGTATTTGGATGCGCCATGGTAGACCTGGAATGGAAGACGATGATAGTTTTAACTACCTTAAAGACAAAAAAGGAATGGAAGACATGTACAATAATGCGATACGTGTTGTGCAAAAGTATAAAGACCATTCTGCAGTTTTAACTTGGGGAATTGGTAACGAGGTATATTTAAATATGGCTACCGATGAAGAAAAGGAAGCATATTCAGAACTCTTGGAACGGATTTGCAGTAAAATAAAATCTATTGATCCTAACCATCCAATAACATCAGTAGAGGCTTGGACTTTCGGATTAGAATGGTGGCAGAAATACGTACCTTCTATTGATATTTATGGATTAAATAGTTACGGTGCAGGTGCAGGATTTTTAGCTTCAGAATTAGAAAAACGTAATATTGATAAACCTTATATCGTTACCGAGTTTGGTGTTACTGGCGAGTGGGATATTAAAATTGAAAAATATGGTGTAAAACAAGAACCAACTGATAAAGAAAAGTATAACGCCATAGCTAATGGATATCCTGAATGGATAGCTAATAAACCAGCTAATTTAGGTGTATTCGTATTTCATTACAGCGATGGTAATCATTATGGATCACCTTGGTTACATACGCATCATAGAGGAGCATACCGACCACAATACTGGGCTATCCGAGAAGCATATACTGGTGAAAAACCAATAAATAACGTGCCGGCAGTAGTAAATTTTGAATTACCTTATGGTAAATACAAAAGTTATTCTTGGGTTCCAGTAACTTTAAACGTTGCAGATGTAGAAAATGAGACACTTAATATTAGTTTTCATTACAACCATCGAGAAGGTAGTAGAATTAGGCGCAATCAAATTAATACTTTAATGCACAGAGGAACTCTAAAAAGTAGTTTTGAAATTCAACTACCCAAAGAACATGGCGCCATTAAAGTTTATGTAAATGCCAAGGATAGTTACAATAATGTTGGTATTGCATCAACAGCTATTAAAGTAACAGATGAAGATGCTAAAAACAGAAAGTATCTTGTACCTAAAGTAAGATTACCATTCTATGTGTATAAAGATGGTGAAGATATGCCTTATGCCCCTTCAGCTTATATGGGTAATTACGAAAAGATATTAGTAGATACTAGAAATACTACTGATGTACATTCTGGAAGTGCAGCTTTAAAAATAAGCTATAATCATCACTACAATTGGTACGGATTGGGTATGGTAAACCCAGCCAATGATTGGGGTGATATTCTTGGAGGTTATGATATTTCTGGTGCCACCAAGTTTAGTTTTTGGGCAAAAAGTAGTGAAAGTTCGCTTAGAGCTACCATTGGTTTTGGTTTAATAGGAAAAGACAAAGCTTACCCAGATACTGCCAAAGAATCTCGTGAAATAAAGTTAGGAACTAAATGGAAGAAATATACTATCAAACTTAAAAAGCAAGATTTGAGTTGCATTCGTTCTGGGTTTACGTTGTTTTCGCAAAGTTATGGAGCTGGTCATCATATTTATATTGATGATATAGTTTTTGAATAGATAATTAGTTTTGGTATTTATCGATTTTGGAAAGATTGATTAACAGGAATAATCATACCTTTGTAATAACATCAACTATATGTCTATATTCGACACTTTTTTCTTTAACATATTTCAGTATTATAAAACGAAAAAAAGCAAAAAAGCTATTAAGATTGCTACGTTTTATGTGTCCTTCATCCAATGTAGCTTGCTGTTACTTTTAGGTGTTTTTTTTGCTGGCTTTTTTAGACAGATGCATGTTAATACCATGTCATCATCTAAAGCATGGACTCTATTTGTTTTGCTCAGTATAATTGTGTTTTTTAAAAATTGGATGCAATACAGCGGAAAGAAAAGAAATTTGCTTAATGCCAAAATGCTAAAAAAAAGAAAACAGACTTATAATATTTGGATACTTTGGTTACTTCCTATTGTTGTTTTAGGCCTAACCTATATTCTTTTTCAGGCTACATGATTACTTTTTTAAAATAGTATAAACAGGAAAATGATCACTATATCCGCCTTTATACTTTTTTCCAACATAAGTTCTAAAAGGAGCACCTTTAAAGGGCCCATTAAACTGCTTTAAAAAGTCATGATCAAAAATATCAGCTTTAAAAAATTCGAATTCGTCGTTAGAACTTTTAAAAAAAATAGTAGAAACTAGTATTTGATCAAAAATATACCATTGACGCCTATGTTTTACTGTACCTCTCGTGAAAGAACGTAAGGTTTCAAAGGGATTAAATAAACTATGGTCGTTAACCAAACGTTTAATACTTTCATTTTGTGGAGTATCATTAAAATCACCCAAAACCATAATTTTAGCGGTTTCGTCTTTTTGAGTTATTGATGAAATAATTTCACTTATCTTCTCCGAAGCTGCTAATCGTTTAAACTCTGTTTCCTTTTGTCCTTCACGTCTAGATGACCAATGGTTAACAATAAAATGAACATATTCTCCATCTAAGTGCCCTCCAACTAGCAAAATATCACGTGTATAATCAGGTGAGCCATCATCATCAGTTAAACTTACAGAGAATGTTTCTGTATGCATAGGTTTAAAAACATTCGTATCGTAAATCATTGCTACATCAATACCGCGTTCATCCAAAGAATCAAAATGTACATAGTCGTAATCTATATCGTCTAAATGTTTAGAGTCTAATAAATCCTCAAGTACTTTAGCGTTTTCTACTTCGGCAAGACCAATAATGGCAGGGTGTTTTCCCGTTTCTTCTCTTCCAATATTAGAAATGGCAAAACCTATTTTTCGTAATTTATTTTTATAACGTTTGGGGGTCCATCGCTTTGCAGAACCTGGTAAAAAGTCATTGTCGTTAGTGAATTTACTGTCTCTTAAATCAAATAAATTCTCAATATTGTAAAAAGCCACAGTTTGCATATCGTGGCGTACGGGTATATCGTCAAAATCGTCTATCATGAGTCAAAAATAGGCTTAAAATTATAAACCTTAAAATCCCTGCAATTATGTAACTTTGTCCATATAATATTATTATAATTTTTAGGCGTGTATGGGATTAGAAAAAGCTGTTTTAATTGGTATTGTAACTAAAGATCAAGACGAAGCTAAACTCAAAGAGTATTTAGACGAGTTGGAGTTTTTAACCTTTACAGCCGGTGGTTATGCCGTAAAGCGTTTTACACAAAAAATGGATATGCCTAATGCCAAAACCTTCATTGGTTCTGGAAAAATGGAAGATGTAAGCGAGTTTATAAAGGAAAATGACATTGATACGGCTATTTTTGACGACGAACTCTCTGCAGCACAAGAACGAAATATTAGTAAAATACTTAACGTAAAAGTTTTAGATAGAACTAATTTAATCCTCGATATTTTTGCGCAACGTGCGCAAACAAGTTATGCAAGAACTCAAGTAGAACTTGCACAATGTGAATATTTATTACCACGGTTAAGAGGTATGTGGACACACCTTGAACGTCAAAAAGGAGGGATTGGTATGCGTGGTCCTGGTGAAACAGAGATTGAAACAGATAGACGTATTGTTCGTGATAAAATAGCGTTATTAAAAAAACGTATAAAAACTATTGATAAGCAAATGGCTGTGCAACGTGGTAACCGTGGTAAAATGGTACGTGTTGCATTAGTAGGGTATACCAATGTTGGTAAATCTACACTTATGAATGTTATTAGCAAAAGCGAAGTATTTGCCGAAAACAAGCTGTTTGCAACACTCGATACAACCGTACGAAAGGTAGTAATTCAAAATTTACCGTTTTTATTAAGTGATACCGTAGGGTTTATCCGCAAGTTGCCAACACAATTGGTAGATAGTTTTAAAAGCACACTAGATGAGGTTAGAGAAGCAGATTTATTGTTACACGTAGTCGATATATCACATCCTAATTTTGAGGAGCATATAGCATCTGTAAATAAAATTTTAGGCGAAATTAATAGTAGCGATAAGCCAACTATTATGGTTTTTAATAAAATAGATGCTTACGTAGCAGAACCGCATGATGAAACAGATTTGGAAATAGAACGAACAAAAAAGCACTACACGCTAGAAGAATGGAAAAGTACTTGGATGAGTAAAGTTGGTAACAACGCTTTATTCATATCTGCGATAAATAAAAGTAATCTAGAAGATTTTAAAAAGCGTGTTTACGATGAGGTTCGCGAAATTCACGTTACCCGTTTTCCTTATAATCATTTCCTATATCCAGATTATAACTACGAGGATATGGGATAGAGTAATTTGGGCGTTACCCAAAGGGTCGGGCTTTCACTACTCAATCCCTCCTGCGTCGGGGATTTCAAACATGCCGTTCAATCCCTAACGCAAAAAATGCGCTTCCCAAAAAAAGGGAAGCGCATTTTTTTATAAAATTCAACTTATAGATTTTAAATCTACAAATTTATATGATGTTAGAATTTGTAACTTAAACCAAAAGTATAGTAAGATTGTAAATCATTATCAGCATCTTCTAAAGCAACACCTTGGAAATTGGCAGCCTCTTGTTGGTTGCTTCTCAAACCAAAATCAAATCCAACACCAATCATTTTCCATAGCGTGTAGCTAAAAGAGTTTGTCCATGTCCAGTTAGATAATTCTGAAGTCTTATAGCTTTGGAAAGCAGATAAGTTAGTTTTAAAAGCAATAGCACCAATTTGTCTTGTATAATCAGCAACAATTTTAGCACCTAAAGAAGATTCAAAAACAGCATCATTATCAGCAAAAACAAAGTTGTAGTTTAATGGGTGTATTACCACTATTAAGTTCTCAATAGGCGTCCAAGTTGCACCAATACCAACATCTAAATAACCAGGATCATTGAAGTTGTTAAGTATCGTTGTTCTATACTCCATTAATCCAGAAGCAGCTAAGTTTTTAGTAATATTTCTACCATAAAGCGATGATATATTGAATACATCCGTAGTCGGTTCAAAATTATCACTGTCCGTATCAATATCTTTGTTGTCTAATTTCACCCAGTTTAAATTTGTAGTTAAACTGTTTCTCCAAAAGAATTTTTCTTGAATTAAGTTAGCAAAACCGTTAAGTGTAAACCCAATATTACCAGAATCATTATTTGGTGCACCTTGAGCATACCAATTGTTAAAACCAGATAAGCTACCACCAATTACTCCAAAAGCACCTTTTCTCCATCCTGGTAATGCATCAAGTTTAGCTTGAATTGCTGCCACTTCTGCTGTAGCAGCATCTGCTTCAGCTTGTTTTTCAGCTTTTTGAGCTTCTAATTCTTCTTTTGTTTGTGCTTGTATAACAGAAACACTTAATAATAAAATTGCGAAAAATAATAGTTTTTTCATCATTGTTAGTTTTAAAAATGTTGGCAAATATAAATTAATTTTTAACAAATGTTAATTTAAATTAAGGTCTTTAATTTATTAACTACGTTTAAGACACTAGTTACGTAAAGAAGTCACTATTACTTTTTTTTGTAAAGCGGAACGGAAGAACATGCTTCGCCATACATAATAGATTTGGCAACTGGTTTTAGCTTGTTACTTAACATAATATAAGCATTTTGAGGTACTGGCTTGTTTGAGCAGCCTTTAATAATAATGGGTTTACCTTCATATTCAGAAATATCTAGTTTTTGTATTATGTCTTGATATGTTGAAGTTTCAAGTTGTTCCAAATCTCCAACAATTACTTTTTTTGTAAAAGGTTCTAAATGGAGACTTAATAGCATATACGCCCAACCTGGAACAATAGCATCAGTACTGCAAGTTAAAGCCACATATTGGTTTTTGTGTTGGCTCCAATCAAATTCTGAGACCTGTTTTCTGAAATCCTTTTCTCGGAGTACAAAACCCTCAAATAACCAATCTTTAATATCAAATAAAATGCGTTTGCCTTCAGGATAAAAATCTTCAAGGTCAATAGTTGCCAGTTTACTATTCGCTACGCGATTTATAATGTCGTCTTTCAAAAATGTAAGTTGTTAATTTGTTTGATGTTTAGTCGGATTCTAATGTAAACTGAGACTGCGACTGAGAACTATTTAGAGCATCCCTAATTCTAATTTAGCTTCTTCGCTCATTAAATCTTGTGTCCAAGGCGGATCGAAAGTTATTTCTACCTCGGCGTCTTTTACATCGTTTAATGATTTTACTTTTTCTTCAACTTCCAAAGGCAATGTTTCTGCTACAGGGCAGTTGGGAGTTGTTAATGTCATTAAGATTTTTACATCGTAATCTTCATTTACAAATACATCGTAGATTAAACCTAGTTCGTAAATATCTACGGGAATTTCAGGGTCGTAAATCGTTTTTAAAACGTTTACTATTTTTTCGCCTAATTCGGCTGTATCTATTGTTGTTTCACTCATTTCTTAAATGTTTAATCGTTTATTTGTTTAACTGTGTAATCGGTTCAACGATTATACGATTCAACACATCAACTAATTTAGTTGTGTTTGGTATGCAATGGCATACATTTTTAATTGTTTCACCATACTTACTAAGCCGTTAGCTCTTGTTGGGGATAGGTGTTCCTTTAAACCAATTTTATCAATAAAATCAGTATCAGCATCAATAATATCTTTTGGGTGTTGATTGGAGAATGTTCTAATTAAAATGGCAATAATGCCTTTAGTAATTATAGCATCACTATCAGCCGTAAACTCAATTTTATCATCATTCATTTCAGCATGAACCCATACTTTACTTTGGCACCCTTTTATAATGTTAGTGTCGGTTTTATATTGGTCGTCAATTAAGGGTAAATCTTTCCCTAAATCAATCATATATTGGTAACGTTCTTCCCAGTCTTCAAACATTGAGAATTCGTCTATAATTTCGTTTTGAATGTCTTCAATACTCATAGTACAAATTTTATGCAAAAATACAACAACAAAAGATGCTATTCAATGTTTTTAACCACTGATAAGATTTCTTTAACTAAAGAAGCTATTTCTTTGGGTGGGTTTCCATGATCGAAACTTTGAGATTGATGAATTTCACCGTTAGTAACAACCTTTAAATAAGCTATTTGAGCACCATCAAATTGATGATTTTTCGAAGGTACTATAAAAGTTGGAAGTTTTTCTAAATCAACTCTATAACACTCTTTTAATATTTTCTCCCATAATTCATCAGGGCATGATTTTGTAATTGAATTTGCTCCTCTTTCTTTACTATAGTAAATTGTTTTGTCTTTAATAATAATTTGCAAGTAAGAACCTCTGGTGCTTGCCGTATATTCTAATGATAAATTATCTTGTTCTGCTTGTGGATAACATCCTTTGGCTAATGTAATTGATAAAAGTATGAGCAAAAGTTTCATATATTTTATTTTTATTGATAATAATGATACAAAAAAGACGCCAAATTTGGCGTCTTTTTAAATTATCTTTAAGAGAAAAAGAAATCTTTATGGCAACATACTTTCTCTAGCACCACCAGATGCAAATATTGCACGCATTCTAGCTTTTTGCCCTTCTGAGAACATGTACATACATGCATCATCAACATAATCCATATAATTCATTGTCATATCATTACTTCTACAATGCGCTGTTGGGTAAGATGGACAGCCATAATTTGGTCTGTCAGAGCTAGGTGTGTCAGCAACAAAATCATCTTGACGACATCTCCCGTCTCCCCAAATATGGCGTAGATTTAAGTAATGTCCTACTTCGTGAGTTGTTGTTCTTCCTCCATCAAAAGGAGCAGCAACATAACCTGTTGAGCCAAAATATTGAGGAGAAACCACTACACCGTCAGTTGCAGAATTCCCACCAGGGAATTGAGCATAGCCTAAAATGCCTCCACCTATATTACACACCCAAATATTTAAATGCGTTTGAGGAGTTATTGGAGGATAATCACTTTTTACAGCATTATTTGTTCCCCAAGAGGTTCTTGAATCTGGATGCCTGAAAGTTCCTGCTAATGTAAATGTAATTTCAGAATCAGCAGCTACACCTGAAAACTCTGAAGGAATTTGATTAGCATCGTTATTAGTTTTTCTAAAATCATCATTCAAAATGTTTATTTGAGAAGTAATTTGGGCATTACTAATATTTTCATTTGAATTGCTGTAAACCACGTGAACGTAAACAGGTATATTTATTACGCCCAAATTGTCAGGAGTTGGATCTCCACCACCGTCTCCGCCGCCATTGTTACCACCGCCGTTTCCATTTCCATTTCCACCTTTTTTACCTGCAATAAATGCACGTGTGTGATATTCTATATCATACATCTTTTTTGCAAGTCCGGGGTTTTGGTCAAGCTGTCTATTTAATACATTCATCGTATGACACGACTTAGTTTTTTCTTTTTTGTTTGTAGCCTTTGAAAGTAAGTCTTCGGATGTATCTGTATAAACATAAAAGTCGCTCATATCAACTTTAAAAGATTGTTCCTCGTTAATTTCATTTTTGTCATCATCACATGCTGTGAATAGTAAGGCTATCGCAGCCATACTGAAAAGAATTTTTTTCATTTTTAATATTAATTTGAATTAGTCGATGCTGAAGATAAAATTATTTTACGAATTATCTTATAAATTCATAAAATATTTGTTAATTATTCGACAAACAACCATGTATTGTTAATTATATAACAATAAATTTAATAAAATTTTGAAGTTATACTGAAATTAAGACAGCATCATTTTAGCTTTCTTTACACCTTCAACTAAAGCGTCAATCTCAACTTTTGTATTATAGAATGAAAAAGAAGCCCTGATAGTTCCAGGTATTTTATAAAAATCCATAATTGGTTGTGCACAATGGTGTCCAGTTCTTACAGCGATTCCTAGCTTATCTAAAATGGTCCCAACATCATAAGGATGAATGCCTTCAAGATTAAATGAAATAACAGATGTTTTGTGTTTTGAAGTCCCGTAGATTTTTAAACCTTCTATTTCTAGGAGTTTTTTTGTGCCATATTCTAGAAGCTCATTTTCGTAGGTTGCAATACTATCAAAACCAATAGCGTTCATATAATCTATGGCTGCTCCAAAAGCAATGCCTCCACAGATATTAGGTGTACCGGCTTCAAACTTATGTGGTAAATCAGCATAAGTTGTTTTTTCGAAGGTTACTTCGGCAATCATTTCACCACCGCCTTGATAGGGTGGTAGTTTTTTTAACCATGCTTCTTTACCGTAGAGCATACCAACGCCTGTTGGTCCACAAATTTTGTGAGCTGAGGTAACATAAAAATCAACATCTAATTTTTGAACATCTGGTTTAATATGTGGAGCAGATTGTGCACCATCAATTAAAACGGCTGCTCCTACATCGTGTGCTTTTTCTATAATATACTCAATAGGATTTATGGTGCCTAATGCGTTTGAAATATGGTTTACAAAAACGAGTTTTGTGTTTTTTGACAGCAGTTTATCAAATTCTGACATCACAAGTTCGCCATCTTCATTCATTGGGATAACTTTTAAAGTGGCACCTGTACGTTCACAAAGCATTTGCCAAGGCACTATATTACTGTGATGTTCTAAAGCTGAAACTATTATATCATTTCCTTTTTTTAAGAGCGAAGAGAACCCATTTGCTACAAGATTTATACCATGCGTAGTACCTGAGGTAAAAATGATTTCGTGCGCATGTTTTGCATTAAAATGTGTTTTTATTTTTTGTCGAGAAGCTTCATATAAGTCTGTAGCTTCTTGACTTAAGGTATGTACACCACGATGTATGTTGGCATTGTAGTTTGAATAATAATCTACAATAACATCAATAACCTGTTGTGGTGTTTGCGATGTTGCTGCATTATCAAAATACACTAAAGGTTTTCCGTTTACTTGTCGGGAAAGTATCGGGAAGTCTTTTCGTATGTTTTCTACATTGAACATGGCAGATAGTTTAGCCCCGATAGTAGCGGCATCCTTTTTGTTTTTTTGCAAAAAGATACAGCGGATAGCGGGATTAGCTTCAAATAAAAATTTTAAAGGTCGAACCCGATATTTACCCCTAATTTATTTGCGATAATCTTGGTGATGCGCTGTTTTAATTCAGGAATTTTAACAGATTCTAATACATTATTGCTAAATGCAAACATTAATAGTGCTTTGGCTTCCTTTTCTGGAATACCACGAGAACGCATATAAAACATGGCACTTTCATCTAACTGACCAATAGTACAACCGTGTGAACATTTTACATCATCAGCAAAAATTTCTAATTGAGGTTTGGTGTTTATCGATGCTTTGTCACTTATTAATATATTGTTATTAGCTTGAAATGCATTGGTTTTTTGGGCTTCTTTTTCAACCACAACTTTACCGTTGAAAACCCCAGTTGATCTATCATCAAAAATACCTTTGTAATCTTGATGACTTTCACAATTAGGCTCTATGTGATGCACTAATGTGTTATGATCTACGTGTTGTTTTTCACCAATAATGGTTATACCTTTTAAGGTTGAATCGATACGCTCACCGTTTTGGT
Source organism: uncultured Algibacter sp. (assembly GCF_947490405.1). Taxonomy (GTDB): domain Bacteria; phylum Bacteroidota; class Bacteroidia; order Flavobacteriales; family Flavobacteriaceae; genus Algibacter_B. The sequence continues at coordinate 744,950 of NZ_CANLGU010000001.1, read as the reverse complement.
AAAAGTTTAAGTTATTACGAATTAGCTTACCACCAAAAGAGAAGGTGTGCACAGAAGCGAAACTTTCTCTACTTTGTTTAACAAAAGTATGATCTATTAATGATGCGTTTTCGTTATCGTTTTGGATTTTGTAATAATCGACGATGGCACGTTTGTTTGCAAAAACCTCAGTAACGCTATTGGTTAATACTGGATTGCTTGTTAAGCTTTGATGACGCTCGATAATTTGTACATGCGAATTCTCGTCTACCACAATCAAATTACGTGGCTGTAACATGGTTGCAGACTCATTGCCTGTTGAGAAATGTATGATTTGAATAGGCTTTTCTACAATCTTATTTTTGGGAATGTGTATGTAAGCACCTTCGCTAGAAAACGCTGTGTTTAGAGATGATAAACTATCTTTTTCAGCGGCTTTATTGAAATAATTTTCAATTATTAGTTGATATTTTGGTTTGCTTAATGCAGCTGACATTAAGCACACATCAATACCATCATGTGTGGTTTGCGACAGGTGAGAGGAGTATTTTCCATCGATAAAAATAATTTTGTATGTATCTATATCGTGAATGAAATACTTTTTTACTTGTGGGTATTCTAGGGCATTTTCTTGCTTTGGAAACACACTATAATCTTCTTTTAAAATACTGTTTAAAGATGTATATTTCCAAGCTTCTTCTTTTTTTGAAGGAAACCCTTTTTCTTCGAATATTTTGATAGCGTCAGATCTAACATCATGCGCATATGCATCGATATCGATACTATTTTCAAATGCTAAAAATGATGAGACTAATTTTTCTTTTAAATCCATTGTTTTCAGTTTTCAGTGGCAGTCTCAGTTTTCAGTAAATGGAAAACTAAGAGTGGTACTGTTTACTTTTTTAAACTTTAGAGTAATCAGATAAAGGTAGGTAAACTGCCCACTGTGACTGAGTACTGCGACTATTTTTATGCGTTCACTTCTTCTTTAATCCAGTCGTAACCTTTTTCTTCAAGCTCATGAGCAAGCTCTTTTGATCCTGATTTTACAATTTTTCCGTTGTAAAGCACGTGAACATAATCAGGAACAATATGGTCTAACAAGCGTTGGTAATGCGTAATTACAACAACAGCATTGTCTTTACTTTTTAATTTATTAACACCATTTGCAACAATGCGCAATGCGTCGATATCTAAGCCAGAATCAGTTTCATCCAGAATAGCTAATTTAGGCTCAAGCATAGCCATTTGAAAGATTTCATTACGCTTCTTTTCACCACCAGAAAACCCTTCATTTAGGGAACGCGATAAAAACTTTCGGTCTATTTCTAGTAATTCAGATTTCTCGCGAATTAATTTTAACATATCTTTCGCGGGCATATCCTCTAAACCTTTGGCTTTTCTAGATTCGTTGATAGCCGTTTTCATGAAGTTAGTTACTGAAACTCCCGGGATTTCAACAGGATATTGAAATGATAAAAACACACCTTTGTGAGCACGTTCTTCTGCTGCTAATTCTTCAATGTCTTCACCTTCAAAAACAATGTTTCCTTCGGTAACTTCATACTCTTCTTTTCCAGCAATAACAGATGCTAAAGTACTTTTTCCAGAACCATTAGGGCCCATAATAGCATGCACTTCTCCTGGTTTTACTTCAAGGTTTATACCTTTCAAGATACTCTTGTCTTCAATGTTTGCGTGTAAGTTGTTTATTTTTAACATAGCTTTTAGCTTCCTAATTTTATAGTTTTGTTATCTTCTTTTGGAGTTGGTTGTACGTTCAATATTTCAACAACTTCAACTTTGTTTTCCCAAAGGATTTCATCATGCTTTTCGTTTGTAATTTTTCCACGAATTTCGACTTCAACCATATCCGTTGGTTCTTTTTTGAATACTTGAGCCTTTTCGTTTAGTACTTCTAGTTTATCAGTTAATAGAACTCCATAGATTTCAGCATGAGTTTGTAAAACAGCTGCACCATCATAATAAACAAATTGACCCTTAAGTAGTGTTAAGCCATCATTTTGCTTAGCAGTTCTTTCGTTACTTTCAACTTCGGTTTCGACTTCTTTTTGTTCTGATTTAGTCTCGTTTTTACAGCTTATGATAGCTGTTAAGAATAAAGAGATAAAAAGTATTTTTTTCATTTTTAATTATTATTAACCTACTGAACCTTCTAAACTTATTTCTAATAGTTTTTGAGCTTCAACAGCAAATTCCATAGGTAGTTTATTTAAAACTTCTTTGCTAAAACCATTTACTATTAAGGCAATTGCTTTTTCTGTATCAATACCACGTTGGTTACAATAGAAAATTTGGTCTTCACCAATTTTACTAGTTGTAGCTTCGTGTTCTATCTTAGCTGTTTTGTTTTTTGCTTCTATATATGGGAAAGTATGTGCTCCACATGCATTACCCATTAATAAACTATCACACTGAGAAAAGTTACGTGCGTTTTCTGCTCTTGAGTTTATTTGAACTAAACCTCTGTAACTGTTTTGAGATTTTCCAGCTGAAATACCTTTAGAAATGATAGTTGATTTGGTGTTTTTACCCAAGTGTATCATTTTTGTTCCTGTATCCGCTTGTTGATAATTATTAGTTACAGCAATTGAATAAAATTCACCAACTGAATTGTCTCCTTTTAATACACAAGATGGATATTTCCATGTAACTGCAGAACCTGTTTCAACCTGTGTCCAAGAAATTTTAGCGTTGGTTTCACATAGACCTCTTTTGGTTACAAAATTGTATACACCACCTTTACCTTCAGCATTTCCTGGAAACCAGTTTTGAACGGTTGAGTATTTTATTTCGGCATCATCCAATGCAATCAATTCAACTACAGCGGCGTGTAATTGATTTTCATCACGACTTGGAGCTGTACATCCTTCAAGATAACTTACATAGCTCCCTTCGTCTGCAATTACTAATGTTCTTTCAAATTGCCCAGTTCCTGCTTGATTTATCCTAAAATAGGTTGATAATTCCATAGGGCATCTTACGCCTTTTGGAATGTAACAGAATGAACCATCACTAAACACAGCTGAATTTAAAGCTGCATAAAAATTATCTTTTTGAGGCACAACTGTACCAATATATTTTTTTACAAGTTCTGGATGCTCTTTAATAGCTTCAGAAATACTCATAAAGATAATACCTTGTTCAGCAAGTGTTTTCTTAAAAGTTGTTGCAACAGATACTGAATCTACCACAACATCCATGGCTACGCCTGCAAGTTTTTTCTGTTCATCAAGCGAAATACCTAACTTTTCAAAAGTGGCCAATAATTCTGGGTCTACTTCATCAATGCTATCATATTTTGGTTTACTGTTTGGTGCAGAATAGTATGAAATACCTTGAAAATCTGGTTTTTCGTAATGTACGTTTGCCCATTCAGGTTCTTCCATCTCTTGCCATACACGAAATGCTTCCAAACGCCATTCAGTCATCCATTTTGGTTCTTCCTTTTTTTGGGAAATGGCACGAACAATGTCTTCGTTTAAACCATTAGGAAAAGTTTCAGATTCTATATCTGTGTAAAAACCATATTCATATTCCTTGGTTTTTAACTCTTCCCGAAGATCATCTTCTGTATACTTCGACATATTTTTTTCTTATTTTAAAGTGAAAATGATTCACCGCAACCGCAAGTTCGGTTGGCATTAGGGTTATTAAAAACAAAACCTGTTCCGTTTAATCCACCAGAATATTCTAAAGTGGTACCTATGAGGTATAAAAAGCTTTTTTTGTCAACAATTATTTTTACACCATTGTCTTCAAATACCTTATCTTCTTCTTGCTGCTCTTTATCAAATTTTAAATCATAAGACAAACCAGAGCAGCCTCCACTTTTTACACCTACTCGAACATAATCTGTAGTAGCATTATAACCATCATCGGTCATAAGCTCAACGACTTTCTTTTTAGCTGTATCAGAGACTTTTATCATATTACTTTTCTGTTAAATTTAGTGTTGTCCTTGTTGTTTTATTAAGACAGTTTCTAAATAGAGGACAAATATACAATATAAGTCAGTTAATATCGAATAACCTAACATTATATTAATATATGGTTTTATAGGTTTTTCTTATTAATTGATTATCAACTAATTTTTAAATACCTAATCAATTATTTTCTAGTAAGATGATAACTCAGAGGTGTTGGAATTAAGCTGTTCTCTTTCGGTAGAGTATAGAAGAGAACCTTTCATTCTCTTTATGAGAAACAGCAGAAATTGAACCGTCTTTTTCAAATTTGAAATAGCTCTTACAACATTTGCAAATTAATTCGGGAGTATTGTCGTTTGCATTACTCAACCGAAAATAATTGTGTCCGTAAGTTGAACAGAATAGGTTAGATGTTATTTTCTTTGTCATTATAATGAAATGATAATACAATGAATGTGGTTAAAAATATAAAATGTTAGATAACATACATAATATTTTCGACAAAATACGTTTTTAGTGTAGTATTATTCATCTTTAAAACTAGGATTGGTGATAAATTCACTATCAGATAGTGATAATAGAAATGCCTTTAAGTCGGCTTTGTCATTTTCAGATAATCCAACACCTCCTTGAGAAACCTTTTTCATCAAAGGGTCAATAGTAGTTGAGTTTTTTAAACCTTCGCTGTAATGATTAATAACATCTTCTAGGGTTGCAAACCTACCATCGTGCATATATGGCGCTGTAAATGCTAAATTTCTGAGTGAAGGTGATTTAAACTTTCCATTATCAGCTGGATCACCAGTTATTGCACCTAATCCTAAGTCTGTAAAAGTTTCATCTAAACCATTATTGTGAAAAATATTATCTGTCCAAAGTGGATTCTTATCACTTCCATGGCAATGAAAACAATCGCCTCTAGCTTCATCCATAAATATATTGAACCCATTTAGTTCTTGAGGTGTTAGCTCAATTTCACCTAATAAATACTTGTCAAACTTAGAGTTTGCAGAAATTAAAGTCCGCTCAAATTGTGCAATGGCTTTAGTAACTAAACTCGAATCTATAGTTGTTGTGCCAAAAGCTTTTTCAAAGAGTTCTGGGTACTCTGTATGTTGTTTGAGTTTTTGTTCAACATCTCGCCAAGTATTGTTCATTTCAATAGGGTCTGTAACAGGAACGAGTGCTTGATGTTCTAAACTAAAAGTATTTCCGTCCCAGAAGAATTTTTCATCGTAATTCCAGGCTAAGTTAAATAGGGGCATGGAGTTCCTATTTCCAAAAAAGCCATCCACACCATCACTAAATCTGCTGCTATCAGTAAACGCATTTTCGGGAGCATGACAATTTGCACATGCTTGTGTGTTATTTGAAGATAAAATGGGATCGAAAAATAATTTTTTACCAAGCGCAATACCTTCTTCTGTTTGCGGATTATCAATAGGAACAACAGGAGCAAGTATATTTTCTTGAAAAAGTATAGGAATTTCAAGTGGGCTAGGAGTGTTCTTATACGTATTAACAGTTTCGCTTTCGCAAGAAAGACAAACGATGATAAGAAATGTGATATATAATAGTTTGCTAAGTCTCAAAACAACCTTTTAATCGCCAGATTTTAAACTGAATACATTTTGCCCATTTTCATACATTTTGATTTGCGCATCAGAATTTGGCATAAGCATTTGATTTAAAATATTCAAATCCCATCTATGTGGGCTTTTAAACCATTCAGCAATATTCATTTCAATATTAAAAGTAGCATTATCTGTAACGGTCACTTCTCCAAGATTCACATTAAAAAAGGTGTCTTGAGGAAATGTTGGGTTCTCTCCAGGGTTGTTAGCTGCTCTAATAGCATGATAATTATAACCCTGTTCTTCATCTGCATTATTAATAAATTTACCATCCATTTGCATGTAATGGTATCCGCCACCAAGCATTTCAGGAACAAACCAAGATGCAGAGTTTAAGTCTTCGTAATTTCCGCTATTATCTTCGTTATTAAAGCCAAATGTAAAAGACAAATCGTTATAAGTGCCTTGAGGAATAAAGGTTGATGATATTAAGGATAAATTCTGGTTGTTTGTTACATCTACTAAATTATAACCGCTCAATACTAATTTTTCATTGTTACTGGTAGTGAAAGTAATTCTCGAAATAAGATAACGAAGGCATTCTATACTTAATTGTTCGCCATTTTCGTTAATGAATTTAATATCATTAAAGTCTGCATTAGTAACTGATACACCATCCCAAGTGTGATTAAAATTAAAAGATATATTAGTTTGCGATGTGCTTTTTTCGCTGTCTTCACTACAAGAGATTAATGTAAAAAGAGTAATTAATAAAATTGGGAATATATTTTTCATTTTAAGGTTCTATTTTGAAAATCAGTAAATCTGAAAATCCTTTATTAGTTGAAAGATCTATGTTTGGGCTGCTGGAATCTCCAACTACAATAATGCTTTTATTGTTTAGTTCTACGGCATCATAGGCAAAATCAACTTCTGAGCCTCCTATACTATTTTGCCAGAGTAGTTTACCATTGTTGCTAATTTTTAAAACCCACGCGTCGTTCTGTCCATTATTATTGGTTAAATTATTATTTACACTTCTCGAACTTCCAGAAATAATAAAACCACCATCTTGAGTTTTAGATATAGAACGTGCTACATCAAAACTATTTCCTCCAAAAGACTTTTCCCAAATGAGTTCTCCTAAAGGCGATATTTTAATACACCATAAATCTGCATTACCATGGTTTGTTGAAACGTCTAAGTCATTACTTCTAGTATCTCCTACTATAATATAATTACCCTCACTTGTCTTAGTAATGGCCCAAGCTTCATCTAACTGTGAGCCTCCAAACGATTTTTCCCAAACAAGTTTTCCAGTTTCAGAAATTTTTACGACCCAAAAGTCGTAAGAACCTTTGTTGTTAGAAATATCTACATCTTCACTATCAGATGAGCCAACTAATATATAACCATTGTCTTGAGTTTGAATAGCATCGTATGGTGTGTCTGTAAAAGTGCCTCCAAAAAATTTACTCCACTCTTTTTCGCCCAATGCATCTATTTTTATTGCCCAGTAATCACCACCTGCGTGTCGAGCAAAAAGTTTTGATTTACTGTTTTTACTATTGCCTTCTCCGTTTGAGGCAGAAACATCTAAAACACCAGTTAATAAGAAACCGCCATCGTTTGTTTGAATAATAGAATTACAGATGTCTGCTCCTAAGAATCCATAAGATTTCTCCCAAATAATATTTCCCGAATTATCTAACTTAGAAACCCAGTAATCTTGAGCGCCATTATTTTTAGAAACATCGTCATTATTACTTTTGCTATAGCCAGTAATAACATATCCGCCATCTGATGTTTGTTGAATGTCATTTCCTCGGTCATCATCAGATCCACCATAGGTTTTTTGCCATTGTAACAAATCATTTGAGTCGTATTTAAGCAACCAAAAATCAAATGATTCATCAGATTTACCAATAATATCATTATCCATACTTTGGGTGTATCCTAAAATAGCATAACCACCATCTGTTGTATTTACAATGGATTTTGCACTTTCATTTTTAGAACCACCTATTACTTTTGAGAACACAACATTTATTGATTTTGCCGTATTGGGCCTGTCATCATCTTTTTTAGAACAATTTAAAAAGATAAGGCAAAGACATACGAGACAGGGGCAGGCTCTAAAGGTTTTCAAATGGATTGATATTTTAAAATTTAAGTGCCACTTTTGCGGATGATAAATAAACCTCTATCAATGTCACTAACTATTATATTACCACTTTCAAAATAAGGATATACATTCCAAGCTCCATTAAATTCTGTAGCGTTATTAGCTGGATAGGTGTCGAAAAATCCAATTTCTATTGCTGATTTTGATTCTATTTGCGATATATTTAGCATACGCACACCAGCTCTATAACTAGCAAAATAATAAGTGTTTCCTTTTACATATCCATTGTGATCTATTGCTGTACTTGTCCCAAAATAGTCAAAATGATAAAGCGGATTATCTAAATCGGTAAAATCAAAAATAAGAGTTCTGGTGTTAGCACCTACTCTTATTTCATCAACTTCATCTCCCAAAATAAAGTATTTCATATCGTCAGTAAACCAGCCTTGGTGTGCATACCAAACATTATCATAACTAATAGTTGAGATTATTGTTGGGTTTGCTTTGTTAGTAACATCAGCAATAACTACTTCGTTTTCGTTACTTCCTATTAAAATTTCTCTACCTGTATAGTCAGAATCTGGACCATTATAAGTTACTACTTGTGCATCATGTGAATATCCGCCTTCAAGAAAGCCTCCTTCAGCAACTGGATTTTTTGGATCCTGAATATTTATAAATATTGGGCCTCCACCAAAAGCAGAACTTCTGTTAGCTCCAACAATGTATGCATATCCACTATCTTCATTAATCACAATATTATGTGCTTTCCCAAACCCTGTAAAACGAGTGTCTGCATTAAAAGTTTCTGGAGGGTTTGCAACATTCCTTAAACGTGTTAAGTCAAAAACTTGCATCCCATGGTCGTCATTACAAGTAGGATCTCTTCCCAAACTACAATCGGCAACAATAAAGGCATGGTCTTTATATACTTTAACATCTCGCCAAGGGCTGCTTGTAGTAGCAGTTGGTAATTTCCCTAAGTATATAGGCTCATTGGGTTTTGTAATGTCAATAAAAGCTGTATTGTCAGTTGTTGCCATTAGTGCATATTCTCTCCCTGTAGTGATATCGGTCCATCCCCAACAATCATTGCCTTCAGTAGCACCAAAAATATTTAATGGAATATGTGCCATTAAATCATAATCGTTACAAGGATAATTTCCAGCAAATCCATTTTCACAGATAGCCAAAGGTGCGTTTGGATCTATAGAGTCATCATCACAAGAATCTCCAATACCATCACCATCCTCATCTTCTTGGTCTGGATTTGAGTTATTAGGACAATTGTCATTTATATCTAGAATACCATCGTTATCATCATCATCGTCACAAACATCTCCAATACCATCATTATCAATATCGTTTTGGTCAGCGTTAGCAACAAAAGCACAGTTGTCTATATTTTCTTCAATGCCGTCATTATCGGAATCAATGACTGGAATGACTTCAACAGGTTCATCATCACAGGATTGTGCTAGAAAAATAATGGAGCATGCCAAAAAAAAGGCACGAATGTGTAATGAAATTTTCATAGAAAGATTTATTGTAATAACTAAATAGATTTAGTTTTAGTATAAAGATAGTAAAAACAAAATTAGCTTCTTATTTTTGTAGCATGATAGAAGATAAAAATCAACAGAAAACACAATTAAGTGATTTAGGTGAATTTGGTTTAATAGAACATTTGACTAAGAATTTTGAGATAAAACAAAAGTCAACCATTAAGGGAATAGGAGATGACGCAGCAGTTTTAAATTTTGAAGATAAACGTATTGTTGTATCTACTGATTTATTAGTTGAAGGTGTTCATTTTGATTTGAGCTATATGCCTTTGAAGCATTTAGGGTATAAAGCGATAATTGTAAATTTGTCTGATATTTATGCTATGAATGCTGAAGCTACTCAAGTAACTGTGTCAATTGCGGTCTCTAATAGATTTCCTTTAGAGGCTCTAGAAGATTTATATGCTGGAATAGAAACTGCTGCTCATGTTTATGGTATTGATGTGGTTGGTGGAGATACGACATCTTCAAATAAAGGATTGCTTATTTCTGTAACAGCTATTGGAGAGGTAAAACCTGGAAATGAAGTGTATCGAGACGGTGCAAAACCAAATGATTTACTAGTAGTTTCTGGAGATTTAGGTGCTGCTTACATGGGATTACAAGTTCTAGAGCGTGAAAAAGAAGTTTACAAAGTAAACCCCAATAGCCAACCAGATTTAGAGCCATACACTTATATTGTTGAAAGGCAACTTAAGCCAGAAGCTAGAAAGGATATTGTGAAATTATTAGCTGATTTAGATGTAAAACCTACAGCTATGATTGATGTTAGCGATGGTTTGTCTTCGGAAATCATGCATTTGTGTAGCCAGAGTAAAGTTGGTTGTGACTTATATGAAAATAAAATCCCATTAGACCCACAAGTTATTTCTACTTGTGAAGAGTTTAATTTAGATAGTACAACAGTTGCTTTAAATGGTGGCGAAGATTACGAACTTCTATTTACAGTCTCTCAAGAAGATTTTCCAAAAATAAAAGCAAATCCAAACCTTTCAGTTATTGGTTTTATTAAGGAGGAAAAAGAAGGGTTGCATCTTGTAACTAGAGCAGAAACAAGAATACCGATAAAAGCACAAGGATGGAAGAATTTCAATGATTAAGCAGTCATCAATTTAGCTTTTTCTTGAGTTTGACGGAGCTTTTTTCTCTTATTCATTCTTACCAGCCGTTTATGATGAATTCGCTCAAGAACATCATTAATCTCTTTAAATTTTGGTGTGAGTTCTATCAGGTTTCCGTTACTGTTTGTAGTAAGCTCTTTTTTGCAGTTTTTACAAGTGTACTCCTGAACATGATAAGTAACTTGTCTTGTTACTTTGTATTCATGCCCAAACACCATACAATGTATGCTTTTCATATTGTTTGCATATTAATAATTTTAGAGAGACGTCTAAAAATATTAAAAACCAAGTAATAAATGTTAATAGGGAGTTAATAAATCGATGAAGCGATGCTTTTTTTCTTTAAACGTTCAGTTCTTGAGGCATGAATCCGTTCTAATATTGCATTTATCTCTTTAAATTTAGGAGTGAGCTCTATTAGTTGACCATTGCTGTTAGTAGTTAATTCTTTTTTACAATGTCTGCAAGTGTATTCTTTAACATGGTATGTTACTTTTTTTGAAACTTCGAAATCATGTCCAAAAAGATTACAATACATTCTGGGAATAAGAGTAGGTTTGTTAGTAGGTTTTTTCATGGTTTAATCGATTGGGAACTTAAAAGTAAAAAAATAATTCAATAAATCGATAAAAAGTATTATTTTTCGATGAAATACATTATTTCATGTAGGATTTCATCTTTATTTTCTATATGACTCATGTGGCCGTCTGGTAATTTGATAATTTTAATATTAGTAGGTTCAATTATAGAAATTAAATTTTCATAACTTAAAACAGGATCTTTTTGACCAATAATAATCATCTTTTTGGTAGATAAGTTTTGTAAAAATTTTAATCTATTTTTTCTGATTTTCATGCCTTCAAGAGCAGCAATTATACCTTGAAGTGGTGTTTTTAAGGCGTGCTCAATTGTTTCGTTTATTTCAGTTTTAAAATTAGTTCTATTCTCTGTACTAAATAAATTAGCTACAGCCATCCTAATAAATGTTTTATGATTTTGCTTAACGGCAATAATCGCCCGATCTCTATTTTGTTTTTTTTCTTGACTATCTTCTTGCGGAGTTGAATTTAGCAGGCACAAACCTTTTAATGTATCTTGATTTCTTTCAGCGAAAGCGAGTGAAACGTAACCACCCATCGAATGGCCAACAAGTGTTGGATTTTCTATATTCAAATGATTTAAGACAGCTCCAATGGTTTCTGCCATAAGTTCCATAGTGTGGATGTAACCTAGGCATCCTGTTTTTCCATGACCTAGTAAATCAATGCAAATCACACGGTTTTTTTTTGAAAGTTCTGGTAAAAAAGGTTTCCACATGGCAATATTTTCTAAAAAACCATGAAGTAAAACGATTGGCTCACCATTACCATCGTCAGTGTAAAAAATACTGGTGCCTTTATATTCTAGAGTCATTTTTAATTTATCTTAGGCAAAGATAAAATCATACTATGAATAAAACTAAAGAAACCTTTGTGTTTGGCTTTGCCTTGTTTGCTGGCTTTTTTGGTGCAGGAAATTTAATTTTACCGCCATTATTGGGTTTTAAATCTGGATCGGATTGGTGGTTGGTAACCTTAGGGTTTGTAATATCTGCAATTGTTATTCCCTTACTAGCCATTTTTGCGCATGCTAAATTACAAGGCACTTTGTTTGACTTTGGGAAAAAAGTATCACCAATTTTTAGTTTAATCTTTAGTTTTTGTTTGTTTACTATTTCCGTGACATTGCCTTGTCCTCGCACTGCGGCTGTTACTCATGAAATGGCAATTGCTCCTTTTTTTGGTACAAGCTCTTTACTCACTAGTGTAATATATTTCGTATTGGTATTTATCTTTGTAATGAATAGAAATGGGGTTTTAAGTATAATTGGTAAATACTTAACTCCAATCATTGTCTTAATAGTATTGACTATAATTACTATTGGTGTTTTTTCTCCTGTAACTGTAATGAATCCATCAAGTTTCGAATTACCAATAATAAGTGGATTGGTGGAAGGCTATCAAACTTATGATGCAATGGCGGGTATTATTATGGGTGGTGTTGTGTTAGTTTCTATTAATAATTCAAAAAACCAGATGTCATTTAATGAGAAGAAAATAATGGTTGTCAAATCTGGTTTTATTGCCATGTTTGGATTGTTTGTTATTTATGCGGGTTTAATTGCTATTGGTGCTTTTTACAACGGACAGTTTGATCAAAATATATCCAGAACTGATTTGCTATCGGGACTTGCGGCAAAGACTTTAGGTGGGGTAGGTTCAACTTTTTTAAGTATTCTAATAGCTTTAGCATGTTTTACAACAGCAATAGCTATAATTGTTAGTTTTGCAGATTTTTTTAAAGCCTATTTTAAGACTTTTAAAAACGCTTATTTATTAACTACTGCTTTTTGCTGTATAGTTGGTATTGGTATTGGGCAAATGGATGTTAAGTATATTATAGATATCGCTTTGCCAGCACTAATGTTTATTTATCCGCTGTGTATTGTACTTATTTTATTAAACCTTGTTCCTGAAAAATTTGCCTCTGCGATTGTATTTAAATGGGTAGTTTTAGTAGCTTTTGTTTTTAGTATTCCAGATTTTTTAGTGTTTGTTATATCTTCTAAAAAATTAGAGTTTATTATATCTATAATTCCTTTAGCAAATCAAAATTTAGGGTGGGTTTTACCTGTTATTGTTAGTTTTGTATTGGTTAATTTATTTGAAAAGATGAAATCAAGTTATTAGGACTTTACTCTTTTAATTGCTGTGAAAGCTTTATCAACAAACTCATCTTCAACAAGTATTGTAAACTCGTTCGTTGTTGATAAAACTTCATATAAAACAATGCCTTCCCAGGCTAATCTTTTAAAGAAATGATAATATAAACCAGCAATTTTTGAGTTGTCTTGAGGAAGGTTTATGCTAATAGCTGATAAGTTTTCTTGAGTGGCGATAAAGTTTTCGTTGCCTAAATGTTTATTAATAAAATCATTCAAACTGCTTGATACTACAATGTTGCTTTCATGAATACCACGAGTAAAAGCATAAAAGAGTTTGTCTTCTTTGTTTATGCGCTCCAGTATTTTTGCATGATTGTTAATCAAAGTCTCAGAGTTTCTAACTGTAAAGTCTGTAAGGTTAGAGCGAACAGTAATATCTCCAAGATTTTGTATAACTCGTTTCATTTTAATTGAATTACCTAAGGTTGCAGGTGGGTTGTAACGTCTTAAAGCCATCATTATAGCACCGGGTTTAACCTCTTTTTTTAACATTTTACTTATTGGCTCTACAAGCTCAAGAGCTAAAGCGCTAAAATTTATAATGTTTCTTGATAAAGCTTCCTCTAAGTAAGGTTGTGTAATTAAAATGTCTTCAACACAATTTGATACTGTTTTCATGTACTAGATGAATTTTTGTTAATTATTTAACAATTTGTGCAAAAATAACTCATTTTTAATAAAAACATAGTAGTTAAATAAATGAATTATAATTTTGTAGTATTAATAAGTTAAGAATGAAAGTATTAAAGTTTGGAGGGACTTCAGTGGGGTCTGTTGAGAATATGTGTAATGTTAAGCATATTATCAATGATGGGAACAAAAAAGTGGTGGTATTATCAGCTATGTCTGGTACTACAAATCGTTTGGTTTCTATAGCTCAAGATATTGAAGCAGGAAGAACTAATGATGCTATTGATAAAGTAAATGTATTACACCAAAACTATTTTATTGTCATTGATGATTTGTTAACTAACACATCTTTGAATAGTGATGTTAAAAACTATGTGTCTCGTATTTTTGAAGGCCTTGTTGAACTAACAAATCGTGAGTTTACAGAAACCGTAGAGAATATAATTTTAGCTCAAGGCGAGTTGCTTTCAACTTATATGTTTACAAGTTATTTAAAACAAGAAGGGATAGGTGCTTCATTACTTTCTGCTCTAGATTTTATGAAAATTGATGCTTTTAAAGAGCCCGATTTACCTCATATAAAAAGACATTTTGAAAATGTTTTGAATAATGCTGAAGATTCAGAAATATATATCACTCAAGGATTTATTTGTTTAAATAATGAAGGACAAATCTCTAACTTACAACGTGGTGGAAGTGATTATACAGCGACTATTATTGGAGCAGTCATAAAAGCTGAAGAAGTTCAGATATGGACAGATATTGATGGGATGCATAATAATGATCCTAGATATGTTGAAAATACGTCAGCAATCTCTAATCTTTCGTTTGAAGAAGCTGCGGAATTAGCTTATTTTGGTGCTAAAATATTGCACCCACAAACCGTAACACCGGTTAGAAAAGATAGTATACCTGTACGTTTGAAGAATACCATGAAGCCTGAAGCTCATGGAACACTTATTTCCAAAAACACCTCAGGGAATGGGATAAAAGCCATTGCTGCAAAGGATAACATAACGGCGATTAAAATAAAATCAGCTAGAATGTTACAAGCTCATGGATTTTTAAAGAAAGTTTTTGAGATTTTTGAGACTAATAAGACATCAATTGATATGATTACTACATCAGAGGTGGCCGTATCATTAACTATTGATGATAATAAAAATCTTGAATATATATTAGCAGAATTAGAAAAGATAGCTTCAATTGAAGTCGATAAAAATCAAAGTATTGTTTGTTTGGTAGGGCATTCAGTTGTTAATCATCAAGATACTTATAGGTTATTTCAAATATTACAAGATGTGAAGATCAGAATGATTTCTTATGGTGGAAGCAAAAACAATATTTCTCTTTTAATTGATTCAAAAGATAAAATTAATACGCTACAAAAACTAAACGATTATTTATTTGAATTAGTCACTCTATAAATTATAATATTAGTATTTCTAGCAGAAAGGGTCGTTTTATAACGACCCTTTTTTTATGAATTCATAATGTCTTCAATTTCACCAACCTCTATGGGTATGTTTTTCATTAAATTAATGGGTTCTCCCGTTTTTTGAATAATCACATCATCTTCAAGTCTAACTCCAAAACCTTCATCGGGTATGTAAATACCTGGTTCAACGGTAAATACCATATTGGCTATCATAGGTTCGGTTAGTAGGCCATAATCATGTGTGTCTAATCCCATGTGATGACTTGTCCCGTGCATAAAGTATTTTTTATAGGCTGGCCAGTCGGGATTTTCATTTTGGATATCGACTTTATTTAATAAGCCTAAGTCTAGGAGTTCGCTGGTCATTAGTTTTCCAACTTCTATATGATACTTTGTCCAATCTGTACCAGCAACTAACATTTTAGTGGCTTCATCTTTTACTTTGAGAACCGAATTATATACCGCTTTTTGTCTATCAGTAAAACGACCAGAAACAGGTATCGTTCTTGTCATATCACTAGAATAATTAGCATATTCTGCACCCACATCCATCAATATTAAATCGCCAGCTTTACATTGTTGATTGTTCTCTATATAATGAAGGACATTAGCGTTATTTCCAGAAGCAATTATAGGTGTGTAGGCAAATTTTTTTGAACGGTTTCTTAAAAATTCATGTATAAATTCTGCTTCAATTTCAAATTCCCAAACTCCTGGTTTAACAAAATTCAAAACCCTTCTAAAGCCTTTGTTTGTAATGTCACATGCTTTTTGAATTAAATCAATTTCAATAGATTCTTTTACTGAGCGTAAGTGTTGCAAAATAGGATTGCTTTTTGCAACACTATGTGCTGGATATTTATCCTTTATCCATTTAGTAAACCTGTCTTCTCTGGTTTCAGTCTCAACATTAGCACGATAATGTTCATTGGTATTTATGTAAACCGTATCACATTGTGTCATGATTTCAAACATAACTTTCTCTAAGTCTTGCAACCAGTATACCGTTTTAATTCCGCTAGTTTTAAAGGCTTTTTCTTTGGTTAATTTTTCACCTTCCCATACCGCAATATGTTCATTAGTTTCTCTAAGGAAAAGGATTTCTCGATGTTTTTCCTTAGGCGAATCTGGGAATAGAACAAGTATGCTCTCTTCTTGGTCAACACCGCTTAGGTAAAAAATATCTCGGTGTTGTTCAAATGGCATCGTACTATCTGCACTGATAGGGTAGACATCGTTGGAGTTAAAAATAGCTAAGCTTTTAGGGCGCATCTTAGCAATAAATTTTGCTCTGTTTTTTATAAAAAGCGCATTGTCTATTGGTGTATATTTCATTAATAAACTATGTTAAGTTTTTTTAAATGTAACAAAACTAAATAAATCTTAATTCATATTTTCCTATATTTGGTATTCCCTCAGCCAAATTTTATTAAAAAAATCAAAATTATGATTAAAAAATTACCATTAAAATTAACCTTTTTTTTATTAGGTTTTTTAATAAGTGCACCTACAATTTTTGCACAAGTTTCTTTGAGAGAAATATCATTAAAAGAGCAAATTAAAAATTCTAGTTTAGTAGTTGAGGGTGAAGTTATTGAAAGTAATCCTTTTTGGAATGCCAACCGTACAATGATTTATACGAGTCATACAGTAAAAGTTTATAAGGTTTTTAAAGGAGAACCTGTTGAAACAATACAAGTTTTAACCAAAGGAGGTATAATTGGATTAAAAGCCATATTTGTATCTCATTCTTTAAAATTAGGAAAAGGAAGTACTGGAATGTTTACTTTGCATGATAGTAATGTTGATTTAGGTTTAAAGCAAAAGCAATTTAAAGCATATAGTGGTGTTCAAGGGTTTTATAACTATGATCTAGTGAATAATACTGCCACTAACCCTTTTATTGAAAAAAAGGGTATTAAATCTTCATTATACAGTGACATTTTAGCGTTAACTAAAGCAAACTATAAAACCATTGCACCTTTTGAACAAGAGGAACTCAATGAAAAAATATTAAGTAAAAATAGTTTAATGCCACCTTCAATTGTTGGGTTTAGTCCAACTACAATTACTGCAGGAACAGGATCAGTTTTAACCATCACAGGTTCAGGTTTTGGTGGAACCCAAGGAAAAGTTGGTTTCAGAAATTCAGATGCTTCTGGTGCTCCTTTTTTTGATGCTTTAGATTCTCAGGTTTTAAGTTGGAATGATACTACTATCACAGTAGAAGTGCCTGTTATTGCATCTAATGATGTTAATGTAGACGGAACTGCTGGTACAGGTACTATACGGGTTACAGATGCAGGTGGTTCAAGTATTATTTCTGGAGATGTCTTAAATATAAGCTATGCAGAGATAAATGTTTCAGGTGACTTTGGCGCTGGTTTTAGATCATACAAAACACAACACCATAATAGCAATGGATCTGGAGGATATACTTGGATAATGGAAAATGACTTTTTTAATGAAACTACTCATGTTGGAGCTCCTGATGCTTTTTTAAGCGCCTTTGAAGCTTGGAGGTGTGAAACTAATGTTAATTGGGAGATAAGTAGCTCATTTACAAATACGAATACTACTGATACTGCTGAAAAAATAATAACATTTGATACCAATGGAACTAGTAATGAATTACCTAGTGGTACTTTAGGAACCTGTACTTATGGTTTTTCAGGAAGCAATTGTACTACTGGCATAGTATGGATTGCTACAGATTTAGATATCATATTTGACAGAGAAACCAATTGGTATTTTGGAACAGGGAATATTACAGGAAAATTTGATTTTGAAACTGTAGCATTGCATGAATTGGGACATGCGCACCAACTAGGTCATGTTATTAACACTGCTAATGTGATGCATTTTAATCTTGCTCCGGAGACTGTTAATGCTGTTTTAGATGCAAATAGTATAACGGCTGGTAATGATGTGCATTCTAGAAGTACTTCAAGTCAATCATGTTCGCCAGCAATTAATCCAATGACAGATTATGCGGGGACATGTGGTTTGAGTGTTGAGGATAATACACTTGAAAGTGGAATTACGTTATTTCCAAACCCTACTAAAAATGAATTCTTTATTAAATCTTCATATGTAAATATTGATAAGGTTGAAATATATGATGTTAGAGGAAGACTTGTATCTAATATTGATATCTCTGATGCTACTAAAAATAAAACTATAAATATGCGTAATGCATCTCAGGGTTTATATTTTGTTAATATACATTCAGAAGGAAGGTTTATTACTAAAAAGCTTATTCTTGATTAGTTTTAAAAAGAGAATATTCAAAAGATAAAAAAGGGAGTCATATTTTAATATGACTCCCTTTTTTATTGAATAAAGAAATATTTATTTGTTCATGGTTTTTTTGATTAGTCCGATAATCGCCATAACAACGCCACCACCAACGCCACCTCCAGCAATACTTCCTAAAATTCCTGATATATCCATACCGCCATCTGTTCCTAGTCCTATCATGCTTAGAATGCTGCCACCAAGTCCACCACCTAATATTCCAGCTACAGAATTCCATAGTGTACCAAGTGATGAATTTTTCATAAGCGAGCCAGCAATGTTTCCACCAACTGCTCCGCTAACTAGTTGAATAATTAAAGGTAAATACTCTTCCATTTTATTGTGTTTTAATTAGTTAATGTTTGTAAATTAACAATATATTTGTTAATTACTTAAATATTAATTCAATTTTTTTATAAATTCTTAAAATTTTTAATAATAAATAAGAATTTGATTAGTCTTTAAAATCATTCTAAATAGAGAAAACAAGACATATGTTATTTGCCTAAGAATGTGTCCATAACTACCTTTGTTAAAAACCTATAACAACTTCAAAATAATGAGTGGATTTTTTAAATCTTCGATCGGAAGGAAAGTAGCCATGGCACTTTCAGCATTCTTCCTGATGTTTTTCTTGCTTCAACATTTAGTTATAAATTTGCTTTCTGTGTTTAGTCCAGATGCTTTTAATGAAGTATCACATTTTATGGGTACAAACCCGCTTGTTCAATTTGCTTTACAGCCTGTTTTAATTTTTGCTGTTGTATTTCATTTTGTAATGGGTTTTATTTTAGAACTAAAAAACAAAAAAGCTAATGGTGTAAGTTATGCCAAAAACAATGGTGCTGCTAATTCT
The DNA here is from genome assembly GCF_947490405.1 of uncultured Algibacter sp. Lineage (GTDB taxonomy): Bacteria > Bacteroidota > Bacteroidia > Flavobacteriales > Flavobacteriaceae > Algibacter_B. Next base: position 725,651 of record NZ_CANLGU010000001.1, on the reverse strand, counting down.
ACTTGGATGAGTAGAAACATGATTTACAGCGGATTGGTAGTTTTAGCTTTTATTGTATTGCACTTTATAGATTTTTGGATTCCAGAAATTAACACTAAATATATTGTAGGTGATATGACTGGGTTACATAACGGAGAATTTAGATATTACCACGAACTTGTTGAAAAATTTCATAGCCCACTAAGAGTTGGGGCTTACGTTATATCTTTTGTGCTTTTAGGTTTACACTTGGCACATGGATTTACTTCTGCATTTCAATCTGTAGGTTCTAGTGCAGGTCGTAAAAAAGTATTACAAAATATAGGTAAAGCATATTCAATTTTAATACCATTGGGTTTTATTGTAATAGCGCTTTTTCATCATTTAACACATAACCATTAATCTTAAATACTATGGCTTTAGATTCAAAAGTACCAAAGGGTCCAATTAAAGATAAATGGACAGATTACAAAAATAAAATTAATCTTGTAAATCCAGCAAACAAACGTCATATAGACGTTATTGTTGTTGGAACTGGTTTAGCGGGAGGTTCTGCTGCGGCAACTTTAGCAGAATTAGGATATAACGTAAAAGCGTTTGCGTATCAAGACTCACCACGTCGTGCCCACTCTATAGCTGCCCAAGGTGGTATTAATGCGGCAAAAAACTATCAAGGTGATGGGGATTCTACATATAGATTGTTCTATGATACCGTTAAAGGTGGTGATTACCGTTCTCGTGAGGCGAATGTGTATCGTTTAGCTGAGGTGTCTACAAATATCATAGATCAATGTGTTGCTCAAGGTGTACCTTTTGCAAGAGACTATGGTGGTTTGTTAGATAACCGTTCGTTTGGTGGTGTTTTGGTATCTAGAACTTTTTACGCCAAAGGACAAACAGGTCAACAATTGCTTTTAGGTGCATATTCCGCAATGAACCGTCAAATTGCCCGTGGTAAGATTGAAATGTTCAATCGTCATGAAATGTTAGATGTTGTTATCGTAGACGGGAAAGCCAGAGGTATCATAGCTAGAAACTTAGTTACAGGTGAAATTGAGCGTCATTCTGCTCATGCAGTTGTAATAGGTTCTGGAGGTTATGGTAATGTATACTTTTTATCTACAAATGCCATGGGAAGTAATGTTACTGCTGCATGGAAAATTCATAAAAAAGGCGCATATTTTGCGAATCCTTGTTATACACAAATACATCCAACATGTATTCCACGTTCTGGGGATTATCAGTCTAAATTAACATTGATGTCTGAGTCTTTGAGAAACGATGGTAGAATATGGGTACCAAAGCATTTAGATGATGTTAAGGCAATTCGTGAAGGGCAAAAAAAGCCTACTGATTTATCTGAAGAGGATAGAGATTATTACTTAGAACGTCGTTACCCTGCCTTTGGTAACTTAGTGCCTCGTGATGTAGCTTCACGTGCTGCCAAGGAACGTTGTGATGCAGGTTATGGTGTTAATGCAACAGGTGAAGCCGTATATTTAGATTTCGCAGCTGCTATTGAACGATATGGAAAAGAACAAGCTAAGATTAATAATATTGAAAATGCTTCTGAAGCAAAAATATACGAATTAGGTCAGAAAATAGTTGAGGCAAAGTATGGAAACTTATTTCAAATGTACGAGAAAATCGTAGATGAAAATCCATACGAAACTCCAATGATGATTTATCCAGCTGTACATTACACCATGGGAGGTGTATGGGTTGACTATAATTTAATGACTACCGTTCCAGGATTATACTGTATTGGTGAAGCTAATTTCTCTGATCATGGCGCTAATAGACTTGGAGCTTCTGCTTTAATGCAAGGTTTAGCAGATGGTTACTTTGTATTGCCTTATACTATTGGGGATTATTTATCAGATGATATTCGAACAGGTGAAATTTCAACAGATACTAAAGAATTTGAAGAAGCTGAAAAATCAGTAAAAGAAACCATAAACTTTTTTGTAAACAATAAAGGATCAAAATCTGTTGATCATTTTCATAAGAAACTAGGTAAAATCATGTGGGATAAATGTGGTATGTCTAGAAATGAACAAGGATTAAAGGAGGCTATTCAAGAAATTTCTGATTTGAGAAAAGAATTCTGGAAAGAAGTGTCTGTACCAGGAGGTAGTGAAGAATATAATGAAGAATTAGCTAAAGCAGGTCGTGTAGCAGATTTCTTAGAATTAGGAGAATTGTTTGCCAAAGATGCACTTGTAAGAGAAGAATCTGCGGGTGGTCATTTTAGAGAAGAACATCAAACACCTGAAGGAGAAGCAAAACGAATGAAAGAATTCCAGTTTGTGTCTGCTTGGGAGTATAAAGGGGAACCAAAAGATGCCGTCTTGCACAAAGAAGAATTGGTTTATGAAAATATTGAAGTAAAAGAAAGAAGTTACAAATAAAAAAGACGCTATGAATTTAACACTTAAAATTTGGAGACAAAAAGACTCAAATGCGAAGGGTCAGATGGTCGATTATAAAGTAACTGAAATTTCAGAACACATGTCTTTTTTAGAGATGATGGATGTTTTGAATGAACAACTTGTTGGTAAAGGAGAAGAGCCTGTAGCTTTCGACCACGATTGTCGTGAAGGAATTTGTGGAATGTGTTCCATGTATATAAATGGTGAAGCCCATGGGCCAGATAGAGGTATTACTACATGTCAATTACATATGCGTATGTTTAAAGATGGTGATACTATTACAATAGAGCCATTTAGAGCAGCAGCTTTCCCGGTAATAAAAGATTTAGTAGTTGATAGAGGTGCTTTTGATAGAATACAACACGCAGGTGGATATATATCTGTAAATACTTCAGGGAATACCCAAGATGCTAATGCAATTCCTATTTCCAAACATGCGGCTGATGAAGCAATGGATGCAGCAACTTGTATAGGCTGTGGTGCTTGTGTAGCAACTTGTAAAAACTCCTCTGCTATGTTGTTTGTTGGAGCAAAAGTATCTCAGTATGCATTGCTACCTCAAGGGCAAGTTGAAGCGGCAGACCGTGTGCAAAATATGGTAGCACAAATGGATTTGGAAGGTTTTGGTAACTGTACCAATACAGGTGCTTGCGAGGTAGAGTGTCCTAAAGGGATATCATTAGATAATATCGCAAGAATGAATAGAGAATTAATGAAAGCTGCTGTAAAATAATACAGTCCTTTTAAATTTATAAGTAAACCCGTGCCTTTTTGGTACGGGTTTTGTTTTTATGTATTCTATTAAATACAAGTATAATAATTTAAGTATATTTAAAAGCTAATTCATTAAAATTATATGATATCACCGAAAAGGGTTTATTTTTTTATCTTCTTTGTTTTTTTTGCTTTTTCAGCAATTTCGCAATCTAAAGTAGAATGTTCTTTATTTGATGAAACAACACTTTTAAAACACGTTAAGTCTTTATCTTCTGATGCCTTTGAAGGAAGGAGAACAGGAACTAATGGGGCCAAAAAAGCTAGAAAGTATATAGTTAATCAATTTCACACTTTAAAAGTAAAACCATTAGAAAAATCTTTTTATCAACCATTTTCATTCACTAATAAAGGAGAATTTTATGAAGGTATAAATGTTTTGGGTCAAGTTAAAGGTTCAGAGTTTCCAAAAAAATATATAATCATTAGTGCTCATTATGATCATGAAGGTGTTAAGAATGATGTAATTTATAATGGTGCCGATGACAACGCATCTGGAGTAAGTGCCTTATTTGCTTTTGCAGAGTATTTTAGAAGCAATCCGCCAAAGCATTCAGTAATTTTAGCGGCTTTTGATGGCGAGGAATTAGGTTTGCAAGGTTCTAAATATTATGTAAATAACAGCGTTGTTTCTAGTGCTCATATTACAGTTAATTTGAATATGGATATGATTAGTCGAAGTAAAAAGAAAGAACTTTTTGTAGTTGGTACTTCGGAAAACAAAAAATTAAAAAAGCTAATTACTGAGTCAAAACATTCTTGTAAAATCAATTTGGTTAGAGGACATGATGGCTATGATGATTTGGATAATTGGACCTATTCGTCAGATCATGCTAATTTTCATAAAAAAGGTATTCCATTTCTGTATTTTGGAGTGGAAGACCATAAAGATTACCATGAACCTACCGATGATTTTGAAAATATTCATCCGGAGTTTTATGCTGAAGCTGTTAAAACAATAATTTCAGTATTTGAAAAAATTGATTCTTCTTTAAACTTTTAAAAATATGCTTTAAGCTGAATCGAGCCAGAGTGAATAGTTCTGCTGCTTTCCGATTTTCTTCCAAAATAGCTAAGGTTTAAATCTAAAAATTTAGTCAGTTTTTTTTGAGCTAAAAGTGTCCATGTAAAGTTTTTTCCAGGTTGCAGACCTTTAAGTATTTGGTAAGCTACGGGTGTATTAGGGTTCCCGGTATAATCATTTGAAAAATAGTTGAATTCTCCATTAATAGCACTATTTTGACTACCTCCTAAAGTAAAAGATACGCCATAATTCTGTTGCTTTAAGGTTTCCATATCTCCAACAGTATTATTTTTACTAGCATATTGGTAAAACACATCAAAACTAGAATTGTCATTAAAAAGGTAAGATAGTTTTGGATTGAATCTAGCTTCATCAAAATTAAAATTTTTACTAGCAAAATTCTCGCTAATACTCTCATTGTTATCAAAAGCAGAAAGCATATTAATTAGCCAATTATCAGCTATTTTATGGTTAAAATTTAGTTGATGACTTTTTAGGCTGTTTTCTATAAACCCAACAGATAAGACATTTCTAGTGGTATTATCTAGAAATGTGTAAGAGGTGGTGTAACGCTGTTTCCCTCTATTAAAAAACAGAACATTTCTAAAGTTTAATTGTAATCCCAATTGGTCCTCTTCATTATTATTAAAAGGATTTAAATTGAATTTACTGCCTTCGCGTTTAATTTTTCTATCAATTAAATAGCTGGTTTGGTTATAAAAATGAGACCAGAATTTTTTGGATTTACTTTCAGAAACCGACCACTGTGCTGGATTAAAAGTTAGCGTTTGACTCAATCTATTTTGATGCGTTTTTATAAATACACGATTTGGTAGAAGTACCCGAATAAATCTGCCTTCATCTTGAAACTGCGCAATTTCAAATTCTTCAAGCTCTTGAATACCGTTTTCATTATAGTCATTCCATGTGTATGTGCCTTGACCAGCTTCAACTTCTACATAAGTAAAATCTTGTTGAGGTAGTCGTCCAGAATTGGTTTCAAAAATAGTATTCCATTGTATAATTTGCTTGAATAATTTTTGATTAAACTGTAGTCTAGAGTTTATCGAATTTTCATCTTCAATGGCATCATCTGTATTTTTAAGTGTACGGTAGTTAGCGTATAAAGATAAGTTTGTGTTTTTGTTTTGAATAAACCTAGAATCTAAATAGAATGTATTCGATGTGTTTACTTTTTCTAATTGGTTATTTCTAATACTATCATTTACTCTGTTTTTATAACCTATTTCAGTAAATATTTTAGTGCTATCTCCAACGCCTAAAAACACTTCATAAGATTTAAATCGTTGACTCAACGGGGTGAGTTCTTGTGTTGCTGTATTGCGTTGTTCATTATCTTCAATAGCTATTTTTGTTCCTGCCCAACTTTTCTTCATGGCATAAGTAATCCGGTTATAAGATCTTAAAAAGGTAGAGGTGTTTATATTAGAGTCCGCATTTAAAAAACTAGAGGACGATGCAATATTCCAGTTTTTCAAAAACAAATTTGCATTGGCTATATGTCGGTTTCCATTAAACCCATCAGAAAAATTTAAATGCTCATATTGGTAATTTACTGTGCCTTTTTCTGGATGAAACAAATTAAAACCAGAATTAACGAGCCATTGGTTTCCTAAATTAAGCCCAATACCATTTATATTGGTTGGGTCTAAATTCCAATCTCTATTAAATTCTGGGTTGTATAGACCTTCAATATTTCGGTAATTGGCATTTATATAATCACTATCAAAATAAGCAGCTAGATTCCAAAGACTGTCTCTGTTTATCAGTATTTGGTTGATGTTAACTTTTCCAGCAAACCCATCATTATTGTCATCATCAGCAGTTGAAAACAGATTTAAATCGTTCTTGCTACCTGAAGCTTCAAAACTAATATTGGTTTTTTCTGAAGGTTTATAGCTCCCATTTATAACTGCAATTTGAAGTTTAGTAGGCGATACAAGTTGCACCACTGGAGCGTAATTACCTTGATTCACGCCAACAAATTCATATATATTATTAATGGCATTAATGTTACTTAAAGCATAATCACCTTGATTTTCTCCAACAAGGGTAAACGTAACTCTAAAAAGTTCATCATCAGGATTATTCGAAAATACAAAAGCTTCAACAGCGCCAATAAGTTCTTTTCTATATAAAATTCTATTTTCATTCAACTCATCTCTAATTTCAGAGGGAGCAACCATTTGTGTACGATCATCTCCAGCATTAGCAAGTATATTAACTTGCTCTTCAGAAAGGTTCTGCTGTAAAGGTTGGTTTTTAGCATCATTTTCTGAGTAAACAGAAATCCCAATTTTTAGTTTCTCACTTATATAATTACCGCCTCCGTATGCTACAAATCGGGAATAATTTCTATCGCTAAATTGGTAATCAACCGTAATTCGCATTTCAGAAGTAATTGGAAATGTTGAGTTAAATATAATTTCTCCTGCATTATAATCTATAATATAATCTTGATCTTCACCTCTTTTTACAGGAATCCCATTTACGTAAACCGTTTCACTTCCAGAAACAATAAGTACGAATAATTCGCCATTGGGTCCTTGTAATTTATAGGGGCCTTGATTGCCTTCTTGGGCAATAAACTGGCTAGTTGTAAATTGTCCTCTAACAATAGCTCCAGCAGCGAATAAATTAGTGCGATTCTCATCGTCGCCCAATTTTAAATTAAAATTTAAACCTTGAACACGCTTAGAAAAGTTTGCAAAGTAAGAGTTTGTATTTACTAAATCAATATCACCAGCACGCACATTCCACCGTTCACTAAATAGTTCAATGAAAACTTGATCAAACTCATCTAAACGTTGACTGTAGCCACTTTCTTGTAAAGGAATGTTGGCATCTTGGATTGAGGCGCGTAATGATACTTTATCATTTAGTTTTCCTGTAATTTGAAGGTCAAGTTCGCTGTTTAAAACAGAATTTTGATTATTACCAACTGTTACACCACGAGAAATACTTCCAGAAGTTGTTAATCCATCAAAAGGTACAAAGTCTCTACTGCTATTAGGCTCTTTAAGCTTGTATAGTGTTTCGTTATTGCTATTATCATCTACAATAATATTGTCATCTAATTGCTTGTAGGTTTTGGTTAAAAAATCAGGAAACTTCAGGTAGTTTATAAAAATAGTGTCGGTTTCAACAGGTTTTTTAAATCTTAAAATAGCTTTTGGAAAATCAACAGAATAATACGTAGAGTCAATAATGGAGTTATCCTTTTTTCTAATAGAGAATGAGCTTGAATTAATGCTTACGCTATCAATTAAAATGGTGTCTTTAACAGCAACTTTTTTGGTTTTATAGTTCGACGATGGATTCTGTGAAAACGCACAAAAACCAATTAAAACCATAAGAATGCATGTGAAAAACTTCATCAGATACTTAAACTGTAAATCGTTTAAAATATTTTAGTGAGACCCTATTTTAAGAAGTCCTTTAGGCGTACTTAAAATAGAATGGTCGAACTAATCCCGACTTTTTTTGTCGGGATCTCAGGAATTGAACCTAAATGTTAATAGCTTCGTTAAAACTCCTGCTATTTTTTATGGTGTAAAAGTAATGCATTATTTAATTTAGCTGATATACTTATTAAATCAAATGAAAATCATATCCTATAACGTAAACGGTATTAGAGCAGCCATTAATAAAGGTTTTATAGATTGGTTAAAAGCAGCAAACCCAGATGTGGTTTGCTTGCAAGAAATAAAAGCCATGGAAGAGCAATTAGATTTAAGTCTTTTTGAAGAAGCTGGGTATAAATATAACTATTGGTTTAGTGCTCAAAAGAAGGGCTATAGTGGTGTTGCTATTTTAAGTAAGAGTAAGCCAAATCATGTAGAGTTTGGTACAGGTATAGAATCAATGGATTTTGAAGGACGAAATATTCGTGCTGATTATGATGGTATTTCTGTAATGAGTTTGTATTTACCATCAGGAACAAACGATGCCAGATTAAACCACAAGCTAGAATACATGGATTTATTTCAAGACTATATCAATAACCTTAAAAAAGATATTCCAAATCTAGTTATTTGTGGCGATTATAATATTTGTCATGAAGAAATGGATATCCATAACCCAAAAATGAAAGGTGTTTCTGGATTTTTGCCAGTAGAGCGGGAATGGATTGGAAGTTTTATTAATAGTGGTTTTATTGATTCGTTCAGGTTTATTAACCCCGAATTACAGCAATATAGTTGGTGGAGTTACCGTGCTAATGCACGTGCTAATAACAAAGGTTGGCGATTAGATTATGCTATGGTTTCGCAGCCTTTACAAGAAAATATAAAAAGAGCCGTTATACTATCCGAAGCCGTGCATAGCGACCATTGTCCTATTCTGGTTGAAATAGAAAAATAAGAGATAACAATGAACCCAAACAACATGATTAAAAAAACCGTATTCTCAGTATTAACTTTAGCCTTATTAGCTTCTTGTGTATCACCAAAAGTGTATAAAGATTTAGAAGCAAAATATGCTGATTTAAAGCAAGAAAACAAAAAACTATCAACAGATAACGAAGCACTTTTAAGTGACAAAACAGCTGCCGAAAACGAATTAAAACAATTGCAATCTGCCTATGATGAAGCTGTGGCGCAACGTGATAAATTACAGGCAGAATATAATGCTGCAAAATCAAATTTAGATAATTTAAAAGCCTCTTATGCTGCTTTAGAGAAAAATAGTTCTGCTGCCATTGCAGCCAACTCTAAAAAAAACCGAGAGCTATTAGCACAGTTAGAAGCTAAAGAACAAGCTTTAGCAGCTGAAAATGCAAGACTTGAAAAACTTAAAAAAGAACTGCAAGATCGTTCCAACCGTGTGGCAGAACTAGAGCAAGTTATTGCCTCAAAAGACGCAGCTATGACAGCACTTAAAAACGCTATTTCTAAGGCCTTAACAGATTTTGAAGGCAAAGGCTTAACCGTAGAACAACGCGACGGTAAAGTGTATGTATCTATGGAAAACAAACTCCTTTTTAGCTCAGGAAGTTGGGCCGTAGGTTCAGAGGGTACAAGAGCGGTTAAACAACTTGGTAACGTGCTTGGAGACAACCCAGACATTGCTGTTTTAATCGAAGGTCATACAGATAATGTGCCATATAAAGGTAATGGTATATTAACAAGCAATTGGGATCTATCAACCAAACGTGCTACAGCAATCGTTAATATTTTAAGGCAAAACAATAATATAAATCCCGAAAATTTAACAGCAGCAGGTCGTGGTGAATTCGCACCAGTTGCAACAAATAGTACCAAAGAAGGAAAAGCTAAAAACAGACGTATAGAAGTTATTTTAACACCAAAATTAGATGAGCTTTCTAAACTGTTAAGCGAGTAAAATAAGTAGGGCGTTACCACAAGGGTCGGGCTTTCGGCAGTCGCTCCCTCCTTCGTCGGGGAGCTTCAACAAATGCCTCAATCCCTAACGCAAAAAACCATTAAAAGCCTTATTGGCTTTTAATGGTTTTTTTATTGGTCTTAACACAGATTTAAGTTTTTCGATTCCAAAAGTGCTTTAAGGTTTTTTATATTTACGTTTCTAAAAAAAAATGCTATAAATGAAATACACAACCATTCCCAATACCGATATAAAAGTTAGTAAAATATGTCTAGGTTCTATGACTTGGGGAAACCAAAATACCGAAGCTGAAGGGCATCAACAAATAGATTACGCCACAGACCAAGGCGTTAATTTTATTGATACTGCCGAATTATATCCTGTGCCAGCCACTGCAGAAACTCAAGGAAAAACAAGTGAAATTGTTGGCACATGGCTTAAAAAAACAGGTAAACGAGATCAAGTAGTTATAGCATCAAAAATTGCTGGAACGGGAGATTATACCGCACATATTCGAACTACAGGATTTAGTCCAGCGTCAATAAAAGAAGCAATAGATTTAGAATTAAAAAGACTTCAAACCGATTATATCGATTTATATCAACTCCATTGGCCGGAGAGAGATACCAATAGGTTTGGTGTTAGAAATTTTAAATTGGATACCAAATGGGAAGATAACTTTAATGAGGTGCTTCTTAGTTTAGACAATGAAATTAAAGCGGGCAGAATTAGAAACATAGGCATCTCAAACGAAAACTCTTGGGGCACCATGCGTTATTTGGAAGAATCAAAACATCATAATTTACCAAGATTGTCAACTATACAAAATGCATACTCGATGCTAACCCGAACTTTTGAAACTGACTTAGCAGAAGTGTCTTTAAGAGAAAACGTTGGTCTATTAGCCTATTCACCAATGGCATTTGGCGTACTTTCTGGAAAGTATATCACAGAAACGGCAGCGGATGATTCAAGATTAAAACTATTTCCAAGATTTGCAAGGTATAGTAGTAAACAAGCTACTGAAGCAGCAAAACGTTACTTGAACATTGCAGAAAATAATAACATGACTTTAGCGCAAATGAGTTTAGCCTTTGTAAACCAGCGCCCTTTTGTAACTAGTACGATTATTGGAGCAACAAGCTTAGAGCAACTTAATGAAAACATTGCAAGTATTGATGTTACTTTAAATAAGGAAACTTTAAAACAAATTAATGAGGTGCACCAAGTCATACCTAATCCTGCACCTTGATAAATATTTAATGTGTAATGTTTAAAAAACAACTTTACCTACATAAACCTTTTTGTTTAGAGAGGGTACCGAATCTAAAATTTTAATGTTTTCTATATTCTTTTCAGAATATATTAATATGGCCCCTTCTTTTAATTTAGTATCCTTATTTAATAAAGTATAATTTATCTCATTAACTTGTAAATAAGCTTCAATAGGTGTTTTTAAATAATCGTGAGTATTAGGTGTCAAATAAACATCTCTATTATCAAAATGTTTAGATAAATATTTTACTCGATATGATGTTTCTAATCCACCGTTTGGATTTTTAAAAAATAAAAATGTTGAAGTAGCAATCGAAACACCTATGAAAAGAATGTAAATCATAGGATTAAGTTGTTTTGTGTTTTTAAAACCATCCTTTAGGTCTGCAATTGCTATAACCACAACAACTGTAGCTAATGGTAAGAATACACGTGAAAAAGGGGTTTGTTTTAACACGAGCATTAAAATTATCGGAATCAAAAATAATACTAAAATTACAAATCTTCTTTTTACTATAGTATAAAATACAACTAATAAGAGTACTAAGAGACTTATAATTTTTCCTCCTAAAACTTCTGTAAAAGATATGGTAATATGATTAAAGGCTTCATGAATACTTAAATGATCTAACGGTGCAACATATCTATTATAAATAATAGATTCATAACCTCTAAATATCATTATGGGTGCATATAGGAGAATAACTGTAAGCGCAAAAAACACACCCGATTTTAAAATATATTTTACAGACTCTAAACAAAAATTCTTATTAATTATTAAAAACATTGAATATAAAGGTAGAAAAGTATAAAGGTATGCAGGACTAGTATAGAGACCAAGTGTTGAAAAAAATAGAATTAAATTATTTTTGTCTTTAAAGGTCTTAATGTTTGAACTTTTAAAGATAATAACTAATGTAATAACAGCAATTAAAATTTGAAATGAATAGCCTCTAGCTTGAAATGAAAAAGCTAAATAAGGGAAGTTAAATAAAAGTAATATTAAAAATAACCCAGAATAAAATAAGTTGTTTTTTGATATTTTAGTAATAAAAATATTCATTAATAAATAAGAAGCTAATATAGAGGGTATCCGTACAATTAATGCCAAATTTGTCCAGCCTAATATATGCCATGAAATATTACTAAAGATAGAATGTAATACATGATTATTTGGTACTGGGTAAGTACAGGTAGCATAAAAAATACTTCGATTTACAAATTGAATAAAGGTGTATGACTCATCATAAGATAGAGGTAAATACAAACCATAACAAACCAATACAATCAAAAAAATGGCTGATAACCAATAGAACTTAAAACAATCTTTAAAAAAAAATAAGATTTTTGAAAAAAAAGATAAAAATGACTTTTTGTTAAACGATAATAAAATCAACCAAAAAAATAATATAGGTAAAATGAAATATAGGTTTTTATGATTTGGATTTCCGAATAATAATTGAAAAATCATTTTAATATTTTAAAATACAGTAAATAGCTCTAAAACCATCCTTCCAGCTAATTTTTTTGCCTTCTAAGTAAGTTCTTCCATAATAACTGATTCCTATTTCATAAATCCGTATTTCCTTTATTTTAGCAATTTTTGCAGTAACTTCTGGTTCAAACCCAAATCTTTTTTCTTTTAATTTTAAGCTTTGAAGAATTGAAGTATTAAACATTTTATAGCAGGTTTCCATGTCTGTTAGGTTTAAATTGGTAAACATGTTGGATAAAAAAGTAAGAAACTTATTCCCTATTGTATGCCAAAAGAATAGAATTCTGTGAGGTTTACTTCCCATAAATCGAGAGCCATAAACAACATCTGCAGCACCTTTAACTATTGGAACTAATAATTCATTATATTCCTCTGGATCGTATTCTAGATCTGCATCTTGAATTACTGTATACTCACCTTTAGCCATTGAAATGCCAGTGTGTAATGCAGCTCCTTTGCCCATATTTACAGGGTGTTTAAAGTATTGAATCTTTAAATTAGGATTGTTTTTTGCATATTTTTGTATTGCAATTTCGCTATCATCTGTAGAACAGTCATTAATAATAATAAGTTCTTTTTCAATATTATTAATTAGTATAACATCTTTTATTTTATTTAATATTTTATGAATGGTCTTTGCTTCATTATAAACAGGAATGATAATTGATAATTTAGTAATAATCATATTTACTTTTCTTAGAATTTTACTCTGATCAAATATAGAAATACTTTGTTTATGAGAAACCTTTTAAAACAAAAAACCCGCTAACTATAAAAGTTGCGGGTTTTTTAATTATTTAATTTGATTACCATCTTTATCGAAAAAGTGGTATTCTAAGTATGTGTAAGCATCTCTTGGTAAAATTTTAACCCATTTTTTACGGGTTTTCCACATCAATAATTTTAACTTTTTCAAAAAACGAAAGTTTTTTACCATTTTAATATCAGAAATTAAAACACAAAATATTAATTTTAGATTACAATTTTTTTATTAACCATTAAATTATTAATAAATGAAAAATTACTTAAAATTTGTAATTCTATTTGTTGGGATTTTATTGCTTCAAAATTGTTCCGATAGCATTGAAGAACCCGAAATTGAAAAACCGGAAAATTTTGTTTATTCAAAACCAGAACAAGCATACCCAGGTTTCGTTGGTGAAATAGTCACAATAAATTATCGTGGGGTAGATGTTCAGGTAATGAAAAAAGATAACGAATATATTTTTCAAGGAGATATTATTATATCTCATGAAGAATTAGATAATTATGAAAAAAAATCTGTAAATAGTAAATCCGCAGTTGAAAGTGGAAGCGTTTATAGGTGGCCCAATAATACTGTTTACTATACAATTAATAGTGGTCTTCCTTTGCAGTTCAGAGTCACAGATGCGATTTCTCATTGGGAAGCGAATACTGAACTTACATTTATTCAGCGTACATTCCAGTCAGATTATATTGAGTTTATACCTGATTCAGGATGTTGGTCTAATTCTATAGGTAAAAAGGGAGGAAAACAAGAAATAGGATTAGCTACTGGGTGTTCGGTTGGTAATACTATACACGAAATAGGGCATGCTATTGGTCTATTTCATGAACACACAAGAAAAGATAGAGATGATCATGTGCAAATTCATTGGGATAATATCATCACATCTCCTAATAATCGTATTCCTAATTTTCAAGAGTATAGTTTAAGCACAAGCACGGGTGTTGATATTGGTTTTTTTGATTTTGGGTCAATAATGATGTATGGCTCATACTTTTTTTCAAGTAACGGTCAACCAACAATTACAAGATTAGATGGTACAACTTTTGACGTGCAACGTATTGGTTTATCGTCTGGTGATATCCAAGGGGTATATTACTTATATCCAGCCCCACCACAACCAATAGAAGTTAGCTCATACAATGGTGAACGATGGCCGAGAAATAGTGCATTATCAGCATGTACTTCTCAGAATACATCTATGACTTATTATTTTCAAAAACCTAATACCTGGGCTTTAGCAGTAGGGGATATATTTTATACAGACGAATATGGAACCATATTTAATGGAAATAACAAATGGTATAAAATAGGTTCTCGGGCATACAAGATAAGTACATCTGGTGCTATATTGCAAATAAGTAATTGCGGAATTCAAACATAATTTTAAAGTATAATAGAGATTACTTGAAATAACAAAACTTTATAAAAACAAAAAACCCGCTAACTTTAAAAGTAGCGGGTTTTTTAATTATTTAATTTGATTACCATCTTTATCGAAAAAGTGGTATTCTAAGTATGTGTAAGCATCTCTTGGTAAAATTTTAACCCATTTTTTGTGTTCTAAAAACCATTTAGAACGTATAGATGGAAAGCCCTTTGTTAAAAAGGCTGCTATAAAAGGATGTGTGTTTAAGGTCACCTTTTTATAGTCTTTTTTAAATAGTTTTTCAAGATCATGATTGATTTTTTGTACCAATCCTATTGGTGCTTCAACCTCAGCGCCATTAATACCGTTAGGGTTTTCCTCGCGGGTTTTAATGTTCATTTCTGGTCTTGTGCGTTGTCTTGTTATTTGTATCAACCCAAATTTACTGGGTGGCAAAATTTTGTGTTTTGCTCTATCATCTTTCATTTCATCACGAAGATGGTTAAAAAGCTTTTGCCTATTTGCAGCATTTGTCATATCTATAAAATCTACTACTATGATACCGCCCATATCACGCAAGCGTAATTGTCGAGCCATTTCTGTAGCTGCTATAAGATTTACTTCTAGTGCTGTATCCTCTTGGTTATTGGCTTTGTTAGATCGGTTTCCGCTGTTTACATCTATAACATGTAGGGCTTCAGTATGTTCAATTACCAAATAAGCACCTTTTGCCATAGAAACGGTTTTGCCAAACGAGGTTTTTATCTGTCTTTCAATTCCAAATTTTTCAAAAATTGGATTTTTAGACTGATACAATTTAACTATTGATTCTTTGTTGGGTGCAATTTCTTGCACATAATCTTTAATTTGATAATAAAGCGTTTCATCGTCCACTGTAATTCCAGTAAAGGTATCATTGAATATATCTCGTAAAATTGACGAGGCTTTATTCATTTCTCCTAATACTTTGGTTGGGTGATGTGCTTTGTGTAGCTTTTTGCACATTGCCGTCCAACGACTAAGCAAATTTTGCAAATCTTTATCTAGTTCAGCTACTTTTTTGCCTTGTGCTACCGTACGTACAATAACGCCAAAACCTTGGGGAGCTATGCTCTTTACCAAACGCTTTAAGCGGTCTTTCTCTTCGCGAGATTCTATTTTTTGTGAAATAGAAATACGGTTTGAAAACGGCATTAAAACGATATATCTTCCGGCGATGGATAACTCTGAAGTTATTCTTGGACCTTTGGTTGATATGGGTTCTTTTACGATTTGTACTAATAGCGATTGATTAGATTTTAAGGCGTCGGTAATTTTACCGTCTTTCTCAATATCTTTTTCAAATGGGAAATTTTTTAAAGAAAAATCTTTTAGTTTACCTGTGCTTACACGTTTTGTGAATTTTAAAAGAGAAGGTAATTTTGGTCCTAAATCATGATAATGCAAAAAGGCATCTTTCTCATAACCTACATTAACAAATGCAGCATTTAGACCAGGAACAGCTTTTCGTATTTTGGCTATAAACACATCACCAACTGAAAAGTCGTTATCATCTTCGTCTTTCTGTAATTCAATAAGTTTTCCATCTTTTAATAAGGCAAAATCAACATTGTCGGAACTAGATCGAATGATCAATTCTTTATCCATTGTGTTAATTTTAATCCATCACTATATAAAAAGTGACAGATGGATTATACATTATTTTTTCACAGGATTTAATCCGTGGAGTTCAAACAACACCCTAAAAGGTGTTAAAAAATTTATGAACTCATTTCAAAGAACTTTGTTTGTTTTTTAAATCAAAAAAAGTAGCTAATCTAACTACTTTTTTCGATTTATTTTTTCTTTTTGTGACGGTTAGCGCGTCTACGTTTTTTACGTTTGTGCGTCGCTACCTTATGTCTTTTACGTTTTTTACCACTTGGCATAAATAGTGTCTTTTAAATTAATAATTCGTTTTAATACTGAAAACCTATAAATATTATAGGAAACAATACTTGGTTTTTATTTAACGTCTACATTTGTTTTAACGCTTTCTACAAATACTTTTGCAGGCTTAAATGCAGGGATATTATGAGCAGGTATTTTTATAGTAGTGTTCTTAGAAATGTTTCTTCCAGTTTTCTCAGCTCTAGTTTTAATTATAAAGCTTCCAAAACCTCTTAAATAAACATTATCACCACTTTCTAAAGAAGTTTTAACTTCTTCCATAAATGTTTCAACAGTTGCTTGAACATCACCTTTTTCAATTCCTAATTTCTCAGAAATTTTTGCTACTAAATCAGCCTTCGTCATTTTTAATATATATTTTTTAGATTACTATAAATTATAAAAGGGATGCAAATATATGCATTTAATATTCAATATTTCAAACCTAATTCACTAAAATTTAATATTATAAACGTTTATTTTTGTTTACTCGATTAAATGAATTCATGAGATTTTCAAAAACCTTAACACATTGGTATTCAAATAATAAGCGGAATCTTCCTTGGAGAGAAACTCAAGAGCCATATCGAATTTGGTTGTCCGAAATTATTTTACAGCAAACTCAAGTAAAACAAGGGTTACCTTATTATGATGCTTTTGTAAATACGTATCCAACTGTTTTTGATTTGGCTAAAGCAGAAGAAAGTGAGGTGTTAAAACTGTGGCAAGGACTTGGCTATTATTCTCGTGCTAGAAATTTACACGCAACTGCTAAATATGTGGCTGATGAACTTGGGGGTAAATTTCCTAGTAACTATAAAGCGCTTTTGAAACTTAAAGGCATTGGTGATTATACGGCTAGTGCTATTTCTTCTATTTGTTTTAATGAAGCTTCTGCTGTGGTAGATGGGAATGTCTATAGAGTTTTATCGCGCTATTTTGGGATGGATACACCTATAAATTCATCAAAGGGCGTTAAAGAATTTAAAGCATTAGCTCAAGAATTAATAGACGCCAAAGACCCTGCAACCTACAACCAGGCTATTATGGAATTTGGAGCTATACAATGTAAACCCAAAAACCCATATTGCCCTATTTGTCCGTTTAAGGATAGTTGTTTAGCGTTTAATAAAAATAGAATTGACGAATTACCTGTAAAGATTAAATCAGCGAAAGCGAAAAAAAAGTATTTTAATTTTTTGGTGTTTATCTCTGAAGATGGAAAAACCATATTAGAGAAAAGAGAGGGGAAAGGTATCTGGCAAAACTTATATCAATTTCCTTTGATTGAAACAGGTAATAGTATGAATCTTGAAGTTTTTAAGAATGAAATTGAAAACCATAAGCTTACAAAAGGTCTACATTTTGAATTATCATTATATAATGAGGACGCTATTATTCATAAATTGTCGCATCAGCATTTATATACAAAGTTTTGGATTGTAAATATGGAAGCACTTCCTGTTGAAGGTATTTCAGTTAATAAAATAAAAACATTTGCAGTTCCTATTCTGATAGGGAATTTTATCGAATCATTTAATTTTTAAAGTTGTCTTCTAAGAAGGTTGCTTTGTGAAACTATTTAAACTTTTATACCTAAAGTATTAGGACTTTAGATTGATTTGGCTGTATAAAATTTTGCTAATTCTTTATTTTTGAAGTGTTTAATGTTAACACTCATATTTTTTTATTAATTTTAAAAAAATGAAGCGCAATTATTTACTTTTGTCTTTTAAATAATAAAATATGGCTGGTACGTTAAACAAAGTGATGTTGATTGGGAATTTAGGTGATGATGTTAAGATGCATTATTTTGAAGGTGGTGGTTGTGTTGGACGTTTTCCAATAGCTACCAGTGAAACCTATATTAGTAAACAAACTAATGAGCGTATTACAAACACAGAATGGCATAATATAGTAGTTAGGAATAAAGGTGCTGAAATTTGTGAAAAGTATTTAAGCAAAGGTGATAAAGTATATATTGAGGGTAGATTGAAAACCAGAAAATGGACAGACGACAAAGGAAATGACAGGTATTCTACTGAAATTCAATGTAACGATTTTACGTTTCTTTCAACTAAAAAGGATAGCGAAAATAACGCATCAAATGCGGCACCTGCAGCTCCAAAGTCTGCAGTAAATCCGCAAACAAGTAATGAACCTATTACAGAAGATAATGATGATCTTCCATTTTAATAACACACTCGATAACTTTTCGAGCGTTTTAAGTTTAATCAAACCAGTTGTAATTGGATCCTGACCCTGCGAGTTGTATATTACTAATTAGTGCAATTGATGTTTCAGTTGTTATTAGTTTTGCATTGTTGTTTTTACTTTTGTTATGTTCTGCTCTAATTTCTGGAGCCGAAGTGGCTTTATTTTCATTAAACAGAGGAGATATTGAAGATGGTTTAGAGCAAAAATCTAAACGTTTAGAAATTCTATCACAACTTTTAGAACGCCCAAAAAAATTACTAGCAACCATCTTGGTAGCTAATAACTTTATAAATATTGCCATTGTTATTTTGTTTGCCTACCTAGGCGATTATATGTTTAGTAATATTGATAATATTAAAGTTAAATTTTTTGTTGAGGTTATTGTTGTTACTTTTTTAATTCTACTTTTTGGTGAAATTCTTCCCAAAATTTATGCAAGTAGAAACAATCTAAAATTTGCAGCATTTATGGCTTATCCACTTAAGGTTTTAGATGTTGTATTGTCTCCAATAAGTTTACCAATGCGAAGTGTAACCTTGGGTATTCATAATAAACTAGGAAGACAAAAATCTAATTTGAGTGTCGATCAGTTATCCCAAGCTTTAGAATTAACAAGCGAAGAAGATACCACAAAAGAAGAGCATAAAATTTTAAAAGGTATTGTATCTTTTGGTAATACAGATACAAAACAAGTTATGCGCCCAAGAATAGATATTTTTGCATTAAATATTGAGCAGAAATATCTTGAAATTATGCCAGATATTATTGAACATGGATACTCCAGAATTCCTGTTTACAAAGATAGTATGGATACTATTGAGGGCATCTTGTACGTAAAAGATTTATTGCCTTATATTGATAGGAAACAGTTTGATTGGACCACTTTGTTACGCGAACCTTTTTTTGTTCCCGAGAATAAAAAGTTGGATGATTTAATGGCAGAATTTCAAGAAAAGAAAGTGCATTTAGCTGTTGTTGTAGATGAATATGGAGGCACATCAGGATTGATTTCTTTAGAAGATATTATTGAAGAAATTGTTGGTGATATTAGTGATGAGTTTGATGATGAAGATTTAATGTATTCAAAACTTGATGAGAATAACTATGTGTTTGAGGGGAAAACTGCTTTAAAGGATTTTTATAAAATTATAAGGTTTGAAGATGATACGCTTTTTGAGGAAAATAAGGGGGAAGCAGAAACTATTGCTGGGTTTGTTTTAGAAATTTCTAAAAGCTTTCCGAAGTTAAATAGTAAAATAAATTTTGAAAATTACGTTTTTACTATTGAAGCGATGGACAAAAAACGTATTAAACTTATTAAATTCACGATACTGTAAATGGCAAAATATAGTTTTTTTCTTTTTTTAGTGTTGTTATGTTTTTCTTGTGGTGAAGATTATGTGCCAAAACCCAAAGCTGCATTGAGGTTAGAGTATCCTAAAGCGAAATATGTAGATTTGAATTTAGAGTTACCTTTTGTTTTTAAAAAAAACTTGTTGGCTACTAAAGTAATTGCAAAAGAGCTTAAAGCTCCAACGAAAAGTTACGGAGTAAATTTAGAATATCCAGCATTAAAGGGAACCATTTTTTTAACCTATAAAGCTATTGAAAATAAGGATGAAAATTTAACGGCTTTTTTAAGAGACGCTCAAAAGTTTACTTTAGAACATACTAAAAAGGCAGATGAAATTCCTGCATATCCTTTTGAAGATAGTGCTAGGAAAGTTTACGGAATACTCTCAGAAGTAAAAGGAAATGTAGCGTCTCCAGCTCAATTTTATGTTACTGATAGTCTGAATCATTTCTTAACAGGTTCTTTGTATTTCAATGCAAAGCCTAATTATGATTCTATTTTGCCAGCAACTAATTATTTACAAAAGGATATTAAGCGTATTATGGAATCTATTACTTGGGAATAAAAAAGACTTCCAGTTAAGGAGAAGTCTCTTCTTGTTTTTTATATAGAGCTAATCAATTAAGCGTCTTTTATAGTGCAACATGTTTTTTTGCAGTCAGCTTTACAAGCCACTTTTTCATCTGCTTTAACTTCACCTTTACAACATGTTTTTTCACATCCAGGTTTACAGGTTTTTTTGTCCTTGTTAGCGCAACAATCTTTTTTACAATCAGCAGAACATACTTTTTTAGTTGAGAAATCCTCTACTGTTTTCATATCACTTACTTTATAAGTATCAGATACTTTCGCAACAGTTTCCTCTAAGTTAATGGGTGTTACCTTGGCTTCATTGTATTCAACCATAGCTAGTTTTTTGTCAAAATCTACAGTTGCAGATTTTACGCCATCCATTTTTGCTATTTTCTTTTGAATTTGAGCAGCACAACCCATAGCACAAGTCATACCGTCAATGGTGAATTCTGCTTTTGCATAAGTTGCATTTGGATCTATTTTTTTTACAGTTTCAGCCTCAACTTCTACTGTTTTAACCTCTGGATTCTTTTCGTTTTTACAACTAAAAGCAAAATAGGCAATTATTGCAAACGTTAAAATATGTTTTATTGTTTTCATCAGGAAAATCTTTTTAAGAGTTACACAACAAAATTAATAAATAATGCGGTTTATTGTGTTAAAAAGCTGAATTTTGTAGAGGTCAAAATAAAGACAATGAGTGGTATAAGTTCTAAGTGGTTGTATCTTTTTGTGCTCTCATTAATTTGGGGAAGCTCATTTATACTAATTAAGAAATCACTTTTAGGGTTAACGCCTTATCAACTCGGGGCTTTAAGAGTTGTAATTACTGGTTTGTTTTTATTTGCAATGGGTTTTAAGTCGATTAAATCGATTAAGCCTTCAAACTGGAAATGGTTAATTATTTCAGGGATTTTAGGGTCTTTTATACCATCGTTTTTCTTTGCTATTGCAGAAACTGAAATTGATAGTGCTGTGGTTTCGGTTTTAAATTCGTTGGTTCCATTAAATGCTATACTGTTAGGGTTTGCTGTTTTTAAAATAACTTCTACAAAACGGCAAATAATAGGAGTAATTATCGGATTTATTGGAACTGCTATACTTATTTTAAAAGGAGCAAACCTAAATCCTAGTCAAAATTACTGGTATGCAATTTTCGTGATTTTATCTACATTAATGTATGCTACCAATGTTAATATTATAAAAAAGTACTTGCAAAATGTAAAACCATTAGCTATTGCTACGGGAAATTTTGTAGGGATTTTTGTGCCAGCAGTAATTGTATTGTTTTTTACAGATTTCTTTTCAGTTGAAACATTTAACCAACCTCATTTTAAAATGGCGATGTTGTACGTCATTATACTGTCGTTTTTCGGTACCGCCTTGGCTAAAATATTATTTAATAGACTAGTTCAAATTTCTACACCAGTATTCGCCTCATCTGTGACATACTTAATGCCTATAGTCGCCTTGATGTGGGGTTTTTTAGATGGGGAAACATTTAGTTGGATTCAAGGATTTGCTAGTATTATCATTCTATTTGGTGTTTATTTGTCTCATAAAAAGAGTAACTAAAAATCGATCAATTGTATTTATAATCAAGGAGTTAAAACGAAATTTTATAGTGTAAAATTATTTTTATTCAGGAATTTTTACGAAATTTAAGAGAATTAATCCCTGCCAAATATGAAAAATTTATCACTCCCCATTCGTTTTGGAATAGTAACCAGTGCCGTATTAATAGCCTATTTTTTAGTTCTGTCTTTGGTTGATAAACACACCAATCCTGCTTTTAGTTTTGTAAATGCTTTTATCACTGGTTTTGGAATATACGAGGCAATTCGTTTAAGTAAATTGGAAGATCAAATGGGTTTTACTTATGGTGAAGGTTTTAAAACAGGTATAATTACGGGTTTTGTGGCAACCATTTTGTTTACTGTTTTCTTTTTGTTTTATGCAACTGAGATTAATAGTGCTTTTCTCACTAATTTATTAGAAAAAATACAAGGTAGTTTTAATGTCGATATAGGTATGGTAACCTTTGTAGTTGCTGTGATGGGGCTAGCAACAACCGTAGTTTCTACTTTAACAGTAATGCAACTTTTTAAAAAGTCCAGAAATATAGCGTAAAATTAATGATAACGTTTGTAGATTAAGGAAATAGAACTATATTTGCACTCATTTTTGAATAAATTAATTAATAAAAACGTTACGCTATGTACGCAATTGTAGAGATAGCAGGGCATCAATTTAAAGTTGAAAAAGACCAAAAAGTTTTTGTTAACCGTTTACAAACTGAAGAAGGTAAGAAAGTATCTTTCGATAACGTTCTTCTTTTAGGTGATGGTGACAAAGTAACTGTAGGCGCCCCAGCTATAGACGGAGCACAAGTAAGTGCAAAAGTCTTAAAGCACCTTAAAGGTGATAAAGTAATAGTTTTCAAAAAGAAAAGACGTAAAGGTTACCGTGTTAAGAATGGTCACCGTCAGTCTTTAACAGAGATTGTGATAGAAAGTATCGCAGCTTCTGGAGCTAAAAAAGCAGCTCCTAAAAAGGAAACTAAAAAAGCAGAACCAAAAGTAGAGGCGAAAGCTGCTACACCAAAAGCTAAACCAGCTGCTAAAAAAGCAACGGGAAAAGCTGATGATTTAAAGAAAATCGAAGGTATTGGTCCAAAAATAGCATCTACGTTAGTGGAAGCAGGAATCGCAACTTTTGCAGATTTGGCTAAAGCTAAACCAGCTGCAATATCAGAAATCATCGCAGGAGTTCGTGGAAATCACGTTACAGATACATGGCCAGCACAAGCTAAATTAGCTGCTGACGGTAAATGGGATGAGCTTAAAAAATGGCAAGACGAATTAGATGGTGGTAAAGCTTAATTGCTAAATCACTTAGTTTAACAATATAAAAACTTAAGACAATGGCTCACAAAAAAGGAGTAGGTAGTTCTAAGAATGGTAGAGAATCAGAATCGAAACGCTTAGGTGTTAAGATTTTTGGTGGACAAGCTGCTATTGCTGGAAACATTATCGTAAGACAACGTGGTAATACACATCACCCTGGTGAAAATGTATACCAAGGGAAAGACCATACTTTACATGCACAAGTTGACGGTATTGTAAAGTTCACTAAGAAAAAAGACAATAAGTCTTTTGTTTCTATCCAGCCTTTTGAGGCTTAAGAAACTTTTTCTTAAAAGAATTAAAAAAACCCTTTCTGGAAACAGAAAGGGTTTTTTATTGATTCAAAATATCATTTATAATTTTAAGATGGTGTTTAGTGTGCATTTCTAAAAAGCGAAGGGTTTGTTTTTTTGAAAGCATACCAAAAATATAATGTTTAAAATAGGCCTTTTTTGGGAGTGTTTTAAGCTTTACAATATGTGTTCTTGCAGTTTGTAATTGACTTATTAAATCTTCTTGCTTAATTACTTCAGGAGGTCTTACTATTTTTGGAGCTTTTGCTTTTCCTCTTGGTATGTAGCATAACGGAAATAGAATAAGCCTCCTAACATTAAAATTTCTTTTGTAATCTTCTGGTTTGGAGTCTGCAATCCATATGCTAACAGCATTAAAAACTTTTAAACTGTGGTCTAGCTGCCAACCAATATCTGAATTCGAAACTGCTCTATTTCTTATTTCTTTATTAGGTATATGAGCTTCTATTTCAGATAATAAGGTGTTTACAATTTCGATACGCCGTTGTTCCATTTTTAAAAAATATTTTAAAAGATATTAATTTAATTCTTAACTTTAAGCTATTGCATTACGCAATTGATGTATTGTTTTACTTAAAAATAAATGATTATGCTGCCATTTAGATCTGAAATTAGAAACTCCCCAACGCAACCTACCATTAAGATTTTTTTAAGTGACGAGTCTTTAGATGCACGAATTAAAAAACATTTAGAGCATTTTAAAGAAATAGAAGATATCGAGATTTGTGACGGTATAGCTAGAAATAGAGCTTGTGAAAGTATTACTGTGTTTTTAAAAGAGGATGTAGATATTAATAAAATGAAAACATCTATTGATTCTAGTTTGTGGTGGTACTTTGAAGAGGATTTGGTGGATTAAGGCTAACTGTTTTTTGCGTTAGGGATTGAACGGCATGTTTGAAATCCCCGACATAGGAGGGATTGAGTAGTGAAAGTCCGACCCTGTTTTGGGTAACGCCTAAATAAAAAAATCCCAAACGTTGCTGCTTGGGATTTGTATTTTTTAGGTTCTATTAATGAGATTCCTGCTTTCGCAGGAATGACAGACTAATATCTGTAATGCTCTGGCTTATAAGGGCCTTCAACAGTTACGCCTATATACTCAGCTTGGTCTTGCTTAAGTTCTGTGAGCTCCACACCAATTTTTTCTAGGTGTAGTTTTGCTACTTTTTCATCTAAATGTTTTGGTAACATATATACTTCGTTTTTATAGGCATCAGCGTTTTTCCAAAGCTCGATTTGAGCTAAAGTTTGGTTTGTAAACGAGTTACTCATTACAAAGCTTGGGTGACCTGTGGCGCAACCTAGGTTTACTAAACGCCCCTCGGCAAGTATGATGATGTCTTTACCATCAACTGTATACTTGTCAACCTGAGGTTTGATGGTGTTTTTTGTATTTCCGTAGTTATCGTTTAACCAAGCCATTTGTATTTCGTTATCAAAATGTCCGATGTTACAAACGATGGTTTTGTCTTTCATTGATTTAAAATGTTCGGCACGAACGATGTCTTTATTTCCTGTGGTTGTGATAACTATATCTGAGTTTTCAACCACAGTTTCTAGTTTTTTAACTTCAAAGCCATCCATGGCAGCTTGAAGAGCACAAATAGGATCAATCTCGGTAACAGTTACTATACTTCCAGCACCTTTAAAAGAGGCAGCTGTTCCTTTTCCAACGTCGCCATAACCACAAACTGTTACACGTTTTCCAGCTAACATAATATCAGTTGCTCTCCTAATGGCATCAACTGCAGATTCTTTACATCCGTATTTGTTATCAAATTTAGATTTTGTTACAGAGTCGTTTACGTTTATCGCAGGCATTGGTAACGTTCCGTTTTTTACACGTTCGTAAAGTCTGTGAACTCCAGTAGTAGTTTCTTCAGAAAGTCCGTTAATTCCTGATGCTAATTCTGGGTATTGATCTAAAACCATATTGGTTAAATCGCCACCATCATCCAAAATCATATTTAACGGTTTTCTGTCTTCTCCAAAGAAAAGTGTTTGCTCAATACACCAGTCAAATTCTTCTTCCGTCATATCTTTCCATGCATACACTGCAGTTCCAGCAGCGGCAATAGCAGCAGCAGCTTGGTCTTGAGTAGAGAAGATATTACAAGAACTCCAAGTAACTTCTGCTCCTAAGGCTTGTAATGTTTCGATTAGAACAGCTGTTTGAATTGTCATGTGCAAACATCCAGCAATACGAGCGCCTTTTAATGGTTGCTCGTTTTTATATTCTTCACGAAGACTCATAAGCCCTGGCATTTCAGCTTCAGCTAATTCAATTTCTTTTCGTCCCCAGTCTGCTAAAGAGATATCTTTTACTTTGTAAGCTACGTAAGGAATTGTTTTTGTACTCATAGTAATTTTTCTTTTGTTTTTTAAACCTATCTTGATTGGGATTAGTACTTAAAATAGTTAAATTCGCTAACCAAATTTATGTAATCCACTTTAGGCGGTGCAAAGATAATCAATAACATTCAGAATATTAAATGCCACTTTATAAAACCATTACACCAAATTCACAAACTACTGTTAAAGTTTGGAAGATTACTGAGTCTTACGAGGATTTGATGGCAAAGGTTAATTTGAAATCTATTGCTTTAGAGCGGGTTTTGGGTATGAAAAGTGAATTACATCAACGGGGATTTTTAAGTGTTCGCCATTTATTACACGAGTTTGGTTACACTGATTCTGATTTGTTTTATGATGAAAACGGAAAACCTCATTTAAAAGATGGTAAACAAATTTCTATTACGCATTCGTTTAATTTTTCAGCAGTTATTGTTAGTGATCTAGTAGTTGGTATTGACATAGAAAAACAGCGTGATAAAATTTCTGTGATAGCGCATAAATTTATTGATTATGAGTTTGATTATTTAAAAGAAGAAGCGAGTGATTATGTAAAAAAACTAACAGTTATTTGGTGTGTAAAAGAATCATTATACAAACTTTTTGCAACACCAGGGTTGAGTTTTAAGCAGCACTGTTTTGTGATTCCGTTTACAATTATTGATGATGAAACTATAGCATGGATAGATTATGAAAATAAAAAATACCGCTATAATATTCATTTTTTTGAGTTTGAAGGATTTACATGTGCTTATGCCATCGCCTAAATGGATGCTATTTATAAAAACATACAAGACTCTATTAGTGAAGGTGAAAAATTACTTGCCGTTTTAATTGATCCCGATAAGTTTTTACTTGAAAAAACATTTAATTTTATTGATAAAGTAAACAAATCCATTGCAACACATATATTTGTTGGCGGGAGTTTGGTGGAAGAGGGTGTAACAGAAGAGTTGGTTTTAGAACTTAAGAAATATACTAATTTACCTGTGGTTTTATTTCCTGGCGATGTTACACAAATTACTAATAAGGCTGATGCTTTATTATTTTTGTCTTTGCTTTCGGGAAGAAATCCTGAGTATTTAATAGGTAAACATATAAGAGCAGTTTCTAAATTAAAAGGTTCGTCTCTAGAGGTAATTCCAACAGGATATATTTTAATTGAAAGTGGTAAAGTTACAGCGGTAGAGAAAGTTACAGGAACTAAGCCTATTATGAGAAACAACCTTCACAATATAATAGATACGGCTATAGCAGGACAGCTTTTAGGTATGAAGCTAATATATTTGGAAGCAGGAAGCGGAGCAAAATACGGTTTAACTAAAGAAATTATTAAAGCTGTAAAAAATGAGTTGCAGGTTCCGTTAATTGTAGGTGGTGGTTTAAGAACTAAATTACAAATTGAAAACGCTTATGAAGCTGGAGCAGATATAGTGGTTATTGGTACTGCTTTTGAGGATGATGAATCGTTTTTTGATGAATTACTAAAGTAAATTGTCATACTGAACTTATTTCAGTATGTCGTATAAAATAAAAAAGCTTCCCACCTTCGTGGGAATGATAAAAAGATAAATTAATGAAAATATCAGTAGAATTAACACTAACGCCATTGCATGATGATTTTGAACCGGCCATTATTAATTTTATAAAAAAGTTAAGAGCATCTAAATTAAAAGTGCTTGAAAACCCATTAAGTACACAAGTTTATGGTGATTATGATGAGGTAATGCAAGTATTAACATCAGAAATAAAAGATGCTTTTGAGCTTATTGAACGCGGTTTGCTCTACATGAAAATTGTAAAATCAGACAGACACGATTATGAGCCCCATTTTTGAGTTTTTCTTCGGGCAATATTCCGAATATCAAACCATAGATATTATTCTAGAAATAGTAGCCGTTTTTTTTGGTTTTTTATCTGTTTTCTTTTCCAAACAGAATAATATTTTGGTTTTTCCAACAGGGATAATAAGTACTGTTATTTTTGTGTATTTACTGCTTAAATGGGAGTTGTTAGGCGATATGATGATAAACGCATACTACTTTGTGATGAGTGTTTACGGATGGTACATTTGGACGAAGAAAATTGATGATGAGCATGTTACTCCAATATCCAGAACAACATTCAACGAAAAAAAGATAAGTATAGCTATATTTTTAGCAACACTCTTATTTGTTTATTTAGTTTACCAAAGTTTTGATAAATGGACGAGTTGGGTAGCCTATGTAGATACGATAACTACAGCAATATTTTTTGTTGGAATGTGGCTTATGGCAAGACGTAAACTCGAAAATTGGATTTTTTGGATTATTGGAGACATTATTTCTGTACCCTTATATTTTTATAAAGGCTTTACGTTTACAAGTTTACAATATTTAGGATTCACATTTATTGCCATTTTTGGCTATTTAGCATGGAAGAAAAATATAAGCAACAACCTGCGAACTGTGTAAAAGTGGTTTTGTTTGGTCCAGAATCTACAGGAAAAACAACCTTGTCAAGACAATTGGCTAGGTATTATAATTCTGTTTGGGTGCCAGAATACGCCCGTGAATATCTACAAAACAAATGGAATAATGAGCGAAAAACTTGTGAGCCAGAAGATTTGTTGCCGATAGCAGAAGGACAAATAAAATTGGAAAATAAATTGGCACAAAAAACAGATTCTGTGCTAATTTGTGATACAGATTTGTTAGAAACCAAGGTTTATTCCGAAGCTTACTATTTAGGAAGTTGTGACCCAACACTAGAGAAGTATGCTTTAGAGAATTCTTACGATTTGTATTTTTTAACCTATATTGATACGCCTTGGGAAGCAGATGATTTAAGAGATAAGCCTGAGCATAGAAAAGAAATGTTTGATGCTTTCCATGATACACTACTAAAATATAAAAAACCTTTTGTGCTTTTAAAAGGTGATAAGAGAGCACGATTAGAAACAGCAATAAAACATATTAATAACTTATTAAACCCCAAAGAATAAAATGTTTACAGAAAAAGACATTAAGCAAATAAAAAGTAAAGGGATGACTCTTGAGCAGGTTAATACCCAAGTGTCTAGATTAAAAAACGGTATGTCATTTTCTGATCTTGTAGCAGCTGCTACCATAGGAAAAGGTATAGAAAGCTATGATAAAGATGAAACTCAAGAGTTGATAAATCTATATGATAATAAAAAGAACAATTTATCAATCGTCAAGTTTGTTCCTGCTTCTGGGGCAGCAACACGTATGTTTAAGTTTTTGTTTCAGTTTTTACAAAACTTTAATCCTTCAAAAGAAAATGTAAAAAAATACGCAGAACGCAAAAATGACTCTTTAATAGAAACCTTTTTTAAAAAATTAGAACAGTTTCCGTTTTATAATGAAGTAGAATTAATGCTTCAAAAGGTAAGTCCAAATTATGAAGCTTTGTCCAATGAGGATAAGCAAATGTTGTTTGTAAAAACCATGCTTGATGCTGATGGACTAAATTATAGTTTTTTACCAAAAGGATTATTGCCTTTTCATAAGTGTGAAACGCAAGTAAAAACAGCCTTTGAAGAGCATTTATTCGAATCTACTTTATATGCATCTTCTAATGGTAAATCAAATCTGCATTTTACAGTTTCAGAAAAACACCACCTCTATTTTAAAAAACAGTTTAGTGCTGTGGTAGAAGATATAGAAAATAAAACAAATACAAAATTTAATGTGTCTTATTCTTATCAAAAGGAGGCGACAGAAACTGTAGCTTTAACACAATATGATAAGGTGTTTAGAAATGATGATGATTCAATTTTATTCAGACCAGCTGGACATGGAGCGCTATTAGAGAATTTAAACGATTTAGATAACGACTTAATCTTTATAAAAAATATAGATAATATTGTTGTTGCAAATAGAAATATTGAGGTTTCTAACTATAAGAAATTATTAGCAGGTGCTTTGTTAGAGGCTCAAGAAAAAGTATTCTCATACTTGAATAGATTAGATAAAGGTGATTTGGAAGATGCTGATTTTAAAGTGATGGCTTTGTTTTTACGATATAGATTGAATGTACCTATTGTAGCGGATTTTGAAAGTCTTACCTTAGAAGGGAAAGTAAGTTATTTAAGAGAAAAATTTGATAGACCAATTCGAGTTTGTGGTATGGTGAAAAACCAAGGTGAGCCTGGTGGAGGTCCATTTTGGGTAAAAGATGATGAGGGTAAAATATCGTTGCAAATAGTGGAATTTGCACAAATTAATTTTGGTAAAAAGAATCAACAGGGTATAGTTTATAAGGCTACACATTTTAATCCTACAGATTTAGTTTGTGGTGTAAAAAACTATAAAGGAGAGAAGTTTGATTTAACAAATTTTGTAGATCCTGAGGCTGCATTTATTACTACTAAAACTCAAAATGGAGTAGATATTCAAGCCCTTGAACTTCCGGGGTTGTGGAACGGTAGTATGGCATACTGGAATTCTATTTTTGTAGAAGTGCCTTTAGAAACTTTTAATCCTGTAAAAACAGTAAACGACTTATTAAAACCTGTACATCAAGCTTCTTCTTAATGTTTGATGAAGAAGCCATATTACAGGAGTTAACTTTTAAAGCTGTTAGAAGCTCCGGAAGTGGTGGGCAGCATGTTAATAAAGTATCATCTAAAGTTGAATTATTATTTAATATTTCAGAATCGCTAATACTTGATGACGAACAAAAAGTGCGAGTTTTTGATAAGCTTCAAAGTAGATTAACAAAAGAAAGTATATTGATTTTACAGTGTGATGAAACTAGAAGTCAGCATAAAAATAAAGTGCTTATTGTTAAACGTTTTTTGAGTTTGCTTACAGAAGCTTTGAAAGTTCCAAAAAAGAGAAAGCCAACTAAAGTCCCAAAAGCTGTTATTAGAAAACGGCTAAAAAACAAACGTATACATTCTGATAAAAAGGCAAACAGAAAAAAACCAGATATAGATTAAAAAAATATAAGATTTATAATTCGTGTTTCGTAATTCGTTCTTACATTTGCAGCGTTCTCAAAAAAGGGGTGCCTATTATCGGCTGAGATCATACCCATTGAACCTAGAACAGGTAATGCTGTTTAGGAAATCGAATTTAAGACGTCATTGCGAAGTAATTTTTAATTACTGTGGAAATCTGTAAAAAATAAAAAGATTACCATGTCGTAAAAACTCCTCGTAATGACAAAAATTTAATTTATTAATAATAAAGAATAATTACCTCTTTTTATTCGATTATAAATTCATAATCGACATGAAAAACATTTTTCTTTTTTTAACACTCTTAGTGTTATCAGTCAGTGCTAATGCACAACAAAATCAAAAAGTACAAGATTCAACTAAAACAGAAAAACTAGACGAAGTTTTAGTAAAAGCAGTTAGAGTAGATGCTGATTCTCCAATTACGCATTCAAACGTTTCTAAAGAGGAACTTGCAAAACGAAATTTAGGGCAGGATATTCCTATCCTTTTAAATTATTTGCCTTCTATAGTAACTACTAGTGATGCTGGTGCTGGTATTGGTTACACAGGTATTCGTGTGCGTGGTATTAGTGGTGGTTCTACCAATGTTACCATAAATGGGATACCGTATAATGATGCTGAAAGTTTAGGTACGTTTTGGGTAAACTTACAAGACTTTTCATCATCAGTAGAAAACTTACAAGTGCAACGTGGAGTTGGGTCCTCTACAAATGGTGCAGGAGCTTTTGGTGCAAGTGTAAATATTCTTACCGATGCAGTATCAAAAGAAAGTTCTGGAGAAACGTCACATAGTTTTGGTAGTTTTAATACAAGACGCCACAATGTTAAATTTAGTACAGGACTATTAAATAATGCTGTTGAGATATCTGGACGCTTGTCTCAAATTAAATCTGATGGGTATATAGACAGAGCAACTTCAGATTTAAAAAGTTATTTTGTACAAGGAAGTTATGTAAACAATGGTACACTTATTAAAGCCATTGCCTTTGGAGGACAAGAAATTACATACCAATCTTGGTATGGTTTTAATGCAGTAGATGTAGCTGCCGTTGACGCAAATCCAAATATTGATAAAAATAGAAGATACAATATTAGTGGTATTCAACTGGATGATGATGGTAACTTTGAAGGGTTTTATGAAAACCAAGTAGATAACTATAAGCAAGACCATTACCAATTGCATTGGAACCAAAGATGGGACAATAGTTGGTCTACAAACCTGGGCTTAAACTATACCAACGGCCGTGGGTTTTTTGAAGAATATGTAGATAATTACTATTACTCTAACGTGTTTTTTGCATCAGATGCTACTTTTGATTTTTTAGGAAAAACACCAATAACGGTTAACGGAGAAACTATAGATTCTCAAGATTATATTAGAAGACGTTGGTTAGATAATAATTTTTACGTGCTAAACGCAAGTGTTAATTATAAGAATGAGCGTGTAAACTTTATTTCTGGTGTATCGTACAGTTCGTATCATGGTGATCATTTTGGAGAACTAATATGGGAGCAATATGCAAACGACAACAATTTTGGCGATAGGTATTATGATGGTGATGGCGATAAGTACGATTTTAGTACGTTTGCTAAAGTTACTTACCGTTTAAATGATGATTTAAGTTTGTATGGTGATTTGCAGTATAGAGCTGTAAATTATGATACAAGTGGTGTTAACTCTGATTTAGATGTGTTTGAAATTGATAAAGCGTATGGGTTTTTTAATCCAAAAATTGGATTTAACTATAGCCTTAATACAACTAGTGATGTATATTTCTCTTTTGCTAGAGCTAACAGAGAGCCAAGTAGAGGCGATTTTGAAAACAACGCAGATATAAAGCCAGAAGAACTTAATGATTTTGAGTTAGGTTGGAGGTATCAAAATAATAACGTTGGTATTAATGCCAATGCGTATTATATGGCGTATAACGAGCAGTTAGTAGCCACAGGTGCTTTAGATAATTCTGGAGCACAAATTAGAGACAATACTGGAGAAAGTTACCGTTTGGGTTTAGAAGTAGAGGCTAATATTGTACTTGGCGATGTAACATTGCAACCTAATTTTACACTTAGTTCTAATAAAAACAGAGAAACATTTTTTAAACGAGATGGTGTGTTACAAAATTTAGGAGAGACCAATATAGCATTTTCACCAAATCTTGTTGCTGCAAACGCCCTAACGTATAATGTTGCGCCTAACTTTGCGGTAGCATTTTTAAGTAAATATGTAGGTGAGCAGTATATGGGGAATATTGATGCTGAGTCTTCTAAGTTAGATAGTTATTTTGTTAACGACTTAAATTTGGTGTATGAGATTAAGCCAAAATCCATATTCAAATCTATAGTATTAACAGGATTGGTAAATAATATTTTTGGAGAAAGATATATTTCAAATGGTTTCTTTTTTACGTTTGATGATGATTTTTCTAACCCTGGAACTGTAACAACTATTGAAGGATCTGGTTTTTATCCACAAGCAACTACTAATTTTTTAGTAGGAGCAACATTGAAATTCTAAAGAAGTTATAAAAATTATAATTAAAAAAGTGTGGCTAGAATACTTAGTTACACTTTTTTAATTAAAAATAGTTAATAAACTACCATTTTTTTCTACACGATAATTTCTTAAAGAACATCTTAAACCATCATTACCTTCAATTGTTCCAGTAACAAAATTATAAGTGTTACCATCATTACAACCACAAGTTCCATTAAGTCCAGATGGAATAAGTGCAGAACATTCATTAGGGGTATGGTTTGGGTCGCTGGCATCCCAAGCAAAAAAATCAACACCAGTACTTGCTATAATAATACCAGCATTACCTTGGTTAGGTATATAAACGGAGTTGCCTGCAAAAGCTAATTGACTGTACTGTGGTAAGTTTAAATCGATAGTTAAGTTTACCCCAATATCAAGTAAAAACCTACAGTTTCTATCATCATTGGAATTACCACTACAAGAAATTAAAAACAAAAATAATAGGAAACTAAATAACGATTTCATAAGCAAAAAAATTGAAACGCAATTTACGATAAAAAGTAAATCAGCTTAAAAATTTGATTATATATGTAACTAAAATTTTGTATTTTTGTTGTACAATCTCGTGCAAACGGGATTTTTTTATTTGCTGAATACTTTAAGAGGTTTGTTTTGGAGTTATCAGCATCTTTTAATTAACTAAATGATGAAGATATGAGTAAAGTATCATACTATACACCTGAAGGACTAAAAAAGTTAAGAGACGAATTACAACAGCTTAAAGATGTTGAACGTGTAAAAGCTTCAAAGGCGATAGCTGAAGCCAGAGATAAAGGCGACCTAAGTGAAAATGCAGAGTATGATGCAGCTAAAGAAGCACAAGGGATGCTAGAGATGCGTATTTCTAAATTAGAAGAAGCATTAGCAGGGGCTAGAATTATAGATGAATCTCAGTTAGATACATCTAAAGCTTTGGTGCTTTCTAAAGTGAAAATAAAAAATCAAACCAATGGTATGGAAATGACATACACTTTGGTTGCCGATGGCGAAGCAGATTTAGCATCGGGAAAAATATCGGTTAACTCTCCAATAGGTAAAGGCTTACTAGGAAAGTCTGTAGGCGACGTTGCAGAAATACAAGTACCGAATGGTGTTATGAAGTTTGATGTTATTGAAATTTCAAGATAAATATGGCATCTATTTTTACAAAAATAGTCAACGGAAAATTACCCTGCTACAAGATAGCAGAGACTGATCAGTTTCTAGCTTTTCTTGATGTTAACCCCAATACTAAAGGGCATACACTCTGTATTCCGAAAAAGGAAGTTGATAAAATTTTTGATTTAGATGAAGCCACTTATAATGGATTAATGCAGTTTTCTAGAACTGTTGCAATAGCTTTAAAAAAAGCAGTGCCATGTGAACGTATTGGAATAAGTGTTATTGGTTTAGAGGTGCCTCATGCGCACGTACATTTAATTCCTTTGCACTCTATGGACGATGCACGATTTATAAAAAAAACCAAATTGAGTACTGAAGAATTTCAAGAACTAGCAGAGGATATCAAAGCTCAGCTATAATTCTACAAAGTAAATTAAAGTTAATATCAAGGTTAACAGAACAAAAGCGGATATTATAGCAACCCAAGATGCTTTTTTAATATACGTTGATGCTTTTTTGGGAGTGAATGCCTTCTTTTGGTATTCAAAAACACGATCAATATCATCAGTCCACTGCACAGGGTAAATTATAGAGTTACATTTTAAACAAATAATTTCATGACTAATTTCCGAAGTAATTGACTTATAAAACTTAGTGTCTTTTATTTTTTGTCTAAAAGTTAAGCGTAAACCACTATTATCATAGCATTCAGGGCAGTTATTTTTTAAAGCTACTTCTTTAGCATCAATGAGTTTTTCAGCCATAGGTATGAGAGTTTAATTCGCTCGTTTTAAACTTACTTGTATAGTGCTTCCTTTTCCTTTTTCAGATTGTAAAACTTTAATTTTTCCGTCATGAAAATCTTCTATAATGCGCTTGGTTAGTGACAAACCTAAGCCCCAACCACGCTTTTTTGTGGTGAAACCAGGCTCAAAAATTTTATTAAAATTCTTTTTAGAAATGCCTTTTCCAGTATCTGTAATACTTACTTTAACATCATTTTCAAGCTGAGATATTTCAACGGTAAGTTTACCTCTCCCTTTCATGGCATCAATAGCATTTTTTACTAAATTTTCAATAGTCCAACTATAGAGTTGTTTATTAAGATTTACAGGGATTTCACCTTTCGGTGTTTTTATATCAAAATCAATAAGTTTTGATGATCTTGATTTTAAATAATCATAAGATTCAATAGTTTCTTTTATAATATCCGTTTTCTCAAGAGTTGGTAAAGAACCTATTTTACTAAATCGTTCAGCAATAGTACTTAAACGACTAACATCTTTTTCCATTTCAGAAATGTAATCAGGATTAACATTCTCAGTTTTTAACAGTTCGGTCCAACCAATTAATGAAGATAATGGCGTCCCGATTTGATGCGCAGTTTCTTTGGCCATACCAGACCATAGTTTATTTTGAGTCGCATTTTTATTACTACTATAGAAGAAGAAAATTACGGCACCAAAAAGCACAACTATAAGTATTAAAGCTAAAGGGTAATATTTTAGTTTGTTAAGTAATGGTGAGTTGCCGTAGTAGATGGTTGAGTAAGTTTTTCCTTGGTATTTTATATCAATTGGAGAATTTTCACTTTTAAATTTATCAATAAGCCTTTTTAAGTATTTTGGGTTTCCTATTTTGGTTGTGTCGATATTATTGGAGCTACTAAGGTTACCCTCTTTATCAATAACAATCATAGGAGTTGTTGTATTGCTATTTAAAATTTGCAGTGTAAGATTTAAGTTGGTATTTGTATCAGAATTCACAAATTCTGTTTGTGCAAAAGACCAATTTTCCATCTTATTACGTTCCTCATCTTTAAAATGCTGAAAAAATTCGAAAGTTTTCCATAAAATGAGAGAGACAATAGCAAAAGATGCTATTATAATAATCCAACGAAATGCATTGCTATGTTTTGTGAAAATCATTAACAATAAAATTTGATTTGTAATATAATGCAAATCTGTTAATATTATTGTTCAAGTTGTTAGTAAATCATTTTTTAGTTGAACATCAGATTAGTTACATTTCCTATTATGGTTAATATTATTAAATTGTTGACAGAGGTAAGCTAATGTTGAAAACTAGTTTAAGTTTTAAGTTTTTTTTTGATTAGCTTTGTTGAAACTTATAAAAGGTAGATGCGTTCAATAGATCCAAAAAGCTTATCAACCAGCCAATTGCATGGTTATTTGTTGAGTGCTGTGGCACCAAGACCAATAGCTTTTGCAAGCACTGTTGATGCCGATGGAAAACCGAATTTATCACCATTTAGTTTTTTCAATGTGTTTAGTGCTAACCCACCAATCATGATTTTCTCTCCTGCTAGACGTGTGAGGGATAATACAACAAAACATACTTTGGAAAATGCCCAAGCAACCAAAGAAGTGGTTATTAATGTTGTGACTTATGATATGGTTCATCAAATGTCTCTAAGTAGTACGGAGTACCCTGAAGGTGTAAATGAATTTGAAAAAGCAGGTTTAACAATGGTTAAATCTGATCTTGTAAAACCTTTTAGAATTGGAGAAGCCCCAGTTCAATTTGAATGTAAGATAAGTGAAATTATAAGTTTAGGAACCGAAGGAGGTGCAGGAAATTTGATTATATGTGAGGTAGTTAAGCTGCATATTGATGAGGAGGTGCTCGATGAAGATGAATCTATTAATCAGAAAAAATTGGATTTAGTTGCTAGAGCTGGCGGAAGCTATTATAGTCGCGCTAAAGACGGTTTTTTTGAAATACCAAAACCGCTTTCAGTGCAGGGTATTGGTGTTGATAGTTTTCCAGACCATGTTAAAAATAGTATGATTTTAACAGGAAATAATTTAGGAATGTTAGGCAATGTAGAAGCACTTCCAACAGATGAAAGTGTAAACGCTTTTATAAAAGAAGTTGGTGCACGTTATCCAAATATAAAAGCAGCAACGCATAGAGAGAAACATAAATTAGCACGAAATTATCTTAGTTTTGGAGATGTTGAAAGTGCTTGGAAAATATTGTTATCATAACAGTGTTATTATAAATTAGACGAATATTTAATAATTATATATAAAAATGGAAGTTCAAGGAAGAATTAAAATGATTGGAGAAACTCAAACTTTTGGAAGTAATGGGTTTAGAAAAAGAGAAATTGTAGTTACTACAGAAGAGCAATATCCTCAGCATATTATGGTGGAGTTTGTACAAGATAAAACGGATTTATTAAACAATTACCAAGCAGGGCAACAAGTTAAAATTAACATCAACTTACGTGGTAGAGAATGGGTTAACCCACAGGGAGAAACTAAATATTTCAATTCTATTCAAGGTTGGAGAATTGAGGCATTACAATCTGAGTCAGCTGCAGGAAATGTACCTCCAGTGCCACCAGCAGACGCTTTTGAGCCTGCAGGAGATTTAAAAGAAGAAGATCACGACGATTTACCGTTCTAAATAATTTTGTCATTCCTGGAAAAGCAGGAATCTTACAAATAATACCTTAGCATTTCAATAATGTTAAGGTATTTTTGTTTTATATTTTTTTGAAAAATTAAACATGCAATACTTAAACGAAGATATTTGGTTTCCTAATGTTAATAGAGCTAGTCCTGAGGGCGTATTAGCTATTGGGGGAGATTTATCCGTTGAACGTTTATTCTTAGCTTATAAAACGGGTATTTTTCCTTGGTTTGAAACTGATGAGCCTATTTTGTGGTGGTCTCCAGATCCGCGCTTTGTATTATTTCCTAATAAATTGAAAGTATCGAAAAGTATGAGGCAGGTTTTACGAAACAAGAATTATGAAGTAACGATAAATAAAAACTTTAGAGCAGTAATTACAGAATGTGCTTTGTTAAAGAGAAGCGGACAAGAAAGCACATGGATTACAAATAGCATGATTGAAGCTTATATTAACCTTTACGAATTAGGTTATGCGAAATCTGTAGAAGTTTGGAATAAAGATAATCTAGTTGCAGGATTATATGGAGTTGACTTGGGTAATGGTGTGTTTTGTGGCGAAAGTATGTTTACAAAAGAAAATAATGCCAGCAAGGTTGGATTTATTACATTTATTAAAAACACAAATTATAAACTTATAGATTGTCAAGTCTACACGAATCATTTAGCTAGTTTAGGGGCTGAAGACATATCTAGAGAAGATTTCTTAAAGTATTTATGAGGTGTATTTTGACCCTACAAAATCTTTTAAATCTTTAAAATAGCTGAAGTTAAAACAAATAAAGAGTTTTTAGCTACTAAATTAAAAGCTTCTAAGCGGTGTTCTATACCTGTTTGAAGTTTTAGTTTCTCATTGATTTGCCAACCTATTTGAGAGGATAACCTAATATCTGTTTCTGGGTTATCAGGTTTACTTAAACTTAACAAACCTTCAAGAGTACTAACTAAATACGTTTCACCAATATCAAGTTTTTCGCCATTTAAAGGAAAATCAACAGCAAAACGATAACGTTGTCTATATATGGTTTTAGTATCTAGAATACGTTGCTCTGTTCGAAAACGATGACCGTAACGCACCCCCAGAGTTTGTTTAATATAGTTGTATTGCTGGGTAAATCGTGTTTCGTTACTACCTGTTTCAAACCAATCTCTGTTTCTATAATAAATTCCAAAACTAAGCTTATGGTAGTAATTTAATTTAAACGTTGAAAAGTGATAAACATCAACCTGCTGTTGTTGGTATTGTAAACCATCATCATTATATAGCACGTAACGACTTCTAAAGGCAAAATTCATGCTATACGTATTAGATACTTTATGGTTTAAGGATAATGCAGATTCGCCTAGAGAAGAGAAATTATTCTGCGCTTTTATGGCAAAACCTTGAAATAATAATAATACTATGAAGCATAAGTTTTTAATATAAGGCATGTTCATAGGAAGATGTCATTACTTGTCTTGATTTTTCAAATTTACCGTGTCTGTCAAATGTAAATTCTCTTAATTCATGTGCTTTTTTAGTTTTTATTTCAGCAATAATTTCAAAATGGGTGTGCTTATTATAAGGCTTTTCAAGAATATGCTGTATAAATTGTTTATCAGTATTTGTAGTAGTGTTAACATACTGCTTTTGAATTTTTACTAGAATTGTTTTTTTAAAATTATCCTGAAAATAGTCCCAAATAATCGTTTTTGCTTTTTTAGGAATGTATTTTTTTTTGATAACTACCTCAATATCTTCAAGGTTTCCTAGAGTATCAAACTCAACACTGTAATGTTCTCGTTTGTATTTAAACTTTACTTCATAACTTTTTTTGTTTCCATCAATTTCACGGTAAAATTTTAAATATTTCACATCTTGAGAAATCGTATTAAAATAAGTTCTGGTTTTTTCAGGAAATTCAGATGCAGGAATACGTTCTTCCTTTTCTTTTTTTACTTGAGAATATGAGAAAGAGACGCATAAAAAGAATAATAAAAAGCTATACTTCCTCATATCTAAAACAATTAACCTCATGGTCATTTACCATACCTGTTGCTTGCATGTGCGCATATACAACCGTTGAGCCTACAAATTTAAAACCTCGCTTTTTTAAATCTTTACTTATGGTATCACTTATAGATGTATTCGCTGGGGCATTTCGATAGTCTTTAAGCGTGTTTTTAATAGGTTTTCCATCAACAAAATTCCAAATATACTTACTAAAACTATCAAACTCTTCTTGGACTTTCATGAAAGCTTGAGCATTAGTAACTGTTGCATTAACTTTCAATTTATTTCTTATAATTCCAGCATCTTGTAATAAAGCATCAATTTTATTTTGTTGGTAATTGGCTATTTTTTTATAGTCGAAATTATCAAAAGCGTTTCTGAAGTTTTCACGTTTACGTAAAACTGTAATCCAACTCAATCCAGCTTGGAAAGTTTCTAAAATTAAAAATTCAAAAAGGGTGTCATCATCATAAACAGGGACGCCCCATTCATTATCGTGATAAGCTTCATATAAATCATCACCTTCACACCAGCCACATCTGAGTTTTTTTGACATAAAATAAATTTGATTTGAAAAGATTTAAAATTAGGCTTTTTACCAACATTAAAAAAATGTGATTGTTGAAAATTCAGTAAACTATAGAATCATCAATGCAACAAAGGTTACCTTCCATAAGTAAGAATAATTGTTATTTTGTTATTTAATAGTAAGGATTAATTGTGAAATAAGACCAATTAGAAGTCAATAATAAAAACAATATGATACACCCAACAATAAAAGAGAGTTTAGCTAAAAGTATTAGTTATGATACTTACAAAAATTTAGTTAATGAATTAGCAGATACTGAAGGAACTACTGGTTTGGAGCAGACAGAAGCTTTAATAAATTATACAAAGTTAAACGCTCGCCGTATGAAGCGTTGGGATAAAACGTTAAAAATTTCAGATGATAATAAAAAAAAGGTCTTGGAATTTAATCATTCAATTACGTGGTTAATTATTACAGAGAGTTGGTGTGGAGATGCTGCTCATGTTATACCTGTTTTAAATAAATTAGCTGAATTGAATGATAATATCGACTTAAAAATTGTACTCAGAGATGAAAATTTAGAGTTAATGGACATGTTTTTGACTAATGGAGGAAGAGCTATTGCAAAATTAATTATGATTGATAATGAGAGTGGTGAGGTTCTCAATACTTTCGGACCAAGACCATCAGAAGCAACGACTTTGGTAAATAATTACAAAGCTGAGCATGGTAAATTAACACCTGAGTTTAAGGAAGATTTACAAGTGTGGTATAATAAAAATAAAGGTCAAAATATCATTCATGATGCTGTGAAGTTGTTATGTGATTTTCAACCAGCAATTTGCGTTTAAATATTTTTAATCTTTAAGTTTTTGGTAAACATGACAAATGTCAGCATAAATAGAGGTCTAACCCTCTAACTTTGTGCATGGTATAAAAATATTGTCATGGAAACTATTATTGAATCGGGTTTACACAATAGTATGTCTTATGAGGCATACAGAGCTTTGGTTAATGAGCTTGTAAAAAATAGTTCTACAACTGGTAGCAATAAATCTCAAGCTTTTATTAGTTATACGAAACTTAATAATAGGCGCATGAAGCGTTGGGATAAAACGCTTAAAATATCAAATGTTATTAGAAAGGCTGTTGAAGCTTTTGATTCTAAATTAACTTGGTTAGTTATTACTGAAAGCTGGTGTGGTGATGCGGCTCATATCCTTCCTGTTTTTAATAAAATTTCAGAATTAAACCCAAACATAAACTTTAGGGTTGTGTTAAGAGATGAAAATGATGAATTAATGAGTGCCTTTTTAACCAATGGAAATAAGGCAATACCTAAATTAATTATTATAGATTCAGATACTAATAAAGTTTTAACAACTTACGGGCCAAGACCCAGTGAAGCTTCAAGTTACGTGAATAGGTTTAAAGTGAAGTATGGTGCTTTAACAATAGATTTTAAAGAAGATTTGCAACATTGGTACAATAGTAATAAAGGGCAAAACATAATGGGTGATATTTTAGAAATACTGAATAAATTACAGCCATCTATCGCTTACCAATAAAATAAAAAGTAATAGAGCCTATTTGAGTCTCTTTTGAAGCATCACTGCTAAACTGAGATTGTTTAGCATAATCTAAAGCATGTTCAATTAAACATTCATTTCTTGATGTAGAAGATGTATTTACGTATGCATCAATAACATTACCCTTAGAATTCACAGTAATATTTACAACTATTTTACCATCAATTTCGCATAAATAAACAGGAATAGGGATATGGATTTTTGACCTGTTTGTTAGAGAAAATCGAATTGAACTTTTAGAATTAACGCCATCAGACTGCTGCTTTTTCAATACATCATTCACTTTACTAAATTTTGAAAGTTCCTCTCTATTTAGTTTTGAATCATCAGGAATATCATAAACTTTTTTTGCTATTTGACTTTCTGAAGCATTTGTAGATCTAGGTACATAATCTTCTGGCGGTGCAATCGTTTTATATGCTTGGGCAAAATGTTTGTTTTGGTTTGCTTCATTAAAAGCTTTATTTGTTTCAGCTTTAGTATTGTTTAATTTATCTAAAGTTTCAAGAATCTTTATTTCTTCTTCGGTAAGCTCTTTTTCAGGCTCAATTTCATAATAACTTTCAGATATAAACTCACGCTGTTTTTTAAGACTTAAGTTAAAAACAGAGAGTACTACAGTTCCAGTAATTAGAAGTGTAATAAGTAGGGCTTTATGTTGATTATTGAGGCTCAATACGGTTTTTTAATGCTAAATCGTATTAATATATACGGCAAAATACGCTAAAAAGTTTAAAAAAGCATAAATTCTAGGAAAATAGAGATACTAGATAAGCCTTCTAATGCTCTGTAACCGAATCGTTTTCTTGTAAAATCTACACCCAAAAGTACAGATTTATTATAGTTGTCTCCATACATCTGCACACCCAAACCTAGTTTATACATATTGCCTTTTTGAAAATCTTTACTTACGCCTAAAAGTGTTCCGTAGCCAGCTCTCGCAAATATATTGCTGTCATCTACCACAAAATTATGGCGAAGGCTTAAATATGCAGGAGCAAAGTGTAAGCCTTGTTGTGAGTGCCAATTGTAACCAAGGTTTAAGCCAATAGAAGTGCGCATATCAAATTGATAGCCAAATGTATTGTTTATATATAGTGCACTCGGATTGATTAGTGATTCATCGCTATCATCAAAAGCTTGATATTCTTCATTGATTGTTAATGTGGTTGCCAGCGAGATTTTGTAAAACAAACCGTTGATGTTTTCAGATTCAACTTGTGAAAACATCATTTGTGAAGAAAAAAGCAGAAAGCTAATCAATGTGTATACTTGCTTCATGTTACATCTGGTTTTAGAAGCAAGTAAAGTATCAACAATTATTCCGAAGATAAGTTATCTATAAATTTTTCTATAGATAAGGCTTCTTTAACATCAAAATCTCCAATTTTTGTTCGTCTTAGTTTTGATAAATGTGCTCCAGAATTAAGTGCTTTTCCAAAATCGTTAGTTAAAGAGCGGATATATGTACCTTTACTGCAAACTACTCTAAACGCTATGTTTAATTCATCAACTTTAGTGATTTCAAATTCAGAAACAGATACCGTTCTAGGTTTTATTTCTACAGTTTCGCCAGCTCTGGCAAATTCGTATAATCGTTTCCCGTCTTTTTTTAATGCAGAAAACACTGGTGGATATTGTTGAATCTCTCCAATAAATTGTTTGGTAGTTTGATGGATTAATTCTTCTGAAATATGATCCGTTGGAAATGTTTTGTCAATTTCGGTTTCTAAATCAAATGAAGGTGTTGTGCTTCCTAAAACCAGAGTTCCTGTATATTCTTTTATCTGACCTTGAAAGGTATCTATTTGCTTAGTCATTTTTCCTGTACAAATAACTAATAAGCCAGTAGCTAAAGGGTCTAATGTGCCTGCATGCCCAACTTTTATTTTTTTTATGTTAAAAGCTTGACGGATTTCCCAACGCAGTTTATTTACCACTTGAAAAGAGGTCCAATTTAAAGGCTTATCAATAAGTAAAACTTGTCCGGAAAGATAATCGTCTTTGGTAAGCATATTAGTTGTTTAATAGTGCGAACCCAATAGCAATCAATCCAACAATAACACAATAAATAGCAAAATAAGTCAACTTGCTTTTTTTAACTAAAGCAATCATCCAAGTGCAAGCAAATAATCCTGCTACAAAAGCTGCAACAAAACCAATAGATAAAGCTGTGAAATTTCCAGAGTCATAAGTTAAATCACCACTCAATACATCTTTTGCAATTTTACCGAAAATTAAAGGTACAACCA
This sequence comes from uncultured Algibacter sp., assembly GCF_947490405.1. GTDB lineage: Bacteria > Bacteroidota > Bacteroidia > Flavobacteriales > Flavobacteriaceae > Algibacter_B. The sequence goes on along the minus strand of NZ_CANLGU010000001.1, from coordinate 681,109 downwards.
TTAAGAAAGAAAAACGAGCAGCTTTAGTTTTATCATTTCCTAATAAAACGGATGTTGAAATAGTAGCTCCAGAACGTGAAATTCCTGGTAACATGGCTATAGCTTGAGAGATACCAATAACAAAAGCATTTTTAAAAGATACTTTTTTATTGGTGTCTTTGGCTTTATCTGCTAAAAATAGTAGTAAAGCTGTAACAATAAGCATACATCCAACAAGTAAAATATTTCCTCCAAATAGCGCTTCTAATTGTTCTTCAAAAAATAAACCAACAATCACAGCAGGAACCATGGAAAGTGCAATTTTAGAAATGAACTGTAAATCGTCATTCCATTTAAACTTTAAAGCTCCTTTTATAAGATTTAATATATCTTTTCTAAAAACAACGATAGTACTAAGTGCTGTTGCAAAGTGAAGTACTACGGTAAATAATAAACTTTCTTCTGGAACAGAATTATCTCCAAGAATAGCTTTACCTAATTCTAAATGGCCACTAGATGAAACAGGGAGAAATTCTGTAAGTCCTTGAATGATACCTAAAATAATTGCGTCAATAATATCCATGGCGCAAAAATATCAAAATAGCAATACAAAAGCCTATTTAGGCTTTAAACTTTAGATAAATGAATTGTATTTTAGATGAATGAAACTAATTATTGCACCAGATAAATTTAAAAATTCACTTACAGGATTACAATTTTGTAACGCTGTTGAGGCTGGTATTAAGGCCGTAAAGCCTAATATTGATATTTTAAAACTTCCATTAGCGGATGGTGGTGATGGTACCTATGATGTAATAAATTACTATTTGCAAGGTGAAGTTGTTGAAGTTCATGTGAACGATCCGTTTTTTAGACCAGTTAAAGCTTCATATGTATTTGATGAGGTTTTAAAAACGGCTTTTATTGAAATGGCTGAAGCATCAGGGTTAAAACTTCTGAAAGACAAAGAGTTTGATTGCAAAAATGCCACAACTATAGGTACTGGTGAAATGATTGTGCACGCTATTGAAAAAGGAGCGGAAACGATTGTTTTAGGACTTGGTGGTAGCGCAACTAACGACTGTGGTGTAGGTATGGCAACTGCTTTGGGATATCATTTTTTAGACAAACAAAATAATCAAGTGCATCCTGTTGGAGCCAATTTACTAAATATTGAAACCATAGATATTTCACAAATACACCCAAAACTTGATAAAGTTAGTTTTAAAATAGCATGTGATGTTACAAACCCGCTGTATGGAAAAAATGGTGCAGCTTATACCTATGGAACTCAAAAAGGAGCGAATACTGATGATATTGTCATGTTGGATAATGGACTCCAACATATATCAAAATTATTAGAAAAGGTTTTTAAGGTAAATCCGCAATTAGTCAAGGGAGCAGGGGCAGCTGGAGGTATGGGTATAGCCTCAAAACTATTTTTAGGTGGTAATTTGTTTTCTGGTATTGAACTGATAAAGGATTTGATAGATTTCGATACCAAAATTGAAAATGCCAATTGGTTAATTACAGGTGAAGGTAAGCTCGATGTGCAAACACAGTCTGGTAAAACAATTCAGGGTGTATTGATTTCATCTCAAGCAAAAAAAATAAAGGTAGCAGTGTTTTGTGGTATTATTGATTTAGATGAAAATGCACTTAGAGATAGTGGTATACAATATGCCGATGCAGTTATTAATTATGCACAAGATTTAGATGATGCCAAGGCTAATGCTTTTTTGTATGTTAAAAATATGGCTGAAAAATTTGCAAAAAAACAACTGTAGTTTTAACAAGTAATCTTTGGTTTATTAGGCTTGATAAACCAAATGACTAACGATTACTTTTCAGGATTTAGTAAAATAGCATAAATCTGAATGCCAAACCCAATAAGAATAAGTGTTGGAGATAAGCGAATACGTCTCCAGTTAAAAATTTCAGGATTAAAAACGTTAGGGTCATCACTACCACCACCGGCCATTAAAATAAAACCTAATGCTATAATAGCTAAACCAATAAACATAAATTTGTAATTCTTTTTACCGAATACAAAAACTGGTTTTGAATTTTCTTTACGTTTTTTTTCTCCCATCGTTTAAAAGTATTGTTGCAAATTAAAGCTTTTATTTAAAAAGGATGTTAATCTAATTCTAAAATTGCAGTTTTTAACACTAATAATATAGTTCATTAGTTCTTAGGTTCAAGAAGCGTTGCGTAGCAAAATGTGTACTTATCCATGTAATAACAATGCCAAGAGCAAAAATTAAAACAAACAACAAAGTAACTAAAATGGGATTACTAAGTAATTCTAACTCAGTAAATGTTTTATTTAAATAGTATAGAACAATAGCCATACCTACCAACGCCAAAATAGCACCAATCATACCCAAACGAACACTTTTCCATACAAAAGGTCTTCTAATAAACTGTTTTGTAGCACCGACCATTTGCATGGTTTTTATAGTAAACCGTTTGGAATACACTGCTAGACGTATAGAGCTATTAATTAATAATACAGCAATTAAAGTAAAAATGCCACTAATGATAAGAACCCAGAAACTAATTTTTTTAACATTGTCGTTCATGAGGTTAACAAGGTCATTATCATAAGTTACTTCTTCAACAAAGTTTTTACTTGTCGCTTCCGCGGAAATTTTCTCAAGATGTTCGGAGGTTACAAAATCGGCTTTTAAATGTACATCAATAGAATTTTGAAGTGGATTGTAGCCTACAAAATCCATAAAGTCTTCACCGTTTTCAGCTTTCATGAATTCGGCAGCTTGTTCTTTAGACACATACTCGGTAGATTTTACATAATCTGCCATAGCTAAACTTTTTTCAAGCTGTTTGGTTTCCACTTCTTTAGCGGTATCTTTTAAAAAAATAGTCACTACAACTTGCTCTTTAAAATGGTCAGACACCTTTTTAGCATTTAAGATTAGCATCCCTAAAAGTCCCAGTAAAAACAGAACAAGGGCAATACTTAACACTACAGAAAAATAGGAAGAGATCAGTCTACGTTTTTGGTGTTTTTCAAAAGATGAACTCATAAAGAAAATGGATTAATCATGTAAAAATAATAAAGTATATACAATATGTATTTATTTAAACTAAAACATATCAACATTGTTGTGTCTATGTCAACTTCTTTGTAGGTTTACTTATAATGTACACCCCAATAATAACCATTATGCAACTTAAAATTTTCACGAGATCAATATCTTGTGCGTATGCATCTTGCATAAGTACATAGGCATAAATACTTACCATAATAAAACTGATTACAGGTTGTAAATAAATATAACTACTAGTCACAGAAGGCATAACGTGGTTAAGGGCATAAACATTAAATAAGTAGGCTAAAAATGTAGTAAACAAAACAACATAGCCAATTACTAAATAGGTGTTTACAGTAAAAGCTTCAAAATTTGTATTTATAAAATCAGTTATAGTAAGCGGAGCAACAAAAATTAGCCCAAATAAAAACATCCAACTAATAACTGTTATGGCATTATATTTCTTCATTAGTGTTTTTGCAATAACCAGATAAAGACCATAGCTAGTAGCATTTAAAAACACAAACAAATTACCAATAAACGAACTCGTTCCAGTAGCTTTACTCCCATAAATGATAAGAAATACTGCGCCAATACCAGCAATTGTAATACCAATTAATTTATTTTTAGTTATGCGTTCTTTTAAAATAAAAAAGCTAAAAATTAATACAATAACAGGAGTAACGGTCATGATTATTGATGCATCAACTGGTGATGTTAAGTTAATGCCATGAAAGAAAAATAGCATATTAGCTGCAGCACCAAGTAAACCACAAAGTATCAATCTTAAAAAGTCTTTGCGTTCAACGTTTTCCTTAACAAAGAAAAATTTAATAGTCCAGAATAAAATTACACAACAAGCTAATCGAATAAATACAAAGGCATTAGGATTTATTTTTTCAGGCATAATGCCTTTGGCAATAATATAATTAGCACCGTAAATTAAATTGGCTCCAAGAAGAGCAAAATGCGCTTTGTAAATATTTGAATTCAATAGGTTGTTGTTAAAGCATCAAAAGTAAATGTATATTATTAAAACAGCATACTATTTTACTTATTAAACTATTAAAAATAAAAGGTTTTTAAGTTTATTTATAAAACGTAAATTTGCCATCAAATTCGTCATTCCGAGCGAAGCGTGGGAATCTTTTAATTTTTAGTTTCAATTATAGAGATTGCCATAATCGTGCTTCCTTCGCAATAACGTTTTAAGAACACGTTAGCAGAAATTATATGAAGTACGATTTCAATAAAATTGAAGAAAAGTGGCAAAAGTATTGGGCAGATAACCAAACGTTTAAAGCCGAAAATAATAGTGACAAACCAAAGTATTACGTTTTGGATATGTTTCCTTATCCAAGTGGAGCAGGATTACATGTAGGACATCCGTTAGGATATATTGCTTCTGATATTTATGCGCGTTATAAGCGTCATCAAGGGTTTAATGTATTGCATCCTCAAGGCTATGATTCTTTTGGTTTGCCTGCAGAGCAGTATGCAATTCAAACGGGGCAGCATCCAGCAATTACTACGGCTGAAAATATTAAAACCTATCGTCGTCAATTGGATCAAATAGGGTTTTCGTTTGATTGGTCTCGAGAGGTTCGTACTTCAGACCCAAGTTATTACAAATGGACACAATGGATTTTTATTCAACTATTTGAGTCTTGGTATTGTAAAGATCATGAAAAAGCTTTTGCTATTTCCGATTTGATTGATGTGTTTAAAGAGTCTGGAAACGCAAATATAAATGCCGTTTGTGATTATGATGCTGAACCTTTTACATCAGAAGAATGGAATGGATTTACTGCTGAAGAACAACAAAAAATAGTATTACAATACAGGTTAACCTATTTGGCTGAAACCGAGGTAAACTGGTGTCCTGCATTGGGAACGGTTTTGGCTAATGATGAAATTGTAAATGGTGTTTCAGAGCGAGGTGGTCATCCTGTAGTTAGAAAAAAAATGACTCAATGGAGTATGCGTATTTCTGCTTATGCAGAACGTTTGCTTCAAGGTCTTGAAACTATAGATTGGACAGATTCCTTAAAAGAAAGCCAGCGTAATTGGATTGGAAAATCGGTTGGAGCCCAAGTGAAATTCAAAGTGGTTTCTAATGAGGTTAAAGAAGCTCCAGAGATTGAAGTATTTACTACCAGACCTGATACTATTTTTGGAGTAAGTTTTATGACCTTGGCTCCTGAACACGATTTGGTAAAGCAAATAACCACTCCAGAACAAAAACAAGAAGTTAACGCCTACATTGAAGCCACTGCAAAACGGAGCGAGCGCGATAGAATGGCCGATGTAAAAACCATTTCAGGAGTGTTTACAGGAGCTTATGCGATTCACCCGTTTACAGAAAAATTAATTCCGATTTGGATTGGCGATTATGTTTTGGCTGGTTACGGCACAGGAGCAGTAATGTCTGTACCATGTGGTGATGAGCGTGATTACGCTTTTGCAAAACATTTTAATATCCCTATTCCTAATATATTTGAAGGGGTTGACATTTCTGAAGAAGCGTTTTCAGACAAAGCAAAAACTGTGATAGGAAATAGTGATTTCCTAAACGGGATGAATTATAAAAAAGCCACCAAACGTGCTATTTATGAATTAGAACAAATAGGACAAGGCGAAGGTAAAACCAATTACCGTTTGCGCGATGCGGTGTTTAGTCGTCAGCGTTATTGGGGAGAGCCATTTCCTGTGTATTATGTAAATGGGTTGCCACAAATGATTGATGCTGCGCATTTGCCAATTAAATTACCAGAAGTTGAAAAGTATTTACCAACCGAAACGGGCGAACCACCACTAGGAAACGCTACCGTTTGGGCTTGGGATACCGAGAAGAATGAAGTGGTTTCTAATGATTTGATTGATAATAAAACCATTCATCCTCTTGAGTTGAATACCATGCCAGGGTGGGCAGGAAGCTCATTCTATTTTATGCGTTATATGGATCCTGATAACCAAAATGAAATAGCATCAAAAGAAGCGATGGACTATTGGCAAGATGTTGATTTGTATATAGGTGGAAGCGAGCATGCCACAGGACATTTATTATACTCACGTTTTTGGCAAAAATTCTTGTTTGATAAAGGTGTTGTACCTAAAGATGAATATGCTAAAAAGCTGATTAATCAAGGGATGATTTTGGGGACTAGTGCTTTTGTTTATCGTCTGCAATTTGGAGCTAAAGTGTGGTCTGAAACTTCAAATGTTATTGAATATTTATCTAAATTAATAAGCAACCTACCAATCTTCATTTTGTCAGGTGGATTAATTCAAGACTTAAAAGTTAATGAGGAAATTTATCTTAGAGATCAAAGAAATTTTATAAAAGATTATCTATTATCAAAAGGGTATTTTAATAATATTGATATAAACGATATATTAGTTACAATAAATCCTATTCATGTTGATGTTTCGTTTGTCAATTCTTCAGACCATTTAGATATTGAAGCTTTTAGAAAGTGGAGACCAGAATTTAAAGATGCCGAATTTGTTTTAGAAGATGGAGTTTATAAAGTAGGACGCGACGTCGAAAAAATGTCCAAATCTAAATATAACGTTGTTAATCCAGATAACATTGTTTCAGATTATGGCGCAGATAGTCTTCGTCTTTACGAAATGTTTTTAGGGCCTTTAGAGCAATACAAACCTTGGAATACTGCTGGTATTTCAGGTGTACATTCGTTTCTTAAAAAACTTTGGAAATTATATGCTGATGATAACGGCTTGAAAGTTACAGACGCAACACCAACAAAAGACAATTTAAAAACGCTACATAAAACCATTAAAAAAGTTCAAGAAGATATTGAGAATTTCTCGTTTAATACATCGGTATCTACCTTTATGATTGCTGCTAATGAGTTAACAGCCCAAAAATGTACTAGCAAGAGTATTTTAGAACCTCTGTTGGTTTTAATTTCGCCTTATGCACCGCATATTGCTGAGGAATTATGGAGCAAATTAGGAAATAGTGGTTCGATTTCTACAGCGCCTTTCCCAGTATTTGATGCAAGTCATTTAGTGGAAAGTAGCAAGAATTACCCGATTTCGTTTAATGGGAAAATGCGTTTTACTATGGAATTGCCCTTGGATATGAGTAAAGATGCTATTGAAGAAGCCGTTTTAGCAAACGAAAAAACACAAGAGCAATTAGCAGGACGTACTCCTAAAAAGGTGATTGTGGTTCCTGGGAAGATTGTGAACATTGTTGGGTAATGTCATTGCGAATTACGCTTTTGGGCGTAATGTGGCAATCTGTTGAAGCTTTACTCTATTAAGTTTTAATTTACAAAGATAACCACGTCGTGCCTCCTCGTTATGACGGGTTATTAATAAATTACGGTTTGTTCCGCGTTAGGGATTATTCATTGGTTAATATTTTAAATTAATGAAATCATGAATGCTTTGCATTTGAAGTGGATTGCCCACAGCCTGACGAAGGAAGTGCGAGGACTTGTAACGAATAGCCCGACCCTTTGGGTAACGCCCAAGTATTAAATTTAAAGCCTATGAATGATACTGAAATTATTGGTTTTGCAGCTGCTATTTTGACTACGGCTGCGTTTCTTCCTCAGGTTTATAAAACGTGGCGTACTAAGGATGTGTCTAGTTTGTCGCTCCCAATGTTAGTGATTTTTTTTATTGGTATTGTGATGTGGTTGTGGTACGGTATTTTGAAAAATAGCCCATCGATGATTTTTGCAAATAGTATTACCGTTTTATCTTCGTTTTTATTGATGTATTTTAAAGTAAAATATACAAGAAAGTAAACTTTTCGTGATTTTATTTAAATTCCTATTAAACTGATGTGAATTATGGTTTAGTTAGCTATTTGAGTTTTTTTATGAAAAAAATTTAACAAAAATTTGATTTTAGTTATAATATTAAAATTTTTATTATAATTTTACACTGGTTTTTACAAATAAAATATCGTATTTATGAAAATTGGAGTTCCTATTGAGATTAAAAATAATGAAAACAGAGTGGGGATGACACCCTCTGGAGTTTTTGAATTAACAAAAAGAGACCATGCGGTTTACGTGCAACAAAATGCAGGTTTTAATAGTGGTTTTTTAGATGAAGATTATATTGGAGCTGGGGCAACTATTCTTGATAGTATTGAGGAGGTCTATGCTGCTGCAGAAATGATTGTTAAGGTTAAAGAACCTATAGAGCCAGAATACAAGTTAATTAAGCCAAATCAGGTGGTGTTTACGTATTTTCATTTTGCTTCTAGTGAGGTGTTAACAAATGCTATGATTGACAGTAAAGCGGTTTGTATTGCTTATGAAACGGTTGAGGATGCAGATGGGTCGCTGCCATTGTTAATACCAATGTCTGAGGTGGCAGGTAGGATGTCCATCCAGCAAGGAGCTAAATATCTTGAGAAACCGATAATGGGTCGTGGTATTTTATTGGGAGGTATTCCTGGAGTTCCGCCTGCTAAAGTATTGATTCTTGGTGCTGGTGTAGTTGGACTACAAGCGGCACGTATGGCGTCTGGTTTGGGTGCTTCGGTTCATATTTTAGACATAAATATGAAAGCGTTACGACATGTTAGTGATGTAATGCCTAATAATGTAGTGAGCGAATATTCGAGTGAGTATAATATTAGAAAACATATTGTTGATTCTGATTTAATTATTGGTGGCGTACTTATAAAAGGTGCTAAAGCGCCTAAATTAATTACTAAAGATATGTTGAAAGAAATGCGGCCTGGAACGGTTATGGTTGATGTAGCTGTAGATCAAGGCGGGTGTTTTGAAACGACTAAACCTACTACACATCAAGATCCAACATACATAATTGATGAGGTTGTACATTACTCGGTTGCTAATATGCCTGGGGCGGTACCTTATACATCTACCATGGGACTTACTAATGTAACTTTGCCATATGTTATTAAATTGGCAAGTGAAGGATGGGAAAAAGCTTGTGAAAACAATAAATCTTTGGCAAAAGGATTAAATATTGTAAAAGGAGAAATAGTTTATAAAGAAATTGCTGAAGCCTTTGATATGGAAATGGTTTAAGAACTTAATTTAGTTAGTAGAAACGTCTAATTCTTGTTAAGAGTTAGGCGTTTTTGTTTTAAATAAAGGTAGGAATGAAGTCTGACAAACGTGCAGTTTATAAAATTGGCGTTATTTTTGACAATGATTTAGTAAATTTACAATAATTACAAGAAATTATGATAGGATATTATATATTAGGAGGATTGCTTTTTTTGATTAGTTCTTATGTTAGTAACAAGCTAAAAAGCAAGTTTGGACACTATTCCAAAATTACTTTACAAAACGGAATGAGTGGAGCAGAAATTGCTGAAAAAATGTTAGCAGATCATGGTATTACTAATGTGTCAGTTGTCTCCACAAGTGGAAGTTTAACAGATCATTACAACCCTCAAAATAAGACGGTAAATCTAAGTGAATCTGTTTATGCTCAACGCAATGCAGCAGCGGCAGCAGTTGCGGCACACGAGGTAGGTCATGCGGTTCAACATGCACAGGCTTACAGTTGGTTAAAAATGCGTTCAGCTATTGTACCTGCAGTTGGTATAAGTAGTAAGTTATCAAATATAGTTATTATGGTTGGTCTTGGAATGTCTGCCGCTGGAACAGCTTTGGGAAATGGAATATTTTTACTTGGGATTGCGCTTTTTGCCGTAACAACACTTTTTACTTTTATTACGCTTCCTGTAGAATATGATGCAAGTAACAGAGCTTTAGCGTGGTTAGAAAATAAGAACATGGTTACAAGAGAAGAGCATGCTGGTGCAAAGGATGCTTTAAAATGGGCAGCAAGAACATATTTAGTAGCTGCAATAGGTTCTTTGGCTACACTATTGTATTTTGTAAGTATATTTTTAAACAGAAGAAGTTAATACAAAAGATTAGATAATATGAATAATCAATTCGAAAACCCAATGCCAGCTAGAACCTTGGTGAGTCATCTAGCAAATGAAGAGCGTGTAGCTTTTTATAAAAAAACCTACACCCATGTTGCTGGTGGTGTTTTAGCATTTATTTTTTTTGAATACCTTTTATTGCAAAGTGAAACTATTGTGAATTTTGCATTATCAATGACTGAAGGATATCTTTGGTTAGTTATGTTAGGAGGCTTTATGCTAATAACAAATTATGCCGAAAGTATGGCTTTACGAACTACAGATAAAAACAAACAGTATATTGCTTATGGTATATACATTTTAGCTGAAGCCTTTATTTTTGTTCCTATGATATACATCGCTGCATCTTATATGGATGCAGGGAATGAAATATTGCAACAGGCTGCTATAGTAACTTTGGCATTATTTGCAGGTTTATCTGCGGTTGTATTTGTAACAAAAAAGGATTTTTCTTTTTTAAAAACAGGTTTGACTATTGGTTTTTTTATTGCACTTGGATTAATTATCGCGGGAACCATTTTTGGCTTTAATATGGGGCTATGGTTTTCTGTGGGGATGTGTTTATTGGCTGGCGGAAGCATATTATATCAAACTTCAAATTTAGTACATAAATATAGTGAGGAAGAGTATATTCCTGCTGCTTTAGGATTATTTGCATCCTTGATGTTACTATTTTGGTATATATTAAGAATATTTATGTCTAGGGATTAAAATTTAAACAATATAATATTATGAAAGCTCTGAGGATTTCGGGGCTTTTTTTGTTTCTTTATTGCAGATTTACTTATAATGAAAACCCCATTAAAATATTACAAAAAACATAAAAAGAAGTATCAAGCCGAGGCTAAAAGCTTGTATAAGCAAATGGCAGGTTTAAGCACATTACGTGTGTTAACTTTTTTAATTACAGTTTTTGGAGTTTATTTCTTTTTTAATACATGGCAAATAGCAGCTCCCATTGCAGTTTTTGGAATTGTAGTTTTTATTTATTTGCTCTCAAAATATACAGATATTAAACGACTACGTGCTTTTAAGAAAGCCTTGGTAGTTATTAATGAAGAAGAAATTGAAATCACTTCAGGAGATTTCCATTCGAGAGCTGATGGCATGGAATTTCAAGATGCAACACATTTCTATAGTTTAGATATCGATTTATTTGGACGCGGATCTTTCTTTCAATGTATTAATAGAACAACCATAAAAGAAGGTACCCAAAAATTAGCTGATGTTTTAAAAGCTAATAATATTGAAGACATAAATCTCAGACAAGAAGCTATTAAGGAACTGGATTCAAAACCCAAGTGGCGGCAATATTATTCAGCTACTTCTAATTTGGTTCATATTGAAACTCCTGCAAAACATATTATTTCATGGTTGCAAAATTACAAACCATTTTTACCTAAGATAATGTCTTGGTTACCCATTGCTTTTGGGTTAAGTTCGGTTGCTATTTTTTTACTCACTGTTTTGGGTGTTATTACTAATCAAACCTTAATAGGGTATTGGCTGCTTGTTGGGTTTGCCATAACTGGAAGCCATCTAAAAAAAATAAATAGTTTAGCGTCTAATACAGATAAAGTTCGTGATACTTTTCGTCAGTATGCTTTTTTACTCGATTTAATTGAAAATGAAACGTTTTCTTCAGAATTATTGCAAGCTAAACAAAAACAAATTCAATCAGTAGATAAGAAAGCTTCAGCTATTTTTAAAGATTTATCTAAAGCATTGGATGCATTAGATAATCGAAACAATATCATAGGCGCAATTTTTGGTAATGGCTACTTTCTAACAGATATAAGCAATAGTTATAAAATCCAACAATGGATTTTTAAATATGCAGATAAAGTATCTGATTGGTTTGAAGTGGTTTCCTTTTTTGATGCCTATAATTCGTTGGGGAATTACGCTTATAACCATCCTGATTTTGTCTATCCTGAAGTTAAGAATCAAGGTGAAATTATTAAAGCACAACAATTAGCGCACCCTTTATTAAACAAAGAAAAGCGGGTGGATAGTGATCTAACTATTGATAATGAGCAATTTTTTATTGTTACAGGAGCAAATATGGCGGGAAAAAGTACGTTTTTAAGAACGGTGTCTTTGCATATTGTTATGGCTAATGTGGGTTTGCCAATATGTGCTAAATCAAGTAACTACGTTCCTGTAAAATTAATCACTAGTATGCGTACGTCTGATTCTTTAACGGATGATAGTTCGTACTTTTTCTCAGAATTAACACGGCTCAAATTTATTGTAGATGCTATTCAAAAAGAACCTTATTTTATTGTTTTAGATGAGATTTTAAAAGGTACAAATAGTACTGATAAAGCGATTGGTTCTAAAAAATTTGTTGAAAAATTGGTGGCTTCTAATGCAACAGGTATTATTGCTACGCATGATTTAAGTTTATGTAATATTGAGGATGAATTAGATGATGTAAAGAACTATTTTTTCGATGCACAGATTATTAATGATGAACTTCATTTTGATTACAAACTTAAAGAAGGAATTTGTCAAAATATGAATGCGTCTTTTTTATTAAAGAAAATGAATATTGTATAAATTTTAATTTTTCAGATTATTCAAAGCTTCCACCACATCTGATTCATGTACCATAAAGCCTGCATTGGTATTAAAGTATCTGTTGGTATCATTTAGTTTTAAAATAGCATTTTCAAATTGTTTTCTTGCTTCGGTTTTATTCTGTATGCCTAAGTAAGCAAGCCCCAAGTAATAGTAAGAATCTGCAATGTCTTTATTTATAAGTAATTGTTTTTGTATGGCATCGATGGCTTCACCATATTGCTTATTTTTAACATATAATATGGCAAGCGAATGATAATCTGCAAAACCAAAGTCATCTTCAGAATCATAACTGTTTATGCATGTTTTAATAGTTTCTATCCCTTTTTTATAATTCCCAGTTTTAGCATATGCTAAACCTAAAATAATTCGCATATCTTTTTCACCTCCTGGTGTAAATTGAATAAATGCTTTAGGCATACTATAATAAGTTTCTAAATCTTGTATGCAGAGTTTGTAATTTCGATATTGCCAATACCAATAGGCTCTGTAGCAGAGATACTCCAGAGGTTTTAATCGTATCGCTTCGTTTAGAATTTCTAAACCTTCAAGTAAAAAACCACGTTTAAAATAAGGTACAGACTTCTCGTAATAAGCCCAGGCAAATTTTGGTCCTACTGCTATAGCTTTATCAAATAATAATTGAGATGCTTTGCTTCCCTGAGGGTGCTTTATGGCTTCGTCACAAAGTTCGCAAGCTTGTCTTTCAGGACTTCCTTCCAGGAAAATAAAGCAATTTACTTGACTGAAACAAAAACTACTTGCCATAAACAAAATAATAGAAGTTGTTGTTTTCATGACTTTACAATTTTACCGTTTTTCATTTTTATATTTATAAATCGGTAACCATCATAATCTTTACCTTTGTAAAAAGGATGATGCCAATTTTTTAAGGATTTTGCTATTGAAAGTATATGGTTTTGTAAATCTTTCGGACAATTAGTTTCCATGAAATTGGTATCCAAAATTTCCATTCTAAATCGTCCCGTTTCATTATTGCAATTCACGGCAAAACGGATAATAAAATAACCACTAAATGTTTTATAGTTTGGCTGAAATATATACTTTTTTATAAGCGCTTCTTCTAAAGCTTTTTCACCGCCAGAGTATCTAATATATGCCCGTTTGTGTAGTACTTTGGTAGAATCGCAGAATTTGAAATTAGGCTTGTCTTTAGTTTTGTCAAAAGGCGTGTCTCCAATTTGATTTTCATAATATTTCTGAACCTTTTTTGAGTTTTGACATCCAAAAACAAAAAGGATAACTATAAAGAAAGTATAGTAATTATTTTTCAGCATCAGTTTTTAACTTAATTTTTTCAATCATTTCAATTGCATTTTTATCATCAGGTTTTAAACTTAACACTTTATAATAGTTTTTTAGAGCTTCAGAGTGATTATCTGCTTTAAAATAGGCTTCGCCTAAACTGTCATAAACATTGTGTCTGTAGGGGAACATTTTTGCGTTAAAATCAAAAACATATAAAGCTTTTTCTATACGATTAGAGCGAAGTAACGAATAGCCATACGTGTTTAACTCTCTGCTGCCTTTTGTGAATTCAGCAAACCTAGCGACTAAATTAGATTCATCGATTCTAAGACTATCTAACGATTTGGTTTTTAGTAAATGATCCATGTAGTTTGCAATCAAATAATTTGACCTGTATTTATTATCCGTTACAATACTCAAGATATCGCGCTCAAATGTTTCTTTGGGATGTTCTACAATTCTATTCATTTCTTTTCCATCTTTGTAGAAAATAAAGGTAGGAACACGATGAATGTTTAATCCTTTTTCTTCATGGTTTGGGCTTTGTTTATAAGCGTCTTCTGTTCTGTTTACAGCTATAACTTGTAGCTTATTTTTAGGAAACTTAGCGGCCTCTAAAACCTTGTAAAATCTTGGGACTTCTTTTTTGCTGTCGCCACACCATGTTCCTAAAAATATCTTGACTTCATAACGTTTTAAGGAGTCTTTTAGCTGCTTTACAATCGATTTGTTTACTAAATAATCTTCATGATTTTTTGAGAACCAACTGTTAAAAGAATTTCCCGTTAAACCACTCTTGTTTATTTCTCCTAAAAGCATTTGGTTGCCCTTTTTATCAAGTTCGATATGATTTAAGGTTTGGGAAAAACCTAACTGTAGGCTAAGTAAAATAGAGAGTGTAAAAATTGCTCGTTTCATGAATTGATGTTTTAATTGATATTCCCAAACATAATTTTCAGAAACGAAACTTTCTAATAGCTTGTATGTTCTACATGAATAGCCATACGTATAAGGGTTTAGCGTTTGCAAACTGCAAATTCTACGTTGATAACTACAAAACTTACATTTGTACAGATTCTTTGATGGTTTTGACTTTTCTGATTACTTTTAAAAAATGACTTTTATAAATAAGAATACCTCTCAAGTTCTCGTCCATATTTTATTTTGGATGTTGTTTGTATTCGTGTCTTTGTTTTTGTTTTCTGATTATTATTGGAAAGAAAATCCGTTTTTACAATATGTGTCGCTTTTGATAGCCATTGTTTATGTAAACCACTTTTTTTTGCTTCCTTTTTTTGTTAGAAAAAAGCTTTACATATTATACGTTTTTGTATTTGCAGGTATTTCATTTTTTGCAACCCAATTATATTGTTATGCCTTTGCACAATGTGGTTGTAGTATTCCTAAATGCTTAAGCGATTATTTATGGCAAACTTTAGTGCCGCTTATTTTTTTCTCATTTGTGTGGGTTTTGTATCGATTTATAGATGAGCAAGAAGAAGTTGAAGCTGTAAAAAAGGAACGTGCAGAAATGGAATTAAAGTTTTTAAAATCGCAAATCAATCCGCATGTATTATTCAATAATTTGAATACGATTTATTCCTATTCTATTGAAAAACCTCACGATACACCAGAATTAATTTTAATGCTTTCTGATAATTTGAAGCATGTGTTGTATGAAAGTAATGAGAAGACTATTTCACTTGAAAAAGAAATTCATTTTATTGATAACTATATAAAGTTTCAGAAAATAAGAACCGAAGGGGTTAAGCAGATTATTTATACTAAAACCATAAACGCTTATCAATATCAAATAGCACCTTTGCTTTTAATAACAATTATTGAAAATGCTTTTAAACACAGTATTTTGAATAGTGAAATTAAAGTAGATATTGTTGTTGAAGCTGGCGTTTTAAACTTTGTTTGTGAAAATGATTATAACAGTGAAAAATTAACAACAAATGATTTGAAAATTGGCTTACAAAACTTAGAAAAACGTTTGGAACTCATATATAAGGACAATTACGAGTTTAATATTAACAAAGATAAAACGTTTAATGTTTCTCTTAAACTAAATTTAAAATGACTTGTGTAATAATAGAAGATGAAATTCCTGCGCAAAAGATTTTGAAGCGTTTTATTTCTAAAATACCAAATCTAGAATTAGTCAAAACGTTTCAGGCAGCTATTGAGGCTAATTCGTTTTTAAACCAAGAATCAGTTGATTTGGTTTTTCTTGATATTAATTTGCCAGATATGTCTGGTTTGGATTTTATAAAAACGGTTAAAAACCCACCTGCAATTATCATGACCACAGCTTACTCAGAATATGCAGTTGGTAGTTTTGAGTTGGCTACTATTGTAGACTATTTAGTTAAACCGTTTTCTTTTGATCGATTTTTAAGAGCTATAAACAAGGCTAAAGATAGGGTTGAAATTCCTAAACCTGTTTCGAATGAAAATGAAAACTCTATCTTTTTAAATGTAGATAAAACCCTCCATAAAATTGTATTAAATAATATATTGTACATAGAGTCTGAACGTAATTATATCACGGTAGTAACAGGAAACAAAAAGCTTTCTTATATTGATTCTTTAAAAAACTGGAATGAAAAACTACCTAAAAACGTATTCATTCAAGTGCATAAATCTTTTATTGTGAACACCACGTTTGTAAGCAAAATTTCAGGGAATACTATTTATGTTAAAGACAATAAAATCCCTATTGGGCGGACTTATAAGCAAGAATTGCTTTCCAAATTAGGTATTTAAACTTTTATTAGAAGTTGCTATATTTACTTCTATGCAACATGATTCAAAATTACCCGAGGTAGGAACTACCATTTTTTCTGTAATGAGCAAATTAGCCAAAGTACACGACGCTATAAACTTGTCTCAAGGGTTTCCAGATTTTGGTAGCGACCAAAAGCTTATAGATTTAGTTAGTGAAGCAATGAATTCTGGTTATAATCAATACGCACCAATGGCTGGCAATTTAGAGTTACGAGAGGCTATTGCCAAAAAAATGCATGAACTTTATGGTACAACATATCATCCAGAAACCGAAATTACAATTACTGCAGGTGTAACTCAGGCTATTTCAACAATACTTTCAACCTTTATTAGTAAAGATGATGAAGTCATTATTTTTAAACCTGCTTACGATAGTTACGAACCTGGAATAAAGCTTAATGGGGGGAAAGTAATCCCTATTCAGCTTGAAGCACCTGGTTTTAACGTAGATTGGGAATTAGTAAAAGAAAAGGTTAATAATCGTACTAAAATGATTATTGTCAATACGCCTCATAATCCAAGTGGTACAGTATTTTCAAAAGAAGATATGTTAGAGTTAGAACGAATCACTAAAAACACGAATGTTATTGTTTTAAGTGATGAGGTATACGAACACATGATTTACGATGAGGAAAAACATCAAAGCGCCTGCTTGTTTCCAGATTTAAAATCAAGAAGTTTTATCGTAGCATCTTTTTGTAAAACCTTTCATAATACAGGTTGGCGTATTGGTTATTGTTGCGCCCCTAAAGAACTTATGAAACTATTTATACAAGTGCATCAATTTAGTGTGTTTTGTGTGCACCACCCTACCCAAAAAGGTATTGCGGATTATATGCAAGAACCAGAGCATTATTTGAGATTGTCTACATTTTACCAGAGAAAGCGTGATTTGTTTTTAAATTTAATTAAGGACACTAAATTTAAATTTAAACCATCAAAAGGAACTTATTTTCAAGTGCTAGACTACTCAGAGATCACTCAAGAATATGATGTGGATTTCGCAAAAAGACTAACTGTTGAGTATGGCTTAGCTTCGATTCCGTTATCTGTTTTTAATCATAATAATATAGATGATAAAGTCTTACGGTTCTGTTTTGCAAAAAAAGATGATACACTAAAACAAGCAGCAAAAATCTTAAATAGGATTTAGGTAACTTTTTTTAAAAGCCTGTGTCTAAAACATAGAATTTAAAAAAGAAATTATGAGATTTTTGTTATTACTTTTATTTATTGGATTAGGAAACGTGCTAAATGCTCAAGATATTAATTTGAATGGGGTTAATTATGAAATAAAAAATGATAGAGTTTTTAAAGCTGGTGTGGATATAACAGATACTTTGTCTGTCGATGAAAAACAAGATATTCTTCAAGCTTTTGATAAAAAAATGACTCAAATTGAAGCATCCGAAGCAACCAAAAAACGTATAGAAAAAGCAGAAAAAGAGCAAGAAAAGGCTGAAAAAGACCAGAAAAAAGCAGAAAAGAAGCAAAAAAGGGCAGAAAAAGAATTAAAGAAAAGAAAAAAAGTACAGTCTAATTTCGATAAAACTACTAAAAAGCACAAGGCTGCTATTAGTAAATACGAAAAGTTAAAAAAGAGGGGCAAACTATCTCCACAAGATGAAGCAAAATGGTTAGAGAAGATTGATAAGTATAAAGTAGCTTCAGAAAAAGCAAAAAAGAAATTAAAGCGTTCTTAAAAAGAATTTTAGTTCATATAAATATAATAAGGAATTAACATTTTTCTTTTGGTAAAAGAGAGGTAAAATACTAATTTAAGTGTCGTTAATTAAATTGTTGTGTCAATGCAAAACGAACTTAAAATTGCTTTAATTCAGTCTGATTTAACTTGGGAAAGCCCAACAAAAAACCGTCAAAATTTCACTAAAAAGATTGAGGGTATTTCTGAAGCCATAGATATTATTATGCTTCCAGAAATGTTTACAACCGGATTCACAATGAATGCTAAATTTGTTGCTGAAACCATGGGCGGCAATACCGTTTTATGGATGAAAGAGATGGCTTTAAAAGCAAATGCTGCCATTGTAGGTAGTGTTGTTATTTCAGAAAAGAATAACTTTTACAATCGATTACTTTTTATTGAGCCTTCAGGACATGTAACATTTTATGATAAAAGGCATACTTTTACTTTAGTTGGTGAGGATAAAGTATACAGTTCAGGGAAAGAAAAAGTAATAGTACATTACAAAGGTTGGAAAATTAGACCTTTAATTTGTTATGATTTACGTTTTCCTGTTTGGTCAAGAAATACCGAAGATTATGATGTTTTATTGTATGTAGCTAATTGGCCAGAGCCCAGAGTTTCTGCCTGGGATGCATTATTGAAAGCTAGAGCTATCGAGAATATGTGTTATTGTGTTGGTGTGAATAGGGTTGGTGTTGATGGTGTAAATAGTAAGTATTCTGGACACTCTGGAGTTTATGATGTTTTAGGAAATCTTATGACTGGATTTGAGCCTAATGAAGAAGATGTACAAGTTGTAAATCTTGAGAAACGTCATATTGAGGCTTACAGAAATAAACTTAAGTTTTTAGATGATAGGGACACTTTTAATATTAATTAAAAGAAAGTGTTTCTTCAATTCCCCAATCTGCTCGAATTTCAATCTCCTGAAAATGACTTACTTTTTCAGGTTGAAGATTTTTTAGATAGTTTCCTGTGTCAAACTTTTTGTTTCCGTTCACGTCATGTATAATTCTGATTGAATACATGCCTGCATCTAAATTTAGGAAGTCAACAGGTCCAGTTTTGTTTACGGATTTTTCATGTTTGACGCTGCCACTTTTATCGGTAAGCTGAATAATTACTGGGTATGAGGCATTTATTAAAGTGAAACGTACATATCCGTAATCCGAAGCTTTTCGTGTTTTGATGGCATAGTTTATTGTGTCTTTGTTTTTATCTCCAAAGAAATCTTCAAAAGCCTCGGGAAGTATTCGAATACGGTAATTATCATCTTCAGATTTGTCAAATTTTATAGAATATGTGTTTAAAAGGGTGTTAAAATCTGTGGTGAATTCTACCTGAATTGAATCCTTATCCATCATAGATATTTTAGAATCATCAAAATTTAATAAAGGCGTTGTTCCAGAAATTTTAAAATCTTCGTCATAACCAATATTTCCAGAAGGGTAGGTACTAATTATTAAAGTATCTCGTTTTTGTTCGCTGATTCTAGCTGTAAATTCTTTTTCAAATTCTTTTTTAGACACTTTAAAAACCAAAGAGTCTACTTCTAACCTCGGTTTGTACCAATAATTTAAAGTATCTGTTTTAGGGTCTTTTGTAACGCGATATTCAAATTCTGAAGGGGTTTCAGAAATGATATCGATTTTCATGCCTTTGTAATCGCCTTCGTAGCCAAAAGCAATTTTTTCGCCAGAAATTAAACGAGGTCTTGTGCCTTTAAAATCTATATCTTCATTGAAAAGTCTTAATGTATACGAAGAGTCTGTTGGTACTTCAATAAAACTTTTATGAAAAGCTATTTGATCTGTTTTTTGCTGAAATTTGTTATCGCCATTACCATCTTTAAGAGCCATAAGCAAATACTTGCCTGATTTTAAATTTTCAATAGAAAATGTTGTAACGCTATCCAGTGTATTGGTAATGTATTTAGGAGTTTCTTTATAGATTATAGAGTCAGTGAATGTAGAATCAACTTCGTATAAAGCCACATTTACAAAGGTTTCGGGTTCTCTTTTTAAAGCGTCAACAATATTTCCGTTTACAGATAGAGAATCAATATGATCTCCTGTTGAAAATACATATCGATAATAAGGATATGGGTTGCCTTCATTATTATCTGTTATACTATTACCAAAATTAAATGCATAAGTGGTATTAGGTTGGAGGGTGTCGTAAATTTTAATAGTTATGTATTTGCTGGCATTACCCAATGGTGTAACATCAGGCTGTGTTTTCATAGGAGGTGAAATAATAAGCTGCTTTTGTAGGTCTTTAATTTTTATATATTCATCAAAATAAACTCGAATTTCATTGCTTTTGAAGTTTGTAGAATAATTTTCTGGTTCTGATTTAATAATGCTTGGAGGTGTTTCATCTTTAGGCCCTCCGTCAGGCGTTCCACGATTTGCACAGTTTATAAAAAAGAATCCAATGATTAAAGTGAAAATAAAATTTGAAAGGGTCTTGTTCATCAACAATTTTAAATTTTAGCAAAAGTACATGAATTATGCTAAAAAATATAACGGTTATTTACTTAAGCTATTGCCATTGTTGCAACACTTATTTTTATATGCTCTGTTGCATTTAAAACAGATATACAAGCTTCTAGTGTCGCTCCAGTTGTTATAATGTCATCCACAACTAGAATATGCTTATTTTCAATTTCTGAAATATTTTTTAATGCAAAAAGCTCATCCCCACTATTCCATCTTGCAAATCTCCTTTTATTAGTTTGAGATTTAGTGTTTGAAATTTTAATCAATACATTGTCTAGATATTTGGCGTTTAAAGCTTCGGCTATTTGTTGTCCAAATTTTGTCACCTGATTATAACCTCTTTTTTTTAATTTGTTTTTATGAAGTGGAACAGGAATAACGGCATCAATATTTTGATAGGCTTTAATAGATTTTAATTCTCCACCTAACCAATTTCCTAAAACAAAACCAATATGTTCATGACCTTTGTACTTAAGGTTATGGATGAGTCGCTGAACGTTACCTTTTTTTTCAAATCTAAATAAAGCAGTGCCGTTTTCAATTTTTGCTCTACCGTATAGCACTTTGTTTACACTTTCGTTATTATCAAAATGAAAATTAGTTACTGGTAAATCATGGCGGCAATCTAAACAAATAGATTCTTCATTATCGCTTAGTTGGTTATGGCAAGCATAACATACTTTCGGGAAGAATAAATTTACTAGATTTTTTATCAATTAGATTTTTTTATAATTTTTAGTACTTTGCCATTTTCAAATTTCAAAAAGTAAAGACCTTCTGCGTATTTTGAAATATTCAACGTTTTGCTTAAACCTTCATTAATAACCTTACCAGTGAGATCTAAAAATTTCCAAGCCTTTTCTTCAGATAAAAATATCTTTCCGCTAGTTGGGTTAGGATAAGCGAAAATTGACTTGTCTTTAGTTGAAGTAATACTTAAAAGGTTTTCAGATACCCATCTAGCTGTATTATTAGCGTTGGTTGCTCCTGCAGTAGAAAAATTTCCACCAGCAAATAGTTTGTCTGTTCCATCAGTATCTGTTGCAAATTGTAATGTGTTGATTTTTATATTAACTCCAACACTAGTATTAGTCCCTAAAGCTTCCCAGCCTTCCGTTGTACTCCAACGTGCAATATTGTTAACAATATTACTATTGTTTGTATCAATATTTGCTAAATCAAAAGCACCTCCTGCATACAAGTAAGTGCCATCATGAATTAAGGTGTTTATAATATTATTTACGCCGTTATCTAAAGGAGACCAAGACAATGTGCTTTTGTTCCATTGAGCAACACGATTTACAGTTTGCCCGCCAGCAATAGCAAAGTTTCCACCAATATATACATCTGTTGGTGTTACGGCTATCGCTTGAACGAATCCACTTGTGCCCGTGCCAAGTGTTCCCCAATTAATACCATTCCAAGTAGCAATTCTATTGGCAGTTATATTACCTGCTTCATCAAAATTCCCACCCACATATAATGTTCCGTCATTATCTAACGCTAAAGATCTAATTTCATTATTTGTTCCAGCAATAGTAGTGGTAGCATCAGTAAGCGCATTCCATTGACTACCATTCCATTCCGCTATATTTCTAACAGTACTTCCATTAGCGGTTTCAAAAACACCTCCGGCGTATAAATTTCCGTTAGGCCGTAATGCAAGAGCAGCAACACTACCATCAACTCCTGTGCCTAAAGCAGACCAGGAAGTTCCATCCCATTTAGCAATGTTTTGAGCACTTATGCCTCCAATTTCAGTAAAAGAACCTCCTGCAAATACATCGCCATTTGGCGCGATTGATAAGCTGCTTATTGTTCCATTAGATCCACTGCCTAGTGCCTGCCAACCCAAAGTTTCGTTCCACATGGCAATATTATTAGCGGTTACATTACCAGCAGTATTAAAGCTTCCGCCGTGATATATATTTCCATTTGGAGCAGTAACTATTGTATTTATAATTCCGTTACTAATACCTTCATTTAAACTTGCCCATTCTCCAATTCCATCTACTGGGGTTCCAGAAGGTGGAGAAGTACCGTCTATTAATTTGTAAAGTTGCGCATTAGTGCCATAATCACTAAAATATAATTCACCACTTTCATCAACTCCAAAAGAAGATATAAATTCGCCTGAGGTTTTGAACAGTTCTGTTCTATTTGAGTTTCCAGTAGAAGCATTATAATCTAAAGACCAAACCCTTCCGCTAATGTAATCTCCGTAGATATACTTAGAATTAATATCTGGACTTAGACTAGTAATTTCAGACCCTCTATATACATAACCACCCGTAATGGATTGGTCTCCTTGATTGTGGTTAGCGAAAAATACTGGAGATTCTGTTGGTCCTGTTATGGTAACTCCACTATTTGCAATAGTGTTGGCTTCAAAACGACTCCATCCGTAGTTTTTACCATTTTCATAAATATTAATTTCTTCAAAAGCATTCTGTCCTACATCACCGCCCCACAATCTACCTGTAACTTCATCGAAAGACATTTTCCATGTATTTCTAATACCATAAGCATAAATTTCATCTAAACCACTAGCTCCTAGAAATGGATTGTCACTAGGAATTTCATAGTTCCCATCAGGTAAAACTGGATTTGTTTCTACAGGATTACTTGAATCCAAGTCTACATCAATTCTTAATATACTGCCAAAAATATTATTGGTGTTTTGCGCATTCCCTTGGGGGTCATTTCCACCGCCACCGTCACCGACAGAAATGTAAAGATATCCATCAGGTCCAAAAGCTATTTTACCGCCGTTATGGTTACTATTGTCTTGGTTTTTATCAAATTGAAAAATAACCAATTCACTTGCTGCATCCGCTAAGTTGGAATCTGAGCTACTTCTAGAAAATCTAGATAAAACTATTCTTTCAGAAATTCCAGTAACTGGACTATCTGCGATGTAGTAGACATAGAAAAAGCCATTAGTTATATATTGAGGATGAAAAGCTAAACCCAGTAATCCTATTTCTTGTCCACTAATGAAACGAACTCGGTCCGTAATATCAAGGAAAGTGCCCAATGATGTAGTAGTAACATCACTTTGATTAGGAAACACTTTTATCCTTCCCGGTTGCTCTAAAACAAAAAATCTGTCTGAGTTATCGTTAGCATTTTGAATTTCTACAGGGAATTGAAAATTAATGTTAGGAAAAGCAGGTTCATACGTAATTTGAGCATAATTTGTCGTACAAACACAAAGTATAAGCACCACAAGGTGTAGGGAGAATGTTTTCATGGTTTAAATTTTTCATAGCGTTTGAGTTTTGCAAAAATACAAAAAATATGAGTTTTAGTTTAATAATGATGAAATTAGAAGTATTGTCTTGTTTAGAGTTCAATTATTCGTACTGTTATATGTACTGAATTTACGGTATTATATTTTTTTTAAAGAATACTATTTAGTTTGAGAGGGTTTTTTATTTTTGCACCTATGGCAAATCAAGATGATCAATTTAAGAAGGTAATTTCGCATGCAAAGGAGTATGGATATGTATTTCAAAGTAGCGAAATTTATGATGGTTTAAGTGCAGTTTATGATTATGCACAAAACGGGGCTGAGTTAAAGAAAAACATTCGCGACTATTGGTGGAAGGCCATGGTGCAAATGAATGAAAATATAGTAGGGATTGACGCAGCTATTTTTATGCATCCAACTACTTGGAAAGCTTCAGGGCACGTTGATGCATTTAACGACCCATTAATAGATAATAAAGATTCTAAAAAGCGTTACAGAGCTGATGTTTTAATTGAGGATTATTGTGCTAAAATTGAGACTAAAATTGATAAAGAAGTAAAAAAGGCTGCAAAACGTTTTGGAGAAGCTTTTAATAAAGAAGAGTTTATTACTACCAACGGACGTGTTTTAGGTTATCAAGAAAAGATAAACATAATACTATCAAGAATGGCTAAATCTTTAGAAAATGAAGATTTAGCTGATGTAAAAGCTTTAATTGAAGAATTAGAAATTGCTGATCCTTTAACGGGTAGTAAAAACTGGACAGACGTTAAGCAATTTAATTTAATGTTTGGAACTAAGCTTGGAGCTTCGGCTGATACAGCTATGGATTTATATTTACGTCCAGAAACAGCTCAAGGTATTTTTGTTAACTTTTTGAATGTACAGAAAACAAGTAGACAAAAAATCCCTTTTGGTATAGCACAAACTGGTAAGGCATTTAGGAATGAAATTGTTGCAAGACAGTTTATATTTAGAATGCGTGAGTTTGAGCAAATGGAAATGCAGTTTTTTATAAAACCAGGCACCCAAGGAGAATGGTATGAGCATTGGAAAAAGACTAGGATGAAATGGCATTTATCTTTAGGAATGGGGAAAGAGAACTACCGTTTTCATGACCACGAGAAATTAGCACATTATGCTGATGCCGCTGCAGATATTGAATTTAAATTCCCATTTGGGTTTAAAGAACTAGAGGGTATCCATTCAAGAACGGATTTTGATTTAAAAGCACATGAGGAGTACTCTGGGAAGAAATTGCAATATTTTGATCATGAGGATAATGCGAGTTACACACCATATGTATTGGAAACTTCTATTGGTTTAGATAGAATGTTTCTTGCGGTTTTCTCTAACGCTTTACAAGAAGAAGATTTAGGAGACGGAAAATCACGTACTGTTTTAAAATTACCAAGCGTTTTAGCGCCTACTAAAGCAGCAATTTTACCATTGGTTAAAAAAGATGGTTTGCCAGAAATTGCAAAAGAAATAGTGGAGTCGTTAAAATGGGATTTTAATGTAATTTATGATGAGAAAGATGCGGTTGGAAGACGTTACAGAAGACAAGATGCTAACGGAACACCATTTTGTATTACTGTAGATCATGATACTAAAGAAGACAATACAGTTACTATTCGCCATAGAGATTCTATGGAACAGCAACGTGTTAAAATTGAAGATTTACGCATGATTATTAAAAAGGATATTGATGTGCGTAATTGGTTAATGAAGATGAAATAAGAATTACCTATGAAATTAAGGAAGTAGTAATTTCAGATAAAACATAAAATCCAAGCAACTCTTGGATTTTATGTTTTATATATGTACTTGTCTATCAATTTGTTGGTCTAATGAAATAAGTGATTCTGTGCGTTGTACTCCAGTAATGGTTTGAATTTTTTCGTGGAGTAACCGCATTAAATGTGAATTATCTTTACTTAATAGTTTTATAAACAGGCTGTAATTGCCTGTGGTATAGTGGCATTCTAAAACTTCTGGAATACGCTTTAAGGCTCTAACCACCTCATCTGTGTTTGCTGCTTTATCAAGATAGATACCAACAAAGGCCAATGTTGTAAAGCCTAGAGCTTCATGATTTATAATGAATTTTGAACCTGAAATGAGTTTAGATTTTTCTAATTTTCGTAAGCGTTGATGAATCGCTGCGCCAGAAATACCTATACTTCTGGCAATTTCTAAAATAGGGGTTCTGGCATCATTGGTTAGGGCTCGTAATATTTTTTTATCGATACCATCAATGGTGATGGTTTTGTTTTTTTGTTTCATGAGTTTTAATTTAAAACATAAATGTAAATATTTGATTTTAAATTGAAACTATAAAATACGTTAGGGATTGAAACGGCATCCTTTTTTGCGGAGCGTTGGAATTACTGATGTTAATTAAAAAAAATAAATAGGCTTAAATCATGAGATCCCGAAACTAGTTCGGGACTGCTTCGCAGAAAAGATATAGTGGAAAGCCCGACCCTTGTGGTAACGCCCAAAAATTAATTATTTAAAGGGTTATAACCTAGATAAGGGACTTCTTTTTCATGAAATGTGATACCAAAAGTTTCTAGCTCTTTTAAAATGGGCTGGTAAATTTCCTTGGTAATTGGAATTTGAACTCCTGGTGTGGTGATTTTGCCATTTAATATAGCGAGTGTGCCCATGGCAACGGGTAAGCCAACGGTTTTAGCCATGGCGGTGTAAGTTTGGTCTTCGCCTAGAACAACCATACTGGTGTCTATTTGATGTTTTTTGTCGTTTATAACATAGCCAAATTTGTGGTACATAACAATCATGTCTTTATCTTTATCTGAAAGGGTCCAGCTATCCATTAGTATTTTTTGAAGAATTTGAGCAGGTGTTGCCTTTTTGAGTTCTACAGGTTTGTTTGGGTTAAAAATATCAAGTTCCACGAGTTTGTCCCAAACGATATCGTCTTGATCGATTTTTAATTCATGGCGAAGCTTTAACTCGACAGAGTCTGTGGGGCTATAGGGTAAAAACGAATTTGTGAAATCGCGGTAGCTCATGTTTTCACTGTCGTTTATGGTATAACTATCATCTGTCATACCCAGAATTACAAAAATATTCCATGCGCGACTAAAGCCAACGCGACGCATAGTGCCGCGGTATAGAGTTTTAATGTTTTCTAAACCATAAGCGTTTTGGTATTTTAAAGAATCTCTATTGGCATAGACTTCAAAACGTCCAAAATCATCAATTTCTAAAAACTCGGTGCGCCTAAATAATCGGTTATAGGGAATGTACTTGTAAGTGCCCTCTTGTAGAAATTTAGCGGCACCGCCTTGTCCTGCAGTTACCACATTTCTGGGATTCCAGGTGAATTTATAGTTCCATAAATTATCATCGCTTTCTGGAGCAATTAACCCACCGGTAAAAGACTCAAACAATATTATTTTGCCGCCTTTGTCTCTAATACGGTCTAGTGCTTGCATAGCACTCATGTGGTCTACTCCAGGATCTACACCAATTTCGTTTAGTAGGATGATGTTGTTGGTTTTGGCTTGCTCATCTAGAGCTTGCATATCTTCACTAACATAAGATGCTGTAACCATATTTTTTTTATAGGTAACGCAATCTTTTGCAACTTCAATATGGAAACGTGCTGGTAGCATAGAAACTACAATATCTGCTTCTTTTATAGCGTTAGTTCTTGATATTTCATCAAATACATCTAGCGTTATGGCTTCTGCATTTTTATGGTTAGCAATTAGTTTTTTTGCCTGTTTAATATATAAATCTCCAACAGTAATGAATAATTGTTCTTCAAAAGATTTATCTAACAGATATTTTAATAAATATGATGTAGATTTACCAGAACCAATAACTAAAATCTTTCGCATAGAACCTTTTGTTAAGTAACTTTGTTTTTAATTAGTGAATAGCTTAAAAAGCTTTCAATTTTACGAAATTAATAAATATTAAATGTATTTATTGCGAATAATTTATAAAAATGAATAGAACGATATTAATTACTGGCACTGTATTAGGTGCTTTGAGTATTATTTTTGGTGCTTTTGGTGCTCATGCTTTAAAAGAACTTATCTCAATTGAGTTTCAACAAACTTTTGAGACGGGAGTTAGATATCAAATGTATCATGCGTTATTGTTGTTATTTCTTGGTAGTACCTCTTTAGTAAAGCTTAAAACTAAAAAAACAATTTATTATTTAGTGGTTATTGGGGTCTTGTTTTTTTCAGGATCTATTTATGGGTTAGCAACCAACGAGTTAACCTCACTTAACTTTAAGTCTATTGGTTTTATTACACCAATTGGGGGTTTATTGTTGATTTTGGCGTGGGGTTTTATGTTTGTTGATTTCATAAATATTTCGTCTAAAAAGGCAACATAATTGATATATACTTAAAATAATTGTTTTAATTTTGTTGAATAAATAATTTTATGTGAATTTATGGGAAATTATGATCAGGTAACGAAAACGATATCGTTAGAGCAATATGGTATAAAAAATGCAAAAGTAAAGTACCAATTATCTCCTGATGAACTTCATGCTACATCAATTGAAAAAGGGTTTGGGGTAGAAGCATCTTCTGGTGCTTTAGCCGTTAATACAGGGGAGTTTACTGGGCGCTCTCCAAAGGATAGATTTATTGTTAAAGATGATATAACCAAAGACCGTATTTGGTGGGGTGATATTAATATTCCTTTTGGACCCAAAAAATTTGATGAGTTGTACGCAAAGGTTGTAGATTATTTATCCGAAAAAGAACTGTTTGTTAGAGATAGTTACGCTTGCGCAGATAAAAATTATAAATTGAGTATTCGTGTTATTAACGAGTATCCTTGGAGTAATCAGTTTGCATATAATATGTTTTTGCGTCCCGATGAAACTGAATTGGAAAATTTTAATCCTGAGTGGACTATAGTTAATGCTCCGGGTTTTATGGCTGATGCTAAAATAGATGGAACGCGCCAGCACAATTTTGCGATTCTTAATTTTTCAAGAAAAATTGCTTTAATTGGTGGTACAGGTTATACGGGAGAAATAAAAAAAGGTATTTTTTCTGCATTAAATTTTATACTTCCTGTATTTAAAAATACATTGCCTATGCATTGTAGTGCTAATGTTGGAAAAGATGAGGATACTGCAATTTTTTTCGGGTTGTCTGGGACAGGTAAAACAACTTTATCTACTGATCCAAATAGAAGTTTAATTGGTGATGATGAACATGGTTGGACAAACGAAAACAGCGTATTTAATTTTGAAGGTGGCTGTTATGCAAAAGTGATTAATTTATCTAGAGAAAATGAACCTGAAATCTATGATGCGATAAAAAAAGGCGCGATTTTAGAAAATGTTATTTTGAATAATCAAGCAGAGGTTGATTTTCAAGATACTTCCATTACTCAAAATACTAGAGTTAGTTACCCAATTAATCATATTGAAAATATAAAAGTGCCATCAATTGGCAAAAACCCAAAAAATATTTTCTTTTTAACTGCTGATGCTTTTGGGGTTATTCCTCCAATATCAAAACTAACGCCAAGTCAAGCAGCGTATCATTTTATATCGGGTTATACCGCTAAAGTTGCTGGAACTGAAGCAGGCGTTAAAGAACCACAACCTTCGTTTTCAGCATGTTTTGGAGCGCCATTTATGCCATTGCATCCTGCTAAATATGCTGAAATGCTAAGTAAAAAAATGATAGATGCTGGTGTGAATGTATGGTTGGTAAATACAGGTTGGACAGGAGGCCCTTATGGAGTAGGAACGCGAATGAAATTAAAATACACACGAGCTATGATAAATGCGGTTCTGGAAGGCAAACTGGGGTTGTATAATTATGATGATTACCATATTCATTCTGTGTTTGGTGTAGCGCAACCAAGAACTTGTCCTGGCGTGCCAACAAGTGTATTAAGTCCGAGAGCCACTTGGAATGATGATGAAGCTTATTATAAAATGGCTTTTAAATTAACCAATGCGTTTAGGGAAAATTTTAAAAAGTTTGAAATGCATTGTACTGAAGAGATTAGGCGTGGTGGTCCGCAGCGTTATGCGTTTTAATTTGTAGTATTTGTCATTTCTGCAAAACCGGGAATCTCATAAATTGAATTTTAAAACAAAGATGTGTCTTCTATGAAGCTTTTTACACGGGGCTTTTATATTATAAATACACTTTTTCCTATATAAAAATATGATTTTTCACATACTATAAGTAGGAATTTGCAATATATTTATTAGATTTACTTCATAGCAAAATCTCTCTCTTAAAAAAGTTTAATAGCATAAAACAATTAATTTATTAAACTTAACTGTATATGTTTATGAAAATTTATTTTAAAATGACCTCAAACTTCAAATCGTTACTTTTTTTATTTCTAATAGCTCTATACTTTTTTAGTTGCGAAAAAGAGAGTCAACAAGAAATCAATTCAAATCCTTATTCTATATCCAAAGTTAAGTTTAGCGAACTGTCAAATAACTCAAATTTATTAAATAAAATAAAAGCAATAAAAAAGGACAGAGATCAAGATAATATCAGAGTATCAAAAGCGAGTCAAAAGAAACCAATTTATATTGCTGAATATGATTTTTACATAGATACAGATGAAGCAAAATATTTAGAAAAATCCAATGGAACCTATCATTCTTATACATTTCCTATTTATAAAATGAATAGTGAAATAAGTGATTTATTTCAAAATCTGTTTTTTTCTTTCAATAACTCAAAGAATGATTATGATACATTTATTATCAGCTATAGTTTGACATCTTCAGAAAGAGAAAATATTAACAATTTGAGTTTTATAGAACTTGAAGATAAGACCTCGATGACATATCTTGAAAAATTTGATGCAGACGTTGTTCTCAATTCTTTAGTTTACATAGATATAGAAACAGAAACATGTTGGGCTGGTTCCTATGAAGATAGTCCTTCGACTGGGTGGGATGATACATATGTAACTTGGACACAGTTTGATTGCGCTGGAGGCGGAGGAAGCGAAAGCAATGGAAGTGGAACAAGCAATACAGGAAATGAAGGGAGTAGTCAAAGTTATGATAATGACACAAGCAATACAACACCATCTTCCACAAATAATTTACCTGGTTCTGGTGGACGTGGTGGAGGCTCAATAATTAATAATCCTCCTATTAGTACTCCTTATGTAATATCTATAGAAGAACAAAGGAAAAAGACTTTTATTAATATTCAGTTATCAGATATAGAGAAAACCTTATTTTTAGGTTTAAGTCAGGAAACACAAAATACTATTTTTGAGTTTCTTGAAAATCAAATGAATTCTGGTGATTTAGACTTGTTATTAACACAGTACCCTCAAGATGCTGTGGATTTTACTAAACTTGCTTTTGAGTCTTTTTTAAATGGATCAAATATTGATGATATAGATTTTGATGATAAAATAATTAATAAGTTAACAGGTAAGGCTAAGTGTATTTATGATAAGCTGGAACAAACTAATGGAAATTTGTTTAAAAAAACAATAAGTAAATTTATAAATGATGTTAATTACAATCTAATATTTCAAATTGGAAATTGTACACAAACTGATGATGCGTGCACAAATGCTGATAATATCGGTAGTACAGGTGAGATAGTTGTCACTATAGAAGATATAAATCAGAGTGGATTAGGTATTGCTGCTTTAATATTACATGAGTCAATACACGCGGAAATACACAGGTTTGTTAGTAGGTATGAATCTGGAGTTAATCCAAATAATAGACCTAGATTATTTCAACTATATGCTCATTATAAAGGATGGGCTGAAAATACTCAAGATGATAACTATAATTGGGTGCAAGTTGCTCATCATAATTATATGGTAGAAAACTATGTAACCCAAATAGCTAACGCAGTTCGAGAATTAGATAACTTTAATTACCCGTTAAGCCACTATATGGCATATGGGTGGGATGGGTTAACTAAATATGGTTATACTTCAAAAAGATTGACATCTGCTGAAAATACAATTAACCAAAATTTACGTGCTATAGCTAATCAAAACAGTCAAGTTTGTAAATAAAGTAAGTATGAAAAATTTAATTATAGTATTTTTTGTTTTATTAATTTTTAGTTGCAAAAATAAAGCTAATGAAGAAAACGTTAACGACATCATATCATTAATGATAGACAAGAAAGCATTTCCATTACCTCCACCACCAGCTATAAATGATACTATAACAACAGTTATTAGCAAACGAGTTAGAGATTCTTTGCTACAAGTAAAACTTAAAGTAGCTTTATATCCCACTTTATATGATTTTTCAAGTGATGAAATAAAAGCAATCATTCCCAAACAATATAAAGGTATTATAGAGATGCAAGGGATTAATTCTGAGAAAAATAAATTAGATAAATTATTATTTACTGAAAAAGGGCATGAAATAATGTTAGCAGATACTACCCAAATAAAAAAATCTAGAGATTTTGAAAATTTCGACCTTTTATTTTGGTTTTCAAATTTCTATTACTCTAAAGATAAAGAAAAAGTCTTTTTTGGTTTAGGTATTAGCAGAAGTAAATTAGATAGTAACGGTGTTCTTTATATATTAAAAAAGGAAAATAGTAAATGGCAAATTGAGTATTCAGAAGTTAGTGATTTATGGTAGGTTTCATGTAATAATAATTTAATGATAGTATGCAATTAAATCAATTCATTATTAAAAAAGGTTAAACTTCAAAAACAATTTGTTTAAAATCTTTTTTCTATACTTATTATATCTTTAAATTATATCTATAATCTTGAATATGGTTTTATGTTGTGGCAATTTATAGAGGTATAGTTCTACAACTAATTCTATATCAAAAAGAAAATAAAAATTTGTTCAACCAAAAAAAGCTATTCTAAATTGTTAGAATAGCTTTTTTTATGTCATTAAATAAAGTTTTATTTCCCTTTATTAGCCTTTTCAATATATTTCTGTAAAGCCATAGTCATTGAAGGCGTCTCAGGAGTTGGTGCAGCTATATCTACACGTAATCCTTTTTCCTCAACCGCTTTGATTGTTGTATTACCAAAAACAGCTATACGGGTATCGTTCTGTTTAAAATCTGGAAAGTTTTGGAATAAAGATTCAATTCCAGAGGGGCTAAAGAATACTAAAACATCGTAGTAGACATCAGCTAAATCAGATAAATCGCTAACTACTGTTTTGTAAAACGTTGCCTGTTTCCAGTCTACTCCTAAATCATTAAGAATCTGCGGAACAGCAGGTTTTACTTTATCAGTATTTGGTAGTAAGAATTTTTCGTCTTTGTACTTTTTAATAAGAGGCGAAAGTTCAGCAAACGTTCGCTTACCAACATAAATTTTACGTTTTCTATAAACTACGTATTTCTGTAGGTAATATGCAACAGCTTCAGACTGACAAAAATATTTCATTGTGTCTGGAACTTTAAATCGCATTTCTTCTGCAATTCTAAAAAAGTGATCTACAGCATTTCTACTTGTTAAAATAATAGCTGTGTAGTTGCTTAAATCAATCTTCTGATGCCTAATCTCTTTAGCAGATACACCCTCTACATGAATAAACGGTCTGAAATCTATTTTTACGCGTTGCTTTTCTTGTAAATCGAAGTAGGGCGAGTTCTCTATTTTAGGTTCTGGTTGAGATACTAAAATGGTTTTCACTTTCATAAGCGCAAGTCGTTTTTCTTTTAATTTGCAATAAACACCTTATACAAAATGACATAGGGTGTAATTTCAAGAGCGCAAAGATACAAAATAAAATAGAATATGTTGTTCTTTATTAGACTTTGATGCGTTTTAAATGAACTAATTAGACCCAAGATATTAACAATTAGTAGTAACGAAATAACACCATAGATAAGCGGTAATGTTGGCTGAAAACTATAAAGAAGTAAGGCATTAATAGGTAGCAATAACAATCCTAAATAATTTTTAAAACTTGTTTTTTGAAATAAATATTGATCTACAAGTTTATCAATTTCAAAAAGACTCCCAATCAAACGTTCAATAAGTATTTTAATTAAAATAAAAACTCCAATGCTAAAGGTTAGTTTAAACATGGTATTTCCAGAAATATCAGATGTTTCTGTGATTTTTTTGTAAATAATAAAGCAAAAAACAGAAAGAGATAGTACTAAATTTGCAAATAACAAAGCATCAAAATTATCGAAAAACTTCTGATCTCTAGAATATATTTTAAGGTACTTGTCGTTACCTAAGACTAATATAAAATCGTCAAATCGTTTAGGAGAAATTAATTTTGCAATGGCAACAATAATTAAGCCTAAAACCAATAGTATGGTAAATATTTCGTTTGAAACGATGTGACGAAGCATGGGTTAAAATTATTATAATTTTTAAAATTAACATGTATTATTAGCAAATATTTAAAATAAATAAACGTTGATTAATGTACATTTGCTAAAAAGATAAAAGGATTTCTGTACTGAGAGTAATATGGCAGATACAATAGTAATTATTCCAACATATAACGAGATTGAAAACATTGAGGCTATAATTGAGGCGGTGTTATCACAGTCAGACCATATTCACATTCTTATTGTTGATGATAATTCACCAGATTTAACAGCGTTAAAAGTTAAAGAATTACAAAAAAAATTCCCTGAAAGACTATTCTTAGAAGTAAGAAAAACAAAGTCTGGCTTGGGTACGGCTTACATTCATGGATTTAAATGGAGTCTGCAAAAAGGCTATGACTATGTTTTTGAGATGGATGCCGATTTTTCTCATAATCCCAACGATATTTTGAAACTTTACGATGCTTGCCATCTTGAAGGTGCAGATATATCGATAGGTTCTAGATATAAAACAGGGGTTAACGTTGTTAACTGGCCTATGGCAAGAGTTTTAATGTCTTATTTAGCCTCAAAATATGTGCGATTAATTACGGGGATGAAGATTCATGATACAACAGCAGGTTTTGTATGTTATAAAAGACATGTGTTAGAAGCTATTGATTTAGATGCTGTTAAATTTATTGGGTATGCGTTTCAAATTGAAATGAAATTTAAGGCCTACTTAAAAAAGTTTAAAATTGTTGAAGTCCCTGTTATTTTTACAGATAGAACACGAGGTGAATCTAAATTGAGTTCGGGTATTATTTCTGAAGCTATTTTTGGGGTTATTTCTATGAAGTTGAAAAGTTTGTTTTAGAGGGATTCTAAAAAATAAAAAAGTATGCAAAAAAAAACTACACTTATAAAAAATGCTAATATAGTTAACGAAGGTGCTATTTTTAGTGGTGATATTTTAATTGAAGGTCAATATATAAAACAAATTTCAGAATCTATTAGTGCCAAATCTGCAGACGTTTTGGTAATTGATGCCGAAGGTAAGTATATCCTGCCAGGAGCTATTGATGATCAGGTGCATTTTAGAGAACCCGGATTAACGCACAAGGCAAATATTGAAACAGAATCAAAAGCTGCTATAGCTGGAGGTATTACATCTTTTGTTGAGATGCCCAATACAAACCCACAAACTACAACTATTGAAAAGCTCGAAGAAAAGTTTGATATTGCTGCAAAATCATCTTGGGCAAATTATTCGTTTATGTTTGGAGGAACTAATGATAATTTAGATGAAATTTTAAAACTTGAAGCAAACCAAGTTGCTGGATTGAAACTGTTTTTAGGTTCTTCAACAGGGAATATGTTGGTGGACGATCCTGAAGTTTTAGAAAAAATATTCAAAAGTACGGATATGGTTATTTCTGTACATTGCGAAGATGAAACCACAGTTCGTAAAAATCTTGAAGCGCATATTGATGAATTTGGAGATGATATTCCTATTAAATACCACCCAGTAATCAGAAGCGAAGAAGCTTGCTATTTATCATCATCTAAAGCTATTGAGCTTGCAAAAAAAACGGGTGCCAGATTACATGTTTTTCATTTGTCTACAGGAAAAGAAACTAATTTATTTACCAATGATATTCCGTTGAAAGATAAAAAAATAACAGCAGAGGTTTGTATACATCATTTGTGGTTTTCTGATGAAGATTATGATAAAAAAGGCACTTTATTAAAATGGAATCCAGCTGTAAAAGCAAAAACCGATAGAGATCAATTATGGGAAGCTTTGCTAGATGATAGAATAGATGTTATTGCAACAGACCATGCACCTCATACTATAGATGAGAAAAAAAACGTTTACACTAGTGCACCTTCAGGAGGCCCGTTAGTGCAACATGCTTTACCAGCAATGTTAGAAATGTATCATAAAGAAAAAATTTCTTTAGAAAAAATTGTAGAGAAAATGTGCCACAATCCAGCTATTTTATTTGATGTTGAAAGACGTGGTTATATAAAAGAAGGTTATTATGCAGATTTGGTGATGGTAGACTTGAATAATCCATGGACAGTTACAAAAGATAATATTTTATACAAATGTGGATGGTCGCCTTTTGAAGGGACAACATTTAAATCTAGAATTACACATACGTTTTTAAATGGCAACTTAGTTTATGAAAATACTAAGTTTAGCTCCGTTAAATCAGCAAAACGCTTAACATTTAATAGATGATTTTAAATCGAGTTATAGTATTAATAGGAATAGTTTTTGTTGCCACAGCTTGCAATAAATTAAAAGGGCCAGAAAAACCGAAGAATTTAATTTCTAAGAATAAAATGGTTAATATTTTAATTGATGCAAAACTTATTACATCGTCAAGTTCAAAAAACAAACTTATTATGCGAGATAGTAGTCTCAATTTAAATACCTATATCTATGAAAAATATAATATAGATAGCTTGCAATTCGCTTTGAGTAATAATTATTATGCGTATCATATTGAGGATTATGAAGAGATTTATACAAAAACTACGGATAGTTTAGAAAAACTTAAAGCTGTGTTAAAAGAGCAGGAAGCAAAAGAGTGGAAAGAGCAAACCAAAAGAGAGGCAGATTCTTTAGAAAAAGTTCTTAAGGAAAAACAACGGTTAAAATCTCTTGGTAAAGATTCCCTTGGTTTGAATATTTTAAAGGATTCTATAAAGATCGATGAAGTGTTTTTAGAAGAAAGTATTGAGGAATTGGAGAGTATCGTTGAGCCTATTTCAGATAACTAGTTCCAATAGAACTAATTGCTTTACCAATAGCTGTAAACTTATAATTTAAAGCTATTTTTATCTTCTTGCTACTGTAATGGGTTTCTGTTATTAAAGATTTGGCAATATGTTTTGTTAACTGTCTTCGTTTTCCAGTTAATTTATGTTTCAACCAATCCAATTTCCAAGCCATGCGTAATAAGCGTTTACTCGCTAATTTTTTAGGAGGTTTAACGCTAACAGATTCTGCTACGGCTTCAAGAAAATCTTTGTAACTCCAATTTTCAGTCACTAAAACAAATCGTTCATTTTTTATTTGGCTATGCACTAATGCAATCATAATGTTAACCACATCTTCAACAGCTATCAATCCAACAGTTCCAGAAGTATAGTATTTTAAACCTTTATGTACTTTTTTAAATAAGCTTCCTGTACCATATCTCCAAATACCTGCACCCAAAATGACACCGGGATTAACAACAACGGCGTCAACACCCTCTTGTGTGCCTCTCCAAACCTCCATTTCAGCACCGTATTTAGTTATAGCATAAACACTATTGTCATCTTCAGGATTCCAATTGGTGTCTTCGGATATAGGAGCATTATTTAATGTGCTTCCCAGAGTGGCAATAGAGCTTACATAACAAAGTTTTTCTATGTTATTAGCAATACAAAGGTTTACAATATTGGCAGTGCCTTCAATATTTGTTTTTCTTAGAAGCTGATATTTATCTGGTTCAAAAGAGACAAATGCAGCAGCGTGATAAACTGTTTTTATGTCTATAAAAGCTTTAGTTAAAGTTGGAATATCTAATAGGTCAGCCTCAATCCATTCAATCTTATTAAATAGTATTTCAGAATCATCAGAATAACAAGAAAATATGTTTTTGGTGTTTTCAAGTTTACGTTTGTTTCTGTAAATAGCTTTTACTCTCTTTTGGTCAGAAATAAGTCTATAGAGTAAATGTCCACCAACTAAACCCGTTCCTCCTGTTACTAAAATCATGCAACTAAATTAAAGAATTATTCAGAATCCATAAGTAATTATGCGTGTATTTTTATCTTTGCATAGTTTTGTGAAAATCCGAGTATGGATATGTTATAAATTTGAACTTAAAGCATTAAAAATGATAAAGAATTTTGTTGAAGAATTAACTTGGAGAGGTATGATACATACGGTTATGCCCGGAGCTGAAGACCATTTAATGGAGAGCATGCGTAGTGCTTATGTGGGTTTTGATCCAACAGCAGATTCTTTACATATAGGTAATTTAGTGCCTATTATGCTTTTAGCACATTACCAACGTTGTGGGCATAAACCTGTAGCATTAGTTGGTGGTGCCACAGGAATGATTGGTGATCCTTCTGGGAAATCAAATGAGCGTAATTTATTAGATGAAAAAACATTAAGACACAATCAAGAAGCTATAAAAGGACAATTAGCACATTTCTTAGATTTTGAAAGTGATGCTGAAAATGCTGCAGAATTAGTGAATAATTACGATTGGATGAAAGATTTCTCTTTTCTTGAGTTTATTCGTGATGTTGGTAAGCATATTACTGTTAATTATATGATGGCCAAAGATTCTGTAAAAAACAGAATTTCTTCAGAGTCTTCAGAAGGTATGAGTTTTACTGAGTTTACGTATCAGCTTGTACAAGGTTACGATTTTCTTCATCTTTATAAAGAGAGTAATTGCTCGATACAAATGGGAGGAAGCGACCAATGGGGCAACATTACAACAGGGACAGAATTAATTAGAAGAATTGCTAGCGGAAAAGGTTTTGCTATTACATGCCCTTTAATTACAAAGTCTGATGGTTCTAAATTTGGTAAATCAGAAGGCGGGAATGTTTGGTTGGATGCCAATAGAACTTCACCTTATAAGTTCTACCAATACTGGTTAAATTCTAGTGATGAGGATGCAGAAAAATATATCAAGATTTTTACATTTCTTAACGAAGAGGAAATAAATAATTTAATAGCAGAACATAAAGAAGCACCTCATGTAAGAGTGCTTCAAAAACGTTTAGCCGAAGAAATTACAGTTATGGTTCACTCTAAACAGGATTTAGAGAATGCTGTAAAAGCAAGTAATATTCTTTTTGGAAAATCAACAAGTGAAGATTTAAAAGCACTTGATGAGAAAACGTTTTTAGATGTTTTTGATGGGGTTCCACAAACACAAATATCGAAATCTGAAATTGATAATGGTTTAGATATGATAGGAGCTTTGGCTGAAAAAGGTGGGTTTTTAAAGTCTAATGGAGAGGCGCGAAGAGCACTTAAAGAAAATTCAATTTCTGTAAATAAAGAAAAAGTAAAAGATGATTACCGTATCACTTCAAAAGACTTAATTAACAATAAATTTGTGCTTTTACAACGAGGAAAAAAGAACTATTTTGTGCTTCAAATAGTTTAGTAATAAAAAAAGCCTGAGTGAGAGCTCAGGCTTTGTGACTAACCAACCAATTAAAAACTAATTTTTCTTTTTCTTAGTTATTGGTTTTGTCGTGTACTTTTTTAATAGCTTACAAAAGAAAATATTATTTTTTGAATTTTATATTTTCCCAATTAACATCAGCTTTTTTTTGTAATTCGCTTTCGTTTTGTTTTTGCCATAACTCTAACGTATTGGTTCCCCAAGCATTATAAAATAAATAGAGTTTCCCTTCATTAATTTTAAATGTTTTGGGATTTATAGAAACTTTGTTGCTTTTTATAGCAACAGCATAAGCGCAATAGCCACCATATTGCGGGATATACATTTTAGGGTCTTTTTTAAAAGTATTGAGATTGTTTTCAGATGAAAATTTATATTTTGTATTGTCGTATGTGGCAGTGAAATTTCTATTGCCTTCAATGGCTTTATTATTAAAATAAGAAACAACATCATAGCCATTTGCTGCATATCCTTTTTTTAAATTATAATCAATGGTTTGCGCTGATAATGAAGAAATAGTTATTGTAAATATTATGATTAAGCTTCGCATAAATATATGTTTTATGTTAAGTCTAAAAATTACGAAGACCTTACAATTTAAAGTACCATAAGGTTACAACCGCGAATGTCTGAATCATCAAAACGCCCAATAATTTCAAAAGAACCATCATCACTAACGCGTCCTAAATCTTGTGTTGCAATAAAAGCACAAGAATTAATATTAGCTAAATCAATAATATTTAAACCGCCTGTTTTTCCTGTTTTTTGAATGGTTAAGGCATCTTCAGTATCTCTTGTTAAAACTTGCATCCATGGTGGGCAATTAAATATACCATGTTGTTTGGAGTAGGCTTGACTCAAAAGTTCAGTCATCCCATATTCACTATGTATATGTTTAACACCAAACCCTTTTTTTAGTCTATTGTGGAGTTCAGTTCTAATTAACTCTTTTCTTCTACCTTTCATGCCACCTGTTTCCATAATAATGGTGTTTTTTAGATTAAATTGATGTGCTTCAACTAAATCTAAAAGCGCAAAAGAAACTCCAATAAGTAATATGTTTTTACCCTCAGAATCTAATTTAATTAATGATTTCTTTAAATCATTTAGATTGTTTAAATAGAATCCGCTTTCTTCATATTTAGAGGTTTTAACCATGCAGTCTACCATGTATATTAAAGATGAACCTTCTCGCTCTAAATAAGAAGGTAATAGTCCTAAAACAACATAATCTTCGATGGGGCCATAAAATGCTTCAAACCCTTTAATAAAACTTTGTTTGTAAATGTTTAAATCTGTTACAAGGTGCTTACTGGTTAAACTTCCGGTAGTGCCAGAACTGGTAAATGTTTTTTGAATTTCCTCTTTTGAGCTAAGTATATTTTTTGTTTTGAAAAACTGGATAGGTAAAAAAGGAATATCTTTTGAGGTTTTTACTTCGCTAGGGTGTTTATAAAGCAAGTCGCAAAAAGAACGATAGATGCGATTATTTTCAAACTGAAATTTAAAGGTAGCTATACTTAAAGCTTCAAATTCAGCTTGATTTTTTATGTTAAAAATGGAATCTATATCAGTCATACTTCAGCAAAGACACAAAAGTATGTAAAATAAAAAAAGCGCTGTTAAAAACAACGCTTTCTAATTTGTATTCCTTCAAAGCTATCTTATAACAAGTTTCCTTGATTCGCTTATGTTATTCTCAGTGATTTTTAAAATATAAACCCCTTTTCTTAAACTAGAAATATTAAGTTGTTTTCCAGTTAAAATGTTGGCATATACTTGTTTTCCTAAAACATCAAAAATCTCGATGGTTTTTACTAAACTATGCTTAGAAGCAATGTTTATAAAAGATTGTTCTCGATTGACAGGATTAGGGTAAATGGATAATCCTTCAATATTAGGCTGCGTAGAGGGATTCTTAGCATGGTTTTGGGCAACCATATTTTGGTGCGTAAAACATGTTAGAGCGGCGAATAAAAATAAAAAGTAAATTTTTTTCATACACTACGATTTGGTTTAACAAAGGTAAGGTATTACATCAAAAGTGATGCCAAAATACTGTTAA
The DNA here is from genome assembly GCF_947490405.1 of uncultured Algibacter sp. GTDB lineage: Bacteria > Bacteroidota > Bacteroidia > Flavobacteriales > Flavobacteriaceae > Algibacter_B. The sequence continues at coordinate 639,481 of NZ_CANLGU010000001.1, read as the reverse complement.
AGATTCCAGTAATTGGTCGAAATCTTAAATGCAGGTAAGGTGTTTGTTACCTTAATGTTATTAATTTTGATAATTTGAAAAAATTATGTTAGATGTTTTATCTTTACTTCAATAAACATGATGTCAATAGATGAAAAAAAAGGATGTTAAGATATTACTCGTTGATGATGAGCCAGATATCTTAGAAATAGTTGGATATAATTTATCCAGTGAGGGCTACCAAGTTATTACTGCTGAAAATGGGCAAGAGGGTGTGAAGAAAGCCAAAAAAGAGCTTCCTCATTTAATTATATTGGATGTTATGATGCCAGAGATGGATGGTATTGAAGCATGTGAGATTATTAGAAAAAATCCAGATTTAAAAAACACAATTATAACCTTTTTAACGGCTAGAGGTGAAGATTATTCTCAAGTAGCGGGTTTTGATGCAGGAGCAGATGATTATATTACAAAACCCATAAAACCAAAAGTTTTAGTGAGTAAAGTAAAAGCGCTATTAAGGCGTTTCAAGGAAGAAGATGTTGTTGATACTGTTAAGGTAGGGAGTTTAGAGATTAATAGGGATGAGTATAAAATTGTTTCTAAAGGAAAAGAGATAATTTTACCTCGAAAAGAATTTGAATTATTATCTTTACTAGCATCCAAACCAGGAAAAGTTTTTAAAAGAGATGAAATTCTTGATGCTGTTTGGGGTAACGAGGTTGTTGTTGGAGGAAGAACTATTGATGTTCATATTAGAAAACTTCGTGAAAAATTAGGCGATAAAAGCTTTAAAACTATAAAAGGTGTAGGCTATAAGTTTGTAGACTAATGCAAGCAAAATTTAAAAAATCTTATCGATTTGCTGTGCGTACAGCAATTTATATCACTCTATACTCAACACTCTTAATGAGTGTTTTTTTGTATTACTATCATAGCCTTGAGTGGTATTACCCGTTAATGTTTTCAGTATGTATTTTTATATTCTCATTTCTTATTATACAATATAATGTAGAGCGTTTTATTTATAAGAGAGTGAAAAAAATCTATGATGATTTAACACTTCTTGAATCAGCTAATTTGGCGAAAGGTGCTATTACAACAAATATGCAGACTTTAACTGAAGAGATAGATAGGTTTGCGAGAGATAAAAAGATTGAAATTGAAACATTAAAAGTTAGAGAAGAATATAGGAAAGAGTTTTTAGGAAATGTATCACACGAGTTAAAAACACCACTGTTTACAGTACAAGGTTATATTTTAACCCTTCTTGATGGTGCCATGGATGATGGAAATATTAGAGAGAAGTACCTACGAAGAGCTAGTAAGGGGATTGACCGATTGGGGTATATTATTAAAGATTTGGATATGATTACCAAGTTAGAAGTTGGTGATTTAAGTTTAAATGTGGAAGTTTTTGATATTGTTGAGCTTGTAGAAAATGTTTTTGAAATGTTAGAAATGAAAGCTAGCAAGAAAAAAATTTCTTTGATGTTTGATAGAGATTATGCTAATCCAGTTATGGTTAAAGCAGACAAAGAGCGCATTCAACAGGTGTTAGCAAATTTAATAGTAAACTCCATAAAATATGGTAGTGAAAAAGGAACTACAGAGGTTAGTATCGAAAACTTAATTAAAAATAAAGTAATTGTTCGAGTAACTGATAATGGAGAAGGTATAGATAAAATACACATGCCAAGACTTTTTGAGCGTTTTTATCGAGTAGATAAAAGTGGCTCAAGAAAAGAAGGAGGTTCAGGTCTTGGACTTTCTATAGTTAAACATATTATAGAAGCACACAATGAAAAAATATATGTAGAGAGTGAATATGGTGTAGGTAGTGAGTTTTCTTTCACTCTAGAAAAGGTTGAATAAATCTTTATAATCTGGTTTAAAACCAAAGGAATTTAAACCTTCATAAGCATTAGATTCCTTCAACTTCATAAGTGTAAAATCGTTTTGCTTGCAACTAGGTACTAGACTCATTTCAGTAAGTCGTTTAGCTAAATATTCCTGTTCAAACTGTCCTGGTGTTGGTATAAAAAAAGCTTTTTTGTTAAGTTTAGCCAAGTCCATAATTGTAGTGTATCCAGAACGGGATAGTATTAAGGCGCTTTCATTTATGGTTTTTTCTAAAAGACCAGAAGTCATAAAATTATAAATGGTCATGTTTCCTAAAACCTGTATGGTTTGGTCTTTTTCCATAATGCCTTTAACAAATACAATCTTTCCAGTATAGTTTTTAAGTTCGCTCAATAATTTGTTTTGAAGGAAGGTTCGCTGCGGCTCTGGACCAGAAATTAAAACAAATAAATCATTTTTAATCGCTGTGGCTTTTTTAGTAAATCTACTTAGCGGACCAATATATTTTGTAGGAATATCAAAGTTTTTGGTGTGTCCGAGTCTTCCGCTTAAATTCATATCACCTTTAGTATCAGGAACCCAACATTCATCAAACTTCGTTATAATTTTTTGGTGCATTTTAGTACTCAACCATGTTGTATTGCCACTTAAAACATTTAGTTGGTGCGTAATAAAAACAGATGGTACTTTTTTATGTCTTACCCCCAAGCGATTATCCGAAATAATACCAGCAATATCAATATACTCTAAAATCTTTGAAATTGTTTTTTTTTCATCCTTAATAGCCTTCAAGAGTTTAGGCGAATCCTTAAGCAGCTTTAATTTAAAAAGTTTGCCATTCTTAGAGTAAGTAACGTTGTACGATGGTAATTCAATTGTAGGTAAGTTGGGGAATTCCTTCCTTAGCAAAGTTAAAGCAACGCCATCGCTAGCAATTACAGGTACAAACCCTTCGCTAATCAATGCGTTAATAATAGGAATACAACGCGTTGCATGTCCTAACCCCCAATTTAAAGGAGCAACTAAAATTCGTTTTTTCATTTTTAATTTGGGCGTGCCCAAGGGTCGGGCTTTCGGCAGTCGCTTTTTTGTGTTGCATAGGTGCAACAACACAAAAAGAGCTTCAACAAGGCCTCAATCCCTCACGCACTTTTTTGCTAATTTCAAAGATAAGCCATTAAGGCTCTCGTATATTTCCTTAATTTTACCAATTCAAAAATAATAATAAGAAATAGTTAAGGTTTTGGGAAGCAAAAATAAACTCAGAAGATTTAAAGAAAACGAAACATTTAGTAATGTTATTCAGCCTTCTAGAGATGAATTAGTTCAGTCAAACTTCAATTTAAAAGGCAATTGGAGAACTGGTTTTTTTAAAAATGATAATCCATTAGTTTTAGAATTAGGTTGTGGGAAAGGAGAATACTCAGTTGCACTCGCCAAAAAATACCCAAACAAAAATTTTATTGGAATAGATATTAAAGGCGCACGCTTTTGGAGAGGTGCCAAAACTGCTGTAGAAGAAAATATATCAAATGTAGGATTTCTTAGAACGCAAATAGAATTGATTGATCATGCATTCGCTGAAAACGAAGTTGATGAGATTTGGATTACTTTCCCAGACCCACAAATAAAATATAAACGAACAAAACATCGTATGACGAATGCTACATTTCTAGAGCGTTATAAAAAGATACTAACTTCAGATGGTGTTGTAAACCTGAAAACAGATAGTGAGTTTATGCATGGTTATACATTAGGGTTGTTGCATGGAGCTGGACATGAAGTGTTATATGCAAATCATAATGTTTATAAACAAGAAGGTAGTCCAGAAGAAGTAACAAGCATCCAAACTTTCTATGAATCTCAGTATTTAGAACAAAACAAACCAATTACGTATATTAGGTTCAAAATCAAATAATAGTGAATATAACTTTTATCTTCTTTTTGGGTTTGTTTTTCGCCATGATTGGGGTAATTCCACCAGGATTATTAAATATGACAGCAGCCAAAATAAGCTTAAAAGAAGGCCATGTTAGGGGTATTGTTTTTTCAATAGGCGTATGTGTTATTGTTTTGGCACAAACCTATCTGGCAAGTATTTTTGCACGTTATTTGAGTATGCATCCAGAGGTTGTTGGTGTTCTGCGAAGTGTGGCTTTGGTTATATTTATATTGATAACTATTTATTTTTTATTTGTAGCCAAATCAGCCCCTAAACAACAAATAGAACCCAAGATAAGAAGTAAGCATAGTCGATTTTTTCAGGGAGTTTTTATGTCTGCTATCAATGTGTTTCCTATACCATATCAAGCGTATATGACCATTACTTTGGCATCTTTTGGCTGGATGAGTTTTGAGAAAACCAGTATTATGGCTTACGTAATTGGAGCAGCCACAGGAACCTTTGTAACACTTTACATGTATATTTTCTTCTTCGATAAAATCAAAGGAAAAACACTTACTTCTCAAAAAAACATGAATCGTATTATTGGTGGTGTTACAGGAGTAATATCCATTGTTACACTAATCAACATAATTCAAGATTTATAAGATGAAACCTGAAACGCTTAATTTTTTTGATAAGGTTTACGAAGTTGCCAAATTAATCCCTTATGGAAGAGTAACTAGCTACGGTGCTATTGCAAAATATTTAGGTGCAGCTAGAAGTGCGAGAATGGTGGGTTATGCCATGAATGGTTCTGGTGGTAAAGATGTTCCTGCGCATCGTGTGGTAAATCGAAAAGGATTATTAACCGGTAAACATCATTTTGAAGGTACTAATTTAATGCAACAATTACTAGAAAGTGAAGGGGTTGAAGTGGTTGAAAACCAAATACAAAACCTTGAAAGTGTTTATTGGGACCCGTCAGAGGAACTATAATTTGTTATGCTAGAAGTTTATTTAGCTTCTTTTAATTTATAAATAATCACAAACCCATCATTCATAAAAATCTCCAATAATCACATCAATAAAACTTCTAACTTCTGGCTTCTATCTTCAAGCTTTATTCTCTATCTTTGCCTTTAGAATGATTCTTAATAAATGAAATTAAATAAGCAAGATATATTAAAAGCTCTTGAAAATATTACCGTTCCTGGTGAAGGGCAGAATATGATAGAGAGTGGCGCTGTAAAAAATGTCATCACATTTGGAGACGAGGTTATTGTTGATATTACTATTAAAAACCCGAGTTTGCAAGCTAAAAAGCGTACTGAGGTTGACATTCTTAAAACCATCCATGAAAAGGTTTACGAAAAAGCAAAAATCACAGTAAATGTAAAAGTTGAAGCGCCAGAAAAACCTAAAGCAAATGTTATAAAGGGAAAACCTATTCCTGGAATTCAAAATATTGTTGCTGTAGCATCGGGTAAAGGTGGTGTTGGGAAATCTACAGTAACAGCAAATTTAGCTGTGACTTTAGCAAAAATGGGCTTTAAAGTAGGTGTTTTAGATGCAGATATTTATGGGCCATCTATCCCAATTATGTTTGATGTAGAAGCTGAAAAGCCTTTAGCGGTAAATATTGATGGAAAATCAAAAATGAAACCCATTGAAAATTATGGGGTAAAAGTATTGTCCATTGGTTTCTTTACACAGCCTAATCAAGCAGTAGTATGGCGAGGACCCATGGCAGCAAAAGCTCTAAATCAAATGATTTTTGATGCACATTGGGGCGAGTTAGATTTCTTGTTGTTAGATTTACCTCCTGGAACGGGAGATATCCACTTAAGTATTATGCAATCGCTTCCTATTACAGGAGCTGTTGTAGTGAGCACACCACAAAATGTGGCTTTAGCTGACGCCAAGAAAGGAGTAGCCATGTTCCAACAAGATAGTATTAGTGTACCTGTTTTAGGAATTATTGAAAATATGGCGTACTTTACTCCTGCGGAATTGCCAGACAATAAATATTTTATCTTCGGACAAGAAGGTGCAAAACATTTAGCCGAAGATTTGGATGTGCCATTTTTAGGAGAATTGCCATTGGTGAAAAGTATCAGAGAAGCTGGAGATATTGGTAGGCCAGCTGCATTGCAAACCGCAACACCACTAGAACAAGCTTTTGAGAAATTAACTCAAAATGTAGTTCAAGAAGTAGTGAGGCGAAATGATAGTTTACCACCAACCGAGGCCATTAAAATTACAACCATGGCAGGTTGTTCGGCAGTTAAAAAGTAAAATATGACTTCAGAAGAACTAAAAGAAAAAGTTGAAATTGCATTAGAAGAGATTCGACCGTTTTTACAGAGTGATGGCGGTGATATTTCTCTGTTATCTATTGAAGATGATAAGCTAGTTAAAGTACAATTGAAAGGTGCTTGTGTGGGTTGTAGTGTCAATCAAATGACACTTAAATCCGGTGTAGAAATGACCATCAAAAAGCATGCACCACAAATCGAACAAGTTGTAAATATTGACGCTTAAGTATTAGTCAATTTAATAAAGCTGCAAAAGTTTCAATTAAAACAACATACCACTGCAAAAGGGGTTCTTAAATACTTAGAATTTTAAGGATGCTGCATTTTTTTATTCCACATTGTAAATTCATAAATAAAAAAATAGAAAATAGAAGCGCTTGTGCTAAATTTGTGGCACGAATTATGAAATGCTTTTAACAGAAGTAATAACAAAAGTAATGGAAGACGTAAACATAAAAATCACAGATAGAGACGGTGTAACACACGATATTGTTGCCCCTACAGATATGGCTATGAATCTCATGGAGGTGGTAAGGTCTTACGAGCTTGCTCCAGAGGGTACTATTGGCGTTTGTGGTGGAATGGCTATGTGTGCATCATGTCAGTGTTATGTTAAAAGTGATACAGAACTACCAGAAATGAGCGATGATGAGGAAGCAATGCTATCTGAAGCGTTCGATGTGCAAGATAATAGCCGTTTAGGTTGCCAAATTCAAATCACTCCTGAAATGGAAGGTTTAGAAGTAGAACTAGCTCCAGAAAGTTAAAATATAAAAGTGACATTTCACCAAAAAACGGGTCTCAATAATAAAGAGATTAATAAATGGCACTATTTAAAATATTCAAAGACGAAACAGGTAAATATAGATTTTTCTTAAAATCTAATCACAACCAAATTATATTTACAAGTCGCGGATATTCTTCAAGATTAATCTGTTTTAACTACATTCAACTAATTAAAAAATTCGCATTAAAAGATGAGAAGTATGAGCGACATATTTCTCTTAATGAAAGCCCTTATTTTGAATTTAAAGTATCCAAAAACAAAGTAATTGGTATTAGTGAAAAGTTTATTAGTAAAAATGTTATGGAAAATATTATAGCAATGATTAAAACCAATGCAAACGAAGCGAAAATCGATAGCATAACCTATTCCATATAATTTAATTTTTGGCGTTACCCTATCGGGTCGGGCTTTTCGTTACAATCTTTTTATTCGTGCCTCACAAAAAGGATTTCCACTGCAATCCCTAACGCAGACATGCTTGCTAAAGTCATATCTTTGAATTAACCTAAGCGCCTACCACCAAACCAAGAATAGTTTTTTTAATGCCCCGTTTTTAAATTTTATCCAGCACAAAGTAGAAAATTTTTGCTCAAAAAAATCTTGAGTTGTTGTTTTAAAAGCCTCAAGATTTGTCCATTCTACGTGTGTATGTGGTAACAGTAGCCAATCTTTTTTATTAGGTATGTAAAATTTACAATTCTCAAAAAGGTGTAATTCATTTTGGTTAATATAAAACCCAGAGATACACGCAGTATTCAAAGTTTTAAGTTCAATATTCGACTTTGAAAAAGGCATAAATAGTTGTGCTTTAAAATAGACTTGCTGAATTATTTTTTCTGGTTTTAAATCAAGTGCTTCTAAATACGGTTTACACGCATCAGAATAAAGAAGCGGTAATTGTTTTTCTTTTAATTTAGTAAGCTTTTCAATTAAAGAGTCTTTCCTATTCGGACCAATAAAATGGTCGATTTCAGAATTTCCAACTGATTCATCATACAGGTAGAATTTATAAATAACCTCAAGATGAATAGGTTTGTCATTTCTTAGAAGTAAACAATCTATCTCGCCTAAAGTAATCTTCTCATCTTGAATTTGAATATTTTCAGCTAAAATAGAAATATCATTTAGCTGTTCTAATTCAAAAGACACCAAGCGCTCAACATATTTTCCTAAGCGTAAATTGTCATTTAAAACAATATCTATTTTTTTTAAAGCAGAAGTAATTTCAAATTGTTGTAAATCAAAAACGGAGTTACTTTTCCATAAACACGGTGTTTTTAAAAAGCCTTCATATTGTTTTTGGAGAACGTTTATCATTTCAAAAACCAATTAATCGGTTTTATAATTCGAAAGTTTTACAGGGCCTTCCAACAGTACTCTAACAATTTGTAATGTTCCATCATCTCGGGTTGCTATTTGCCATTTAATTAATGAAATAGTTCCGTTTTCAATTTCAATGCCTGTAATACTTCTAGGGTGTACACAGCTACCGTCATTAAAAAACGCAATATCGCTAGGTTCAGGAAAACGAGGTCTATGCGTGTGCCCAAAAATGGTCATTAAATTGTTGTTTTCGGTAATCCATTTTTTAGTTCTACGTTCTACTTTAATAAGCTCTTTGTAGTTTTTTGCAGGACTTGTGGGGTCTGCAATTCCCATAACGTTAAGAGGTTTCCATAAAACTCTAACCATAAAACGGCTCCATTTCCAAAACAAGAAATTCCACCAATCTGCTTGATGACCATGAGCTAAAAATATTTCTTGTCCTGTCATACAGTGTTTTAAAACAATTCCTTCATGATAAGTAATATCTCCAAAAAGCTCAACGTCTTCACCTATTTTCGGGTCGAAATAAGTTGATAAATGTTTTTTTACATATTCTGGATTGCGATACACCATATCGTGGTTGCCCCAAATCATATGTAGTCGATTATCTTTATGAAAAAGTTTCATGAGCATGTACACATTTTTATGTGCATTTAATATGGAGTCGAAAGATAAGTTTTCCCAGAGTTCGTCACCATCACCAAGTTCACAATACTGAAAGCCTTCTGCATAATAATGTTTAAGCGCATGAAAGTATATGTTTCGGTTGTTTGCAAAATCATCTGCAAAACTATTATCACCTCTATGGCAATCGCTAAATAAAATAAATTTACTATCATCATCAAAATCAATGACTTTAGCATTTTTGTAAGCGTTATCTAATCTTTTCTTGGATGAAAACATATAGTAAATGTAAACAAAAAAGCGTTTCTAATGGAAACGCTTTTTTTATTTTTATGGGTGTTTAAAGTTTTCCTAGAGCTACAGGAAGAATACGTTCTACAAACTTAGTATATGCCAAAGCAGACGGGTGTAAACCATCTGAGGCTACAAGTTCGGGTCTGTTTAAGCCTTGTCTTGTAATATCAGTAATAAATACATAGCTTATATTATTATTCGAGCAGTAATCTCTTGCAAAATCATTATAGCGATCTAGCCGTTGCGAGATAGCACTGTTGCCTTTTCCAAAGGGTGTATATGCATAATCGGGAATAGAAATAACAATAACTTTGTTTTTATCACCTTTAGCTTTTTGAATTGCAGTATTGACTAGCTGAGGGAACTCTGTTTCGTAAATTGAAAATGGTCGATTTTGATATTCATTATTTACACCTATTAACAATGTAACTAAATCTTGGTCATTTGCAGGGTTTTGAGTAACAATAGCATTTTTTAGATTAGAAGTAGTCCATCCAGTTCGCGCGATAATATTAAGTTGAATGTTGGAAGTAGATTCTACTCTTCGTTTTAAACTCTCCTTTAGTTGTTCTGGAAACCTACAAGTTTCACAAACACTTTGTCCTATGGTATAACTGTCTCCTAAAGAAAGAATTTTAAGGGTATTCCCATTAGAAGTTTCGTTATTGGTTCCTTCTCCTGTTTCTTCTTTTTCAGTTTCTTCGCTCTCATTAACAATTTCAGTTTCTTCATCTTGAATGTCATACTCAGAATTTTCAGAGCATCCAAAAGACAAAAGAATACTCAAACTAAAACATAGCAATGTTAGTTTAAATTTCATTTTTTTATTTTAAAGATACGACTTAATTGAGGAAAACTAAAATGTATAAAAAAGCATCTCATTCGAGATGCTTTTTTATGATTTGAAACAAAAAGGGCTTTCTAATGAAATGCATACTGTAATCCAAATGTTAAATTGTAATTCTGTTTAAGTTGAATTCCATTTAAATCTTGATAAAGTGGTGTGCTTATCTCGGTAGCAAATCGTAAACCTTTTAAACTTCCATTTACAATCATGTAGTTTAATCCAAAACCAGAGTTTATAAATGTACCTCCAGAGTTAACCGTATCTGCAGTAGTTACCATCATTGGGTTTAATAACTCACTTGAGCCATCAATTTCGTCAACTAATACACCTTCTAGCCTTAGAGAAACACTTAAGTTTTCTCCAGCCTTGGCAGCAATCCAGTTATTTAATTTATAACGGTTTCCGAATTTATAATCTTGGTCATTATCATTAATATTTATCATTCCAGATAATTGATGTCCCCAAGAAAATTTATCACATTGCCCTAAATAGGTTAAGCCTAAATTAGCACCAAAAGACCCCGTTCCTGTTTGCATTGGATAAGGAAGCTGAACAGCATTACCCATTGAGACAGGTAGTATGTTTTTTTCTTCTATACTTCCCGTTGGGATATTAACTCCAACTTGTGCATGCATGGCATGTCTGTTTTTATTAAAAATACTATATAATGCACTTACAGATACATCGCCTAAACCAGATGTATTGGTTGAAAATAGATTGCCGTTTCGCATTTGCAAGTTCATATCGTTTTCAAGATAGTTTGCCATAGCCATTATGGTTATTTTATCCGAAGGTGCGTACATTACACCCAACATGTGCATATTCATAACCATGTCTAGAGGTGCAACCATATAATTCGTATGACCATCTGCTGTTGAAGCATCATTTGTGCCCTGTCTTAATTGGCGCATATCCATGGTCATATACCTGTAGGAGAACATAAATTCACCTTTATGGTGTGTGTGATCTGCCATTACAGATATTGGCGCATGCCCATCAGGCCTGCTTGATGTCCATTTGTTGTTTTCTTCTTTTTCTTGAGCAAAAGCTATTGTTGTTGCAACACAAAGTATTGCAATGAGTAAATTCTTCATTGTGTAATTTTAAAAATATGATGTAAAAAGTTTATTCCTGAAAAATAATTTTTAGGAAGTTGTTTTTTTGAAGTAAGTATTACACAACATCGGGTGGTTGATACGCACTATCATTATAATCAAAATGATATAATTTTTTATATGGGATAGATGTAAGTCTTTTTAAAGTTGTAAAGCTATTTAAGGCTTGAATTTGATAGATTATAACAAAGCCTATTGGGTAGTTTTCTAAGAGAACTCGCAAGCCTTTTGGCTCATTTTTTTGTTGTTTTTCTAATTCTTTTACCAAATGACACTTTCCGTTACATTGTAACTTTGGCTTATCTTTATTAATACACAAAAATTCTGCGATGTAGTCTTGATTAAGCACATACTCAACATAAGGTTGTACAGGTCTTAACATGGCAATCATGTATAAGAAAATAAAAAATGTTGCAGTTAATTTTCGCAAAAGCTCAATTTTGGGCAAATATATAGTTTGAGTTTGCCACAACAAAGAAAACCGAGTTAATTAACTCGGTTTTTTTACTAATTAATAATTAAATATAACTAAGCTTAATAAGGTTTTTTGTACAATGGATCTGCCCCAATTGTTCCAACTATACTATCTAGATAGTTGTCAGATTTTACTTTTTCATGTAATGCTTTTACAGATTTTAATCGGTCTTTAATATGCATTTCAGCAACAAGCGTTATGTTGTCTGGATTGTTAATGAAATCTTCCAAATAGTTTACTTGGGATTCATAGAAACTAATATCTTTTTGTTGTTTTAGCTTCAATCGTTCTTTATACCATTCACTATTTAAAACATAATCTCTATCAAAATACTTACGTAACTCTGGATCACTGATATCCTTACCTTCATATTTACCATAGGCCATGATGTGTAATAAGATTTTTAATGGTGGAATAGCTGCTTCTACACTGCCATCTTCAAAATAATTAAGAGCTACTTTTTGTTGTGCTTCAACTATATTATTGATGCCATCAACATAATCTTCCATACCTTGAAGTTCTGGTTTTAACATTCTTTTATTAAATACCGCTGTAGGCTCATCAAAAATTCTGTTCAAACAAAGTAGAGCAAAAGTTTTAGTAATTCTATAACCCAACCTACTTGCTAAAACTTTTTTGCCTTCATATTCAAAATCTTCAAGTTTTTCTAGAGAGCCATTTTCGATGAGGTTGTTTGGATCTCTATCTTCTGGAGCCATTCTAGCCCATATTTCTGGTATTAATAAACTTACATCATGGTCTATTTTATTTTCGGCTCCAACGTAACCAGCGGCTGTACTAAATCCGTTAGATTCTGTTAAAATATGGGATAATAATGCATTGTTTAAATCTGTTGTTGGTGTTAGCATATTAAACGGTGCTTTAGTTAAAGCCCCTTCAGATCCTGCTCCTGTAGTTGATGGTGATTTACCTGTTAAACTACAAATAAAATCCATAAATAACTCTGGAGTTTCCTGATAATGTATTGGGTTGTATACTGCCAATGGTCTAATGCCTGCCTCTCTATCAACTGGGTTATTTCTTCTGCCAGGTAAAACAGCATTTACAACATGAATTACGGGATCATCTAGTTTAATTTTTCTTCTTAAACGAACTCCCATGTCTGAGATGTAAGATGCTTCTGTTTCATTATAAAACCTATTTGGCTCTAAATAACGTGGGTTTTTTGTTGGTAAACCATCTTCAATAATTCTTGGGTGAGATGGTAGTACAAACTGAATATCTTCATCATCACTGTCAATAACTTCTTTTAGAAAATCTTGAACAGGTTGTGTATACTTGTCATAATTTATAGTGTCTTCATAAATTTCAATAGCATCCTTTTTTGTTAACATTTCATAATTGGTTAAGAATCTGCCATTTGATATAATATCTAATTCAGCACCTTTATCATACCCTCTTACAATGGCCTCATCTGGTCTTTGGAATAAATGCGCCTCACAGTTTGTTAACACTTTTACACTTTCATTTGTATATTCAGGATTTAAATCTTTAAACTGATTTCTAGGGATAGTTATAGATGCAGAAATATCATCTTCCGTTTGAATTTTTTCACTTGCAGCAAAGTCTGAACGTAATTTATTCAACATCCAGTTGCCTTGTTGATTAAAACCAATACGCACATAGCTACCAACCACAGGGTTGTTATTATAGATTAAAGAAGTGCCTCTAACGCCGTTAATAATATCTACAGACATTAAGTCTTTCCAGTTAAGGTTGCCACCATGGGCTTGTCTAAATAACCTTTTAACAAATAAAACTAAAGAACGTATATGAACGGGAATATTTTCTAACCACTCATTGAACTCATCTGAGTTTTCTTCTGAAGGCGTTAGAAGTTTTACAACAGAGCCCAAGGTCCTTTTTTCACTCAATAATGATCTTGATTTTGGTCTGTTTGGATCTTTTATTTTCCATCTTGTTGAGTAATCAAACTCAATAATTTCATCTGCTTTTTTAAAATCTTCCTCTATATTGTGAATGTTAAATCTTGCGTAAGTAATGGCGTTCTGCATAGATTTAGAAATTTCAGATTTACCTCCACCAGATACTGTACAAGGTTTATGGCAAAATACACCTTCAGGATAGGTTTCTACAATGCGCCATAAATCAATAGATTTGTGTTTTTCTAACCTTAATTTGTTTCCTGAAGGGTGAATGTAGGTCTTAAAAGGCGATAATTTTAATTTTTGTTCTTTGCCTTTATAGCTCCAACTGATGTTGTTTGTATTGGTGTTGAAATAAGATGATTCTGGGATGTAAATAATGTTAGGATATGTTTTGTCTACTGCATAGTTTTCGGGTTTAACCTCAATTCTGTCTCCTAATAATGTTTTTATATCTTCAAACGTATGGTCTAGCCCATAATATTGATTGTAATCATTGCAATTTACAGTATCGCCCATAACACGTCTAGCGTATGCTATAGCACCTCCTGCATGTTCCTCTTCTAAAACGCCATATAAGTTAGCAGAATAACTAATCTGAGTTTTAATTTCTTTTTTTGAGTAACCGTAATAGTTATCAGCAATCAAAGTAACTACAACGCCACTTTCGTCTCTACAAGTAATCTTAAAAGCGCCACCATCATTATAAAGTTCGTTTTCCTCGATCCAACACATGCCATCTTTTTTCTGACGGTCTGTGGCATCATCAAAATGTGGGAGCCCTACGTCTTTCTTTTTTAGTTTTAGTAGCTGTGGAGCAAGAATGATACATCCTGTATGTCCTGTCCAATGTTCCGGGTCTAAGGCAGCATCATTATGTGCTAAATTAGGATTACCAGCATTACCAAAAATATTTTCAACAAAATCTAAATTACTAACTAAAGAACCAGGTGCAAAAAATCGGACTTCTAGTCTTTTTTCTGAAATAATACCTTTAACCTCAGGGCATACTACTGGTCTTAAAAGCATAGAAACCATGGTTTTGGCTTTATCCTTTTGATTTGATGTAAAAGGAAGTGTGTTCAATTCATCAGAAGGTTTAAAAGCTTCATTTAAAAAGTGAGCTAAAACCACTCTAGGAACTTCTTTTTTGTCTAAAGGGACAGGAAGTGGGCCTTCAACAATATGAAAAGTGCCTTTGGTTGTTCTTTTATCATGTAACGGATTGTTTAAAATCCCTTGTTTAAGCCGTTTTGAATTTACTAAATCACTTTCAAAAGAATTGCCATCAGGTGGTAAACTAGCTTCTCTTGCTTGTCCTTTTTTGGATAGTATTAGTGTGTTATTAGGTAATTTGTATGATATGTTAACAGATGCATTTTTTAAATAGTCGTCTATAAAATTTTGAATTCTTAAATCGGCAGGAGATAAGTGGTCTGCTAAAAGCCTTGATTTTTCTCTAAGACTCATTATTAATGGACGTGTTGTTTTTTCGAATTCAGGATCGCAAAACTTTTCCTTGCTATCTGCTTTGTCCTTAAAAGTAGGTTGACCAATGGATGCTAATTGCAAGTTAATAAACTGAATAATGTCTCTTCTTGATTCTTTCATGACGTTTCACTTAAATTTCTTAAACAAAACTATAATAAGAACTTTGTAAAAAACATGTCAAAAGTCATGTTATCAGTATATTTATACGATAACGATGTAGTAAAATAATCAGTTTTAAATAGATGAATTATAGTATCTATTTAAAGGCATTGAGTCCAGTAATATCTAATCCTGTAATTAACAAATGAATGTCGTGCGTCCCTTCATAAGTAATTACGCTTTCAAGATTCATAGAATGACGCATAATACTATATTCTCCAGTAATACCCATTCCACCTAACATTTGTCGAGCTTCTCGAGCAATGTTAATAGCCATATCTACATTGTTACGTTTTGCCATAGAGATTTGTGCTGAAGTAGCTGTGCCATTTTCACGCATAACGCCAAGTCTCCATGCTAAAAGTTGCGCTTTTGTTATTTCTGTAATCATTTCGGCAAGTTTTTTTTGTTGCAGTTGAAACTGCCCAATAGGTTTACCGAATTGCATACGCTCTTTACTATATCTTAATGCGGTATCATAACAATCCATTGCGGCACCAATAGCACCCCAGGCAATGCCATAACGTGCTGAATCTAGGCATCCAAGAGGAGCTCCAAGTCCAGATTTATTTGGTAGCAGGTTCTCTTTAGGTACTTTTACATTATCAAAGATTAATTCACCAGTTGCGGATGCGCGAAGTGACCATTTGTTATGTGTTTCTGGCGTAGTAAAACCTTCCATACCGCGCTCTACTATTAATCCATGAATGCGTCCACTTTCGTCCTTAGCCCAAACCACAGCAATTTCTGCAAAAGGCGCATTACTAATCCACATTTTAGCACCATTTAATAAATAGTGGTCGCCTTTGTCTTTAAAATTGGTAGTCATACCGCCAGGGTTACTCCCATGGTCTGGTTCGGTTAAACCAAAGGATCCAATCCATTCACCACTTGCTAGTTTTGGTAGGTATTTATTCCGTTGCTCTTCATTACCGTATTTCCAAATAGGATACATGACTAATGATGATTGTACTGAAGCTGTAGAACGTACCCCAGAATCGCCACGTTCAATTTCTTGCATAATCAAACCATAACTTATTTGGTCAAGTCCAGCACCACCATATTCCATGGGAATGTAAGGACCAAAAGCACCAATTTCTGCTAAACCACCAATAATTTGTTTTGGGAACTCTGCTTTTTGAGCATATTCCTCAATTATAGGAGAAACATCACGTTTTACCCATTCTCTAGCAGCATCTCTAACTAGTTTGTGTTCATCAGTAAGTAATTCATCAAGGTTGTAATAATCTGGTGCTTCAAATAGATCTGGTCGCATAAAGACTGAATTTAAAAATGAATTAAAGAAAGATAATTAGTAAAATGATGTTTTTGTTGTCAAATTATCAATATTATTCATCAAATTTAAATAATCTTTATTAATTAAATCACATTTTTAAATAGAAATCTTTAGTCAAATTAATATAATCTTCTGTGTATTTATGTCTTTCTTTTTCAATAATCAATCCAACAGTTTTGGTATCTGTATTTTGAAATGAGAATTCTATTAAACTTCTTTTTATTAAAGTATTAGGATTGCCTTTAATTTGAAGTATTGTATTGGGGAATAAATTAAGTTGGGATGCTAACTCTATAAAATTGTCCTCCTCTTTAAAAGGAATAACAACGTTAAAAGTGCCTTGTTCTGATAGTAATTTTGAAACACATTCTAATAAATGCTCAAACGGCATTGCGTCTTGAAATCTTGCTAAATCTCGTTGTTTGTTATCAGTTTTAAAATCTTCGGAATAAAATGGAGGATTGCAAATGATTAAATCATATTTATCTTCAATGTCTTCTGCAAATTCTTCTAAAGAAGCATGATAGCAAAATAATCTATCTCCCCAGGGTGATTGCTCAAAATTCTCTACACACTGCTCATAAGCTTGGTCATCAATTTCAATAGCATCAATAAGTTGGGCTCGACTTCTTTGAGCTAACATTAATGATAGTATACCTGTACCAGCGCCAATATCTAAAATGGATAATGGTTTCTTTTCTAATGATGACCATGCGCCTAAAAGCACTCCATCTGTTCCAATTTTCATGGCGCATTTATCTTGAGTTACTTTGAAATATTTAAAAGCAAATGGTTTAGAAGACATAGTGTTGTTTTAGAGTAAATTAAGTAATTATAAAAAAGTAGTTAATAAATAGTGTAAAACTATGTTGAATAAAGTGCCAAAAAAAACTATTTAAAATTAAATTTATCATGTAATAATAATAAAAGTAAATTTCACATTGTAAATGAAAGGCTCAAATAATTTCTTAAGTAAGCTGAATGAATTGATTATAATGAATGAAGAGGTTGAAAAAACCTATAAAAAAATTCAAAAAAACACTTCTAACGAGGAGTTTATACCTTTTTTTAAAGATAAAATTGAAGTTAGAAATCAGTTTGGTCAATTGTTGTTAAAAGAAGTCAATAAGCTTGGTGATAAAGAGCAAGAATCTATTATGTTAAATAGAAGAAATAAGCTTATTAGATCAAGTTTTAAAAAATCATTGCAAATTAATGATGAGCTTAACTTGCAAAATGAAGTTTATAGAATTGAGCAATTTAGTGTTGAGAAATACAATGAATTACTGATGGAAATGAATTTGCCTTTAAAGCTTTGTAAATTATTGATTAGGCAAAGAGATATTATTCAGTATACCTCGCGTTTAATTGAAAGAGGAGAAGCTTTTGTTGTTTAGTCTATATATAGATCAATTAAGCCTTCTGGCGTTTCAACCATAATAGTTTTCTGCTTTCTGTCAACATTGATAATAAATTCATCATTCATTGGTATTAGGATTTCTGTTCCATCTCTATCTATTTCAAAAAGCGATTGGGCTGT
The DNA here is from genome assembly GCF_947490405.1 of uncultured Algibacter sp. Lineage (GTDB taxonomy): Bacteria > Bacteroidota > Bacteroidia > Flavobacteriales > Flavobacteriaceae > Algibacter_B. Next base: position 621,577 of record NZ_CANLGU010000001.1, on the reverse strand, counting down.
GGTATCGTTAATTGCTTTAATAATCCCAACGTTTCCAAAGTTTTTGTCTTTAATAGTAAAGCCTATAACTTCATGAAAGTAAAATTTGTTACCTTTTAGTTTTGGTAATAAATCCAAAGGTAAATATAGACCGCTTTTCATGATGGTATCAGCATCGGCTTCGGCATCTACATCTTCAAATTTTATACGAAGTAATTCAGATTTGTGTAATTGCGAACGTTCAACAAAAAACGGCACTAGATTGTTGCGCAGTTCTAAAAAAATAGCGTCAAGATTTTCATAAAGTTCTGGTTGATCAGTATCTAGTTTTGCTAAAACTTCACCTTTAAAACTATATTTTTTTACAATTTTTCCTAAGTAAAAACAATCTTCTTTTGTCATTGAGGATTCATTTTTGTCATTCCCGCGAAGGCGTGAATCTATTTTTAAGTTTGTCACCCTATCCCGAAAATTCGCGAGTTTCAAGGGCTACTCATTAATTAGTTAATTAAGATTCCCATCTTCATCGGGATTTGTTCAATTACGTATTTTGTGAACCTAAATACTATTTCACAAAAAAAACTCCGATATTGCTATCGGAGTTTAAAAGTATAAAAATTATTTTTTTATTCTTCTTCGTTAGAAGCTTCTACTTGAGCAGCCTCTTCAGTTGCTTCCTCAGCTTCTTCAACAACAGGAGCCGCTGCAGCTATTCTAGCTTCATTTACAGCTTTTTCAGCAGCTAATGCTTCAGCTTTAGCTTTAGCTTCAGCATCAGATAAACCATCAGCTTTAGCTTGAATTTTAGCTTCTTTTTCTTCTAACCAAGCAGTAAACTTTGCTTCTGCTTGTTCTTCAGTTAAAGCGCCTTTTCTAACACCACCTGCAAGATGATTTTTTAATAAAGCACCTTTGTAAGACAATAATGTTTTGGCAGTATCAGTTGGTTGTGCACCATTCTGTAACCATGTTACAGCACCATCAACGTTTAATTCAACAGTTGCTGGGTTTGTATTTGGATTGTAGATACCTAATTTCTCTAAGTATTTACCATCTCTTTTTGATCGTGCATCAGCTGCTACAATCCAATAAAAAGGTTTTCCTTTTTTACCGTGTCTTTGTAATCTTATTTTTACTGGCATAATAATTAATTATTTGAGGTTCTCGACCTCGGTTATTAATAAGGGCGCAAATATACCATATTTTTTTAAAAACCAATACTTTATTTAAAATATTAAGCACACAGGTTCTGGCACCTTAAAGTCGTGTAAATATTTAAGTGTGCCTGCGTTTTTATCAATACTAAATACTGCTATATTTTCGGTTCTCATATTAGCAACCAATAGAAATTTTCCTGTTGGGTCTAAACTAAAGTTCCGTGGCCAATCACCATGAACAGACATGCTTTGAATTTTGTCTAGTTTTCCGTTTTTGATATTACGTTCAAAAACTGCAATAGTATTCTCGCCGCGATTAGATCCATAAACAAAACGTTCATCTTTAGTTAAATGAATATCTGCACACTTATTAAATTCAGTAAACCCAGGCTCTAAAGTGTTGTCTTCATCAATTTGTTTAAATCCTTTTTTTGTTCTTTTAATTGTTGTTATAGTAGCGCCATATTCGTTAATAAGGTAAATAAACTTTCCGTCTTTAGTTAGTTTAAAATGTCGCGGGCCAGGGTTTCCTTCGGTTTTTACAATGGCTTCAGATTTTAGTTTGTATGAGCCATTTTCTAATATGTATTGGTACATTGCATTTCTACCTAAATCGGCAACAAATAATTCATCATTAAAAAATAAAGCAGAATGTGCATGAGATTCTCTTTCTTTACTGTTATGGTTAAATACTTGAGTTGCCTCTGCTAAACTTCCATCTTTGTTAATTGGGTACAAAGCGATAGTACCAGCAACATAGTTTGATACGCATATGGTTGTTCCTAATTTGTTAATTGAAATATGACAAGGTCCTTTTCCCATACTGCTTATTCGCGTTAATAAAACCAAACTCCCATCATCTTTTATCTTGTAGGAAGAAATAAATCCGCTTTCGCTACCATTTGTAGAATATAAAAATTTTCTATCAGGAGAATACGTTAAAAACGAAGGGTTGTCAATAGGGATGGCAAGTTGTAAGTCGCTTAACTGTCCTGTTTCAGTATTAAAATTTACTTTATAAATCCCTTTACTATTACCTTTAGTATATGTGCCAATGTACAACTGGGCGTTTTGAGAATAGCAAGTTAAACACAATAAAAGTGTGGTTAAATAAAAAAATAGTTTCATTGTAAGTGTTAATTATGAAAAAACTAATTTATGATAAATTATCTTAAATATTGACTTTAAATGTTAATGTCTCTTAATACTATCATAAACCCTGTTAAAACCCTTGACAAACTGAAGTTTGAGTCTATATTAAGTATTACGATGTGAAACAATACGCATCTTAAAAAAATATATTGGAATTTAAAATGAAAATGAAAACATGAAGTACACAGAAGAAATTTCAAACAAGTTAAATGAATTATTAGTAAAGAATTATGATGCCGAAAAAGGGTATTTGAATGCTTCCGAAAATGTAGATAGTGCTACGCTAAAAATATTCTTTAAGCGAAGAGCGACAGAACGAAGTGAATTTGCAAAAGAGTTACGAACAGAAATTTTACAATACGGTGAAATTCCTGAAGAATCTGGAAGTTTTAAAGGCACGGTGCATAGAAACTGGATGAGTTTAAAATCGCTATTTTCATCAAATGATGAAGAAGCCATTTTAGAAGAAGCTATCAGAGGCGAAAAAGCAAGTTTAGAAGAATACGATGCTATTTTAAAAGATAGAACATTGCCGCCAACAATTGATGCCATGTTGTTTAGGCATCGAAACGCTATACAATCGGCTATTAATACCGAAAAAGTACAGGAAGAGTTAGTATCATAAGATATTAATATTCGGTTAAGAAAACGCAACCTCAAAGGGTTGCGTTTTTTGTTTACAACTGTTTATAACTTCATTTTAAAAAAGTGAGTTTTCTATGTATTTTTATATGCTCGTCATTTCTGACGCAACAATTACACAAAACAATGTATAAACATATCATATGTACTTAATTTTCGATACTGAAACTACAGGATTGCCAAAACGTTGGGATGCACCAATTACAGATACTGATAATTGGCCAAGGTGTATTCAAATCGCGTGGCAGCTCCACGACGATATGGGTAACTGTATCGAGAGTCAAGATTATTTGGTAAAACCTGAAGGCTTTAATATTCCGTATGATGCCGAAAAAATTCACGGTATTTCTACAGAATTAGCTGAAGAACAAGGTGTACCCTTGGCTGAGGTTTTAGATAAGTTTAATGAAGCTTTAGGTAAAACCAAATTTGTTGTTGGGCAAAATGTAAAGTTCGATTTAAACATAATGGGTGCGGAGTTTGTGCGTGGCGCTGTTGCAAACCCATTACAAGAACTCCCAGTATTAGATACCTGTACAGAACATACGGCAAGTTTGTGCCAAATTCCGGGTGGGCGTTATGGTAAATTTAAATTGCCAACACTTACAGAATTGCATGAATTTTTATTTAGTGTACCTTTTTCTGAAGCGCATAATGCGACTGCCGATGTAGAGGCAACAACGCGTTGTTTTTTCGAGTTGGTGCGTTTAGGAGAGTACACGAAAGAACAGTTAGATGTTCAGCCCGATTATTTTGAAAACTTCAAAAAAGAGAATCCAGATACCATTCAAACTATCGGATTAAAGCACATTAATCTCAAAAAGGAAAGTGCTAAAATTCGAGCTCGTTTAGAAAAAGCAAAAGCTGGAATTTCTACTCAAGATATCAATCAAAATGCATCCGATTTAGCAAATGTAGAATTTGTGCATTTGCACAACCATTCGCAATTTTCGGTATTACAATCTACCATGAGTGTATCAGATGTTGTAGCCGCTGCCGCAGAACACAATATGCCAGCTGTAGCATTAACCGATCATGCAAATATGATGGGTGCCTTTCACTTTGTGAATGCTGTAAATAAAGCAAATAAAAGCATTAAGGAAAAAATAGCAGCAGCCGAAGAAAGTGGTGAACCTACAGATGCGAAACTTATAAAACCTATTGTGGGCTGTGAGTTTTTTGTGTGCGAAGATCATGCAGATAAAACCAGAAAAGATAATGGCTACCAAATTGTACTGCTCGCAAAAAACAAAAATGGCTATCATAATTTGGCAAAATTATCGTCTCATGCTTTTGTAGATGGGTTTTACTATTTGCCAAGAATTGATAAAAAATTGATTCAGCAGTATAAAGAAGACATCATTGTACTTACAGGAAACTTATATGGCGAAGTACCAAGTAAAGTGTTGAATATTGGTGAGAACCAAGCCGAAGAAGCGCTGCTTTGGTGGAAAAATGAATTTGGAGACGATTTGTATGTGGAGCTAATGCGCCATAATCAAGAGGATGAAAATCGTGTAAACCCTACGTTGATACAACTTGCTAAAAAGCACGATGTAAAGTTAGTTGCCACAAATAATACTTATTATAGAAACCAAGAAGATGCCAATGCGCACGATATTTTATTGTGTGTAAAAGATGGTGAAAAACAAGCCACACCTATTGGTCGTGGCCGTGGATATCGCTACGGATTACCAAACCAAGAGTATTATTTTAAGTCTTCAGAAGATATGAAGACTTTATTTCGCGACGTGCCCGAAGCCATTGTAAATGTTCAAGAAGTGGTTGATAAAGTTGAGGCATTTCAGCTAGCGCGCGATGTATTATTACCTGCCTTTGATATTCCTGAGGAGTTTAAGCATAAAGAAGATGAAGTTGACGGTGGTAAACGTGGCGAAAATGCGTACTTAAAACATTTGGTATACGAAGGCGCCAAAAAGCGTTATGGCGAACCACTTACTGAAGAAGTTACAGAACGCCTTGATTTTGAGTTGAGCGTTATTGAAAATACAGGATATCCGGGATATTTTTTAATTGTTGAAGATTTTATTCGCGAAGCCAGAAATATGGATGTATCGGTAGGTCCTGGGCGTGGTTCCGCAGCAGGTTCTGTGGCGGCATATTGCTTGTGGATTACAAATATTGACCCGTTAAAATACGATTTACTTTTTGAGCGTTTCTTAAATCCAGATCGTATTAGTATGCCCGATATTGATATCGATTTTGATGATGAAGGTAGAAGTCGTGTCATGGATTACGTGATTGAAAAATACGGATCTAACCAAGTAGCGCAAATCATCACTTATGGTACGATGGCTGCAAAATCCTCTATTCGGGATACGGCGCGTGTTTTAGATTTACCCTTGTTTGATGCCGATAGGATTGCGAAGTTAATCCCAACCATGTCTAAGCTAGGAAAGATTTTTGGTTTAGATGAAAAAGAACTCGGAAAGAAGTTTAGGGCAGAAGATTTAGAGAAAGTAAACGAACTTTTAAATATTGCCGATGGTAGCGATTTACAGGCAGAAACCGTAAACCTTGCCAGAACGCTTGAAGGCTCAGTTAGAAATACTGGAATACATGCCTGCGGTGTAATTATTACACCAGATGATATTACCAAGTTTGTGCCTGTTTCTGTGGCAAAAGATTCTGATTTGTACGTCACGCAGTTTGATAACTCTGTTGTAGAAGATGCAGGATTATTGAAGATGGATTTCTTGGGTTTAAAAACACTAACTTTAATTAAAGACACCGTTAAAATTGTAAAAGCAAAACATGATATTCAATTAGATCCAGAAAGTTTTCCTTTAGATGATGAAGCAACCTATGCCTTGTTTCAACGCGGTGAAACGGTGGGTGTGTTTCAATACGAATCGCCTGGGATGCAAAAACACCTTCGGGATTTAAAACCTACGGTTTTTGAAGATTTAATTGCCATGAATGCCTTGTATCGTCCAGGACCGATGGAATATATTCCGAGTTTTGTTCGTAGAAAACATGGCGATGAGGAAATCGAGTACGATTTGCCCGCCATGGAAGAATACCTAAAGGAAACTTATGGTATTACGGTGTACCAAGAGCAGGTAATGTTACTGTCGCAGAGTTTAGCAGATTTTACCAAAGGTGAAGCCGATGTACTTCGTAAAGCGATGGGTAAAAAGCAAATTGCGGTTTTGGATAAAATGAAACCAAAGTTTATTGAGCAAGCCAGTGCAAACGGACATGATGCTAAAATTCTTGAAAAAGTTTGGAAAGATTGGGAAGCTTTTGCGAGTTACGCCTTCAACAAATCGCACTCCACATGTTATGCGTGGATTGCCTACCAAACAGCGTATTTAAAAGCGCATTATCCTGCGGAATATATGGCTGCGGTGCTTTCCAATAACATGAATGATATCAAGCAGGTAACCTTCTTTATGGAAGAATGTAAACGTATGAAGTTAGACGTTTTAGGGCCTGATGTGAATGAGAGTTATTATAAGTTCTCGGTAAATAAAGACGGTGCGGTGCGTTTTGGGATGGGCGCCATAAAGGGTGTGGGGCACGGTGCAGTAATGACAATTGTAGATAACCGAAAGGAAGACGGACATTACAGTTCTATTTTCGATTTTGCAAAACGTATTGATTTACGTGCGGCCAATAAAAAAGCTTTTGAAAATTTAGCCTATGCTGGTGGTTTTGATGGTTTTGGCGATATACATCGCGCGCAGTATTTTCATGATGATGGTGATGGGATTACCTTTTTAGAAAAGGCCATAAAGTTTGCGCAAAAGTATAAAGAGAATAAAAATTCTGCACAAATAGATATGTTTGGAGAGCAGAGTAGTGTGCAATTTTCTGAACCCGAAGTGCCACCATGTGAAGAGTGGGGCACCATGAAAACCTTGAGTAAAGAACGCGAAGTTGTTGGGGTTTATATTTCTGGACATCCGTTGGATGATTTTAAAACCGAAATGAAGACCTTTTGTAATGCTACGGTTGGAATGTTTAATAATTTAGAGCCTTATGTAAACCGGGAATTGGTGTTTGGCGGTGTAGTTACCGATGTGCAACACCGTGTAAGCAAACAAGGTAAAGGTTGGGCGTTGTTTACTATTGAAGATTATACTGATAGTTTTGAGTTTAGAATTTTTGGTGAAGAGTATTTAAAATACAGGCATTTTTTATTGCAAAACAATTTTGTGTTTGTAAAAAGTTTTGTACGAGAAGGTTGGACAAATAAAGATACTGGTAAAAAGAGCGACCCGAGATTGCAGTTTAATAGTTTCCAACTGTTGCATGATGTGATGGAACAATATGCTAAAAAACTGTCCATACAAGTTGATATAAAAGATTTAACCGAACAAAAAATTATAGCCTTAAAAGAGTTGCTACACATGCATCCTGGAAACCAAGCATTAAATTTTTTGGTGTATGATACTAAAGAAAAGATGAAATTAACCATGCCTAGTAGAAGACAAAAAGTTAAGGTGTCTCAGGAATTGTTGAGTGAGTTGGAAGCGCAGGATGTGAGGTTTAAGTTGAATTGATTTTTTTGATTGAATTGTCATTCTGATCGTAGCGTAAGAATCTGTTTACTGAAAGTCTAGTTTTAATTTAAGAGCTTGTCACGTAGTGCCTCCTCACAATGACGACGTGTTTGATGTTTACGTCATTCTGAGCTTTTTTATGAGAAAAAAAGCGTGAGAATCTGTTTGTTGGTAACTTAGGTTTTTAGTTTTTAATAAACAGATTGTTACGTCGTGCCTCCTCACAATGACGTATTAATGCAGGTTTAGTCAATCTATGAAACAGTCACATGTTTACATTATAACCAATAAAAACAATACAGTTTTATATACAGGAGTTACTAGTGATTTGGTTAAGCGAATGTATCAGCATAAATCTAAAACTTACAAAGGCTTTGCCTCAAAATATAATTGTGAAAAGTTAGTTTATTTTGAAGGTTTTGATTCTATTGATGAAGCTATTTTAAGAGAAAAACAGATTAAGAAATATAAAAGAGTAAAAAAGCTAGCTTTAATTGATAATGAAAACTCAGATTGGAATGATTTATCTGATGGTTGGCTATTTTATTTTGATTGAGTTAACGATAAGCAGATTGTTACATCGTGCTTCCTCACAATGACGACGTGTTTGATGTTTACGTCATTCTGAGCTTTTTCATCAGAAAAAAAGCGTGAGAATCTGTTTGTTGAGAATTTCGGGCTAATAATCAAAAGATTGTTACGGTCGTTTCTCCCTCACAATGACGTAGTGGGTTATGTTTTTGAATCCAAATAATCCCCCAAACTACTCAATTTATCATCCCAGAATTGCTCATAGAACTTTATCCATTTGTTAACTTCTTGTAGTTCTTTGGGGTTGGCATTACAAAAGCGTTCTCTTCCTTGTGAGTTAATGTAAACTAATCCCGCTTCTTCTAAAGTTTTAATGTGTTTGGTAACGCCTTGGCGCGTCATATCAAACTGATTTGAGATTTGTGTAATGGATAATGCTGAGGTTGCAATAACCAAGGCATGAAAAATATCACGCCTTGTTGGGTCTGCTATGGCTTTAAAAAGTCTGGTGATTTTATCCTGCATTTATTGTTTCTTTTAAATAGCTAGTTAAACCGTTTATGCAATTGTCCCACCCGCCATTAAAGCTTTCGAACATTTCAATAGCCGTTTCGCCTGCGTAGTTTGAAATACCGGTGTGTTCTAGGGTTAGTTTTGTGCCTTCGGCGGTGGATTCTAGTTCCCATTTTACGGTGGTTTCTGTTTCTGTACCGCCAACAATCCATGTGTAAACTAAAACATAAGGATTTGCTTCTAATATTTCTCCACCAATGGTGGTACAACCTTTTTCGTTTGGTGGGGAAGTGAACAGGTATTTGTAGCCTTTTTCGGCTTTAAAATCGGCTGGGATAAACCATGTTGAGATTTCTTCGGCTTTTGTAATGGCGTTCCAAACCTGATTGATGGACTGGTTAAACACGACTTCTTTTTTGATTGAATCTTTCATTATAGTTCGATTTTTGATTATTATGCAACTTTACGGTTGCTAAATTAAGCTAAATAAATTTAATACGCAACTTTTTAGTTGCTTAACTAGAATTTCAATTGGTGTTCTGCATCTGCGCAAGGGATAGTAGAGGAAAGCCCACAGCCCGACGAAGGAGGTGCGAGGACTTGTAACGGATAGCCCGACCCTTGTGGTTGCGCCCAAATTAAAATTTTAAATAAAACCAATTGATGCTATTATAGGGAAAACAAATTGCCAGTTTGTAAGCTTTGGGTTTTTTTTTGACTAATTTTGTGTAATTAAAATGATTTAAGAACTTATTAAAATATAAATATTATGGCATTAGAGATAACAGATGCAAATTTTGAAGAAACAGTATTGAATAGTGATAAACCTGTATTGGTTGATTTTTGGGCTGCTTGGTGTGGACCATGTAGAATGGTTGGACCGGTAATTGAGCAAATTAGCGATGAATATGAGGGGAAAGCTGTTGTTGGTAAGGTAGATGTTGATGCTAATCAAGAATTTGCAGGTAAATACGGAGTACGTAACATTCCAACTGTTTTGGTATTTCAAAATGGAGAAGTTGTTGGAAGACAAGTTGGTGTTGCTCCTAAAAATGCATACACCGAGGCTATAGATGCGCTTCTATAACAGAATGAGAAAAGAAAGTTAAAAAGGTTTGCCTTATGGTGAACCTTTTTTTATTTTAGATGCTTACTAAATAAAATATTGAGATGAGTAAAAATAAAGTTCAAGACGCGATAGATAATAAATTATTAGAGCAACGCAAAGTGTTTTTGTGGGGTCAGGTAGATGATGAGTCTGCTAAACATGTAATTGATAGGTTACTATATTTAGATGCGTTGGAAACTGCCGACATTCAATTATACATTAATAGTCCAGGTGGTTATGTAACTTCTGGTTTTGCCATGTATGATTGTATAAAGTCTTTAAATAGTGATGTGTCGACTATTTGTACAGGGTTGGCGGCGTCAATGGGGTCAATTTTGTTATCGGTTGGGGCAAAAGGTAAGCGTTTTATTCAGCCTCATGCGCGTGTGATGATTCATCAACCAAGTGGTGGTGCACGCGGACAAGCAAGCGATATTCAAATTACGGCACAAGAGATTTTGAAAACGAAAGAGTTGAGTGCTAAAATTTTGGCTGATAATTGTGGGCAGACTTTTGAAAAGGTTATGAAGGATTTTAATAGAGACCATTGGATGGGTGCAGAGGAGTCTGTGGCTTATGGTATTGTTGATGCAGTGATATAGGCCCCCTCGTCCCCAGATGGGGGAACTCTTACTCTTTCCAATAAAATGGAAAGTTTAAATTTAATTAAATTGATTAATATTTAACGTATATTTTTTACCTCATGAATATTTCCTTCCCGTTTGGGGAGGTTAGGTGGGGCTTTTCTATGAACTTACAAAACGAACTTAATAAAGCAGAAGGTTTTAAAAATCTTGAGTTACTTGCAAAACAGGTGGTTGAAGGGTTTATTGCTGGTATGCACAAGAGTCCGTTTCATGGGTTTTCGGCAGAATTTGCGGAACATAAAATTTATAATCAAGGCGAAAGTACACGACATATAGATTGGAAACTGTTTGCTAAAACAGATAAACTTTACACGAAGCGCTATGATGATGAAACCAATTTACGGTGTCATCTTATATTAGATAATAGTAGCTCAATGCATTATCCGAAATTGGATTCGTTTTCGATTGATAGTTTAAATAAAGTTGGATTTTCTGCATTAGCAGCAGTTTCGTTAATGCAGATTTTAAAAAAGCAACGTGATGCTGTTGGGTTAAGTATTTATAGTGATAATTATGATTATTACGCACCTGAAAAGGGTAGTGAGCGTCATCATCAAATGTTGTTGAATCATTTAAGTGAAGCTGTAGTTTCTAAACCGCAGAATAAACAAACAGAAACGTATAAATACTTGCATGAAATAGCTGAAAAAATTCATAGGCGTTCTATGATATTTTTATTTACGGATATGTTTCAGACTTCGGAAGATGAGGTGAAGTTGTTTGAGGCTTTACAACATTTAAAGTATAATAAGCATGAAGTGGTTTTGTTTCATGTGTTTGATAAAGCCAAAGAATTAAATTTCGATTTTGATAATAAACCAAAGCGTTTTATTGATGTTGAAACAGGAGAGTATATTAATTTGTATGCGGATTCTATAAAAGAGAGTTACAATAAAACCGTAGATACTTATTTTGAAGCTTTGCGATTAAAATGTGCGCAATACAAAATAAAGTATGTTGAGGCTGATATTAATAAAAATTTTAATAACATACTCACAACCTACATGATAGAACGTCAAAAGTTCTCTTGATAATTTTTTTCTATAAAAAAGAGAAAAAAGATTTGAGATATAAAAAAAGGCGTGTATATTTGCAACCGCAATAATGCAACGGTCTGGTAGTTCAGTTGGTTAGAATGTCGCCCTGTCACGGCGAAGGTCGCGGGTTCGAGTCCCGTCCAGACCGCAAAAATTGCAAAAAAAGCTCTGAGAAATTAGAGCTTTTTTAGTATTAAGATGTTGTGTTGTCCCAGAGGTGTCTGGGATGTAGTTTGCCAAAGAAATTTGGTAACCAATGGAAAGCTTTCCTTTTTCGAGTTATCGGAATTGTGAAGCTTTTTTGTTTTAGGGAGGTTTTATTCTTATGAAAAGGTATTCTATTAGGTGTTTTAAAACCTAAGAAGGTGTACCTATTTTAACGTAACCCTATCTTTATATAATTTATTTAAAACTAAAAAAGCAAATATCAACTAAGCTTAAAAAAGAAACTAAAAATGTCAAAGGGCAACCTGAAGAATTAGGTTTTTCTTCTAATTCAGTTTCTAGTGAGTTAAGGGTAGTTGATATTTGCTTTTTTAGTTTTAAATATTCTTCATTGTTTAGATTAGGAATATTAGTTTGACTTGTTTTGTTAGTATTGTCTGATAATATGATTTTATCTACTTCCTCTTCTATTTCATAAATTGAAGTTTGGTGGTTTTTAATTTTTTCTATTTGTGGATTGTGATATCTTTCATTAGTAAAGAGCATTAAAAAGAAGGGTGCCAACAAAAGAGTCAAGGTTACTGCCAGAGTATAATATCGTTCTTTATCCCACTTAGCATTAAGCTTCTTAACAATATAAAATAATTTAAGAATTGCTATTCCCAAACTCCTTTCTGAAACGAGATTTAATTTTTCTCAATTTCATTAAAAAGGCGTAAAAAAGGTACTTATAAAGTGTAAAAGGTGAATTTTATCTAAAAAACCATTATGTAGTAAATACATCTTTTTTTAATTTCTATATTGCTGTAAAATTAATTCATTTAGTTGCTTCAAATGAAAATGAGGTTTTTTTTGACTTTAATATTAGTTGTGGGCTTAAAGGTTCACAGCCAAATTGAACTTAATCATAATATAGGTAATGAACTTATTAGAAGTTGGGTAGGGTCTTGTTCTGAACCAGAATATTTGGGGAGGACATTTACTCTTTCAGAATTTGGAATTCCAACAGACCATGAATTTGTAATTAATAAAGGAGATATAGGCCTATATAATTCAGTAGGGCAACAAAATTCATTTTTGAGTTTTAATATATATGAAATAGATTTTATGTTCCCTGATAGTTTTGATAAATCTAAATTGATTGGAAGTAGTCAGGTAGAATATGCGCCATATGCTTGGCCTGGTGATGAAGTGTTATTTACAATCAATTTTGATACACCAATTGTTATACCTGTAGGTGTTGAAAGAATTTTAGTAGAAGTTGAGAAGAAAGCTACTCCACATGGGGTTGGCATCCCTGCAGTTCAATTGGCTAGTACTGAAGAGAGTAATGATTTTTCATGGTATAAAGGTTGTGTTGGTACTACTTCATATGTTAAGGCAAAAGACTGGTTAGGAGGGAGACCACCATCTCATTTATACATAACAGTTGAAGGAAAATCAAGGTCTTTAAAGGACTTCCCTTTTAGTTTAGAAAATGTTTGTTTTGGAGAGAATACAAAGTTCATGTTAGAAAACACTGTAGATTTTGTAATTTGGGATTTTGGTGACTCTACTTCTGGAGCTAATAATACGTCAACAGATGTAGAACCAATACATGTTTATACAGCCCCAGGAGATTATGAAGTTAGTGTTACAGTAACTGTTGGAACAGAAACAGTAACTGAAATTACAACAGTAACTATTTATGAACAACCAACAGCTACCAAACCTAATGATATTTTGATATGTGATTTATTAGGAGGTATTTCTTTTGACCTTGAAAGTCATGACGTTCATATATTAGATGGTCTAGACCCTAACATTTTTGATGTAAATTACTATGAAGGAATGTCAAATTATACAAACGGGATAAAAATAGATCTGCCAGAAGCGTACTCCAATTCATCTGTTTTTTTTACACAGGAAATTATTGCAGAGTTATATAACAAGCAAAACTCAGAATGTACAGATATTACAACCTTTAATATTGGAATATACAAAACCCCACAAATAGAAAAATCAGTCAATCTTTCAAGCTTAACAAAATGTGATGACACCAATTCAGGCTCAGACCAAGATGGTTTTGCTGAATTTGACCTTACTGAGCAAGAACCTAATTTGCTATTAAATGGTTCGGCTTCAGAAGTGCACTATAATTATTTTATAGATTCAGGATTAAGTCACCATATAGTATCCCCAAATGCTTTTAGCAATACAGATAACCCACAGACTATATATGTTGAATGCGTTAACAATATTAATAATGAGTGTAAAGCAACAACTTCTTTTACTATTGAGGTCTTTGAATTGCCATCGCTTATACCAATTGTTGAACTTAAACAATGTGATGATGATGTTGATGGTTTTAGTCCGTTTAATCTAAATGAAATCATTTCTAAAATAACAACAAATGTTGTTAATGAAACTATAACCTTTCATGAATCTGAAACAGATGCTGAGAACAACAATGATGCTATAATAAACCCTACCACATATATTAATAATATGGTAAGTAATGATATTATTTGGGCAAGAATAGAGAATGTGAATGGATGTTACAGAACAAGTCAAGTGAATTTAATAGTCACTACCACTCAAATACCTAACACGTTTGTTAAGGATTTTTACGTCTGTGATGATGATACTGATGGCATATCTCAATTTGATTTTACTAGTGTACATTCTGAAATAGAAGCTATGTTTCCTGCTGGACAACAATTAATAATAGCCTATTATAGAAATGAAGCAGATGCACTGGCAGAGGAAAACCCTATTACTGATATTTTTAATTATAATAATATTGGCTACCCCAACATGCAACAAATCTATGTTAGAGTAGATGGACAGTTAGATAATGATTGTTTGGGTTTAGGAGCTCATATTAATTTGTACGTTGAACCTATTCCTATAGCTAATCCGGTAACTATAGAAAGGCAATGTGATGATGACCAAGATGAAGAATTTCCTTTTGATACGTTATTACTACAGACTAATTTGTTGCAAGGCCAATCTTTAATAGATGTTACAGTTACTTATTTTGATGAAAATAATAACCCATTACCAAGTCCATTACCTAACCCCTTTGTTACGAGTAGCCAGTTAGTCACAGCTAGAGTGATTAATAATAATGTTATAGATGGGAGTTGTTATGATGAAACTTTTTTAGAATTTATAGTAGATAAACAACCAATAGCTAACCCAGTTCCTAACCAAATATCTTGTGATGATGGAATTGATGATAAAGATGGTTTACATGAATTTGATACTTCTATGATTGAATCCACAATATTAAACGGACAAACTGGGATGGAAGTTCATTATTATAATGAATCAAGTGAAGAACTACCAAGTCCATTACCAAATCCTTTTAACATCTCATCACAAATAATTAAAGTTGAGGTTGTAAACCCAATAAATACTTCATGTATAGCTTCTACTGAAATAGAGTTTGTTGTAAATCCATTATCAGAATTTACAATAGAAACCCCTCAGATTGTATGTTCTTCAGACCCTACATTTACAGTTGTTTTAGACCCAATAGAGGCGGTTTCAACTGAAACTTTTAATTATAAATGGGTTTATGAAGATGGTACAGTATTATCAAATGGATCAACATTGACTGTATCTATTCCTGGAACTTATTCAGTTACCTTAACTAAAACGGATGGCACAGGTTGTTCAAGAACTAGAGATGTTTTTGTTAATGCATCAGAATTGGCAAATATTACTTTAGATGATATTACAATTATTGATGTCTCTGATGATAACACTATAACTGTTGATACAAGTAACTTAGGACAAGGTGATTACGAATTTGCTTTAGATGATGAGTTTTCATTATATCAAGTTGAACCATCATTTAGTAATGTGAGTTCAGGAATTCATACACTCTATGTTAGAGATAAAAAAGGCTGTGGTACAAGTTCTATCGATATTTCTGTAATAGGGTTTCCAAAATATTTCACCCCAAATGGAGATGGAACTCATGATTATTGGCAAATAGATGGTGTTAATAGTCAGTTTCAAGCAAATAGCAACATTTATATTTATGATCGCTATGGTAAATTACTAAAACAGCTAAATCCTAACTCAAAGGGATGGGATGGTACATTTAATGGTACTATGATGCCTTCAGAGGATTATTGGTTTAGTGTGAAATTAGAAGATGGTAGAACCTTCACTGGGCACTTTGCTTTGGTGAGATAAAAAGGTGTTTTCTGCCTATTTTAAATTTGATTTTATTATAAATGATAGAAAATCAGATATTTAAAAATAGGTTTTAGAGTCCCGTCCAGACCGCAATCCCGATAGCAATCGGGAGCAAAAGAAGCTCTGAGAAATTAGAGCTTTTTTAGTATTAAGATGTTGTGTTGTCCTAGAGGTGTCTAGGATGTAGTTTGCCAAAGCAATTTGGTAATCCAATGGAAAGCTTTCCTTTTTCGAGTTATCGAAATTGTGAAGCTTTTTTGTTTTTATTAAAATGATAAACGTAACACATGTTACATAATGTTATTTTTTTGCTGTTAAATTGCATTATAAATTCTTACTAAGAATTGATTTAATTAATAGCGAAAAAGGTTTATATATTACTTATAAACCTTTTGTTTTTTCAGAGATTTTACCTGGATCTATAAATTTATTTTATTTAAAACTCCCGCTTTCCAAACTCACTATCAATAAACTTCGCTTTACTTTTAGTTTTGTTAAACGAATAAGATAGGTTTAACATAATAACATCAACTTCGTAAACATAGTTTGTTGTAGTGAAAAATTCACCAGGTCTAGATGTTGTTATGCGTTGCTCGTTTGTGTCAAGTAAACCCATATCAATATTTTGCCATTGTAAAGTAGCTACTAATTGATTGTTCAAGAAACTCTTTTTGAAACTTAAGTTAGGTGAGTAGAATCTTGAGTCTTTTCCCTGAGCTGTTTGTCTTTCAGATAAATAATTTAAAGTGAATTGGAGTGTTGCCGTATCAGAGAAGTTATAAGTGCTATTTGCATTTATAGAATATTGAGTGGCGTTACTATCTATTTTTTCACCATTGTAAGCACCATCAATTTCGAAATTATAAATATTAAATCCTATGAAATTACTCCATTTACTAGTTGGTTTTAGTTGTGCGCCTAGTTCTAAACCAAGTGAACGCCCTGTGCCTATATTTGAATAAATACGGTCTAAAACTACATTATCAAAACGAGCATCGTCTGGATCAATTGGAGGACCACTGTAAATTTGATTCACTCTGTTTACTAAATTTTCAACATTTCTAAAATAGGCTGTTGCAAAAATGGAGTTGCCTTTGTTGAATTTTTTCGTGATACCTAATTCAACCAAATCAATAAATTCTGGAAGTAAATTTTTATCACCTTGCTCTAAAGTTTCAGAATGTTCACGTTCTCTAAACGGATTTAATTTAAACGCAGATGGTCTGTCAACGCGCTTGCTATAAGCTACTTTTACGTTTGTTTTATCGCTAATACTATATTGAACAGAAGCAGAAGGAAATAGTTTTTCGTAGTTGTAATCTAAATTTTCTTGAAAAGTACCAGCTTTATCAGCTAAGATTAATCCTCTATCAAGAATCTCTAACCGTAAACCTGCAGCATATTCCCATTTATTCTTCTTGCCGCTTAATTGCGCGTAAGTAGAATGTATGGTTCTTATTAAATCAATATCACTAGAAAATAAATCAACTCTTGTAAAATCATCATTAAAATTGGTTCGTCTTCCGTAGAAGAAATCTCCTCTATTATCTAAAGTTCTAAATTGATATCCAGTTTCCAAAGTTCCAAATGAAAGTGGTTTCCAAGAGTAATCTACTTGCCCTCTAAAACCATTTAGTGGGTTATCGTTAGTATTGAATTCATCTTGAATTAAACTTTCAGTATTAGGGAAATTTAAATTTCTATTTGTTGTTGGACCTCCTAATAAGGTGTATTCGTATAAAAATGAAGAAGATAATTTTGATTTGTTTGTAAAAGTATGAGCGTAATCAATACTTCCTAAAACAAAATCTCCTTTTCTAATTCTTAGGTTTTCGTTAAAATAAGAGAGTTCAAAAATCTTGTTGTTTTCGTCTCCAACGGGGTGAGCTTCATTATTATAAAGAATATCTGCAGTTCTTGCTTTTTCTCGCTTTCCAGCATAAAAACCTAAAGAAAATTCATTTTTAGAATCAGGTGTAAAATCTACAGTAAACCTACCTGAAAAGTTTTCTTCATCAAAACTACGTTCTCCATCAGATGGAAAACTAGTAAATACATCATCTACAATAGTCCATACATCACCTTCACGTCTTCCGCTAATGTCCTTGCGTTGGTAGTTAGCGCCAATGGAGATATTCCATTGCTCTCTTCTTATGTTATAAGTACCATCAATACCGTAACGTTGTGTGTTTTCTTTATTGTCATAATCTTCAACAGAAGGCAAACCAGTACTCACATTTATTTGAGCAAAGTTTCCGCTTATATCACCACCTTTTTTTGTGATAATATTTAAAATGCCTGCTTTTCCTTCAGGGTCGTATTTAGCAGAAGGTGCGGTAATGACTTCAACGCGCTCGAGAGCATTTGCAGGCAATTGATTTAATAGTGTTGAGGCATTTCCTTGAATGGGTTTGCCATCAAGTAAAACAACAAAACCACTACTACCACGTACACTAATTTCTCCTAAACCATTAACACTTACTGATGGTAAATTTTTAATAACATCTGTAGCAGAACCGCCTTTAGTGTTTTGAAAGATTTTGGTGTTAAATACCTGTCTGTCAATCTTATTAATTACAGTTGCGTTTTCGCCTTTTATCACGACAGCATCTAATTGGTTTTCACCAATAATTAAACTAATTGTACCTAGAGAAACAGGACTGTTTTTATTTGTTACTACTATATTATCAATAGTTTTTACTTCATAGCCAATAAAAGAAGCTTCTAAATAGTAAGTTCCTTTTTTTATATTTTCAATAGAAAAAGTACCATTTTCATCTGTAATTACTCCTGAAACTAACTCTTTATTGAGTTCAGAATATAATGCGGCTGTGGCGTACTCTAAAGGCGTATTAGAGTTAGCATCAATTATTTTTCCAGAAATCTGACTATATATTAATTGTGTTCCTATTAGAAGAAAAAAAATAGTTGATTTAATGTATTTCATGTTTGAACGCTAGTCATATAAATAAAGGTCAAAGTTATTTATAAAAAGTATTTATTTTTTCTTTCTACAAGATAAATTTTATGGATTAAAGTTAAATTACAAAACAATTGTATTTATTAAATAATCCTTAATGGATGATAGTATTTTTGTAAATTGCGTAGTCATAAAATTTATGTGTTAGAGAATGGTTACATTAAAACAGTTAGCAAAGGAGTTGAACGTATCAATATCAACAGTTTCAAAGGCTTTAAATAATAGTGAGGAAATTGGTGAAGATACGGTTAGACGCGTAAAAGAGCTGGCTGAATTGTATAATTACAAACCTAATAAAGTTGCCCTTAGTTTAAAAAATAATAAGACAAAGACGATTGGTGTTATTATTCCCAATATACTTAATAGGTTTTTAGCTAAAGTGCTTTTTGGTATTGAAAGAGAGGCTACAAAGCAAGGTTATAATATTATAACATGCATATCTAATGAATCTCTTAAAAAGGAGAAGGAAAGTTTGCAATTACTAGCCAGTGGAAGTGTTGATGGTTTTATTCTATCTGTTGCAGAAGAATCTCAAATAAATAATGAAGTAGAACATTTTAAGCGAACTATTCAACAAGGTTTACCCATTGTTATGTTTGATAGGGTAGCGCATGACGTTATGTGTGATAAAGTGATTGTTGATGATTTTGATGCCACTTATAATGCCACAAAAGCTTTACTAGCCGAAGGTAGAAAGCATATTGTATTTATCAGTAATATTAATGATTTAAGCGTCGGTAAACTAAGGGAACGAGGCTATAACAAAGCAATATTAGAAGCAGGAACTTTAGAACCAACGGTTTTAAAAATCAAGAAAAGAGATGATCATCAAAAAAAGATAAAATCGCTTTTTAAAAAAAATAAATCAATTGATGCTGTTGTAGCAGCAGATAGTTCTTCGGGAATTATTTCGCTTAACACAGCTGTTAATTTTGGATTAAAAGTACCTAAAGATATTTCTGTAATAGCCTTTGCCAGTAAATCTGATTCTAATCATACTTTACCAAAATTAACAACCATCAGGCAGCATGCTAAAGTTATAGGGGCAAATGCTGCAAAATTACTTATTGATAGGATTCAAAACCCATCTGTTGGAGATGTAAAAACTAAAATAGTTAAAACGAGTGTTATAAGAAACAAATCCACCTTGTAATCTAACACATACAAAAAGGTATTGTTTTGCATTTCGTCGATAAAAAAACATGCATTTCGTCGAATATTTTACGTTTTGTCGAAAAAAATATACTCAAATCAACTCAGGCCTATATTTTAGCACTCCTTAGTTGAGCGACTCAAATTATTCCCTAAGTTCAATTTAAGAAAATTAATCCATTTTGACCTATATAGGTCGCATCCCTCAAAAATAAAATTATACAATCGTGCTACATGGTTTCGTGTGTTCGGTTTTAAGTTAATTATCCATTTTTTCCCTTACTAGAATTTTGTTTTTAAAAGTTTTAGTCAACAATTCTATTCCTAGAATAGAGAAAATATGTTTAAACCTTAAAATTCGATTAATATGAAAACCTTAAAAATTACTCTAATTGCTACATTGTTTTTAGCTGCTTTAACGTCTTGTACCAAACAAGATTTAAATGAAGGGGATATTCAGAAAGCACCAGATAACACTGAAATTCCAGTGCCTTCTACAGGTGGAGGTCTTGACGACTAAATTACTTTAAGTTCAAAATACATAGCCCTTTGAATTTATCAAAGGGCTTTTTATTTTTTTAAAAAAATAATAGATACATTTGAAAAACTTCAATTTGTATCATTTGAGATTTTTTACAACTAGTCTGTTATTTTTTTTGTTTTGTATAGAATTGAATGCTCAAGATAGAGGTAGTGAATATTTAATTGATTCCATTCAAAAAAACATTCTTAATTCACCCAAAAGTAATGATTCGTTACTTATTGCAAATTCTCACTATAGAGTAGGGGAGTTATATCGTTATGCTTTTAAAGCTGATAGCGCATATTATCATTATCACAAAGCAGAAAAATATTATAAGAAATTAGAAGCTGATTTTCAATTAGCTAGAGTCCTTTATGGTATAGCTGTTATTCAAAAGAACGAAAAAGACATGACAGGTAGTGAACTAACTTCAGTTGCTGCTATTTCTATTTTAGAGGGTTTAGATGAAACTAATGAAATTAGAAAATATAAGTCATATGTATATAATAATCTGGGCTTAGTATTTGGGCAGCTAGAACAGTATGATGAGTCGATTTCTTATTACAAAAAATCTTTAAATTTAAAACAGAAATTATCAGGAGATAATGAATTAACTGTTATTAAGTCTAAGAATAATTTAGCATTATCTTATAAAAATGCGGGTATTTTTGATTTGGCTTTGAAGTACTACAGTCAAATATTAAATACTGAAGATTTTGCCAAAAGATTTCCAGATATATATGCCTTAGTTCTAGATAATTATGCACATACTTTGTTTTTGTCAAATGATTTTAAAAATCTTCCTAAACTTTATTTTGATGCTCTAAAAGTAACTGATAGTGTTAATCCTAATGGGTATAATTCTATTATTATCAATCAGCATTTAGCAGAATATTATAATACGATTAATAATAAAGATTTAGCTAAATATTATGCTTACAAGGCTAAAGATATCTCCGAAAAATACCATAATGATGACTTATTAAAATCGTTACTTCTACTTTCAAAAATAGAACAGGGAGAGAAAGCAGCTGAACATTTAAAGACTTATGTTAAACTTAGCGATAGCTTACAAAAAGCTGAAAGGTCCATAAGAAATAAATTTGCTAGAATCCGATTTGAAACTAAACAAATTGAACAAGAAAATATACGGATAGCTAAAGAACGTATGTGGCTTTTAATAATTTCTGTGGTGATTGTTTTGGCATCTTTCCTTTTGTATTTAGTAATTTCTCAAAGAAATAAAAATAAGGAGTTACAATTTATTCAAAAGCAACAAGAAACTAATGAAGAGATTTATAACCTGATGTTATCTCAAAACGAAAGTATTGAAGAGGCTAGAACCTTAGAAAAGAAAAGAATTTCAGAAGAATTACATGATGGTGTTCTAGGGCGACTTTTTGGCACACGTTTGAGTTTAGATAGTTTAAATATGAATAATAGTGTAGATGCTATAAAAACTAGAAGTCAATATATTGAGGAACTCAAAACTATAGAGGAAGATATTAGGAAAGTATCGCATGAACTTAATACAGATTTTGTTTCAGGCTCTGGGTTTGTTGATATTATAAAAACCCTAGTAGAAACTCAAACTTTAGCTTACGGTTTAAGTCACGAGTTAGATCATCATGACGATATAAATTGGGATTCAGTATCCAACAAAAAGAAAATCCATATTTACAGAATTATTCAAGAAAATCTGCATAATATTTATAAACATGCTGGTGCTAGTCATGTAAAGATTAGTTTTAAATTAAAAAATAATGTAATTTGCTTAAAGATTGAGGATGATGGTTCTGGTTTTGATGTTAATAAAGCTAAGTCTGGTATAGGCTTAAAAAACATGAATTCTAGAATTAAAGAGATTAATGGCACGTTGCTAATAAATTCAGAAAAAGATATAGGAACTAAAGTGACTATAGAGGCTCCAATTCCCTAACGTCAAATTATGACTGAAAAAATAAAAATACTGATGATTGATGACCACCCAATGATTATTGAGGGTTATCAAAATACATTGCTATTCACAAAAAAGGATAATCAAGAGTTAGAAATTGATATTGCAAATAACTGTGATGAAGCTGTGGTTTATATGAATAATTCTGTTCAGGCAGAAAGTCCGTATAATGTGTTGTTTGTTGATATTAGTTTGCCACCATCAACAGATGGCTCAATGACCTCTGGAGAAGATTTAGCTGAATATGCTAGAAAGGTTCTACCAGAAGCTAAAATTGTTATTTTAACCATGTTTAATGAGTCCTTCAGGATTCATAATATTATAAAAAATATAAATCCAGAAGGATTTATGATTAAGAGCGATTTAACATCGAGTGAACTGGCTAGTGCTTTTCAAGCGGTACTAAATAACCCTCCTTTTTATAGTGGAACCGTAAATAGTCATATTCGAAAAGCTATTACAAGCGATATTGTGATAGATGATAAGAATAGAAAAATTTTACATTTACTATCTCAAGGAGTGAAAACAAAGAATTTAGCGTCTCACTTGGATATTTCTTTGAGCGCCGTTGAAAAGCGAAAAAAGCAACTCAGGGAGATTTTTGATGTTACTGACGGACAAGATGAGACCTTGCTTAATGAAGCCAGAAAAGAAGGCTTTATCTAAGACATGATATACTTTAAATAAAAAAAGGTGATTTTTTTAAAAAAATCACCTTTTTTTTATCTCTTAAAACCCTTGTTATACTTGAAGACTACAATTACCCCGTAAACTTGTTACGGGTTTCCCGCAGTTTGAAAAGAATCCTTATAGCTATCTTTACTGCATCAACACTTCAAAAATTAATTAATCCCTCAATTTTTTTGTTGATAATAGCAATTTACAAACCCTGTGGAGGTGAGAGACCCACAGGGTTCTTCTTTTGTTTAAAATTGAAATAAAGTATCCTTATAATCCCATAGAATCCCGATAAATAATCCCAGATATATTATAGCCACTACAAATTTGATAAATGTAGAGGTTAAAAACCCTATGAAAGAACCAAAAGCAGCTTTTGTGGCAGCTTTAGTATCGTTCTTATTAATAAGTTCTCCAAGTAAAGCTCCAATAAAAGGTCCAATAATAATTCCTCCAGGAATTGGAGCTAATAATCCAACAATAAGCCCAATTGTGGTTCCTACCATACCATATTTTGATCCTCCAAAACGTTTAGTTCCAATTGCGGGGATAATATAATCGAGTATCCAAATACATATGGCGACTGCAAAAGTTATAATTAAAAAAGTTTTGTCCATGGGGATAGCATCTGTAAAATGTACCACTAAAAGACCAATCCAACTTGTAAGTGGCCCAGGCAAAACAGGTAAAAAGCTGCCAATAATGCCTAAAAACATGATAAAAGCAGCAATGATGATTAAAATAATATCCATAAAAATGTTTAAGTTATATACTAGTTTAGACTAAAAATCATGCCAAATGTTACATTTTTAAACTAAAAAATTAGTTTAAACTAATTTTTTAGTTATATTTGTTCAACTAAATATTTAGTTGAATGATAGATTTACAATAATTATGAAGCAACTTACAAAGGCAGAAGAGGATATTATGCAAATATTATGGCGCTTAGAAAAAGCGAATGTAAAAGCTATAATAAAGCAACTTCCAGAACCAAAACCTGCATACAATACCGTATCTACGATTGTTAGAATTTTAGAAAACAAAGGATTTGTTGATTACGAAAAAGCAGGAAAAGGGCATGTGTATTTCCCGTTGATGAAAAAACAGGATTACAGCAATCAATCCATAAATAAATTGGTTGATAATTATTTTCAAGGATCGTTTAAAAGTATGGTGTCTTTTTTTGTAAAGAAAAATGATATGGATATTAAAGATTTAGAATCTGTATTGAAAGAAATTAATAAAAAAGAGTCATAGTCATGCTACATTATATTATACAAACTATTGGATTCCAATTATTTTTTTTAATTGTGTTTGATGTATTTCTAAAAAAAGAAACATTTTTCAATTGGAATAGAACCTATTTGTTAGCAACTTCTATACTATCTTTAGTATTACCATTTATTAAAATAGAACGTTTTAAAGACGTTATTTCTAAAGAATATATCATCAATTTACCTGAAGTATTTATTGGGCAAGAACCAACAATTGCAGATGGGTTTAATGTGCAAAATGCGGTTATTGCTAATCAAAATTCTATATGGTCATGGGAATTTATTATTTATCTAGGTACCGGATTAGCACTGTTGTTTTTCTTATTTAAGCTCACAAAAATTATGGGCTTACTTCTAAAAAACACAAAGCATAGAGTTGGAAAATTATACATTGTAGATTTAAAAGAGAGTACTGCGGCATTTTCATTTCTTAATTTTATTTTTCTTGGAACAAATTTAGTGCCTGAAGAAAAATCATCAGTTTTAAAACATGAAACCGTACATGTAAAGCAAAGGCATACTCTAGATTTATTATATTTTGAGTGCTTAAGAATTGTGTTTTGGTTTAATCCATTAATTTATGTGTATCAGAATAGAATCATATCAATTCATGAATTTATAGCAGATGATCAGGCCTCAAAACACCAAAATAAGAATCAATATTATCAAAATTTATTAGCTCGGGTTTTCGAGACTAATCGTATTTCATTCATCAATCCATTTTACAAAAAATCATTAATCAAAAAACGAATTATTATGTTACAAAAAACAAAATCAAAACAAATTAAGTTATTAAAATATACCTTATTATTTCCAATGGTATTTGGTATGCTGATTTATACATCTTGTATTGAGGCTAAAAATGACAAAGACACAAGTTATAATATTGCGAAGGATATAGAAAAAGAAAGCCCCTTAATAGAAAAGATTAAAGCTGTAAAAAAGCAGATAGAAATTCAAGGCAATTTAAATGAAAATGAAGAAAAAGGGTTAAAGTTACTATTTGAAACAGTTAGAGGAGAAAGTTTTAATTCTGACTTAGTAAAAGAAGTTGTTGCTTATACGTCTCAAAAAACCAATTCTAAATTAGTGAAAAAAATATGTATTGTTTTTGAGCAAATTCAAATTCAAGGGAATATAAGTAATGAAGAAGAGAAAGAATTAAAAAAACTGCTTGTTTTAACTAGTGATAACGGTTTTGATGACCCGTTTTTTGCTGATATTATAAAATATGTTGATATACCCTTTGCTATTATAGATCAAGTGCCTTTATTTCCTGGTTGTGAAAGCATCCCTAAAGAAGAGCAAAAGCGATGTATGGCTATGAATGTTTCAAAACACGTTAATTCTAATTTTAATGTAAAACTTGCTAATGAATTGAAGCTAACTGGTAGACAACGTATATGGGTGGTTTTTAAGATAAATACGGAAGGAGACGTAATAGATGTGCGCTCAAGAGCTGAACATTCAGAACTAGAAAAAGAAGCCATACGTGTTATAAAAACATTACCAAAGTTTACTCCTGGTGAGCATAAAGGCAAAAAAGTTAATGTACCTTATTCGTTACCAATTATTTTTGCCATAGCTGAGGAAAAAGCTAAGGATTAGTTTTAACTATTCTTGTTAATTTAAATTAAAACCGAAGCTAAAACTTCGGTTTTTGTTTTTTTAGATTTTATAGGACATAAAAAAATTGTACTTTTCGGTTTCAGTTGTATTTCATGAGGTATTCTTTTGTTTTTTTACTTATTTTATTACTCACATCTTGTGATTATTTTAATGTTAAAAAAACATCTTCTGAAGCTATTTTAAAAGAAGAGTTAGAAACCTTTAACTGGAATGATGTAGATGAATATCCAAGTTTTTCTGTTTGTGATTCGGTGCTTAGTAAAGATGAAAAAACGCAGTGCTTTCAAGAAACTATAACTAATAATATTATTAGTTTTTTACAAGATGAAAAGATTGTGGTAACCCAAGATGTTAATGATACTATTCGATTAGGTTTCCAAGTTTCTGAAGTTGGTGATTTGTTGTTAAATAGATCTGAAATTGATTCCCTGACGGTTAGAGAAATTCCTAATATTAGAGCTTTACTTGATAAGAGTTTAAAGACTTTACCTAAAATTTATCCTGCTATAAAACGTGGGCAACAAGTAACTACAGAGTTTGATTTACCAATAATTATAAGTGTAAATTAATTTTTTGATTAGAATTAGTTTGCATTAGTGAAACTACTATGGCGGATAGGTTGCGTTAGGGATTGTAGTGGAAATCCTTTTTGTGAGATTATCGAGACCAAAATATTTTTTGGTTGAAGATATCGAAGCGAAGCTTACAAAAAGATTGTAACGGAAAGCCCGACCCCGACCTTAGGAGAGGGTAACGCCATAATTATTAAAATCTTATGGCTAGTTTTCGCATAAGCCTTAACACTTCCATGTATAACCAAACTAGGGTTACTAAAAGCCCCCAAGTAGCGAGCCACTCTTTATATTTTGGTGATTTGTTTTTGTGACGCTCAATGTAATCAAAATCGAGAAGTAGGGATAATGAGGCGAAAATGGCTGCCAGAATATTAAATATAATGGCTGGCCATGAGGTGCCCCATATAAATACTTGTATTCCGAAAAAGCTTAAAATCCATGAGATAAGATAGATAACGAAAATACTTGCTGCTGCAGTTATGATAACGCTGCGAAGTTTTTTGGTAACTACAATAAGTCGTGTTTGATAGAGTAACAACATAACGACAAATGTAACGATGGTTATGCCAATGGCTTGGTAGGGTAAATTAGGAAATTGGGCGTGTGCATAAACCGTCATAGCACCCAGGAAAAATCCTTTGGCTATAGCATAAAGCGGTACTAAAATGTGTGCCCAATGTTGACGAACAGAAATAACAATACTGATAATTATTGCGGCTAGCATGCCACCCAATGAATACCATTTAATTTTTACTCCTTGTTCGTGAAGTCGCCACATGCCTATGGATATAATAACAATTATGGCAATGGATAACATTGATTTTATAAAAATACCCGTCACAGACATTGTTTTAGGTGAAGTATTTCTTTCACCAAAGAAGTAATTGTTAAATGCTGGGTTTGACGTTTTTTTGAATAAGTCCATGAGTGATAAAACTACTAAAATTATTTTTTAAAGTACCTGTCTTTCCATTTGTAACCCAAAAACAGAGAAGCAATGGCAATATAAACACTAAAAAATGGGTACACAATAAAACCTAGTGCATAACTTTTTAGGATGTGTTTTTGATTAAAAAATGAAGCAGATTTATAAACTAAAAAGAAATCTATACTAAATTTTATAACCAGTATATAAAATAGAATTTTAATATTTATAACACCAAAACAGGTGAGTATTAAGTTTGTAATGATAAGCAAATTTATAAGTAAAACAACAAGTCCAGTAACTTTTCCAAACCAGTTATTATATTGGCTAGTTTTAGCACTCCAACGTACTCTTTGTGAGAATAAAGCATTCCAATAGGGTTGCGATTTTGTTTTAATAATAGCGTGTTGGCATTTTAAATAATGAAGTTGCTTGGGATATGCTTTAGCAATTTTTTCGAGCAGGAAAATATCGTCTCCACTGGCAACGTTAGTATTGCCTTTAAAACCGTTTAGTTTTTTAAAAATAGATTTCTTGTAAGCAAAATTTGCACCGTTACACAAAAATGGTTTGTTAATGCCAAAACCACCAATGGTAGCACCTTGTAAACTCAATATATCCAAGATTTGGAATTGGTCTAAAAAGGATTGTTCTTCAATATAAGCTACTGGTGCAGCAATAGAAACAACATCGTTTTTTTGAATATACTCGTTAAAACTATCAAGCCAATATTTTGGTATTATACAATCGGCATCTGTGGTTATAATCCATTCGTATTTAGCCTTTTTTATAGCAGAGGTAATGGCATCTTTTTTTGGAGATTTTGTTTGTCTATTATTTAAAATGAGTTTGAATTCTGCTGAAGTTTTTTGTACTATTTCAGCGGAATTATCTTCAGAATTGTCATCAATAAAAATAATTTCAAAAAACTGGTTAGGGTAGTTTAATGCGTTGATAGATTCTAATAAAGCAGGTAAATTTTCAGCTTCATTTCTAAAAGGAATGAGTATTGAAAATTGAGTTTTTGCAGGAGTATTTGTTAACTTAAAAATGGAGACTTTATTAAAGCCTATTATAAATTTTCCGATTAAGAACAAGTAAATAATTGTGATGATAAGGCTAGTTAATATCATAAGTCATCGTCACTTTTTGGAAAGTTGAAATTAAGTACATAATAGCTGCCAAATATACTAGGAATTACAACATTTAGTAGCCACATTATTGTGATAATGGATAATATAATTAATTCGTTTACACCAGCTAGAGAGAATAAGTATACTGCGATACTGCCTTTTATAACTACATCAAAAATAAAAATAGAGGGCACTATCGAAGCTAATAAATACATGGAGGTTATAATGACCATAGCATCTAAGTATCCTAAATTTATTTTGAATATGTAGAGTAATACATAAAACTGAAAAGAAAAAATGATATATCTAAAAAATGATAATATAAATCCCGCAAGCAGCTTGCCTTTTGGGTATTTAATAATGAAGGTTTTAAGTTTATCAATTGAAAACCCTTTGATAGTAAATGTGCTTTTAGTGATTCCAAACCCTAATAAAATAATAGCAATAACTACAAAAACAAAAAAGCGAGCGATTTTAAAATAATCTATTTCGAGATTGTATTTAGTAACATAAATACCAAACCCGATAATTCCCAAAATGGTTGTAATACTCATTTGCAAAACATTACTTATGAGGTTAACAAGCATTATGCGTTTTCTAAATTTTGTTGTGTAATAAACGGCCTTGGCTCCGTATTCGCCAATTCGATTAGGTGTAAATAAAGATGCGGTTAAAGCTCCTAAACTTTGTTCTAAGGCACCTTTTAAAGTGATTTTTTTTACGTTGCTAACGAGTTTTTTCCATTTTGCAATTTCTAAAAACCAGTTAAAAAAGCTTAAAATGAGTAAAAAAATGATGTTTTTTGATGAAAAAACGTTGTTTTTTATCAAAATTTGCGTAAAGTTAGAAAAACTTAATGCGTCATTGTTTGTTAATTTTTCATAGATGAAATAGCATGCGCCAACAACAATGCTTAACTTAATAAACACAAAAAAGAATTGTTTAGTTTTGTATGGTAGCGCGTACATGTTTCGTGATGCAAATTAAACCAATATAACCATATGGTCTCAAATTTTAAATTGAATACGTTTTTTTGGTTTTTATTTAGCACATGTTTTTACAGTGTTTTCTGTTTTTCGCAAGGTGATACAAGCACGGTAAAAGCCCAATTTGCTTTGGGGGTAAATAGTCCATCTTCAAATGGATTTGTAAATAATTTTGAAGCAAATTCTATAAACTTTCCAACAATAAACTTAGGGTTGCAATATATGTTTAAACCCAAATTGGGAGCGAAATTAGATTTTGGTTATAATCGGTTTTCAAACGCAGACAATTCACCAGAATTTAAGCTAAATTACTCTCGTATAAATGTACAATTGGTTTTTGATGCCTCTAGTTTGATAAGTTTTTCTGATAAAATGGGAACTTTTATTCATGCTGGTCCTGGATATTCTATAATTAAGCCATTGGGGAATTTTGGAGATAATAAAGCCTCGTATTTGAATGCTATGGGTGGTATTGAATTTCATTATGGTATTTCAGATAAGCTTACCATTTACCTTGATACCTCTTATGTTTTGGGATTTGGTAAGGATTTTAATCCTGTTTCTAGTGGTATCGGGTCTTTTAATGGCGATTTATTAACCCTAACTTTTGGCGCATCTATTTCGCTGAGTGGTTGTTATTATTGTGGAGATTAATGCAAAAGGAAAGAATTATTTTAGGGATAGACCCTGGGACAACCATTATGGGTTTTGGACTTATAAAAGTGGTTGGTAAAAAGATGGAGTTTGTTCAACTTAATGAACTCGATTTAAAAAAGTACAGCGACCATTATTTGAAATTAAAACTCATTTTTGAGCGTACAATTGAATTAATAGATACTCACAATCCTGATGAAATTGCTATTGAAGCTCCCTTTTTTGGTAAAAACGTACAAAGTATGTTGAAGCTAGGTAGAGCACAAGGTGTAGCTATGGCTGCAGGTTTGAGTCGAGAGATCCCCATAACAGAATATCTGCCTAAAAAAATAAAGATGGCTATTACGGGTAATGGAAATGCCAGTAAAGAGCAAGTTGCTAAAATGCTGCAAAGTTTATTGGGATTAAAAACATTACCCAAAAATTTAGATGCTACTGATGGTTTAGCTGCTGCGGTTTGTCATTTTTATAATTCTGGAAGGATTGAAGTAGGTAAAAGTTATTCTGGATGGAGTGCTTTTGTTAAGCAGAATGAAGGACGGGTTAAAAAATAATGGCCGGCATCTACATTCACATACCATTTTGCAAACAAGCATGTTATTATTGCGATTTTCATTTTTCGACATCTTTAAAAAAGAAAGATGATCTCATTCAATGTTTGATTAAAGAATTGCAATTAAGAAAGGATGAACTTCAAAATGAGACCGTAGAAACTATTTATTTTGGTGGTGGTACTCCAAGTTTATTAAATAGAAATGAATTAGAATTACTCGTAAATACGGTTTATAAAAACTATCCTGTTATTAAAAACCCAGAAATCACTCTAGAAGCTAACCCAGACGATTTATCCAACTATATAATAAAAGGATTAACTGAAAGTCCGATAAATCGATTAAGCATTGGAATTCAATCGTTTTTTGAGCGAGACTTAAAGTTAATGAATCGCGCACATAATGAAATAGAAGCAAAATCATGTTTATCAGAAGCTACGCGTTATTTTGATAATATTTCAATTGATTTAATTTACGGAATTCCGGGGTTGAGTAATGAAGAGTGGATTAAAAATATAGAAACCGCTTTATCATATAACGTACCGCATATGTCTTGTTATGCCTTAACGGTTGAACCCAAAACAGCCTTAGAAACATTTATAAAAAAAGGTGTTATTGATAATGTTGATGATGATTTGGCGCAAGAGCAATTTGATATTCTTGTAGATAAATTAGAAAACTCAGGTTTTATTAATTACGAACTTTCAAATTTTGGTAAGCCCAACTATTTTAGTAAAAATAATTCTTCCTATTGGTTAGGGAAGTCCTATTTAGGTATCGGACCTTCGGCACATTCGTTTAATGGTGACCAACGGAGTTGGAACGTGTCTAACAATACAAAGTACATTAAAAGTATTCAGCAAAATAAATTACCATTAGAAATAGAAACACTTTCTGTAACAGATAAGTTCAATGAATATGTTATGACGGGTTTAAGAACTATTTGGGGCGTGTCTTTAGAAAAAGTAGAAAGTGATTTTGGTAAAAATTATAAAAAGTACCTTTTACAACAGTCAGATATTTATATTAAGAAACATTTATTGTATCTTGATGATGACAAATTACGAACCACAAAAAAAGGAAAATTTTTAAGTGATGGAATAGCCTCAGACCTTTTTAAAATTAATTTATCTTGATTGCAACCATACAATACAACTCTAGAAAACTTCAAATAGATTTATCAGAACCTCTAGACATTTCCATGCCACTTGTATCATCAAAAAATAATGTAAATGCATGGTATGTTGATGAACCTAAAATTGAACCTGTAAAAGATGGTGAGTGGACTGCGGCTGTAAGTGAAGGCGCAAGTGTTAATTTTAATAATATTCAATTTAATCCACATGCACATGGTACACATACTGAATGTGTTGGTCATATTACAGAAAAAGTATATTCTATAAATAAGCACTTAAAAACCTTCTTTTTTTTAGCAGAAGTTATTACTGTTGCACCAGAAAATTTTATGAAAGATAAAGTTATTTCAAAAAAACAATTGCAATTTGTCTTAGGAAATAAAAAAAGGGATGCCGTGGTTATTAGAACAATACCTAATACTAGAGATAAATTTTCAAGGCAATATTCTAATACTAACTGGCCTTATTTAAAAGCAGATGCTGTTAAATTTTTAGTTGATAAGGGCATAAAACATTTGTTAATTGATTTACCAAGTATAGACAGAGAAAAAGACGGAGGAGAATTATTGGGGCATAATGCCTTTTGGAATACAGAGGGAAAGTTACGATTAGATGCTACAATTACCGAGTTTATTTATGTATCTAATAAAATTGAAGATGGTGAGTATTTTTTAAATTTACAAATAGCACCGTTTGAGAATGATGCCTCACCAAGTAAACCTATTTTATATAAAGTTATAAGTTAAATGGAAGTTTTTTTAGTCGCCATTATTGCCATTTTAGTTACGTTAGGCGTTGTAACTGTTTTAAAATCTATAAAGAAGAAACAGCTTGTAAATTCGCAATCTACCATACTTTTAGATAAGATTAAAAAGGTATGTAAGTTTATTACAGTAGAAGGTGATTTTGCTGAAATTTATCATTACGAAGATGTAAAACAGAGGTTTTTAAAACTCTTAACAAGTAAAAAGAAAGCGCTTGTTGTAATTAACGCAAAAGCACATGTGGGTTATGATTTGGCTAAAATTGATTTACAGGCAGATACTGATAAAAAGAAGATTGTTTTAAAAAATTTTCCGCAGCCAGAAGTACTTTCGATAGAGACTAACTTGAATTATTATGATAAGTCTGATGGCTATTTTAATAAATTTGAAGCTAACGATTTAACCGGTTTGCATAACGAAGCAAAACAACATATTCAAGATAAAATACCCGAGAGTGGATTGATAGAAGTGGCTCAAAAAGAAGCTTTAGAAACTATTTTGCTTATTGAAACCATTGTTGAAACTATTGGTTGGAAGTTAGACTATTCGGCACTAGAGATTGATGGTGCGGATAAAAAATTACTAGAATAGAATACTAGCTTTGGCTGATAGACCCGCGTTAGGGATTGAGGCATTTGTTGAAGCTCACCGACGTTAGGAGGTAGCGACTGCCGAAAGCGCGACCCCTTGTGGGTAACGCCCAAATTATTGATTATAATTTAATAAACTACAGTGGATATTGAGCAAATTAGAAGATATTGTTTAAGTAAAAAAGGAACTTCTGAAAGTTTTCCTTTTGATGATCATACACTTGTTTTTAAAGTGCTTACCAAAATGTTTTTATTAGCGCCATTACGATTGTGGGATAAAGGCGAAGGAACAATAACTTTAAAATGCAATCCAGAATACACCGAAGAACTACGCGAGCAATATAATAGCATTTATGCAGGACCTTACGTAAGCAACAAACACTGGAATACCATAAATATTTTTGAAGGTGAATTGAAACCAAAATTGATAACAGAATTGATAGACCATTCTTACGATATGGTAGTAAAAGGGATGACTAAAAAGATGCGAGCTACTTTGATTGAGCAAAATCCTGATAATCAATAGTTTTTACCTATATTTATAATCTCTCTATTTTCCTAATACATTTTATAGCATAATCAAAAGCCCTTAAATCTTAAAGTAGTATTTAATTAACCCATATATTAACTTTAATTTTTAACAGATTATGAAAACAACCAACCAATTATTTTTGGCAATTGCTATGATGCTATTGCTTTTTCCAGTACAATTTATTTCAGCTCAAGATGAATCTCAAGCACCAGAGTACGTTACCATGACCACCATGCATTGGAATATGGATAACGATGACTTTACAATGGACGATTGGAAAGCCGTTGAAAAGGAGTTTATGGACAAAGTAACCAAGAAGAATGAGTATGTTATGGCTGCAGGTTTCTATTTGCATAATATTTCTGCTGATAATTCAGAACTAATCTATGTTCAAGCTTATCCAAATTGGAATGCTATTGATTTAGCTGCGAAGAAAGCAGAAGAGTTAATTAAAGCTGGCTGGCCAGATGAAGAAAAACGCGATGCCTTTTTTAAGAAACAAACAAACTTTTATGAGGTAAGACATTCCGATGAGATTTATGCTACCATGCCCTTTGCTAAACCGCTTGCTATACCTGCTGCTAAAGATATGATAGTGCATTTACGAGTAAGCCATTTTGCATATCCCGAAAATGGATCAGAAGAAGAGTTTATGAAAACATTCACAGAGTATCATGAGCATGTTACCAAAAAGAACGATTACATAAAAGCCTATTATCCAATGGCACATGCATATGGATCGGACAAAAGACAGTTTGTTGAAGCAACATTTTTAAGTTCAATAGATGATTTAAACGACATGTTTGATAAAGACGGTGAATTGTTTAATGCACATTGGAGTGATGACGCAGCTAAAAAGAAAATGGACGAACTAGGAGGAAAATACTTTACAGGTTTCCATAGTGATGCCATATACTCGGTAGTTCCAGAATTACGAAAGTAAAAATTTAGAAAATAGTATAATAAAAGGCTGCATTATGCAGCCTTTGTTGTTTATTATATAAACTTGTTCACACTTAAATTTAGATGTAATATTGCATTAAACAAATATTTAATGAGCGTATTACAAACATTACAAGACCGTAGCAACAACTCTTGCGAATTATGTGCTTCTACTGAAAATTTAAACCAATATACCATCCCACCATCATTAAACGAAAATGTAGCCAATGATGTTCTAGTTTGTAAAACATGTTTAAACCAAATAAATGGCGAAGAAGATATGAATCCAAACCATTGGCGATGTTTAAACGATAGTATGTGGAGCGAGCACGTAGCGGTTCAAATAATGGCTTGGAGAATGTTGCAACGCCTTCGTAACGAAGGTTGGCCTAGAGATTTACTAGACATGATGTATTTGGATGACGATGCTTTGGAACTCGCCAGAGCAACAGGAGAAGATAAAGATGAAAGCGAGAAAATCATCCATAGAGATAGCAATGGGGTAATACTCCAAAATGGCGACTCCGTAGTTTTGATAAAAGACTTAAAGGTAAAAGGCTCAAGTATGGTGGCTAAACAAGGTACAGCAGTTAGGAATATAAGATTAGATCGAGAAAATGATAAGTATATAGAAGGTAAAGTAGATACGCAACAAATTGTAATTATAACGGATTACGTTAAAAAGTTGTAGGTTATGGGCGTTTCCCTCCTAAGGTCGGGTCGGGCTTTTCGCTATATCTTTTGTTTTGTGATGCCAGCAGAGGTTAGGAGTTTACTAATATAACTTGCGGCCTATTTAAAATTTTGGTTTTTTATATAAAAACAAAAGGATGCCGCTGCAATCCCTAACGCGGGTGTATCTGCCAAAAATAGCTATTGCCTATTGTCTTAGATGTTTTGCTAAAATTATAACAATATAAAATAAATGTTAGAAATAAGACCAACTTGCGAGAACTGTAATAAATTTTTGCCCTACGATTCAAAAGAAGCTATGATCTGTACTTTTGAATGTACCTTTTGTAAAGATTGTGTGGAAAATTTACTTCAACAAGTCTGTCCAAACTGTGGCGGTAATTTTCATAACAGACCAATACGCCCAAAACATCTTCTAGAAAAATATCCAGTATCAAAACAGGTTATTTATAACCCCGTAGATTTACAAAAGCATCAAGAGACCATGAAGAAATTAAAACAGTAAAAGTAGTTTTTATCAAGTTGAGGTGTCGGCTATAATTTTCCATTCCCCATTAATTTTCTTAAAAACAAGCATAAAAATACCATCAGCATTTCCCACATCTCGCTTAATATGGTACTCTCCTAAAACAAAATAAGCACCTTCGCTTATTTTTGAAACATCGTTAATTCTAAAGCTTAATTTTCCTGTATGTTGTTTTGTTGGATATGCTTTTAAGTAGCGATCCAAAGTATTTTCCCAACCATAGGTTACACCATTTGTTCCATAAAACTTAAGCGAATCACTTTTCCAGTAGCCTTCCATGTAACCTTCTATATCGTTGTTAGACCAAGCTATGCGTTGTTTTTTTAAAACTTTATTGATAGCTTTTACATCGGCCTCTTCATTTGATTGTGAAAAGCCATTAAAGAAACTTACCATAAAAAGTAATACAAGTAGTTTTTTCATTTTTTTAAATGTTTTATTAAATCCTTTTATTTGAGTGCAAAACTTATACCAAATCTTTTTATTAAGAATGAATAAGCCAAAGTAAAAGTAACAAAATCTCATCACTAAAAAAGGTTACTCATCGATGAAATTTACAGAAAGTATTTTTTTATCTAAAGTTAAAATCTATTTATCGATAAAATAGTGTATTAGTTTTTATACTTTATATTTTTATCTCGTAATCAACCGGTTACACTCCCTCAAGTTTATAGTATAACGCATTAAAAACACTTAAATTATGGATTTTCAAATTACCAATTGTAACAATTTCTTCAAAGTAAAAGGTATACTTAACAAAAAAAATGTTGCTATGTTTAACAACGAATTCAACAATATTTTTGAAAGAGTAAATAACCTTACCATCAGTATTCAAGATATCATCAGTATGGATAAATATGGCGTAGACGCTATAGCAAAACTTCATGAAGAAGCTTTAGCAAAAAATAAAAGATTATCTATAGTTGGTTTAGGTTGTAAAGAATTATACGATCATTTTAAAACAGAATCAGCAGCAGCATAATCACAGAATGTTTTTTTGTTGCTTGTAAAAGGCATCTGCCTGCAATTGCATAAGTTCCCTCGCTTTTTTGCGCTTGTAGTTATATAGTTCGTCCTCTTTTTCAATATCACCATATATACGATCGTTAATGGCGTAATCCGTTTTTAGCATGGTCTCACGTTGGTTTTTATTTTGAAGCACATTGGTTTTTAATGCTGTTTCTTGGTCATCCAACTTAAAATCGTAAGCCCCTTTAGGTGATAGTAATTTTGCAAAAATAGGCGAGGTCTCAATAGCCAAAAACAACATAAAAATAAAGAATGATGGTAGCCATGGTAGTTTCCCTAAAGCATCAACTCTTGCCATTAAACCATCAAAATTATTGATTATGGGTTGTGTTGTTGCAACTTGAGTATCATAATCGCCTTTAAGTTTTACAATCTCGCTTTCAATAGAAGCAATTTTTGCTTTATTATCTGCTTTTAATTGTTGTAATTCGGCAAGAAGGGCGTCGTGCTTTTCTCGTTTTTCCTTGTATACAGGTCCTTTGCCTAATAGTTTTGTTCCTGCTGTACCTTCCGCTTCTGCGATATAAGTGTCATATAGTTGATTAACTTCAGCTTCTTTAGTATCTATTTCTTGTTGCAAGATCAAAATATCATTGTTTAATCCTTCTATACTAGGTGTAAACTGTTCAGCTATTTGCGTTTTATTAGCTAGGGTCATCTCATTTTTTTGTTCCAATAAAACTTGATTAATTTCTTTTTCAAAAATCTTTAATTCTAAAGGTTTTGATATGACAACTGCTATGATAATAGCTAAAATAATTCTGGGAGAAGCCTGAATTATTTCGTCAATAACATGCCCTGTTTTTTTAATGGTTGAAACAATATAACGGTCTAAATTAAAAATGAGTAATCCCCAAATAAGACCAAAGAAAATGGAGGTATATAAATTGTCAAAAACAGTATATAGGGCATAACTGGCAGCTATAAAAGCCATAACTGCTGTAAAGAAAACGGTAGCCCCAATACCTGCATATTTGTTTTGTTCTCCAATAGAACAATCTTCTAAAATATCGGTGTCTGCCCCAGAGCAGATGATGAAAAAGCGCTTTAACATAATGTGATTGTTTTTTGATTGATTGACTATTAGAACGTTAAAGCGTGTGTTTTGTTACATTATAATATCACTTTCTTGATCTTACACTCTCAATAATAACAGTTGCTAAAATTAGAGCGCCTCCAAAAAAGGTGTTAAGAGTTGGAATTTCGTTTAAGAAAAAATAAGCCATAATAATACCAAAAATAGGTTGGGCACTACCAATAATACTTGCAGTGCTTACCGAGAAATGCTTTAAACTACTTATGAATAAAGAATGTCCTAAAGCTGTAGTGACCAAGCCTAGGATTAAAAGAAAGGGGAGTTGGGTTTGTATTTGTTCAATATTTATATTGAATAAAACAGGTATTAATAATAGAGCCACTATTGCGCATTGTTGCATCATTAATACGGTGCCATCGTAACGTGAAACATGTCTTTTTAAAATAAGATTTCGTAAGGCATAACTAAAAGCGGAAAATACACCTAAGAGAATACCTCTTAAATAAGTGCTTTCAAAATTTATTTCAGGAGCAAGAATATAAATGCCTAATAGCACCATGAGGCCTAATACTACATGTATCGGGTTTAATTTAGATTTTGTAAAGAAGGGTTCTAATAAAGCTGTTATTACTGGAAACGTAAACATAGAAAGCATACCAACTGCTACGTTACTTAATTTTAGAGCTAAAAAGTAGGTTACCCAATGTATACCAAGCAATACACCACCTAAGATAATGGTAGGTAAATCTTTTTTAGATTTTAATTTAATATTTAACTTTTTGAATTTACAGAATAAAAACAAGAAAATGGCTGCTAAAGCACTCCTAAACCATATAATTAAAGGTGTTGGGAGATCTATATATTTTCCTAATACACCTGATGTACTTATAAATAATGTGGCAAGACCTAATAGTAAAAGGTGATTGGTATGTTGGTTTTTCATGTAATATCAATTAAAGTTGGGACTGCGTTAGGGATTGAAGCGGCATCCTTTTTTGTTTTTCTCAAAAAAGATATAGCGGAAAGCCCGACCTCTTGTGGGTAACGCCCAAAATATTATGTTGAAAGCTCTGTGAAATATTTGTAAAATAATGGAATAGTTTCGATGCCTTTAAGGTAGTTCCAAATCCCAAAATGCTCATTTGGTGAATGTATGGCGTCGCTATCTAAACCAAAGCCCATTAAAATGGTTTTACTTTTTAATTCTTGTTCAAATAAAGATACAATAGGGATGCTGCCACCACTACGTTGGGGAATTGGGGTTTTTCCAAAAGTATCTTGATAAGCTTTACTTGCTGCTTTATAGCCAATACTATCTATTGGGGTTACATAACCTTGCCCACCGTGGTGAGGTGTTACTTTAACTTTAACACCTTGGGGTGCAATATTCTCGAAGTGAGTTTTAAATAGTTGTGTTATTTCATGCCAATTTTGATGTGGTACTAAACGCATAGATATTTTAGCATAGGCTTTACTAGCAATAACTGTTTTTGCACCTTCGCCCGTGTAGCCACCCCAAATGCCGTTAACATCAAGCGTAGGTCTTATAGAGTTTCGTTCGTTTGTTGTATAGCCAGCTTCTCCGTAAACCGCATCAATATCTAAAGCTTTTTTATAGTTTTCTAGACTGAAAGGTGCTTTTGCCATTTCTGCACGTTCTTCTTTGGAGAGTTCTTCAACGTTGTTGTAAAATCCAGGAATAGTAATATGATTGTTATCATCGTGAAGCGATGCAATCATTTTTGTAAGTACATTAATTGGGTTTGCTACAGCACCACCATAAAGTCCTGAGTGTAAGTCGCGATTGGGACCAGTGACTTCCACTTCTACATAACTTAAACCTCTAAGCCCTGTTGTAATGGATGGAACATCGTTAGCAATCATTCCGGTATCAGAAATTAAAATAACGTCGTTCTTTAACTTTTCTTGATTGTTTTTAACAAAGGTTGCAAGATTTGCGCTACCTACTTCTTCTTCGCCTTCAATCATAAACTTAACGTTACAAGGTAATTGATTGGTGGCAGTCATAAATTCCATAGCCTTCACATGCATGTACATTTGTCCTTTATCATCACATGCTCCACGAGCAAAAATGGCACCTTCTGGATGCTTTTCTGTACTTTTTATAACTGGCTTAAATGGTGGAGAATCCCATAAATCTATAGGGTCTGGTGGTTGTACATCATAATGCCCGTAAACCAATACTGTTGGTAGGCTTTTATCTATTATTTTTTCACCATATACAATAGGGTAACCATCAGTTTTACATATTTCTACAGTGATACACCCTGCTTTTTCTAGACTAATTTTGATAGCATCGGCAGTTTTTAAAACATCGTTTTTATATGCAGAATCGGCACTGATAGAAGGTATTTTAAGCAGTTCGATAAGCTCGTTTAGAAAGCGGTCTTTATGTTGCGAAATATAAGGCTGAATCTGATTCATCTTGAATTTGTAAGTAAGTATTCAAAAGTATGAAAAAAGAACGTTTTTTAAGGTTTAGGGGTTTGCAATTTAAAAATGTTGTTTATATTTGCAATCCTTTTGCGGGCGTGGTGGAATTGGTAGACACGCTAGACTTAGGATCTAGTGCCGCGAGGTGTGGGAGTTCGAGTCTCCCCGCCCGCACTTTTTCAATTATAAAATTGTAAATGTAAAACCTCTCAGAAATGAGAGGTTTTTTTGTTTGGGTACAATATTTCCATTTTTTAAGATGAATAATTGATTGATGTTATTTACCTTCATTTGAAATCAATCCTTGTTTTCATTAGGATGAATAAATTTTGAGTTTTCTCAACAATGGTTCTTAGTTTGAGAGTCCGTTATCATAACAGTTTATTCATGGTTATTAAATAAATAATTCATAATAATATGTTTGCCAGATAGTAGGTGATTAATGGTTTTGAGTTAAGGAATAAAGTTGTTTTACAACATATTTTTGCTCTAAGGGAAAAATGTATAAGTATATCGGAAGTACTGCTATTTCAGAGTCTTTATAACTGCAGTAATTTTACACCATAATTAAAAACGATACTTATGAACTACACAAATGACACATCAAATATAATGGAAAATGTACTTTTCAATCTTTCAGGAGATGATATGCTATTATCTGATAAATTTAGAATAGCTAGTTTTTTAGAAACGACAAGGCATACTATAAATAAAATTAATAAACCATCAAAAATACAAGCATAATGAAAATTGCAATTAACGGAATGGGGCGTATCGGGAGAGCTGCGCTCAAAGTAATATTAGAAAACCCAGAACTAGACATAGTTGCTGTAAATGATATCGTAGATATTGAAAATGTTGCCTATTTGTTAAATTACGATACCGTATATGGTAGGTATGAGCATAGAGTAGCACACACCAATAAGGCATTAGAAATAAATGGAAAAACCATACCATTTTACAGTGAACGAAACCCAGAAGAACTGCCTTGGAAAGAACATCAAGTAGATCTAGTTATAGAAAGTACGGGTGTTTTTACAGGTTATGAAGATGCAGAACGACACATTAAGGCAGGAGCAAAAACAGTAATTATTTCAGCGCCTACAAAAAGCGCAGAAGCGCCTACTGTTGTTCATGGTGTAAATACAGAAGCCGGACATACTTCAGTATTTTCTTGCGCTAGTTGTACTACCAATAATATTAGCCCTATTGTAGAGATTTTAGGAAGAAGACTCGGTGTTAAAAAAGCTATTATGACAACGGTGCACGCTTACACTGCTTCGCAAGCTGCGGTTGATGGCCCTAGTAAAAAGAACTTTAGAATGGGGCGTGCAGGGGCGGCAAATATTATTCCAACCAGTACAGGAGCAGCTATTGCAACCACAAAAGCATTACCTGAATACGAAGGGAAATTTGACGGTATCGCCATTCGCGTACCTATACCAGTAGGTTCTTTATCTGATATGACTTTTGTAATGGATAAAAATGTTACCGTAGATGAAGTAAACAATATTTTACAAGAAGAAGCAAAAACAGACCGCTATAAAGACATTATCGATACAACATACGACCCCATAGTATCATCTGATATTGTAAAAAGTCCTTTTGCTTCAACAGTTGATTTAAGTATGACGCGTGTGGTAGATGGCGATTTATTAAAGGTAATGACCTGGTACGATAACGAATGGGGCTTTACAAACCAAATGGTTAGACAAATTATCGATATTAAAAATAATAAGTAAGGAATAACTAGGTTTTGTAGAAATATTGTAAAAAGTCCGTTAACTAACTAACGGACTTTCTAAAGTTATCATAATGTATACTTTTTTGAAAAA
This sequence comes from uncultured Algibacter sp., assembly GCF_947490405.1. GTDB lineage: Bacteria > Bacteroidota > Bacteroidia > Flavobacteriales > Flavobacteriaceae > Algibacter_B. The sequence goes on along the minus strand of NZ_CANLGU010000001.1, from coordinate 579,372 downwards.
AGGAAAAATATACAATCACTTCGGAAATATCAATATTTCAAGAACTGTGCAACACTACGATATTTGCACTATAAATAAAACATAACTACAAAAACCAAAAAAAATGAACACATTAAAATTATACGGCGCCGATTGGTGTCCAGATTGCCGAAGAGCAAAAGCATACTTAAAAGAAAACAACGTTCCCTTTGATTTTGTTGATGTAGATTTAGATAAAAGTGCCACACGTTTGGTTGAAACAATCAATAACGGAAAGCGTATTATCCCAACCATAGATTTAAACGGAACAACATATACCAACCCAAACAATGCAGAGTTAGCAGATGCCTTAGGTATTAATGATGCTGGCGTGGTACAATTATTTGGGGCAGACTGGTGTCCAGATTGTCGCAGGGCAAAGAGTTACCTCGCAGATAATGGTGTTAATTTTCAATTTATAGATGTAGATGAACACGAGTGGGCAACTAACGCAGTTGAAACAATCAATAACGGAAAACGTATTATACCTACTATTTTAATTGATGGTAAACCACATACTAACCCTGATAATGCTACCTTGAAAGCATTGTTGAACATTGATGTGAAGAAAGAACACAAAGTATATGATACCATTATAATAGGTGGTGGTGCCGCAGGATTAACGACTGCTATTTATGCGCAACGCGATCGTTTTGATACCATCATTTTAGAAAAGAAAACCATAGGAGGTAATGCCTTTTTAACGGAAACTATTGAGAATTACCCTGGATTTACAAATATTTCTGGTCCTGATTTAATGGATAAAATGGAAGAACAGGCACGTACCTACGGCGCAACCATTGCCACAGGAGTTGATGTGGAGTCTATTGAAAAGAAGGATAATAAATTCTATGTGAAATCTGCTACTGAGACCTATATTGGTCGCAGTGTTGTGGCGGCTACGGGTTCAACCTATAGACGTTTGCATATTCCTGGAGAGGAAGAATTAATAGGTTCTGGGGTGCATTTTTGTGCTACCTGTGATGGTGCGTTTTATCGTGATAGAACCGTTGTAGTTGTAGGTGGAGGAAATAGCGCCCTAGAAGAGGGCATCTTCTTGTCTAGCTTTGCTAAAAAAGTGAAAATTGTACACCGATCCGAAGCATTTACGGCATCACCTACATATACCGAGAAACTACCCAAAATGGATAATGTACAAACGTATATGAATAAAACTTCCTTAGAATTTATTTCTGATGATAAAGGCCAGTTTGTGGGGTTAAAAGTTAAAGACAACGCTACAGGAGAAGAAGAACTCATAGAGGGAGATGGTACGTTTATTTTCATCGGATTAATTCCAAATACAAAGGTTTTTGAAAACGTAATAGACCTAAATAAGCAAGGGTTTATCACCTCATCAGGCTTGGCTAAAACATCTGTTGAAGGCATTTTTGCAGCAGGCGATTGTCGCGAGGGCGCTATAGCTCAAGTGGCAGCAGCTACTGGTGAAGGCGTACTTGCCAGCTATGGACTTAAAGATTACTTAAAGCACTAAGCAATGCAAGAGTGGTACGTACCCATAACCATTTTACCAGGTATTTGTTTACTCATTCTATCAACTTCAAATATTATGATAGACTTGAGCAGGGAGATTAAAGTGCTTATCAATGAAAATGAAGGGAATGCTTCCACCTTAATTGAGCGCAAACTAAATCAACTTAAACTCATTAACAGTGCCATGGCACTATTGTATTTATCGGTGGTAAATTTTGTGCTTTCAGCACTCTTTTCTGGACTAAAGGAAAACGTAGGTTGGAATTTTAAAGGAGATATTTATGTGCTCTTTTTGGGAATATTAGTAGCAATTCTAGCACTTTTAAGCTTGATGTTATATTCTTTTAGAGCTGTAAAATTAAGACAAGACCAGTACCATAAAACGTGTTAAATACCTCTATAGTTTTAAAAGAAAGAAGCATCTTTTTAATCTTGAGAAACTTGATATGAAATATAAGTTTTACTAAAAAAAGTATATAGCCTTAGCTTCTAAATACTAGCCTATTAGTAAGTCTTTTCAAGGGTTCGTAAGCTGAAGGTGTAGTTTATAATATTAAAGGGACGAATATTTTAATTCGTCCCTCTTTTGCGTTTATAACATAAGCTATTTAAATAAACATCATTTTGAAACCAAGCGATTTATATCGTCATTTAATTTCTAGTAATTAATTGAGACTCTCTGTGTTTTGATAATAAGTCAACATATTTTAAGCCTTCATAAAAAGGAATATATACTTGGTATTATGTATTTAAATTGATAAAAAAGTGAAATGGAGAAATGTTTTAAGTTTAAAACGTATTATCCATCTTCAAGCTTTGGGTTTGATGCACTTAAAATTGTTTTTAGAACTTTAAATATATTCACAAAATTTTGAATGATATAGAAGCCTATGTCTGAAGTTGTTTTTAGAGTTTTATAAACTGCTTTATGCTTTTTTAAGGCGTCATAATTGTTAGTTTAACGACTACATAAAACCATTATATTATGCGTTAAAGAATAAACATATTAACTGTTTCTTAGAAAAAGAAGCGTTATATCTAGAAATTAAAATTTAAAAAGCCTATTGTTTAAAATCATTAGCGATTCTAAACAATAGGCTATATTTTACTGAAGGTTTGTTGTACTTAAGCTTCAGCTTTGTGAAGCGCAACTACTATAAGTACAGCCACACCATTAATCCAATAGAAGTAAGCATCAAGTCCTTCAAAAGAAAAGATAAATGGCGCTACTAAAAATAATACGGCTACTGCACCATCTACTAATAAGTGCGAGCGGTACGAAATAATTGGGAGGAATCCTGTTTGATGATCTGTTACAATGGTTAGTCCAAAGGCCGCTATACCAACTATTATTGATAGGTAAAACGCAAGTGGATTGGTTTCGCCTAGGCCTAATAAAAAGGGTAAGACTATTAACGAAATTGCAACTGGGTAATCTAAGTACGAGTGGATTTTTTTTGTGATAAATCGCATAATTTTATTTTTTATGATTATTGATAGTCCAAAGATAAATTAACACTTAAGTATTTGAAATACAGTTTGTTCCTGTTTAATTATACATTTTTCATTTTTAAGTAGAATAGTGTGTAAGAGCAAAGTTGTATGGTATTGATTTCTACTTTTTTTGATGTAATATGGGCTTAGAATACAAGTTGTTATTCATTTGATTTATTACAAATAAATTTTAAGAATAAAATCCTTTTACATGTCTTGATTAAAAGGCGTTTTGAAGAATGCTATAATCTAAATTGACTATCTAAATGCTTTAAAGTATCTACAGCATTCATAAAACGAATCAAATTAAAAAAGCCTGTCCTCTAAAATCACTAATTGATTAAAGAGGACAGGCTTTATTTATATTGTGGTTTACTACACTAAGGCAACTGGCTTTTGCGCTTCGTTTTTATGTAAAGACACTACCAATAGTACAGCAGCACCGTTAATCCAATAGAAATAAGCATCAAGTCCTTCAAAAGAAAAGATAAATGGCGCTACTACAAACAATACAGCTACAGCACTATCTACTAATAAGTGTAAACGGTACGAGATAACAGGTAGTAATCCAGTTTGATGATCTGTTAAAATAGTTAAACCTAGAGCAGCTATACCTACTATTAGCGAAAGGTAAAACGCAATAGGATTGGTTTCGCCTAAGCCTAATACAAATGGTAATACCATTAAAGAGATTGCTACTGGGTAATCTAAATACGAGTGGATTTTTTTTGTGATAAATTGCATAATTTTTATTTTTTTATGGTTATTAATTATTGATAGTACAAATATAGCCTCGTTATAAAGGGTTTGAAATATAGGTTGTTCCTGTAAAATTGTACATTTTTCACTTCAACGTAAAAAAGTATGTATTAGCACTAGTAAAATATATAAACGGTGTTTTTTTAATGGTGAAATGTTAAAAAATAGTGGTGGTATCTATGAGGTTTAGCATAAATATATATTAGTGTAAAGCGATTTAATTTTTTTTATATTTATGACCTAACTATAACAGCCTATTATAATGAAATTAGAATACTCAAGTATAAAAGATGAGAGTTTGTTTACCCTCACCAATTTTACCTGTGGACCAGCAATGAATCTACTAGATAAAAAAGGATTATATAAAATACTTTGGGCAAGAGACAGTGATACAACCATAATTGTAGATGGATATAGGTTGCAAATTAAAAAGAACCAAGTTGCATTTTGTACGCCGCTTAATATTGTGGAGATGGAAAAAGATGCAGGACTTACTGCTTTTATTTTTAATCGTGAATTTTATTGTATACGCGACCACGATGCAGAAGTATCCTGTCAAGGATTTTTATTCTTTGGTTCTTCACTTCCACCTGTAATTACGCTAAACGAAAAGGAGGTTGCTAATTTTGAAGCCATGTTTCTTATTTTGAAAGAAGAGTTTGAAACAAAAGATCATATTCAAGGGGAAATGCTTCGTACGGTTTTAAAGCGTTTGCTTATTAAAGCAACGCGATTAATTAAGATTGAGAATTCTGAAGAAGATATACCTAAACCTCAGTATGATATGGTACGACAATACCATCTGTTGGTAGAGCAACATTTTAGAGAAAAACATCAAGTTGCCGATTATGCTGATATGCTGTTTAAGTCGCCAAAAACACTATCTAATTTATTTAAAAAATCTGGTGATAAATCTCCTTTAAAAATTATAAACGAACGTATTGTTTTAGAAGCTAAAAGGTTGCTTTTTTATTCTGATAAAACTGCGGAAGAAATTGGTTATGAAGTTGGTTTTTCAGAACCAGCACATTTCTCTAAGTTTTTTAAAAACCAAGTGGGATCACCACCTGCTACGTTTAAAAAGGAGTTTAAAGAGTCGTTGTAGTTTTATAATTAGGGTTATATATAAATAAATCTTACATCTCTCCCATTTAATTTGATACTAAAAAAGAACAGCCCACTTTTGTGGGCTGTTCAGAACAAAACTACATCATCATTATAGGGATTAAATAAGCGCAGTTTCTAAAGGTGTCACAACGGGAAAATCAACTGGGATTTTCGTGGTGTTATTTATGTAGTTTGAGATGGTTTTATCTCCTACTAAGGCTATTGTGTCTATTAGGTTTTCTTTAGTCCATCCCGCATCAAAAAAGTTTTCTAGAATAGCAGCATCTGTATTACCACGGTTTTCTGTGATGTTCTTTGCAAGTTTTGCTAGTGCATCTAACTTTGTGTCAAATGGTGCTTGACCTGTACGTAAATCTAAAATTTGGTCTTCAGTAAACCCGTTCATTTTACCAATAGCTGTGTGAGCAGATAAACAGTATTCACATTGGTTTACTTCACTTACAGCTAAGTTTACAACTTCTTTCTCTTTTGCTTTAAGAGATGTTTTTGCATTAGCAAAGTCAAGATAGTTTTTAAGTGCATTGTCTGAATATGCGTAAGTTGCATAAAGGTTAGGAACAAAACCTACAGCTTTTTTTAAGCTGTCAAAAATTGCTTGATTTGTAGTATTTACTTCTTCTCTTGTTGGAACATTAAATGTTATCATAATAATTGTTTTATAAATGGTTTATTAAAAATTTGAAATAAAGGGTTTTTCTGAATAGCAATACGCACCAGATGCGTGAGAGTCATCACAATTTCCCTTAATAATTTGTTGTTGTATATTATTTGAAATACTTTTAGGTGAAGCACTTAAAAGTGATTTTATTATGTTGAAAAATGTTGTCATCTTAATAGTGTGTTTTAATTACACTGCAAAGATGGGCTAGAGAAGCGCCTCTTGAAATAGATATGATTCCTAAGGAATTGTAGATTTTTCCTTTTGCAGTCAATAAATACTCCCAATTATTGTTTTTCAGGAAATATTGTACAAAGATGTATTCGAGATACTAAAGATATATTGTTGGTTTTTTTTATTAAAATAGATACTGAAATTAAACGAGTTTAAATAAAATGATGAAAAGTATATATCATTGAAAAGTGATGTCTTTTTTTACATTTTCTATAACTATAATAGGGTTTGGTATAGGGTAATGAAAATTTGAAAGTAAAATTATCGTATATTTATTTTTGCAAATTCAAACCCCAATTTTTCTAGTCACTATTAAATTCATTAAAATCAATTGATTAAAAATAATATGAAGTTTTTAAATACTTGTGTTTGTCTTTTTTTATTATGGTTTAGTGGATACTCTCAGGGTCAAATAAAGAAACTCGATTTTGTCAATGTAAAAAAAGGAGAGTCAAATTTAGCGGTAACAACTATTATTCAAGATCATTATGGTTTTATATGGTTTGGTACTGCAGGGGCTGGTGTTAGCAGGTTTGATGGGATGGATTATGTTAAGTATAAACTCTCATTAAAAGATTCTACTTCTATAAGTAGTAGTCTTGTTTATTGCTCATATTTGGATCAGGAGAATAAATTATGGTTTGGTACCGAGGAAGGACTCAATTTATATAACAGGGATTTAGATCAATTTACAAGAATTCCAATATACAATGCAGATACTGGACAAGAAGAAAACTTATCTGTTAGAAGTATTTGTAGTGATTATGAAGATAATTTATTTATTGGCACTTATAATTCAGGACTCTATAAATTAAATCTTAAAACATTACAGGTTACTAAAACTCCTAGCACTCCAGATATTAATAATTCTGATTTAATTATTTATGCACTTGAATGCAATGCAGAAGGCAAAGTATTTGCAGGAACAAACCTAGGTTTATTAGAATATAATGCATCTAAAGAAGAACTAGTATTTTCTAAAATAAACAGTAAGATTTCTTCTATAACTGAACCTATACATTCTATTTTAATTGATTATAAAGACATTTGGATTGGTACAGAGTCTAACGGATTAATATGCCTAAAAAATAGAGATTCTGATTTGGTTGGTTATAGAGTAATCAATTCTAAAATCACCAATAAAAGAATATTTGCGTTGATTAAACTTCTAGATGGTACCATACTATGTGGAAGCGAGAATGATGGACTTATACAGTTAGATTCTGATGGAAAATTACTTAATAAATATTTGTACAACAAAGACAAAGAAAATAGTTTGTTATCGAATTCTATATGGTCTTTATTTTTAGATAAAGATAATCGTGTATGGATAGGATATTACAATAGTGGTGTTGGAATATATGATGACTTGTATGATAAATTTAACCACATTAAAAGTGTAAAAAATAATAAAAACTCGTTGTCAAGTCCTTCAGTTACAGGGCTCATTAAAGATGGTAAAGGTGATTTGTGGATTAGTATGGATGGAGGTGGTATTGATGTGTACAACGAAAAAAAATCAAGTTTTATTCATGTAAGTAGTACAAATGAAAGCATATATTCAGGTTTGACTAACGATTATCTTGAATGTGCTTTTATAGATAGTAAAAATAATATCTGGCTCGGTAGCTGGAATGATGGTATATTCTTTTTGCCTAGTGGGTCAAAACAGTTTATTAATTACAACACTAATAATACCAACGGAGCTCTAGCTTCTAATACTATTTTAAGTATTGATGAAGATGAAGAAGGCACCATATGGATTGGAACATTTTTTAAAGGGCTCCATACCTTTAGTTATAATGATAAAACATTTAAAAGATGTGATTCAAAACCCTTTGTAGAAAGCGATTTAACTGAAGTAGATGTTAGAAAAGTTTTAATAGATTCCAGACAAAACATTTGGGTAGGCACAACTAAAGGCTTGTTTAAATTAATAAAAGATGCTAATAATGAGTTTCACGTGGTATCTTATGTTGATAAGATGGCTGAAAAGTATAATAATTACCTAACATCAAGTCATATTTTAACACTTTACGAATCTTTGGATAATCAAAAGATTTGGATTGGTACAAGAGGAGCAGGGCTCTGTGAATTTAATATTAATGAAGAAACTTTTTCTTGGTATGATAGTCAAAATGGTTTTTCTGGAGAAAATATTCCTGGTATAATAGAAAGTAATGATGGCGATTTATGGTTAAGTAGTAACTCTGGGTTATATAAATATGATGCAGAAACTTTGAAATTTAAAAATTTCACCTACAATGATGGTTTGTTATCAAACGATTACAATATTAATTCGGTTTACAAGGATAAAACAGGGAACTTATACTTTGGTAATTATCAAGGTGTAGACTATTTTAATCCTAAAAACATAATAACTAATACAAATTTACCTTCTGTTTATTTAACTGATTTTAAGCTGTTTAATAAAAAAGTGTTCCCAGATAAAGAAAATGGACCTTTAAATAGAGTAATATCTGAAACTAAAGAAATTACTTTAACTCACAAACAATCGGTTTTTACAATTGAATTTACAGCCATAAATTACACAAGACCAGAAAAGAACCAATTTGCATACTACCTAGAGGGTTTAGAAGATGATTGGAATTATGTAGGAAATACAAGAAATGCCACTTATACAAATTTAGATTATGGTACATATACCTTTAAACTAAAAGCAGCTAATAATGATGGCGTTTGGAATGAAACCCCAAATAGTTTAACAATTACAATTCTGCCACCTTGGTGGAAAACAAACTTAGCTTTATTTGCATATATAACATTGTTTTTATTAATACTTTATTTTTTGAATAAGACAATTCAAGAACGCATTAGAGAAAAACAATTAATTAGTTATGAAAGAGAAACAAGAAAACAAAAGGAAGTATTAAACGAGAAAAAGTTTCAATTCTTCACTAATATTTCTCATGAATTTAGAACACCTTTAACTTTAATAATAAATCCTCTTGAGGATATTTTGAATAATAAAAAGTTAAATGTGCCTGATATTGTAAAAACTAAACTTAAAACGGTTCATAAAAACACCGATAGGCTCCATAGGTTAATTACAGAACTTTTAGATTTTAGAAAGCTTGAATTAAATAAAGTTAGAATAAAAGCTAGTAAATTTAACTTAGTAGATTTTACGAAAAACGTAGTGTCTCACTTTAAAGAGGAAGCATTAGCAAAAAATATATCATTATCGGTAGATACAGACTCTCCAGAGATCACCATATGGGCAGACCGTAGCATGTTAGAAAAGATTATTTTTAATTTACTGTCAAATGCTATGAAAATAACGCCTAATGGAGGTTTAATAAATGTAGAGATTAAACTAAAGGAAGAAAAAATCATTATGCCTTTAGTTGATGAATTTAACCTTATTGATGTCACTGAAATTATTATTTCAGATTCGGGTCCAGGTATAGATGAAGAAGAAGTTGATAAGATTTTTAATAGATTTTATCAAGTAGGGAATTTAAATAATACATACTACGGAGGAACTGGAATAGGATTAGAGGTTGTAAAAAGTTTTGTTGAACTCCATAAAGGGACTATAAATGTTAATAGCAAATTAGGGTCTGGAACAAGTTTTAAAATTCACTTACCAATAGGAAAATCTCATTTCAATGAAAATCAATTAACTACTGATGTTCAAGAAATTAAAGAAAGACAAGAAGCCTATATCCAAGAACAAGTTGATGATAAAAATGTAAAACAAGATATAGGTATACAGCAAACAGAGAAAACAGAAACAAATCATACCCTTTTAATAGTGGAAGATAATTTAGAGCTTCAAAGTTATTTAAAAGAAGAGTTAAAAAGTGAATATATAATTCACACAGCTGCAAATGGATTTGAAGGATTAGAGATAGCAACCAAGATTTTACCAGATGTTATAATAACAGATGTTATAATGCCAAAAATGGATGGCTTTGAATTTTGTAAAAACATAAAAAGTGATATTAAAACCAGTCACATACCATTGCTCATGCTTACCGCAAAAGCAAGGATAGATAATAGAATGGAAGGTATCGAACTTGGTGCAGATGCATATATGGTAAAGCCCTTTAATTTAAGATTACTAAAACTTAGGTTAGCACAGTTAATTACAAGTAGAAAATTAATCTTTAATAAATACTTTAGTGTTATTAGTGAGCTGCCTGAAAATACTAAAACAACATCTATTGATAAAGAGTTTATTGAAAAAGTACTTAATTATATTAATGAAAACATAAGTGATCCGAACCTAAATGTTGAGGTGTTGGCATCTGAATTAAACTTAAGTAAAAGTCAATTCTACCGCAAAATAAAAGCTTTAACTAATCAAACTGCAAACGAGTTTTTAAGAAATATTAGGCTTCAAAAAGCAAAACAAATCTTAGAACTGGGAAGCGCTACAGTTGGTGAAGTATCTTTTAAAGTTGGTTTTTCTTCACATTCTTATTTTACAAAATGTTTTAAAAATTATTATGGTGTTTTGCCTACTTCTATAGAGGTTAGTAACCAGTGATTGTTTCTTTGTTCGTTCAACTAGTTAAAGAAATTTCTAAGTAATAAAGATGTTCGTATATTTTTAAATATAATCAAGGCACACATTCATATTTCACGTATTATGCTTCAAATGTTTTAGCAAATGCTTAAGATTTACCAATAAATTTTGACACCCTTATCTAGATTTGTTATCGTGGATTTCAAGTCTTTAAAGAAAAGAATGTTTTTGGAATTTTTGCTAATAGTAACCTTGATAGCATTGATTTTGGCCTTTTTTGTTTTTTTAATGTAATCTTAAATTCAAATCTCAATTTATAATCAAAATTTCAAATGAATCGACTAAAAACGTATAAGTTTTATGTTAGTGTTTTAATCATAGCATTATCTGTTATGTCTTGTAAAACAGAACAAAAAGAATACAAATTCAAATTCCAAAATCCAGAACACGCTTTAGAAGATAGGGTAGCAAACTTAATCGGAGAAATGACACTTCAGGAAAAAGTGTCTCAAATGCGTTATGATGCGCCAGCAATTGAGCGTTTGGGCGTGCCAGAATATAACTGGTGGAATGAGTGTTTGCATGGTGTAGCAAGAGCAGGAGAAGCTACCGTTTTTCCTCAAGGTATAGGTATGGGAGCTACATGGAATGCACCACTAATTTTTAAAATGGGTGAAGTCGTTTCAGATGAAGCACGTGCAAAACATCATAAAGCCATATCTGAAGGAAAAAGAGGTATTTACCAAGGGTTGACATTTTGGACACCTAATATTAATATTTTTAGAGATCCGCGTTGGGGAAGAGGACAAGAAACTTATGGAGAAGACCCTTATTTAACTAGCAGAATAGGTGTTAATTATATTAAAGGCTTACAAGGTGATGATGAAACGCATTTAAAAGTTGTGGCTACGGCAAAGCATTATGCTGTACATAGCGGTCCTGAAAAATCTAGACATGAAGATAATTACCATACTTCAAATAAAGATTTATATGAAACTTATTTGCCTGCTTTTGAAGCAGCTGTAAAAGAAGCAAAAGTACATTCTGTAATGTGCGCTTATAACAGGTATAGAGATGAAGCGTGTTGTGGTAGCAATTTATTATTAAATAGAATTTTAAGAGATGATTGGGGATTTGGCGGTTATGTAGTATCTGATTGTTGGGCGATAAATGATTTTTGGGAACCTAATAAACATAATTTGGTTGAAACACCCGAAGAAGCTGCAGCTTTAGCCGTAGATAGAGGTACAGATTTAAACTGTGGTAGTGTTTACGACCCTAACTTATCAGAAGCTGTTTTAAAAGAACTTATAGACGAGAGTAAAGTAGATTTAGCACTATCTCGTTTATTTATTGCGCGCTTTAAATTGGGTATGTTTGATGATGATGAAAACGTAAAATGGTCAAAAATACCGTATGATGTAGTAGTAAGTAAAACACATTACGACTTATCTGAAAGAATCTCAAGAGAATCAATGGTTTTATTGAAAAATGAGAATAATGTATTACCGTTAGATAAAAATATCAAGTCTATTGCTGTTATTGGTCCTAATGCAAATTCTAAACAAGTATTATTAGGTAATTATCATGGTACGCCAAAAAATCATTTTACACCTTTATTAGCAATTCAAAATAAACTGCCTAATGCTAAAGTACATTACGCTTTAGGAAGTGATATTGCTGTGGGTTGGCCTGCATTAAATCCTATTCCTGAAGATGTGCTTAAAAACGGAGATGATACTGGCTTAAAAGGCGAATATTTTAAAACTATAGATTGGAAAGGTGAGCCAGAATTTACTAGAAACGATAAAACAGTAGATTTTAATTGGGTATCTAATTTACCTGTAGATAATCTTAAAAAAGATGTGTTTTCGGTAAAATGGACTGGAACTTTAGTGCCAAAAGCATCAGGTACGTACCGTATTGGTTTAAGAGCTAGTAGTGGTGGTAAACTATATTTTAACGAGGAATTACGCTTTAAATTTAGTGACGATCATGAGCCTAAAACACGCTATTTTGATGTAAAATTAAAGAAAGGCGAATCAAACACTATAAAAATAGAATATTATAATTATCATGCAGATCCACAAGCACAATTAGTATGGGCTAAAACAGATGCAGATTTGATAACTCCTGCATTAGAAGCTGCAAAAAAATCTGAGGTTGTTGTATTGTGTTTAGGATTGTCTCCATCAATTGAAGGAGAAGAAATGCCAGTATTACTTGAAGGTTTTGATAAAGGTGATCGTTCTGAAATTACATTACCTAAAACGCAAATAGAGCTGATGAAAAAAATACAAGCTCTAGGAAAACCAACCGTTTTAGTTTTAATGAATGGTAGTGCATTGGCAGTAAATTGGGCTGCAGATAATGTGTCTGCAATTTTAGAAGCATGGTATCCTGGAGAATTTGGCGGTAATGCAATAGCAGATGTGTTGTTTGGTGATTATAATCCAGCAGGAAGATTACCAGTTACATTTTACAAATCGGTAAACGACTTGCCAGATTTTAAAAATTACAACATGGAAAATAGAACTTATAGGTACTTTAAAGGCAATCCATTATTCCCTTTTGGTCATGGTTTGAGTTATACCAACTTTTCATATTCAAATATTAATGTGCCACAGCGTTCAAATTTAAATGACGATATCAACGTAAAGGTTGATGTAACTAACTCTGGTAAAATGGCAGGCGATGAAGTCGTACAATTATACATATCTCAGCAGCTTGGTGAAACAAGTCCAACAAGATCTTTAGTAGGGTTTCAGCGTATTAATTTAAAACCAAACGAAACTAAAGCAGTAAGTTTTACGATTACGCCAAAACAATATGCGGTAATTGCTAATGATGGCACTTCTAAAGCCAAAGCGGGAACTCTAGAAATTTGTGTTGGTGGTAAGCAACCAGGTTTTAGTGGTGTTGCTGATACACATACCACGAGTGTTTTAAAAGGAAAAGTAATACTAGAATAATAGAGGCAATTAAATGACTATTTATTTTTCAATTACAAGTTTAGAATGTCATGAATAGAAATACAATAAAATTAATGTCATTAATAGGTGTTGTAGTTATCTTATGCTTTTATACGTGTTCTAATTCTAGCGATAATAATGAAGTTGTTAAAGTTGAACAAGAAGCACCAGATGATGAGCCTGATACTCCAAATGATGACGGCGATATGAATGCTACAGAATGGAATTTAGTATTTGAAGAAGAATTTGATACAAATCTAGATAAATGGAATATTTGGTCCGGTGGGGCTTTTAATAATGAAATTCAATTATATAGAAGCGAGCAGCTTAGTTTACAAAATGGCCTACTAACCATAAATGCCCAAAAAGCTATGGTAAGTGGCGCAACAAGTCCGTTTGATGCAACACCTAAAAATTTTGAATATATTTCAGGAAGAATAGAATCTAAAACGCAATTTGGACCATCAGATGCTGAAAGTGAACGCGAGTACAGGATAATATCTCGAATAAAATTACCTAATGGTAATGGTATGTGGCCAGCTTTTTGGACCTATGCCGATCCTTGGCCTACAAAAGGCGAAATAGATATATTAGAGGCTAGAGGTAATCAAGTTACCGGATTTCAATCAAACATATTTTACGGAACAGAGGCTAATATGCCTATAACTAAGAATGAAGATACATCAAAATCTCATGAATTAGGAGTTAACTTAACATCAAACTTCCATGTGTATGAACTTATATGGAAAGCGAATAGTTTAGAGATTTTATTTGACGGGCTACTTTTACATACCTATAATGCAGATTCTAAAAATTTTGTAGCAGAGTTGTTTGGAAACAAACAGCAAATTGTATTGAATCTTGCTGTAGGAGGTGGTTTTTTTGAAGGTGTGAATTCAGATGGTTTCGTTAATACTTCTAGCATGCAAGTAGACTGGGTGAAAGTTTATAAGCGTTAATAACAAAGCTTAAAGTCAATAAAAACAAGGTATTGCGTAAAAAGTACTAAATGTTGCTTCAATTGTCTTAACAAAAAATTAAGATTAAAATTAAATTTGATAATTCGAGTGTTATGTTTTTTGTATTTCAACCATAAAAAATATAAGACTAACTAAATTAAACTAAATTAAACTAAACTAAATTATGACAATGTATTATTCAAAAAAACTACTATTTCTAGTTGTTTTAATGTTTACAAATTTTCTAGTAGCACAAACAATTACTGGTGTAGTTACAGATGGGTCATCTGTTCCTTTACCTGGAGCTACTGTAATAGAAAAAGGTACAAACAATGGAACAACTACAGATTTTGATGGAAACTTTTCTATTACTTTAAATTCTAATAATCCAGTTATTTCTGTGGGATTTCTTGGGTACATCACTAAAGAGATTAGGGTTGATAGTAAATCGGTTTTTAAAATTGTATTAGAAGAGGATATTCAATCTTTGGATGAGGTTGTAGTTGTTGGTTATGGAACCCAAAAAAGGTCCACACTAACAACTTCGATATCTTCAGTAAAATCAGAAGAGCTAAGTGAAATTCCAGTAGCGGATATATCACAAACTTTGCAAGGTAGGGCAGCTGGTGTTAATATTTCAGCTGGAGGTGCCCCAGGTTCTAGAACTCTAGTAAGTATAAGGGGGTTAAATACGTTTGGTGATGGCGAGCCTTTGTATGTTGTAGATGGTGTCTTTACTACAAGTATTAATAATATTGACCCAGGTAGTATAGAAAAAATTGATATTTTAAAGGATGCGGCGGCAGCAGCTATTTATGGTTCTAGAGGTTCTAATGGTGTGATTATAGTTACTACGAAAAAAGGTATAGTAGGAAAAACATCATTTACTTTTAGTACATATACAGGTTTTCAGCAATCTAACAAAAGGTATGATTTGTTAAACACAGAACAGTATGTGCAATATATTAAGGAAATAAATGCGCAAGATGAAGGGGGAACATTAGTAAGTGTTATAAATAATAACCCTGAGTTTGATGGAAATGGTATTGATAACGATTGGCAAGAGGCTTTATTTAGAACTGCACTATTGAAAAGTTATAATTTTGGAGCTAATGGTGGTACAGAAAAAGCTAAATATAACTTTTCATTTTCAGCATTTGATCAAGATGGTATATATATAGATACAAATTTTAAACGTTACACTTTTAACGCAAACAGTGAAGCTAAAATAAGTGATAACTTTAAAATTGGAGAAACTTTTGCTTACGGTTACACAGAGACTATAGCGCCTCAAACAAGTGGAGGTCGTGTACCACTTTATAATGTTATTGCTGCTGCGCCATATATTCCAGTTAGGAATCCTGATGGTAGTTTTGCAGGACCTAATGCTGGTGATGTTAACAACTCTAGAAATCAAGTTAGAGTTCAAGAGACTGAAGATAATCTAAATAGAGCAACATCTTTAATTGGAAGTTTGTATGCGGAATTTAAATTAGCAGAAGGATTAACATTTAGGTCTCAATTTGGTTTAAATAGTAGATATGATTTTCAAGATAATATCAGTAGAGCATTTACTACTACTGGTCAGTTTGGACAATTAAACACAGTTATTTCTAAAAGAAGAACGAATTCAACATCAACAATTTTAACGAATACTTTGAATTACAGTAAGTCTTTTGGAAATCATAATATTGATGCTACACTTGTTGCAGAACAACAAAATGATAAAACTGAAGTTTTAACAGGGGATTTAAATAATAACGTAACATCAGAGATTCCAGAAGTTAAAGATGGTATTTCTAATAGTTTTACCATACCTGTTAAATTACTGTCTTATTTAGGACGTTTTAGTTATAACTATAACGGTAAGTATCTTTTACAAGCGTCTATACGTAGAGATAAGTCTTCATATTTTGCGCCTGAAAATAGCATAGGTTGGTTCCCAGGAGCTTCAGTAGGATGGATAGTTTCAAAAGAGAAATTTCTAGAGAATAGTATAATTAATAACTTAAAATTAAAAGCAAGTTATGGTGTTACTGGTAACAACAGATTACCTAACTCAGGTAGTCGAGTAAATCAATTCGACCCATCAGTAGCTCCAGGATTTAATTATCCTATTGATGGCGTAAGACAACCAGGTTTTACTGTAGTAGGAGCTAACAATCGTGATTTGGTTTGGGAAGAAGGTATAAACCAGAATTATGGATTTGACTTAGGGTTATGGAATAATAAAGTAACATTTGCTGCAGATTATTTTAAGAATCGTAGTGATGGATTAATTGTTGGAGAAGCGCAAAGACCTTCTGCTGGTATTCCTGGTGATTCACAAAGTGGTGTTGTATTACCAAAGAATGTTGGTGATGTTGAAGTTGAAGGGATGGAATTTACTTTAGGGTATAACGATTACGAAGGAGATTTTAAATGGAGTTTTTGGGGTAATGTGTCTATATCTGAAAGTAATGTAATTACTTTAGGATCCGTTACCCAACAATTAAGACAAGCATCTTTTAATCCACCATTCTCAGAACAATTAAGTAGATTGGCTCCTGGCGAACCAATATTCCATTTCTATGGTTTAGAGTTTGAAGGTGTATATTCTACAGAACAAGAAATTATAGATCATTTAGGAGCAGATAATTTAGATCCAAACTCTGACGCTGTATTTAAACCAAGACCTGGGGATGTGAGATATAGAGATGTAGACGGCGATGGTGATATTGATGATAAAGATAGGCTAGTAATTGGTGATCCAAATCCAGATTTTACATTTTCCGCTAATATAAAAGCTGAATATAAAAACTTTGATTTAAGTATGCTGATAACAGGTGTTTCTGGAGTAGATGCATTAAATTCAAATATATGGTTTTTGCAGGGACAGGAGAATGTAACTAATCACAGTACAGATGTACTACGACGCTGGCAAAACCCGGGGGATATTACAGATATACCTCGATTCAGATTTGAAGGAAATAATGAAAATAACTTTATATCTACACGTTATATACAAGATGCATCATATGCAAGATTAAGAAATTTTACAATTGGGTATACTTTCCCTACTGATATATTGAACAATACTTTCAAGGGTGTACTTTCAAAAGCAAGGCTATACGTACAAGGGCAAAATTTAGTAACTTTAACACGTTATGAGGGGTTAGACCCTGAAATAGCACCGTTTTATGGTTCTAATGGACTCTTGCAAGGAACCAGCATTGATCGTGGTGAGGCACCAAGACCTCAGACTTTTATATTAGGACTACAATTAGAATTTTAAAAAAAAAAAGATGAAAAACATATTTAGACTTAGCACAATAATTATCATGATCTCCTCATTATTGGTGATTTCTTGTGATGATGATGTTGCTGTAAAAAACACAAATGAACTTTCTGCTGATAGCTTTTTTGAATCACTTGCACAAATTGAAGCTTCTGCAAACGCCGCTTATGCACAATTACAGAACGCAGGCTTATACCAAAGGTATGGGTATATTTTACCAGATACATTCTCAGATGAATCTGAATCTGGTGGAGATCCTAATTTTGTAACATCATTTAATTTTTCCTTGACACCTTCTTTACCGCAAACAACTCAATATTGGAACAATTGTTACAATGGTATTGGTGCTTGTAATTTTGTGCTTGAAGGAGAGGAAACCATGAGAGGAAGATTGGCTACATCTAATTTCACTGAATCAGATATTGAAGACGCATTAGGACAAGCACATTTTTTAAGAGGCTTGTATTATTTCTTTTTAGTAAAACGTTATGGAGGCGTACCATTATTACTTGAATCTGAGGCTACTATTACCCCTGAACCTAGAAGTAGTGTAGATCAAGTATATGAGGTGATTATTAATGAATTTAAAATGGCTTCAGAACTATTGTTTCCAAAAGGTGCTACAGAAAATGGTAGAGCTACTCGTGGTGCAGCTTTAGGTATGCTAGGTAAAGTCTACTTACACAGAGAAATGTATGAAGAAGCTCAAGCAGCCTTTTCGCAAATTACAGACTATTCATTATTACCATTGGAAGATTATACAGATAATTTCAACGAATCTGGAGAATATAATGACGAGTCCATGTTTGAAGTTTCATTTAATGGTGATGCCACTGAGCAAGATTTATGGTCTCAAACTGGTATTGGTGTTTCTGAAGTGACATGGCATGCTCAAGAGTATACGGCTTGGGGTAACCTAAATCCTTCAAATAAATTATTAGCTGAATTTGAAGATGATGACCCTCGTTTAAATTTAGCCATTCTTCAAAATGGTGTTCCTTATGGTCCAAATAACGATTTAATTTGGAATGCTGGTAATATTAGATGGTTTAAATTTTCGCAACTTTATGATAATGCCACTATCATGCAAAATGGTTCAACAAATGCAAGAGTACTACGTTATGCAGATGTTGTTTTAATGCAAGCAGAAGTTGAGCACAAATTAAATAATGATCCTGGTGCTATCGATTTTTTAAATGAAATTCGTGAACGAGTAGAAATGCCACTTTATGGTACTCCTGAAATGGACGCAGCAGGCTACCCTGTTGATACCCCTTCAGGTGTTTTTGATGCTATTGTACACGAACGTATGATTGAATTATGTGGAGAGCAAGTCAGGTTTGATGATCTTGTTAGGTGGAATCTTGATGCTCAAGAAATAACCACCAATAATGCAGGGCAATCTAGAGGTTATAACCCTAATGTTCATAGGCTGATGCCTATACCTCAGTTAGAAATTGATACAAATGATGCAATAGGACCAGGTGATCAAAACCCTGGTTACTAGTTAAGAATTAATTATTATAGTTTTAGTTTCAGTTAAGAGAGTTGAGAGTAAAGTATTGACTTTGCTCTCCTATCTTAACAAATGAATCTAAACAAACTTAAGTGTTTTACTTTATCATAATGAAAATAAAGCAGTCTCTTCTCTTTTTGATTTTTTTTGTAAGCTTTTTGCAAGCCTGTAAAAAGGATGCTGTGGTTGATGATAAATTGAAAACTGAACAGAAAATTATTTTTAATAAACTGAATAAAGATTCTACGGGAATTGTATTTTCAAATACTCTTACTGAAAATGATACGCTTAACTATTTCACTTATCCATACATATACATGGGAGGTGGTGTGTCTGCTGGAGATATAAATAACGATGGTCTTACAGATTTATTTTTTTCTGGTAATATGGTAGAAAATAAATTGTTTTTAAATCAAGGAGATTTAAAATTTATAGATGTTACTGAAACAGCAAATTTAAAAGGAGATAATAGTTGGTATACAGGTACTACAATGGCCGATGTAAATAACGATGGCTTTTTGGATATTTATTGTTTGGTTGGTGGGCAATCTACCCCAAAAGAAAATCAATTATTCATAAACAATGGAGATAATACGTTTTCTGAAAAAGCTAAAGAATATGGGCTTGATGATATAGGGAATAGTGTTGATGCCTCGTTTTTTGATTATGATAATGATGGAGATCTCGATGTCTTTGTAGCAAATTATCCAATTACTCCATTTAACTATAATAGCTATAACTATAAAATGAGAATGGATCATGTTACTGATGATGAAACAGATAACTTGTACCAAAATGATGGAGGGAAATTTACAAAAGTGACTGAAGTAGCTAATGTTAAAAGCTATAGTTTATCTCTTAGTGTTACTATCTCAGACTTAAATGAAGATGGGTATAAAGATATTTATTTGTCTAACGATTTTGGAAGTCCAGATTGCATGTATATAAATAATCAAGATGGCACGTTTACAGATCAAATAAAAGAGACAACAAATCATACTTCATTTTATGGTATGGGAGTAGATATTGCAGATTTTAATAACGATGGTCTTTTAGATATTTTACAAATGGATATGGATGCTGAATCCAATAGGCGTTCTAAAGCAAATATGGCTAGTATGAATCCATTGATGTTTAAGAACATAGAAGATGTTGGATTTCAATATCAATATATGCAAAACACATTGCAGCTTGGTTTGGGTAACCAAGGCGGTACGCTTCCTAAATTTAGCGATATTTCAAGATTGGCGGGTCTTTCATCTACAGATTGGAGTTGGGCACCTTTATTTGTTGATTTAGATAATGATGGATGGAAGGACGTATTTATATCCAACGGAACTCGAAGAGAAATTAATAATAAGGATTATTTTGCAGGTTTAAAGGGACGAAAAAAGCATAAAGATAGTTTGTTGTCCAAAAGTTTAGAAATACCATCTGAAAAAATAGATAATTATGTATTTAAAAACAATAGAGATTTAACCTTTGAAAAAGCTAATAAGTTATGGGGTTTAGAGTATGAGGGGTTTTCTAACGGAGCTGTGTATGCAGATTTAGATAACGATGGAGATTTAGAAATAATCACAAATAATATAGATGATTATGCAACTATTTTTGAAAATAAAAGCTCAGAAAGTAACAATTATATCGTTTTTAAATTTTCAAACAAAAAAGACAATAAATTTGGTCTAGGTTGTCGTGTAGATTTAAGTTTAAAGGATTATAAGCAAACCCAAGAATTAACATTGAGTAGAGGTTTTCAGTCCTCAGTAGCACCTAGTTTACACTTTGGATTGGGAGACGCAGAATATGTTGATGGGGCTGAAATAACCTGGCCAGATGGTAAAAAACAAATTTTAAAAGATGTAAAAGCGAATCAATTTATTACTATAAATTATGAAAATGCTAAAGAAATAACTAAATCAACACCATCTTCAAATCCAATAGTTTTTAACAGTTTTGTAGATACTCTAGCAATTTATAAGCATAAAGAAAATATTTATGATGACTTTAAATATGAACTTTTATTGCCTCATAAAACATCGCAATTTGGTCCAGGAATAGCTGTTGGAGATTTAAATAATGATGGTTTAGATGATTTCTATGTTGGAGCTGCATCAAAATATCCAGGAGGTATGTTTTTTCAGGAACCTGATGGCAGTTTTAAACAACAAAAAACAAAAATACTTATTCAAGATAGACTTTATGAAGATATAGGTGCTTTAATTTTTGATGCCGATAACGATGGTGATAACGATTTATACATTGTTAGTGGAGGCAACGAATTTAAACCAAATTCTGAGATGCTTCAAGATCGTCTATATATTAACAGAGGTAATGGAAACTTCGTGAAAAGTAAATTTGCGTTACCATTGTTACCAACAAGTGGAAGTAGAGTAACAGCTGAAGATTTTGATAAAGACGGTGATTTAGATTTGTTTGTTGGTGGAAGATTAATTCCTGCAAATTATCCTTACCCTGCAAACAGTTATTTGTTAGAAAATGTAAGTAAACCAGGTAGACCTCAGTTTAAAATAAACAATAAAAATGCCTCGATCTTTTCAAAATTAGGTTTAGTTACTACATCACTTTGGTTGGATTATGATAATGATGGATGGGAAGACCTTTTTGTTTCTGGAGAATGGATGCCTATAACAGTTTTTAAAAACGTTAAAGGTGTTTTTAAAGATGTAACAAAAGAGTTAGGACTAGCTGATACAGTAGGTTGGTGGTTTAGTTTATCATCAGGTGATTTTGATGAAGATGGAGATTTGGATATACTCTGCGGTAACTTAGGTTTAAACTACAAGTATAAAGCTAAAAAAGATGAAACCTTCGATATTTATTTAAACGACTTTGATGGTAATAATATTAATGATATTGTACTCAGTTATTACAATGATGGTGAAAAGTATCCGGTGAGAGGAAGAGAATGCTCTTCGCAGCAAATGCCGCACATCAAAAAGAAATACGAAACCTATAACGAATATTCCACAGCAACATTAACAGATGTTTATGATGAAGATAAGTTAGAAAAAGGTATACATTATCAAGTGAAATCATTTGCAAGTATGTATTTGGAAAACACTAATAATTCTTTTAAACAACACATTTTACCCAATGAAGTACAAATAAGTCCAATAAATCAAATCCTCGTTAAAGATTTTGATAAAGATGGTAATTTGGATGCAATAACTGCAGGGAATTTGTATGCATCAGAAGTTGAAACACCAAGAGCAGATGCTGGATATGGAATGTTTTTAAAAGGGGATGGTAAAGGTAATTTAAAACCAATAACTGCGAAATCAAGTGGTTTTTACACAACAGGAGATGTGAAAGACATGAAACTTATAAAAATAAACAGCATTGAATATGCTATTTCTGTAAAGAATAACGATTTTTTACAGTTTATCAAAATTAATAACTAAAATTAAACTTAAACTAATTTAATAATGAAAAATTTCTTAAAACTTTTAACCGCTTTCGTTCTTATATTGGCAACTACGTCATGTGAGAAAGAGAATGATTTTAATTATGTGTTATTTGCAGACGAAGCCCCTACTGAGGTGGAAGTAAGTGTTGATATAGCAATTGATAATTCTGGACTTGTAACTGTAGCACCAATAGCTAAAGGTGTTTCGTCTTTTCGAATATTTTTTGGAGACCCAAACAATACAGAAACTCTTATTGGGAGAAACTTAATGGCAACTAATGTATATCCTGAGGGTAATTACACAATTAGAATCCTTGCCATATCACCAAATGATAAAATAACTGAAATTACGCAAGATATTTTTGTAGAAACAACAGCAATTTTAAATGTAGAGAGTGGTTTGTTGGTTTCTGAAACAGCTAAAGAAATAAGTGTAAGTCCTTCAGCAGATAATGCAGACACATTTGTTATTGATTTTGGAGATGGAACTACAGAAACATTAAGCAATGATGAAACTGCTACGCATACATATGTTGATGGTGGAGATTTTCAAGTAACTGTGGAAGCAAGCAATTCTCAAAATGGTAAAATGAATGAGATAATTGAATTAGTTTCTATACAAACTGGACCATTGGATTTATTATTAACGTTTGATGATCCTTTAACGGATTATACGCTTAATCCTTTTGGAGGTGTATCTACAGAGATTGTAATAAATCCAGACCTATCTGAAACAAATGAAGAAGAAAGTAATGTAGCAGCTATTACGAATTCAGGCAATGCATTTGAAGGGTTTACATACAGTCTTCCTACGCCTATTGACTTTAGTAGTGATAAAAAATTAGTATCTGTAAAAGTTTATAATGACACAGGTAACACAATTCCAGTTACATTGCAGTTTGTAAGTGGGGTTAATGGAGAAAGGGGCGTTGAAGTTATTGCTAATCATACAGGTTCTGGTTGGGAAACTTTAGAATTTGATTTTTTTACTGCTGTAAAAGTGTTCTTGCCTAACGATCCTGAAAACTCACAACCCTTAATACCTGTTGGTCAATATGGGCAAATAGCCATGTTTATTGATGGTCCCGGAAGCACTCAAGGAACATTTTTCTTAGATGATTTTATACAAACTCAAGGAGAAGTTCCAGTTGGTCCTGCATATGAATTTAATTTTGAAAATGATCCATTAGAAGGGTCTTTTGATTTTGGAGCACCAATACAAATTATAGATAATCCTTTTCCAAGTGGAATAAACACCTCTGCAAAAGTTTTAGAAATACAAAGAGGCGCTGGGCAATTCCAAGGATCTGGATTTAATATTCCATTATTGGATTTAACTACTGATGAAAAGATTATTACTATTAAGTTGTATTCTGAAGTGCCTGTGCCACTTGCAGTAGATTTAAAAGTATCACCAACAGGTGCAAGATCTGCACAAGTTCAAGCAAATCATACTGGTTCTGGATGGGAAGAATTAACGTTTAATTATGCTACTAATGCTATAAGAGCTTTTGAGCCAGGTGACGATACAAATTTTCAAGCAATGACTCCTGATGAAATAGGGGCGTATACGCAAATTGTTTTTATAGTGAATGGTCCATCTGCAGATACAGGAACTTTTTATATGGATGATATTATTAAACCATAATATTATTAAATTAGTTGTGTTTTATAATAAAACGGCAAACAAAAGTTTTTATATAATTACTAAAGAAAATTGTTTCAATGAAAATAAAAAGTCTAATTAAATATTTTAGATTAATACTTTTATTACTATTTAGTTTCATGCTCTCTTGTGGAGGTGATGATGATATTAATGTTGTTATTGTTGATGATGAAGGTGAAATACCTATTTCTGTTGATTTTGATATCACAGTATCTGAAACAAATACGTTTGAAATTTCAGTTAACAATACATCTACAGGAATTACAGGTTTAAATAGTTATTGGCAGTTTACCGAAAATGGTGAGTCTGTTCCTGATGGTGCTGGCCCAGAACGACATGTTTACTCGGTGTCTGGAGATTATTTAGTTACATTAACTGTTGAAGCTCCAGATGGAGATATTGCAGTTAGTAAAACAGTAATTATTGTTGGGGATGATGACTCTCCAGCTCTAAAAAATGCAGCAAAGGGTTTTTCTGTGGGTATGGCAGTACGCTCAGATCGTTTAACTGGAAGTCATAATGCCGTTTTAGTCCGAGAGTTTAATAGCCTTACGGCAGAGTTTGAAATGAAGATGGATCAGATTTATAAAACTGAAGGCAGTTTGGATTTTACAGCATCAGATGCTATTGTAGACTATGGTGTTGCTAATAACATGGATATTCATGGGCATACTTTAGTGTGGCATAATTCCATACCTGTTTGGATGAATAATTTTTCTGGAACTGATGAAGAGTTTGAGACTCTGGTAAAAGATTATATTACCACAGTAATGCAAAGATACGCTGGTAAAGTAAGATCTTGGGATGTTGTTAATGAGGCAATTGAAGACGGTACTAACAATCTAAGGAACTCAATTTTTAGAATTAGAATGGGAGCTAATTATATTGAGAAGTGTTACCAATATGCCAGAGACGCAGATCCAAATGCTATATTATTTTACAACGATTACAATGTTACTTTTGATAGTGGTAAACAAGCTGCTATGTTTGCTATTGTGGATGATTTAAAATCTAAAAACTTAATTGATGGAGTAGGTGCTCAGATGCATATATCCTACAATTTCCCCAGAAGAGCACAAATACAAAGTGTGGTAGACGGAACCGTGTCTAGGGGATTAAAAATGCATTTTGCTGAATTAGATATTAGAGTAAATCCTAATAATGATATTACGTCATTAACTGAGCAAAGAGCAATAGCACAACAAAATAAAGCTAAAGAGGTTGCAGAAATCTATAATGCAATTCCTGATGAAAATAAGTTTGCTTTAACGCTTTGGGGAATGAGAGATAGCGAATCATGGCTTCCTGCATTTTGGGGTCAACCAGATTGGGGTTTGTTTTATAATGACGATTTCACCCCTAAAAAAGCGCATACAGGTCTTATAGAAGGCTTTAGGTAGTAGTAAAGAATTATTCTTAAAAAGAAAAGAGACTGTTTAAAAACAGTCTCTTTTTTTGTTTTTAGTAGTACTTAGAAAACAATACTTGATGAATGATTCTATTGAAGCTTATTAGTGATATTATATAAACCTTATGTTAAGTTATTAACTGATTGAAATGAGAAGGTAAGGTAGGTGTTGAATCATATTGATGATTATAGATTATTTAGAATATTATTTTAGGATAAAACACTTCATTAAGAAATAAATAATGAATTGAAGAAGATGAAAAAAGACACTTGCCTTTTAAATTTCAAGTGTCTTCTTTTTAAAATTAGTAAAATTACAACTGTTTTTACTTAAGAGTTAAATTGTATTTTAAACTAAAAAATAATCTTTGGCTTTAACTAGTAAAGGGATTGTTATTGGATTCTAACCTTAATCTTTTTTGTAATACTATTTGATGCATTTCCAATATATAGAGTGTATTCACCTTTTTCAACCTCCCAGTCTGAAATAGATTCATTATAATAAGCTAATGTGTTAATAGGGATATTAATATTAATAGTTTTAGAATCCCCCTTTTTAAGTGTCACTTTTTTAAACCCTTTTAATTCTTTTAAAGCACGTTTAACTTTAGATTTTTGTTTTCCAATGTAAACTTGTGCAACTTCAGATCCATCTGTGTTTCCTAGATTATTAACACTGCATGATACTTTAATAGTGTCTTCTAAAGAATATTTTTTCTTGTCAGTACTAATATCAGATATACTAAAGTTTGTGTAAGATAAACCATAACCAAAAGCAAATTCGGGTTCTATTTTTTTGGTATCATGCCATCTGTATCCAACTAAGATGTCTTCTTTGTAGTATTGATTAGTTCCATCACCTGGATAAGATAACTCACCGTAAAAATGAGCTCCGTTGTCTTTTAATTTCTTAGGAAATGAAAACGGAAGCTTACCTGAAGGATTAACATCACCACTTACCACATCAGCAATAGCATGACCAGCCATACTACCCAGATACCAGGTTTGAATTAAACCATTAACGTTTGATAACCATGGTGTTTCTACCGCATTTCCAGTTACTAATAGCATCCCTAAATTTTGATTAACCGCCTTTAATTCGCTTATAAATTCTTCTTGGTTATATGATAATTCATAAGATTGTCTATCATCACCTTCACAATCTTGTAAATGGCTCTTATTTAATCCGCCTACGTATAGAACAATATCTGCTTTTTTAGCAGTTTCTATGGCTTGTACTCTTAATGAATCTTGATTTAATGTTGAAGGGATAATGTTATCATAAACCGAAGGCCCCGTATGATAACCCATTGCATGAATAATTTTAGCTTTTTTATAGCGTTGTTTTATACCTTCAAGCGGCGAAATTTCAAACTGAGGTTTTAATTCTGAAGAACCTCCACCAGCTGTCATAGAGCGTGTTGCATTTTCTCCGATAACAGCAATGGTTATGCCTTCTTTGTCTTCAATAGGGAAAAAATTATTTTCGTTTTTTAATAAAACAATACCTTCCTGAGCTACTTTTCTGGCTACATCATGATGCGCTTCAGTATTTACGCTTCCAAAACCTCTATTGGGTTTCAATGTAGTGCGGAACATCAATCTTAGAATACGTCTTACTTTATCATCAACTACAGATTCTTCTATATCACCATTTTGTATTGCTTTCAAAAAGGGGGAAGCTAAATAGTAATAATCATAATGATTAGAGGTAGTTGTACCTAAACCGTCTGTACCTGTTCCCATCTCCATGTCTAAGCCATTAACTGCAGCTTCCATGGTGTTGTGAGCAGAACTCCAATCGCTAATAACTACACCATCAAAATTCCAATCGCCCTTTAAAATGGTTTTGGTGAGTAATTCATGATGTGTTGTATATTGTCCTCTAAATTTATTGTAGGCCCCCATAATAGCCCAGACATTTGCATCTTGAACTGCAGCTTTAAATGCAGGTAAATAAATCTCGTGTAATGCTCTATCACTAACTTCAACATTAATAGTGCTTCTCCAATGTTCTTGGTTGTTTAATGCAAAATGTTTTACACATGCAGCAACATTGTTTTTTTGCACATTTTTAATGTATGGTACAACCATTTTTGAGGCTAGATACGGGTCTTCACCTAGATATTCGAAATTTCTTCCATTCAAAGGTGTTCTGTAAATATTAACCCCAGGTCCCAAAAGCACATCTTTTTCCCTGTAAAGAGCTTCTTCGCCTATGCTTTTTCCAAATTGGGCAGATAAGTTTGGGTTAAAACTAGCTGCTAAACAAGTAAGCGCAGGAAATGCAGTTATTGAATCGTTAGTCCAACCCGCATAGTCCCATGAATCCCAACTGATTTCTGCTCTAACACCATGGGGGCCGTCAGACATCCATATTTCAGGGATCCCCAAACGTTCAACACCTTTAGTGCTAAATTTAGATTGTGCATGACACATCGCTACTTTTTCTTCAAGTGTTAAAAGTGATACTATACTGTCAATTTTTTTATTTATTTCATTGTCTTGAATATCGTTTTGAGCAGTTGCTAAAGTAAATGAGAAAAATGTTAATAATAGTAAATATGAATACTTGATCATAATGTTTTATTGAGGATTAGTATGTTATTATAGTATGGAAATTTTAATTCCTAATTTTTTATAAAACTAAAGAAGGGTATTGCCTGTATTTATTACAGATTAAGCATTTTTTAGTATAAATACAGCAAGAGGCTATGCAATAGCTAAAGTGTTTAGATTTTGTATGATGTAAAGGGGTTTTAAGGCTTTAGTTGTTATTAAAAATTGTATTTTAGACCATAATTAATATTGGTTGAATGAAAAAAATAATCCCTCTTTTTATAATGACTATTGTAGCAATGGCTTGTAAAAATAATAATGAAATAAGTGCAGAAAATTATAAAGATGATAATATAACATCAAAAATAGATTCATTATTAAAGTTAATGACTATTGAAGAAAAAGTAGGGCAAATGAATCAGTATAACGGGTTCTGGGATCTTACAGGGCCTTCTCCTAAAGGAGGAACTGCTGCTAAAAAGTACGAGCATTTACGAAAAGGATGGGTAGGCTCTATGTTGAATGTGCGTGGTGTGGAACAGGTGCGCGCCGTACAAAAAATTGCAGTTGAAGAATCTCGATTAGGTATTCCGCTTATCATAGGGTTTGATGTTATACATGGCTATAAAACACTTAGTCCGATTCCTTTAGCAGAATCAGCAAGTTGGGATTTAGAAGCTATTGAGCAGTCGTCAAGAATTGCAGCAATAGAGGCTTCTTCAGTGGGCATTAATTGGACGTTTGCGCCAATGATAGACATAGGAAGAGATGCGCGTTGGGGTAGAGTTATGGAAGGTGCAGGAGAAGATCCTTATTTGGGCAGTCTTATAGCTAAAGCAAGAATTAAAGGGTTTCAAGGTGATGATCTGTCTAGTGTAAACACCATAGCTGCTACTGCTAAACATTTTGCGGGATATGGCTTTTCTGAAGCTGGCAGAGAATATAATACGGTAGATATTGGTACATCTACGCTACACAATGTTGTTTTACCACCTTTCAAAGCCGCCGTAGATGCTGATGTTAAAACGGTAATGAATTCGTTTAATGAAATTAATGGTGTGCCAGTCACTGGAAGTCCGTATTTGCAACGTGATATATTAAAAGGTGAATGGAATTTTAATGGTTTTGTGATTTCAGATTGGGCTTCAATAAGAGAGATGATATCTTGGGGTCATGCTAAAAATAAAAGTGAAGCAGCGAAAATAGCTGTGACTGCTGGTTCTGATATGGATATGGAAGGCTATGTTTATATCGAAGAATTAGCGCAATTAGTAAAAGATGACGTTATTAAGGAAGACTTACTTGATGATGCTGTACGTCGTATTTTAAGAGTGAAATTTGAGCTTGGACTTTTTGATGATCCATACAGATATTGTGATGAAGTTAGAGAAAAAGAAATGATTGGTCATCCTAAACATCACGAGGCTGTTTTGGATATGGCAAAAAAATCTATTGTACTTCTTAAAAATGAAAACAATCTATTACCACTTAAAAAGGAAGGACAAAAGATAGCCTTAATAGGCGCTTTAGCATCAGATAAAAATAGCCCTTTAGGAAGTTGGCGCTTGGCTTCAGATGATAATACAGCAGTTTCAGTTTTAGAAGGTATGCAAGCCTACAAAGGAAATTCATTAGTTTATAAAAAAGGAGCAGATGTTTCAGTAGGTAAAACAGCATTTGTTGAAGAAGTAAGGATTAATACTACCGATAAGAGCGAGTTTCAGAGTGCTATTACTGCTGCAAAAAGTGCTGATGTGGTAGTTATGGTGTTGGGTGAGCATGGTTTTCAATCTGGTGAAGCTAGAAGTAGAACTAATTTACAACTACCAGGTGTACAGCAAGAACTATTAGAAGCGGTATACAAAGTAAATTCTAATATTGTTTTGGTTTTAAATAATGGGCGCCCTTTAGCAGTTTCTTGGGCAGATGCACATATTCCTGCCATAGTAGAAGCGTGGCAGTTAGGTACACAAACCGGTAATGCTGTGGCTCAAGTGTTGTATGGCGATTATAACCCTAGTGGAAAATTACCAATGACATTTCCAAGAGGTGTGGGGCAAGTGCCAATATATTACAATTATAAAAATACAGGGAGGCCTAAAAATGTTGAAGGCAACGTGTTTTGGTCACATTATATAGATTCTGAAAACACGCCTTTATACCCATTTGGTCATGGATTAAGCTACACCACTTTTGAGTATAGTAATCTTAAATTGAATGGTTCAATATTCAATATTGGAAACGACATAACAGTTTCTGTTGATGTTAAAAATTCAGGAGATCGAGACGGTAAAGAGGTAGTCCAGTTGTATATAAGAGATTTGGTAGGTAGCGTTACAAGACCGGTTAAAGAATTAAAAGGGTTTGATCTGGTTGAAATTAAAGCAGGTGATACAAAAACCATAACATTTACTTTAGATAAAACAACCCTTGGATTCTATAATAATCAAGGTGAATATATCATAGAACCTGGAGAATTTAAAGTGTTTGTAGGCGGAAGTTCTGCACAAACTTTAGAAGCTGATTTCGAATTAGATTAAGTTTAATCAATTTTCTTATAAAATTATCAATAAGTAGCCTCTTTTTTTAGATGTTATCCCTGTTATTAAATTATTTTTAAGTACAGGATACTTAAGCAATCTAAAGATTATATATTTGCAAAAATTTGAATGATTTAAAAAGTTAGTTAGAGTTTTTAAATCACTAATTTTTTAAAGTAGTTAATATAAATCGTAATTAAAAAAATGAACAAAGACATTAATTTACAGGCAGCAGATAATATCAGAGCATTAGCTGTCGCTATGGTGGAAAAAGCAAAATCAGGTCACCCAGGTGGTCCAATGGGAGGTGCAGATTTTATGCATATTCTTTATTCAGAATTTTTTAATTATGATCCATCTGATATGTCATGGCCATTTAGAGATCGTTTCTTTATGGATGCAGGTCATTTATCAACTTTAATGTATGCGCAATATTACCTGCTAGGGAATTATTCTAAGGATGATGTTGCTAACTTCAGGCAATGGGGCTCAATAACACCAGGGCACCCAGAAGTTGATGTAGCTAGAGGTATTGAAAACACATCTGGACCATTAGGACAAGGACATACTATGGGTGTAGGAGCGGCAATTGCAGCTAAATTTTTGCAGGCACGTTTTGGAGATTGGATGAATCACAAGGTATATGGTTTTATTTCTGATGGTGGTATCCAAGAAGAGATTTCTCAAGGTGCTGGTAGAATAGCAGGTCATTTAGGACTGAGTAATTTTATCATGTTCTTTGATTCTAACGATATACAATTATCAACATCTACAGATGAGGTAACAAGTGAGGATACAGCAGCAAAATATGAAGCTTGGGGATGGAAAGTTGTAACCATTGATGGCCATAATCATGATGAAATAAGAAAAGCTTTAAAAGATGCTAATAACGAAACTGAAAAGCCAACCTTAATTATTGGTAAAACAATAATGGGTAAAGGTTGTGTAACTGCTGATGGAAGTATGTTTGAAGGGCATTGTGAACTTCACGGACAACCTATTGGAGCAACAGGGGCAGATTATGAAAAAACATTGCTAAATTTAGGAGCAAGTGTTGAAAACCCTTTTGATATTTACAGTGATGTAAGTGATTTTTATAAAAACATAATTTCTAAAAAAACGGAACAAGCAGCAAAGAAGAAAGCTGTAATTAATGCTTGGAGAAAAGATAATAGTGCTTTAGCCAGTAAATTAGATTTCTTCTTATCTGGAGAACTTCCTAAATTAGATTTTGAATCTATAGCGCATAAAGCAGGTTTAGCTACCCGTGCAGCATCTTCTAATGTTTTAGGTTATTTAGCTGATAATGTTGAGAACATGATTGTGTCTTCAGCAGATTTATCAAACAGTGATAAAACTGATGGATTCTTAAAGAAATCTTCAGCATTACAAAAAGGTGATTTTAGCGGATCATTTTTACAAGCAGGTGTAGCAGAATTAACCATGTCTTGTATAGCTAATGGTATAGCATTACATGGCGGTTGTATTCCTGTAGTAGCGACATTCTTTGTGTTTTCAGATTACATGAAACCAGCTATTCGTTTAAGTGGTATTCAGGAGTTAGGTGTGAAATATGTATGGACTCATGATGCTTTTAGAGTAGGTGAGGATGGGCCAACACACCAACCTGTTGAACAAGAAGCTCAAATTCGTTTATTAGAAAAGCTTAAAAATCACAGTGGAAAAAATAGTTTCTTAGCATTACGTCCTGCCGATTCAGCTGAAACTAGTGTAGCTTGGAAAATGGCTTTGGAAAATACTGATACACCATCAGGTTTAATATTATCTAGACAAGGTATAAAAGATGTTCCTGCTCAAGGAGAATCAAGGTATGAAGAGGCTTTAGCTGCAGAAAAAGGTGGGTATTTAGTAAAAGAAGTTGAAAATCCAGATATTGTTCTGATTGCAAACGGTTCTGAAGTTTCTACGTTAGTTGCAGCTTCTGAGATTTTAGAAAAAGAAAATGGATTAAAAGTGAATATAGCTTCAGTGATTTCTGAAGGGCTATTCAGATTACAATCTAAAGATTATCAAAATAGCGTCATTCCTAAAAACAAACCATTATTTGGACTAACAGCTGGCTTGCCAGTAAATTTAGAAGCTTTAGTAGGCGATAACGGAAAAGTGTTTGGTTTAGAGCATTTTGGTTATTCAGCTCCTGCCACTGTACTAGATGATAAATTTGGTTTTACAGGCGAAAAAGTAAGTAAAGAAGTATTAGAATATTTAAAAACAGTATAAAACCAAACTTATGAAATTTTTTATAGATACAGCAAACCTTGATGATATTGCAGAAGCTCAAGCTTTAGGAGTTTTAGATGGTGTAACAACTAATCCGTCTTTAATGGCAAAAGAGGGTATTACTGGTGAAGAGAATATTATTAACCATTACAAAAAGATTTGTGATTTAGTAGAAGGCGATGTAAGTGCAGAGGTTATTTCTACAGATTTCGATGGTATGGTAAAAGAAGGTGAAGCTTTGGCAGCTTTAAATCCACAAATTGTTGTTAAATTACCTTTAATAGCAGACGGTATCAAAGCTTGTAAATACTTTTCAGATAAAGGTATTAAAACAAACGTAACTTTAGTTTTTTCTGCAGGTCAAGCGCTTTTAGCTGCCAAAGCAGGAGCAACTTATGTGTCTCCTTTTATTGGTAGGTTAGATGACATTTCAACAGATGGTTTAAACCTTATTGCTGAAATCAGACAAATTTATGATAACTACGGTTTTGAAACACAAATTTTAGCTGCGTCTGTACGTCATACTATGCACGTTATCGATTGTGCTAAGTTAGGTAGTGATGTTATGACTGGAGGTTTAGCATCTATCAAAGGTTTGTTAAAACATCCTTTAACTGATATTGGTTTAGCTAAATTTTTGGCAGATTACAAAAAAGGAAACAGTTAATTAATTAAAATAGTTTTTTTTCAAATAAAAAAAGCTTCCCTTTCTTAAAAAAAGGGAAGCTTTTTAATATTATAGACGCTACTTAGCTTTAATAATAACTATTTGATTCATTAAATCTGTTTTGGATATTTAGTTTTATAACTTTTTGTAGTTCCATTAAAACCAGCAAATTATTAATACTTTGTTTTTTTGAGAGATACTCTCTAAGACAAAAAAATGCTTTTTTTCTTGTAACAAAAATACTGTTAGGAAGTCTTGTAAATAACTACTAAATCAATATTTCGTAATTTTGTTATATCAAAACTTTCTTAACATGGATATTAATGACAATATAGAATCACCTATGGTGCTGAAAGTTGGTTTTAACAAACTACTTGAGCATTATGAAAATTTAGCTAAAAGTGACGATGAATTTATGTCAGCTAAAGCTAAACGTGTTCTAAAATCAGCAGAGCCATATCCAGAATTAAGAACGGGGTTTAGTGATACGCAAATTCTAAACGATAGGGAAAAAGAAATTAGTATTATTCTTCAAGATTCGTTTGCACCTGTTTTAACTAAAAATGAAATTAAAACAGCTTCAGTGCCGTTTCATGATTTAATTTTTAATTCATCTGAAAGATTTAAACAGATTATAGAAATAGCTGGAGATGATTTTGAATTGAATATCAAAAACATGCCAGACGACCATCGTTATATTATTGCGTGTACAGTGATTTTGAATTTTTGTTATGGATATAACTTAAATTTTAAACGCCCATTTTATTACGAGATTCCTGATGCAAACGGAATTTTAAGATTTTATAAAATACTATATAATGCCGATTTTTGCGAAATAGTAGCTACTGATAAAGCTAAAAAAATAACTAAGGAAGATTATAAATTACTTTTAGATAATTTTGAGAATTTTGAGTTGTGGAAAGAAAAATTTCCACCCAATAGCTATATTTTCAAAGGCTTTGTTATCTCTAATATTTTTGATGTTACTGAAGATCAATCTATATCCAACATAAAATCTAATTTAATAGGAGAAGATAAGCGAAAGGATGAAAATTTTATACATGAATTTCATGATGTTTTCAGATCGTTATTGGGTATCAACGATTTGCAAGTTGGTTTTTCTATTTACAATGAAGAAGAAAATGTTTTTGAGCGTGTTTACGGTGTAGGTATTAATAGCTATTTGCTTGGAGATCAAGAGCGTATAGAATGTAGTAGTTCACTATGTAAATGGTCTTATAATCGATTGATTAAAGAGAACAAATATTTTTCCATTTCTGATGTTGATGAGGTTTATGATGTTTATGAAAAAGGAAACGAGACTTGTGCACCTCAAGTGGAAGTGCTTTATAAACAGGGTTTTAAAAGTGCAATATTCGCCCCTATAGCTAATGATGAAGGCTTAATGGGAGTTATGGAAATTGTTTCTAATACGCCTCATGCGTTAAATAGTATCAATGCAAATAAGCTTATAGATATTATGCCATTTATTGTTTCGGCAGTAGAACGTTCTAAAAAGGAAGAAGAAAACTTAATTGAGGCTATTATTCAAAAAGAATGTACTTCAATTCATCCAAGTGTGCATTGGCGTTTCGCAAAAGAAGCAAAAAACTATATTAAGTCTGAGTTAGAAGGACAAGAAACATCTTTTAAAAAGATAGCTTTTGAGAATGTTTATCCGCTTTATGGACAAATAGATATAAAAGGGTCTTCTGAAGCTAGAAATAATGCTACTCGAGAAGATTTATCACTTCAACTTAAAGCTGCTAAACGTATTTTAACAAAAGCTTTCGAATTAGAAGGTTTGCCTATATATGAGCAGTTTATATATCAGATAAATGATTTTCAAAATGGTTTAGACGATAATTTCCAGGTTGATAGTGAACAACAAATTTCTACGTTTTTTAAACAAGATGTTGAGCCTTTATTAAATCATTTAAAACAAAATGGGCTGCTGAAGGAAGATGTAAAGACCTATTATAATAAAATAGATGGCAAGGTAAATGTGCTATACAAACACAGGAAAGATTATGATGAAACCATAGCAAAAATAAATCGTGAAATGGCTTCACTACTTGATAAAAAACAAGTAGAAGCGCAACAAATGTACCCTCACTTCTTTGAGCGTTTTAAAACAGATGGTGTAGAGCACAATATGTATGTAGGTGAGTCTATTACAAAAGAGGCAAGTTTTAATCAGATTTACCTCTATAATTTACGTTTATGGCAATTGCAAGTTATGTGTGAGATGGAAAATGCATATTACCAAATGCAACCAGATTTCCCTGTTGCTTTAGATGTTGCATCTATGATTTTAGTGTTTAATCAACCGTTAACTATAAGTTTTAGAATGGATGAAAAGCACTTTGATGTTGATGGTACATACAATGCACGTTATGAAATTGTAAAAAAACGTGTAGATAAAGCCTATATAAAAGGTACAAGACAACGCATTACTCAAAAAGGAAAAATAAGTATTGTATATTCTCAAAAACAAGATGAACAAGAGTATTTAAGCTATGTAAAGTTTTTACAGTCTAAAAATTACTTAGATACCGATGTGGAAATTGTGGAATTGCAAGACTTACAAGCTGTTACTGGATTAAAAGCCATAAGAGTAAGTGTGTTATATCATAAAGATGAAAATGACAAAGCGTTTTACACGTACGATGATTTAATGAAAGAATTAAAAGCTTAGTTTTTTATTTTATGCTGCTGCACCAGTAGTTGTAAATGCTACTGCAAAAGCAATAACACTAACTATAATTCCTATCATAAAAACCGTGTAAGTTGTTCTTAAAAGGTTGTATTTTCTATTAAGTACTAGTCCTAAAAAGTACAAATCCTTGGTTAAGGAACCGTACAAATAATCTTTGTCTTGCATCATCTCTCCCATAGCCCATTCAAAATCTTTTAAACTCATTTGGTGGAAATTACCAAAGAAAAGTAAGTTTACCTTTTTATTCGCTACATCTTCTTTTGTAAACTGCCCTTTAGTAACATTTGGTCTAGTAGCTAGTACTGATAATACAATTGAGGCCACGGTAAAAGCTAGAAAAATAAGTGTTGGGTATATTAAGTGAGCGTTTGAAGGATTGTCAAGTTTAGGTAATAAATTAGATAAGGCCACCGAAATAATAATAGCATTTACAGAAAGTAAAATATTGGCTTTAGTATCTGCAATATCACTTAAAGTAATATGGTTTCTCAAAGCTACACGAAACATCGTTTCTATACCTCTGTCTGGTAAATCTAGTTTTTCTTTTTTAAATTTTAACTCAGCCTTTTTCTGTTTTAGTTTTTCAGTAGAAGCTTTTATTTTATTTTGATTTTGAATAAGATTAGCTAAGTTTTTACCCTTTCGTTTCTCCCATTTACTTGCTGCTAATGGCGAATAAAATGTATGATTGGTTAAGAAATTGATGTTTTCTTCTAGCCACTCTGTTTTCGACACTTTTTTGTTTAATGTTAGTTCCCATTCTTTACGAAGTAGTGAAGTGTAATCTTCATACTTTTTACTTGAAACATGTGCGCAATCTGCATCTCTAATTAAGCCTTCCACGGCATTTTTGGGTTTATAGCCCATTTTAGTTGCAGCAATAATTTTAGAAATAGCGTTAATATCTGTTTCAGGAACATTTTTAGATTTTAAAAAACTTTTTGCAATTAGAATACTTTCTTCTTCATGGTTTTTAATAGTCTTCGCAAATCCAGTATCATGAAACCAAGCTGCAATAACAAGTTGTTGCTTTTCATTATCATTAATCGTAATCGATTTGTCTTCAATAAGCTCGTATACTTTTCTAACTACGCGTTGTGTATGCGCAATGTTATGATACACAAACGATGTGTCTAAATGATCATTTATATATTTAGTTACGAAATTTTCGGTTTCATTAATAAGAGCGTTCATGCTTAAGTGTGATTTTGAGTAAAAATACTAAACTTTAGTAACATTAAAATTACCTGTGATAACATGTTAATTTGTCGTAAATTTCACTAGTGCTTTCAATTGTGCTTCAAAGAATCAAAATTGTAAGTTTTCGGGTGTATTATCGACTAAAAATCAATTTGAAAGCATATATTTAATTTAACAAAGAAAGGACAAAAAGATATGCTAACGTGGAAAGAAGTCATAGGTTTTTCTGTAAACGGAAACCCAACTCCAGATAAGCGAGTTGAAAAAATAGAAGCCGAATGGCAAGCCCAATTAACTCCAGAACAATTTAGAATTACCAGACTTAAAGGTACTGAAAGACCTCATAGCGGTGCGTTATGTAGTATTTATGAATCTGGTAAATACAACTGTGTGTGTTGTAATACGCCGCTTTTTGATTCTACAATTAAGTTTGAATCTGGTACAGGGTGGCCTAGTTTTACACAACCTATCAAAGAAAACGCTATAAAATACGAAAGAGATACGGCTTTTGGAATGGTGCGTGTTGAGGTGATGTGTAATACCTGCGATGCACATTTAGGGCACGTGTTTCCTGATGGGCCAGAACCTAGCGGATTACGTTATTGTATTAATTCTGAATCTATGCAGTTAGAAACAGAAGTTTAGCACTATATTTATGTTACAAAAAATCAAGCTTTATGGCACCAATAGGTGCCATAAAAGCACATACTATAAAAATTTTTTAGAAGACTTAAATTTGAAGTATGAGTTTTTGGATGTTGAGGAGTGTGACGAAAATGCAGAGGCATTGCGTAACTTATACGACACTAAAAAGCTAAATTTTCCAACAATTACCATTGGAGAAAAAAAACTTAGAAACCCTTCAGATAAAGATTTAAAAAAGTGGATTGAAACGCTATTATGAAACTCAATATAAAAGATAAATTCAATACAACATTACCTTCAGACCCTATTTTGCAGCCTTCTAGAAGGCAGGTTACTCAGGCTTGTTTCTCTTATGTAACACCTAAGAAAACTTCAAACCCAGAGTTGCTTCATGTATCACCAGAAATGTTAAAAAATTTGGACTTATCACAAACTGATGCGCAAAGTGATGATTTTTTAAAGGTGTTTACTGGTAATAAAATATTACCAAATACCAAACCTTATGCGATGTGTTATGGCGGACATCAATTTGGTAATTGGGCAGGACAATTGGGCGATGGGCGCGCCATTAACTTATGCGAAGTAAAACATAAACATAAAAATTGGGCATTACAATTAAAAGGCGCAGGAGAAACACCATACTCTAGAACTGCAGATGGTTTAGCAGTATTACGCTCTTCAATTCGCGAGTACTTGTGTAGCGAAGCCATGTTTCATTTAGGTGTGCCTACAACCAGAGCTTTATCTTTAGCTTTGTCTGGAGATCAAGTTATGCGAGACGTTATGTACGATGGTAATGCGGCCTACGAAAAAGGTGCCATTGTATGTAGAGCAGCCGCATCGTTTTTGCGTTTTGGCAACTATCAAATTTTTGCTGCCAGACAAGA
This sequence comes from uncultured Algibacter sp., assembly GCF_947490405.1. Lineage (GTDB taxonomy): Bacteria > Bacteroidota > Bacteroidia > Flavobacteriales > Flavobacteriaceae > Algibacter_B. Next base: position 540,406 of record NZ_CANLGU010000001.1, on the reverse strand, counting down.
TGATGTTAATTTAAAGACCTTGGTAGATTATACTATTACACATTATTTTTCGCATTTGGGTGCACCTTCAAAAGATACTTATATTGCATTTTTTAATGAAGTTACCCAACGCACATTAACCATGATTATAGAGTGGCAACGTGTGGGTTTTGTACACGGTGTAATGAATACCGATAATATGTCAATCTTGGGTTTAACTATAGATTATGGGCCTTACGGGTGGCTAGAAGGTTTTGATTTTGGTTGGACGCCAAATACAACCGATAGGCAGCACAAACGCTACCGTTATGGTAATCAGCCCAATATTGGGCTTTGGAATTTATTACAATTAGCCAATGCATTATATCCTTTAATTGAAGACGCAGCACCTTTAGAAGCTATTTTAGAAACTTATAAAACAGATTTTGAAGCAAAACATCTGCAAATGATGAAAGCCAAATTAGGGCTTTACGAAACGGTAGATAATGATGAGCATTTTATAAAAGATTTAGAAGAAAATTTACAGTTAGTTGAAACTGATATGACGCTGTTCTTTAGAAACTTGAGTGATTTTAAAGATGAAGCCACAGGGTTTGATGTGCTAAAAGATGCGTTTTATGACTTTGATAATATGCCAAATGCGGTTAAGGAAAAGTGGAAGATGTGGTTTTTAAATTATGAGGCGCGAATACAACATGAGTATAGTATTACAACGGAAAGAAAAGAAAAAATGAATACTGTAAATCCAAAATATGTACTTCGCAATTATATGGCGCAATTAGCTATTGATGCTGCTGATGAGGGTGACTATAACTTGATAGACGAGTTGTTTAAAATGCTAAAAAAACCTTATGATGAACAACCACAATACGAAAAGTGGTTTGCAAAACGACCAGACTGGGCGCGCCATAAAGTTGGCTGCTCTATGTTATCGTGCAGTTCTTAAAATGTATAATGAATGTGTTAAACTATATCAATAAAATACCTGAAGGCTATTCTGAAGGTATATACATGAATGCGAAGTATGGCATTACAAAGTCAGCTTTCAACAACAACAAATCATTTAAAGTTTATGCAAAGGAGCTTCAGGGTACTAATTTTATAAGTTTGAATTATTACATTACATCAACTAAAAAATTATTAAAACCTTGTGAAATGCCAGAGCAAAAAGTGATTCATTTTTTACAACATGTAACTCTTAAATAAAAACAATTAAAACTATAATTATAAAATAATGGCAACATATAAAAAAGCATATATAGCAGGCGGATGTTTTTGGGGAATGGAAGATTTGTTTAGAACACGCCCAGGCGTAGTAGATACCGAAGTAGGGTATCAAGGTGGGCAAAACGATAACCCAACCTATAAAAATCATCCAGGACATGCCGAAGGTATAGAAATTACATACAACCCAAACCAAACATCTTTTGAGGAGTTACTAGATTATTTTTTTAGAATACATAATCCCACTACTGTAGACAGACAGGGAAATGATAGAGGCTCTAGTTATCGTTCTGCAATATTTTATCAAAATGAAGAAGAAAAACAAATTGCTGAAGACATGATAGCTGTTGTAGATGCCTCTGGAAAATGGGAAGGTAAGGTTGTAACTACTTTAGAGCCGTGGTCTACGTTTTGGAAAGCCGAAGACTACCATCAAGATTATTTAGTTAAAAACCCTAACGGCTATACTTGCCATTTTTTAAGGTTTGAAGAGCCGTTTGTTAATAATGGCGAGTAATATAAACATTGTTTTGAATACGTTAACTAAAATAGCATTTGGCGGTGGTTGCCACTGGTGTACAGAAGCTGTATTTCAATCTTTATTGGGTGTTGAAAATGTAGAACAAGGTTTTGTGGCATCTGTTAATGCTAATGCTAGTTTTTCAGAAGCGGTGATTGTACACTACAATGAAGCAAAAATCCCATTATCTGTACTTGTCGAAATTCATTTACATACTCATAAGAGTACCTCAAATCACTCTATGAGGGCAAAATATCGTTCAGCGGTTTATATCTTTTCAGATAAACAGAAAGATGTGGTTACATCTCAACTAGAATTATTACAGTTTCAATTTCAAAATAAACTTATTACTCAAATATTGCCTTTTGAAAGCTTTAAAACCTCACGAGAGCAAATTCAAAATTACTATTACAGCAACCCAGAAAAGCCATTCTGTGAAAGTTTTATCAATCCAAAACTACAAATACTACTAAGTAAGTTTTCAAAATATACAGATAAAAATAAACTAAAGCATTTAAAAGATGAATCGCGAAAGATTAAGCATACAGAACACCAAGGGTCATAAATTACAAGCTTATTTAGAATTACCCGCAGACCAAAAACCACATTACTTTGCCATTTTCGCGCATTGTTTTACTTGTAACAGCAACTTAACGGCGGTAAAAAATATTAGTAGAGCATTAACGGCGCATGGTTTTGGTGTGGTACGTTTTGATTTTACGGGTTTAGGACGAAGTGAAGGCGATTTTGCCGAGAGTTATTTTTCAGCAAATGTAGATGATTTAATAGCTGTGAACGCCTATGTTACAGAGCGATACAAGGCTCCAGGGTTATTAATAGGGCATTCGCTTGGTGGTGCTGCAGTTATTGTAGCGGCATCAAAGCTAGGCAATATAAAAGCGGTAGCAACAATTGGTGCACCATCTACTGTAAGCCATGTAAAGCATTTGTTTTCTCATGGTATTGAAGCGGTAAAACAAAAAGGAGAAGTTGAAATACATATTGGTGGACGCCCGTTTAAAATTGATAAAGATTTTATTGAGGATTTTGATAAAATAGATTTGCCAGAGATCACAAAAAACTTACGCAAACCATTACTAATTATGCATGCGCCTTTTGATGGAATTGTGGGTATAAATAATGCACACGAGTTATACCATACTGCACACCATCCTAAAAGTTTTGTGAGTTTAGATGATGCAGACCATTTGTTATCAAACTCAAAAGATAGTAAATATGTTGGCAACATGATTGGTGCTTGGGCAGACCGTTATTTTGAGTCTAAAGACAATGCTATATTGGAGACTAAAGGCGAACAATTAGTAGCACACTTAAATATAGTTGATGATAATTTTACAACCGCAATTCAAACCAAAAAACATCACATTATAGCTGATGAACCTGAAAGTATAGGTGGCGATGATTTTGGACCTTCACCTTACGATTTTTTAAGTGCTGGATTAGCAGCATGTACGGTAATGACTTTAAAAATGTATGCGCAACGCAAGAAATGGGATTTGCAAGAAGTATATGCTTATGTTACGTATTCCAAAAAGCATAGTGATGATTTAATGCTAGATGTAGATGAACCAAAACGAATAGATCATTTGCAAAAGCGTTTAAAATTTATTGGTAATTTAGATGATGTGCAGAAAGCAAAGTTAAAAGAAATAGCATCTAAATGCCCTGTACATCGTACCTTGCTCTCCGAAACAATTATTGAAACAGAAGTTATAAATTAATGCATCAAAGCAATACAAAAATTGGACTAGGTTTAGCAGCCTTAGGGCGACCAGAATACATTAATATTAGAGCTAATGATGCCATTGATAAATCTAAAAGTGCCTTTAAACAAAATACCTTTTCAGTTTTAGATGAAGCTTATAAATTAGGTGTTCGCTATTTTGATACAGCCCCATCTTACGGTAAAGGCGAGGCTTTTTTACAAGAATGGCAAGACTCTAAATTACATGATGATACAATTTTAGGAACAAAATGGGGCTATACTTATGTAGCAAATTGGGAATTGGGTTATGCTGGAAAACATGAAATTAAAGAACACTCTATAGAAAAGTTAATTGAGCAGTGGCAAGTATCAAAAGCATTGTTGCCAAATTTAAAATACTATCAAGTACATTCTGCAACTTTTGAAAGTGGTATTCTAGAAAATGAAGCGGTTCTAAATAAGCTACATCAAATTAAAAAAGAAACTGGTTTAAAAATTGGTATTACAACCAGTGGTGCTAACCAAAAAGATGTTATCGCTTCCGCATTAAATATCAATACAAAAGGCGACGCTTTATTTGATAGTTTTCAAGTAACTTACAATATACTAGAGCAGAATACTTTTGAAGTTTTGACCACCGCTTTACAAAATGGTAAACACGTTATAATAAAAGAAGCTTTAGCAAATGGCAGGGTTTTTCCAAACAAAAGTTTCAAACATTACTCCAAAACCTATCAAGTTTTAGAAGGTTTAGCAAAAAAATACCAAGTTGGTATTGATGCTATCGCATTACGTTTTGTTATAGATGGTTTACAACCCACTTATGTGCTTAGTGGTGCATCTGATAATAATCAGCTTAAATCTAATATGAAAGCGTTTAAATTTAAGCTTTCGGAAGAAGAAATTAATGTATTAAAAACGATATGCATTTTGCCACAAACATATTGGGAAGAACGCAGTAAATTACATTGGAATTAAATAAAATTCTAATTATTATCTTTAGAGAATAATCCATCAATCAATGAAGTTTCAGAAATTAATAATTTTAGCTTTTGTTTTCAGTATAAGTGCCTGTGCTACTTTTAAGCCGCAGTATAAAAGTGAGGTAGTTCAAGATAAATTCCCAGACAAAAAAATAGCGCATTCATTTTACTTAATAGGTGACGCCGGCAATTACGAGTTAGGAGAATCTACTAAAGTTTTAAATACGTTTAAAAAAGAATTAAGTGAAGCTACTCAAAATAGTACAGCCATATTTTTAGGAGATAATATTTACCCTATTGGGTTTCCAGATAAGAATAATAAACATAGAGCGTCTGCTGAAAGATATATAAAAGCGCAGACAGATGTAACCGAAAATTTTAAAGGGCGAACTGTTTTTATTCCAGGTAATCATGATTGGTATTCAGGTGTAAAGGGTTTAAAACGTCAAGAAAAATTTGTTGAAGATGTATTGGGTAAGAATACATTTTTACCCGAAAATGGTTGTCCCATTGAGAAAATTCATGTTACTGAAGAGATTGACCTGATTTTAGTAGATAGTCAATGGTATATCACTAATTGGAATAACAAGCCTACAATAAATGATGAATGTGAAATAAAAACTAGAGATGCTTTTTTAGCTGAGTTTAGCAGTCTTATAAAAAAAGCAAGAAACAAAACGACTATTGTGGCTATTCATCATCCAATGTTTGTTAATGGGCCACATGGTGGTCAGTTTAGTTTTAAAAATCATATGAAACCACTTCCAGTTATTGGAACTTTAATTAATGTGTTTAGAAAAACTAATGGTATATCTAATGTAGACTTGCAAAGTAAGCATTATAACGAGTTAAAGCAGCGTTTAGTTACCCTAGCACAAGAAAATAAAAAAGTAGTTTTTGTGTCAGGTCATGAACATAGCTTACAGTATTTAGAAAAAGATAATTTAAAGCAAATAGTAAGTGGTTCAGGGTCTAAAAAAACTCCAACACGAAATGTTGGGGCAGGTCTCTTTTCTTACGGGACACCAGGATATGCCAGACTTGATGTTTTTGAGGATGGTTCTTCTCATGTTCGGTTCTATTCTGTGACAGATGAAAAAATAGTTTTTGAAAGTCAAGTTTTTAGAAAAGATTTAAACCCTTTAACGTCATATAAAAACGATTTTCCAGAAACAGTTTTGGCATCCGTATATACACCTGAAGAAACCTCCACATCAAAATCTCAAGAGTTTTTCTGGGGAGAGCGCTATCGCAAATATTTTAGTTCTAAAGTTAAAGCGCCAACCGTAGATTTAGATACACTTTTTGGAGGTTTAAAACCTATACGTAAAGGAGGAGGAAATCAATCTAAGTCTTTGCGATTGGAGGATAAAAATGGTGCGCAATATGTAATGCGTGCTTTACGTAAACAAGCATTGCAGTATTTACAAGCTGTTGTTTTTAAAGATCAATACATAGAAGGGCAATTTGAAGATACGGCTATTGAAAAGCTATTACTTGATGTTTTTACTGGTTCTCATCCATATGCACCTTTTGTTATTGGAGATTTATCTGATGCAGTGGGTATCTATCACACAAATCCAGTGTTATATTATGTGCCTAAACAAAAGGCTTTAGGGGATTATAATAAAGATTTTGGTGGTGAACTCTATATGATTGAAGAGCATACTTCTGAAGGACATGGCGATTTAGCAAGTTTTGGATTTCAAAATAAAATAGAAGGTACTGATGATATGATGAAACGGCTCCATAAAGATGAAGATATTATCATCGATGAAGCATCTTATATACGTGCACGTTTATTCGATATGCTTATTGGAGACTGGGATCGTCATCACGATCAATGGAGGTGGATAGAATTTAAAGAAAATGGCAAGAAAGTTTATAGACCGCTTCCAAGAGATAGGGATCAGGCATTTTCTATTATGGGAGATGGTGCATTATTAAAGTCGGCCATTGCCTTAATACCAGCTGCACGTTTACTTAGGCCTTACAGTGAAGATCTTAAAGATGTAAAGAGCGTAAATGTAGAACCATACCCTCTAGATATGGAGCTTATACAGCGTTCTGGTAAAGAGGTGTGGGATGCACAAGTAAAAATGATTCAGGAGGGTATAACAGACGAGGTTATAGAAAAATCTTTTTTAAATATGCCAGAAGAGGTAAGAGATGAAACTGTTGAAGAGATTAAAAGGAAATTGAAAGCTAGAAGAGAAAATCTACAAAAAATATCAGACCGTTATTTTAAACTCATTAATAAATTGGCTGTGATAAAAGGAACCAATAAAGACGATTGGTTTGATATTGAGCGCTTACCAAACGGGCAAACCAGAGTTACGGGTTATCGTATTAAAGATGATAAAAAGGCTGATGTTTTTATTGAGCGTACTTATAATATGTTAGAAACCAAAGAAATTTGGATTTATGCTTTGGATGATGATGATGTTTTTCATGTATATGGTAAGAGTAACAAGTATATAAAGGTATTGTTGTTGGGTGGACAAAACAATGATACCTATGATATTAAAAATGGTAATAAAATTAAGTACTATGATTATAAATCAAAACCAAATACCTTTAAAACCAATAAAGGTAGCCGTAGATTAACCGATAATTATTATACAAATGTTTACAATTATAAAAAACTAAAAAACAGTGTCACACAGATTTTACCTAGTTTGGGAGCAAATCCTGATGATGGATTTAAAATTGGTGCAGCATTTACTAAAACCAATTTTAATTTTGAGCGTAATCCATTTTCATCAAGACATAGTTTAAAAGCTGAATACTTTTTTGCAACTAATGGGTTTAATTTTAATTATGGTGGAGAGTTTGCCAATGTTTTCTTTCAAAATGTAAATTTTGGTATAGATATTCAATATAACAGTCCAAATTATGCTACAAACTTTTTTGGCTTTGGAAATGAAACATTAAACCCAGAGGCAGAAGAGAATGATGGTTTAGATGTTGATTTAGATTATAATCGTGTAAAAATTAGAACATTTAAAGCTATGCCAGCCATGGTTTGGCGTGGTTACTCTGGTTCAGAAGTAAGATTAAGTTTATTATACGAATCTAATGAGGTAGCTCGAACTGAAAATAGGTTTATAGAGACGTTACCTGAGGACAATCCTTTATTTGATAAACAAGATTTTTGGGGTTTTGATGCTAAATATAGTTACGAAAACGAAGATAGAGAGGCATTTCCAACTTTAGGGTTTCAATTGAGTTTACAAGCAGGTTACAAAAACAATGTATCCACTGAAAAAGGGTTTTCTTATATCATTCCAAAAATGGGATTTGATTATAAATTAATTCCGAGTGGTAATTTAGTTTTAGCTACAAACTTTATTGGTCATATTAATTTTAGTAATGAATTTGAGTTTTATCAAGGAGCAACTTTAGGTGCTAATAATGGTTTAAGAGGTTATAGAAACCAACGTTTTACAGGGAAACGAGCTTTTGCGCAAAGTACAGATTTACGACTAAATTTAACTCAAGTTAAAACAGGTTGGTTTCCATTATACCTTGGTTTATATGGGGGAGTTGATTATGGTAGAGTTTGGCTAGATAATGATAGCTCAAAAAAATGGAACAATTCCTTTGGAGGAGGTGTGTTTATTAACATGGCTAATATGCTTACTGGAAATATTTCGGCTTTTAATAGTGATGACGGTTTACGTTTAGCATTTAGATTAGGTTTTGGTTTTTAATATATTATAATTATTACGTGGTGTCAAATTCAACTTTAATATGCATACCCGATATTAGTGGATTTACTCGTTTTATGAGTGATACTAATATAGAACTAAGTGCAAAAGTTATTCCCTCATTATTAAATGAAATTATTTATGCTAACGAAATAAATTTAAAAGTATCTGAAATAGAAGGGGACGCAATTTTGTTTTTTAGAAAAGGACAGTTGCCCCCTTTTGTAGATTTAATTGACCAGTGCAAAACTTTTTTTTCACAATTCTATGATCAACTAGATGTTTTAACAAAAAAGTATAGTGAAGAAATAGGTATTGACAATATCCCTAAATTGGGATTAAAAATCATATTGCATTATGGGGAAAATGTAGAATCTGTTCAAATAGGAAACCGCATAAAGCTTATGGGAGAAGATGTTATAATTGCACATCGTTTATTGAAAAATGATATAAAAGAAGATGAGTATTTATTAATTTCGGAAAACTTATTAAATCAATACAAAGATAAAACTATTGAGCGTAATTTTGATTGGGGAGAATTGCAAGATGATGTGGAAGTTTACAGACATTTAGGTAAAATTAACTACAGTTATATTAAGATGATTAAGCTTCTTGATTAGTTTTAATCAAACCAATATAGATTGTTACTTTCTCACTTAGTTCTTTCGTCAATGATAAAAACTTTTAGCTTGTTTTTAAAACGTATACCTTCTTTTGCGGAGTGATGATTAAATTTTAATACTTCAATTTTTCCATTTAAGAAATTGTTACCACTATGGTTTACTGTTGGCATTTAACTAGGGTTTGGATTTTTGGCAGAATATGTTACCATTAACTTGTTTCAGGCTCTCATTTTTATACTGTAATGTTATCCTGATTTTTACGTCTAAAAAGATATAAAAAATGAATAATCATGAAAAGCAGTTTCAACGATATTATAAATTCTGAAAAAGTAGTTTTAGTAGATTTTTTTGCAACTTGGTGTGGTCCATGTCAAGCATTATTACCTATTCTTAAAGATGTAAAAGATGAGGTGGAAGATGCTGTAAAAGTGGTGAAAATTGATATTGATAAAAACAACCCTTTGGCAATGAAATATCAAGTAAGAAGCGTACCTACAATGATATTATTTGTTGATGGAGAACCTAAATGGAGACAATCGGGTGTACTTCAAAAGAAAGATATTCTAAATGTAATACAAACACATTCTGGTGTTACTGTTTAGTTAATTTTGAATTCGTAGAGGTTTCCACCTTCTCCCTTTGTTCTTTCGTCAGTTATATATACAGATTTATTATTTTTAAAGCAAACACCCTCCTTTTGGGAATCGTGATCAAACTTTAATTCTTGTACATGCCCTTCAAAGAAATCATCATTATTAAAATTAGTAATCTTCCAAAGTTTATCATGATTTAGTAGTGCAATGGTTTTTTCATCATTACTTATGGCAGCAGAGGTTATTCTATGATGTTTTCCTTCTAAGTTGAATGTTTTGATAAGTTCAGCAGTATGGAGTCCAACCTTATTAGGCACTTTAAAAAGCATACTTGATTTGTTTTCTTTACTAAAAATGTAGAAATGATTATTCCAAATAAAAAAAGCTTCAAAATCTTTAGGTTTAACTTTTTTTGGTAATATAAAATTTATGCGTTCGGCTTCGGTTTTGTCTTTGTTTAAATCAGAAATTTTATAAATGGTAAAATCATCTCTGTTTTTACTATTGTTACCAAAATCGCCAATATATAAGTTACCTGCTTTGTCTGATGTTAAATCTTCCCAATCTATATTACTGGCATTTTTTATATCTATATCTTTAACGATTTCTCCTTTTAGATTCAACCCATAAATATTATTTTTATTTCCAGAATCCTCAATCGTCCATAATAAATCAGAATTTGCTGCCTTTTCAATGGCAGAGGCTTCTTTTAAATTTTTAGGTAAATCAGCTATGATGGTTAATTTTCCTGTGCTGCATCCTAAGGAAATAAAAAAAAATATGATTAGAAATTTGTTCATTTTAGGTAATCAGAAATTATAAGGTTAAATTTACGCAGAATAAATTTAGCGTAATATAAATTTGTATATGAATTCATCTGTATTAAAAATTGGTCATCGAGGAGTGAAAGGACATGTTGCAGAAAACACATTGCCATCTATTCAAAAAGCCTTAAAGCTTGGTGTTGATGGTGTTGAAATCGATGTGCACCGCTGTGCTTCGGGTGAGTTGGTAGTTTTTCATGATTTCACTTTAGATAGGATGACAAATGGAACCGGAGAAGTTTCCAAATTCACTTACAGGGAATTAAAAAGGCTAAAGACCAAAGGGAATTTTGAAATTCCAACCTTGGCACAAGTTTTAACTTTAGTTGATAATAAGTGCTTGTTGAATATTGAATTAAAAGGTCATGATACCGCCAAAGAAGCTGCCAGAATTATCAAATTTTATGTAGATAAAAAAGGTTGGGAATATAAAAATATCATAGTGTCGAGTTTTCAAGAAGAACTATTGGAAACAGTTTTCAACATTAATAAAGATATTCCGCTTGGAGTACTTACTGAAAATAATCTAGAAAAAGCTACAGCCTTGGCAAAACGTATAAATGCAGTTTCCATTCATGTAAATTATACCATGCTTACCGAGGAAATTGTAGAAGAATTAAAACAAAATTATAAAGTATTTGCTTTTACAGTAAATAATTTAAACCCATTGGCAAGAATTCAATCTTATGGTGTGGATGCCATCATTTCTGATTATCCTGACCGAATATGATTAAAAAGGATGTGATTATTGTTGGTGGAGGAGCTGCTGGTTTTTTTGCTGCGATAAACATTGGTGAACAAAGTTCAGATTTAAACATAGCCATACTAGAGCGAGGTAAAGAAGGTTTAACCAAAGTAAAAGTGTCTGGTGGCGGACGTTGCAACGTTACACATGCCGAATTTATTCCTCAAGAATTAGTTTTGAATTACCCTAGAGGTGAAAAGGAATTATTAGGACCTTTTCATCAATTCATGACAGGCGATACTATCGAATGGTTTGAAAAACGAGGTGTCGAACTTAAAATTGAAGATGATGGGCGAATGTTTCCTATTTCCAATTCATCACAAACTATTATCAATTGTTTTTTGAATGAAGCTGAAAAATACGGTGTTGAGGTATTGTACAATCATTCAGTGAAGTCCATAGGCAAAAAAGGAGATGAGTTCGAAATAGAAACAATACAAGGGTTGTTTTCTGCTAAAAAAGTTTTAGTTACTACAGGAAGTAACACAAAAATATGGGCGTTACTTGAAAATTTAGGACATACTATTTCACAGCCAGTACCATCGTTATTTACATTTAATATTTCAGACGAACGTATCAAAGCCATTCCAGGAGTAGTTGCAAAAGATGCAGAAATAAAGGTTTTAGAAACAGATTTGTGGAGCGAGGGGCCTCTATTAATAACCCACTGGGGTATGAGTGCCCCATCCATTTTAAAATTATCTGCTTTTGGAGCATTAGAATTAGCAAAACAAGATTATAAGTTTCAAATAGAAGTGAATTTTATAAAGCAACCTTTTGATGAGTGTTTAGATATCTTAAAAGAATTAAAACAGAATTTGGCTAAAAAAACGGTTTTTAAATCTACTCAATTTGATCTCCCAAAACGCTTATGGCACAAATTAGTTTTAGCTTCAAAAATTATGGAAGATACGCGTTGGGCAGATTTAAATAGAGCACAGTTAGAAATTCTATCAAGTCAATTAACCCAAGCTGTTTTTAATGTAGATGGTAAAAGTACTTTTAAAGAAGAGTTTGTTACTGCAGGAGGTGTAAATCTTAAAGAAGTCAATTTTAAAACATTTGAAAGTAAATATATAAACGGCCTCTATTTTGCAGGCGAAGTACTAAATATTGATGCGGTAACGGGAGGATTTAATTTTCAAAATGCATGGACTGGAGCCTACATTGCTGCAAATAATATAGTAAATTCATAGTGTTATGAAGTATTTAGTTTTAGTATTTTTATTATCACATACCATTTGGTCTCAAGATATAGATAAGCACTTATGGGAAAACCGTGTTATTGTAATATCAGCAGATAAATACAACGAAACACGCGCTACAGATCAATTTAATAATCTAAAAACAGAAAAAGATAAACTAATAGATAGAAGGTTGGTAGTTTACAAATGTGTAGAAGACAAATGTATGTACTATGATTTTAAGAATGATGCAAAAGTAGTTTCAGTTGATAAAGAAATAACAGGATTTAATGTGGTGCTTAAAGGACTGGATGGTGGCGAAAAGTTTAATTCTGATACGGTACAAAAAGTAAATGTATTTTTTAATCTTATCGACAAAATGCCTATGAGGCAACAAGAATTAAGAAATAGAAAGTAAAAGAATGGCTCAATATATTGCACTTTTAAGAGGTATAAATGTAAGTGGGCAAAAGAAAATCCCTATGGCTGAATTACGGGAGCTTTTGTCAAAAATAGGATTAGAAAATGTACAAACTTACATCCAAAGTGGGAATGTAATTTTTCAATCTTTAGAAAATGATAAAACTCTATTAGAGCAATTAATACACAATGCTATTAAGTCTCATTTTGGTTTTGAAGTGCCAATTTTAATTTTACAACCAAAAGAGTTGAAACAAATTTTTGACGACTGTCCCTTTGAACAAGAAAAGAAACAAAACAGTTATTTTATGATGCTTTATTCCAGAGCTGATAAGGATTTAGTTGATGTTGTTTCTCAACTGTCTTATAAAAATGAAGAATTTAAAATAACTAATAATGCTATTTATTTTTATTGTTCGGTTGGCTATGGAAAGGCGAAACTTGGTAATAATTTTTTTGAGCGAAAACTAAAAGTTACCGCAACGGCTAGAAATTACAAAACAATGCTAATGTTAATGAAGCTTAGTTTATAAAAGCCTGTAGGCGCATTATAAACTATAAGTTGAATTATTCCCGCTATTTACAAGTGGGATCTATATTTTATATCTTTTTTGAATTATCTTTGTTCAGTTAAAAAAGATAGATGACAGAGAAAGATTTTATTCCTAAAACATATTCAAATACAATTGAAAGTGGCAGCTTTACATGGTCATCACCAAGTAATATTGCGTTGGTAAAATACTGGGGAAAAAGAGAATACCAAATACCAGAAAACCCATCTATAAGTTTTACGCTAGATAATTGTAAAACAACAACAACCCTTAGTTTTTTGAAGAAAGATGCAAATGAAGCGTTTTCATTTGATGTATTTTTAGATGATGAAAAAAAAGATGATTTTAAGCCAAAAATTGAAACATTTTTTAAACGCGTTGAGCTGTATTTACCCTTTTTAAAAGACTATCATTTTAAAATAGAAACTTCCAATACATTTCCACATAGTTCTGGGATAGCCTCATCAGCATCTGGGATGAGTGCCTTAGCATTATGCTTAATGAGTGTTGAAAAAGAGTTAATTAATTCTGATGTCACTCTAAAAACAACCGAAGAGATTCTTAATCAAGAGTATTTTATCAAAAAAGCATCATTCTTAGCACGATTAGGTTCAGGAAGTGCTTGTAGAAGTTTAGAAGGAGACTTAGTAGTATGGGGGAAGCACGATGCCATTAAAGGAAGTTCAGATTTATATGGCGTAAAATATCCTTTTGAGGCGCATCAAAACTTCAAAAACTATCAAGATACTATCTTGCTGGTGGATAAGGGAGAAAAGCAGGTGAGTAGTACGGTTGGTCATAATTTAATGTTTGGGCATCCGTTTGCTCAAGAGCGCTTTAAGCAAGCAAATAAAAATCTTTCCGATATGGTTTCTATACTGAAAGATGGCAATTTAGATACGTTTATAGCCTTGGTTGAAAGTGAAGCTTTAACGTTGCATGCTATGATGATGACTAGTATGCCATATTTTATTTTAATGAAACCAAACACACTCGAGATTATTAATAAAATATGGGCATTTAGAAATGAAACAGGTTCTAAGATTTGTTTCACATTGGATGCAGGAGCAAACGTCCATGTATTATATCCTGAGTATGAGACGTCTCAAGTTTTAGAATTCATTCAGAATGAATTAGTTGCATATTGCCAAAATGGGCAGTATATTTGCGACGTTATTGGTTTGGGGGCTAATAAATTATAAGAATAACAATAATTTTGTTTAAAAAAATATTATATTTGTTAGACAAATGTGCCCAAACAAGATAGCTATTATGAAAGGACCTCTCTTTTACTCAAAAATTCTACTCTTTGGAGAATACGGAATCATAAAGGATTCTAAGGGTTTATCTATTCCTTATAGTTTTTACAACGGTGCTTTGAAAAAAGACGATAAGGCTTCGGAAGAAGCAATAACGTCTAATAAAAGTTTAAGAAAGTTTACTGAATATATTCAAGGTATTGATGATGCTATAGTTAAGTTTGATATTAGCAGACTCATAGATGATGTAAATTCTGGAATGTATTTCGATTCATCTATTCCACAAGGCTATGGCGTGGGGAGTAGTGGTGCTCTAGTAGCAGCTATTTATGATAAATATGCTTTTGATAAAATAACAGTTCTTGAAAATTTAACAAGAGAAAAGCTTCTAAAGTTAAAATCTATATTTTCAGCCATGGAATCTTTTTTTCATGGAAGTTCTTCAGGTTTAGATCCATTAAACAGTTATTTAAGTATTCCAATTCTTATCAATTCAAAAGATAATATTGAGGCTACTGGTATTCCAGCGCAACAAAGCAAAGGTAAAGGTGGTGTGTTTTTATTAGACAGTGGTATTATTGGAGAAACAGCACCAATGGTAGGCTTGTTTATGGAAAAGATGAAGCAAGAGGGTTTTCGTAGTATGTTAAAAAATCAGTTTATCAAGCATACAGATGCCTGTGTTGACGATTTCTTAAAAGGGGATATCAAGTCTTTGTTTAGAAATACAAAGCAACTTTCTAAAATTGTTTTAAATCATTTTAAACCAATGATACCACAACAGTTTCATGAACTTTGGAAAAAAGGTTTGGAAACAAATGACTACTATCTAAAACTCTGTGGTTCTGGTGGTGGTGGCTATATCCTTGGATTTACAGAGGATATTGAAAAAGCAAAACAATCACTTTCAGATTATAAATTAGAAGTAGTTTATAACTTCTAAGTTCTTAGTATCTTTATTGCATAAAATAGTGTAGCCCTTGACTTATTAGAAAGGCATTAATCCTTTATTTGTATGCTTTCCAGAAGACAGAAACATATCTTACTCAAATTTTTCAGTATGTTTTCTGTGGTGCGTGGTTATAATATTCTTGTTATTGTAATAGCCCAATACCTTACAGCTATTTATATTTTAGCTTACAATAAACCATTAAAAGAAGTTTTATTCGATTTGAACTTGTTAATGCTAGTTTTAGCATCAGCCGCAACTATAGCGGGTGGCTATATTATCAATAGTTTTTACGATTCAGAGAAAGATTTAATAAATCGTCCAATTAAATCGCGATTAGACCGGTTGGTTAGTCAAAATACAAAGCTGTCTTTTTATTTCGTACTAAATTTTCTTGCTGTAATTATGGCGAGCTATGTGTCTTTTAAAGCAGTATTATTCTTTTCAATTTACATTTTTGGTATCTGGTTTTATTCACATAAACTAAAGCGCTTACCATTTATTGGAAACCTCACTTCTGCGATATTAACGATAACTCCATTCTTTGCTATTTTTATGTATTATAAGAATTTTGAAACTGTAATTTTTGTTCATGCTATATTCTTATTCATCATGATTTCTATGCGTGAGCTTACCAAAGATTTAGAAAATATTAAAGGCGATATTGCGCAAAATTATGTGACAATTCCAGTCGCATATGGCGAAAAAGTATCAAAAATTATGTTGACAATTTTAATCAGTATAACACTAATTCCAATATACCTCCTTTTATTCCATTTTGAAGTGGGGTACATGTACTTATTCTTTTATCTAAGCCTGTTCTTATTGGTAGTGTTTTTGTTATTACTATGGAAATCTTCGACTAAAGTGCAATATTTAATATTACACAATATTTTAAAATTTATAATTCTTGCAGGTGTATTTAGTATTTTACTAATTGATGTGAGTGTTATTTTAAATAGAATTTAAATGCAGAATTTATTAAGAGTAGCTTTAGCACAAATTTCACCAGTATGGTTAAACAAAGCTGAAACGTTAAAGAAAGTAGAACAATCTATAATTGATGCATCAAAAGAAAACTGTGAGCTTGTCATTTTTGGAGAAGGCTTAGTTCCTGGATATCCTTTTTGGTTAGCATTAACAGGAGGAGCAGAATGGAATACAAAAGTAAATAAAGCATTGCATGCACATTATGTGAGGAATTCCGTGACTGTTGAAGATGGTGATTTGCATGCCATTTGTGAACTTGCTAAGGCAAATAAAATTGCTGTGTATTTAGGGATTATAGAACGACCGCTTGATAGAGGAGGACATAGTGTTTATGCATCATTAGTTTATATCAATGAAAAAGGCGAAATTAAATCTGTACACAGAAAATTACAACCAACTTATGATGAACGTTTAACATGGGCTCCTGGAGATGGCAATGGCTTACAAGTACATCCTTTAAAAGATTTTACGGTTGGCGGTTTAAATTGTTGGGAAAACTGGATGCCCTTACCAAGAGCCGCGCTTTATGGCTTGGGTGAAAACCTGCATATTGCTGTTTGGCCAGGGAGTGATCATAATACCAAGGATATTACCCGATTTATTGCTAGAGAATCGCGTTCTTTTGTGATTTCGGTAAGTAGTTTAATGTCAAAAAATGATTTTCCAAAAGACACACCGCATTTAGATGAAATACTTGTAAAAGCCCCAGATGTTTTAGCAAATGGTGGTAGTTGTATTGCAGGACCCGATGGCGAGTGGATAGTCGAGCCTGTATTACATAAACACGGATTGATTATAGAAACTATTGATTTTAATAGTGTGTATGAAGAGCGCCAAAATTTTGATGCAGTAGGGCATTATTCAAGACCAGATGTAACACAGTTGCATGTGAATAGAGAGCGTCAGACTACTGTGAAATTTAATAAATAAGTAAATCGTTAATTAAAAATCTTCAATCGTAAATTATTAGGTATATCTTTGTGCAAAATTATAAGTGATGAACAGACAACAAGGTGGTAAAGGTAAAAGAAAATCATCCGAAAGAGATAATAAAAGCAAGCGTTTTTCAGGGAATTCAAAAAGAAATGTTTCCGTAAACAAATCAAATACTCAGCAAAAAAAATCTGGAAATTCTGATGAAATCCGATTGAATAAATATGTTGCAAATGCAGGCGTTTGTTCTCGACGTGAAGCAGATGTACATATAGCCACTGGTTTGGTTTCTGTTAATGGCAAGGTGATTACTGAAATGGGGTATAAAGTTAAACCTGGAGATGAAGTGCGTTACGACGGATCAAGAATAAACCCTGAGAAGAAAGCTTATGTTTTGTTGAATAAGCCTAAAGGTTTTGCCACTACAACTAGCGAAGGTAAAGGAAAAACGGTTATGGACTTAGTATCAAATGCTACCAACTCTAGAATAAAGCCTATTGGCCGTTTAGGAAGAAACTCAAAAGGCTTATTGCTATTTACTAATGATGATGCGATTACTAAAAAGTTTACCAATTCTAAAAATGGTGTTGCACGTTTATTTCATATTGAACTCGATAAAAATTTAAAGTTAGAAGACTTAAAAAAGATACAAAATGGTTTTAAGTTTGAAGGTAAACTAATTGAAGTTGAAGAAATTAGTTATATAGATGGAGCGAGTAAAAAAGAAGTTGGTTTAAAAATTAAAAATACAGGTAACACTGTTATACGAACCATTTTTGACCATTTTGGCTATGATATTTTAAGTATAGATTGTGTAGCTATTGGGCACTTAACCAAAAAAGATATTCCTAGAGGGCACTGGAAACATTTAACAGAACAGGAACTGAATACCCTAAGGATGTTATAGATGCTTATTACGTTTTATAAAATTTATTGCATAAACTATTCTCTCTTATTTTAGTGCATGCAGCTAACGGCGCTCTATAAATAATTCTCGTTCATATAAATGCCAACCGTGTAAATTTTAGCTCTAAAGCTAAAAAGAAACACTAAAATCATACATTATTTATTTATTATTACGGTAATATTGGGTTAACATCTACTTGATAGTTTTAATTTTTTAAAAAAAATATTAAATTGAAGGCTGAAAATAACCAAACCCAAGTTTAACCAACAATGAAAAATAAAAATGATAACTTAAAGCGGGTTATTGTAGATTTTAAAAAATTAACCCCAGAAATTCTCTCTTTATTGGTTGAAAAGTATCCTGATGGATACGATGATGACCATATTATTTCTTTTAGAAACCAGCATAATGAAATTATAGAAGCTGTTGAAGTAACAACTCAGGATACTAAGTATTTGGTGAAAGTGAGTTCTAAACTCTCGGTTACTATGCAAAATTATGACGAAGACGATTACGAAGATTTTGATAATGACAATCCTGATGCAGTGCAGCCTCCAAAAATGGAGGATTAGCCATGGATAATACTAATGATTAATACTTTTTACTTTATATATTATGAGAACAGCTGTTTTTAAGTCTTATGAAAATGGTTACTTTACCTTTTGGTTTGAGAACGGTGAAGAATTGGCTTTCGAGGAAGTACATCCTCGCGTTTTAAAACAATTTGATTTAAAGAATGACAAAGACTTAATTGATAAAGACTTTAGGATAACCTTTGTTGAAGATTTAGATGGAGAGGACGAAATTTATCGTGTGCAGAGTTTAAAATTGCTTTAGCTCAATTTAGGTTTTTTCAAGAAAACTTCCCAGATGAATACACCATATACTATGATGTATTCTATTGCTATTATCCATAGGTTCTCAGATTTATCTGCTTTGTTAATATTCACATAAGCGAGATAGCTTAAAATAATTACAAAGCTCCAAACCAAAGGGAATTTATACTTGGTAAATACCGAAAGTATTAATAGTGTAGTAACATACCATGGATGAACTGTTGTTGTTGTAAAGTAATAGAATGAAAGCACAAATAACATGGCTGTTACAAGTTCTACAGTGGTTTTGTTTTTTCTGAAAAAGGTAATAATTAGTGTGACTAGTACAACTATTATTGGAATGATTTTTCCGATGGTGGCAATTTCGTTATAACCTCTAAAAAGGTACCCTATTTCTCTGGCAATGTAATATATACTGGCATTAAACTCAAAATTTTGAAACCAAAGAGCTACGGTTTGCGAGTAATTGTGGATGAATTCTGAGGAGTAAAATGGAAGAAAAAGTAATATGGTTGTTATGATAACTATTAAATAAAATCCAGCGAGTTTTGTTAGATTTTGTATAGTTGAAACCTGTTTTTTGTTTTTATCATGCTTTAAAAACCATTGAAAAAACAAAGGCAAAAATATTAATGGCATTAGTTTTACTGAAATGGATAGAGCTAATACAACAGCTGCCCATTGCCATACTCCTTTATGTAATAAATATAAACTCCAAACTAAAAAGAAAATCATAACACCTTCAAAATGTAAATTTCCTGTAAGTTCTATAATGATAAATGGGTTTAGGATGTACCAGAATATATTATAAGCTGGAAGTTTTAATTTTTCTAAAAGCTTTTTTCCGAAATGGAGTGTTCCAAAATCAGCTGTAATAATGAGTAATCGCAAAACAACTACAGAACCAAAAATGCTTTTGTTAGAAAATAGTCCAGCAATGATAAAACAAAGTTGATTTATAGGCGGATAGTTGGTGTAATGGCTTGCATTTAAATCGCCCATACCTGCGCGTAATTCTAGAGCTTCGGCTACTGGGAATTGATCTTGACTTATAAAATGCTCTACTGTAAATAAATAGGGATTTATGCCTTCTAAAATAATGCGTCCGTCCCAAATAAAACGATAAAAATCTTGAGAAAGATTTGGGATAGCCAAGATAAAAATGGCTCGAAAACCAAAAGCTAAATAGGTTAAAAAAGGGATATTACTTTTAAAACGATGCACTAATTTGTAGAATAAAAAAAACAAGGCGCAGTATAGCGTTATGAGTTTTATATAATCTGTCCGAACTAAATTGTAAGCAAATGCCCAATAGAATAATACGCTAGATAATACCATGAGTAATGGCAATCTATTAAGTTTTAAAAACGTTGGGTTTAAAAGCATGAACCAAATATAATACTATTTGTTTGTTGCTTTTTATAAAAGAAGCTTACTTGATTTTGTCAGAAAAAAACGATAACTTCGTTTAACGTCGGATATAAGTCATTAAAACGACGCATATCCGTAAACACATTGTGTGTAATGCGAAAAAAATGCAAAATGAATGTATTTAAAAAAATTAAAACTATTAAACTTTAGAAGCTATCAAACAATAGAAATTGAATTTGATGAAAATTTAAATGTTATTATTGGTAGAAATGACATTGGAAAATCAACAATATTAGAAGCTTTAGATATATTTTTTGGACAAGGAAGAACAAAAATTGATATAAATGATAAAAATGTATTTAATGGATCTAAAATGGAAATTGCTTGTTCTTTTAAAATAGATAAGAATAAGGAATATTTAATAGACACTGATGTTAAAACAAAACTTTCAGATGAATATTTATTAAATTCAGACGGAGATTTAGAAATAAAAAAAGTATGGGATTGTAGTAAAAACAAACTAACAGCTACAAGTTTAAAAACATTCATAATTTGTAATTACCCAATACAATACTCTAAAAAACCTTTACCAACTTTGAAAATTGAGGACTTAAGAAAAGTTCTTGAAAATGACGAAATAGCATTTGCTCTTTCTGAAAAACAGAATAATAATCAACTAGAAAATTTAGATGAAGGATTGTCAATTGGACCTTATGACCCAGACACTGATAAAGTAGTACCTGTTTCAATTGATAAACGAAAAAGAGCCGATATAAGAAAAGCTATTTATTCTGTCATTGATAATTTAGAACTCAAAACAATTGAACTTCCAATAGACAAAGAAGATAGTAAAAACATCTGGAATAGTATTAGCACTGATTTGCCTCTCTTTTTTCTATTTCAGTCTGATAGAGCAAACAAAGACACTGATAAAGATGTGCAAGACCCTTTAAAAGTCATTACAAAAACTGCTATTGATAATGTTATAGACAAACTGGAAGAAATCAAAAAGTTGATAAAGGATAATGCAGAATTAATTGGAAAAGAAACCATAAAAAAATTAGGGGAAATGAACCCTGAACTTGCTAAGGTTTTAAAACCTGAAGTAACAAATAAAGCTTGGGATAGCCTATTTGCTTTTTCATTTATTGGAGACGATAATATACCAATGAACAAAAGAGGTAGTGGAGTAAGAAGACTTATTTTACTAAATTACTTTAGAGCCGAAGCAGAAAGACAAAATACGTCAAATAAAAACGTAATTTTTGCAATTGAAGAACCTGAAACATCACAACATCCTAATCATCAGAAATTACTCATAGATGCATTGAATGAAATCGCTTTAAAAGAAAAAAGTCAAGTAATTCTAACAACACACTCACCTGAAATTGCAAAACAAACAAAAGACGAGAATTTAATTTTAATTGACAGAATTAATGGTGTTAATAAAGTAATTCAAGATGAAAACAAACTAAAAGCGATAGCTGAGACTTTAGGTATTACTTCATACTTAGGTAAATTAGTAATCTGCGTTGAAGGAGAAAACGATATAAACTTTTTACTTAATTTAAATCAAAGTATTTCAGATTTTAAAAACATAATTGATTTAAAAAAAGAAAAAATTAAAATTATTCCAATGGGTGGCTCATCTCTAAAAAACTGGGTTGACAGGAATTATTTGGAAGGTTCAAATATCATTGAATTTCATCTATATGATAAAGACTCTAACGAACAATACAAATCTTCGATTGAAAAAGTCAATAAAAGGAAAGACAACTCTAAAGGAATCTTAACTCTGAGGAGAGAAATGGAAAATTACATTCATCCAAGTCTTTATGAAAGTGAATTTGAAATTGATTGTTCATCAATAAGAGACTGGAATAATTCTGATATTCCAAATATTGTAAAAGATAAAACAAAGAAATTTGATGATGAGAAGATAGTTAAACAAATAACTAATGGTAAATTGACTAAACTTATTACAAAAGAACAATTAATTGAAATGAAATCTTACGAAGAAATAAGTGGTTGGTTTAGAGAAATAAAAAAATTAAATGAAAATTAAAGCACTACACACAACAATGGCTATAAGTAATTGCTTGTTCTCGCCTACTTCTGAAACTCCTCTCGGATTTTCAGTCTGGTCTGTACTTGCAAAGTTGAGTGCTAACCCATGCAACTACTCATAGCCGAGACCGTTAAACGAACTTCTCAAAAAAAGCCTTTTATTTTCCGATTTAAAACCTAGTTAGTAAATATACCCGCGTTAGGGATAGCAGTGGAAATCCTTTTTAAAACCTTAGAAAAAACAATTTGCTTAGGAAACTATAATTTAACAGGTTGTTACGGTTGTTCCTCCCTCACAATGACGTTTTTAAAAAGATTGTAACGAATAGCCCGACCCTTGTGGTAACGCCCAAAAAATAAATACGGAATGTATTTAACTAGAAAAACCTTGTTACACCTTTGAGGCTAAAGACTTAAAAAACACATAGCCAAAGCCTGCAAATAGCATAAGATGGAACGGGAAGAGTCCGAAATCACCTCCTTGGTTTCCTACAATAAAGGCGCTGTACATACCAAAACCGAAGTAGAGCATGAGTAGCCCCTCGAAAATAACATGTGCAGATATTGTAGGCTTGATGTATTTGTTATTCTTCCAGTTGTCTTTATACTTGCTAAGATTAAATTTTGGTGTGCGCACGAATTCTGATTTTTTACCCCAATGCCCTTCTAAAACTGCAATAGAATTATGTAGCGAAAAACCCATGGCAATAGAGAAAAAGACAAAAAACATCCCTATATATTTTATGAAGTTTTTAAACCCGCCTCCATAAATGTTTTTGTACATAAACCAGTAGCATATAAAAAATATAATAGTACTCATGACGAAGAAGCTCATGATGTAAAAATAGGGTCGTAAATGGGCGTATTCATTTTTAATGTATAGCATGGGGATGCTTAAAATGCCAACGATTAAAACGTTTAAAAACATGGTGCTGTTTAATAAGTGTAACAAGCCGTGTATTTTGGTTTTAGCAGATATATTACCACTGGTTACAACGCGTTTTAACATTTTGCGAAAGTTTTCTGCACCACCTTTATTCCATCTAAATTGTTGAGAGCGTGCAGCGCTTATAACTATTGGGAGTTCTGCAGGTGTTTCTACGTTTTCTAGGTATTTAAATTTCCAGTTTTTTAGTTGTGCTCTGTAGCTGAGGTCTAAATCTTCTGTTAAGGTGTCTCCTTCCCAATTTCCTGCATCAATAATACATGTTTTACGCCATAGGCCTGCTGTACCATTAAAGTTTATAAAATGTCCTTTACTGTTTCTGCCTACTTGCTCTAAGGTAAAATGTGCATCTAAAGCAAAGGCTTGAATTTTTGTGAGTATAGAATAATTACGATTGATATGCCCCCAGCGGGTTTGTACAACCCCTATAGCTTCGTCTTTAAAATAAGGTACCGTGTGTTTTAGCCAATCGGGTTTTGGAAGGAAATCTGAATCGAAAATGGCAATAATGTCGCCTTTTGCAATTTCTAATCCTTCTTTTAACGCACCTGCTTTAAAGCCTTGGCGGTCTGTTCTGGTAATGTGTTTTATGTCTAAGCCAGTAGTTTGAATTTTTTCTATTTGTTTTCGTGTGCTTTCTACAGTTTCATCTGTTGAATCATCTAGAACCTGAATTTCTAATTTATCCTTAGGGTAGTCAATCTTGGCTATGTTATTTAGCAAACGTTCCATAACATACATCTCGTTAAAGACGGGTAGCTGAATAGTAACATAAGGGATTTCTGTGGGATTGGATAAATCGAATTTTGGGCAATTATCCTTTTGTTTTTTGGAAGATAAATAATTAAATAACAGATTAAGTTGCGCTAATGCATACATAAATATGAGCAAAAGCGAAACGCTGTAAATGATTATGGTTATTGTTTCTAAAATCATTTTTTAAAACTGTATTTAAAAATCCATCCTAAGATTTTAACGCCAGCAAATATAGCACCTTTTACCGTACCTGAAACTTTTGAAACACCAATTCTATTTCTGTAGTTTACGGGTATCTCTGTATATGTAAGTTTTTGCTTAAGTGCCTTGAGTTGCATTTCTACAGTCCAGCCATAAGTTTTGTCTTCCATATTAAGCGCTAACAGTTTTTGGTATTTAATGGCTCTAAAAGGACCTAAATCTGTGAACTTTGCTCCAAAAAAAAGCGACATTAAAGTTGTTGCAAGCCAATTTCCAAAGATTTGCGGTATTGTCATGGAACCTTGTTCTCTGAGTTTTTTTGTGCGGGCTCCAATCACAAAATCGATATTGCTATTTATTATTGGACTTACAATTTTGGTTAACTCTTCAGGGTAATCACTATAATCTCCATCTAGAAAAACGATAATCTCGGGTTTTTTATTTTGATTAGCTATGTATTCGACACCTTTTAAACACGCATAGCCGTATCCTTTTTTTGTTTCTACCAGAACGGTAGCGCCAGCTTTTTTAGCATTAGATTCTGTTGCATCTGTTGAATTGTTGCTAACCACAATAATCTCATCAACTATCTTGGGAATATCATTAATGACATGCGCTATAGAGTCTGCTTCGTTAAAGGCTGGAATGATGACTTTTATTTTGGTCATTTGAGATCGCTAAGTTTGTTTTCTTTTTTAAAACCTGCAAATGTAGTCCATTCTTTTAACTTTTTTCCAGCTTGATACTTTGAAGCCGCTATTAACTTTTCATTTCTATACATGAGGCAATAGCCATTTTTTTGATTATTCTCGAGTTGGCATTTATGGTTTATTTTTTCGTTTGCATCATAAAATAACCACCAATCATCTTTCTTACCGTTTTTATAATGGCCTTCTTTCTCCAAACGTCCAGAGATGTTATAAAATTTCCAGTATTTAGTTTCTTTGTTTTCACTAAAATGCCCTTCTTTTTTGATATTACCGTTTTTATAATAGAAGGTCCAGAACTTGATTTTTTTATTGTTTTCTAACCAACCTTCTGATGTTATCTTATTGTTTTCGTCATAATTTCTCTTATAAATTTTTTGAGAAAAACAGTTGATTGAAATTAATAAAGAAAGGCTAAATATTAAATTGAAATATTTCAAATCGATTACTTTTTGTTTACCAAATCCATTAAATCAACATCATTTCCTAATAG
Organism: uncultured Algibacter sp.; assembly: GCF_947490405.1. GTDB lineage: Bacteria > Bacteroidota > Bacteroidia > Flavobacteriales > Flavobacteriaceae > Algibacter_B. Next base: position 514,909 of record NZ_CANLGU010000001.1, on the reverse strand, counting down.
TACTTCGGTTGGGTTTATACGTCCTTCCATGCTATCATTTTCTAATTTCAAAACACCTCTTGGGCAAACTGCAGAACAAATACCACAGCCAACACAACTTGAGCGTACTATATTTTCTCCTTTTTGTGCATAGGCACGAACATCAATTCCCATTTCACAACTATTTGAGCAGTTTCCGCAAGAAATACATTGTCCGCCATTAGTTGTAATTCTAAATTTAGAGAATAAACGTTGTTGAAATCCTAGAATAGCAGCCATAGGGCAACCAAATCTGCACCAAGAACGACTTCCTAAGATAGGATAAAAGCCTGTGCCAATAACACCTGAAAATATAGAACCTATGTATAAACCATATGCAGATCTTAGCGCACCCGATTTAATATAAAATATTTGATTTGTTGTTCCTGTAAAATGCATGATAAGTAATAATGCAATGACAACAAAGAAACCAATAGCACCATATTTAGCATCTTTACCTAATTCTTGTCTTTTAAAATACATAACACCTGCAAAAACTAATGTTAGGAACCCGATAACTAAAGAAATAAAAACACCTCGTGTTAACCAGAAATCATTTTTATCATAACCTAAATAGGTGTAAATCATAGCTACTGTCATCACTACAGAAAATACTAAAACAGTATGTATTAACCAGCGTTCTAGTTTCCAAGCAGACATTTTTTTAGAAGATAATTGTCTAAAAGAATCTCCAGCAGTTTCGGCTAAACCGCCACAACCACAAACCCATGAGCAATACCAACGTTTTCCGTATTTATAAGTTAAAATGGGTGTGATTACAAAAATGGAAATGATACCAAACAATATTAAAGCTAAACCAATATTTCCGTTTGAAAGAAAGCCGTTTACAGACCATTCATCAAAAATATAATAGTTAAGTGGCCATACACTTTTTAAATCGTAATATGGCAAATCGTTGTTCATAACATACATGAACTCTGGAATTAAAAAAGCAAAACCTAATTGAAAAAACATTACAGAACCTGTACGTAATTGTTGGTAACGATTGTGCCTGTATTTTAAAATAAATTTATATCCAAAGGCTAAAATAGCAACCGTGTAAAGTGTACCGTAAACAAACCACTGGCTTGCAGGTCTGCCACTTAATAATTTGCTTAAAGGATCGAACAAGCTAATTAATCCCGTGTTTTCTGCACCGTCTGTTCCTAATCCTAAATATTTAGGAAAGAAATATAATATGATGTAAAATGCAGTGAGTATAACACCAACAATCCAACCCCAAGTACCTCGAGAGGAAATGGATTTAAACCAAACTCCATCATTTTTTATACCCTCTAGCTTAGATAAATACGCCTCTCTCGAATAGATTATAATGCCGCCAGATATTAACCCTAAGGCAAGTGTTAAGAATAATCCTTTGTTTGGAAAGTCTGTATTAAAAAGAGCTAGTGTTAAAATTAATAACCCAATAATGCCTATTGCAAGAGCTATTTTTTGTTTGTTTGTAATGTCTAAAGCGTCTGGTTTAGCTAAAGACATGCTGTGGTTTATTTTATTACTCATGGTTATGCTGTTTGTAATTGTTTGTTATAAGCTAAAAGAATATCGGCTTCGTAATGGCTGTAAAATTCAGGATCAAAATTGGCTTCAGAAAGATGATTTATTACATAATCAACATCTCGTTTCTCTGTAAGCCATGTGTCAAAAGTTTCATGACGCATTCTAATTCCAAAAGTATTAATACCTAAAAAGGCATTCGTGGTGGTATCATAACAAATGGTTATGCATTTCGTATCGTCTTCATGTTTCCAATGAAAATGTGCTTCGTTTTCTCTTGGATTTGCAAATACCCATCCATAGGTTTGATATTCAATATCCATAAACTTAGCAGAGTTAAACCAATGCCCAGGATTATATTGTATTTTATTTCCACAGATAGTTTGTGCTAAAGTTTCTCCCATCATTCGTCCTGTGTACCAAACGGCTTCAATAGGTCTGCGACCATTTATACCTTCGTGTTGTTCTGCACAATCTCCAATAGCATAAACATCAGGGATATTAGTTTCTAAATAACGATTCACTTTTACACCTCTACCAGTTTCAATATTAGAATCTTTTATAAAATCAATATTAGGAGATACACCAGCGGTTAAACCAACCACATTACATTCAATTTCCTCTCCGGTTTCTTGAATAATGATGGATTTTACTTTTCCGTTTTCATCGGATTTTATTTCCTTCAGATTCATGCCCAAACGTAAATCGATATGATGATTTTTTATATGACGATTAATCATTTCGCTTTCACCAGAAGGTAAAACACCATTCCAGAAACTATCTTCTCTTACTAAAAATGTAACAGGAATACTTCTTGAATTTAGCATTTCAGCTAATTCAATACCAATTAACCCTCCGCCAACTATTACAGCGCGTTTACAAACCTCCTTATTAGGCGCATGTTTTTCAAGATTTTCTAAATCCTGTTTATGATACATGCCCATAACACCTTCTAAATCCTGACCTGGCCATCCAAATTTATTGGGTTTGCTACCAGTTGCGATAATAAGTTTATCATATTTTAAGGAGTCGCCTTCAGCAAAATGAAGTGTTTTAGCGTCAGTATCAATATTACTAACATATCCTTTTTTAAGATCGATTCGGTTTTTTTTCCAGAACCAATTCTCATAAGGTTGTGTGTGTTCAAATTTCATGTGTCCCATATATATGTACATGAGTGCTGTCCTTGAGAAGAAATATTCAGTTTCAGCAGATACAATGGTAATTTTTTTGTCAGACAATTTTCTAATATGTCTTGCTGCTGTTACACCAGAAATTCCGTTTCCAATAATGACGATGTGTTCTTTCATAATTTGATTGTTATAAAGGTTTAGGTCGTAGCTAAAGATAAGAACTTAAAGATAACTGGTAATTTAGAATGGGTTTAAATAGATTTTTTTTGTAAGGATTGGAAAAGCAATAAGACCCGAAAAAAAGTTTGTTTAATGTGTAATTACCTGAATTTTAGTTCGACCTAAAGGCAGTTACTTTGCAGAGCTTAAAAATTTTAAAAACAGTCTTAAACAAAAATAAGGCAAAACAATAACATAAAAATGAAAAAACAATTTATAGTAATACTAATATCACTAATATCTTTTGAAGGGATTTCTCAAGATTTAAATACTTTTTTTAGTAAAGCAGATGCTTTTTTTAAAGCTAATGTCTCAAACGGAAGAGTGGCATATTCTAAAATACATGCAGCTCCGTCACAATTAAACGATCTTTTAGGTTTAGCTGAAGGGATTTCGGTTTCAAAAAGTGATGCCAACAATTATCAAGCCTTTTGGATTAACGCTTATAATTTATCTGTAATCAAAGGGATTATTGATAACTACCCAACAAATTCGCCACTTGATAATGCAGGTTTTTTTGATAAAACTAAGCATAGTTTAGGAGGAAAAAACATCACTTTAAATGATATTGAGCACAAACTTTTAAGAGGTCAGTTTAACGATGCGCGCTTTCACTTTGTATTAGTATGTGGTGCTGTTGGTTGTCCGCCATTAATTAATAAGGCATATTTGCCTAATACATTAAATGCGCAATTAGAAGCACAAACTAAAAAAGCAATTAATGGAGATTTTATTCGAGTAAATACAAAAAAGAAACGTGTAGAGGTATCACAAATTATGGAATGGTATAAAGGAGATTTCAAAATGAATGGAATGACTGAAATCGATTTTATAAATAAATACAGAACAGAAAAATTAGAAGGTAAATACAAATTAAGTTACTTTCCTTACAATTGGAAAGTAAATAAACAATAACAGAAATAACCAAAAAAGAATAAATAACAAACAACAAACCAAAATAGAAATAATGAAAAAAATAATCGCAATATTAGTACTAACAGTAATATCATATACAGGATATTCACAAGAAGATCAAGAAAACGAAGGAAGTGTTATTCAAACATATACACCTTCAAAATTATTGAAAAAAGGACAGTGGGATATTAAATGGTTTAATAATTTATATACCCAAACAAAAGTTGCAAATAGTAATGGAGACATAACTAAAAATTTAGATAGAGAAACATTTTTTACATCTAGTATAGATATATTCACTGGAGTTTCAGAAAACAGTAAAATCAATGTTGGTTTATTAGCTGAATTAAGATCTAATGTTATAGGAGATAGAAGTGCCTTAGATATATTTTCATTTGATGGAGAAAGAGGGACAGCCCGTTCTGGGTTAACTTCAATTGCACCAGTAATTAAATTTAACCCATTAAAAGACGTTAGTAATTTTACAATTCAGTCGGCATTTCATATTCCGCTCATTAGTGAGGAATCTGATGCTCAAGGCGTGTTTCTAGACCAAACGGCGTATACGTTCCAAAATCGTTTTTTCTATGACTATACTCTGCCAAGTGGTAATTGGCAATTATTTACTGAGTTAAATACAGAATATAATTTTGGTGATGATGAAAGTTTTGCTAATGGTACTTTTGTGCTTGCTCCTGGTGTATTTATGAGTTATTTTCCAAGTGATAAATCTACAATCCTAGGATTTGTTCAGCATTTTCAAAGACTTGGAGATTTTGAACAAGATTTTACAGCAGTAGGTTTTGGAGGGAAATACCAATTAACAAAAACTTTAAATTTAGAAGCGCTTTATAGTAGCTTTGTTAGAGGTTCTAATACTGGTATCGGAGAATCTTTTAACATTGGCTTAAGAGCATTATTTTAATGATAAATAGTAAATTAGGGGCTTAAACTTCTTTCTATGAGATTATTTAAGCTCCTAATTTTTTCTTTTATAGTATTTACTCAGTCTTGTGAAACTCAAACCAAAAAGATAAATGGTGTGAGTTTTGTTGCTTCTCCTGAGCCGGTAAATGAAACACATATTTCTCCCGTTATAAAAGTGAATGCTAATTTTGCTGCTATTATGCCATTTGGATTTATAAGAAACTTAAATAACCCTCAGCTGGTTTACAATACGGATAAACAATGGTTTGGAGAAACTAGAGCAGGGGCAAAGCAATATATAGGAGAGCTTAGAAAAAAGGGTGTAAAAGTCATGATAAAGCCTCAAATATGGGTTTGGCATGGTGAGTTTACAGGATTTATTGAAATGAAAAATGAATCAGACTGGAAGGTTTTAGAGGAATCATATTCAAGTTTTATTTTAGAATATGCAGAACTCGCAAATGAGGTGAATGCAGAAATATTCTGTATTGGCACAGAATTAGAAAAATTTATAGAAAATAGACCTGAATATTGGAATAGTTTAATTGAAACAATAAAGGCTAAATATAAAGGAAAACTAACTTATGCAGCCAATTGGGATGAATTTAAGCGTACGCCATTTTGGAGTAAATTAGATTTTATTGGAATAGATGCTTACTTCCCAGTTAGTAATAGTAAAACGCCTACTGTTGAAGAGTGTTTGATAGGTTGGAAAAAGCATAAACAAATTATATACAATATGTCTCAAAAACACGATAAATCTGTTCTATTTACAGAATACGGTTATCGAAGTGTTGATTATGCAGGCAAAGCACCTTGGGTAAGTGATAGAAGTTTAAATCAAGTAAACCTTGAAGCACAAACAAATACAACGCAGGCCTTATTTGAAACCTTTTGGAGCGAAGATTGGTTTGCAGGAGGTTTTATATGGAAGTGGTTTCATAAACATGATAAAGTAGGAGGAAAGGATAATTTTATGTTTACACCCCAAAACAAACCAGTGGAAGACTTATTGCGTATGCAGTATAAATCTAGAAATGAATAAAATAAAATATATCATATTATGTTTTGCCATATTATTGTCTTGTTCCAAAGGCGATGAAGAGATTTCCCAGTCTTTGGAGACTTATACACAAAATAAAGCTTTTGAAATGGGTGCGGTTATTGCCTGTGCTGCAAGCGATAATGATACTGGTGACATCCTTACGTTTTATTATCCTGAGTTGGGAGCCACAGATATCAGGTTTTATGAGACTACTAATACAGAAGTAGATGAGGCTGATTTTAAAAATTATATAAGAAATTTTCCAGTTCCTGAGCCAGTTTTTGGTGGGCATTTAGGGAAGTTTACTCAAAAAGCATCAAATGAAAAATGGATTATTATAACCTTTGAATTAGATGGTGATATTAAAATCTCAAATCCAATTCTAACAAAACAAGTCTCTAAACCAACCGTTTGGAATGATTTAACTACTATAAATCAATCACAGTCTGGAATGCCAAATTTTACTTGGGAAGATAATCTAGTAGGTGAGAATGCTATATATTTTCAAGTGATTTCTGATAAAAATAATAACTTATTATCTGGAACATATACTTATGAAAACATGTTTCAATATTATAACACGAGTAATGTTGTATTGAATGTAACAGTAAATACGCCTTCAGATTTAGTATTGTTTGAAAAATATAATTTCACGTTAATGGATGTAAGTCTGGATAATTGGGTAAATTTGGTCATTCAAAAATCATTTATTGCAGAATGAAGTCAATAGTACTTTTTTTATCATTATTTGTGTTTTTTATTTCAGCTGTAAATAGCCAAAATAAAATAGTTCACGATTTAAAGATACAAGGGAATAAAAAGCTTAAGCCCGCATTTGTAAAAAGTATATCTTCTATTAAATCGGGAAGCATTTTAGATTCTACTGTTATAGAGCAAGATATTTTACGTTTAAAGAGATTACCATCAGTTTCACACGCGTATTATCAAGTATTTCAGTCTGATGATAACCAATATAACGTCTTTTATAATATAGAAGAAAATATAACACTTATTCCGTTTGCGAATGTTTTTACAACCAACGATGATGAATTTGCATATCGACTAGGTTTAAATGAATTTAATTTATTTGGAAGGAATATAAGTTTAGGAGGATTTTATCAACATGATATTTATAGCAGTTATGCTATTAATTTTAGAGCACCTTATCTGTTTTCAAATAAATTAGGTTTAGCTGTTAATTTTCAGGACTTAACAACATTAGAGCCCGTATTTATTGAAGGTGAGTCTGAAGATTCGAATTATAAATACAATAATAAATCTTTTGAAGTTCTCGGGTTATATGAGTTCAATTTTAAAAATAGATTAGAATTAGGGATTAACTATTTTGTTGAAGATTATCAATATAAGTCTGGAGCTACAAATCCTAACGTTCCACAAGAATTAAACGTACATAAATGGCTGCTAAAAGGGATATTTGAGTACAATAAGTTAGACTACTATTATCAATTTGTTTCAGGATTTAGGAGTCAGTTTAATTTTCAATATGTAACGTCAACTAATGATATTTTACCCGATTTTTTCATAGGATGGAATGACTTTTTTCTATTCAAACGAATAGGTAAAAAAGGAAATTGGGCTAATAGATTGCGTTTAGGTTTGTCAACTAATGATAACACGCCTTTTGCTCCTTTTTCAGTAGATAATAATTTAAATATAAGAGGTGTAGGTAACATCATAGACAGAGGTACGGGAGTTGTTGTTTTAAATACTGAGTATAGATATACGCTTTATGAAAAAAACTGGTTTGTTTTACAAGGTAATGCATTCGTTGATGCTGGTTCTTGGCGAAACCCAGGGGGTGATTTTGGCGATTTTGGTGACTCTCAAAATATCAGAGTATATCCAGGTATAGGGTTGCGTTTTATTCATAAAAAAATCTTCAATGCTATTTTTAGAATAGATTATGGTCATGGAGTCACAGATAATTCTACACAAGGTTTTGTGTTTGGTATAGGCCAATATTTTTAATTTGCCTCCAATTTTAGTGTGCCTTCTAATTTAAATTCATCAGCAATAGCATTTTCTTTTAGTTTTTTGAAAAAGTTTGGCGAATTAAATTTTATCCCATATTTAGTTCGATCAAGTAATACATTAAAAGAAATAGAATTGTAATTATCTTGAAGATTGATTGTGATGCTTTCTTGATGCGTTACATTTTTAATGGTCATGTTTCCTGTTAAAACTGCTATATTATCTTTTATTACTGACGGTTTAGTTAATTCGAAATAAGCTTCTTCAAATTTTTTGACCTCAAAAAAATCTTTGCTTTTTAAGTGTTTTACTAAGTCTTTATATTCATGACTAATGTTTTTCATATCAATAACTATGGTTAAAGCAATTATGCTGTCGCTTTTAATTTCAATTTTACCTCTTTTAGGTTTAATATGTCCTGTTAATGTATAAGAACTAAAAGCGGCTTTTCCAGTCCAATTCAAAAGGCTTTTTTCAATATTTATTTTTTTGATTTGTCCAAAAGATTGAAAAGTGAGTGATGTAAATAAAAGTATCGCTAGAGATTTAGAAAGTTTCATGTTATTTAATTTAAAAGATTAGAGGTTGTGTTTATAGTTTCATATCCGCAAACATTTTCACCTTTTTTGGTTGTGCCAATAAAATACCACATTGCCCAACCTCCAAAAAGTTTATTATCAATGCGCCAGTTGTTAGCCCAAACATAAGGTTGGCCTTGGAGCATAAGTTGTTTTTTTGTTCCAAATGTTTTATCTAATTCCTTTAGTGCATATGTTTTTCTTAAATTCCATTTTTCATTGTAAAAAAGGAAAGCTCCGTATTCAGTAATAGTAATTTCAGCTTCTTTACAAAGAATGGCTGTTGCATGTTTCCAGTAATAAGCGTTTTTAATTTTTACTGGGTCATTCTCTTTCGGGAAATGTTTAACGTCAATAGCGACTCTAAGGTCTTTAAATTTTTTTGGTAACGGTGTATTGTTAGTTGGAGTTCCGTAATTTGATTGTCCGAAACCAAACTGAAATGATACGATTAGGAATAAGATTATTGTTTTCATCATTTTATATTTTTGATGAAACAAAAGTGAGATTAAAAGTAATACTAATCGTCTCAATTAGTTAAATGAGACCTTTTTAAGTGTTTGGAAATGTGTCAATTAAATAATTGATGCATTATTAAATATGTTTTAGCGCACTAGGAGGTTTTCCAGTTAATTTTTTTACTGCTCGATTGAATGATGCTTTAGAGTTGAACCCAGAGTCGTAAGCTAAAGCTAATAGCGTATATTGATTGTTATCAGGATTGTTTATTAATTTTTTCACTTCTTCTATTCTGTATTCATTAATGAAATCATTGAATTTTTTATTGAAGATTAAATTTAAACACTTGGTAGTTAAATATGGTTTTACGTTTAATGCTTCAGAAAGTGAATTTAAAGTTAAGTTTGGATTTTTGAATATTTTTTTCTCAATCATCAAATGGGATATCTTTTTAGATAATTCATCAAGTTGACTTTTCTCTTTAGAAGAGAGAACGATTTTAAGTTTTGAAGCTAATTGGTTTCGTTTGCCAAAACCTTCAATTCCCAGCCAGTAAGTTATTAAAGTCATGCCTATAAATAAAGGGTAATGATACCATCTATTGAAGGCGTAGTTAAAGAAAATTAAGTCAATGAGTACAATAAGAATAATCAAAATTGAAAAGAACCTTAAAACCTTCAATAGACGTTTAATCCAAATTGTATTTTCAGAAATTATTTCGAAAACAGGATTATTTCTTATGTTTAAAAGTTTCTCAGATCTAAAGGAATAATATATGATTAGTAATCCTGAAATAATATACATAGTAGGGTAATGCATCCAAATAATATAACCATAATAACCTAGCCATGATAAGCTTTCTCGAGTACCATCCCAATAAAAATTTTGAGATTTTATAAAATTGCTCCAAAGAAACTCAATGCCAACGGGTAGAAAATGAATCCAATCATTTTTTAAATTCAATTTGAATTTTGGAGTAATATAAGCCTTGACAAAAAAGTAGATTAACGCTCCATAAATCCAATTATACTCTAGAAGAAAATGGTACCAAAAATCATAAAAGCCAATATTAAAAAGTTTCAGTATTTCAACAATTAAGCGATAGGAAAAGAAAAATAAAATAGCAGCTAGAAATTTGTTGGCTGTTCTGTTTTGTCTATTGTTATTCCATAAAATGATGCCGTACACTAAGCCTTGGATGGCTCCAATACCTAATAAAACAGTAAGCAGAACTTCTAGTGGTTTCATTTCTATAAAGATACATAAGTCATTAAATCATGCAATAGGTTGTTTTTGTTAAACTAAATTTAATATTCAAAGCACGAATTTATACTGTAATCTATTAGTTTTGCCAAAAACTAATAGATATGCGCACTTTTGCTATTGGAGATATTCACGGCGGATTAAAAGCCTTAATACAAGTACTAAATAAAATAAAAGTTAAAGATGAAGACAAACTAATATTTGTTGGTGACTACGTAGATGGTTGGAGCGAATCTGCACAGGTAATTCAATTTTTATTAGAGCTTTCAGGAAAAATAAGCACTGTGTTTATTAAAGGTAATCATGATGTTTGGTGCGAGGAATGGTTACGAAGCGGAGAGGTTAACCCAACATGGTACATGCACGGAGGTAAAGAAACCATGGAAAGCTATCAAGGTTTTTCAAAAGAAGATAAAAACACACATTTAGAGTTTTTCGAGAATATGCCACTATATCATATAGATGATGAAAACAGATTATTTCTTCATGCAGGTTTTACATCGATGCACGGAGTAAAAAAGGAAGTTTTTGAGACTACACTGTATTTTGATAGAACACTATGGGAAATGGCTCTAACCATGGATAAACGAATTGAAAAGGATTCAGCTATTTATCCAAACAGATTAAAACACTACAAAGAAATTTACATTGGACACACACCAACTATCAATTTTAATTCTGATGTGCCTATGCAAGCTATTAATGTTTGGAATATTGATACAGGGGCAGCATTTACAGGGAAAATTTCAGGTGTAAATATTGATACTAAAGAAGTCTTTCAGAGTGATAATTTACCAGGTTTATATCCAAATGAAAAGGGGAGGAATAAGTAAATCTTAGCTTAATTGCTTTTTGTAAAAATTATATAAAGTATTATTATCTGCTCCAAACCACTTTTTTACATAAATAGACCAGTAGACATATTGTAGTTTCCAAACCCCATGTTTTCTGTACATTCTCGCAGAAGACTTTAGTTTTTTGTTAATAACCACAAATTCATTTCTGGCATATAACTCGTTTATTAAAATATTGTCTTCATAAATAATAAAGCGTTCATCATAGCCTCCTATGTCATCAAATAGCGATTTGGTAATGAATTGACTTTGATCTCCTCCACGGCAAGCACGCCATCTAAATTGGGTTAACCAACTTGCTAAACGCAACCACCAATGGTTGCTGTCAAATTGCATTCTAAAACATCCCGCTTGATTACCTTTTTTAATTTGGTTCAAAATTAATTTATCAAAATCTTTTGGTGGTAATGAATCTGCATGTAGAAAATATAGGATATGTCCAGTTGCAAGTTTAGCTCCTAAATTCATTTGTTTTGCTCGTCCTTTTTTAGATTGTAAAAGGTTTATAGTCGCTTTTTTGGTTTCAATAAAATCGGGTATAGTATTAATGGTTTCTTTTTCGGTATATAGGTAGGCTTCTTTTTTAGAATTGTTATGTATAGTAATGAAATTTTTAACAATTTGTTTTGTGTTATCTATACTTCCGCCATCAACTACAATAATATCACTTATGTTTTTAATTGAGGTATTCGCAATAAGATATTCCAAGAGTTTGCCAATGTTGGCTTGTTCGTTTAGAGTAGGGATTACGATGCTTATCATATAAATGTTTACGAAAAAATTATGATCTTGGTTTTATTTATTTAAAGACCAATCGTAATCTTTAAAATCCTTTTTTGTGTTATTAGAAATTTTAATATCTGAGTATTGGTTTAAGAAATCAATTAAACTCCCGTTTTGCTTAAAATCTTTTGAAAACCACTGAAATATTTTTGAAATTTTGATGCTATTTTCAGAGATTTCATTTCTTTTTTCGTCACTTAGAAACTCTTTTGTTACATTGGTTAATTGTGCTTCTAAAGTGTTAGAAATAAATGCGTTGTTTTCTAATTTAGGACAAGAAAAAGAGGCGCATACAATAGCAAAATGAATTCTAGGTTCATCCATTTTTCTGAGGATATCGTGTTCAATCTCATTTAAATTATACCATTTTTCTCCAAGTTTCCAGAAGCGTTGATCCCATGGTTTTTTAATATCCTTAATACTTTCTACTGGATAATGTCTAAGAATTAAATCTATTGTCATAGCATTGTAAGCGTTGATCCAATAGGCAAGTTTTTCTTGCTTACTCCAGGTTGAAACTGGTATGTTTTTTCCAAGGTCTCTTATGTATGCTAATAATGCTTTTCTATCATTTTTGAAACCTAAATAATTAACATTTCCTTGGTCAGAGACATGTTTTTGAAGTAATACAGTCCAGTCTCTATGATTAAGCGTAGACAACTCTTCTTCTTCCTCTTTTATAACTGGATTTATTTGAATACTTTCAGGAGCTTCAGTTTTAGATACTGTATTTTCTACTTCAGAGTTTACTGAAACCTTGATAGTGTCTTTTACTATCTCTTGTGTTTCAGTTTTATGGGTATTTGAAGAAGTAACTGTAACTCGTTTTGTGCTTTTACATGATATAATTAAAAGAATAATAATTAATATTTGCAGGTATTTCATTTAAGACTTTTGTTTTCAAATTAATCTTTATCTTTCGAAAAGACAGGGTAGAGTTCTTGTTTTATAAAATCTTTAGGGAAAGTCTCATCACCAGAAAAACCCAATTCAATGTCTTTTCCATTATGTGGAATATAGTTTGTTTTAAAAATATAATCCCAAATACTTAATGTTAGTCCGTAATTAACGCCAAACCTAACATGTTTTGGTAAAGCTTTGGCATGATGCCAAATATGCATCTTGGGATTATTGAAGATATATTTGAATAACCCGTAGTCCCAACCTAAGTTAGCATGGTTTAAATGACCGATGGTAATTGTAAAAAAATAAACTATAGCAACGTCTTTAGCATCATAATTTCCAATAATAGCAATAGGAAGATAAAGTAACGATTTATAAACAACAGGCTCCATCCAATGGTAACGTAAATGTGCTGCAAATCCCATTTCTTTTACAGAGTGGTGTACTTTGTGAAAATTCCATAAGAAGGGTACGCGGTGTAATAAACGGTGTGTGTTCCATTGTACAAAGTCTGACACTATAAAGAACACAAATAGTCCCAGCCAGTTTGGTAGATTATCTACATCAAAAAGTTGAAAACTTTGTAATGATAACCCAACACTTGATAAAATATCATTTAAAAATTGAGCAGCAGTGTTTGAAAGCGCAATTAAGATAATAAGATTCAATAGAAAAAAATTGAAGAACATATAAAACGTGTCCAACCAAAAATCTTTTCTGAAAATAGATTGATTTTTACGCCATGGAAATAAAATTTCTAGACCCCAAACCAAAAGTGAAATAATGATTAAACCATAAAAATAGTTGTCCCATTGGTTTTGGAAGAATATCTCATTTTTAAGATAATTCCAGTAACCAGAATAGGAGTTTTTTATGATGTCTATATATTTCTCCATCTTCGTTTCCTTGAAGGAGGGAATCTGTTACAATTCGATTTAATTACTGACTTTAGCAGAAAATATTAACAACATCCACCACCATCATAATGATAAGTAGATTCGCTAATATAAATATCATCCCTATTAAGTGCAGCTATTGCTCCAGCTGTTTTATCACAAATAGCTAAAGGCTGATTTTTTAATAAAACATGCCCTTTTTTATCATCAAAATAATCTTCAGAACCATAGTAAATAGCAGCTTTACCAGTAAAAATACATGGACCATCTTCTGGCATAGGATCTTTGATAGCTGCTACTTCAATAGATTCTATATAGATTAATTCGTCTGTTGGATAATTTTTAGGATCTAAAATACGGTATGGTTTTCTAGCTCTAATTTCTATAGTTCCAAAACCAGCATCTGTTAATGCTTTAACATATTCAGCAATTGGTAAACTTCCGCTTAAACATAGAGCTCGTAAACGTTCATCGTTACGGAGCGTATCATTCATAGGCTGTTCGCAAGTAGGATCGCTCATTACTAAACGTCCATGTGGTTTTAAAACACGGTACATTTCTTCTATAGCTTTCTTTAAATCATCAGCTTTAAAAATATTGAATAAACAATTTTGAGCCGCAACATCAATACTGTTATCTTCAACAGGTAAATGCATTGCATCTCCTTTTTTTAGGTCTACAAATTCACTTTTAAACCAATCGTTTTGAGCTTCAGCTTCTATAAAGTTTTTTCTAGAAGCTTCTAACATTTCATCAACCACATCAATACCTACAACACCACCTTTTTGACGATTGAAATATGAGAATTGAAGCAACTCCATACCTCCACCAACACCAACATAAAGCATCTTTGGATTATTTGTTAAATCACGAGCATGAACTGTTGAACCACAACCATAGTTCATTTCTTGCATTATTTTAGGGATTTTTAAACCCGGTAATTCCCAAATTGGGTTTGTAGTACAGCATAGTCCAACGTCTGGAGTTAGTGCCGCTTCTTTGTATACGTCGTGGGTTGTTTCTAAGTATGTGCTCATGGTATATTTTCAGTAAATATTTATCTGTATAAAAATAGTTATTTTATATAGGTTGTATGTAACCCATATTACATAATTAAAGTGTTTTAATTAATTCCTTAAAAAGGCTTACCATATTGGGTTCTGCTTTTCCTGCCATTGCTATAATTTCACTAATGTCTACAGGTTTTAGATTGTCTGGGTCGCATTCATCTGTTAAAACAGACACAGCAGCTACTTTTAAATTTAAATGTTTGGCAACAATAACTTCCGGAACGGTACTCATTCCTACAGCATCAGCACCCATTATTTTAAGCATGCGATATTCTGCTCTGGTTTCTAATTGCGGTCCAACAACACTTACATAAACACCTTCATGAAGCTTTATATTATTGTTTTTCGCGATTTTTTTAAATTCTGAATTGATATTAGAATCATAAGGAGCACTCATATCAGTAAAACGCTCACCTAGAAGTTCAACACCTTTAAATGCAATTGGAGAACTACCTTGAAGATTAATATGGTCTTCAATTAGCATGAGTTCACCTTTTTTAAAGTTGAGGTTAATAGCTCCGGAAGCATTAGAGACTAATAAGGTCTTTATGCCTAATTTTTCCATAATACGAACTGGATAAGTAACGTCTTGCAACGAATAACCTTCGTATAAATGAAAACGCCCTTGCATGACAATAACTTTTTTACCAGCCATATTTCCGTAAATGAGTTTTCCTTTATGAAACTCAACAGTAGCTGTTGGAAAGTTAGGAATATGATTATAACTAACTTCTTTTAGTATTTCTATTTCGTTTATTAATTGCCCTAACCCTGTGCCTAGTATAATACCCACTTCTGGATTATCAAAACCTTTGTCTTTAAGATATGATGTAGTCTCTTCAATAAATTTTATCATATTTTATTGTTTTATTAATCGAGTTGTATGTGATAAACCATTAGATGTAGTTCTTAACAAATATACGCCAGCTTTTAAAGAAGATAAGTTTAATTTAATGTTTGATGATTTAGAATTTTTTGTATTTAAAATTTCTTTACCCAAAACATTAAAAATACTAATTGATATATTTAGATGTTTGTCGTTTTCTATTGTTATATCATTGTAAGTTGGGTTTGGATAAATTTTAAATGATGAATTAAAATCATTTTCATCTACACTTAAAATATTACAATTAGAATTTGAAAAAGGCACAATGCTGCCAAAATCCCAAAAAGCATCAAACTGTAAACAATAAAAAAACACCTTGTCGTAATCTCTAATATCTTCACCATTAGGAATAGCTACGTTAAAAGATTTGGCACCATTAGCAGGAATTTGAGGATTGCATCCATCACATCCAACTAGACCAAACTCAATGAAATCTAAATCACCTATTGGCGTCATTTTTAAGTCTTCATCAGGTATTCCATTAGAATTTACTAGGTATGCTCTGATATCTGGTCCATCCGCAGTCATGAAATTTGAACCTAAATCTAATGAAATTGTATTATTGCTATTTAAAGTTACTGTTATATCTCCATTAACATCATATGATGCAACAGTGTTGTTGTTGAAACTTGTAGCGTTAACAGTACATTGAGATGGAGTAAGTTGGTAAATGAAAAATAAAATAAAGGTAAGTGTAATTTTTTTCATAATTCTATTTTGAATAATTATTTCTAGATAGTCGTATTGATTATGAAAAAATTTCATCAGTATTAAAAAGATTACTCATGTAGTTGCTTGATTTTTTTCTGTAACTCTATATTTGATTGATAAAACTTTGAAGCTATTAAATCCTCATAGGTATCAATATCATTTAAAGTCTCTAAGGTAGTAAATGTGATGTGTTTTTCATTTAATTCTTGAAGTGTTTCCTCTAATAAGTGCGTTTGACTCCAAGGTTTATTTTCAAAAGCTAAGTTGTTCATTTTTGAAAGTCCAATTAAATAATAACCACCATCTTCAGCGGGTCCAAAAACCATATTATTTTCTTTCAAAGCCTCTAACCCTTTGTTGATATGATTTGCTGTAATATCTGGTAAGTCTGAGCCTATTAAAACGATACGGTTGTAACCATCTTCAAAACCTTTCTTAAAAGCGTTCTTCATGCGTTCACCTAAGTCGATACCTTCTTGAACGGCTTTAAAATCTGATGACCATTTTGAGTCAACAACAGCATCAGAAAAATAAATACGTTTATCGGCAGTTAAATTTTTTGTGGCTTTTTCAGTAACCTTTACCAGCTCGCTGTAAACTTCGAAAGCTCCTTGGTTACCTATGGTTTTTGCAAGTCGAGTTTTTACTTTTCCAAGTTTTATGTTTTTCACAAAAACAATTACCAGTGCTTTATTCATATACTTTTATACCTTTTTTTAGCCATCTGCTCCATTCCTTTGAAAATGTGTGGATGGAATCTGTTGTTTTTTCTTGTGAATTTAGAACTTCTAAATCGTTGTTTTTCCATTCAAAAATACCACCATATAAATTGTAAACATTGGTATATCCTGCTTTTTTAAGTTTTTCTGCTACATCTTCAGAGCGAATACCTAAAGAACAATACACTACTATTTTTGAATCTTTATTTGGTAGCTTAGGTTGAATAGAAGCCAAGTTAAATGAGTCGTAACCCACACAAATAGCATCTTGTAAATGACTGGTTTTAAATTCTTTTTCTTCTCTAGAATCTAATAAAATAACATTTTCTTTTTCATTACTTAGAGCTTCAACAGATATGTATGGAATCGTCTCTTGATTCTGTTGTTTTAAGAGTTTAGATAATTTTTTCTGTGAAAATCCAGAAATAGAAACACCAATTAATATGAATAAAAATATGTTTTTCATGTCATGCTTTTAAGCAACGCTTCCTTGACAACTACTTCCTGCGCCAGCTGTACAACCATAACAATGCTGAGAAATAACAATATTTCTTCCTTCTAACAAGTCTTGGTTATACTCTGATATGTGTTTTGCTTTACTATTTACTGGAAGTTCTAGCATTTGATTAAAATCGCAATCAAATAAATAACCATCCCAACTTACAGAGAGTGTATTGGTACACATTACATTTTCAACAGCAGCAGGATTATAGGCTTCAACTAGAGAATACATATAATCTTCATAGTTTTCTGAAGCAATTAAGTAATCCAAAAAACGTGAGATTGGTAAATTAGTAATGGCAAATAAATTATGAAACTGAATGCCAAAATCTTCGAGTAATGCTTTTTTGAAATCTTTTTCCATAGCCATTTGGTCACCTGGTAAAAAAGCACCTGATGGATTATAAACCAAATCTAATTTTAGGCTACTTCCGGGCATACCATAACCAACAGCATTTAATTCTTGAAGCGCTTTTATGGATTTATCAAAAACACCATCACCACGCTGTTTATCAGTTTTGCCACGTGTCCAATGTGGCATAGAACTTACTACGTGCACATTGTGTTTTTTAAAGAATTCGGGTAAGTCGTAATATTTTTTATTGGCTCTGATGATGGTTAGATTAGATCGCACAATAAAATCTTTAATACCAACTTTTGCAGCTTCTTCAACAAACCAACGGAAATCAGGATTCATTTCTGGTGCGCCTCCCGTTAGATCTAAAGTATGTGCACCTGTATTTTTTATAACGTCCAAACATTGCTGCATGGTTTCTCTGGTCATGATTTCTTTACGGTCTGGACCAGCATCAACATGACAAT
Organism: uncultured Algibacter sp.; assembly: GCF_947490405.1. GTDB lineage: Bacteria > Bacteroidota > Bacteroidia > Flavobacteriales > Flavobacteriaceae > Algibacter_B. Next base: position 496,697 of record NZ_CANLGU010000001.1, on the reverse strand, counting down.
GTTCGCAAACTTGATTACACATGTAACCTACATTAATTTGTAATATTTCTAGCTTTTTTGCTTTTAAAGGAAACTGATCTGTTTCTGATATTTTATCTTTAAATGTTGGTAATTCTCCATTTTTAAAAATACCATTAGACAGAATTTCTAATTGCCTGTTGCTGTTTGCTAAATCGCTCTCGCGTTTGTGTAGTGACTTTATTGCCATATTTTGATTTGAGAATTATGAACTACAAATTCGTGATAAAAAATCAAAAAACCGTAATTCAAAAACTGTACCTTATTTTACCCGTCTAACTTGTTTACTTTATTCATCATTTGAACACCATGCACTAACGTTGCGCCGCTTTTTATAGCTGCACCAACGTGAATAGCTTCCATCATTTCTTCTTTTGTTACGCCACGTTGCAAACCGTCTTTGGTGTAAGCGTCAATACAATATGGGCATTGTTCAGTATGTGCTACTGCTAAGGCTATTAAAGATTTTTCGCGAGCTGAAAGTGCACCTTCTTCAAAAACTTTACCATAGTACTCAAAAAATTTGTTACCTAATTCCTCACTCCATTCAGTGATTTTTCCAAATTTTCTTAAGTCTGCAGGATCGTAATATGTTTTACTCATAAAATATTTTTTGGCTAAAGATAGAAATCTAAATGATTTAGTCGATAGGTTTAACTGAACTTAACAAAAATCGCCAATTAATATTTAAAATATTGCATGGCGATTTTTAAAAGTATGTTTAGTTATTATGTTACTCTTTAATTAAACTCCTTGAAATTACAATCTTTTGTATTTCAGAAGTGCCTTCGTAAATCTGCGTAATTTTTGCATCACGCATTAAACGTTCTACATGATATTCTTTAACAAAGCCGTTACCACCATGTATTTGAACAGCTTCAACAGTGTGTTCCATAGCTACTTTGGATGCATATAATTTTGCCATGGCGCTAGATTTATCGTAATTATTGCCTTGGTCTTTATCCCAAGCGGCTTTCATTACTAACATTCTTGCAGCTTCAATATCTGTATACATATCAGCTAACTTGAAAGCGATGGCTTGGTGGTTACAAATTTCAGTACCAAATGCTTTTCGTTCTTTAGAATATTTTAAAGCTAATTCATAAGCTCCAGAGGCAATTCCTAGAGCCTGAGCTGCAATACCTATTCGCCCACCGGAAAGTGTTTTCATAGCAAAGCGAAATCCAGAACCGTTAACCCCAATTCTATTTTCTTTAGGCACTATTACATCGTTAAATTGTAGGGTGTGTGTGTCGCTTCCGCGTATTCCTAATTTATCTTCTTTTGGTCCAATGTCGAAACCTTTAGTGCCTTTTTCAACAATAAAAGCATTAATTCCGTGAGACCCTTTGTCTCTATCTGTTTGTGCTATAACCAAATAAACATCGGCACGTCCACCGCTTGTAATCCAGTTTTTTGTACCGTTAATTATGTAATGGTCGCCTTTATCTATAGCAGTTGTACGTTGTGATGTAGCATCGCTTCCAGCTTCTGGTTCGCTTAAACAGAAAGCACCAACAAATTCTCCAGTGGCAAGTTTTGTTAGGTATTTTTGTTTCTGTTCTTCAGTTCCATAGGCTTCTAAACCATAGCAAACTAAGGAATTATTAACGGAAACAATTACTGAGGCAGATGCGTCAATTTTTGATAATTCTTCCATAATCAGAACATATGAAATCGCATCCATACCACTTCCACCATATTTAGGATCTACCATAATTCCCATAAAACCTAAATCTCCCATTTTTTTAACAAGTTCTTGGGGGAATTCTTGTTTATTATCACGCTCAATTACTCCAGGAAGTAATTCTGTTCTGGCAAAATCGCGTGCAGCATCACGTATCATGATATGTTCTTCTGAAAGATTAAAATTCATATTTCGTAATTAAATAGTGTTTTTAATAAAAAATGTTTACAAATATAGCTTTTAATTGTGAATTCTTAAAAACTAAAAGTTTGATATCACTGGTTAAATTTTTTTATAATTTTAACTAAGATGATTACTTTTACTTTCTTATGATGAAATCTGAGTATAATGTAATTGGCGTAATGTCTGGAACCTCTTTGGATGGTATAGATTTGGTGTATATAAATTTTCAAAAAGAAATAAATTGGAGTTTTAAGGTTGGTTGTACTGAAACCATAAAATACAGTAAAAAATGGTTTGATATTTTAAAACGTTTAGTGTCCTTTCCAATTGAAGAATTACAAAGAATTGATGATGATTACACAGAATATCTTGCTGGAGTAATAAAAGATTTCATCAATAAAAATCAAATAAAAAATATTGATGCAATTTGTTCTCATGGACATACCGCTTTGCATCAACCATACAAGCGTTTAACATATCAAATTGGTAACTTGCCAACTTTGGCAGATTTGTTAAATCAAAATGTGGTTTGCAATTTTAGGGTACAAGATGTTAAATTAGGTGGTCAAGGTGCGCCCCTAGTTCCTATTGGAGATGAGTTATTGTTTTCAGAATATGATTTTTGTCTGAATTTAGGAGGATTTGCCAATATTTCAATGAATTTTGATGGTGAGCGTATTGCTTACGATATATGTCCGGTTAATATTGTTTTAAACAAATATGTAAATCAACTTGGGTTGCCTTATGATGATGAGGGTAGGATTGCGAAAAGTGGTAGTTTGAATTTTAAATTGTTAGATAAATTGAATAATCTAGAGTTTTATAATGAAGAACATCCAAAATCTTTAGGTTTAGAGTGGGTAAACCATAATATTTTTCCAATTATGGATAGTTTTCAACTTGATTTAAAAGATCTTTTAAGAACTTTTATTGAGCATATCGCTATTCAAATTGCTTCAGAGACTAACAAAAAAGCAGATGCCACTGTTCTTGCAACAGGCGGAGGTGTTTACAATACATATTTAATAGAAAGAATAAAACATCATTCTAAAACTGCTATTCTATTGCCTTCAAACAATATTATAGAGTTTAAAGAAGCACTCATTTTTGGATTTTTAGGGGTGTTAAGGCTTAGAAATGAAGTTAATTGCTTGAAAAGTGTTACCGGCGCATCAAGAGACCACAGTTCAGGTATAATGTTTCTTCCTTAAAAATCACATAAAATTAATCTTAAAGGATTTTTAGTTTTTTATATTTGTTACATTAATAATATTAATTTTTTTTCGATGACTCAATTATAACTTCGCTTAGACTTACCTCTGGATAAATTATAAGAAAGCTATAAAAACGAATCTATTAGAAAAAAATGAAAGAATTATTAAAGAAATACGAAAATAAAGCACCAGAAATTGTATTCAATTGGAAAGATTCTCAAACAGAAGCTGAAGGTTGGGTTGTTATAAACTCATTGCGCGGAGGTGCTGCTGGTGGAGGAACAAGAATGCGTAAGGGACTTGATATGAATGAAGTTTTATCATTAGCAAAAACCATGGAAATCAAGTTTACGGTTTCTGGTCCTGCTATTGGTGGCGCTAAATCGGGTATTAATTTTGACCCCAAAGACCCTAGAAAAAAAGGTGTATTAGAACGTTGGTATGGAGCTGTTTCACCTTTGTTGAAAAGTTATTATGGAACAGGAGGAGATATGAATGTAGACGAAATCCATGAGGTTATTCCAATAACGGAACAAAGTGGCGTTTGGCACCCGCAAGAAGGAGTCTTTAATGGGCATTTTAAACCCACTGAAGCTGATAAAATAAATAGAATAGGGCAGTTACGTCAAGGTGTAATCAAGGTTATAGAAAATCCCGATTATTCTCCAGATGTTACAAAAAAATATACTGTAGCAGATATGATTACTGGTTTTGGAGTAGCTGAAGCTGCTAAACATTTTTATGATATTTATGGAGGATCTATTAAAGGGAAACGTGCTGTAGTTCAGGGTTTTGGAAATGTTGGTGCAGCGGCAGCATTTTATTTGTCTCAAATGGGGGCGAAAATTGTTGGAATTATCGATATTGCAGGAGGTTTAATAAATGAAGATGGATTCTCATTTGATGATATTTGTCATTTTTTCGTTACCAAAAAGGGTAATACTTTAGTAGCAGAAAATTTAATCCCTTTTGAGGAAATTAATAAAAAGATTTGGGCATTAAAAACAGAAATTTTTGCACCCTGTGCAGCCTCACGTTTAATTACAATCCATCAAATTGATGAAATGATTGAAAGTGGATTAGAAGTTATATCTTGTGGCGCGAATGTACCATTTGCTGATAAAGAAATTTTCTTTGGTCCAATCATGGAACATACCGATTATAAAGTAAGTCTGATACCAGATTTTATCTCAAACTGTGGGATGGCTAGAGTTTTTGCTTATTTTATGGAACGAAAGGTGCAAATGACTGACGAAGCTATTTTTAATGACACATCAAATATAATAAGAGACGCAATACAAAAAATTTATAATAAAAATAAGTCAAAAACCGAGATGAGCGCTACAGCTTTTGAGCTAGCTCTCAAACAACTAATTTAAACCATAATATGGAAACAGTAATTATTTTAGTATTTGTAATGGGCTATTTAGCCATTACCTTAGAGCATAGTATAAAAATTGATAAACTTATACCAGCATTGGTTATGATGGCCATTTGTTGGGCTTTAATAGCTTTGGGTTTAGAAACTTTCCCGCAGTGGTTTGATTCAGGAAAGCATGCTTTATTGGAAAACTTTGGGCTTTTGGGTCATGAAGAAAAAATGCATATGATGGAAGAAACACTCTTACATCATCTAGGTAAGACCTCAGAGATACTAGTGTTTTTATTGGGTGCAATGACTATCGTTGAAATTATTGATTATTTTGATGGATTTTCAACAATTAAAAACTTTATCAAGACAAAAAAGAAAACAAAAATCCTATGGATATTTGCTATTCTAGCTTTTGTTTTATCTGCAATCATAGACAACTTAACTGCTACAATTGTTTTGATTTCTATTCTTCAGAAAATTGTAAAAGATAGAAGTGTTCGAATTTGGTTTGCGGGTTTAATCATCATAGCTGCTAATGCTGGTGGTGCTTGGTCTCCTATTGGGGATGTAACAACAACTATGTTATGGATTGGTAAAAAAGTTACAACAGGTCATTTAATAGGTTACTTATTACTCCCTTCGTTTTTATGTATGGCAGTACCTACGCTTATCGCATCGTTTTTACCTGCGTTTAAGGGAGATTTAGAAATGGAAGAGACAGGTGGTAAATCCAAGTCGCGATTCAGTGGTACAATGTTATATTTAGGTTTGGGTGCAATTGTTTTTGTGCCTATTTTTAAAATGGTTACACATTTGCCGCCCTATGTTGGTATGATGCTGTCTCTAGGTATCGTAGCAACATTTGCAGAGATATATAGTAGTTCTAAATTCAGTATGTCTAGTCACGATTCAGAAGAAAGCGATGCGCATGCACACCACAGTCCAGTACATAGCGCTTTGGCTAAAATAGAATTGCCTAGTATACTGTTTTTCTTAGGGATTTTAATGGCAGTAGCAGCTTTAGAGTCGTTAGGGATTTTATTCAATTTTGCCACATCTTTACAAGATTCAATGCCTCAACTAGGTACTGAAATGCACTCTGGAGGGGTTTCAGATTTAGTAGTTCTATTACTTGGGGTAGGTTCTGCTGTAATTGATAACGTACCGCTAGTTGCTGCTAGTTTGGGTATGTTTTCAGAGCCAACCGATCATGAATTATGGCATTTTATAGCCTTTTCTGCAGGAACAGGTGGTAGTATGTTAATCATTGGTTCAGCTGCCGGAGTTGTAGCTATGGGTATGGAAAAAATAGATTTTTTCTGGTACTTAAAAAAAATCGCTTGGTTAGCACTTGTTGGTTTCCTAGTAGGCTCAGCCGCATTTATGGTTACAAGAACTATGTTTTAAAATATATAAAAGTTTTTGCGTTACCCAGGCATTGGGCTTTTTGTTGCAAGTCCTTGCTTCTGCGCTATGAAGTAAAAGTTGTGAGCTTTTAACTGTATTAGTCCCGATAGCTATCGGGACTAATACAGTTGCAGTTTCTATCTAAAGTTTTAACAAAGTATCATGTTCTCACACATATTAAATTACCTATTATACTTTAATAAAAAACGAAACGTTATACATTTGCAATAAATTAATATTATATGCTAAGTACATTAATACAAAACACACAAGATGGAGCAGAAGTGCTTACAGATGGCGAATCTGTAGAAAAAACACTGTCAATTATAGAGTTAATAAGTAGCGGAGGTCTTGCAGGACAGCTCATTATCGCTGTGCTTTTCTTATTATTGGTAGGTGCTATTTATATCTATTTCGAGCGTATTTTTGCTATCAAAGCTGCATCAAAAGTAGACGCAAACTTCATGAATCAAATTAAAGACCATGTTAGTAATGGTAAGATAGATTCAGCTCAAATGTTGTGTGCGCAACAAAATTCACCTGTATCTAGGCTTATCGGTAAAGGGATCTCTAGAATAGGAAAACCTCTTGCAGATATTAATACAGCTATAGAAAATGCGGGACGTTTAGAAATTTACGGATTAGAAAAAAACGTAAGTATTTTAGCAACTATTTCAGGTGCAGCTCCAATGATAGGATTCCTTGGTACGGTAATTGGAATGATATTAGCAATATTTGAACTAGCAAACGCAGGAGGCACCATCCAAATGGATGTTTTAGCAAGTGGATTATATACAGCTATGACAACCACAGTAGCCGGTTTAATTGTAGGTATTGTGGCTTATATGGCATACAATCATTTGGTAGTTAAAACCGATAAAGTGGTTTATCAAATGGAAGCCAATTCATTAGAGTTTTTAGATCACTTAAACGAGCCTACATAGTATGAACTTTAGAGGAAGAAATAAAGTTACACCAGAATTCAATATGTCGTCTATGACGGATATTGTATTCTTGTTGCTTATCTTTTTTATGATAGCGTCTACTTTGGTAACCACTAACGCAATTGATATTTTATTACCAAAAGCTAGTGGGAAAACAGAAAACAAAAAGTCCGTTGCGGTAAGCATAAAAAAAGATTTAACCTATTACATAGATCAGAAACGAGTTGGTATTAGTGTTTTAGAAAACGAGTTGCTAGCAGCATTATCGTCTAAAGAAAAACCAACTATCGTTTTAAGGGCTGAGAAATCGGTTCCTGTTGAAAATGTTGTAAAGGTTATGGATATTGCTAATAGAAATAAATTCAAAGTTATTTTAGCGGTAAAACCAAAGTAAAGAGTAAAATGAAGAAGTACTTTAAAACAAAACATGAAAGGAACTCTGCGAAACTAACGGCATTAATCGCTATTATTTTGCTGCTTTTATTGTTTGTAGTAGGTACTACGTATATGGATCCGCCAGAAGAATATGGTGTTGCAGTAAATTTTGGTAATTCAGATTTTGGAAAAGGTAATGTGCAACCATTAAAACCTGTAAAATCAGAGCCTAGAGAAATTGAAGAATTACCTAAACCTGATGTTTCTAAATCTGAACCCGAACCCGCAAAAACCTCTGAAGTAAAAGAAGAAGTCTTAACTCAAGATAACGCAGAAGAAATAGCTATTAAAAAGCAAAAAGAAGCAGAAGCAAGAGCTAAAGCTATTGAAGAAGCTAAAGCTAAGGCTGAGGCAGATAGAATTGCTAAGGAAAAACGAGAACAAGAAGAAAAGAGAAGAAAATTAGATGCTTTAATTGGTGGCGTAAGTAAATCTGATGGAACCGAAACAGGTAGTCAGGGCAATGACAATAAAGCAGGTGATAAAGGGCAATTAGATGGCAACCCTTATGCTCCTAGTTATTTTGGTGGTCAAGGCACTGGTAGCGGTGGTGTTGGTTATGGACTTAATGGAAGAGGAAAAGCATCTTTTAAAAGATTGAAACAAGATTGTAACGAATCAGGAATGGTTATCGTTAAAATTGTTGTTAACCAAAGTGGTAATGTAGTAGAAGCTACTCCAGGAGTTCGTGGAACAACAAATACAGCACAGTGTTTATTGGAGCCTGCAAAAAAGATAGCATTATCTCATAAATGGCCATCAGATTCTAAAGCACCCACAAGACAAATAGGTTTTGTTAGTGTTAACTTCAAATTAAGTCAATAGTTAAAATGACATATCAAGATACACTCAATTGGATGTTTTCTCAACTCCCAATGTATCAAAGGCAAGGAAAAACGGCTTTCAAAAAGGATTTATCAAACACTATAAAGTTAGCCCATCATTTAAATAATCCAGAAAACAAGTTTAATTCAATACATGTAGCAGGAACCAACGGTAAAGGTTCTACGAGCCACATGGTAGCATCTGTTTTGCAAGAAGCAGGCTATAAAGTAGGATTGTATACGTCTCCGCATTTAAAAGATTTTAGAGAACGTATTAAAATAAACGGGCAAGAAGTAAGTAAGCAGTTTGTGATTGGTTTTATAAAACGTAACAGAGCTTTTTTTGAAACTAGTAAACTATCGTTTTTTGAAATGACTGTGGGTATGGCTTTTGATTATTTTGCAAAACAAAAGGTTGATATCGCTGTTGTAGAAGTTGGTTTAGGAGGTCGATTAGATTCAACAAATATTATCAATCCTGAAGTTTCGGTTATTACCAATATAGGTCTAGATCATACACAGTTTTTAGGTGATACTTTAGAATTAATTGCTTATGAAAAGGGCGGTATCATAAAACCAAATATTCCAGTTGTTGTTGGTGAAACACAAGAAGAAACTGCTTATGTTTTTAGAAATTTAGCAAAAAAGAAAGATTCTAAAATTGTATTTGCTGATAAAATTGTTAAGGAGGATTATGAATCTGATTTGGTAGGAACTTATCAATCAAAAAATATAAAAACAACGGTCCAAACAATAAAAACACTTCAAGCATCTGGTTATAAGATTACAGAGCAACATTTAAAATTTGGATTGCTTAACGTTATAAAAAATACTGGATTGTTAGGACGTTGGCAAGTTTTAAATCAATCCCCAAAAGTAGTTTGTGATACAGGACATAATAGGGAAGGCTTAACCTATGTGATGCAACAACTTTTAAATGAAACTTTCAAAGTTTTGCATATTGTTTTTGGTGTTGTTAGTGATAAAGATTTAGAATCTATTGTAGATTTATTACCTGAAGAAGCCATTTATTATTTCTGTAAACCAAATATTCCAAGAGGATTAAATGCCAATAAATTGAAACAAAGTTTTACCAAATATAATTTGAATGGTGAAGCTTATAATTCTGTTAATGAAGCTTATGAAAAGGCTTTTAAAAACGCTGGAAAAGATGATTTTATTTTTATTGGAGGTAGTACATTTGTCGTGGCTGAAATAATTTAAATTTTTATTGAAAAAGTTTTTGCAATATTAAAAACTAGGTTATATTTGCAGTCCAATTTAGAGGGCGCGTAGCTCAGTTGGTTCAGAGCACTTGGTTTACACCCAAGGGGTCAGGGGTTCGAATCCCTTCGCGCCCACAAAAAATCCTGATAGTATTATCAGGATTTTTTTATGCAAGTAGTTTAATGACTTCTTTTCAACTTTTTTTGCTATTTTTAATAAAATCTCTCATCTATGACCAATAGCTCCATTAAAGAAGCTTACAAAGAAATATTTAAATCTCACGACAATCCTTCCTTAGAAAAGCACATTGAAAAAATAATAGAGCTAGACAGTTATTTACCTTACAGTTCTACATTTTTTTGTATTACAAATACACAAGAACTGTCTTTTGAACATGTAAGTAAAAATATGACTGCTTGCCTCAGTCTAGACAAACAAGAATTTGAAAATAAAGGCATGCGTTTTCTGTGGAGTAGAATGCACCCAGATGATTTGGACATATGGTTAAAAGCGTTGAATGAACTCATGGATTTTACTTTAAGAGAAATTTCTATAAAAGATAGAGATAGAATGAGTTATACTTGGAATTATCGATTGAAAAACGGAAAGGATGAATATGTTAATGTCGTTCAGAATACCACACCTTTGGAGTTTGATAGTGAAGATAAACCTATTATAGGTTTAGCACATTATACGGTAATGTCTGCTAATATAGAAATGCAAATTTGTGCCTCTGCAAAATTACTAAACGCTAAAAATGAATATGAAACCGTTTATTTTAATAATTTTTCGCAAAAATTACTTTCAAGTGGTATAAGTAATAGAGAGCGTGATGTAATTAGGCTTTTAGTGTTGAATCATTCTAGTAAAGAGATTGCGGAAAGGCTTGGTATATCAACAAATACAGTAGATACGCATAGAAGGAATATTCTTAAAAAATTAAGCATATCTTCAACAGGGGAGCTTATTGGAATGCTTAAAATGAATAAAAATCTCATTTAAGAGTGTTTAATACTCAATTTGAGTATTGTGTATATGGAATTAATTACGCACCTTTACAGTGCTATTAATTAGTTCTTAGGGAGAATTATATTAAAATGAAGTGTCGGTTTGTTTAAGCTGGCACTTTTTTTATGAGTGTATTTTAGATAAAATCTAAAATGCGTTCAAGTGCCATTCCTCTGGATCCCTTAATTAATAGAGTACTGCTTTTTATTTTCGAAAAGTCGAAACTATTCTTAAGCGCTTCAAAAGATTTGTATTGATTTTTTTGTTTGGAATTTATTTCAGATTCAAAAAAATTTTCTCCAATTAGAATGATTTCATCGATATTAAGAGATAGAGTCAAATTAGTAATATTTTGATGTTCAAATTTAGAGTCTTCACCTAGTTCAAACATGTCGCCTAAAATAGCTACTTTATAACCATCCTGCTTTTCAAAATTCAACAAAGCAGCTCGCATGCTAGTTGGGTTTGCGTTATATGCATCAAGAATTATTTTATTAGAACCCTGTTTTATAATTTGAGAGCGATTATTGGTTGGTACGTAACTCTCAATGGCATTTTTTATTTTAGAATCATCAACCTTAAAATAGTTTCCTATGGTTATAGCTATTGCAATATTATTAAAGTTATAATCACCTATTAGTTGACTTTGTATTTCTATGTTTTGATAATTACACTTAACAAAAGGTTGTGCTTCAATAAAACTAATCGAAACATTCGTCTCTTCTATTTGATTTCCGAAAGTAAATGTATTCGTGTTTTTGGTTTTTTCTACTTGAATAGGATCATTAGCGTTTACAAAAATGTGTTTGTTAGTCAAAATTAGGTAATCATACATTTCGCTTTTGCCCTTAATTACGCCTTCAACACCGCCAAAACCCTCTAAATGTGCTTTTCCAAAGTTTGTAATGTAGCCATAATCAGGTTGAGCAATTTCACAAAGAAACTCAATTTCCTTTTGATGATTTGCTCCCATTTCTACAATACCAATTTCGGTTTCTTCTGTTAGGCATAACAGTGTTAGCGGAACTCCAATGTGATTATTTAAGTTGCCTTTTGTAGCAGTTGTAATATATTTTTTAGAAAGAACAGCGTTTATTAATTCCTTAGTTGTTGTTTTTCCATTACTACCTGTTAAGGCTATTATTGGTTTGTTAATGTGATTCCTATGGAAAGTGGCGAGTTTTTGAAGTGTTTCTAAGACATTGTCTACTAATATTGTTTTCGAGGAGGTGAGAAATTCAGCTTCATCTATTACGGCGAATTTTGCACCATTTTGTAGTGCGGTTTCAGCATATTCATTACCATTAAAGTTATCTCCCTTCAAAGCGAAAAATATGTCGCCTTTTTTTATTTTTCGTGTATCTGTGGATACTGAATGACATTCTAAAAAGAGTTTATGGAGTGCTTCTGTTTTCAAAAATTAAATTTTTTAATAAAATTAAATGTATAAAAAAAGGTCCTAATAATTATTAGAACCTTTTATATATTTTAAGAAATTATATTAGTTTTTCTTTTTCTGTTTCCCTTTACTTTTAGAACCTACTCTGGACATTGCGCATCTAAACCCAATATAGTCTGTAGCCATATCTTGCGGGAAGTAACGTCTTTGTGCTGGGTCTAACCAGTATTCTCGATCTTTCCAAGATCCACCTTTATAAACCCTTACTTCATCGTTTATTAAAGAGGTTCTGTTGTTACCTTTGTCGTACTCTCTAATAATATTTCCTAATGAGTCTCTTGTAATATTGTGCTTAGGCGAGTTATACATTTTTCTTGTTTCTGAAGATTCACCAGAAACTTCTTCTTCATCATCATTAAAGCTCTCAAAGTAACGAGAAGAACGTTTGTCTCCATCTCTAAAGTTTATTTGATTACTTCTATCAAAGTTTGTACGTAAATAGGTCTCGTTTTCATCAACAGGAACTTGTAAAATTTCACCAGGTAAATTTCTAGCAACTACTTTTCCATTTGATAAGGTGTCATATACAATATCATCAGATGTTACAACTTTAACAGTACCATCTTCATTTAACGCATTTTTAGTGTAGACGTTACCGCGGTAATAATTGAAATCGTTGAACTCATCATCAACTATAGGTCGGTAAACATCAGCTACCCATTCAGCAACATTTCCTGCCATATCATATAATCCAAAGTCATTTGGGTCATAAGATTTTACAGCGTTGGTAATATCTGCTCCGTCATCAGACCAGCCAGCAATACCACCGTAATCACCTTTACCTTGCTTGAAGTTAGCTAATTGATCACCACGTATTTTACGTTTTCCAGAACGCGTATATTGTCCATCCCATGGGTATTTTTTTCTGCCACGATATAAATTAAAACTTCTCAATTCACTTAAGCCTAAAGCAGCATATTCCCACTCAGTTTCGGTTGGTAGTCTGTATTTTGGTGAGATAATACCAGTCGCTCTAGTTGCATAAATCCCTGTTTCATTTCCGTCAGCATCTACTTGTGTACTTCTTTTTCTACGTCCATCTCCGTTTATAATTTCTTCATTTCCACCGTAGGTTAGTGTAGGAGCATTTATATAAGTGTCGGTGTTGAAAGTTTGGTCAGCGTTTACATCAAGAACTTTTGCATCACGTTTTAAGTAACCAGCTTTTTCTAAATTAAATTCATTAACACGATCTGAACGCCAATTGGCAAATTCAACGGCTTGAATCCAACTTACACCTACAACAGGATATTCTCCATAGGCTGGATGACGTAGGTAGTTTTCAGTCATTACTTCGTTAAAACCTAAACGATTTCTCCATACTAATGTATCTGGTAAAGCACCATGATATATAGCTCTGAAACTTTCGTCAGATGGTGGGTAAACACGTTTGATCCAATCTAGGTACTCCATATACATAGCATTGGTAACCTCAGTTTCATCCATGTAAAAAGATTGCACATGTTGTTGATTTGGACTATTATTCCAATCGTGCATCACATCATCTTGTACACGTCCTTTAGTAAATGTACCACCTTCTATGAAAACTAATCCTGGAGCTGTTTCTTGTTCTTTAAAATCACTATTATACTGGAAACCGCCATTTCTATCGTTGATGTTCCATCCAGTAGCTCTGGAGCTATTTTTTGAACTCGAAGATTTTTTACAACTAGTAGAAGACACGATAAGTGCTAAAACTAATAAAACCTTGAATGCTACTACTTTTTTCATATCCATACTTTTAAGTAAGCTAATTAATTTTGGAGCTGCAATATAAGAATTAAACCCAATAACGCAAGCTGTTTTTTACATTTTAACCAAAAAATAGTGTATTTCAACCTATATTTTGTGTATTTCAACGATGATTTTGATGATTTAAACCATAGTTTTGTGTTGTATTAACGTGTGTTTTACTAATTTATTATTGTATTTTTGAAACTGTTTTTAAAATTGTTGTTTTTTTAATAATAACAATGCATTAACAACGTTATTTAAGCAATGAAAAAGAAGATTTTATTATTACTGTTGATGTTTTCAACAGGATTGTTTGCGCAACAAAAGCGATATAGCATAACTTGGGATAAACCACAAACATTATCTGGAGCTGGTTTTTCTTATGAAGTACCATCATTTAATAAGGAATATTTTAGCTATGATGGTACAGAAGGTATTTTATTCGTTGATCAGTGGAAAACCCAAACTTTAGTTGATGAATCCTCAATTACAGTAAGTAATGTTTCATTTCAATCCATTTCTAAGTCGGATTTAAGAGATTTAGATCTTAGCTTAATTCCAAGTAAATTAGTATATAGTCTAGAAAATTCAATAGATAGAAATAAAATATATGCTTTTTTTAAGTGCTCTCCTATTATAAAGGATGAGAGTGGTAACTACAAAAAAGTAACTTCATTCCAAATTAATTATAATAATAGTGTAATTAGTAAATCCACATTGCTTAATAAAAATAGAGGAACTAGGGTTATTTCTAACTCCGTTTTAAGTTCTGGTGAATGGTATAGGTTTTATGTGGATACAACAGGTGTTTTTAAACTGTCCAAGAGTTTTCTGCAACGTTTAGGAGTGAAAGTAAATAGTGTGGACCCAAGAACTATTAAGTTGTTTGGACATGGAGGTAGAATGATTCCTTATTTAAATTCAGAACCCTATCCTTTAGATGTACCAGAAAATGCTATAAAATTTATTGGTGAAGAAGATGGTTCATTTGATAATAACGACTATATTTTGTTTTACGCCCAAGGTCCAAAAGAGTTTAATGTAGAGAGTAGAACCCATATTAATTGCTACACAGATAAAACATACTACTATATAAACGTTAGTCCTGGAAATGGTAAACGCATACAAGAATTTAATCAGCCTACAGGAACAGTTGATATGGTAATTAATACTTTTGATGATTATAAGTTTTATGAAAAAGATATTTATAACCTTATTTCTTTGGGACGGCGTTGGTTTGGAAATAAGTTTGACATAGAAAGTTCTAAGGAATTTGAGTTTGATTTTCCAAACTTGGTAACAACAGTGCCAATTCAACTTTCAGTTTTAGTAGCTACGGCCTCTCAAAATGATAGTAGTATGAGTATAAAAGTTAATGGAGCTGAGGTATCATCATTATTTATAACGGGGGTTACACGTCCTACTTTAGCAAATGGGAGGGATTATAATGGAGCAGTTAATGTTACTTCTTCAAATATAAAAATAGGTTTAGATTTTGATAATAATGGAAACCCAAGTACCGCAGGTTATCTGGATTATATAGCTATTGAAGCAAGACGTGAATTAATTTTTAATAATAAACAGTTTCTTTTTAAGAATAGAGATGTTGTTTCAGTTTCTGGGATAGGTCAATATAATATCGAAAATGCATCAGGACTTTCAGAAATATGGGATGTTACTGATATATATAATGTGTCAAATTATACTAATACAGATGCATCTTCAAATTTAAGTTTTACATCCTTATTGGGTGTTCAAAAAAGCTATGTGGCAGTTTCTCCATCCGATTATTTTAGCCCGAAGTTTGACTCAAAAACACAAGTAAACAATCAAAATATTAAAGGGTCTATTTTTCAAAACAGTCAAGGTGCGTTTCAAGATATTGATTACCTTATTGTAACCCCAAATAATATGTTTTCGGATGCAGAACGTTTAGCCCAACTTAATAGAAATCAATACGGATTGAATGTTAAGGTTGTAGGTTTGGATGAGATTTATAATGAGTTTAGTTCAGGAAATCAAGATATTGGGGCAATTAGAAATTTAGTAAAATACATTTATGATAATGCTAGTGTGCCAGATAGAAGATTAAAGTACTTGTGCTTATTTGGTGATGGTTCTTTTGATTATAAAAACAGGACGCCAAATAATACGAATATAGTTCCTTCTTGGTATTCATATAATAGTTTTAGTTTGGCAGTATCATTTGTGTCTGATGATTTTTACGGTATGATGGATGAAAATGAAGGTAGAATGAATACAAGTGATAAATTAGACATTGCTGTAGGTAGAATTTTAGCAGATACGCCTCAAAGAGCCAAAGAAATGGTAGATAAAATAGAATCTTACTATGTAAAAGAAGCGTTTGGTAGTTGGAGAAATAGTGTTGTTTTTGTCTCAGATGATAATGATGACGGTATTAAAGATCTTTTGCAATCTACTACTGATCAAATAGGTGATGTTGTGTCTCAAGAAAAACCTTTTCTTAATGTTATAAAAATTCATTCAGATGCATTTCAACAAGAGTCTTCTGCTGGAGGAGATAGGTATCCAGAAGTTAATATAGAAATTGCTAATGCTATAGATAATGGGGCTTTGGTGGTTAACTATTTTGGACACGGTGGAGAGGAAGGTTTAGCAGAAGAACGTATTTTGCTAAAACCAGATATTACTGGATTTCGTAATTTTTGTAGATTAAACTGTTTTGTTACCGTTACGTGTGAGTTTACAAGGTTTGATAATCCCTTCAGAGAAACAGCAGGAGAGTTTACCTTTTGGAATAAAGATACAGGTGCGGTTGGTTTAATAACGACTACTAGACAGGTTTTTGTGAATTTTGGAATTATTTTTAATAAAGAATTAGGACAATATTTATTTTCATACAGTGATAATGATGACTTTGCAGATAATGAATATCCAACTGTCTCTGAAGCATTAAGACTAGCTAAGAATGATCCTTCTATTTCAGGAAGTAGTCAAAAAAACCTAGTGTTTTTTATTGGGGATCCTGCTATGAAACTAGCATTTTCAAAACCTAGTGTTAGATTGACAGAGATAAATGATGTGCCTATTTCTCAGGCCACAGATACTTTGAAGGCTTTGAGTTATATTAAAATGGCGGGAGAGGTAACAGATTTATCAGGTAATCTTTTAAATAATTATACAGGAACTTTATCTGCTACCATTTATGATAAAGCGATAAACAGACAAACTTTAGCTAACGATGGTATAAGTCAAAGTGGACAAGTTATTAAATTGGATTTCACAACCCTTGGTGAAATTATTTTTAGGGGACAAGCCTCAGTTGTAAATGGACGTTTTGAGTTTGATTTTGTTGTGCCAAAAGATATTGGAATTCCAGTTGGGTTGGGCAAAGTTAGTTTCTATTCAAAAAATCAAGATTTAACAGAAAATCAGGCTGGTGCAAACATTAGTTCAGTAAGAATAGGAGGTTTAAATGAAAATGCCCCAGAAGATAATACAGGCCCTATTATTTCATTATTTATGAACGATGAAAATTTTGTTACAGGAGGTATTACCAATGAATCTCCCACTCTACTAGCAAAAATGGAAGATGTCAATGGTATAAACACAGCAAGTGGCATAGGGCATGATATTGTTGCTATTATTGATGGTGATGAAACTAACCCAATTGTTTTAAATGATTACTACCAAACTGAAGTTGATGATTATACAAAAGGTACAGTGAGTTTTCCTTTTAGAGACTTGGATTCTGGTTTACATACTTTAACAGTCAAAGCTTGGGATGTTTATAATAATTCATCTATTTCAGAAATACAATTTGTTGTTTTCGATAAAGATCAAACTTTGGTAGTTAATAATGTTCTTAATTATCCAAATCCATTTGTAAATTATACAGAATTTTGGTTTAATCACAATAGTTCGGAACCTTTAGACGTTTCAATACAGATATTCACGGTTTCTGGGAAACTGGTTAGAACCTTGAATGGACAAACTTCTGGAGGTGTAAAATCAACAAGTTCATTATCTAGAGACATAGTTTGGGATGGACGAGATGATTTTGGAGATAAAATAGGTAAAGGTGTCTATGTTTATAAGTTAAAAGTACATTCAAATTTATTAAATAAAACTGTAGAGAAAATAGAAAAACTTGTCATACTTTAAGAGTCTAAATGTTTCTAATCGAAAAAAATAACATGTTTAAGAATTAAAAAACAATTCTAAAAATAAAATTTATATTTGCTAATTAAAATTGAATTCATGAAGAATCGAATATTGCTACTAATAGCCTTTGCATTTATTTTTAAAATAAATGCACAAGAAACTATTATTTTTCCTAATCAAGATAGAAGAGTTATAACAACAGGAGTCCCTTTTTTATTAATCGCTCCTGATGCTCGTGCAGCAGCAATGGGAGATATGGGTGTTGCTACTTCTGTTGATGCTTTTTCGCAACAATGGAACTCATCTAAATACGCATTTTCTGAAACCAAGTCAGGTATAGGAGTTAGTTATACACCATACCTCAGTAAATTAGTAAATGATATATTTTTAGGAAATGTAACTTATTTTAACAGAATTGATGATAGAAGCGCGTTTGCGGCTAGTCTAAAATATTTTTCGTTAGGAGATATTGAGTTTGTTAATGATGAATTTTCAGAGGCATTAATTCAACGTCCAAATGAATTAACTATTGATGCATCCTATGCACTTCGATTATCAGATCAATTTGCTATGTCTGTTGCTATGCGTTTTTTACGTTCAGATTTAAGATTAGATGGTGTAGATGGCGATGCAACACCAGCTAGTACTTTTGGAGTGGATATTTCAGGTTATTACCAGAGTGAAGAAGAGGCGTATGCCGATTTTAATGGACGTTGGAGAGCAGGTTTTGCAATTCAAAATATAGGGCCTAAGTTTAAATATGATGAAGGTGGACAAGAAAATTTTCAACCAACTAACCTAAGATTAGGTGCAGGATTCGATTTTATATTTGATGACTATAATAAAATAGCAGTTACCGCTGAGGTGTCAAAATTGTTAGTGCCAACACCACCAGTTTTAGGTTATGTTGATACTAACGGTGATGAAAATCAAGATAGTGATGAACCAACAATTATTGTAGAAGGTAAAGACCCAGATGTAAGTTTTTTATCAGGTATGTTTCAGTCGTTTGGAGATGCGCCAGATGGATTTAGTGAAGAACTTAAAGAGTTCACTTGGGCTTTGGGTGCAGAATATTTATATCAGGATTCTTTTGCGTTCAGAGCTGGTTATTTTAACGAAAGTGAAGATAAAGGTGCTAGAAAGTTTTTAGCCCTAGGAGCTGGATTCAAAGCTAATGTGGTAAATATTGATTTATCATATTTATTCTCAGCATCCAAAGTACAAAGTCCTCTGGAAAATACACTACGTTTTTCTTTAACCTTCAATATCGGAGCGGGAGAGTACATAGAGTACTAAAATCATCAAAAGATAGAAGTAAAAAAACTATTGCATACGCAATAGTTTTTTTGTTTGTAAGGGTTTCTTATATTTATAACATTTTGATTATGAAAGAAATAAAAATTGAGTCTACGCTATATCTCTATGAAAATATAGAGGCGCTTCCAAAAAATGCTTTTTCTCTTATGCAAGAAGCCATAAAAACAAGAGAAAAGGCTTATGCCCCATATTCTAATTTTAATGTTGGTGCTGCAATTTTATTGGATAATGGTGAGATTGTTACAGGTAATAATCAAGAAAATGCATCGTATCCATCTGGTTTGTGTGCAGAACGAACAGCTATTTACTATGCTGGTTCTCAATTTCCTAATGCTAAAATATTGCGAATGGCTATTTCTGCAGGTTCAAAAATAAATCAAACAATAAAGCCAATTCCTCCCTGTGGGGCTTGTAGGCAGTCTATCGCAGAATATGAAATAAAGCAAGATGCCCCAATAGAAATATATTTTATGGGCGAAATTGGGTCGGTAATAAAGTCAAATTCGCTTTCAGATTTACTGCCACTTGGGTTTGATAAGTCTGTGCTTTAATAAGCTACTCTTTTCAATTTTCAAATATTTAATACAAAAATTATTAATTAGTTAATCGAACAGGTTTAGAGCGTTTTTTTTCATATTTTTTTTACTTTAATGATGTTGTGTTTTTGCAATACATCGCAATGTGTTACTTTTGTATTTCGCGACATTAAAAACTTAATAGTAGCAGATGCAAAAAATCACAAAAGAGGTGTATCTTAAATGGTACGAAGACATGTTATTTTGGAGAAAGTTTGAAGATAAACTAGCTGCAGTATACATTCAACAAAAAGTAAGAGGATTTCTTCATTTATACAATGGTCAAGAAGCTGTATTAGCAGGAGCTTTACATGCAATGGACTTGACGAAAGATAAAATGATTACAGCATATCGTAATCACGTTCAGCCAATTGGCATGGGAGTAGATCCTAAACGTGTTATGGCGGAATTATATGGAAAAGTAACAGGAACATCTCGTGGTATGGGAGGGTCTATGCATATCTTTTCAAAGGAACATCGTTTTTATGGTGGTCATGGTATTGTTGGAGGCCAAATTCCATTAGGAGCTGGTATTGCATTTGGAGATAAATACCATGGAGTAGATGGTGTAACTATATGTTGTTTTGGTGATGGTGCAGCAAGACAAGGATCATTACATGAAACTTTTAATTTAGCAATGCTTTGGAATTTACCAGTTGTCTTTGTTTGTGAAAATAATGGTTATGCTATGGGTACTTCGGTAGAGCGTACTGCAAATCATGATGATATTTGGAAACTAGGTTTAGGTTACGAAATGCCTTCTGGACCAGTTGATGGTATGAATCCTGTGAAAGTAGCTGAAGCCTTCGATGAAGCTATTCAACGAGCTAGAAAAGGAGGCGGGCCAACGTTTTTAGAATTAAAAACGTATCGTTACAGAGGGCACTCAATGTCTGATGCTCAACATTACAGAACAAAAGATGAAGTTGAAGAATACAAAAAAATAGATCCTATTACGCAAGTAAAAGATATTATTCTTGAAAAGAAGTATGCTTCAGAAGAAGAAATAAAAGAAATTGATAAACGTGTTAAATCAAAAGTTCTGGAATGTGAAAAATTTGCTGAGGAATCTCCATATCCAGAGGCTCAACAACTTTACGATATGGTGTATGAGCAAGAAGATTATCCATTTATAAAACACAAATTATAAGATATGGCAATAGTTGTAAATATGCCGCGTTTAAGCGACACGATGGAAGAAGGAACCGTTGCTACTTGGTTGAAAAAAGTAGGAGATAAGATTGAAGAAGGTGATATTTTAGCTGAAATAGAAACGGATAAAGCCACAATGGAGTTTGAATCTTTTAACGAAGGAACATTACTTCATATTGGTGTTCAAGAAGGCGAGACCACAAAAGTAGACGAACTTTTAGCTATTATAGGTGATGATGGCGAAGATATTTCTGGTATTTTAAATGGAGGAGGAAATACTTCTTCAGAATCTAAAGATGAAGTTGTTGAATCAGAATCAAGTTCAGAAGAAACTTCTTCGAATAATATTGATGTACCAAATGGATCTGCCGATTTACCAGAAGGCGTTATTGTGGTTACGATGCCAAGGTTGAGTGATACGATGGAAGAAGGTACTGTAGCCACTTGGTTAAAACAAGTAGGAGATGCAGTTGAAGAAGGTGATATTTTAGCCGAAATAGAAACTGATAAAGCGACTATGGAATTTGAATCATTCCAGTCTGGGACTTTGTTAGAAATAGGTTTAAAGGAAGGTGAATCTGCGAAGGTAGATGAGCTCTTAGCAATAATAGGACCTGCAGGAACTGATGTTTCAGGAGTAGCAGCTAATTTTAGTGCAAGTTCAGCACCAACTAAAACTGAGGATGCTCCTAAAGCAGAAACTAAGACCGAAGTAAAGACATCTACGCCAGCTAAAACTGAGAACAAAACTAAGGCGCCTATACCAACACCTGTTACTGAAAATGGAAGAGTATACGTTTCTCCTTTAGCTAAAAAGTTAGCAGAGGAAAAAGGTATTAATTTAACTAAAGTACAAGGTTCTGGAGAGAACGGACGAATAGTTAAACGTGATATAGAAAATTATGAACCTGCAGCAGGAGCAGCATCAGTTGGTAAATTTGTGCCTTCAGGACAAGAAGATTTTGATGATGTTGATAACTCGCAAATGCGTAAAGCTATTGCAAAAGCATTAACAAATTCTAAATTTTCTGCGCCACACTATTACTTAAGTGTCGAGTTTGATATGGAAAACGCGATGGCATTTCGTGCGCAGTTTAATTCCATTCCAGATACTAAAATTTCTTATAATGATATTATTGTTAAAGCTTGTGCTTTAGCTTTAAAACAGCACCCGCAAGTAAATTCGCAATGGTTTGCAGATAAAATGCGTTTAAATAATCATGTGCATATTGGAGTAGCAGTAGCGGTTCCTGATGGACTGGTTGTACCCGTTGTACGATTTGCTAATGAGCAAAGCTTACCTCAAATAGGTGCAGCAGTTAAAGAATTAGCTGGAAAAGCAAGAAACAAAAAATTAACTCCAGACGAGATGCAAGGTAGTACTTTTACGGTATCTAACTTGGGTATGTTTGGTATTGATACATTTACATCTATTATTAATCAACCAAACTCTGCAATACTTTCAGTTGGAAATATTGTTGAAAAACCAGTGGTTAAAAATGGTCAAATTGTAGTTGGTCATACTATGAAATTATCATTAGCCTGTGATCACAGAACAGTTGACGGAGCTACTGGAGCACAATTTCTTCAAACATTGAAAGGTTATATTGAAAACCCTGTGACGATGTTAGTTTAATAGACTTAAAAAGTTACCTTCAACAGAGTAGAAGGGAAATATACAATCAAACCTGTTTCTTCCGGTAGCTATCGGGATTGAAGCAGGTTTTTTTTATCTTTAAAAATTAATACATATGCTTTATGAAAAAAATATTTAGTTTACTTGTTTTAGTTTTTATTTTTAGCTGCGGAGGACAAAAGCAAATCATTGAAACTAATCCCGAAACAGTTAAAAACACTTCTAACACTAAAACGGAAACAGATTCAAAAAAAATAATTGAAATCGTAAATTATATTAATCAGAAAGATGTAAAAAGTAGTTTAGAATATTTAGCTTCTGATGAATTAAAAGGTAGAAACACAGGATCGGAAGGCATCGAAAAAGCTGCCGTTTATATTGAAACATTTTTTAAAAAGCATAACATTAGACCTTATTTTAAAACGTATAGAGATAGCTTTAATATCAAGAAAATAATTGGTTATAATGTAGTTGGTTATCTAGAGGGTAATGATCCTAAGTTTAAAGATGAATTTGTTATTCTTGGTGCCCATTATGATCATATAGGGACAGCAAAAGAAGTTAATGGTGATACCATCGCTAACGGTGCTAATGATGATGCCTCAGGAACAGTAGCGGTAATGGAGTGGGCTAAATATTTTTCTAAAACTAAAAGCAACAAAAGAAGTATGTTGTTTACGTTATACTCTGCAGAGGAAATGGGGTTAAAAGGTTCGGAACATCTAGCAAAACGTCTTAAAAAAGAAAATCTAGACTTATATACCATGATTAATTTTGAAATGATTGGTGTGCCTAGAGCCGAAAACGAAATTATGGCTTATATGTCTGGATACGAAAAATCTAATTTAGCTAAGCAACTAAATGTTTACGGAGGTAGTGAAATGATTGGCTTCTTCCCAAAAGCAAAGGAATTTAATTTATTTATGCGCTCTGATAATTATCCGTTTTATCAAGAATTTAAAGTGCCAGCACATGCTATTTCCACCTTCGATTTTACTAATTTTGATTATTATCATCATGTAGATGATGAAGCTGATAAAATGGATTTTAATCACATGACCAATTTTATCAATGCAATGATTCCAGCTATTGAAGGCATGGTAAATTCAGTTTCAAAAGAAATTAAAATGAATAATGAGTAAACACGTCATAATTACAGGAACGAGTAGAGGTATTGGCTTCGAGCTAGTACAAATTTTTGCTAAAGCAGGGCATAAAGTATTAGCGCTTTCCAGGAATGAAACCCCTATTCGAAATTTGAATTTAAAAAATGTGACTTATTTTCCTTTTGATTTAAATGATAATGGTTCTTACAAAAAAGTTGAAGCTTTTGTAAAAGCTGAATGGAAACATGTAGATATATTAATCAATAATGCCGGGGCGCTTTTGAATAAACCATTTGCTGAAACAAGCATGAAAGATTTTGAAAGCGTTTATAAAACAAATGTTTATGGTGTTGCAGAACTTACTAGAATTGTATTGCCTTTTATGAAAAATGAAAGTCATGTACTAACTATTAGCTCAATGGGAGGTGTTCAAGGGAGTATGAAATTTCCTGGGTTAGCAGCATATAGTTCTAGTAAAGCGGCGGTAATTACCTTAACAGAGTTATTGGCCGAGGAATATAAAGATTTTGGTATTTCATTTAATGTATTAGCTTTAGGTGCCGTACAAACTGAAATGCTAGAAGAAGCGTTTCCTGGTTACAAAGCTCCAACAACTGCATTAGAAATGGCACAATATATTTTTGATTTTTCGTTAAATGGAAATAAATATTACAACGGAAAATTGCTTCAGGTTTCAAATTCCACACCTTAATTTATGAGTAAATACAAATGCATCATATTTGATTGTGATGGTGTTTTAATTGATAGTGAATCTATAGCTATAAAAGTTTTAGTAGATATGGCTAATGATTTGGGTGCAAATATGGATTTTCAAGAGTCACTTATTAATTTAAAAGGGAAATCGCTTAATTTATGTATGAATGTTATTTCCAAACGTATTAATAATCTTTTACCTGTTCATTTTGAACAAGATTATCGTATTAATACATTTGAAGCGTTCCGTAAAGGTATTCAGCCAATAAATGGCATTAAAGATATTGTAGAGAATCTGAATATACCTTTTTGTGTAGCATCTAGTGGACCGGAAAATAAAATTCGTCTTAATTTAGAAATTACTGGCTTGTTGCCTTTTTTTGAGGGTAATATTTTTAGTTGCTATGCTATACAAAAATGGAAACCAGAACCAGATATTTTTCTTTGGGCAGCCAAAAGTATGGGGTTTAAACCAAACGAATGTTTAGTTATAGAAGATAGTGTCTCTGGAGTGAAAGCTGCCAAATTTGGAGGTTTTGATGTTTATGGTTATACAGAGCATGACTATAATAATGAACTTGAAGCCTTAGCTACTAAAACTTTTGATAGTATGAATGTCCTTTTAGGAATGTTATAGAGCTTAAAAATTTCTAATAAAATGAATTACCTATTTTAATAAAACTATTATTTTCGTTGTAATGCAAGATCAACTTAAAGCGTATATCCCAGAAAAAGCCATTCCAAAAGTTATTTCGCTTTTAGAGCATGATAATCTTATTGTTAAAATAAAAAAGGAGCGTAAAACGCGCCATGGCGATTATAAACCGTTACCAAATGGTAAACATCAAATTACGATAAATTCAAACTTGAATCAGTACCGTTTTTTAATTACATTAATTCACGAAATTGCACATTTTGAGGCTTATAAAAACTATGGAAGATTTATTAAACCACATGGTTTAGAATGGAAGCGAACCTTCCAGCATTTGATGTTGCCTTTTATAAATCCAGAAATTTTCCCAAATGAGTTATTACCTTTATTAGCTAAACATTTTATAAACCCAAAGGCATCTAGCGATACAGATGTACCATTAGCCTTAGCCTTAAAGCATTTCGACGAACCAAATAATAAAACGTTCATTTTTCAAATACCTTTGGGGCAAGCATTTAGGTTACACAACAACAAAGTTTTTAAAATGGGCAAAAAACGAGTTAAGCGTTATGAGTGTGTAGAAGTGAAAACAGGAAAGTTATATTTGTTTAACCCAAACGCAGAAGTAGAATTGATAAATTAAAAAAATGAATAAAAATTATTACGCCATATTAATGGCAGGAGGAGTAGGTTCTAGATTTTGGCCAGTTAGTACTCAAGATTTTCCGAAACAGTTTCATGATATGTTAGGAACGGGAGACACACTAATACAAAAAACATTCCATCGCTTAGCAGATTTAATTCCTAAAGAGAATATTTTTATATTAACTAATGAGCGATACAATGATTTAGTTTTAGAACAACTGCCTGAAGTTGAGCAACGACAGGTTGTTTTGGAACCTGCAATGCGCAATACAGCTCCTTGTATATTATACGCTTCATTAAAAATCCAAAAGGAGAACCCTGATGCAGTTATGATAGTAGCGCCAAGTGATCATTGGATTGAGGATGAGAAAACATTTTCAAAAAATGTTCAGCAAGCGTTTGATTATTGTGAAAACAACAATGCTTTAATGACATTAGGAATCCAGCCAACATTTCCAAATACAGGTTATGGCTATATCGAATTTGATAAATCAAATTCTTCAAGCATCAAGTTTGTTAACCAATTTAGAGAAAAACCAGATTACGAAACGGCAAAAGCATTTATTGAGCAAGGAAACTTTTTGTGGAACGCAGGTATTTTTATGTGGAGTGTAAAAAGCGTGGTTGAAGCTTTTAAGAATAATCAACCCGAGTTATATACCTTGTTTGAAAACGGAATTTCCGTTTATAACACTGAGTTTGAAGATGATTTTATAAGAGATAATTACCCAAAAGCAGAAAACATTTCAGTAGATTATGCAATTATGGAACGGTCAAAGAATGTTTATGTAATTGCTGCAGAATTTGATTGGAACGATTTAGGAACCTGGGGCAGTTTATATGATAAATTGGATAAAGATGAATCTAATAATGCTGTTGTGCATGCTAGAACTTTAGCTGAAGATGCATCAGGTAATATGATAAGAACTAAAACCGACAAAATTGTAGTAGTTGATGGCTTGAGTGATTATATTATTGTTGATAAAGACGAAGTTTTGCTTATCTTTCCTAAGTCAAAGGAACAAGATATAAAGAAAACACTCCAGCAAGTTAAAGATAAGTATGGAGAACAATATGGCTAATTATGAGTGAAGAAAGTAAGTTTAATTTTTCCGAAGAGGAAGAATCAAAAGCTGAAGCATTAAAAAAAGAACAAAACGTTGAGCAATCCAAAGAGGAGGTTAGAAAAGGTGCTCAAGGACTTTTAGCTAGCATAAGAAAGTTTTTAAGAGAACTCTTAGATTTTAGGGATGATACCGATAGAGAGGCAACGGTGCAAGCTATAAAAGGAGATATTCCTTTTAAAGGTGCTACAGCATGGATTTTAGTATGTTCTATATTTGTGGCATCTGTTGGGTTAAATGCCAACTCTACAGCGGTTGTTATTGGTGCGATGTTAATTTCTCCGCTTATGGGGCCAATTTTAGGTGTTGGTTTGTCCATTGCAATAAATGATATTGATACCCTTAAGCGATCTTTAATCAATTTAGCAACCATGATTGTGCTAAGTTTATTAACAGCCTTTTTATTCTTCAAATTCTTTCCTCTAAGTGAAGATACAAACGAACTTTTGGGTAGAGTAAAGCCTGATATTCGAGATGTTTTAATTGCCTTTTTTGGTGGTTTAGCTTTAATTATTGCTAGAACTAAAAAAGGTACAATAGCTTCCGTTATTTTTGGAGTTGCCATTGCTACAGCTTTAATGCCACCACTTTGTACAGCGGGTTATGGTTTGGCTAAAGGTAACTTTGTATACTTTGGAGGTGCCATGTATTTATTTACAATTAATACTATTTTTATAGCTTTAGCAACATTTTTGGTTCTTAAACTTTTAAGATTCCCTATGTTGAAGTATGCCAATTCAAAAAAACGATTATTCATATCAAGAATGGCAACACTTTTAGCTATTGTAGTTATGATTCCTGCAGGTTTTACATTTGTAGATGTTTATAGAGAGAGTAATTTTAAACGTGATGCTGGATTATTTGTTGATAATGAATTAAGTGCATTACCGCATGCGGCATTCATTAAGAATAACGCTATTTATAAGTATGGTGGAAATGATGATAGCAAAATTGAGTTAAATACTTTTGGTTTAGATGAAATTCCAGAATCTACAATTGCTGTCTTGCAGAGTCGAATGGCAGATTATGGTGCATTGATAAATAGTAAACTAGTTGTTAATCAAAATCGCTCAAAAAATTTAGATAACTTCAAATATATGGAGCAGCTTAGGTCGAGAGACTCTTTAGATTTGCTATCACAAACTCAAAAAATCGCCTATTTGGAAGGGCGTGTTTTGCAACTATCTAAGCTTGAAAAAAATTATATAGCACTAGATGAAATCTTAGAAGAAATCAAAATTCAATTTGAAACTGTAGAACAGTTTTCATACGCTAATGTTATTAACTCAAATTTTTCTAAAATGGATACACTATCGGTTTTTTCAGTTAAATGGGTAGATTCTTTGGCAAATGAAGAGATTAGAAAGAAAGATAAAGTAAGATTAGAAAAATGGTTAAAATATAAATTAGAGTTAGATACTTTGGTAGTTAATAGAGTTAATTAGTCATGCTCTTTTAGATACATTTTACGTACTTTTTTGAACAAGTTTGAAGAGTAAACAAAGTCTGTTACCACCTCATTATCTGTCTTAAAGATAGTTTTATTAGAGCCTTCCCAAGCTTTCAATCCATGCCTTAGAAAAACAATTTTTTCTCCAATTTCCATTACAGAGTTCATGTCATGAGAATTAATGACGGTTGTTATTTGATATTCATCCGTAATTTCTTGTATTAAGTTATCAATTACAATGGCTGTTTTTGGATCTAAACCAGAATTAGGTTCATCACAAAATAAATACTTTGGATTATTTACAATAGCACGGGCTATAGCAACACGCTTTTGCATACCTCCAGAAGCTTCACTTGGCATTTTTGAATGAGCGTCAGGTAAGTTAACACGTTTTAAAACAAAATCAACACGGTCTTCCATTTCGCTTTTACTTTGTTTAGTAAACATTTGTAATGGAAACATCACATTTTCAGCTATGGTCATCGAATCAAAAAGTGCACTACCTTGAAATACCATACCAATCTGTGCTCTTATATTTCGCTTTTCATCTTCAGAAAGTTGAGAAAATATCTTCCCATCATAAGCTATAGCACCTTCTTCATATTCAAAAAGACCTAATAAACATTTTAGAAATACTGTTTTACCAGAGCCACTCTGTCCAATTATGAGGTTTGTTTTTCCTTTTTCAAAAGAGGTGCTTATTCCTTTTAAAACTTCTACGTCTCCAAATGATTTATGTAAATTATTAACTTCTATCATTAGCTTAACAACATTTGGGTTAGAAAATAGTTTAAAATGATAATAACAACACTAGTCCAAACAAAAGATGTGGTACTTGCTTTACCAACCTCTAAGGCACCACCTTTCATGTAAAACCCATGAAAAGAAGGAATTGTTGCTAGGACAAAAGCAAAAACAATTGTTTTAATGAAAGCGTAAGTTACATGGAAGGTCTCAAAATCTGTTTGAATTCCAGTTATGTAGTCTTCAAGCGTGCTAAAGCCCCCATATACACAAGCAGCCATACCTCCAAGAATTCCTAAAAACATGGCTATTGATATAACAAAAGGGTAGAGCATCATGGAAACAAACTTAGGAAAAACCAAGTAGTTAAGTGAATTAATTCCCATAACTTCAAGAGCATCAATTTGCTCTGTAACACGCATAGTTCCTATACTGGATGTAATGAACGATCCTACTTTTCCTGCCATAATA
This sequence comes from uncultured Algibacter sp., assembly GCF_947490405.1. Taxonomy (GTDB): domain Bacteria; phylum Bacteroidota; class Bacteroidia; order Flavobacteriales; family Flavobacteriaceae; genus Algibacter_B. Next base: position 467,450 of record NZ_CANLGU010000001.1, on the reverse strand, counting down.
ATAGACATAAAAGTGGGGGCAAACTCAAGAATTATAGATTGTCTTGTAGCAAACCCAACAAGGTATTTAGGAATTAAGGGGTTATCAATATTAAGTGCTGTTTGTATGGTTACTACACCACCTACAAAAAAGGATATAAATGCTACAATACCCAAAGAGCCAATAATTAGGTCATCAACATCTTTAAGGATGAGTTGTTTCATAACGCTCCATTTGGTTGGTTTTCGAAACATTTCAACAATCATTAAAAAATAAGCGCCTATGTTGTGTAGGTATGTCATATACTTTTTTGTTAATGCTAAAGTAAAAAAAACTTATACCAATTTAAGCTTAAATTTAAATTATGATGTTTTAAAAAGTGTATTTTTGGATACAATAAATATTATAATAAAATGAGATTTTTTCTATCATTACTTTTCGGGTTTTTTATGTCATTGTCCACTGTGGCGCAAAATCAAAAACCAAAACTAGTCGTTGGTATTGTGGTGGACCAAATGCGTTATGATTATCTCACACGTTTTAATGGTAAATATGGAAAAGGCGGTTTTAAACGTATGATGCGTGAGGGGTTTAACTGCAAGAACAATCATTTTAATTACGTGCCAACTTATACAGGGCCGGGGCATACATCAATATATACAGGTACAACACCTAAATATCATGGTGTAATAGGAAACAATTGGTACGATAAGGAAGTAAAGGAAATGGTGTATTGTGCTGGAGATGATTCTGTTAAGGCAGTAGGGACTGATTCGGAATTAGAGCGTATGTCTCCTCATAGGATGAAAACTACAACCTTTGCTGATGAAAATAGATTGTTTACACAAATGCGAGGAAAAAGTATTGGTATCTCAATAAAGGATCGTGGGGCAATTTTACCTGCAGGTCATTCGGCAAATGCCGCTTATTGGTTCAGGGGTAAAGACGAGGGTAATTTTGTGTCCAGTACTTATTATATGGTAACCTTGCCAGAATGGGTGAAAAAGTTTAATGGATCTAAGGTTGTTACGTCTTATTTAAAAGAATGGAATACCCTTTATAATATTGAAGATTATACCGAAAGTGGTGAAGATTTGAATGATTTTGAAAGGGGGTATACTGGAAAAAAAACAGCTACTTTTCCATATGATTTAAAAAAGTTAGCAAAGACGAATATGGGGTTTGATATTTTAAAACAAAGCCCTTATGGTAATAGTATTGTTACAGATTTTGCTATTCAAGCTGTAAAAGCAGAAAGTCTTGGAAAAGACGATATCACAGATGTTCTAACAGTGAGTTTTTCTAGTACAGATTATATAGGACATAATTTTGGAGTAAATTCTAAAGAAATTCAAGATACTTATTTGAGACTAGATAAGGATTTAGAACGTTTTTTTAATGTGTTAGATATTGAAGTTGGTGAAGGTGAGTACACCGTTTTTTTAACTGCTGATCATGGAGCTATTGAAGTTCCTGCATATTTGCAGTCTGTTAAAATACCTGCAGGTTATTTAAAACTTTCTGAGCGAAAAAAGCGCTTCAATACATTTTTAACAGAGACGTTTGGTACTACAGAAATTGTTGACAATATAAGTAATAATCAGATTTTTTTAAATCGAGATAAAGTAAAGGCTTTAGGTCTAAAATTAAAAGATGTTCAACGCGCAATTGTTGATGAGCAAATTACATATTCACATGTTTCAAAAGCTTATACTGCTACAACAATGAGTTCTGTAAATTTTACAACTGGTATAGAGGCGTTGTTGCAAATGGGTTACAATCAAAAGCGTTCTGGCGACGTTATTATAGTTAATGACCCATCTTATATCAGTTATGGGAAAACTGGTTCTACACATGGTAGTGGTTTAAATTATGATACCCATGTACCGTTATTGTTCTTCGGAAAAGGTGTAAAATCTGGATATACGTATAAGAAAACAGAGATTACAGATATTGCCCCAACCATGTCGGCGCTTTTAGGTATCAGTTTTCCAAATTTTGCCACGGGTCAACCATTAGAGTTTGTTTTGAAATAATGAATAAACGAGCAGTATACTCAATTGTGGCCATAACTATTATGGTAGGACTTTATATTTACGATTATTTTTTAGATGAAGAAATAAAAGCAGAAGTTGTTAATGAGGGTAAAATACCCAAGTATGATACTAATGAGTTTTTTTTGCCATCAAGCACAACAGGTCAAATTGTACATCATAACGGTTACTCGCTATCTTATAGTGAACCTCATGAGCAAGCTGAATGGGTTGCCTATGAGTTAAAAAAATCACACCTTTCAAATACAAATCACAAACGCCCTTATTTTGAAATAGATCATACTATAAAAACAGGAGCAGCTAGTTGGCGCAACTATAAAAATTCTGGTTATGATCGCGGACATTTATGTCCTGCAGGAGACAGACGGTATACTAAAAAAGCACATGATGAAACTTTTTTAACCAGTAATATTTCACCGCAAGAACATCGATTTAATTCAGGAATCTGGAACAGGCTAGAACAAAAAGTACGGTATTGGGCAAGAAAGTATGATGGGGTGTTTGTGGTAACAGGAGGTGTATTAAAAGGGCGTATGAAAACTATAGGAAAAGAAGAGGTCTCAGTTCCTAATCAATTTTATAAAGTTTTAATTGATAACAATACAGGTGAAACTAAGATGATTGGTTTTTTGATGAGGCATAAAGATTCTAGAAAACCATTGTATGAATTTGTTGTACCTGTTGATACTATTGAAAAATTGACAGGAATTGATTTTTTTCCAGAATTAGAAGATTCTGTTGAGAATAAGTTGGAAGCTTCTGGTAGTTATAAAGATTGGAGCTTCTAGTAGAATAAGTATTCTTTGTCAAAAACTTGTTTTTAGGGTTTTAAATTTTCAATTTACTCAACATGCCCTTCCAACGTAAGTCTCTAATAAATTCACCCTCTTTTTCAGAAACTAAAAAGTCTGTTTTTTGTTTTTTAGCTTTAAAGTATCCAACCATATAATTCTTAAAAAGTGAAGCACTTTGTTTTTTGTAGGCTAGTTTCAACGCAGAAATTAAAGTGATAAAAAAGCCATAACGCATTTTGTACATCGCTTCACCTTGTAAATATTTTGAGGCTTTATTATAACTAATTCCTGTAGGCTTAAGATGTTTTACATGCAGCTTTTCATCAGTTAAAATTTCCCACTTGTAGTATTGAGCTAAAAGTTCATCTACGGTATCCCAACCCATAGACGGTTTTAGTTTTCCAATTTGATGAAAACATGTTTTTCTGTAGGCTTTTAAAGCACCACGAATATGATCTTTTCGAGTTAAATTTTCTAAAACCCAATCACCATTTTTTTCAATATAACAAAACCCTGCTGCCATCCCTAGTGATTCTTTTTTTTTAAAATGAGACGCTAATTGCTCTAAATAATTTTCAGGAAAGATTAAATCAGCATCAAATTTGCAAATTACATCGTAATTTTCATCTAGAGTATTGTAACCTTTGTAAAATGCATTAATGATTTTTGAACCAGGTAAGTGCTCGTTAGAAGATGTATTATGTATTAGAGATATATTAGGATGAACTTCGGCGTATCCATCAACTACAGCTTGTGTGTTATCTGTTGAATTATCATTTACTACAATAATTTTTTTTGGTATTAAAGTTTGCTTTACCAAGGAATTAAGCGTTAATCCGATAGAATCCGCTTCGTTATGTGCAGGAATGATAATGTAAAAATTCAAAAGCTTTTTGAGTTTAAAAAACTAAATTAAACTTTTTCAGCATAAACAATGTAGTATCTGGGAGTAAACCATCTTAGAATAGGGCGGATACCAATTTTTTTTGTTGGATTTGTCCATTTTTGGCTATCAATAATTTTCCATCCAGCTTTTTCTAAAAGCCAATCGAATTGCCAATCTTCAAACTCATGATAGTGTCTGTCAAGCATATCAGTTTTACTTCTATATGCTGAAGAAAACCATAGTTTAAGAGGTATACTAGCAACAAGTTTATTAGATTTAATCGATTTTAAAACAGTAAAAGGAGAAAGTAAATGTTCAAAAATTTCAAAAGCGGTTACTACGTCTGCACCTGAAATTTCAATATTAGAGGTGTCGATATCTAAATCTTCGCCTTTGGTGTTTTCTACAGAATATCCATGCTCCTGCATAATTTTGGTAAAAGGATTTGCAACACCTAAATCTAAAATAGATTCTGCGTTTGTAACATGTTTTTCTAGAAAATCGATGGTGTGTTTAAAACGTTTATTGGGAAAGGTTTTCTCGTACATGCTTATTGTTTATAAACGATAGCATTAATATTCATACCAGCACCAACACTAGCAAAAATAATAACATCACCTTTGTTTATTTCTTGGTTTTCAAGGTCGCCATTCAAAATCATGTTGTATAAGGTAGGAACTGTTGCAACACTTGAGTTTCCAAGTTTTCCTATACTCATAGGCATAATGCCTTCAGGCATATCCATATTATGAAGCTCATAAAAACGTTTTACAATAGCTTCATCCATTTTTTCATTGGCTTGGTGTATTAAAATTTTTTTAACCTGAGAAATATTAATTCCACTTTTGTCCAAGCAAGATTTCATAGCTAGTGGAACATTGGTTAATGCAAATTCATATATTTTACGACCATACATTTTTATGTAGCGACGTGTATCATCAGACTCTTGATTATTTGTTTCTCCGAAGAATATAAAATGAGCTTCGTCTAAAGCAAAAGTAGCAGATTCATGGGCTAATATACCTGATTTGTCTTCTGAAGCTTCAACTATAACAGCACCAGCCCCATCACTATAAATCATAGAATCTCTATCGTGTGGGTCGATAACACGAGATAACGTTTCAGCTCCAATGACTAAGCATTTTTGTGCGATTCCAGATTTTATAAAGGCATGGGCTTGTATAACGCCTTCAACCCAACCTGGGCAACCAAAAAGTAAATCGTAACCAACGCATTTAGGGTTTTTAATTTGTAATAAATGCTTAACTCTTGAAGCTATACTTGGTACGGTATCGCTTTGTTGGCTGTTATGTCTAACATCTCCATAATTGTGAGCAACTATAATATAATCTAAATCTTCTCGATTAATTTTAGCGTTTTCAAGAGCTTTTTCAGCAGCAAATGAAGCGATATCAGAAGTGTTTAAATGTTTTTTTGCGTAACGACGTTCTTCAATACCTGTTATGGCTTTAAATTTTTTAACTATAATCTCGCTAGGAGCATTTATACTAGAGCCGTCACTATTTAAAAATTCATGATTATGGAAGTCTTCATTTTTTTCAATTTCCGCAGGTATGTAGCTTCCAGTGCCAGTAATTTTAATATTCATATGAGAACAATTCCTTTAATATGATTCAACAAAAGCAATATAAAATCATTTGCAAAAATAAAAATCTAGTTTTAAGATGTTTTACGATGTTCAAAAGCTATTTTAGGCCTCTGCATAAGCTTCTATAGGCGTGCAAGAGCAAATTAAATTTCTATCACCATAAGCATCATCAACACGTCTTACACTTGGCCAGAATTTGTTGTCTTTAACATAATCTAATGGGAAAGCAGCTTCTTTTCTAGAGTAAGGAAATTGCCATTCATCTGTCGTAATCATAGATAATGTATGCGGTGCATTTTTTAAAACATTATTATCATCTTCCTTGGATACACTATCTATTTCTTTTTTGATAGAAATCATGGCATCACAAAAACGATCCATTTCTGCTTTACTTTCGCTTTCTGTGGGCTCAATCATCATGGTTCCAGCTACAGGAAAAGAAACAGTTGGTGCATGAAAACCATAATCCATAAGGCGTTTAGCAATATCAGTAACCTCTATTCCATGGACTTTAAATGGACGACAATCTATAATCATTTCATGCGCAGCACGTCCACGTTCACCAGAATACAACGTTTCATAACTTCCTTGAAGACGATGTTTAATATAGTTTGCATTTAAAATAGCTATTTTGGTAGACTCAGTTAAGCCTTGTGCACCTAGCATTTTAATATAGCCGTAAGAAATTAAACAAGCTAAAGATGAACCAAATGGTGCTGCAGAAATAGCAGTAATAGCTTTGTCGCCTCCCGTTTTTACAAGAGGATTTCCGGGTAAGAATGGTACTAATTGTTTTGCAACACAAATTGGACCAACACCAGGTCCGCCACCACCATGCGGAATTGCAAAAGTTTTATGGAGATTAAGATGACAAACATCTGCACCAATATTTCCGGGGTTAGTTAAACCTACTTGAGCATTCATGTTGGCACCGTCCATATAAACTTGTCCTCCATTATCGTGAATAATTTGCGTTATTTCTTTAATAGCAGATTCGTATACACCATGAGTAGATGGATAGGTTACCATTAATGCGGAAAGGTTGTCTTTATGTAGCTCTGCTTTTTCACGTAAATCGTCTATATCTATATTACCTTCTTCGGTTGATTTTGTAACAACTACTTTCATACCAGCCATAACTGCACTTGCTGGATTAGTGCCATGAGCAGAAGATGGGATTAAACAAATATTCCTATGATGGTCATTACGAGATTCATGATATGCTTTAATAACCATGAGTCCAGCAAATTCACCTTGAGCACCAGAGTTTGGTTGTAACGAGGTTGCAGAAAAACCTGTAATCTCTGTTAATTGATCTTCTAATTCTTTTAAAACTGTTAAATAACCTTTAGCTTGTTTTAGGGGTGCAAAAGGATGAATATTCCCCCATTTAAACCAACTTAAAGGTAGCATCTCTGAAGCTGCATTTAACTTCATAGTACAAGATCCTAACGAAATCATGGAATGATTTAAGGCTAAATCTTTACGCTCTAAGTTTTTTATGTAACGCATCAATTCTGTTTCAGAATGGTAGGTATTAAAAACGGCTTCAGTTAAAAAATCTGATTGTCTTTGTAATGGTTCGGAAATTTGATTTGTATCTTCAACTGAAGAAATGACGATTGTTTCTTTTTTAGCAGCCTCTGCAAAAATGGAAATTAAATAATTAATATCTCTAATAGAGGTAGTTTCATTAATTGAAATTGTAACCGTGTTTTTATTGGGATAGTGTAAGTTTACCTTCTTTTCGGTAGCAACTTTCTTTATTGTTTTAGCCTTGGTTTTTATTTGAAGCGTATCAAAATAAGATGTGTTTACTTGATCGTAACCCAATTTTTCTAATATATTGGCGAGTGTTGCTGTTTTATTATGGACTTTGCTAGCTATAAATTTTAAGCCTTGCGGTCCATGATAAACACTATACATACTCGCCATAACTGCAAGTAAAACCTGAGCAGTACAAATATTTGATGTGGCTTTATCTCGTTTTATATGTTGCTCTCTTGTTTGAAGCGCCATACGTAATGCACGATTTCCGTTAGCATCTTTTGTTACGCCTATAATACGCCCAGGGATATCTCTTTTATAAGCTGTTTTCGTTGCAAAATATGCAGCATGTGGACCACCGTACCCCATAGGAATTCCGAAACGTTGTGTGGTCCCAACAACAACATCAGCTCCAAATTTACCTGGAGCTTCTAGTTTAACTAAACTCAAAATATCTGCAGCAACAGCTACTTTAATTCTAGAATTATTTGCTTGATTTATAAATGATTTTATATCGGTAATCTGTCCATCTTTACCAGGGTATTGAAGTATAGCTCCAAAGAAATCTTCAGAAAAATCAAATGCTTCTTCTTCACCAACAACAAGTTCAATGCCAATTGGAGTTGCCCTAGTTTGTAGTAATGATAGAGTTTGAGGTAAAATATATTTAGAAACAAAAAATTTATTGACTCCAGATTTTTTCTGATCTCGTTCTCTTACAGCAAATAATAAACTCATAGCCTCAGCAGCAGCAGTACTTTCATCCAATAGAGATGCGTTTGCTATTTCCATTCCAGTTAAATCAATAACCATGGTTTGGAAATTTAACAGAGCTTCTAACCTGCCTTGAGCAATTTCAGCTTGGTAAGGGGTGTAGGCTGTATACCAACCCGGATTTTCAAGAATATTTCTTTGAATCACAGCAGGCATGATAGTTGGGTGATAACCCAAACCAATATAGGTTTTACGTGCTTTGTTCTTTTTTGATAATTCATGAATATGTAATAAATACTCATGTTCCGTCATAGGGGCATCCAAATTTAAACCGTTTTTTAAGCGAATATCATCTGGGATAGTTTCGTAAATTAGTTGGTCTAATGTGTCTAATCCTAATGTGTCTAACATTAATTTTTGGTCTTTTTCTCGAGGACCAATATGACGAAGAGCAAAAGCATTGGTATTCATTTAGCAAATCTTTTTTTATATAATTCGCAAAAATAAGCAATATTTAGTGTGTTTTATTGAGTTGTTTTGAAAGTTTTTAACTAATCACAAACGTTATCAACACTTTGATTACTTTTGCGCCATGACATTTTTGAGACGCCTTTTTAATTTTTACATAAATAGTAGTATTCATGTGGCTTTGTCTGTATTTTCATTAACATGGATTACGCTTTTAAGTTTAGATTTAAGTTACATGGAGTCGGTGTTATATTTTGTGTTTTATGCCTCAATTACAGGTTACAATTTTGTAAAGTATTTTGCTATTGCAAAATTTCATCATAGACAACTTGCTAATTGGCTTAAATTAATTCAAATACTGTCTTTTGTTTGTTTTGTTTTGATGTGTTTTTATGCCACACAATTACCTTTAAAAGCTCATGTTTTTAATTTATGCTTAGCAGTAATTACTTTCTTTTATGCTATACCACTATTATCAAAAAAAAGTACGCTAAGAACTATTGGTGGACTAAAAGTTTATATTATTGCTTTGGTATGGACAGGAGTAACAGTTTTTTTGCCTTTGATTGCCTTGGATTATAAGATCAATACGGATGTTGTGTTATTAGCAATTCAGCGTTTTTTATTTGTAGTTGTACTAATGTTACCTTTTGAAATAAGAGACTTGAAATTTGATAGTGTAGCATTATCAACGCTTCCTCAAAAGTTAGGTTTAAGAAATACTAAATTATTAGGTATTACAATTCTTATTGTATTTTTTTTGTTAGAATTTTTAAAAGATGAAACTGTTTTAATCTCTATTGTAATTTTATTTACGATATGCGTTATTGCAGCACTGTTTGTTTGTTTTTGTAAGATTGAACAAAACAAATATTATAGTGCGTTTTGGGTAGAAAGTTTGCCGATTCTTTGGCTGATTTTTATGTTATATTTTAATTAGAAACGTCATTTAGAGCTTTTTCAAACTCTTTTTTCATATCACTTTTTGTTGAAGTATCAAGATATTCAACCTCCCCTTTTTTAATTGCTTTGGTGAGTTTTGTGTTATTTACTGTATATTTTCTACAGGCTTTGCAATAAATTAAATGTACATTTAATTTAATCAATTCCCACAATGATGCTTCTTTGTATTGATTTTTATCACATACATGATTTGCTTCATCACACGGTATAAATATTTTATTTTTTTTATTCATAGCTTAAAACCAATTTGCTTTAAGGCAATCTGCCATAGCTGTTCTTGCTCTATGGATAATTACCCATAGATTAGACGCTGTAATATTTAATTCATTACAAATTGCTTCAGTTTCATGATTTAAAATGGTCTTCATTTTAAAAACGTCAGCTTGTTTTTGTGGTAATTTACTTAAACAGTTATGTATAGCATCTCCCAATTCGTTATTTTGCAGAGTATCTTCTGCTGTTTTATCAAAAGGGTCTGCAACACGCTCTTCAAGCCAATCACCTTCGCTTTCAGCATCATTATAATTTATTCTTACTTCAGCTTTTCCTTTATTAGAATTAATTTTACGGTAATGGTCAATTATTTTTCGCTTTAAAATAGAAATAAGCCATGTGCGCTCACTGGCTTCTCCTTTAAAATTTTTCATTGACTTTAAACCAGCTAAAAAAGTTTCTTGAACTAAGTCCTGAGCAATCTCTCGGTCACTTACACGCGTAATGGTATAATTAAAGAGGTAGTCAGAATATAAGTCTATCCATTTGTTTGGATCAATTTTGTGGTCGGGCATTAGCTAATCTCTTTTTTTTGAATTCCAAAAATAAGGTAAAAAAATGAATTTTTTGAATTGTTTATGAATCAGTTACATCTATTTTGTGGCTGAAATAATGTAGTACCCAAAACTTTTGAAATGCAATCCAGATAATAAGGCGTAAAAAGACCCTTTTAGATTGTGAAAACTTTCCTGTTTTATGGGTTTAAAGCTCAAAATCTTTTTTAATATAAATCCTGTAATTGCAAATGGAACGTGAAGAACAGAAGGGGCAACTTTAAATGAAGCATTTTCAATTTTTACATTTTTGAACCCGAAACTTTTTATTTTTTCAATCATGTTATCAATAGTCTCTAATTTCTCTAAGCTCCAGTGGTTGCATAGTTTATTGTAGGCATATTTGCTGCCTTTACAGAGTTCTGGTACGTTCTTCTTAAGAAAAGCATCTGCAATAATCAGTATACCTCCAGGTTTTAATATTCTGTGTGCTTCTTTAATTGAATTGTCATTATGACCAGAATGACAAAAACTTTCTATGGCTACAGCAGAGTTGAAAGAGTTGTATGTAAATGATGTTTTGTTGTAGTTTTCTTTAAGAATAATTCCGTTTTCTCCTTTTAATAACATGTTGCCGTGTTTTACTTGAAAATCGGAAAGTGTAACACCATAAGCAATTACATTCTTATATGTTTTTAAAACATGCCTCATGGTTCCACCCATGCCGCAACCTAAATCTACCAATCTGTGTTTTGATGTTCCAATATTCAAACGCTTAATCATCTGAGCATTCATTTGGTTTAGCATAGAATCACGTTTAAAAGGATTTGTTCTAAATGGCACAAAATATCCAAAATGCATGTTGAAGTCTTTACTCCAGAATTTATAATCTTCAGTAGCTTCGTTATAGAAATCAATCATTTCTATGCGATTATTTTTGATATTTAAAACAGTTGTTTTCATAGCAAACTAGTTTATATAAATGACAGTAAATATAACAAATAGGTATACCCAAAGTAAGATGAAGAAGATGTGTACAATAGTTTCAAATTTTTTTCCTTTCCATAATTTTGAAGAGTAAACAAAAAGCTGGAATATTAAGCGTATTAACCAAAATAGACCAAATCCTAAACACAAGGTTTTACCAAGATTTGTTGTTACTAATGATTCATATGAAATGACACAAAGTATACCCATTAGTAAAACTGTGAGTGCTATAAAAAAAGTATGAACCTTAAACATTTGTTTGTTTATTAAACTCAGCGATTTTAGCTCCATTTTCCAATTAAAATATTTAGGGAATGTAGTATGAATTAATGCTAGTGCAATTAGTATATAGCCAATTATTTGTATATGTAAAGTCATCGTTTCTAGTTAAATTTTAATATAGACATAAAATGAGTGAATTTAGTTTCAGTAAACGATTTAAAACCAGCACTTTTAAATGCGTTTATCCATGTTTGTTTTGAGAAAAAGTGTGTAAAGCCAATGGAGAAAGCTAAGAAGTTTGGAATATCTCTTAAATGTTCAACTAAAATTACATGTGCATCAGGTTTGCAGATGCGTTTACATTCTTTTAAAAATAAGACTTTCTCCTCAAAGGACCTGATTTCATGAGCGGCAGATAAAAGAAAAACCATATCAACAGATTTATTTTCTAAAGGAATAGTATTAGTGCTAATCTGTTTAGTCTTAGGATAAACTAAACTAACTTTTCTTGCTCTAACTATGGCTGCTTCTGTGTGCTTTTCAGAATTATAAAAGTCAAAAACTTGCAAATTAGCATTTGGAAAATTACTTTTTAAAATAAAGCTTGTTTCATCAAATCCTGCATTGATATTAACAATGTGGTGGTTCGAATTTGTAATATTCAAATGCTCAAGCCATTTAAAATCATAATACCCAGAAAAATCATAAACATAAGCCGATACAATCAAAGGCATAATTAAACCGTATAAGAATGAAATAATGATTACCCAAAACAATATATTATTCCAATCAAATAAAAGCTTGCTTAATAAAAGTAATGCAATTATACTTAATCCTATCACATAAAAATGACGGTTAAAACTCAGGATGTTTAGCACACCCTGAAATGGTTTTCTTTTTAGTTCCATAAGTCTATTCTACCTTTTTTCCAGTAATACGGAATGTTATTAATTTTGAATGCATTTGCCAGAACAATATCTTTTAACTTTAATTCGTCTAAGAATGCGATATTGTAATATTCAACATGTACAGGATTGGGTTTCCAGTTTTGTCTCACACCCTCAATAATTAAAACTTCTTTTTTGCCTTCATTGTAAGTGAATGTAAATGGCAAAGGTCCTGCAAACCTTCTAGCTTCTTTCAAATTTGAAAAAGGAGATTGATTTGGCAATGTAATGTTGCGTCTTTTAGAATTTAGTTTGATTTTGAAATTTGATTTTATTGAATTTATCTCTTCATCCTTACAACTTATATCTGTAGATGTATAGTTGTAATGCGTAAACAGGTTTCCAGCAAAAGCCATCCTTTTTTTATCTGTCTCCGACTTTAAAATATATAAACCTCTCAAACGTTTTCCTTTTTCTGTCTTATAGCGAACAAAAATGCGATACCCAATTAAGAATAAGTCATTTCCAAAACAGGCAGGAAATCCTTTAGGTCTAATGTTTTTAGTTTGAACCATAGCAACAGCAATGAAAGACCATTTATTATTGAATGTATCTAGTTCTAAACATTCAGGAATTAAAGCCTCCAGTTCTTGTTTTGGTACTGCAAAGGTTAAAACGATAGAGCTTTTAAAGAATGCCTCTACCGTAAACGGATGTTTTTTAAGATTTGAAAGCATAATCGTTAGTTTTGAAGATGTTATTAAAATGAAAACTAGTTAAGTAAATAAATAGAATTAATAGAAGTGCAAAGACACTATTGAGCCTTCCCCACATTAATAAGTGTGGAGTCATAATGAATTCTAAAATGTTCATTGATGCAATAATTATTATTTGAATAATGGCATTAAGTCTTGGTTGATTTTTACTTAAAATCCAAAAACACATAAGTATCTCTAGAATTCCAATTGCAATTGTTAGTTCTCTAGAATATTTAGAATTAGTGATTTCTGAAACTATCTTTTGATGTCTAGGAACCAGATTTAAAACTTTGCATAGTAATCCATTAATAAACCAAATAAGAGCAATGATAATATTTATTATGTTTTTCATGTATTTTTATTTTAAACTTTCAGAAAATATTGAAAGTTGTAATTAAAAAAAATTTATTTACTTCATCAATTTAAAAACAGACTTTGTTAGCCAATTTTGTTTTTGGTTTACAAGTTTATTCATTAAAGTATCTAAATCGTCAGTTAGGTCTTTTAATGCTTTGGTTTGTTTTATCAATTCTTTAGTTTTTTCTGTGCCGTCATCTTTAATAGAGCTAACTTCTTCCAGAACTTTAATAACAGGTTTTATTTCTCTTCGGCTTCGTTCTTTGGCAACTATTCTTGCCAGTTCTTGTACATCTTTTTCAGTAGTAAAAAACTCTTTGCGCTCTCCACGAACGATTTCTTTAGTTACAATACCCCAATCCATTAACTGACGTAAATTCATACTTGTATTACCTCTAGAAATCTTTAATTCCTCCATAACCTCTTCCATAGATAATGGTTTTGTTGAAATAAAAAGGAGCGCCTGTATCTGTGCCATCGCTTTATTAATACCCCATAAGGTTCCCAAACTTCCCCAAGTACTTATAAATTTTTCTTTTGCTTCTTGATATTCCATACCACAAAGATATAAACAATTTCTAAACTTTCAATAATTATTGAAAGTTTATTTTAAAAGAAAAGGTTGATCTTTTGCATTCAACCTTATAAATAAAACTTATTTTAACAATCCCGCACGTTTCAATAAAGCTTCAGGTTTAGGTGCTTGCCCTCTAAAACGTTTATAAAGCGTCATTGGGTTTTCTGTGCCACCTTTGCTTAACACATGATCCTTAAATTTATCAGCAACAGTTTTATTAAAAATGCCTTTTTCTTTGAAAAACTCAAAAGCGTCAGCATCTAAAACCTCTGCCCATTTGTAGCTGTAATAACCAGAAGAATAACCACCTTGAAAAATATGTGAAAATGCTGTACTCATACAGTTCTCAGCAATATCAGGATATAATTTTGTGTTTTTAAAAGCTTTAGATTCGTAAGCTTTTACATTGGTTATATCGCTTGGGTCTGTACCATGCCAACTCATATCTAATAATCCAAAACTTAATTGTCGTAAGGTTTGCATCCCTTCATGGAAGGTAGCAGATTCCTTAATTTTTTCGACTAAATCCATTGGAATTACTTCACCTGTTTCATAATGTGTAGCGAACAATTCCAATGCTTCTTTTTCGTAGCACCAGTTTTCCATAACCTGACTTGGTAATTCTACAAAATCCCAAAACACACTGGTTCCTGATAAACTTGGGTAAGTGGTATTGGCCAGCATACCATGTAGCGCATGCCCAAATTCATGAAATAATGTGGTAACTTCATTAAATGTTAATAGCGAAGGTTTGGTTTTAGTGGGTTTTGTAAAATTGCAAACAATGGAAATATGTGGTCTGCTATTTTTACCATTTTTAATGTATTGTGGCTTATATACAGTCATCCAAGCGCCATTGCGTTTTCCTGATCTTGGAAAATAATCAGCATAAAAAATAGCTATAAAATCACCTTTAGAGTCGGTTACCTTATAGGTTAAAACATCGTCATGGTATTTATCAATAGTATCAATTTCTTCGAACTTTAAATCGAATAATTTGTTAGCTATTGTAAAAGCTCCATTAATAACATTCTCAAGCTTAAAATATGGCTTTAGCAATTCATCATCCAAACTAAATAATTTCTGTTTTAGCTTTTCAGAATAGTAAGCACCATCCCATTTTTGTAATTGATCTATACCATCTAAATCTTTGGCAAATTGCTCTAGGTTTTCAAATTCTCGTTTTGCTGCAGGTTTAGCTTTTTCTAGCAATTCGTTTAAAAATTTCTGAACATTTTTAGGGCTTTCTGCCATACGTTCTTCTAAAACAAAGTCTGCATGGGTTTTGTAGCCTAATAAATTAGCGCGTTCATGCCTGAGACTTGCTATATCTAAAACATGTTTTTGATTATCGAGCTCATCATCTTTAAAACCTTTGGCGCCAGCGGCTAAAGACATTTTTTTTCTTAGAGCTCTATTATCTGCATAAGTAACAAAAGGAATGTAACTAGGGTAATCCAGAGTAAATAACCAGCCATTTTTATCTTTTGATTCTGCTAACTGTTTAGCGGCTTCTTTTGCGCCATCTGGTAATCCAGCTAAATCAGACTCAATGGTAATTAGCATCTCAAATTTATTTGTTTCTGCTAAAATGTTTTCCCCAAATTTTAATTTTAATTGACTTAATTTTTTATCAATGGCTCTGAGTTTGTCTTTTTTGTCTTCAGGAAGGTTTGCGCCATTTCTAGAAAAACTTTTATATTTTTTATCAAGTAGTGTTTCTTGCTCTTTAGTTAGGTTTAGTTCTTTTTTAGAATCATAAACGTCTTTAACACGTTTAAATAATTCAACATTTAAAGTGATATCATTACTAAATTCAGATAATAAAGGTGAAACTTCTTGTGCTATTTTTTGAATTTCTTCATTTGTTTCAGCAGAATTTAAATTAAAGAATATACTTGTGATTCTATCAAGTTGTTCTCCAGAAAAATCTAGAGCTTCAATAGTGTTCTTAAAAGAAGGTTTATTAGGGTTATTAATTATACTTTCAACCTCTTTTTTAGCTAATATGATAGATTCTTTAATGGTAGGTAAATAATCTTCATTTTTAATTATTCTGAAAGGAGCGGTGTTGTGTTTGCTTTTAAATGGGTAAAATGGTGTTTTTTCTATCATTTATTCAAAAAATGTGTTAAAAAATAAATTTACTATGTATGCATAGTAAATTTATTTTATTTTTGTAATCAATAATACACAGAGTGACTAACTCATGAGAATTATTTGTTAATAGCTGAAAGCCCTGAATAACTTCGGGGCTTTTTTTTATTATAAATCTTTAGCAGATTCGTTTACTTTTATTTTAAGATCTTCTTTATAAGCAATAATTTTGTCTAAAACGCTTACATCGTTAGAACCAATAATTTGAGCAGCTAGAATTCCAGCATTTTTGGCTCCATTAAGTGCAACGGTTGCTACAGGTACGCCTCCAGGCATTTGTAAAATTGAAAGTACAGAATCCCAACCATCAATAGAATTACTACTCTTTACTGGCACACCAATAACTGGTAGAGGCGATAAAGACGCTATCATTCCTGGTAAATGGGCAGCACCTCCAGCACCAGCAATAACTACAGAAAACCCTCTGGTGTGCGCATGCTTACCATAATCGAAAAGTTTTTCTGGTGTACGATGTGCTGATACAATATCAACGTCAACTTCAATATCAAAACCTTTTAAGATGTCAATGGCATCTTGCATAACAGGAAGATCACTTTTGCTTCCCATAATTACTCCTACTTTACTCATAAAAAAATAATTTATGTTTCCCCGAGTGCAGTCGAGGGGTTTATAATATTTTGAATTTTAATGAGGCCTAGACTAAGTTTGACCAATTATTATTCACTTATAACTTTTATACTTTTCTTAACTGATTCAGCAATACGTCTTGCTTCGTTTAAATCTTCATTCACAATAGTAACATGTCCCATTTTTCTGAATGGTCGTGTTTGCTTTTTACCGTAAATATGGGGTGTTACACCATCCATATTCATGATGTTTTCAATGTTTTTATAAACTACATTTCCTGTGTGTCCTTCAGCACCTACAAGATTAACCATTACACCTCCAACTTTACTGGAAGTTCTTCCTAAGGGTAAATCTAAAATGGCTCTAATATGTTGTTCAAACTGAGAAGTATAACTCGCTTCAATTGTTTGATGCCCCGAATTGTGTGGTCTTGGTGCAACTTCGTTTACTAAAATATCATCATCTTGCGTCTGAAACATTTCAACAGCTAATAATCCTACATGATTAAATGCTTCTGAAGTTTTTAACGCCACAGTCTCTGCTTTTTTTGCGGTATCTTCAGGAATTCTTGCTGGACAAATCACATATTCAACTTGGTTTGCTTCAGGGTGAAATTCCATTTCAACAACTGGATATGTCTTAGTTTCTCCAGAAGGGCTCCGCGCAACAATAACTGCTAATTCGTTTTTAAAAGGAATTAAATCTTCAGCAATACATTCACCAGCTGGTAAGCCTTTTAAATCTGAAAGTTTTCTCACTACTTTTACGCCATTACCATCATAACCAAATTGAGCCGCTTTCCAAACAAAGGGAAGTTCTATGCCTCCATTGGCTATAGCATCTTCAATTTCAGATAAATAAGCAAATCGATTAAAACTAGATGTTGGTATATTGTTGTCTCTGTAAAAAAGTTTCTGTTTCGCTTTATTTTGTATGGTTCTTAATGTTTTAGATGCAGGAAACACTTTAATCCCTTCATTTTCTAGAGTTTCTAAAGCATCAACATTAACGTTTTCAATTTCAATAGTCAATACATCAACTAATTTTCCAAAATTGTAAACAGCATCATAATCCATTAAATTACCCAAATGAAATTCATCACAAGCTATTTTACACGGTGCTTCTTTACTGGCATCTAAGACAACAGTTTGGATATCAAATTTTCTAGTGTTGTACAATAACATTTTACCTAATTGGCCACCACCAAGAATACCAAGTTTAAAATTTGAAGAGAAATAATTCATCTAAACGTTTTTTCGAAATCAAAATAATGATAAGCAAAAATACATTTAAATCTTAAATTACTATTGAAATCCTAAATCAAAAAATCGTTATTACTTAATCTATTGATTATCTTTGCGCTTTCAAAATATAACACCCGTGATAAAGCTACACGACAAATACTTCAAACCCTTCGTTTCTGCTAAAGAAATTGATGCTGCATTACAGCGATTAGCTGATAAAATAGCTGAAGATGTAGGTGATGAAATTCCAGTTTTTGTTGGTATTTTAAACGGATCGTTTATGCTAACCAGCGATTTTGTAAAGAAGTACCCAAAAACATGCGAGGTTACTTTTATAAAGCTAGCATCTTATGAAGGCGTAAAGTCTACTGAAGATATTCAAAGATTAATTGGTATAACACAAGATCTAACAGGCAGAACAGTTATAATTTTAGAAGACATTATAGATACAGGGAATACGCTTCATGAAGTTCATAGAATTTTTAAAAATGAAAAGGTTAAATCGTTAAAAATTGCGACACTTTTTTACAAACCAGAAGCGTATAAAAAAGATTTTAAATTACATTATGTTGGTATAGAAATTCCAAATAAATTCATAGTAGGTTATGGCTTAGATTATGATGGTTTGGGACGAAATTTACCAGAAGTCTATCAAATAAAAGAAACGCAACACATGACAAACTTAGTGCTATTTGGCCCTCCGGGAGCAGGTAAAGGAACGCAAGCAGAATTTTTAAAGGAGAAATATAACCTAGTACATATTTCTACAGGAGATGTTTTTCGTTACAACATGAAAAATGATACAGCTTTAGGAATGTTAGCTAAATCATACATCGAAAAAGGCGGTTTGGTTCCAGACCAAGTAACTATAGACATGTTAAAGGCAGAGGTTGAAAAAAATGCCGGTGCCAATGGATTTATTTTTGATGGATTTCCAAGAACTAATGCACAGGCTGAAGCTTTAGATCAGTTAATGGATAGCAAAGATTCTCAAATTAATGCAATGATTGCTTTAGAGGTTGATGATGAGGTTTTAGTAACACGTTTACTGGAAAGAGGAAAAACAAGTGGTCGTAAAGATGATGCAGATGAGGCTGTAATTAGAAACAGAATTAAAGTGTATTACGATGAAACTGCTATTTTAAAAGATTACTACACGGCGCAAGATAAATATCATGGTGTTGATGGTGTTGGTAGTATCAAAGATATTACAGAGCGATTGAGTAGCGTAATAGACAAACTATAGTGCTAACGTTTATTCGTTTAGTTGTTTAGAAGTTAAACAAGACTAAACAACAAATTCACTGAAAACAAATAAACAACAGAGATGACAGAGGGGAATTTTGTAGATTATGTAAAAATGTATGTCAGTTCTGGAAAGGGCGGACAGGGATCTGCGCATTTACATCGCGAAAAATATATAGAAAAAGGTGGTCCTGATGGTGGGGATGGTGGCCGTGGAGGTCATATTATTGTTCGCGGAAATTCTAATCTTTGGACACTACTTCATCTAAAATTCAAAAAGCATATAAGAGCAGGTCATGGTGAGCATGGTAGCAAAAGTAGAAGCACAGGTGCCGATGGAGAGGATGTATATGTCGATGTGCCTTTAGGTACAGTAATAAGAGATACAGAAACCAACACTATACTTTTTGAAATTACCGATGAAGGCGAGGAAAGAATTCTAGCTGAAGGTGGTAAAGGAGGTTTAGGGAACTGGCATTTTAAAAGTTCAACTAATCAAACACCGCGTTATGCGCAACCTGGTATGCCTCTTGAGGAAAAGTATGTTACCATGGAGCTTAAAGTGCTCGCTGATGTTGGTTTGGTTGGTTTCCCCAATGCAGGTAAGTCTACGCTTTTATCAGTTGTTACATCTGCAAAACCAAAAATTGCAGATTACGAATTTACTACACTAAAACCCAATTTAGGTATCGTTAAATACAGAGATTTTCAAACCTTTGTTATGGCAGATATCCCTGGAATTATAGAGGGGGCTGCAGAAGGTAAGGGGCTTGGACATTATTTTTTGCGACACATAGAACGAAATTCTATTCTTCTTTTTTTAATTCCAGCTGATGCTAACGATATCAAAAAACAATATGATATTTTGTTAGATGAACTTAGAAGGTACAATCCAGAAATGCTTGATAAAGAGCGTATTATTGCTATTTCAAAAAGTGATATGTTGGATAATGAACTAAAAGCAGAATTAAAGACTGAGCTTGATAATGAGCTACCAATTCCATATATATTCATCTCATCTGTTGCTCAAAAAGGTATTACTGAGTTAAAAGATATGCTTTGGAAGATGCTAAACAATTAAGATATATCTTGTCTGTTTTAAACAAAATAATTACTTCCTAATTTTTTTATACTCTAAATACGAATACACAAAAGGTATTAAAGTAATTAATAGTGTAACACTAATAAAGAATATACTATTAAACTTCTTACTAGCTGTAAGGCTAGATATTGCAATAGCTAATCCACCAACAAACCACAATTTGCCAGCTAGTTTATGAGTACTTTTCCAAACACTTTCGTTTTCTAAAGTCCAAGGTGTTCTTATCCCAATAAAATAATTCGCCTTTATGGTTTTCATGTAATTCCCTAAAAGCATAAATAAAATACCAATAGCAAAAATTACAAGTGATGGGTTGGTTATAGATTGTTCTTTAACACTGTAAATTATAAATACAGCTAAAGCAGACATAAATAACACCATCAAAAACTTTAAGTTATGGTATTTGTTGCCCATGGTTTGTATGCGTTTTTTCGGGTCTATTAATGGAATAATTGTAAATAAAATATAAGTAACTCCCGATAGTAAAAAAGTAATAAGTATCAGCGAATTTTTACTACCCCAATCATCAATCTCACCTTTGTAATTCCAGTGTGTTGGCACCGTCTCTGGTAGCAAACTCCAGATATAGGCCAAATAAATAAACGGAATTAAAACAATAATTATCAATGGTATTTCTCTTTTCAAATTCATTATTTTATTTTTTTAAAGTTAAAATCCATTGCAATACATCTTCCAGAATCGTTGTGTTTATAGAGTATGTAATAAACTGTCCGTTCTTTTCACTCGTCACCAAATCAGCACGCTTCAAAATATCCAAATGATGTGAGATACTAGGTTTCGAAATATTAAATGCATCAGCAATATCACCCGCAGTCATGTCCTTATCCTTAAGCAATTCCAGAATTTCGCGCCTCGTTTCATCATTTAATGCCTTAAATAAGTAATTCATTAATTAGGTATTTAGACAAATATCTAAATACTATTTTAATTTAGCAAATATTTTAGTTAAAATGATTTGCTCTTTGGGCGTTTCCACAAGGGTCGGGCTATTCGTTACAAGTCCTCGCACTTCCTTCGTCAGGCTTTGGGCTTTTCACTGCTATCCCTAACGCAACTTCTGAACTAAAAAGAAACATTGGAATAATTTTTGATTAAATTTAGATAAAATTAAACCTATGCGATTTCTAAAAATTAGTATTCTAGCCTTAATTATAGTATCCTGTGCTCCAATTCATGTGAATTACGATTATGATAAAGCTGTAAATTTTAATAATTATAAAACCTATCAATACTATGCAGATATGGAAACTGGCTTAAGCGAGTTAGATACTAAGCGTCTCTTAGATGCCATTGATGCCAAAATGAAAGTAAAAGGATTCAGTATCTCAGAAACTCCAGATTTTTTCATAGATATTAAAAGTGCTGAATATCAAGAACCTCAAAGTCAAAGTGTTGGTGTTGGGGTAGGTGGTGGTGGACGAAATGTGGGTGGTGGAATTTCCATAGGTTTACCTATCGGTCAAGGTAATATAAACCGTCAAATTACTATCGATTTCGTAGATGAAAATAAAAAACAACTCTTTTGGCAGGCCATAAGTGAATCTAGTTTTAACCCAAGAGCAACGCCCGAAAAAAGAGAAGCACGCATGCAAGCTATTGTAGAAAAAGTATTATCTGGATATCCTCCTAAGAAATAAATCGAGTATTTATTTTTTAACTAATTTTTTAGTAGTTAATAGTGTGTTGTTATTGTAGAAATTTACAATATAAATACCTGTATCTAAATGGTTTAATCTAACTTGTTTGTTTTCGTAATTATTAAGTTTTACAGATTTTACTTTTTTGCCATCCACTGTCAGAATTACTACTTTTAAATTGGAGGTGTTTGAGCTTTCAAACTTTAAGTTTAACAAATTTTCTGTTGGGTTAGGATATAAGGAAATATTAAAAGTGTCTGTATTGCTTTCAACTTCTTCAATCCCTAGAGAAGTGTAATTAATATTCCAATTTACAGTGTAAATATGAAAGCTATCATGATTATCTACCCTTAAAAAAGTACTGTTATCATGTACAACAGTTGTTAGTAAGTTAGCTCCTTCAACTAAATCAGTTTCTTCAATAGAAATGTCATCCACATTAGTGGCAAAGCTTGAGCCGTTTAAAGTCCATTCGCTTTCCAAGGTATTGGGATTTGGTTTAATCAATTTTAATTGAAAGTCTAGAGGTAATGTTGGGTTGTCAACTGTTGAGCTATTGGGAATATAACTATCAATAGGAGAAATTAAACTATGTATTTTTTCAATAATACCTTCTTTACAAACAGAGCAAAATGGAACACCTAAATATCGCATTTTACAATTTTGATGTGGCCTATACCAACTAGTAGCATTACCAGATCCACTATGCTGATAAATACCAACTCCATCTGTGCCTACCCAATTTTTCCAGCCTACTATAGCAGGGTTAGTTTCTTGAGTCATATTTATAGCTTCAGAAGCAAGTGCATCTCCTGGATAATATTCATCCTTTAAATCAAAAAGCGAATGCCCTATTTCATGTATAACAATTTCATCGGCATTGTTACCTGTAGAGGAAGTAGCGTAGGGGCCACCAGCACCTCCATATTCTGAAGTGTTAACAATAATAATGGGTTGATCGTATTGTGGAAAATTATCAGCCAATACATTATAAACTATTGATGAGCTATATGTGTAAAGTAACCTGTGAATATTGGCTGTATCAAAAGAGGTATTAAAGTAAGTGTTTTTTGAAGCAACACTAAAAACAGGCTCTGTAACATCCGTAGCAATTCCTGGGTGGTCCGTTCCACTATCATTTGATGGTACTTTTATGGCATAAACATTAAAATAATCTGCATATTCGGAAAATGGGCTTTGGCTAAACAAACTATTAGAAAAATTGGTAGCATCAGTCACAAACTTATCTAATTCAAATAAGGTGTAGCCATCTCCCATAAAAACAAGGTTAATACGTTTATCATTATCTCCTGAAACTTTTATAGCTTCTACATCAAAGATTTGTCCAGCTAAACTTGAGATATTAAAAAGGATTATGAGAAAGCATAAAACAGATTTCATAGTTGCCTAATTTGGGTTTTAATGAGGGGCTCGCTTTTAGCAAAGTTACTAATTGTTATGTATTTAGTATCATTTTTCAATTGTAACCTGATTGAGAACTGCATTTCATCGAAATCAATAACTTTGGTTTTAAAGTGTTTTGATTCATCAACATATTCTATTTTTTTGATTAAAGGGTTTTTAATTAACAGCTGGTTTATGACCTTTTGTTTCTTGTTTAGTTCAGTAAAAATTAAATCACCTTGTATCCCATTTTCAATTGGTTCGAATGGGTTTTGTTTTATTTTTCCATTGGTAATTTTTTTATTAATGTAAGTAATCTGACGTTTACCTTCTGCTGTTTTTTTAATGTTATAGTTTAAAAATAAAACCTTTGGTTCGTTTTCAATCTGTGATGACTGATTAGATACGTTTTTTGCACTTTTACACCCTGAAAAAATGAGTAGTACAATTAGTAAAGTTATTTTATGTAGGTGATAATATTTCAAAAAAACCAATTTGGGATTGTGTTTGGTAAAGTTAAGCATAAAAAGTTCAAGTTTTCATTTGTAAATAATTTGAGAACAGACAAATAAGTTGCTGAAACATTTTTATTATACCGTTTAAGTGATGCATTTTACCACTTATCATAATTTTACTTTTTTTAGTTTACTTCTAAAGTAACTTTACATCATCAATCAATCATCAATCAAAAAACGAACAATGTTATGATCAATTTAGTTAAAGTCCTAATAAGTTTTATAGTTAAAGTCTTAGATATACTAATACATTTAATATTTTAAGTTATTATGAGAACAATAAAAAGTATAGTAAACAATATCGTATTTCTAGTGTTACTATTAACTGCTAATTCTTGCAAGGAGAATGTAAAGCGAGATAACAGTAGTGTTAAAACAGAAACTCATATAGCTACAGACAGTATTACTAGTGAAATAGAAAGTTTATATGATAAAGAGGTTTTTAATGGATTTGCGGTATCTATAGTAGATTCTAAAGGAATTATCTATAACAGAGGTTTTGGGTATGCCGATGTTGAGAAAAAGAAAAAGTATACCGAGCATACTCTGATTAATATAGCTTCTATATCTAAAGTGTTTATTGCTGCGGCACTTTTAAAAGCGGAAGAAATGGCTTTGGTTGATTTGGATGAATCAATAAATAAATATTTGCCTTTTGAAGTTAAAAACCCTAATTACCCCAATGATTTAATTACTGTTAGGCAGTTAGCTACCCATACAAGTTCCATAGTGGATACAGATATTTACATGCAAACATGTTATGTAAATAAAGATGATATACCAATTGGAGAAAGTCTTAAACGTTATGAGTTATATTATCAAAATTCATCAAAAAACTGGATGCCTTTAGCGGAATATTTAAAGAAAATTTTACAAAAAGATGAGGTATTCTATGAGGATTCTACTTTTGCAAAAAGAAAGCCCGGAGCATTAAGAGAATACAGTAATATTGGAGCAGCATTATGCGCCTTAGTTATAGAATATGCAACTGATAAACCGTTTAGTGAATTTACAAAAACATATATATTTGAACCTTTAAATATGGCTTCAACAACTTGGTTTTTTGAAGAAGCTGATAGCACAAATTACTCAAAATTATATTACGATGGTGAGGTTTTGCCGTATTACAAAATTCTTTCTTATCCTGATGGAGGGCTTATTACATCTAGCACAGATTTAAGTAAATTTCTAATTGAATTAATTAATGGCTACTCTGGACATGGGAGTATTTTAGATGCTGATAGCTACAAAGAGTTTTTTAAATCACAATTAGAAGAAAGTGCATTAGGAGGTAAAGAAAACTTCAACGTAGGATTATTTATAGACAAAGAATTAGCATATAACGTGATTGGGCATACTGGTGGAGATCCAGGAACAAATACTATGATGTTTTTTAATATTGAAGATAAAAAAGGAAGAATCCTTATTACCAATACAGATTCTAAAAAAGAAAACTCTATGGGAACTATGTGGGAGATATGGGACGCTCTTAAAAAATAAAAAGCTAATGGTTATTACATTAAAAATAAAGAATAAAGTATGTGCCAGAAGATTATTTGAATAGTATATAAGGCTGTAAATATGTATATTGAATTATTTAGAAAACATTACAAATACTTTTTTTGAGATAAAGAAAACATATGAAATTATCATTAAACAAATACTACATCATATTCGGTTTCATTGGTTGGGTTTTGTTATTTACAACTACACTAGCCATACCCAAAATATTTATAAGATCTGAGGATTTGGCATATAAACTAAAATTGTATTTCTGGGCAGAAAGTATTTTATGTGGAATTTTTGCTTTTTTATGTAGTTACATTATCTCATTATTCATTGATTATAAGCTTCATATTTCTAATTTAAAACAAAATATTTGGAAGCTTATTGTTGTTTTTGTTTTAGTTCAAATCTTATATACCCTAATAATTTGGCCAATTTTAGATGTCGCCTCTCTTCAAATTAAAGGTGCTTACAGTACAATTACATTTAAAGGTAAGATGTATAATGTATTTTATTTTATGACTCTATTTTTTGTTTGGTTTTTTGTTTTTTTAACAATTAAAATCTATCATCAATTAAAATCAGTTCAGTTAAAGCAAGTACTACTAGAGAGCAATTTGAGAGAATCTCAGCTTAATACTCTAAAAGGTCAAATTAATCCACATTTTATGTTTAACAGTTTAAATAATATTCGTGGTTTAATATTAGAGGATGTTAATAAAGCTCGGGTAATGCTTACTAGTTTATCTGAAACATTACGATACTCATTAACTAAAAGTGATTCAAATTCTATAGCTTTAGAGGATGAATTAGAAATGATTGAAAACTATGTTGCCATTTCTAAAATCCAATTTGAAGATAGACTTACATTTGAAACAGATATTGATAAGGCATCATTGAATATTAAAATTCCGCCTATGATTATCCAAATGCTGGTGGAGAATGCTATTAAACATGGGATTTCTAATTTAAAAAAAGGGGGTAAAGTTAAATTAAGTACAACCATTGAAGATTACCAATTACAAATAGAAGTTTCTAATACAGGAGGCTTAAATCAAAATAAAAATGGAACGCAGTTAGGTTTACAAAATATTAAAAAACGTCTTGAACTATTGTATGGAGAAAACTCTACCTTTAATTTAAGAGAATTAGATAATAAGGTAATTGCAACTATTAAAATACCATTAAAATGATACAGCTAAAGGCCGTTATAGTTGAAGATTCGCGTTTAGCTCGAAATGAGCTAAAAGAGCTTATTAAAGAACACAAAGAGATCCAGTTATTGGGCGAGGCTGCAAATGTAGATGATGGTTATGCGTTAATTATAGAAACAAAACCAGATGTACTATTTTTAGATATAAACATGCCCGAGAAAGATGGTTTTGAGCTCTTAGAAATGCTAGATGAGGTGCCAATTGTAATATTTACAACAGCTTTTGATGAGTATGCGATTAAATCTTTTGAGTACAATGCTTTTGATTATTTAATGAAACCGATCAATCAAAAACGGTTTTCTCAAAGTATTAAAAAAGTAATTGAAAAGGAAACTAATAATTTATCACCTGAAATAAAAAATGAACATGCTTTAAGTTTAGATAAGCAGATTTTTATTAAAGAAGGAGAAAAGTGTTGGCTTGTAAAAATTAAAGATATTTCTATGTTTGAAATTGTTGGAAATTATACGCGTGTATTCTTTGAACACAATAAGGCATTAATTTATAAGTCGCTTGCTCAAATTGAAGAAAAATTACCTGAAGATGTGTTTTTTAGAGCTAACAGGCAACAGATTATAAATATAAATCATGTAAAAAAAGTAGTGTCTTGGTTTAATGGAAAACTTAAAATAGAAATGAACTCTGGAGAAGAAATTGAAATCTCCAGAAGACAGTCCTATATTTTTAAAGAGCAGTTAAGCTTTTAGTTTACTTGAATTCTAGCACCTTCACTATGGCTAATAAATTCTGGCGCATACATACTTTGAATCGTAGAAATGCCATTACTCATATTTCCAGCATTATTAACTCTCAAATCATATTCAAATACATAAACACCTTTTGGTAAATAATCAAAAAAGAAATTTGTTGAGGCATCTTTAGTACTCTCATAATAACCCAATCCATCTTGCCATTTGTATTGGCTTAATACATTTACAGGTTCTAATCCAGAAGCACGCATATCTTTCATGTGAACAAATTCCATATTTCTGTCACATCGTAATTCTATCCTAATTCTAACTAAATCACCAACATTTAAATCGGTTTCAGAAGTAATTTCTGAGATTTCTTCACCAGTATTCGTATTGGTTTTTAAGAATAACTTTTTCTTTAATTTAAGTGGTGTTTCAGCAGAAGTTATTTTGTCTAGATCTTCAAAATATTGCCAATATAAACCACCCCAAGCAACACCATTTCCTTTTTTAGATAAGGTTACATCTGCCATTTCTGGTTTAATTTCAGAAGTACTCCAAGATGTTTTGTAATACCCAGTTCCAGCTTCAACTTTAACAGCTTCCAATTTTGAAGGTTCTATTTGTTGTCCGCCAATAACCACTTCAACCATTTCAGTAACAGATAGCCAATCGCTGCCTTGAAGCAATAAAGCATAAACCGCATCTGTAGTTGCTTTGGTTGTTTTCCATCGATTGTTTTGCTTGTTTTTAAGCAACCATATTTTTAGATTATCAATAGTTTCGGTATCGTTTTCAATCTCACCAAAAGTTTCAATTAATAAAGCTTGCGTTTCAATAGGCGCTTGATACCAATACCACGAATTAGTATTTGCTTTCCAATACATACCTAACTCTTCAGAAGTAATACTTGTTTCTTTTAAAGATTTTAAAATCTTCGAAGTGGTTTTAGAATCTTTATTTCTATGAGAGACTAAAGCCATTAACCCTTTTGAGTACAAAGAACGGGATAACCAATACTTTTGAATTTGCGTTTGGTAATACTCGGATATATTTTCAACTTCTTTTGATTTTTTGATGTCTGGAAAGAAGCTTCGCATATATAAATAATGCAATTGCGTATAACTTAAGTGGTCTTTGTCTAAATCTACTTTTGCATTGTATTTTTTAATATCGTTATATTCTTTTACAAATTCGGTATCAAGATAATTAATGGCTTTTTGAAGCATTTGTTGATGAGATTTCTCGTCACTCGTTCCTCGTTCTGTCGAAATGACATTTAATTGTTTTAGGTGTCCAAAACCTGTAATAATATGCTGTGTAATGTACCGGTTTGCTCTACCACCTTTAAACCAAGCCCAAGCACCAGAAGACATTTGGTTTGCTTTCAGTTTATTTAAAGCAGATTGTAATTCGTTATTCATTTTATTCAAATCGAATAATAAAGCAATACGTTTTTTCTGCTCAGTTTCACTTTGCGCATCACGTAACCAAGGTGTTTCTTGAATTAAAATAGATTTAAGATCTTCATTTTTTTCTAGATTTGAAAGTAGTGCATCTGTATTTCTCCATTGGTTGAATACCTCTTGAATTCTAGGATTAGAATTTGCTATATGACTTGCTAACGCATTAGCATAATATCTCGAAAATGTTTGCTCATTACAATCATACGGATACTCCATTAAGTACGGAAGCGCTTGAACTGCATACCACGCTGGGTTAGAGGTCATCTCCAAAGTCAACTTATGATGCTTTAAAGTTGAAGACGTGTTAGTTTTTAATTTATCTAAAGAGAATGTTTTGCTTTGGTTACTTCTTACCCACATTGGTAATGTTTCGGTAACCAACGTTCTGTTAGAAAGTACTGGTAATGCATTTTGCTCCCCATCGCTAAAATCTTCAGATTTAGCAACAATTTTGTATTGTACTGCTTGAACATCTTCAGGAATACTTAAGTTCCAAGATACTTGGGTGTTACCTTTAGCATCAACAGTAAAGGACGAAGCCCCATCTAACTTCCCAAAAGGGGAAGGACTGAGCAAGTTTGAGGTTATATCTTTCCCTGTAATGGCATCCGTTAAAATTAATTTGGCTTCACCTGAAAGTATTTTTTCTGTAAGATTAGCAATTTTGGTACTTATTGTAATGTCATCACCTTCACGTAAAAAACGTGGTGCATTTGGAATCACCATCAACTCTTTTTGAGTGGCTGTGGTTAATGTTTTAGTAGCACTCTCCATAGTTTTAGTGTGTGCTAATAATTGCAACTTCCATTGCGTTAAAGTTTCTGGTGTTGTAAAACTGAAACTTATATTTCCTGCTTCATCTGTTTTTAACCGCGGAAAGAAAAAGGCTGTTTCTTGAAGGTTTCTACGGATTTGGATGTTGTCGTAATTTGTTTCTTCGTTATTTTTAGAATCCACATCTGTCTCAAGAGCCGAACCCGTTACAACGACTTCATCTAAATTTAAATCATTTTCAGATTTGATAAAAGCAATAGATTCTTCAACTTCCAGTTCATTAGCTACAACTTGAACACCAGCAACTCGACCGCTAAGCGCTTTTGAAACACTAGCATTACCTCTAATTTTTAAATTATAATTATTTCCAAAACTAAAACCAAACCAATTCATTTGGTCATAATATTGTTGAGGGTAACTTATTCGCGACTTATTATTATACACTCTAAAACTTTGTGTTCCAAAACTACGATTAGCGTTTCTGTTGCTTCTAGAATAATAAACAGGATTATTGATAGGGTTAAAATTCCAAGCGTGTGGTTTAAACTGATCTAAAGAAGCATCATACATACTTGCTAACAATTCTGCACTTACTTTGTCGCCATAAGGGCCTTTAATTTTAAATTGCCAAGTTTCGTCAGTTCCTGGTTGTAATTTATCTCTAAACGTAAGCGTTTCAATTTCTAAGTTGGTTTTAGGATATGGCACTGAAATAGCTAGTGAACCAGATTTAAAACTGTTAAAAGCAGCAAAACTATAATGTACCACAAAACCACCTAAATCATTTTTATTAACAGGAATAGAGATTGTTTTTTTATTAGCATTTAGCTTGATAATCTCTGTTTTGATGATGTTTTTATCTTTTTCAATAGTAACCGTAACCGATACATTATTAGCCGCAGAACCCAAAGCAATATTTGCAGTATCTCCAATGTTATAAGATGATTTATCATTCGAAATTGTAAACAGTTGTCTATCCGCAGGCGTTTTATCATCATCACTAAAAAGCGTCGTCTTAATTTCATCTTTTACTAACTGCCCAAATTTATCTTTACTTTCTAGAATAATAACATATGCACCGGGTTGCCATTTTTTAATCTTGCCAAGATTAAGTTTTGTTTCATTTCCTGTGTTAAAAGAGGAAACAAAAACGAGTTTACCCTTTTCCCAATTTTCAGAATGCTGTTCGTTATCATAAGCTTCATGCGGAAATAGCTTTTTGAAATCTTCTTCATAAAAACCTTTATAATCTGGAGCTGCCCATGGTCGTGGCCTTAAAACAGCATTTGGTGCTTTAAGTTTGTATATTTTCACGGTTCCTTTTGCTGCAACAAATTCGCCATTAAGATTTTTGGTGTCAATAGAAATACTATGATTTTTTTTGGTTTTATCCAAAGCACTATCAATACTCATATTAGCTGTTAATGCATGATAACCCACATTTACAATAGTTGTAGCGCTTCTGGTTTCACCATTTAAATCGGTAACATCTGCTGTAACTTCGTAATTAAAAATAGGTAAGCTGCTTTTGTCTACACTTTGGTCAGGAATAGCTTTAAATGTAATTTCAAATTCGCCTTTATTATTGGTTGTAGTGTCACCATGAGAGATTTCTTGAGGTTCACTATTTACCCAAGGCCTATACCAAAAATACCAACGCGGATATTGCACGTTTCTTTTTACACGATAAACTACTTTGGCGTCTGTAATATTGCTACCTGCATAAGCTAATGCGTTTCCTTTTACAGTTACAGAGTCATTAATTTTAAAGGTTTCTGTTACAGGTTTGAATTTGGTTTCAAACTTTGGATGTTTGTATTCTTCAACCGAGAAATAGGTGTTGCTCTCCATATTAAAACCAGATTCAGTATCAAATTCAATATGATATTGGCCATTTAACCCATTATTTGGTAAAATAAAATCTCCTGCAATAGAACCAAAATCATTAGTTTTAAAATTTAATTCTTTTATTTCTTCACCATTCACATTATATAAAACAGCATATACATTTTCGTTTGCTAAAACTTCTGATTTTGCATCTTGAGTTTTCATGGCAATCGCTTTGAAATAAACAGTTTGTCCTGGTCTGTAAATACTTCTGTCAGTAAATAAAAAGGATTTATAACTAACACTTTCTTCAGGTTGATTGCGTTTTTGATTGATGTAGAAGTCGCCAAAGTATGCTATTTCATTATTGTGTTCTACTTTAAGGTTTATGTCGTTATACCAATTCTTGTCTTTTTCAATTTTTATTTCACCTAACTGATTAGTGGTATAACTTTTAGAAAATCTCTTTTTTACATTTCTAGAATTATAAGAGACTTCAATTTTTGCACTAGTAATAGGGTTACCATTATTTCTATCTATAATTTGGAAAATTTTATGTTTGGGATCATCAGTTTCAACCAAAGCCATATTAGTAACTTGTAGGTGAGAAAAAGCAAAAGTGTCTTGTTCATTTTCTACAAAAGCCACTACCAAATACCTGCCATTGTTAAGTTTTGGTAATAGAACTTCAGTACTATGTATTTGGTAGTCTTTTTCGTTTTTTATACTGGAATTCCAAGTTTCATAAGTGTCTAAATTTTTAATAAACTTTAGTTGTTCATCTTTTCTGTATGTCTTTATGAATTTTTCATGTTGATTTCTAGAAATTTTATAAACATTGAGTTTTAAATTATCTAAATTTTTATGTCTAACTAATAATCGAGCATCTTTTTGTACTGGTAAAAACTGTTCAGTAATTATTTGTAGCGTTAATTGTTCAATTTGAGACTTTAATATGGTGCACTTTTCAGCAGCTTTACTTTTTGGAAATTTAGAAATAACTTGATTGCAGATGTCTATAGCTTCTTTAGCTTTCCATCGCTGTTCTTCATTAGTTTTTGGTTGATAAGATTGACTCTTTTGATTGTAAATAGAAGCTATTTCAAAATCATATAAACCAGAAACTTCATGTGCTTTATTCTTTTTGCTTTCAGCAGTTAAAGCTGTTAAAAGAATATTCTGTTTGTTAGAAAACGTAGCATATTGATTAACAAATTTTAAACGTTCAATATTAACATCAGCTAAAGCAAAAGGCGATTCATCTTTTAAATGAAAACGAATCAAATCTTTGTAAATCTTTAAAGCATTTAATTGTAATGATGTGTTATCCTTAGATTCAATTTTTAAAACCGAAAACGTTTCAGCATCAGCTAAAAAATCAACATTATCAATCTCAAACTTATAAGCAGGTTTGGTAATTTGTGTTTCGTTCGTCTTATAAAATACTAACGCATTATGGCTTAAAAAATCAAACAACGAGGGACGATAAATTTTAGACCCTTTCTGTTCATTCAATAAAACATTATAGGTCTTTAAAGGTTCCTGCTGTAACATCAAACCATTTTCTAAAGATTTTTGATAGTGTACATGAATTTCATCAAAAAGCGTTTGTAAATCCCAAGTTCTAAAGTCTTCAGTGTCTACTTTTTCAGATGTTTTAGTTCGGTTATAAAATTGCCATCTATGTTGATTAAAATATTGCCAATACAAATTAGCCAATATGTTTTCTAGAATGTTTTTAACAGGAAACGGGCTAGCTTCAATTTTAGTTTTAAAATCATTTATAATGCTCAGTTGCGCATCTTCTTCTAAAACCAAAGCATACTTACTTTTAAAAAGCATGGTTTTTATGAGTTGCGGATGGTTACCATCTTTTAAAGCTTGTTTCTCAATAGTATTTACAAGTTTAAGTGCAGATTTAGGCAATCCATCAATCTCAAATGTCTCAACTTTTGTCCATAAATCTTGATAATTCAGATTTTGTGCTGCAGAAAAGGTTGAAAATAATATAATCATATATAAGAATAGAGAACGTTTCATAGGTTTCATTTTATCTATAAATCTAAGTTCAAAAGCCGTTCCAAAAAACAATAAATTCGCAAATGGTGGCGTTGGATGAGTGAAGTTAAGCATTTTCATGGTAAAAATAACTTTACAAATAGTATCAAAGCATAAAATCTTAAGATTATCTTAATCGAAAAACAAAGTACTTGCAGAAAGCTTATTTTTGTGTTTTCCATTTAATTGTTATAATGAAAAAGTGGCTCCTAATTTTTGTTCCTATCCTATGTTTCTCGCAAGCGAGTCTTGATGAGGTTGAGAAGCTTCTTAAAAAAAGACAATTTGAGAAAGCAGAAACTCAAATTGAAGATTTTCTTAATAAACATCCAAATCATTTAAAAGCCATTGAGCTTTTAGGTGATGCTTATGGGTATCAAAAAAAGTGGGATTTAGCAGTCACAGAATACAAAAAACTACTTGATGCTAAACCAAATGTAGCCAATTATCATTACAAATACGGAGGTGTTTTAGGTATGAAAGCACTACAAAACAAACTAAAAGCACTCGGTTTAATTGGCGATATTAAAAATGCATTTACTAAAGCTGCAGAGTTAGATAAAAACCATATAGATACACGTTGGGCCTTGGTAGAATTGTATATGCAATTACCTGGAATTTTTGGTGGTAGTAAATCTAAATCTTTAAAATATGCCAACGAATTAGCAAATCTGTCTAAGGTAGACGGCCACTTAGCAAAGGGTTATATTTATGAGTATGACGATGAGCCAGAATTAGCAGAAAAACATTATAAGATGGCTATAGAAATTGGAGGTTCATTAACCTGCTTTAGTAAACTTACCAACTTTTACGAAAATAAGAAACAACCCGAGAAAGCTATTTTAACAATAGAGCAAGCTCAAAAAAAACACAAACGTAATGCATTGCATTATCAAATAGGTAAGGTGGCAGCAGAGTATAACACACAACTAGAAAAAGGTGAAGCATGTTTACAAGTCTATCTTAAAAATCACTCACCCAAAGATGGTGTCCCCAAAGCTTGGGCGCATTACCGTTTGGCGCAAATTCATACACACAAAAACAACAAAGTTCAAGCCTTAAAATATATAGATTTAGCCATTGCAGAACTCCCTAAAATTAGACCTTTTAAAAAGCAAAAGGAAGAAATTTTAAATCTTTAACATATGGGCGTTACCACAAGGGTCGGGCTTTTCAATACAATCTTTTTCTCGTGCCTCAAAAAAGGATTTCCATTCCAATCCCTAACGCAAAAAAACTTCCGTATTCCGTCTTTATCCTTCCAACTTCAATTCATATATTTACTTCGCAATACAATATGCGCTGTAGTATTAGTTGAATTGCTCAATACAGTCAAAAATTAAATATGAACGTACATTTTATAGCCATCGGTGGAGCCGCAATGCACAATTTAGCGTTAGCATTACACAATAAAGGGTATCAAGTTACTGGGAGCGACGATACTATTTTTGAACCCTCAAAATCTAGATTAGAAGCTAAAGGTTTACTGCCAGATGCATTTGGCTGGTATCCAGAAAAAATAACATCTAATTTAGATGCTATTGTTCTAGGTATGCACGCCAAAGCAGATAATCCAGAGCTTTTAAAAGCTCAAGAGCTAGGGCTTAAAATATATAGCTATCCAGAGTTTTTGTACGAACAGTCCAAACATAAAACACGAGTAGTTATTGGTGGAAGCCACGGGAAAACAACTATAACATCCATGATTCTCCACGTGATGCATTATCATGATAGAGAAGTAGATTATATGGTTGGCGCACAATTAGAAGGTTTTGATGTGATGGTAAAACTCACCGAAACCAACGATTTTATTGTTTTGGAAGGCGACGAGTATTTAAGTTCTCCAATTGATAGACGACCAAAATTTCATTTATATAAACCCAACATTGCGCTATTGAGTGGTATAGCATGGGATCATATTAACGTTTTTCCAACCTACGAAAATTATGTAGAGCAGTTTAGTATTTTCGTAGATTCAATTGTAAAAGGCGGAAGCATCAATTACAACGAAGAAGACCCAGAAGTAAAACGTGTAGTAGAAGCTAGCGAAAATACCATTAGAAAAATAGCCTACAAAACACCAGAATACAGTGTTGAAAATGGGCAAACGCTTTTAGAAACTCCAGAAGGCGAATTACCAATCGAGGTTTTCGGTAAACACAACTTAAACAATTTAGCAGGTGCCAAATGGATCTGCCAACATATGGGCATTGATGAAGACGATTTCTACGAAGCCATCTCTACCTTTAAAGGCGCTAGCAAACGTCTAGAAAAAATAGCTGAAAGTAAAAACAGTGTAGCATATAAAGATTTTGCACACTCGCCAAGTAAAGTAGAGGCTACTACAAACGCTGTTAAAGAGCAGTACGAAAATAGAACTTTAGTAGCCTGTTTAGAATTACATACTTACAGCAGTTTAAATGCAGAATTTTTAAAAGAATATAAAGGTGCATTAGATACTGCTGATGTTGCTGTGGTATTTTATTCGCCACATGCTGTAGAAATTAAAAAACTAGAAGAAATTACACATGAGCAAATCGCTAATGCGTTTCAGCGCGATGATTTAATTATTTATACCAATCCAGATGATTTTAAAGACTTTCTCTTCTCACAAAATTTTGATGATAAAGCACTCTTATTAATGAGTTCTGGGAATTATGGCGGTTTGGATTTTGATGAGGTTAAGGGGTTGATTGGGTAGTATTATTTAATTTTAATTTTGATGTCTTTTGGAATAAAATATTCTTGATATGCACTGTAAATAGTTTCACAATAAGCGTTAATTCTAATTATCGAATTTTTGTTAATTAAAGTTTTGTCTAAACTATCAATCAAATTTAATTTAGGAATAACAAAAATAATTTTTCCATTCAGTTCAGAAATTTGTCCTTTAAATTTTTTTTCAAATGGATGCGTATTTGTAATTGAATACTCATTAATGTTATCATTGCTATTTCCAAATAAACTTGGACCTTCTATGAATCGTTTTTTTAATTCTTGATGAAAGACATTCTCCCCTTGTTTAATTGAAAAACAAATATTTAGATTACTATAATCCTTAAAAAAGCGTATTGTTTTATCTTCTTTTTTAGGATATATTAAAACTGTTATTTCGAAATCATCGTTAATTAAATAATACTTTTTATCTGTTTCTAATACTCTTTTTGTGTCACTAAAATCGTTTTTAGAACAACTTGAAATAAATATTGCAACTAGTAAATAAGCAAAAAATATTTTCATTAATGTATTTTTAAATCATAAAACACTTCTCCAAAAAAGCCTCAATAATAACCTAATTAGTAATAGTCAATCCTAAATCTAAAGTTTTCAATTTTATTCAGTTTTGCTTAATATTTTTAATAAGGCGTATTAATAAACTTGTGATAGAAGTGAATAATATGATAATCCCGAAAAGCTAAAAAGGTTGAAGAAAACCCATATGTATATACTCCACCTATAAACCCACTAAATAGAAATATAAAATAGATAATGTTTTTCGGTCTTTTTATGTATTCAATCAATTGTAAATATGATTAATATATTATAAGAATTTAAACATAAATATAACATATTATTCTTACATATCTAAATTTTAAAACACTTTTCTAAAAATGCCTCAACACTAGCCTGATTAGCACGAATCAATTCTGCTCTTGCAAACTCAGTATCTTTAAGGTTTTTATCCTGAGAGAGTTTAAATTTACCTTCCCAACTATCTATAGTAATTTCAAACATGTTTATATATTCCAAATAACCATTCATTGCACGATTATCGGGTTCTAACACATACTTATGGTCTGGAGCTTCCAAAAACTCTGTCATGGTAATTAACGATTGTTTTAAAGCTTCTTTACTTTCAATAGCTTTTACTTTTCCTTTTAAGTGCACCTTAATATAATTCCAAGTTGGTAGCTGTCTTGAAGCATAAATGCTTGGAGAAATATAACATTGCGGACCAGAAAAAATGATGGTGATATCATTATCATCTTTCATAAGTTCTGCTTGCGGGTTGTAAATATCAATATGCCCAATAAGCTTACCAGTTTCATTATAAATTAAAGGCAAGTGAGTTATCAGGGGTGTGTTATTTTTTACAGAAATTAATG
This sequence comes from uncultured Algibacter sp., assembly GCF_947490405.1. Classification (GTDB taxonomy): domain Bacteria; phylum Bacteroidota; class Bacteroidia; order Flavobacteriales; family Flavobacteriaceae; genus Algibacter_B. The sequence continues at coordinate 430,105 of NZ_CANLGU010000001.1, read as the reverse complement.
TAGCCAAGGGATAGGTTTTAATCACTTCAATCATGTGATTAATATCGTTGTCTTGATGGTGTTTTGGAGGGTATTTCAAATTATTGGTTCTTTCCGCGAAAGCGTGAGTCTATTTTAGTTATTAATTCTATTGCTTCTGAAATTTACAATATTTATCTTTAACCAATGCAAGAAAAACCATCGTCATTTTCAATAAAGAACTGGAGTCAAGACGATCAACCCCGTGAAAAATTACTTTATAAAGGTAAAGCCGTTTTAAGCGATGCTGAACTGGTAGCAATACTAATTGGTTCTGGTAATCGTGATGAAAGTGCCGTAGCTTTAAGCAAACGTATTTTGGCAAGCACTGATAATAATTTAAGCGATTTAGGAAAGCGTTCTATAAAGCAACTCATGGAATTTAAAGGTATTGGAGAAGCGAAAGCCATAACCATAGTAGCTGCCTTAGAATTAGGACGCCGCCGTAGAGGAGAAGAAGCTTTAGATAAGAAAAAAATAACGTCCAGTAAATCGGTTTTTGAATTGATGCAGCCTATTATTGGCGAGCTACAGCATGAAGAGTTTTGGATTATTTATTTAAATAACTCCAATAAAGTGATTCAAAAAAATCAGTTGAATAAAGGTGGTATTACTGGTACTTTAGTAGATGTGCGGTTAGTACTCAAAAATGCTCTAGAGGTTGGTGCTACAGGATTAATTCTTGCCCATAATCATCCATCTGGAACCTTAAAGCCAAGTGAAGCTGATAAACAGATAACGCAGAAATTAAAAATCGCTGCGCAAAGTTTGGATATAAAAGTATTAGATCATCTTATTATAACCGAAAAAGCATACTTTAGTTTTGCTGATGAAACCCTCTTATAATGCTTTTAGTTTATACACATAAAATATCACCAAGACTAAACTATATTTTTAAGCATATTTGCACCAGAATTCTAGGTGTAAAGGTTGATTTTACTACTAAAATAGAAGTGTTTATAGCACATGGTGATTTAAAAATGTCTTATACCAAGCAACAATTAGGTAATGAGTTTTTTATAAAAAGCCATGAGATTTTATTTGAGCAAGGTTTAAATGATATTGATATCCATATCCAAGATTGGGAAAACACAAAATGCTTTTTCTATCTTGGAGAGAAAAGCTCTATGCCTTTTGATATCTTTTCAGCATCCTTCTATTTACTATCAAGATATGAAGAGTATTTGCCACACGTTAAAGACGAGTATGGACGTTTTACAGCTACTGAAAGTTTAGCGTTTAAAGCAGGTTTTTTACATCAACCGGTAGTTGATATTTGGGCGTATAAGTTTAGAGAAGCCTTACAAAAACAATTTCCAGAGTTTAAGTTTCCAGAGAGAACTTATAAAATTAAACCTTTAATAGATGTACCCAGCGCATATAACTATAAGCTAAAAGGCATTATGCGAACCATGGGAGGGTCTCTTAAAGACTTTGTGAGATTAAGACTTAAAAGTTTGTATACCAGATTTATGGTGCTACTTGGATTTAGACACGACCCATATGACACGTTTAAATATTTAATAAATAGACAAAAAACTTCAGAGTTTAAGTTTCTATTCTTTTTCTTGATAGGAGATTACTCAACCTATGATAAAGGTATTAATCCAAACAAAAAGAAATTTGTGTCGCTTATAAAACATGTTGGCGATTATTGTAGAATAGGACTTAAAATATCGTATTTCGCTCTTGAAGATGATGTTCTTCTAAAAAAAGAAAAGCAACGTATGGAAGAAATTTTAAATACGAATTTAATAGCATCTAGACAGTCTTTTTCTAAGCTAAATTTACCTGAGACTTACAGAAATTTAATTGCATTAGAGATTAAAGAAGATTATACCATGGGATATGTTAACCACATTGGTTTTAGAGCAGGTTCTTGTACTCCTTTTTTATTTTACGATTTGGATTATGAAGTGCAAACACCATTAAAGATTGTACCTTATCATTTGATGGATTATGCCTTACTAAAGCAAAGATCTTTGCTGGATAAGAAGAAGGTCTTAAATGGGATAATTGATGCGGTGAAACAGGTTGATGGTGAATTTGTTCCAGTATTTCATAATTATACATTTGGTGATGCCAAGAGGTGGGAGGGCTACAAAGACTTATTTAATTTAATTTTAGAATCGCCAAATGAAGTTTAAAGGAATCACAGATATATTTTTTGATTTAGACCATACGCTATGGGATTTTGAAAAAAACTCTGCATTAACATTCAGAAAGATTTTTGAAGCTAATAGTGTAGCAGCTAATGTTGATAATTTTTTAGAGCATTATGTGCCAATAAATTTAAAATATTGGAGGTTGTATAGGGAAGATAAAATAGCCAAGGAAGATTTGCGTTATGCTAGACTAAATGAAACTTTTAAAGCGATTAATGTTAAGGTTAAAGATGATTTAGTTTACAAATTAGCTGATGATTATATCACGCATTTAAGTTCATTTAATAATTTGTTTGAAAACACTTTTGAAATATTAGATTATTTAAGTGAAAACTATAGATTACATATTATAACCAATGGATTTAATGAAGTGCAGCATAAGAAAATGACTAATTCTAATATTGTTCATTATTTTGAAACTGTTACTAATTCTGAAAATGCTGGTGTGAAAAAACCAAATCCTATTATATTTAATTATGCTTTAAATCTTGCAAATACTAGAGCAAATACAAGTGTTATGATAGGGGATAGCTATGAAGCAGATATTATAGGAGCTATAAATATTGGTATGGATGTTATACATTTTGATGTAAACCAAACATCAATAAATCGAGACGTTATACAAATTGATAACTTGATACATATAAAACAGTACCTTTAATTTTATTATTAATCTAAGTTAGCAAAGTGTATATTTACAAATAGAATAAATTAATTGAATATGAAAGCAAATATTTTTTCCATTGTTCTTACCTGTTTTTTAATTACATCTGTATTTTCTCAGAAAAGCATCAATAATTATAAATATGTTATTGTGCCTAATAAATTTGATTTTTTAAAGGAAAAAAATCAATATCAATTAAATGCTTTAGCAGAATTTTTATTTGAAAAGTATGGTTTTGAGGCTCTTATGGAAGGTTCAGATTACCCAGAAGATTTAACAGCTAATAGGTGTTTAGCCTTGAAATCTGATGTTTTAAAGGATTCTGGGATGTTTAAAACAAAGCTAAAAATAGAATTAAAAGACTGTGATGATAAGGTGGTTTTTACTTCAAAGATGGGAGAGTCTAGAGAGAAAGAATTTAAAACAGCTTATAATTTTGCTTTGCGTGATGCTTTTAAATTTATAGAAGCTCTAAACTATAAATATGAGCCTAGTGATAGAATAACCTCTGTTATTACTAATACATCTACAGCTGCTAAAACTGAAGTTTCAAAAGAAATTCAAGAATTAAAGCAAGAGATTGCTAATTTAAAACAGGAGAAAAAGGCAGAACCTGTTACTACAGATAGACCTAAAGTAGGTTTGCCTAAAATGGCAAAACAAGAGCCTAAGCAAGTTGTTGAAGCCAAAGATATTGAAAAAGCTGTATCTGATGTTTTGTATGCTCAAGCTATTGAAAATGGGTTTCAGTTAGTGGACAGCTCACCAAAAGTAGTGTATAGAATAAAGAACACTAATTTAAAAGATGCTTTTTTAGTTGAGGGTAGTAGTGCTTTGGTTTATAAAAAAGGCGATGTGTGGGTTATTGAGTATTACACTGGAAGTACTTTGATGCAAGATACACTTAATATAAAATTTTAAGGCTTTTAAATTGAAACGAGAACTGCGTTAGGGATTGTAACGGCATCCTTTTTAAAGTTTATAAACTGTGTTTTTATTTGAACCCGTTTTTTACAAATTGTTGAGGTTATTGTAACTTTAGAATAGTATTTTAAAAAGATATAGTGGAAAGCCCGACCTCTTGGGTAACGCCAAAAAACTAATACTTGTATTTATCTTTCCAACGTTGTTTTAAAAACTCGCGTTGTACATTTTCACGGGCATTATTTCCAGGTTCATACAAGGTTTCGTTTTTAATCTCGTCTGGTAAAAATTCTTGTTCTGTAAAGTTATTGTTGTAATTATGTGCGTACTTGTAATTATCACCATAGCCTAATTCTTTCATGAGTTTTGTAGGTGCATTTCTAATAGCTAAAGGCACACTTAAATCTCCAGTTTGCTTAACTAGTTGTTGCGCTTTGCCAATAGCCATATACGCAGCATTACTTTTGGGCGAGCATGCTAAATATGTGGCGCACTGGCTTAAAATAATACGAGATTCAGGATAACCAATAGTAGATACTGCTTGAAAGGTGTTGTTTGCAATTACTAGTGCAGTTGGGTTGGCGTTTCCTATGTCCTCACTTGCTGAAATTAGTAAACGACGCGCAATAAATTTTACGTCTTCGCCACCTTCAATCATGCGAGCCAACCAATATACAGCTCCATTAGGATCGCTACCTCTTATAGACTTAATAAATGCTGAAATAATATCATAATGTTGCTCACCTGTTTTATCGTATCGAACCGTATTATTTTGAATCCGTTCTAGCACTTCCTCATCACTAATTACTATCTCTTCGGTATCGTAAGAATTCACTAAAAGTTCAAAAATATTAAGCAATTTTCTTGCATCCCCTCCAGATAACCTGAGGAGTGCATTGGTCTCTTTTAAGGTTATACTTTTTTTTGAAATATGCTCATCCGATTGAATAGCACGGTTTAAAAGGGTTTCCAAATCGGTTTTGTCAAAAGCATTTAAAATATAAACTTGACAACGTGATAAAAGTGCTGAAATTACTTCAAAACTTGGATTTTCGGTAGTGGCACCAATAAGTGTTATCCACCCTTTTTCAACAGCCTGAAGTAAGGAGTCTTGTTGAGACTTACTAAATCTATGAATTTCATCAATAAATAAAATTGGGTTTTTAGTGGTAAACAAGCCGCCACTTTGTTTTGCCTTGTCAATGACTTCCCTAATGTCTTTAACTCCAGAATTTATGGCACTTAAAGTGTAAAAAGGTCTGCCAGATTCTGTAGCAATTATATTTGCAAGTGTGGTTTTTCCTGTTCCTGGAGGGCCCCAAAAAATCATAGAAGGTATTAAGCCTTGTTTTATGTGTTGAGTTAATGTACCGCCTTCGCCTACCAAGTGCGTTTGGCTAACGTAGTCTGTCAAGGTTTTAGGGCGTAATCGTTCTGCTAGTGGCACATTTGCATTCATAATTGTAAAATTACAGTAATTTATTAATTTTTTGGGAGTGTCTCCCTAAGAAAAATTGGGAGTCGTGCTTTTATTTTTAAATTCGTAAACATGAATATTTTGTAGTAACTTTTCATATTTAATGCTTGGTTGTGAACTATTCACGAAAATCTCTCTCGCTGGGTTTATCTGCCAATTTAGCACATAATATGAAGTTGGATAACTATTTGCTACCTTTATTTCAATGAGTAAAAAAGAACATTTTAAATTTTCCACAGGTGTAATTGCATACCCTATATTTTTTGTATTAACTATTTGGTTAGTGTTTTGGTTTGAGGTACGTTTTGGTTACAACTTTAGTAAATATGGTGTTTACCCACAAACATTAAAAGGATTGCGAGGTGTTTTGCTAAGTCCGTTTCTACATGGAGATATTAAGCATATATACCATAATACAGTACCATTATTCGTGCTTTCAACAGCATTATTTTATTTTTACAGGCACATAGCATGGAGAGTTATTTTATTTGGTATTCTATTGTCTGGTCTCTTAACTTGGTGTATTGGCAGACCATCATACCACATAGGAGCAAGTGGGCTTATATATGTATTGGTAAGCTTTACGTTTTTTAAAGGTGTCATTGCAAAGCATTACAGGCTTATAGCTTTATCTTTAATGGTAATATTTCTTTATGGAAGTATGATTTGGTATACGTTACCCATAGAAAAGGGTGTTTCTTGGGAAGGACATTTAGCAGGTTTAATTACTGGGTTATTATTTGCACTATTTTTTAGAAAAGAAATAGCAAAACCCAAAAAATATGTTTGGGAAGAAGAACATTTTAATGAAGATGATGATCCGTTCCTTAAGCATTTTGATGAAGATGGAAATTTTATAGAAACCCTAGAGCCAGAAATGGAGGAGAAGCTACCTACTGTTAACTATACTTTTAAGGATAACAAATTGGATTAACGACGTTGTCTTATAACTTCATATAAAAAAGCACCACAGGCTACAGATACATTTAAAGATTCTATCTCGCCAAATAAAGGGAGTTTGGCTTTAGCATCAACAACTTTTAAAGTAGAGGGGTTAATACCTCTGCCTTCTGATCCCATAATGATGGCGCAAGGTTCTATAAACGAAACATCGTATAAGGTATCATTTGTTTTTTCAGTAGCAGCAATAACTTTTATACCAGAAGCTTGCATATAAAACACAGCATCTTTAATATGGTCTACTTTACAAATAGGAATTTTAAAAACAGCACCAGCACTTGTTTTTATGGTGTCTCCATTAACTGGTGCACCACCTTTTTTCTGGATGATTATTCCATCAACACCAGTACATTCAGCAGTTCTAATAATAGCACCAAAATTTCTAACATCACTTAGTTGGTCTAGTAAAAGAAAAAGAGGTGTTTTACCAGACTCCATTACATTCATAACAAGGTTTTCAATGTCATGAAATTCTATGGGTGAAATTTGAGCTACAGCACCTTGATGATTCTTTTTAGTGAGTCTATTAAGTTTTTCAACTGGTACGTATGATCTATTTATAGACTTTTTGTTTAAAAGCGATTCTAGCTCACTGAATAGCTCGCCTCGTTCTCCTTTCTGTAGAAATACTTTATCAATAGTTTCCCCAGCATTTATAGCTTCTATAATAGCTCGTATTCCGAATATCTGAGTTTGGTTTTCCATTGGGGTAAAGGTATTAAAAACTACTCTTTTTTAAAGAGTAGTTTTTAATACCTTTTAATTTAGTGTTTTAAGATTTTTTGACTGAAAGAACTATTGTCAGTAAATATTTTAATAATATATAACCCATTAGGTAATTGACTTAAATTGATTCTGTTTTCATTGTAATTTTTTATAAGGATTTCACCTAATGTACTATATACTTCTAATTTTTTTATTTTTTTATTTATTTGGATATTTAATATGTTAGAAGTAGGGTTGGGAAATATATGGGATTTATTAAATGTTAAGGAATTATTAGTTAAAAGAGAACATGGTTGAGAACTAGTACCTGATTCTATTGTTTTACGAGGAGTTAGATCTTTACCTGTAAAAGCTGGATAATCAAAAGGTAATTTTGTTGCTCTAAAAACAGGGTTTGCTGATGGTATATCTCCTTGAGCTATAATTCCGTTGCTAGAATCAGGATTGATATATTCCCATACTATATCGTTGTTTGAATCGATTTCAAAAAAATAACCTAAAGAACCAGAACATATTAAAGTGTTTCCATTAGATAATCTTTGAGCGCCTGATAATATAGGTGAATAGAAGTTTTTAGGGTCTACTGGATTTACGTAATTCCACTCACTATCAATTGGTCCATAACCATTAATATTATTCTCATCATATATATAAACCCCATTTGAAGATTGAGGAGGATCTATAATATCTATGGAAGAATAATTTATTGGTAGATTATTCATGTCTATATTTCTGGCACCACCATTATTGAAAATGATAACCTTACCAGCATCAGAGAACCCATCAGGTATCCAATGTGCGAAATGCTGACCGAATAGTTTTGTGTCATCAATATCTCCATGATCATAAGCTTCAGGATTTCCCCAACGATAAAGAAAATCTCCCCCTTTACCATAAGTTCCTCCAGAATTTGAAGATGCTTCATTTGTTGTAGTAGAATGATCTATAATATATATTTCGTTCATTAGTCTGGAGCTAATTATAATTTGGTCCAGATTAGAATTATATTGAATGGAATTGAAGTGTAACCAATTAGCACTACCTCCATTTGGGTTGTTATTTAAATAGTTAATGTCTAAAAGCTGCTCATTATCAGCTATAACTCCAAAATTACTTTTAGTACTATCAAAGTCTTGAACTAAATGATCTTTTATGTGCCATTCCCAAACTATTTCTGTACTTCCGCTGGTCAAATTAGGTTTAAGTTCTAGGATTTGTTCATTAAACAATTTTCCCTGATTAATTAAAGAAGGGTTTCTACCAGCTTGAATAGCTTCAGCTTCATTTAATGTTGATACAGCAAGCATTAAAACGTTACCATTAGGTAGTGGAAATATATCGTGATGTTGAGAAACTTGAGGTGTAGAATAAATGTATTCCCAAATAACATTACTATTCCAGTCTAAAATTTCAACTTTGCCACCAACACCACCAAATGAAATATCTGGATTACTCACTTTGCCTGCCCTCAATAAGTTACCAGATTCTAGTAAATAAACAGAATTACCAGGATTACTAGTACTATTCCATTGATGTACAATTTCACCACAATTATTAATTAAATAAGTTTTTTTTGATGTATTGGGTGTAAACAAAGTATATCCATTAAAAACACCACTTTCATTAGTAATTACACCTACGGTATTTTGTGAGTTTAGGTACAAACTAAAAAAAAGCAGTAGGCTAAAGTATTTCATATGATATAATTTTACTATTAGATTAGTCATATAAGGCTTTAAAGGAAACCATATGAGATTAAGAATTGAAGTTTAATTTTTTATTTCTTTTAATTTAAAAGAAATAAAAAAACCACTTCTTTAGAAGTGGTTTTTTTATTTAAATCATACCTTTTTTGTAAGTAATTTTTAACCTTGAAAAACAACAGTGCCTGTATCCGAATCGGTTACAGTATAAGTTGATCCAGATATTGTTAATATATACTTGAATAAAGTTGAATCAGGATTGCCTTGAACAACTCCACCAACTTCGGTATTCCATAGTCCAGTTAAATCAACAGTATCCAAAGATAAACCAGGTTTTGCAAATGTTAAGATTACAGGCACATCAATTGGATCTGCTGGAGGAACAGCAGTAGTGTTAGTCCAGAAAGTAGGAGCTAACCAATAGTTTCCGTCTGGTAAATCTCCAGGAGATAATCTTATTTCCTCAGGACAATCACTGTAACTAGCAGCTATAGGACCAGAAAAATCTGCATTATAAATTTCTATATCAAAATCATAATCACATAGATGATGTTCACCACCATCAGCATCTAAATACAAAGCATCCCAGTCCATATTGAAAACAAAGTCATCTGAGGTTGAATTTGTTATACTGAGACTAACAACAGGAGTTTCTAAAACCTCATAAATATCTGGTACACCAGCAGGTGTTATTTGTAATTCCAAAGTTTCAGTTCCCTCAGGTAATATGTCATCATTAATTGCAACTTCTAAAATGGTTGATGTTTGAAAAGCAGGAACAACAGCAGAGCCAACAACAAAGTCAGCTTCAGAAGCATTTCCACCTACTTGGTTTGCAATAAAAGTTGTAGTAGTTTTAATTGGCTTATCCATGGTAATCATAATGTTCACAGTTGGTGAATCAGATTCACTCAATGATGATGATGATATGGTAGCCGAAACGACTGGTTTAGCATCTTCACTAATCACAGAAGATACATCAGTATCGTCACAACTAATAACTGTTCCGACAATAGCAATTAAGAAAATTATATATTTTATTTTTTTCATTTTTTCAATTATTTAATTAAAATTATTGTCTGGTATAAGTTGTTGTCCATTCCCTTGGCCCACCATTAAAGAACGTCTCTCTATGCTGCATTGTAATAATACCATTTTCGGCATCCCAAGTGCCTCCTAAAATATCACCAATACCAAATCCACCACCAGTTCCATAGTCTAAATCACCTGTTGGTAGAATTTCCCCACAAAGCTCAACGACATTACCTCCATTAAATAGGCCTGCATTACCTGTACAAGAATCTAACCAATATCCATCGGCAGTTCCAAATCTCCAAGAACCATCTGCGTTTTTCGTAATTGTAGTAGTATTTTGACGTAAACTTCCTGGACACCAGTCATTAGTTACAGTATAAGTTCCTGACAAGTCAGCAAAACATTGATAAATCAATGATAAAGTAGTTTGCTTACTACTAGCTATGACATTATTACCTGAAGGATCAGTTAATGTTAAAGTCAATATTGGAGCTACATCCAACGGAGGTTCTATACCATCTGTTATAATAGTTATTGGTAATGTAGCTATGTAGTTTTGACTCGCTAACAACATTACAGTGCTAGAATTAATTCTATAATGAACATTTTCAATGGCTGTTGTATTATCAGCGTCAACCGATATTGATACTGCCACATCTTCAGTATAGCCTACAAGATTTGGACCTTGAAGCTCTACAGTTACATTTGCTGTTTTTTCTTCACCATCAGCTACTGCACTTACTGTTTGGTTTAAAGTTGAAAAACTAGTAAAATTTGGACCATCATCAAAAGTTTTTGTTAAACTATCATCATCTAAAAGACAAGATGTAATTGTTAACATCACCATAGATAACAATATAACTGGATTTTTTATTATTTTTTTCATTTTTTTTATTTTAAATTATTATTGCATCCAGAACGTTCGTCTATCAAATGCGGCATTTGTTCCTTGTTCAGGTACATTATCAGAATTTGTTGAGAATTCTCTAGTAGGATACAACAAGTTCGATGGAAATATTGGAGAAACTGCATCCACAGGTAATGGTATAAAAGAAGGGAAATTAGTTCTAACTCGATCCATCCATACTTCAAAACCAGTTATAAATCCTCCAGCTACCCATTTTTGAGTTATTATTGCTTCTAACTCATTTCCATTGGCTACAGCGAGATCCCAATTTATAATATTATTAGAGTTTAGTTCATAAGCAGCGGCGGCTGTGGCAGGAGCTGCTACTCCCATTTCTGTAAATGAAGCTTCGATTCCAGATCTGTACAAATCACCAGCATTACCTGGCATCAAACCTCTGTGAACAGCTTCAGCTTGTAAAAATAAAGCCTCAGAACCTAACATCAATTGAGCATCTTGATCTGGTGAATTAAGTAAAGCAGGACCTAGTTCAGACGTATTTGATGTGTCAAATTGTGTTTCGTATACGTTTTGAGGAACACCACGTAACTCTCCATCCGAAGAAGCAGGTAAAAATAATCTAGATACTCTAGGGTCTAAGTTGTCTGTCATAAAGTTAATGTATGTTTCGCTTCCTCTTGTAGCACCACCATTTCTTTGAGGTGCAGTTGTGCTTCCTGGAGTGAAACCATGCAAAGACCAAAATGGATTTTGTTGATTAACTTGGTCTGCATAACCCGGATTTACAGCAACAGTGCTAGTTATGAATCCGATACCATTATTCATTATTTCCGAATATTCAGCACTAAGGTCTTTACTTAGATTAGCTTGCTTAATTAATATTCTTAATTTTAGAGTATTTGCAAACTGCTGCCACCTTTGCATGTTGCCCCCCATTATGGCATCGTTTGCTATGGCTGTGGTCTCAGGTGGAGCATTATTGATCATTGCTATGGCTATATTAAGTTCATTGTATAAATCATCATAAATAGCCTCATCATCGTCATAGGTAGGCCTTGGATTAAGACCTCTAGCAAAAGCTTCAGAATAAGGTATATCTCCATATTGATCAACTAATGTTGCAAAGTGATATGCTTTCATGATTTTAGCAACAGCCTTGTAATTATCGAACTCAATACCTTCAAAATTTTCTACATAATCATAGTTAGATAAAGGTAGAGTGTAAGTGTTATTCCATAATGATTGGTAAGTGTCTGTATTAATAAAATATTGTTGTTCAGTGTCATACCATACTCTGTCTCCAGAATCTGAAATTACACCAGCATATATACCTCCTAAAAGGTGAAAGGCATTACCAGCATTATTAGCATTGTAAAACATATCTGCTGTTTGCTTTTGAGCAACAACTAGAGTAAGGTCAGGTGTAGATGATGGAGGATTAGTTGTACTATCATTTACATCTATATAACTGTCACTACAAGAGTATGACATTATCATTGTCATAAATAGTAGTAAAATTGAGTAATATTTAAAATTTTTCATTTTCATTCGTTTAAAATTTAATGTTTACTTTCATACCGTATGATCCTGTTGGTGGAGCTTGAGCAGAAGAACCAATACCAGTAGTACCAGATCCAGTAGTATTGATTGAAAATTCAGGGTCAGTATACCTGTTTTCATCTGGTCTGAACATAAACAGGTTATTTGCTATAAGCCCTACTGTAATAGCTTCGATAGAAGTGTTTTTCAAAAGTTTACTAGGAAAGTTGTAATCTAAAGCAATTTCTCTAATTTTTAAAGCTGTAGCATCAACAACATAATTTTCTTTTATGTTATTGTATGCATTCTGCCAAAACTGTCTGGTACCACCAGATGTAGGTCTGTCGGTGTTTTCAACAAACACACCTGAACCAGGAGCGGTTTCATAAACAGAATTTGGGAAAATAAATGGTTGTCTGTTTGTAGAAGCACTCTGAGTTGTTAATCCAGCAAATTCTAGAGCTTCTACTAAAGTACTGTAGAAAACATGACCAGTTTTATAATCAGCAACAGCCCTCAAAGATAAATTTTTATATCGAATCTTAGTATTTAAACCCATTATTACGTCGGGAACAGTAGACCCAAGATTAACAAATTCATTTGTAGCAAATGGATCTCCATTTTCATTTACAACAATTCTTCCTTGAGCATCTCTGGTATAACCTGGCGCAGTTAGTTGAGGGAATGGATTTCCAACTTGAGCTTCAAGAGCTGCAGTATTTTGGAAAGAAGTCTGTACTCCTTGCGCTAATGTTCCATCAGCCAATGATTCAACATTAGAATCATTAAAACTGTAATTGAAGTTAACATCCCATTCAAAATCTTCTGTCTGTATTGGAGTAAAACCAAAATCTATTTCTATACCTTTATTAGATATCACACCTAAATTCGTGAGGAAAGTTAAAGCCCCAGAAGTTGCAGAAATTGTTGAATTGTTAATTTGATCTTCAGACTCTACATCATAATAGTTAGCCTCTAATCTCACTCTGCTTTTAAAAAATTCAGCTCTTAACCCGAATTCTGTAGAATAAGAAAATTCAGGACTTAAGTTCGGATCTACAGCTCTTGTTGTATTTCTCAAACCTGGAGTTGTACCAAATGGAAAGCCAGTTGGTGTTATAAAGTTTTCATTTGTTAGACCGATACCTGCATCATTACCTACTTTAGCATAACTTGCATTGAATTTTAAAAAACTTAATACGTCGCTTTTAATTGAAGGAAAAGCATCTGTAGCAACAAATGATAAACCTCCACTAAAATAAGAATAAGTGTTGTTTTCAACTGGTAATGTTGATGATGTATCTTGTCTCCAAGAACCGCTTAAAAAAAGGAAATCTCTGAATCCTACTGTTGTATCTGCCATGTATGAATAAAGCCTTTTCATAAAGACACCTTGAGGAGAATTGAAATTAACATTATCAAAGTCAAGGTTACCTGTTCTTACATTAGCATTGTAGATAACATTGGTGAATAAGTTATTAGAAGATATGTTAATTTGGTTATTTCTTCTGCTCTCCACGTGAGTACCAACCAAAAATCTCAAACTGAAATCTTCATTTAAATCCTTCTCTAGAGTTAGAAATAAATCTGAATTTAATCTAAAATCATTTCGCATACCGTCTCTTACGGCATTAACCTCATCATCAGGTCTAGTGTAAGTAGTAGGAGCATAAGTATATGCTTCATTAGTGTTTTTGAATTCACTATTGAACCAAGTACCACCCAAAGTGTAACTAGCGGATAACCAATCGTTGAAATTGTATTTCAAATTAACAACACCTTGTAATCGATTTGTTCTAGAGTTGTCTCTATTTTGATCAACTATTTGATAAGGATTTTTGAAGAATGCATTAAAATATGTCTCTGGAGTAGAGTAAAGATCAGTTCTCCAGTTTCTATAATCACTCAATCTATAATGTGCAGGTGTATTAAGAAGTATTCTGTAAAAACTACCATCACTTGGACTTGCCCCAGCTACATTAGTTTTGTCTTGAAAAAAGGAAATGTTAGTTGATGTTTCTAGTTTACCAGACTTCATACTACCGTTAAACCTAAAATTGTCTTTGGTATATTTGTCCCCTGGCGTAACACCTTTAGTGTCAACTCTTTGCGCTGAAAAGAAATACGTAGCATTTTCATTCCCTCCACTTAAAGATATTCCATTTTGCGTGGTTATACCAGTTTCAAAAAAACTTTGTCTGCCTTCTTTAACGGGAGCATAAGGTAAGACTTGAAATGTTCCGTCTGGAAGAGTAGGTCCTACTTGTCTTAAAGTCCCATCATATCTAGGACCCCAGCTTTCGTTTTCAATAGGGTTGTAATCAAAAACATTAGAAGAGCCACTACCAAACTCTGATTGCGTTTCAGGAAAAAACTTAACCTCTGTGAAAGTTACAGCAGAGTTAATGCTAACATTAATTTTTTCACTATTCTTACCTCTTTTAGTTGTTACGATAATTGCACCATTAGCACCTTTAGATCCATAAAGTGTTACAGAAGTGGCACCCTTTAGTATCGTTACATTAGCGATGTCCTGAGGGTTTAAATCTCCAAGAGAACTATCAGATTGCGGTACACCATCAACAACAATTAAAGCATTGTTATTTTGACTCAAAGAGTTGTTAGCTCTAAGTCTAACAGTAGTTGTAGGGTTAACACCATTATTGTTGAAGTTGATATTTAAACCTGTTGATTTACCTATAAGGGCAGATTCAATTGAAACAGGAGCTGCTTGAACTAAAATTTCTTCATCAAGTTCAACTGTAGAGTAAGCTAACTCTTTTGGCTTTCGCTCAATACCAAATGCAGTAACGATTACCTCCTCAAGAGCTTGAGCATCTTCTTGTAATGTAACATTAATTGTGTTTGAGGCACCAACTGAAACTTCTTTTGTGGTGTATCCTACAAAACTAAATACAAGGGTTGAACCCTGATTAGCTTTTATAGAATAATTACCATCAAAATCTGAAGATGTACCAGAAGAAGTACCTTTAACTAAGACAGTTGCTCCAGGTAAAGGCAGACCAGAACCATCTGATACTGTACCTGAAATTGTCTTTTCTTGTGCAAACGTTAGTTGCACAACAAACGCTAGTAATAGCGTTAGAATTCCACTAAACTTTGTTTTCATTTTATAATTATTTGAATTAGTCAATGCCAAAAATCATAAAATAAAGTTAATAAAACAATAAATAATGGTTAAAATTTGGCAAAAAGCCCAAATTTTTAAGAAAATGATAATTCTATACTAAAAATTAGCTACCAAACTGAGGTGTATTTTAGAATTTGAGAGTTTAAATTTGGTATTCTCATTTTTACCGTTAGCATAGTTAAATCTTAGTAACCCCGATTTAGTTAATATTCCGAAACCAAAACCATAACCAAACAATTTTTCTTTGGTGCTTATTATTTTGTTTTCAAAATAGCCTGCGTCAAAAATAGAATGTATGTATATGCTGTTATTAACTTGAAATCTATATTCTGTATTAATAGTACCAAAAAGGGATGCGAATAAACTATTTTCTTCAAATCCTCTAATGGAGTTTATTCCGCCAAATCTTACAAGTTCATTTTCAAAATAAGTGTCAGAAATTAAACTAGAACCGTTCATTCTAATATATAAACTGTTTTTCTTGTTTAAAGTGAAGATTTTTAGGGCATCAATTGTATATTGAGATTGTTTTTCATTACTAGAAGCTGATTCTCTTGTTCCAAAACCAGTTTCAAAATACAATTTAGATTTTATTGGGAATAGAAAATTATTTGATTGCGGCTTTAAAAATTGATAAGCTAATGTTAAGTATTGTGTTTTATAGTCTGAGATTATCGAAGTAATATTAGCTTCAGAAAGGAGGTTATTCGATTCAGTTGATATGATGCCACCATAAACTTTATGGTTTGAATTGATTTGATAATGTAACCTAGCAGATTGGTTAACTGTAGTAAAAGTTGTGTCTTTTTTGAAAATTCTTAATAGTAAATCTGCTCCAATAGGTGTATTAAATAAGTATGGTAGTGAGACGTCTACTTCAAAAGTTTGCTGATCAATTTCATCACTCTTATATAATAGCCTAAATGATTCACCAAAGTTTAAATTATTGGTTAAATTTAAGTTTAGGTATCCATCAAGCTCTATTTTATTGGTGTCTTCATTAGTTCCAAAACCCAAAAAACCGTCAAATGTATTACTATTTGCTTTGTTAAGGTATAAATAAAGAGTAGTGGAGTCTTTGGTAAATAAAACCTCTGGGGATTTTATTTGATTTGTAAAATTCAAATTATTTAACGCTTCGGTCTTGCTTTTTATAACATCTAGATCAAAAACTTGATTAGTTTTAATTTTTAAAAAGTGTTTCAAGTAGGATCGAGGAAATTTTTCATAACCTTTTATTATGATATCATTTATTTTTCTCTTCTCTTTGTAAGAATCAATTATTAGTGAAGCCCTCAAGTTTGAGCCTTCAATTGTAATATTTGATAATTTAAGCTTTGAAAATGGAAACCCTTTTTTTGAAATTTCAGAATTAATAATGTTCAGGGCATTTTCTGTTTTTGAAAAATCTAATTTGAAGTTGTTCTCAAAAACATCTTTAGATACTAATTCTAAAGTCGATAAATCAATATCATTTTTGTTGTAAGAAATGGTAATAGTGTTGAATTTCTTCTTGAGTAATACTTTAGATAGAAAAGAAGAGTCATTAATTTTTTTTGTCTGTTTTATTTCATTTTCGATATAACCAAGTTTAAAAAGTTGGTTTTGTATCGTATTAACTTCATTTTTTATCGAATTAAAATCAGTATGAATTTTATTGTACTGTAAAGAATCAATTATTTTCGTTTCTTCATTCGTTTTACCATTAATAATTAAGTTTAAATTTTGGCAAAATCCTTCAAAAGAAAAAAGTGTATAGATAATAAAGAGTAATAGAAGTGTTCTTTGCACGCTTAGTCGGCTAATTTTGATGTAAATCTAACGCAAAATCTAAGTATTTAATATGGTTAGGTATATTATTTTTGAAAACTCTTAAAAATTAATCATTTAGGATTTGAATTTCAAATTTTAATTTCTACATTTGCACCCCTCTTAAAAAGAGGATAATAAATTTTATATTAATATATATGCCAACAATTTCGCAATTAGTAAGAAAAGGAAGAGCCAAAATAACCAAGAAGAGTAAATCGGCTGCTTTAGATTCTTGTCCGCAAAGACGTGGTGTGTGTACTCGTGTTTATACAACAACGCCTAAAAAACCAAACTCAGCGATGCGTAAGGTTGCAAGGGTGCGTTTAACAAACGGAAACGAGGTTAATGCATACATCGGTGGTGAAGGACATAATCTACAAGAGCACTCGATAGTATTGGTTAGAGGTGGAAGGGTAAAAGATTTGCCAGGAGTTAGATATCACATTGTTCGTGGTGCTTTGGATACAGCAGGTGTTTCAGGTAGAACGCAACGTAGATCTAAGTATGGTGCTAAACGCCCTAAAAAGTAATTAAAACTTTAAGAAGAAGACATGAGAAAAAGAGCAGCAAAAAAGAGACCGCTTTTACCAGATCCGCGTTTTAATGATCAGTTAGTAACACGTTTTGTTAACATGATGATGTGGGATGGTAAGAAGTCCGTGGCTTTTAAAGTATTCTACGATGCTATAGATATTGTAGATTCAAAGAAAACAGATGAAGAAAAAACAGCTTTAGAAATCTGGAAAGATGCCTTGTCAAATGTGATGCCTCACGTAGAAGTGCGTAGTCGTCGTGTTGGTGGTGCAACATTCCAAATTCCAATGCAAATTCGTCCAGATAGAAAAGTGTCAACAGCTATGAAATGGTTGATTGGTTATGCTAGAAAACGTAATGAAAAGTCTATGGCTTTGCGTTTAGCGTCTGAAATTTTAGCAGCAGCTAAAGAAGAGGGTGCAGCGGTTAAGAAAAGAGTTGATACGCATAAAATGGCAGAAGCAAACAAAGCATTCTCTCACTTTAGATTTTAAGACATGGCAAGAGATTTAAAATATACTAGAAATATAGGTATTGCTGCTCACATTGATGCAGGAAAAACTACTACTACAGAGCGTATTCTTTATTACACAGGCGTTTCTCATAAAATTGGTGAAGTACATGATGGTGCTGCAACAATGGACTGGATGGAACAAGAGCAAGAAAGAGGTATTACAATTACTTCTGCAGCTACAACTTGTGAATGGAAGTTCCCTATTGAGAACGGGCAACCAACTTCGGAAACTAAAGGGTATCACTTTAATATAATTGATACACCAGGTCACGTAGATTTTACAGTTGAAGTAAATCGTTCATTACGTGTACTTGATGGTTTAGTATTCTTGTTTAGTGCCGTTGATGGTGTTGAGCCTCAATCTGAAACTAACTGGAGACTTGCTGATAACTACAAGGTACCTCGTATTGGTTTCGTTAATAAAATGGACCGTCAAGGATCTAACTTTTTAGGTGTTTGTCAACAGGTGAAAGACATGTTAAAGTCTAACGCAGTGCCAATCGTTTTAAACATTGGTGATGAAGCAGACTTTAAAGGAATTATCGATTTAGTAAAAAATCGTGCTATTGTTTGGCATGATGAAACTCAAGGGGCAACTTTTGATGTTATTGATATTCCAGAAGATTTAAAAGAAGAAGCGCGTAAGTATAGAGCACTTTTAATTGAAGAGGTGGCAACTTACGATGAGAACTTACTAGAAAAGTTCATGGAAGATGAAGATTCTATTACTGAAGAAGAGGTGCATGCTGCACTTAGAGCTGCTGTAATGGATATGGCTATCATTCCAATGATATGTGGTTCTGCTTTCAAAAATAAAGGTGTACAGTTTTTATTAGATGCTGTTTGCCGTTACTTACCATCTCCAACTGATAGAGATAATATTATTGGTACAAATCCAGATACTGGTGAAGAAGCTATACGTAAGCCTAGTGCTAGTGAGCCATTTTCAGCTTTAGCATTTAAAATTGCTACAGATCCTTTCGTAGGGCGTTTAGCATTTTTTAGAGCGTATTCTGGTCGTTTAGATGCGGGTTCTTATATTTTGAACAATCGTTCAGGTAAAAAAGAACGTATCTCTCGTATTTACCAAATGCACTCTAATAAACAAAATGCTATCGATTTTATTGAAGCAGGAGATATTGGAGCAGCGGTAGGATTTAAGGATATCAAGACTGGTGATACTATGTCTGATGAAAAAAATCCAATTGTTTTAGAATCTATGGACTTCCCAGATCCAGTAATTGGTATTGCGGTTGAGCCTAAGACTAAAGCAGATGTTGATAAATTAGGTATGGCTTTATCTAAGTTATCTGAGGAAGATCCAACATTTACAGCAAGAACTGATGAAGCTTCAGGACAGACAATTATTTCTGGAATGGGTGAGCTTCACTTAGATATTATTGTTGACCGTTTAAAACGTGAGTTTAAGGTTGAAGTAAATCAAGGTCAGCCACAAGTAGAGTATAAAGAAGCTATAACTCAATCTGCAGATCATAGAGAAGTTTACAAGAAGCAATCTGGTGGTCGTGGTAAGTTTGCTGATATTGTATTTACAATTGAACCAGCAGACGAAGGTGTAGTAGGTCTTCAATTTGAATCTATAATAAAAGGTGGTAACGTTCCTAAAGAATTTATACCTTCTATTGAGAAAGGATTCAAAATGGCGATGGTTAATGGACCATTAGCTGGATATGAAGTTGATTCTATGAAAGTAACATTGAAGGATGGGTCTTACCATGATGTGGATTCCGATCAATTATCATTCGAATTGGCTGCAAAACTTGGATTTAAAAACTCAGCTAAAGCTGCAAAAGCTGTAATAATGGAGCCTATCATGAAGCTTGAGGTAATTACTCCTGAAGAAAATATGGGTGATATTGTAGGTGATTTAAATAGAAGAAGAGGTCAAGTAAGCGACATGGGTGACAGAGCTGGTGCAAAAACTGTTAAAGCTACTGTACCATTATCTGAAATGTTTGGATATGTAACTACATTAAGAACATTGTCATCAGGTCGTGCGACATCAACAATGGAATTTTCACATTATGCTGAAACTCCTTCTAACATATCTGAAGAAGTAATTAAAGCAGCTAAAGGCGTTGAAGCTTAAAATTTAAGAAAATGAGTCAAAAAATCAGAATAAAACTTAAGTCTTACGATCATAATTTAGTAGACAAATCTGCTGATAAGATTGTAAAAACAGTAAAAAGTACTGGAGCTGTAGTAACGGGACCAATTCCATTACCAACGCACAAGAAAATTTTCACTGTATTACGTTCTCCACACGTAAACAAGAAATCAAGAGAACAGTTTCAATTATCTTCTTATAAAAGATTATTAGATATCTACTCTTCTTCGTCAAAAACTATTGATGCATTGATGAAACTCGAGTTACCTAGTGGTGTTGAAGTAGAGATTAAAGTATAAGTATATTTTCGGTAGTAAATACCGTAACACATGTCCCACCGATGCGGTCGCGGGAAAAACGGCAAAATACAATTCAAGGCTGAAGTGTATTTTCAGCCTTGAGTTTTAAATAACAAATAATAATAAATTAAATTTAATAAATATGTCTGGGTTAATTGGAAAAAAAATCGGTATGACCAGCATCTTTGATGAAAATGGGAAGAACATTCCTTGCACAGTAATCGAAGCTGGACCATGTATCGTTACCCAAGTCAGAACTGAAGAAGTTGATGGTTATAAAGCTATTCAATTAGGTTTCGATGACGCGACAGAAAAAAGCGCTACTAAAGCAGACTTAGGTCATGCTAAAAAAGCGGGTACTTCTGTAAAACGCAAAGTTGTTGAATTCAAAGGTTTTGATGCGGAGTACAAATTAGGGGATGCTATCACTGTAGAACATTTCGCTGAAGGTGAGTTTGTTGATATAGCAGGTACATCAAAAGGTAAGGGGTTTCAAGGTGTTGTAAAACGTCATGGTTTTGGTGGTGTAGGTCAAGCTACTCACGGTCAACATAACCGTTTAAGAGCACCAGGTTCTATTGGAGCTGCATCTTATCCTGCAAGAGTATTCAAAGGCATGAAAATGGCCGGAAGAATGGGAGGAGAAAAAGTGAAAGTTCAAAATTTAAGAGTTTTAAAAGTAGTTTCTGAAAAGAATATACTTGTTGTTAAAGGTTGCGTACCAGGACACAAAAACGCTTATGTAACAATTCAGAAGTAATGAAAGTAGCAGTTTTAGATATAAACGGAAAAGACACAGGTAGAAAGGCAGACCTTTCTAAAGATGTGTTTGCTATTGAACCTAATAATCATGCAGTGTATTTGGATGTTAAGCAATATTTAGCCAACCAAAGACAAGGTACTCACAAATCTAAAGAAAGAGGAGAGATTGCTGGATCAACACGTAAGATTAAAAAACAAAAAGGAACAGGTACTGCAAGAGCAGGTAGTATTAAGTCTGGTGTATTTAAAGGTGGAGGTCGTATGTTCGGTCCAAGACCAAGAAATTACAGTTTTAAACTTAATAAAAACTTAAAGCGTTTAGCACGTAAATCTGCATTAAGTATCAAAGCAGGAGAGAAGTCAATTACAGTTCTAGAGGACTTTAATTTTGATGCTCCAAAAACTAAAAACTTTACAGCGGTTTTAAAGGCTTTAGAGCTAGAAAACAAAAAAACGCTGTTTGTGTTGGGTGGGTCAAATAATAACGTATATTTGTCATCGCGCAATTTAAAAGGTTCTGAGGTTATAACTTCTTCAGAATTAAGCACTTACAAGATACTAAATGCTAATCAAGTAGTGCTTTTGGAAGGTGCCTTAGAAGGAATAAAAACAAACTTAAGTAAATAAGAAACAGATGAGTATCTTAATTAAACCTATAATCACAGAAAAAGCGACAGCTGATAGTGAGTTAAAAAACTGCTATTGGTTCTCAGTGAATACAAAGGCGAACAAGGTAGAAATCAAGAAAGCGGTAGAAGCCACTTACGGAGTTTCTGTTGAAAAAGTTCGTACTATAAATGTCCGTCCAGATAGAAGTACCAAGTATACAAAAACTGGTATTCAACATGGTAAAACAAATGCTGTTAAAAAGGCAGTTGTACAACTGGCGGAAGGTGAAATGATTGATTTATACAGTAACATGTAATTAGACAACAATGTCAGTAAGAAAATTAAAACCAATCACACCAGGACAGCGATTTAGAGTAGTAAACGGTTACGATGCCATTACTACTGATAAGCCGGAAAAGAGTTTACTCGTTCCGAACAAAAGGTCTGGTGGTAGAAACAATCGAGGAAAAATGACCATGCGCTACATTGGTGGAG
This sequence comes from uncultured Algibacter sp., assembly GCF_947490405.1. Lineage (GTDB taxonomy): Bacteria > Bacteroidota > Bacteroidia > Flavobacteriales > Flavobacteriaceae > Algibacter_B. The sequence goes on along the minus strand of NZ_CANLGU010000001.1, from coordinate 407,722 downwards.
GTCATAAGAAAAAGTATCGTATTATCGATTTTAAAAGAGACAAAGCTGGAATTCCTGGTGAAGTTAAATCGATAGAATATGATCCAAACAGAACTGCTTTTATTGCACTATTGAACTATCAAGATGGCGAAAAAAGATACATTATTGCACAAAATGGTTTACAGGTTGGGCAAAATGTAGTATCAGGTAAAGAAGGTGTTGCGCCAGAAATTGGAAATGCAATGCCATTAAGTGAAATTCCATTAGGAACTATCATTTCATGTGTTGAGTTACGCCCTGGTCAAGGTGCTGTTATGGCACGTAGTGCAGGTGCATTTGCTCAGTTAATGGCAAGAGATGGTAAGTTTGCAACTATAAAATTACCATCAGGTGAAACAAGATTAATTCTTGCTAACTGTATGGCTACTATAGGTGTTATTTCTAACTCAGATCACCAGTTACTTGTTGGTGGAAAAGCAGGTAGAACAAGATGGTTAGGAAGACGTCCAAGAACAAGACCAGTTGTAATGAATCCGGTGGATCATCCAATGGGTGGTGGTGAAGGTAAATCTGCAGGTGGACATCCTCGTTCTAGAAACGGTATTCCAGCTAAAGGTTACAGAACCCGTTCTAAGACTAAAGCAAGTAATAAATATATTGTAGAACGTAGAAAGAAATAAGACATGGCAAGATCATTAAAAAAAGGACCTTACGTTCATTATAAATTAGAAAGAAAAGTTGCGGCTAATGTCGAGGCTAACAAAAAAACAGTAATCAAGACTTGGTCTCGTGCTAGTATGATTACTCCAGATTTTGTTGGACAAACTATAGCAGTACACAATGGCCGTCAATTTGTGCCAGTTTATGTAACTGAAAACATGGTAGGTCATAAATTAGGAGAATTTTCACCAACACGTTCATTCCGTGGACATGCCGGTGCTAAAAATAAAGGTAAAAAGTAGTAAGCTATGGGAAGTCGTAAAAAACAAATGGCAGACGCTATTAAGGAAGCAAAAAAACAAATTGCTTTTGCAAAACTTAATAATTGTCCTACATCACCAAGAAAAATGCGCTTAGTAGCTGATTTAGTAAGAGGCGAAAAGGTAGAAAATGCACTAAATATCTTAAAGTTCAATAATAAAGAAGCATCAGGTCGTTTAGAGAAGTTGTTATTATCAGCTATCGCTAACTGGCAATCAAAAAATGAAGATGCTGATGTTGAAACTGCAGAATTATTTGTAAAAGAGATTAAAGTGGATAGCGGATCTATGTTAAAAAGATTACGTCCAGCACCACAAGGTCGTGCACACAGAATTAGAAAACGTTCAAACCATGTAACATTAGTGGTTGGAGCTAACAATAACACACAAGCTTAATAAGAGTATGGGACAAAAAACAAATCCAATCGGAAATCGCTTAGGAATTATCAGAGGATGGGAATCAAACTGGTACGGAGGAAACGATTATGGTGATAAACTTGCCGAAGACGATAAGATTAGAAAATACGTTCACGCGCGTTTATCTAAAGCTAGTGTAAGTAGAGTAATTATTGAAAGAACTTTGAAACTTGTAACCGTTACTATCACTACTGCTAGACCTGGTATTATTATCGGAAAAGGTGGTCAAGAGGTAGACAAGTTAAAAGAAGAGCTTAAAAAAATTACTGGAAAAGAAGTTCAGATTAACATCTTTGAAATTAAAAGACCTGAACTTGACGCATTTTTAGTAGGATCAAGTATTGCACGTCAAATAGAGAATCGTATCTCTTACCGTCGTGCTATCAAAATGGCTATTGCTGCTACTATGCGTATGAACGCAGAAGGAATTAAAATTCAGATTAGTGGGCGTTTAAACGGAGCTGAAATGGCACGTTCTGAGCACTACAAAGAAGGACGTATTCCTTTATCAACTTTTAGAGCCGATATTGATTATGCTTTAGTAGAAGCACATACTACTTACGGTAGATTAGGTGTTAAAGTATGGATCATGAAAGGTGAAGTATATGGTAAAAGAGAGCTTTCTCCGCTGGTTGGTTTATCCAAAAAAGGTGGAAAAGGTGGAGCAGGAAGAGGAAACAAAGGACCTCGTCGTAGAAAGTAATTTTTTATAAAGTAAAGAAAAATGTTACAGCCTAAAAGAACAAAATTTCGTAAACAACAAAAAGGACGTATGAAAGGTCTCTCTGGTAGAGGACATCAACTTTCAAGCGGTACTTTTGGAATAAAAGCATTAGACGCTACGTTTATTACTGCACGTCAAATTGAAGCAGCACGTATTGCCGCTACACGTTACATGAAAAGAGAAGGTCAACTTTGGATTAAAATATTTCCAGACAAGCCTATCACAAAAAAGCCTCTTGAAGTACGTATGGGTAAAGGTAAAGGAGCTGTTGAATTATGGGTAGCTGTATGTAGACCAGGTCGTGTTTTATTTGAAGTAGGTGGTGTGCCATTAGACGTTGCTCGTGAAGCATTGCGTTTAGCAGCACAAAAACTACCAGTTAAAACTAAGTTTATAATTGCTCGAGATTACGAAGCATAATAATTTAAGATGATGAAACAATCAGAAATTAAAGAATTATCGGTAGCTGAGTTACAAGAAAAACTTAGTGAAACAAAAAAGAGTTATTCAGACCTAAAATTGGCTCATGCTATATCTCCTTTAGAAAACCCAATTCAGTTACGTTCAATTAGAAGAACTGTAGCTAGAATTGCGACTGAATTAACTAAAAGAGATTCACAATAATTCTGCTTAAAGATGGAAACAAGAAATTTAAGAAAAGAACGTATAGGAGTTGTTACAAGTAACAAAATGCAGAAATCTATTGTGGTTTCTGAGGTGAAAAAAGTAAAGCATCCTATGTATGGTAAGTTCGTACTAAAAACAAAAAAGTACGTAGCACACGACGAAACAAATGACTGCAACGAAGGTGATACTGTTAGAATCATGGAAACAAGACCTATGAGTAAATCTAAATGTTGGAGATTAGTAGAAATCCTAGAAAGAGCTAAATAATTATGTTACAGCAAGAATCAAGAATAAAAGTAGCAGACAATACTGGAGCAAAAGAGGTTTTAGTTATCCGTGTTTTGGGTGGTACTAAAAGAAGATATGCTTCTGTTGGAGACAAAATAGTTGTTTCTGTAAAGGATGCAACTCCTAATGGAAATATTAAGAAAAAAGCGGTTTCTACAGCAGTAGTTGTTCGTACCAAGAAAGAAGTAAGAAGACCAGACGGATCTTATATAAGATTTGATGATAATGCTTGTGTTTTATTAAACCCAACGGGTGAAATGAGAGGAACACGTGTTTTTGGTCCTGTTGCTAGAGAACTTCGTGATAAACAATTCATGAAGATTGTATCATTAGCGCCAGAGGTGCTTTAATACATTATTTGTAAGATGACAAAGCTTAAAATAAAAACTGGAGATACTGTAAAAGTAATTGCTGGAGACCATAAAGGTTCCGAAGGTAAAGTACAAAAAGTATTAATAGCAAAGAACAAAGCGATCGTTGAGGGTGTTAACATGGTTAAGAAACATACTAAACCAAGTGCACAAAACCCACAAGGCGGAATCGTAGAGAAAGAAGCTGCTATTCATATTTCTAACTTATCATTGTTGACTTCTAAAGGAGAAACAACTAGAGTTGGTTATAGAATAGAAGGTGATAAAAAAGAAAGATTTTCAACAAAATCTAACGAAGTAATATAGTTATGGCATATTTACCAAGACTTAAAGAAGAGTATAAAAGCAGAGTAATTGCAGCTCTTACAGACGAATTTGGATATAAAAATGTAATGCAAGTTCCTAAGCTTTCTAAGATAGTAATATCTAAAGGGGTTGGAGCAGCAGTTGCAGACAAAAAGTTAATTGACTATGCTGTTGAGGAATTAACTACTATTTCTGGACAGAAAGCGATATCTACATTATCTAAAAAAGATGTTGCATCTTTTAAATTACGTAAGGGTATGCCAATTGGTGCAAAAGTAACTTTACGTGGTGAAAGAATGTATGAGTTTTTAGATCGTTTAGTAACTTCTGCACTACCACGTGTTAGAGATTTTAATGGAATAAAAGCTACAGGATTTGATGGTAGAGGTAATTACAATTTAGGTATTACCGAGCAAATTATCTTTCCAGAAATAAATATTGACAAAGTGAATAAGATTTCTGGTATGGATATTACTTTTGTAACTACCGCAGACACCGATAAAGAAGCAAAATCATTATTAACTGAATTAGGGTTACCTTTTAAAAAGAACTAAGATATGGCTAAAGAATCAATGAAAGCCCGTGAGGTAAAAAGAGCTAAAACAGTAGCTAAGTATGCAGCCAAACGTAAAGCTTTAAAAGAAGCTGGAGATTATGAAGCATTACAAAAGCTGCCAAAAAACGCATCTCCTATACGTCAGCATAATAGATGTAAATTAACAGGGAGACCAAAAGGGTATATGAGAACTTTCGGAATCTCTCGTGTAACTTTTAGAGAAATGGCTAATCAAGGTCTTATTCCCGGAGTTAAAAAAGCTAGTTGGTAATATTATTTAAATAATCAGGTTTAAGGTTCGAAATAGTTCGAAAACCAAGACCACAAAATCAATTCATTATGTACTCAGATCCAATTGCGGATTTTTTGACAAGAATTAGAAATGCAGTGCGTGCTAACCACAGAGTGGTAGAGATTCCTGCGTCTAATCTTAAAAAAGACATTACTAAAATATTATTCGAACAAGGATATATTTTAAGTTACAAGTTTGATGATTCTTCTGTACAAGGGACTATTAAAATAGCTCTTAAATACAATAAAGAAACAAAAGAACCAGTAATCAAGAAACTTCAACGTATTAGTACACCAGGTTTACGTAAGTATGCTGGTGCTAATGATTTACCACGTATCTTAAACGGTTTAGGTATTGCTATTGTTTCAACTTCTCATGGAGTTATGACAGGCAAGCAAGCTAAAAGAGATAATGTAGGTGGTGAAGTTTTATGTTACGTTTACTAATTTTAAAGCCAGAAAGAAATGTCAAGAATAGGAAATAATCCAGTAGCCATTCCAGAAGGTGTAACAGTTGATGTTAAAGATAACGTAGTAACTGTAAAAGGAAAATTAGGAGAGTTAACACAAAATTACGACTCTATTGAAATTAAAGTAGAAGAAGGAAATGTTATGGTAACACGATCTTCTGATACTAAAGATCAGAAAGCAAAACATGGTTTATACAGATCATTAATGCATAATATGATTGAAGGAGTATCTAAAGGGTGGACTAAAGAATTAGAATTGGTAGGTGTAGGTTACAGAGCATCAAACCAAGGACAAAAATTAGATTTAGCCTTAGGATATTCTCATAATATTGTTTTAAATATTGCTCCTGAAGTAAAAGTTGAAACAATATCAGAAAAAGGAAAAAATCCAATAGTTAAACTAACATCATTTGATAAACAACTTGTTGGTCAAGTGGCTGCTAAAATTAGAGGATTTAGAAAGCCTGAACCATACAAAGGAAAAGGAATCAAGTTTGTTGGTGAAGAATTAAGAAGAAAAGCAGGTAAATCAGCTTAATAATTAAGGTTATGGCATTGACAAAGAACGATAGAAGATTAAGGATAAAAAACAGAATCCGTAAGGTTGTTTCTGGTACAGAAGCAAGACCTAGGTTAGCTGTTTACAGAAGTAATAAAGAAATTTATGCTCAATTAGTAGATGATGTTACTGGTAAAACTATAAGTGCAGCATCTTCAAGAGATAAAAATATTAGTGCTGCAAAAGCAACTAAATCTGAGGTAGCTAAATTAGTAGGTAAAGCACTTGCTGAAAAAGCTTTAAAAGCTGGTGTAGAAACTGTCTCTTTTGATAGAGGTGGTTATTTATACCACGGTAGAGTTAAACAATTAGCTGAAGGAGCTAGAGAAGCAGGACTAAAATTTTAAGATATTATTATGTTTCAAAAATATAAAAGTGCAGAATTAGTAAAACCAGGTGGATTAGATCTTAAAGATCGTTTAGTTGGTGTACAAAGGGTAACTAAAGTAACTAAGGGTGGTAGAGCATTTGGTTTTTCGGCTATTGTTGTAGTTGGTGATGAAGCTGGTGTTGTAGGACAAGGTTTAGGGAAATCTAAAGATGTAGCTAGTGCGATAGCAAAAGCTGTTGAAGATGCTAAGAAAAACTTAGTTAGAATTCCAATTATCAAAGGAACATTACCACATGAGCAAAAAGGTAAATACGGTGGAGCAAGAGTAAATATTATTCCAGCTGCTCCTGGTACAGGTGTTATTGCTGGTGGTGCTGTTAGAACAGTGCTTGAAGCAGTTGGTGTACACGATGTATTATCAAAATCTCAAGGATCTTCAAATCCTCATAACGTAGTGAAAGCAACTTTTGATGCTTTATTACAGTTAAGAGACGCAAATACTATTGCAAGAGATAGAGGTATTTCACTTGAAAAAGTTTTTAACGCTTAATATATACTGAGATGGCAAAGATTAAAGTAACAAAAGTTAAAAGCGCAATCAATCGTACGCAAAGACAAAAAAGAACTTTAGAAGCTCTAGGTCTTAAAAAGATTGGTCAAGTAAAAGAGCATGAGGCTACACCAAACATTCTTGGTATGGTTGCTAAAGTTTCACATTTAGTTTCTGTACAAGAAGCTTAAAATATATAACTAAAAAAATGAATTTAAGTAACTTACAACCGGCAAAAGGATCGGTAAAAACACAAGGCAAGCGAGTAGGTCGCGGACAAGGTTCAGGAAAAGGTGGTACAGCTACGCGTGGTCACAAAGGAGCTAAGTCTCGTTCTGGATATTCTAAGAAATTAGGATTTGAAGGAGGGCAAATGCCATTACAAAGACGTGTGCCAAAGTTTGGTTTTACAAATATTAATCGTGTCGAGTATCAAGGTATAAACTTAGATACTTTACAAGCGTTAGTAGATGATAAAAAAGTAAAAGACACTGTGAATTTTGAAACTCTGTTTTCTAATAGATTAGCTGGAAAAAATGATCTAGTTAAAATTTTAGGAAGAGGTGAGTTAAAAGCAAAATTAAAAGTATCTGCTCACAAGTTTTCTGCTTCAGCAAAAGCTGCTATTGAAGCTGCTGGAGGAGAAGCCGTAACTATCTAAGACTTATTATAAGTATGAAATTTATAGAATCAATAAAAAATGTTTGGAAAATAGAGGAACTAAGAAACAGAATCATAGTTACATTGGGACTGTTATTGGTTTATCGTTTTGGTGCGCAAGTAACATTACCAGGTATTGATGCTGCTCAACTCACTGATTATGCAGGTAATTTTGATGGAGGTGGTTTAGGAACTATCCTTAATATGTTTACTGGTGGGGCTTTAGCAAGAGCTTCTGTATTTGCATTAGGTATTATGCCTTACATTTCTGCTTCTATTGTTGTACAATTAATGGGTATAGCTATTCCTTACTTGCAAAAATTGCAAAAGGAAGGAGCTAGTGGACAAAAGAAAATTACTCAAATCACGCGTTGGTTAACTATTGCTATCTGTTTATTACAAGCTCCGGGTTATTTGGCAAGCTTACCTGCTTTAGGTATCCCAACAACAGCTTTCTTGCTAGGAACAGGGCCTTTGTTTTATTTCTCTTCGGTTACAATATTAGTAACAGGCTGTATTTTTGCTATGTGGTTAGGAGAAAAAATCACTGATAAAGGTATTGGTAACGGTATTTCATTATTGATTATGGTGGGTATTATAGCAACTTTGCCACAGTCATTTTTACAAAATTCAGCTACCAGATTAGAGGGTGGAGGAAACGGAGGTTTAATGATGGTATTGATTGAGTTGGTAATTTGGTTTGTTATTATTTTGGCATCAATCATGTTAGTAATGGGTGTTAGAAAAATTGCCGTGCAATATGCAAGAAGGACTGCTTCTGGAGGTTATGAGAAGAGTGCCATGGCTGGATCAAGACAGTATATACCATTAAAGTTAAATGCATCTGGTGTGATGCCAATTATATTTGCACAAGCTATTATGTTTGTTCCTAGTTTAATTGGAGGGTCTTCGTTTTTAAAAGAAACCGCTTTTGGAGCATGGTTGCAAACTAATTATTCTGATATTTTTGGGTTAGTTTACAATATTACATTTGCTTTATTAATCATAGTATTTACGTACTTTTATACAGCAATTACTGTGCCTACCAATAAAATGGCAGATGATTTAAAACGCAGTGGTGGTTTTATTCCTGGTATTCGTCCAGGTTCAGAAACCTCTGAGTATTTAGACAAAATAATGTCTCAAATAACCTTACCTGGTTCAATCTTTTTAGCGCTTATAGCTATTTTGCCAGCAGTAGTTGTTAAACTAATGGGAGTACAACAAGGATGGGCTTTATTTTTCGGAGGCACTTCTTTATTAATTATGGTAGGTGTAGCCATTGATACAATGCAACAAATCAATTCGTATTTGTTGAATAGACATTATGATGGTTTGATGAAGACAGGTAAAAATAGAAAAGCAGTAGCTTAATTATTATACTATGGCAAAACAAGCAGCAATAGAGCAGGATGGGACAATTATAGAAGCATTATCTAATGCGATGTTCCGTGTAGAATTAGAAAATGGTCACATTGTGACAGCACATATTTCTGGTAAGATGCGTATGCATTACATCAAGTTGTTACCAGGAGATAAAGTAAAATTAGAAATGAGTCCTTATGATTTAACTAAGGCTCGTATAACTTATAGATACTAACAAGATGAAAGTAAGAGCATCAGTTAAAAAAAGAAGCGCAGATTGTAAAATTGTGCGTAGAAAAGGAAGACTTTACGTCATTAACAAAAAGAATCCTAGATTCAAACAAAGACAAGGATAAGCTATGGCAAGAATTGCAGGTGTAGACATACCAAAAAATAAGAGAGGAGTTATCTCTTTAACTTATATCTATGGAATAGGTAGAAGTAGAGCGAAAGAAATTTTAACAACTGCTAAGGTTGATGAAAGTACAAAAGTTCAGGATTGGACTGATGATGACATCAGTGGAATTCGTGAAGCAGTTGGAACTTACACTATAGAGGGTGAATTACGTTCTGAAACTCAATTAAATATTAAGCGTTTAATGGATATTGGGTGTTTCAGAGGAATTCGTCACAGAGCTGGTTTACCATTAAGAGGACAACGTACTAAGAACAACTCTAGAACCAGAAAAGGTAGAAGAAAAACTGTTGCTAATAAGAAGAAAGCATAATTAATAATTAAAAATAGTCATTAGTCATTAGTATTTGGACGTTAGAAGAATCTGTTTGAAATGTTAAAGTTTAGGATTCCAATAACTAAAAACTAGCAACTAAAAACTAAAAGAATATGGCAAAAACAAGCACAAAAAAACGTAAAGTAATAGTGGATGCAGTTGGAGAAGCTCACGTAACAGCTTCTTTTAATAACATCATTATTTCACTTACCAACAAAAAAGGCGATGTAATCTCATGGTCTTCAGCTGGTAAAATGGGATTTAGAGGGTCTAAAAAAAACACACCTTATGCTGCTCAATTAGCTGCTGAAGATGCTGCTGCTGTAGCACAAGAAGCTGGTTTGAAAAAAGTAAAGGTTTATGTTAAAGGTCCAGGAAATGGAAGAGAATCTGCTATCCGTTCTATCCACAATGCTGGAATTGAAGTAACAGAAATTATTGATGTTACACCATTACCACATAATGGATGTCGTCCACCAAAAAGAAGAAGAGTTTAATCTCGTTCTAGCTAGCGAGAATTAAATTAAGGCAAATAGAAAATTAATATCATCTGATATCAGATGATATTAATTTTTGTGTAAATTTGCAGACCGAAAAAATAATTAACAAGTATTAACGAGAGATTGGCGATTATCGAAGGATAAGATTAAGACCTTAATTCATAATCACTCTCAAAACAAATTTAAAATGGCAAGATATACTGGTCCTAAAACTAAAATAGCTCGTAAATTTGGCGAAGCTATCTTCGGAGATGATAAATCGTTCGAAAAAAGAAATTACCCTCCAGGTCAACATGGAAATAACAGAAGACGTGGGAAAAAATCTGAGTACGCAATTCAACTACAAGAAAAACAAAAAGCTAAGTATACTTACGGTATCTTAGAACGTCAATTTAGAGGATTATTTAAAAAAGCAAGAGCTGCACAAGGAATTACTGGTGAGGTTTTACTACAATTATGTGAATCTAGATTGGATAACGTGGTATTCAGAATGGGAATTGCACCAACTAGAAGTGGAGCAAGACAATTAGTATCTCACAGGCACATCACTGTAAATGGTGAATTAGTAAATATACCTTCTTACTCTTTAAAAGCAGGGGATGTTGTAGCTGTAAGAGAGAAATCAAAATCACTTGAAGCTATTGATAGATCACTTTCAAATTCAAGTAATGTTTATGAATGGATTACTTGGAATAACGATACAAAGTCTGGTACTTACGTTTCTGTTCCTGAAAGAATTCAAATCCCAGAAAATATAAACGAGCAATTCATAGTCGAATTATATTCTAAATAATAATTTAATCATATTGGTATTTAGCCAAAGGGTTTATTTGTCTTCTTCAAACTTAAAAACCGCGCAACTAAATAACAATTAAAACGAAGAAAAAAATGGCAGTATTTAATTTTCAAAAGCCCGATAAAGTAATCATGATTGATTCTACTGATTTCGAAGGTAAATTCGAATTCAGACCACTAGAACCAGGTTACGGACTAACAGTTGGAAATGCACTTAGAAGAGTTTTATTATCTTCTTTAGAAGGTTTTGCAATTACATCAGTTAGGATTGAAGGTGTAGATCACGAATTTTCATCTATAGCAGGTGTTGTAGAAGATGTAACAGAAATTATCTTAAACTTAAAGCAAGTTCGTTTTAAAAGACAAATTGAAGATATTGATAATGAATCAATATCAATATCAATTTCTGGACAAGATAGAATAACAGCTGGTGATTTTCAAAAGTTTATTTCAGGATTTCAAGTTTTGAATACAGAATTAGTAATCTGTAATTTAGATCCTAAAGTGAATTTAAATATGGAAATTACTATTGAAAAGGGAAGAGGTTACGTACCTGCTGAAGAAAACAAAAAAGCTTCTGCACCTATAGGAACTATTTTTACTGATTCGGTTTATACACCAATCAAAAATGTTAAGTACAGCATTGAAAACTATCGTGTTGAACAAAAAACAGATTACGAAAAATTAGTTTTTGAAATCATTACTGATGGTTCAATAACACCACAAGATGCTTTAACCGAAGCTGCTAAAACATTAATTCATCACTTCATGTTATTCTCTGATGAGCGTATTACTTTAGAAGCTGATGAAATTGCACAAACTGAAACTTATGATGAAGAATCACTTCATATGCGTCAGTTGCTTAAAACAAAGCTTATCGATATGGATTTATCTGTACGTGCGCTTAATTGTTTAAAAGCTGCAGAAGTTGATACTTTAGGAGATTTAGTATCATTTAACAAAAACGATTTAATGAAGTTCCGTAACTTCGGTAAAAAATCTTTAACAGAGCTAGAAGAGCTAGTTAATGTTAAAGGTTTAAACTTCGGAATGGATTTAAGCAAATATAAATTAGATAAAGATTAATTAATCATATTTTGCTCCCACGAATAACGTGGTTTGGTAGCAAGATGATAAAACAAATGTCATGAGACACGGAAAAAAAGTAAACCACCTAGGTAGACAAACAGCGCATAGAAAAGCTATGTTAGCAAATATGGCTTGTTCTTTAATAGAGCACAAGCGAATTAACACAACAGTTGCTAAAGCTAAAGCTTTAAAACAGTTTGTTGAGCCAATGATTACAAAATCTAAATCAGATACGACGCACAATAGACGTTTAGTAATGGCAAAATTAAGACAAAAAGAAGCCGTTGCAGAATTGTTTAGAGATGTAGCTGCTAAAATTGGTGATAGACCAGGAGGTTATACAAGAATTATCAAATTAGGAAATCGTTTGGGTGATAACGCAGACATGGCTATGATAGAATTAGTTGATTATAACGAAATCTATAATGCTGATAAAGCTAAGAAGAAAACAACAAGAAGAAGTAGAAGAGGAGGTGCTAAGCCTACTACATCTATTCCTCCAGTTGATACTAAATCATCTAACGAAGAAGAATAATGTTAATAAGCATTTAATATATAAAGGATAAACTATTTTAGTTTATCCTTTTTTTTATGCAATTTTGCAAAACTTTCAAAATAAATATGAAATATCAAAAAAGACAAAAAGCCATCGTACTTCTAGCAGATGGTACTATTTTTCACGGTAAAGCAGTAGGTGGTAAACAAGGTACTTCGTTTGGTGAAGTTTGTTTTAACACAGGTATGACAGGTTATCAAGAAATTTTTACAGACCCTTCTTATTATGGGCAAATCATGGTAGCAACTAATGCACATATTGGCAATTATGGTGCTAATAATGATGAAGTCGAATCTGAGTCTGTAAAGATTTCTGGCTTGATAGTAAAGAATTTTAGTTATGAATATTCTAGAGATGCAGCAGATGAGTCTTTAGAAGATTTTTTAGATAAAAACAACTTACTAGCTATTTCAGATGTTGATACAAGAGCTCTTGTAAGCTATATAAGAGATAATGGCGCGATGAATGCTGTTATTTCAACAGAAGTAGATAATATAGAAGGCCTAAAAAAACAGTTGGCTAAAGTACCAAATATGGAAGGTTTAGAGTTAGCCTCAAAAGTATCAACCAAAGAACCATACTATTTTGGTGATGAAAATGCTACTTATAAAGTTGCAGCTTTAGATATAGGTATTAAAAAGAATATTTTAAGAAATATTGCGGGTAGAGATGCTTATATAAAAGTGTTTCCATATAATGCTAAATTTGAAGATTTAGAAGCATTCAAACCTGATGGATATTTCTTGTCAAACGGACCAGGAGATCCTGAGCCTCTGGTTGAAGCACAAGAAGTTGCTAAAGAGATTATCAAAAGAGATTTGCCCCTATTTGGGATTTGTCTAGGACATCAAGTTATAGCGCAAGCAAATGGCGTTTCTACCTATAAAATGCATAATGGGCACAGAGGAATAAATCATCCAGTAAAAAACTTAATTACAGGAAAGGGTGAAATTACTTCACAAAATCATGGTTTTGCTGTAAATAGAGAAGAAGCTGAAGCAAATAGCGATTTGGAGATTACGCATGTTCATTTAAATGATAATACAGTTGCAGGTTTAAAGATGAAAAACAAAAATGTGTTTTCTGTGCAGTATCATCCAGAAGCTAGTCCTGGACCAAACGATTCGGTTTATCTTTTTGATCAATTTATCGAAAATTTAAAGAAATAATAGTTGTAAAACCTCAAAAAAAGACATCTATTTTTGGGGTTTGATTTTACTAAAACGTTATAGATGTTAATTTCTGAAATTCTTCAAAAACATCTAAAAATAAACAAGATTTAACCGTAAATTTGAAGCAATTAACAGATTAAAAATAAACTAATTATGAGTATAATAATTAATATCCACGCCAGACAAATTCTAGATTCAAGAGGTAACCCAACTGTTGAAGTGGATGTAGTAACTGAAAACAATATTTTAGGAAGAGCTGCTGTACCTTCTGGAGCATCAACAGGAGAGCATGAAGCCGTTGAATTGCGTGATGGAGGAGATACTTATATGGGTAAGGGTGTTTTAAAAGCTGTAGAGAATGTAAATGTTATAATTGCTGAGGAGCTATTAGGAGTTTCTGTTTTTGAGCAAAACCTTATTGATAAGATAATGATTGATTTAGATGGTACTCCAAATAAATCAAAATTAGGCGCTAATGCTATATTAGGAGTTTCTTTAGCAGTTGCAAAAGCAGCGGCAAATGAGTTAAACATGCCACTGTATCGCTATGTAGGTGGTGTTTCAGCAAATACATTACCATTACCAATGATGAATATCATTAATGGAGGTTCGCATAGTGATGCACCAATTGCATTTCAAGAGTTTATGATTATGCCTGTTAAAGCTAAAAATTTCACGCATGCTATGCAAATGGGTACTGAAATTTTTCATCATTTGAAAAAAGTTTTACACGATAGAAATTTAAGCACTGCTGTTGGAGATGAAGGTGGTTTTGCGCCAAACTTGTCAGGTGGTACAGAAGACGCCTTAGATACTATTGCAAAAGCTGTAAGTAATGCTGGTTATAAGTTTGGTGATGAAATTAAGATTGCTTTAGATTGTGCATCTGCAGAATTTTTTGTTGATGGTAAATACGATTATAAGAAATTTGAAGGTGATTCGGGAGTTGTAAGAACCTCTAAAGAACAAGCTGAATACTTAGCTGAATTAGCTTCAAAATATCCAATTATTTCAATTGAAGATGGTATGGATGAAAACGATTGGGAAGGTTGGAGTTATTTAACAGAATTAATTGGCGATAAAGTACAATTAGTTGGTGATGACTTATTTGTAACTAATGTTGAGCGTTTATCAAGAGGTATAAATGAAGGTATTGCAAATTCTATTTTAATAAAAGTAAACCAAATAGGATCTTTAACAGAAACTATTTCAGCTGTAAATATGGCGCATAATGCAGGTTATACATCTGTAATGTCTCACCGTTCTGGTGAAACAGAAGATAACACTATTGCTGATTTAGCAGTTGCATTAAATACAGGTCAGATAAAAACAGGTTCTGCATCTCGTTCTGATCGTATGGCTAAATACAATCAGTTATTACGAATAGAAGAAGAGCTTGGGGAAGTAGCTTATTTTCCAGGAGAAAATGCTTTTAAAGTGAAATAACTATATATTTTATAATATAAAAAAAAAGCGATTATTTTTTGATAATCGCTTTTTTATTTGGTATCAATTTTAACAATATGTTAATTGGTTAAATCATTCTTAATAATCTTTAAAAATAGGCTTAGATTTCGTAATTTAGCACTCCGCAAAAAACAAAACAAAACTCGCTAAAAACATATGTCAAATAAAGCTACAATTGAGATTGATAATAAAAAGTATGAATTCCCTTTGGTTAAAGGGACAGAAAATGAAGTTGCAATTGATATTTCTAAATTAAGAGCAAGTACAGGTGGTGTAATTACTTTAGATTCTGGTTATAAGAATACAGGTTCATGTGAAAGTGCAATTACTTTTTTAGATGGAGAGAAAGGAATTTTAAGATATAGAGGATATTCAATTGAAGAATTAGCTGAAAAAGCGGATTTTTTAGAGGTAGCCTACTTATTGATTTTTGGAGAATTGCCAACTAAAGAGCAGAATGATAAATTTCATGATGATATTAAGGCTGAGTCAGCTGTAGATGAGGATATAAAGAAAATATTAGATGCTTTTCCAAAAGCAGCACACCCAATGGGGGTAATTTCTTCTTTAACCAGTGCTTTAACTGCGTTTAACCCTTCTTCAGTTAATGTGGATTCTGAAGAGGATATGTATAAGTCTGTCGTAAGGATATTGGGAAAAATGCCTGTTCTAGTAGCTTGGACGATGCGAAAAAAGCAAGGTCAGCCATTAGATTACGGTGATAATTCACTAGGCTATGTTGAAAATCTTTTAAAAATGATGTTTTCAAGACCAAATAGCTGCTATGTTCAAAACCCAGTTTTAGTTGATGCTTTGGATAAGTTATTGATATTACATGCAGATCATGAGCAAAACTGTTCGACTTCAACAGTAAGAATTACTGGCTCATCCCATGCAGGCTTATTTGCATCTCTTTCTGCTGGAATATCAGCGCTTTGGGGTCCGCTTCATGGTGGGGCTAACCAAGCTGTACTTGAAATGCTAGAGGCTATTCAAGAAGATGGTGGAGATACAAAGAAGTATATGGCAAAAGCTAAGGATAAAAGCGATCCATTTAGGTTAATGGGCTTTGGTCATCGAGTATATAAGAATTTTGATCCGCGAGCTAAAATTATAAAGAAGGCTGCGGACCAAGTTTTACATGATTTAGGTGTTGAAGATCCTATTTTAGAAATAGCAAAAGGATTGGAAAAGGAAGCATTAGAAGATCCGTATTTCGTAGATAGAAAATTATATCCTAATGTAGACTTCTATTCTGGAATTATCTATCGTGCTATGGGTATTCCAATTGAAATGTTTACTGTTATGTTTGCAATAGGTCGTTTACCAGGTTGGATTGCACAATGGAGAGAGATGCGTTTGCGTAAGGAACCAATTGGTAGACCAAGACAACTCTATATTGGAGAAACTAACAGAGATTTTATTCCAATTAATAAAAGATAGATAATTGTTTTTTTAAATAATTCTTAAGCTTCATAGTTTTTCTATGAAGCTTTTTCTTTTTTTAAGAGTAAATTTTAGTAATTACGTAATTTCTCCTTAATAATTATTAGCTTTGATGCTTTCGTTTCTTAACATATTTTGAATATTGTATGCTTAAATTAAATGTAAAAAATGAAACTTCAAGGTTAAAATCGGTGGTTTTAGGAACAGCAGAGAGTAATGGGCGGACACCTAAAATTGAAGATTGTTACGATCCTAAGAGTATTGAACATATTCTAGCTGGAACATACCCAACGGAATCAGACATGATTAAGGAGTTGAATGCCGTTGCTAAAGTTTTTGAAAAATATGATGTTAAGGTTTACAGACCTCAAGTTATAAAAGATTGCAATCAAATATTTGCACGCGATATTGCTTTTGTAATTGAAGATATTATGATAGAAGCTAATATTTTACCTCACAGGGAAGATGAGGTTCATGCTATAGATTATATATGGAATCAGGTTGCTGAAGATAAACGTATCATTTTGCCGGAAGCATGCCATGTAGAAGGTGGGGATGTAATGCCATGGAATGATTATATTTTTGTCGGTACTTATTCTGGTGAAGACTATTCAGATTTAATTACAGCCAGAACAAATATAGATGCAGTAATTGCAATACAGGAGTTGTTTCCGAATAAAACCGTAAAATCATTCGAACTAAGAAAGTCTAATACAAACCCCAAAGAGAATGCATTACATTTAGATTGTTGCTTTAATCCATTAGGAAAAGGGAAAGCTATTATTCATAAAAATGGGTTTTTAGTTGAGAAGGAATATGAATGGTTGGTTGATTTTTTTGGAAAAGAAAACGTTTTTGAAATCACAAAAGAAGAAATGTATCAAATGTGTAGTAATGTATTTTCTATTTCTGAAGATGTCATTATTTCTGAACAAAACTTTACCAGACTCAATAATTGGTTAAGAAATCAAGATTTTACTGTTGAAGAAGTGCCTTTTTCTGAAATTGGCAAACAAGAAGGTTTGTTGAGATGTACAACTATGCCTTTAATACGAGACTAATTATGGAACAGACAACAAACTCTATTTTGATGATTCGTCCTGTAAACTTTAGGATGAATGAACAAACGGCTGTAAATAATTATTATCAAGAGTCTATTGATGGTGTTCTACCTGAAACTATTAACGTTAGAGCGCAAAAAGAGTTTGATACTTATGTTGAAAAATTAAGAGATATAGGTGTTGATGTGATAGTGGTAGATGATAGATTAGACTACGATACACCAGATTCAATCTTTCCTAACAATTGGGTCTCTTTTCATGAGAATGGTGATGTTGGATTGTATCCAATGTTTGCAAAAAATAGACGTTTAGAACGACGAGAAGATGTTCTTGAAACTCTAGAAGAAAAAGGGTTTTACATTAACAATATTATTGATTATACAAGTGCTGAAGAAGAACACGTGTTTTTGGAAGGTACGGGTAGTGTAATACTTGATCGGGTAAATAGGAAAGCTTATTGTGCTTTGTCACCTCGTGCTGATGAAGATTTGTTTATAGAGTTTTGTGAAGATTTTGAGTTTACTCCTGTAATTTTCACATCTTATCAAACCGTTAATGAAGAGCGAAAACCAATTTATCATACTAATGTAATGATGTGTATAGGGGAAACCTTCGCTGTAATTTGTTTAAGTAGTATTGATGACAAGAAAGAACGTAAAAATGTGATTAAACACTTGAAGGAAGATGATAAAATTATCATAGATATATCTGAAAAGCAAGTGACTAATTTTGCTGGAAATATGTTGCAGGTTAAAGGTGCTAATGATGAACGCTTTTTAATTATGAGTCAAGCGGCTTATGATTGTTTAACGCTTTCTCAAATAGAAACACTTGAAACGCATACCAAAATAGTATCGAGTTCTTTAGAGACTATTGAAACTTGTGGTGGTGGAAGTGCTCGTTGTATGATGGCAGAGGTGTTTTTACCAAAAAATTAATTTGGCAGATAGGTGCGTTAGGGATTGAACGGTATGTTTGAAATCCCTGATCCCGATAGCTATCGGGTGAAGGATTGAGTAGTGAAAGCCCGACTCCGCCTAAGCGGGAGGAACGCTCAAAAAAATAAATTAGATTACTTAAATTTTATGATGGTCTGGATTTAGGCAACTGTACATAGAATGTGCTGCCTACTCCTTGAGTGCTTTCTACCCAAATTTTACCATTGTTGAGTTCAACCAATTCTTTACAGATTGATAGACCAAGACCAGTGCCTTTTTCATTATCGGTTCCCATAGTGGTGAAAGAACTACTTTTGAATAACTTTTTTTGATTTGCTTCAGAAATACCCACACCTGTATCTGCAATACTGACGATACAACTACCATTACTAATGTGATTGGAAACTGTAATAGTATCACCGCTTTTACAAAATTTAAGAGCGTTGGCTAATAAGTTTTGTACAACGATTTCGAACATGCTTCTATCTGCGTAAGCAAAATCTCTTAGAGAGTGGTCTACTAGGTTAATACCTTTATTTTCCACACGCTGATCTATAAGTTTTACTTTACTTTCAAAAACCTCTTGAATATCAAATAAACTTGGTTTTGGCTCTAAAGATTGCATTTGAGATTTGGACCAGTTAAGTAAATTGAAAAGTAATAACGAAGCATTGTTAGCATTTTCGCTTAACTCTGGTATTAAATTATCAAACTCTTCTCGCGATAAGGAACCATCTTTGAGTAAATCTATAAAACCATTAATTGAAGAGAGGGAATCTTTTAAATCATGAGATACAATTGAAAATAGTTTGTCTTTAACATTGTTGACATTTTCAAGATGCTTGGTTTGTTCTGAAAAAGCTTCATTTTCAAGCTCAATTTTGATGTTTTTTTCTTCAAGCTCTTGCATGTACTTGATATTACTATTGCGTTTTAAGTAAACTAACACTAGTAAAGCTGAAACTACAATGAGTGCTGCAAGCAATGCATAGAGTAAAAGTTTGTACTTATCTAGTTTTTTATCAATTTGTGCCTTTTCTTCTAAAGAAAGATTATTTGTAGGATTAACATCTTGAATAATGTTATTCGTCTCAGAATCTATTGCTTTAACTGATTTTTGAGTTTCGGTAATGATAGGAGATACTATCTTTGTTTCCTTTTTAAGTATATTGTTGAGCTCGTAATACTCACGTTGCCATACAAAAGCTCTATCAAAACGACGCCTTGTAGAATCCAAAGACTTCATGAGTTTGTAATGCCTTAGTAATTCTGTTTTGTTATTAAGTTTTTTAGCAATTGTACCAGCATCTAAAAGTTGCTTTTCAGCGGTTTGTAAGCGGCCTTGTTTTAAGTTTAAATCTCCTAAATTATTTAAAGCAAGAAGTAATCCAGCTTGATTTTTTGTTCTGATATTTATATTGTATCCAGTAATAAGATATTTTGTGGCCTTATTATAGTCGTTAAACTTTAAGTACTCACCACCTAATTTAGGAAATATTTGTCCTCTTATTGAATCGTTATTTGGTGCTGTGTTTTCTAATAATTTCTCATAATATTCAATAGCTCTTCGATGCTCTTTTTTATTAGAATAAAGTTCAGCTAATTTACTATGCGATTCGTTTATGCCCTTAGTGTCATTAAGTTTTAATTGTACATCAAGTGCTTTTAAGTAAAATTCAATGGCTTTTTCATAAAGGTTTATATTATAATAAGCATTGGCTAAATTACTATAGGCCAAGTTAAGGTCCTTAACAAGGTTTCTTTTTTCAAGTTCCTTTATTGCAGCTAAAGAGAAGTCTAAACCTTTGTTATAGTTTCCGCGTTTAATCTCTATCAAACCAATGCTATTATTTACTTTGGCAACACTTAATGTGTCTTTTAGAGTATTAAACAGGGCCTTTGATTTGTTGTAACCACTTATTGCATTAATATAGTCGTTTTTCTGAGCGTAAATTAAAGATTTGTAATAGGCTATTTCTGCAATGCCTTTTTTGTAGTTTAAATTGTTGGAGAGTTTTTCGCTTTTTAAAATGTACTCCAAGGCTCTTTCATAATCATCAGCCTCATAAAGCGCTTTGATGAGTTTCAGAGACGTTTCAACTTTTAAGGAGTCTTGTTCTTGGAATGCTAGTTCTAAGGCAAGTTTATCTATATCATAGGTTTGCGAAAAACCCACAGAAGTAGACAACATAATCAGTAAAGTAATTATTCTCCTCATTATAACATTTAAATCACATCTAGAATCAGGCAATGTAAAGGGGTCTTAAATTTTGAGGGAAAATAAGATTACCTTTTTAGCTGTAATTATTTGTTAGCGTTAAAATTTTTATCCGAAAAAGTTCGAATTAATAGCATTACCACGCAAAAGTTGAAAAAAGGATATTTAAAATCTAATTTCTGCGTTTTAATACCAAAAAATTAGACGAAAGGACACCAGAAAAATAGCTTAAAAATCGACGAATAGACAAACGGTAAAAATCATAGAAAAAGAGCACTTTTACCGATGAAATGCATCCGCTTTTTTTTTATAGTATTCGGTAATTTTTAACTGATAGAATCAATGTGTCTTAGCTTTTTTGTTATTGCTAGAAATAACATTAAAAACTTTCTATCTTTGCAGCCTTAATACCAGTAAAATGAACCTTCAAGAAACCTTAGAGAATTACGTAAAACAAGCCGTAAAATCTGATTTTAATATTGAATTAGAAACTGTTGAATTCCAAGCCACAAGGAAAGAGTTTTCAGGAGATATAACTGTGGTGGTTTTTCCAATGTTGCGTTATGTAAAAGGTAATCCTGTGCAAATAGGGGAACGCATAGGGAATTATTTAGTTGAAAATGCTGAGGATGTTAAAGGATTTAATGTTGTAAAAGGGTTTTTAAATATTGAAATTAACGATTTATATTATCTTGATTTTTTTGATGGTATTAAAAATAATGAAACATATGGTTTTGTATCACCAAAACCAGATGAAAAGGCTATTATGGTTGAGTATTCCTCTCCTAACACTAATAAACCATTGCATTTAGGGCATATTAGAAACAACCTTTTAGGCTACAGTGTTGCTGAAATTTTGAAAGCTTCAGGAAAGAAAGTTTATAAAACTCAGATTATAAATGATAGAGGGATTCATATTTGTAAAAGTATGATAGCTTGGAAGCACTTTGGGAATGACGAAACACCACAAAGTACAGGTTTAAAAGGAGATAAACTTGTAGGTAATTATTATGTGAAGTTTGATCAAGAGTATAAAAAGGATATTCAAAATTTAATAGGTTCTGGTCAGTCTGAAGAAGAAGCAAAAAAGAATGCTCCGATTCTTTTAGAGGCTCAGGATATGTTGCGAAAATGGGAGTCTGGAGATGAAGAAACCGTAGCATTGTGGAAGAAAATGAACGGTTGGGTTTACAATGGATTCGATATTACATACAAAAATTTAGGTGTTGATTTTGATACACTTTACTATGAAAGTAAGACCTACCTATTAGGAAAAGAGTTTGTTAGTGAAGGTTTGAAAAATGGTGTGTTCTACAAAGAAAGTGATGGCTCGGTTTGGTGTGATTTAACCGATGAGGGGCTTGATAAAAAAATAGTACAACGTGCCGATGGAACTGCAGTTTATATGACTCAAGATATTGGTACAGCGATTCAACGTATAAAAGATTTTCCAGATGTTGGAGGTATGGTTTATACTGTTGGAAATGAGCAAGATTATCATTTTCAAGTCCTGTTTTTGATTCTAAAAAAATTGGGTTTTGAATGGGCTAAGAATCTATATCATTTAAGCTACGGGATGGTAGATTTACCTAGCGGAAAGATGAAGAGTAGAGAAGGTACTGTTGTTGATGCAGATGATTTGATTTTGGATATGGCACAAACTGCTGAAGAGATTTCAGAAGAGTTAGGTAAACTCGATGGTTATTCAAATGAAGAGAAAAAAGAACTTTATAAAACCATTGGTTTAGGTGCTTTAAAGTATTATATATTAAAAGTTGATCCTAAGAAACGTATTTTATTTGATCCAAAGGAGTCTATAGACTTTCAAGGAAATACGGGGCCGTTTATTCAGTATACTTATGCTAGAATTCAATCTATTTTACGTAAAGCTGATATTAATTTTAATACTAGTATTAAAACATTATCGCTTCATGATAAAGAGCGCGAATTAATCAAACAGATACAGTTATTCACAGAAGTCATTCAAAATGCCGCTGAAAACCATAGTCCAGCTTTAATTGCTAATTACACCTACGATTTGGTTAAAGAATTCAATTCATTTTACCAGAATGTGTCTATTTTAGGAGCAGATAACGATACTGAAAAAGCATTTAGAGTACAATTATCTCAAGTAGTTGCAAATACTATTAAAAATAGTTTTGGGTTATTAGGTATTCAGGTTCCCGATCGTATGTAAGTTAATAGAGTTTTTATTAAATTTTAATTAATCTCTTTTATGTCTTCTTGAGTTTTATCATCTCGCTTTTTATCAATTTGCTCAATTTTAAACTTAGGTAGATTATCTTTTCTGTAAAAAGTTACGGGTACAGGTAATATAGATGCTAAAGCTATCATTATTACTAAAGCAAAAAGCCTTAATGTTTTTTTAAGAGTCTTCATAAATATAACTAGTGTTATAACATCAATAGCATTGATGTTAAAAAATTAAACATGTAGTTTGTTTTGCTAGTTTCTAGCAAATAGGAATTACTATTGCTTTATGAAGTAGACTTTGTAGTTTCCAGTATTTATTTTAGCAATTAGGTTTTGCTCTAAAAACTGGGGTTTTAGAAATTGTATTGTAGCTCTTTTTTGAGATTTTAGAGTATTTAAGGTATTGATTTTATGTGTGTTAAGTAATAATTTGAAATTAAAATGAGTAAAATTGCTATGAGTTATAGCTAGATGATTACTAGGGATATTTTTGTATTTAGTAACATCAGAAACATTTCTTCTTTGGGAGGAAACAAGCTCTGTTTTAGGTTTTTCTAAGTTAATTGAAATACTTGTAAATCCAGAAACAGATGCTAGACTAAGCATCAATATTAAGAAAGCAAAAAGTTGTTTGATCTTTCTGTAAATATTTCTATTCATATTAAATTTTAATCACTTTATGAATTTCTTTTTTACCTCCAGTTAAAATTTCAATTAAATAAATCCCGTTTGGAAGACGTCTTAAATTTAAGCTTAATTTTCCATTAGAGATGTCACCACTATTATTAATAATTAAAACACCAGAGCTATTATAAATTCTATATTTAAGAGAACTTATATCTTCTATCCCAGAAATGTTGATAGTATTTCTAAAAGGATTTGGATAAACTAACCAATTTTTAACATCCTCTGCGGTATTAGTGGATAAGGCAGAACCAAAACACTCGTTATCTAGTTTAAATTCAGCTTTTAATAAATCATCTAATTTAAGGTTTGAAAAACTATCATTTATTGTATGATTGAAAAAAGTGGCATCTATAATCGTATTGTCTGCTCCTAAAAAGTTTTGAAGCAATGTTGCAAAGGTTTGTCTATAGTCATATTGTACTGTTTGTATTTGCCAATTGTTGCTCTCTGATGCTTCTGTTAAATCTGGATTTATTCCAGAAACACCTCCTGCTATTGGTTTTCCAAAAACAAACATAGGAGCTATTTCTCCATGATCTGTTCCGAAACTCCCGTTTTCTCTAGCTTTTCTTCCAAATTCAGAAAAGGTAATACCAACAATATCATCAGCTATATTTTGGTTGTCAATATCATTCATAAAAGCCTTCAAAGCTCCAGATAATTCGGCTAATAATTCGTGATGTCTTCCCAAAAGATCGCCTGCTCCTTGTACTTGCAAATTATGTGTATCAAAACCAGAAATCCGAACCATATACACTTTTGACCCTAAATCGCCACTAATTAAACGCGCTACTGTTTTTAATTGGTCTGCTAAATCAGTATCTGGATAGCTCACATCATTTTGACCTGAATTAAAGGCTTTAGAGATAGATTCAGCATAGGTGTTTGAAAGTGAATCTGTATTGTTTATATATTCTAATTGTTTTCCAAAATCCGAATCTGGAATATTAGTTGGTGGTGCGCCACCTAGCCCATTTAATATAGAGTAAAAGCCAGAAGGGTCTTGACCTGTAATATTTAACGATAAGCCATGTGCTTCCTCACCATGAAAACCAAGCGAGGTTTTATTAGAGCCTATTTCCACTGCTAAAGGAAAAGTTTCAACAACTAAATCTGCGTAGTATAATTCCATAAAACGCCCTATCCAACCCGTGTCGGGTCCGTTCAATAGACTGTTACCATCATTCCCTGTTAAATATAAATCGGTAGATTTAAAATGACTTTTGTTTTGAGAAGGATAGCCAACAGATTGAAGTATACGTAACCAACCTTTGTCATAAAGTGATTTAAAACCAGTTAAAGCTGGATTTAGACCCACTTGTTGGTTGTCTGGGAGTGTTGCGTCTAAAGAAATATATTGATTAGCTCCAGACTCAGGTACTTTAATTGTAGGTCTTAAATTGCTATAAGTATCGTACTGATTTAATGGGATAATTGTATTTAAACCATCATTAGCACCTGCTAGATTTATTAAAACTAATTTTCTATTAGAAATATCGGGGCAAGATACATATGGCATAAACGATTTTATAGCCGCTTGTAATTCAAAGGGTGTTAAACCGATAACAGAAGCTGATGCCGAAAGCTTTATAAAATTTCTTCTTTTCATAATTTACATTAATTGAAATTCTGCAGCATTAACCATGGCAGTAATAAGCGCATTTAATCTAACTTTTACAGAGGTGTCATCATTATCATTTATATATTGATTCCATAAATCCGTCCAATAATAATTAGGGAATCCTTCATCAACTAAAAATGTTTTGAAATAGTTAATTCTATTACTATCAATTGATTCAGGGTATAGTAAGTCTGAAATTTCAGTAATTAGCATTACAGGATTAGAAGGGTTGGATATTTTATTATTAGTAAAGGCAACAGTATCTAATTTAGCATAAATTTGCGCATTTGGTATTATAGTGTTCCTTCCTATTATAAGACTCTCTATAAGTTTATAACGACCTATTAAAGTATTAGATGAAAACCAAATTCTATCAAAATTGGGTTCTTGGTAATAAGCAGGATAACCAGCAACCGAATCAGGATTATATAATTCCATCCCAGCTGCTTTCGTATAAGTATTATGAATAAATCTTAAAAAGAAGTTATTATAATATCTATATGCATCTGTTGTTGGATCTGGATATGTTACGCTAAACATAGAGCATATTTCAGATAATTGTTGCAGAGGACTTTTTATAATACTCCCGATTATATTATCAGTAGCATCAGCATCATCTGCATCATAAAAATGTTCGCTAGACAGCAGCGTAGTTACCACGGGTAGAATTTCAAAATCGTTATCAATTAAAATTTGAGATAGAGGTGTAATAATATCCGTTTCAACAGCATCATTCCATTCACTTTTTACAAAATAGCGATATAACTTTCTGCAATATGCTTTTGCAGTTTCTTGCTGCGCAAAAACCATATCTACAAAATCGTTAAGTTCTCGAGTCATATCAGCGGCATTAGTAGCAGCGTTTATTACTTGGCTGCCAAAGGCAGGACTAAAGGTTTTATTTGTTTTATCGTGTCTATTGTAATTGTTGTAACCAGTAGGAATGTTTGTGTCTGGATCGATATCACTTCTATCTGCACGTTTTTTAAATCCAGAAAACACTTTTGCAGCTTGTTGGATATCGTATTCGGTGTAATTGGTATAATTCCCTTCTCCAATTTGCTCACCTTTAAGTATTGTAAATAATTCTAAGTATTCTCGTGCATAATTTTCATTAGGGTTATTATCGTTATTTTGGGTATTGTCCAGATAATCTAGCATCCCATTATCTAAAGTAATTTTTTTTGCTAATGTTTTTATGTTGCCAAGAGCATAATAGTCTAATAGTCTAATGTGGTCATAAAAATAAGTTGCAGCTCCAACTCCTGAATCTTTTCCAACGGTAAAGCAAGTATGAAGAAAAAACGATAGTTTGTGTTTTAAACTTATCTGACTCATAGCATTATGCCACCACCAAGCCGTAACTATAGCACGCTTTCGTGTTTGTCCATCAAAAGAATTTGGAAGTTCTGTTGATGAAGTCCAGTAACCGTCTGGTGCCTCATTAGGTAGTGGGTCATAGGGTTCAGGTAACGTATTGGTTGATGCAGTGGTTAAACTATTCACAGCATCAGTGGCTGTAATACCAACAAAAATATCTAATTGCTCCTTGCTATAATTAAAGGTAGATCTTCTAAGTAGATGTTTAGCTTTACGCAAATCTAGAGTACCTCCAAGTGGATTAAGTGATGCCATTAACTAATTATTTTTTGAAAATTACTCAAAATTTTAATTAGTTGTATGTGGAATTTTAATTATTCGTTGAAATTCAGTTAGTTAAATGGTTGAAAGGGTGTTTTTTTAAAAACTAACTCTAAAACTTACATTTGGAGTTATACCTAATGATCTGTTTTCAATTGGTACAATCTCATCATCTTCATTTAAAGCATAATAGGTGTTGATTATGTTGTTTTTATTTAGCACATTCCATACTGATGCACCAATACTAGCTTTTGCTGAATCTGAGATGTTAAAAGCATATGTTGCAGAGCAATCTATTCTTAAATACTCTTTTAATCGGCTACTATTTGGTGCTTGATATTCAATATCGCTGTTTGAAGGGTTTTGGTTAATATCAGGTTCAGTATTTGGTAGTCCCGAATGCCAATTTAAACCAGCAGCAAATTTGATATTTTTATTTGTATAGGTTCCTGCAAAGGTTATGGCATGAGTAATGTCAGTATTATTTGGGAAGGGATTACCATCATTTAAATTATCGAATGTATATTCATTTTTACTGTACGAATATGAAATCCAGCTACTAATAATATCGCTAAATTGTTTATTAAGCAAAACATCTAAACCTTTAATTTCATAGCTGCCAACCTCGTTTCTAAATTGATATTGGTTTTGAAATCCTTGACTGCGTGTAGTTATACCATTAACTTTTTTTATATAGGTTTCAGCACTAATCAATAACTTGTTTTTGTTGTAATGTATACCTGCTGAAAGTTGTTTGCTTTTTAATACTGGAATAGGGTATATGGTTTGAATATCATTCCTTATAACTTCCTTGTTGTTGTTAGATAAAACCCAACGGCGTTTTTCAATGCCTAAAAAATCGTTTTGTAAATCGATAATTTGAGATGTGGTTTGACTTTTAAACTCGCCCAAAACCTCAAACCTAAAATGGTTTAGAAACCGCTGAGAAAAGCTTAATCGAGGTTCGGCAAATAACATATTGAATTTTTCAATATAATTTAACCGCCCCCCTAAAGTTAATTTGGATTTTGCATTCTTAGAAAGAAACCCTGTTTCTCCATAAATAGCGTGAGATCTTAAAACGTTTCTAATAAAACTCCTAAAATTAGGGTTGTTAACATCTTCTAAATTACTAATACCAACCTCTGTAAACTGGTAGCCGCTATTTATTTTTAACTGGTTTTTGAAGTAATTAATATCAAATTTTGCAGAACCATCATAAACTTCGTTTTCTTGAATTAACCGCTGGTCGTTAATTACATCAAAATTTGTAGCATCTAAGTCGTAATGGGAAACATAAACCTGTGCTGTAGTAGCGAGGTGTTTATTCCAATCTCTGGTATAGGTTACTCCTAGTGCTAGATTTTGTTGTAATAATTTACTGTTTAGAGCTTCATTTCTGTTGTTGATTGTTGATTGCTCATCGTAATTTAAATTGTTGTTCACATTTAAAAAATGAAATCTTACTTTATCTTTTTTAGAAATATCATAAAGAAATTTTGCAGCAATATCATAAAAATAAAACGTTTCGTTTTGCGATACTGTATTGTTGTTTTCTTTGGCTTTAGTAAAGTCTGAATCTTGAAAAACACGTTTAAAATACTGGTCGTAGGTTGAGGTGTTTATCAAGTCTGTTATAGAGCGACGTGTAGATAATTGGAGTTCGGTATTTCTTGATAATGGTACTTTAACATAACCGTCTGCATTAATTAAATTAAATCCTAAGCCTGCTTCAAACTCATTATCTATTTCATCTGGTAAATGCATATCAATAATACTTGAAATACCATCACCATATTTAGCTCGTGTTCCATTTTTATATACATTAACATGTTTTGTAGTATACGGGTTAAACGCTGAAATTAAGCCAAAAAAATGACCAGACTGGTACATTTTAATACCATCCCAAAGCAATAAATTTTGATCATGAGTACCACCTCTAATATTAATGTTTGAAACGGTTTCATCTGTGCTTAAAACTCCAGGAATTGCTTGTATGGTTTGTAAAATATCAGGCTCAATAAGCCCAGGTAAAATGCCAAAGGTTTTAGGTTTTATGGTTAAAGAGCCGTCATTGAGTTTCGTTAAACCAGAGGTTAAATAATTAGTAACAACAACTTCATCAAGGTTTTGTATTTTAAAACTTGATGCCTCTTGTTTCTTTAATTTTATAACTATAAAACCATTATCAAGAAGTTCAAAATCTAATTGTGTTTCTAATCGAAGAAATTCTATAGCTTCATTTAATGATAAGTTAACCTCTGGAGTCGTAGCATCTTTATTCTTAATTATGGCATCAACATAAGAAAAGCTAACATCATATTTTTCAGAAAGTATTTTTAAAATAGCAATAAGAGGTTGCTTTTCTTTTTGAGTGGTTTGCGCTTTAAAGGAAGCAACATTCAAAAAAAATACAGATAAAAAAATAGAAAGAATAAAGCCTTTATTCACCTCTTAATGTAATCGTATTGTTTGATTTGCTATACGTTGCATGTAAAGGTAAGGTAATTGATTTTAAAGCTAGTTCTATATTGTCATGAGCAAAACTACCGCTAAAAAGCTGATTTGAGTCTATACCTAATAACGTAACCTGAACATTGTATTGTCTCTCAAATTCTGCAATAACAGTTTTGTAAGGTAAGCTTCTAAACGTACTAGCGTTATTTAACCACGAAGGCATTGTGCGGTTTTCTTTTTCTTTAGCAATTGTTTTCCCATCAATAATTAAAAAGCTGTTTCCAGGTTTTAATTTTGTTTCTTGGGAGTTATAAGTCACCCCAACTAATCCTTCGTAGCAAATAACCTCAAAATAATTGTCCCGTTGTTTTACATTAAATTGAGTACCATAAACCGTAACGGTTCCTGATGTTGTTTTTACTTTAAATGATGATCCTTTAGCTACTTTAAAAAAGGCTTCTCCTTGAAGTGTAACTTCGCGGTCTTGCTTCCAGTCTTTCTTATTGAAAACTAAGTTTGATTTTGCGTTGAGGGAAACACTAGATGCATCTGGTAATTCTATGGTTGTTTTTTGAGCATACTCAGTAGAAATAGTCGTGTCTATAGTAGTGGTAAAATAATACAAGCTAAAACAAACTGCAAGTATAGCAGCAACACGCATAAATGGTTTTAACCAATGAGTTGGTACTTGCTTTTTACTTTTAATAGCAGATAATACATTTTCTAATTCAAAAGATGTATTATAGTCATCAGCTTTAAAAGCTTGCAAGTTGGTATTTAACTTTGCCAAATCATCGTAGTCTTCAAGCTTTTTAAAAGCTTCAAACTCTTGATTATTTAGGTTGTTATCTAACCATTTCGATATGAGTTCTTCTCGTTTCATAATTTCTATACAACTATATAACAGTTAACTTTTATTTTTTCCTACCCTTATTTTTTTTTTTTTTTTTTCAAAAACTTAAATTTTCAGTATTCAGTTTAAAAATATAGTTTTCCAACAACCAACAACCAACAACCAACAACCAACAACCAACAACCAACAACCAACAACCAACAACCAACAACCAACAACTTACAACTCCTTAATATCCTTCCTCAACTTTGTCAAAGCTCCATAAATACGTTTCTCAACCGCTTTAGTTGAAACTCCTAAAGTTTCTGCAATTTCTTTAAAGCGTTTACCTTCAACACGGTTCATCATAAAAGCTTCGCGTTGCGCATCTGTTAAATTAGAAAGTGCTCTTTGTAATTTATCATTGTACTCAGCCTCCTGCATTAAAAATTCAGGACTTTCATTAGTAGACATTTTCGGTTTAGTTTGCTGATGTTTTAAAACCACTTTTTGATGCGCTGCTTCATTCAACATTAAATTATTGGCTGTAGTAAACACAAAACTCTTTGCTTTATCAGGAGAAACTTTAGCACAATTCTCCCATAATTTAATAAAAGCTTCCTGTACTTTATCTTTCGGATTTAATAAATCTCCAAACTTATAGTATAAAAAGTTGTGTAAATCTTTAGCGTGTTTGTTAAAAATAGTAGAAAATAAATGCTCTTCACAAATATTTTCATGCAATTGTTTTCCCATTAATATTAGTAGTTATGCCACTAAAATAAAGCTTTTTGGAGCTCAGTATTTAATTTTTTTTGAATTTTTTTAGAATCTAGGGTAGGAATTTTTAAAGTTATCCTGTTTTATAATCAAAACGCTATGTTTAACCCAAAATCACATACTATGAAAACTAATTTAAAAACATTATTACTAATTCCTTTTTTTGCCCTTTTATTGTTTTCTTCTTGTCAAGATGAAGAAACAGATATTACTCCTCAAGAAGAAAGTGAAGCGCTTGCAGCTGAGTCTGAGCTTACAGGCTTACTGTTCTCAACATCTATTATGGACGGATCTTCGGATAATATTATTGATAACGCTAGTTGTACATCAGTAAAATTACCAATTACCGTAAAAGTTAATGGATTAGAAATTATTATTGATTCTGAAGAAGATTTCGATGTTATTGAAGCCATTTTTGATCAGTTTGAAGATGATGAAGATGAACTAGAAATCATTTTTCCAATAACTATTATTTTATCAGATCATGAAGAAATAGTGCTTAATAATCGTGATGAGTTAGAAGAGCTTATAGAAGAATGTCAAGAAGAAAACGAAGAAGATGACGATATTGAGTGTATCGATTTTCAATACCCAATTTCTTTTTCAGTATTCAATACAGATTTTCAAATTATAGATGTTGTAACTATTGAAAACGACAGACAATTATACCGTTTTTTAAAGCGTGTTAAAAACAAAGAAGTTATAGCAAGTCTTAATTTTCCAATTACTTTAAAGTATGCAGACGGAACAACTGTAGATGTTAATAACAATCAAGAATTAGCAAGAACAATTAAAGAAGCTAGAGATCTTTGTGATGAAGATGATGATAACGATTATGGAGATGACGATTTTACAAAAGAACGTTTAGACGAGTACTTAAAAAAATGCCCATGGGTAGTGTATGAGTTTAAAAGAAACAATCAAGATAACACAGCACAATACAAAGAGTACGCATTAAACTTTAAAGAAAACGATACTGTAACAATGCGTGCAAGAGGAGGAGATGTGTTAACAGGAACTTGGAGTACTCGCGTAACAGAAAGAGGAGCACTTTTAAAATTAGAATTTGACACCTTAGCAGATTTTACTCTAGAATGGATTGTTTATGATATTGAAGAAGGTAAAATTAAACTATACGAAGCAGGAGGAAATAGAATCATCATGAAGAGAAATTGTGATGTTGTCATAAACACCATTACAAAAGAAAGAGTAAAAAATTACTTAAAAGAATGCTTATGGAGAGTAGATAGCATAAGAATTAATAATATAAGTAAAAGAATAGATTACATAGGTACACCTTTAAAATTCTATGATGATGATGTTGTAAAACTAAGAGTTGAAGGCGAGTTAATTGAAGGGACTTATGATATTGGTTTAAGAGACGATAAAATTACCTTAAAAATAGATTTAGAAGGTAGGCCAGATTTAAAGTTAATATGGGTAATCAATTTCTTAGAACCAGGATTAATAAAGTTAACCAATGAAAATAGTAAATTAATTTTAAGAAGACACTGTCCAGATGAGGATGAAGACATAGACTACATAAGCGATGTATTGTCAAACGGCGAGTGGGTAGTAGCTTCTTATCTAGACCAAGGTGTAAATGAAACTGAAAACTATAACGATTATGTTGTTGGATTTAATGAAAACGGTAGGTTATTTGCCGAGGGCGATGGCAACAACTACATAGGCTCTTGGTTAGCGTACAGAAACAACGGTTTATACTTAGGTTTAAATTTCAGAACACAAAACGAACCATTTAGCGAGTTAAGGCACAGATGGAAAATTGTAGAAATTACACCTAATAGAATTGAGTTAAAAGACTACAACTCAAACGGAGAAATAGAGCGTATCCTAGTGCTAGAAAAAAACTAAAACACATGTTTGGTAGAAGCGAAACTTACTTTTTGGTTGGTTAGGTTAATTAATTTTAAGTTTCCTTTTCAAAGGCTGTCATTCCCCAAATGGCAGCCTTTTTTATGTTTATTATTTGGGCGTTACCACAAGGGTCGGGCTATTCGTTACAATCTTTTTAAAACGTCATAGTGAGGAGCAAGCGACGTAACTATCTGTCAAAATTTAGTTAGCCTTAAAATTAATGTTATTCAGGTTTAAAAAGGATTTCCACTACTATCCCTAACGCGGGCAAGTCTGCTAGCTTAGTTTTTAATTGAGTGTGGTTTTTGTTTTTGAAGAGGTTCGTTTACCGGTCTCGGCTATGGATAGTTGCGTGGGTTAGTTCGGACTTTTGCAAATATACAGCAAGCTGAAAATTCCGCAGGAATTTTCAGGATAAGCCTGTAATAGCAATTGTTTATAGCCAATGTTAGGTGCAGGTTTTTATATCAGTTTTTTTAGTTTGTATTCCGATTTTAATTCTTCTAATTCCGATTTGCCAATCATTTTCATATTCATTAGCCATTGCATATTTCCCATAAATTGTTCTTCCTCCAAGTCAAAATTGATGAGCATTTCTTTCTTTTTATTATTTGCTATTTTGATTAAATTTTTAGCAAATTCTGTAACTTTTTCTTCGTTTGGTTTAGTTCGAAATAGTCTTATTAGTTTATTCCCATTCGCAATTAAAATGTCATCCTTGTGTGGTTTTAAAAATCCAAAAATTGATAGTGCTCCCCAAATTATTGCATTGGCAACGTATGTTCCAGGTTTTTCTGGATTTCCTAAAAAATAAATTCCGACACAGATTAAAGTTATGATACTTGTAATTCCAACAAATATTTTCCCCACGATTATGTTGTCCGCTTCGTACTGAATTTCGTTTCCGACTTCGGTCAGATGAATTTTATATTTTAATTTGTCCTTAATTGAATTGTATTCAACTTCTACAAATTCAGAATCCGAGTCTATTTTATAAGACCGGGTTTCAAATCCTTTTCTTTGTCTTATTTCCTTCATATTTTTTTCAACTTGCACCTAATGTTTCGCGGATATGAAATCGTTTTAATACTGAAACAAGTTCAGCACAGGTGGTTTTATATCCGCCAGTAAACGAAGGTAGCGGAAAAATTTTACAAAATCAAGGCATGTTTTATATTGTAATATGTCAAATCAATATATTTTGCATAACAAAATATGTTTTTGGTAAAACCTAAAATCAACCTCATAAAAACAAAATATTTAGTTATTTTTGCATCTTCAAAAGCAATCATAAACAGCAGTAAGCATTACAATAAACTGCTTTCAGAAAACATAAAATTATGTTTAATAATTTAAGCGATAAACTAGATAAAGCACTCCACGTTCTTAAAGGACATGGAAGCATCACAGAAGTAAACGTAGCCGAAACTCTAAAAGAAGTTAGGCGCGCATTACTAGATGCCGATGTTAACTTTAAAATAGCCAAAGAGTTTACTAACAAAGTAAAAGAGAAAGCACTAGGTCAAAACGTATTAACAACGTTACAACCTGGGCAACTCATGGTTAAAATCGTGAAAGACGAGTTAACCGAACTTATGGGAGGCGATGCAGAAGGTCTTAACCTATCTGGAACACCAAGCATTATTTTAATGTCTGGTTTACAAGGTTCTGGTAAAACAACCTTTTCTGGGAAGCTTGCTAATTATCTTAAAAACAAAAAAACAAAAAAACCACTACTAGTAGCCTGTGATGTGTATCGTCCAGCTGCAATAGATCAATTACACGTTGTTGGAGACCAAATTGGTGTTGAGGTTTTTAGTGATAAAGGAAATAACGATCCAGTTGCCATTTCCCAAGCGGCATTAGCACACGCTAAAGCCAACGGGCATAACGTGGTTATTATAGATACCGCTGGTCGTTTAGCTGTTGATGAGGCGATGATGACCGAGATATCAAACATCCACAAAGCCATTCAACCACAAGAAACTTTATTTGTTGTAGATTCTATGACAGGGCAAGATGCAGTAAATACTGCAAAAGCCTTTAACGATGTCTTGAATTTTGATGGTGTTATCCTTACCAAATTAGATGGTGATACACGAGGTGGGGCAGCCATTTCAATTAAATCTGTAGTTAATAAACCTATTAAGTTTATTGGTACAGGTGAGAAAATGGAAGCTATAGATGTGTTCTATCCGTCGCGTATGGCAGATCGTATCCTTGGTATGGGAGATGTAGTGTCTTTAGTTGAACGTGCACAAGAACAATTTGATGAAGAAGAAGCTAGAAAGCTTCAAAAGAAAATAGCCAAAAACCAATTTGGGTTTGATGATTTCTTAAAACAGATTCAGCAAATCAAGAAAATGGGTAACATGAAAGATCTTATGGGTATGATTCCAGGAGCAGGAAAAATGCTAAAAGATGTAGATATAGATGATGATGCTTTTAAAGGTATTGAGGCTATTATTCATTCCATGACACCAAAAGAACGTACAAACCCATCTGTTTTGAATGCTAGCAGAAAAAAACGTGTAGCCAAAGGCTCAGGAACATCAGTTCAAGAAGTCAACCAGCTTTTAAAGCAATTTAACCAAATGAGCAAAATGATGAAGATGATGCAAGGTGGTGGCGGTAAAAAGATGATGCAGATGATGAAAAATATGCGCTAGTTTTGCTAGAAGTTTGAAGTTTGTCATGCTGAGCGCAGTCGAAGCATCTTTATAATTACAAAAACATATAGATATGACCATACTTGATGGTAAAAAAGTAAGTAACGATATTAAAGAAGAAATCGCAGATCATGTAAAGTCAATGATTTCTAAAGGCGAGAAAGTACCTCACTTAGCCGCTATTTTAGTGGGATCAGACGGTGCTAGTATGACTTATGTAAACGCCAAAGTAAAAGCCTGCGAAAAAATAGGATTTGAGTCTACACTTATTGAAATGCCTGAGTATACCTCAGAGGAAGAGTTACTAGAAAAAATTCACGAGTTAAATAACAACGATGCTATAGATGGTTTTATAGTACAACTGCCTTTGCCAGAACAAATTGAAGAGCAAAAAGTTTTAATGGCTGTAGATCCAGATAAGGATGTAGATGGTTTTCATCCAACTAATGTTGGTAAAATGGCATTGGATTTACCAAGTTTTTTACCGGCAACACCTTATGGGATTATGGAACTTCTTGAGCGTTATCAAGTTGAGACTTCAGGAAAAAATGTTGTAGTTATGGGAAGAAGCCATATTGTTGGTCGTCCCATGAGTATTTTAATGAGCCAAAAACGTAAAGCTGGTGATGCTACTGTTACAGTGGTGCATAGTCGTTCTAAAAATTTGGAAGACATTACAAGAGCTGCAGATATTATTGTTGCAGCCATCGGTATTTCAGAATTTTTAACTGGTGATATGGTTAAAGAAGACGCGGTGATTATAGACGTTGGGATTACCCGAGTGCCAGACCAAACAAAAAAGAATGGTTACCGACTTGCTGGTGATGTGCATTTTGAAAGTGTAAGCAAAAAAGCAAGTTATATCACACCAGTTCCTGGTGGGGTAGGGCCAATGACTATTGCAATGCTACTAAAAAACACATTACTAGCAAGAGAAAGACGCCAATAGTAAATAAACAATATTTAACTAAATTGCATCATGAGTTTCTTAATTTATGATGCATTTTTTTTGTTTAGTAGAGTGGTTATTGGTAGCCTACAGCATATATTCCCAATTGTAATTGCCATATTATTTAGCATGGTTTTTATAAACTATGCTAAGCGACTCTCTAACTCAATTCAACAAAAAAATGCGTTACATATTTTCGCCTGTTTTGTAAGCGTAATAGTTATTGTATTTCATGCAAATAAAATCTGTTTAGGCTATTATAATGTATCTACAGATTTACCTTTGTATTTGTGTAGCCTTTTAGGCTTATTAATTCCCATTTTTACATATTACAGAAAATTTTGGATGTATGAGATTTTGGTATTCTGGATTATAGGCGGAACGTTACAAGCCGTAATCACACCAGACATAGCTTTGGGCTTTCCTAGCTTTGATTATTTTAGGTATTGGATAGTGCATTTGGGGCTTTTAATAATTATTTTTTACGCAACCTTCGTTTTTAATATGCGTCCAAAATTTAAAAGCGTTTTTAAATCATTTTTAGCCCTTCAAGTTTATGTTGTGCTAATGGTTATAATAAATAAGCTTTTAGAAGCCAATTATTTTTATTTGAATGAAAAACCACAATCGGCATCAATTTTAGATTATTTTGGCGAATGGCCTTGGTATATTATTGTAGTTCAAATAATAATTATTCCATTGTTTTTACTTATTTATTTACCATTTTATTTAACCCGAAAAAAGTAATAAATTAATAAAACAACACTATTTAGCAAATAGTTGATCCATATCCTTAAAAGCTTTAAACTCTAGAGCATTGCCAGAAGGATCATAAAAAAACATGGTGGCTTGTTCTCCGGCTAAACCTTCAAACCTTATGTATGGTTCAATAACAAATTCAATATTTTTATTTTTTAAATCTTCTGCGAAAGCGTGAAACACATCCCAAGATAAAACCACTCCAAAATGCGGAACAGGAACAGATTTTCCGTCAACTGCGTTTGTATGTATATTAGCTGATTCTTCTTTGGGTTTATAGTGAATAACTAATTGATGCCCGAAGAAGTTGAAATCTACCCAATGGTCACTACTTCTGCCTTCATCACAACCTAAAATATTTTTATAAAATAATCTGCAAGTCTCTAAATTATAAACAGGAATAGCTAGATGAAAAGGCGATACAGTTTGCATATTTGTTAAGCAGATTTACTTTTGCCATATTTAAGCATGGAAACACCTGCAATAAAGAATATAATACCTAATATGGCTAATGCCCAAGGGCTTAAAGATGCAATAATTGGAGTTCCAAATATACCTAATACACCCATAATTAAACCAGCCATTCCAATTAAGGTTAAAACTAATGCTAATGTTCTTATCATA
Source organism: uncultured Algibacter sp. (assembly GCF_947490405.1). Taxonomy (GTDB): domain Bacteria; phylum Bacteroidota; class Bacteroidia; order Flavobacteriales; family Flavobacteriaceae; genus Algibacter_B. The sequence continues at coordinate 370,164 of NZ_CANLGU010000001.1, read as the reverse complement.
ATAAAGTTGATTTTTTCAAAAATAAGAATATTTTGCAACTAGCCAACCACATTTTAAACTATCATATTTATTCTTTTTTTCTAACACAATTAATTTTCCAAGTTGGAAATACGACACTTTCCGTTTTATCAACCCATTCTCCAATCCATTCATATCCAGTTTCAGACATGTTATAAAATGTAAGTCTAAAAAAACCATCTGTTCCATTTGGGGCTTTTTGTTCTTTATACAGAATAATTTTATCATCTATTTTGTTGCCTTCCCAAACAGGGAATTTAGTTGATGGTGTTTTTGATGAAAACCAGTGTACATACCATCGACTACTGTCAGCCACAAATTGTCTAATACTTCCAGAGTGTCCGCCATCTGCTTTTAAAGTTTCATCTTGTACTGCCATGCCATTCATAATATATTTCCATCGCCAAACTAAATCTATTTCTTCATTCCATGTGCCGTCTTGTTTCCTAGTGCTTGATTTACAATAGCATTCACCAATCATGGCTTCGTAATCTTTAATTTGTTCTGGAGCTTCGGGGTTGGATCTTCCAAAAGGATATTTTTCAGAAGTATCATAATCATATTGCGAAAAAGAAGTAAATGATATGAGTAAGGTGAAAATAAAACTGTTCATTTTTTTCATGATGATATTGTTTTTGGTTATTCAAATCAACACAAAAAGATTAAACAAAAATTAAAAATGCAGAGATCTAGTGTTTATTTGCAGTAAGCTTAGTTAAGAATTTTATAAAATCAATTAATAAAATCTTTAACAATTTTAAGATTACTTTTTGAAACAGGAACTTCAAAATTGTTTTCAAGAACTAATTTAGGGATGTTTGAAAGGTTTAGTTCCTTTGCTTTATCCATATTTACTATGGCCTTTCGGTGTACTCTTAAAAAGTTGTTTGATAATTTGCTTTCTAGAGCTTTTAATGAGCTACGCATGGTGTAAGCGCTGTCTTTTTTTGTGTGTACAATCACGCAATAATCGTCAGCTTCTATCCAGGTAATATCTTTTACAGGAATTATTTTTCGTTTGTTACCTATTTTAATATTAAGTACCGATGCTTTATCTTCTATATATTTACTTAATTCTTGATAAAGTTTAGTGTTTGTTGTTTTTAATTCTGAAAGCGCTTCTACTTCAATCTGTAATTGTTCATTAGTAAAATAAAAATGAGTAATAATGGCAATAGCTATATAGCCTAAAGTATAAATTGGGGCCTTCTGAAAGGTGAAAAAAGTAATATACTGATTAATAAAGTTAGAGATTGAAAAAGTATCGTTGTTTAAAATAAGTTGAATTATTGAAATAATAATGACGCACAAGAATACGAGTCCAAAAATAAAGAGGGTATGCTTAAAGTAGTTTGCTTTTTTTGAGGCTTGTTTTTTTACAAAACGTATAAGTAATAATGAAAGTACTAACCAAACAAACCATTTGTAAGATTGTGTTTTTAAAAGCTCAATAAATTGAACGTTTTGATTTAAGTTGAAACGTTTTATGTAGTAAAACTGTTGAAGTGTTTCAAAAAATATGGCTAATATAAATACCCCCGTAATTATAGCAATATGCTTTTTTTGAGATGATATTTTAGAAAAAAAAGAAGCCATAAATTTATTACTCTTTTCTTTTTGTAGTAGAGGCAATATATTCTTTAGTAGAGTTGCTAATCAATTTATTCAACTCAATAAATTCATCTTTAGATAATTCTCGATACGCTCCAATAGGCATATCTAATTTGATATTCATTATTCTAACACGTTTTAAGGTTTGTACTTCGTAGTTTAAATACTCTGCCATTCGCCTAATTTGCCTATTTAAACCCTGCGTTAAAATAATTTTGAATTTATAAGTGCTTAGTTTTTCAACTTTACACTTTTTTGTGCGTTTGCCTAAATCTTCTAAATAAATGCCGCCTGCCATTCGTTCTACAAAGGTTTGAGAAATAGGCTTATCAACTGTTACGATATATTCTTTCTCATGGTTATTACTAGCACGCAGAATTTTGTTTACAATATCACCATCATCTGTTAAAAGAATCAAACCTTCACTTGGTTTATCAAGTCTACCAATTGGGAAAATACGTTTTGGGTAATTTATAAAGTCAATAATATTGTCTTTTTCAACAGAAGTGTCTGTGGTACAAACTATACCTACAGGTTTATTAAAAGCTAAATAAACAAAAGATGTTTTTGTGTTTTTAATTTCTTTTCCATCTACAGCGACTACATCATTTGGTGCTATTTTGGTTCCCATTTCTGGTATAATCCCATTTATGGTTACTCTGCCAGCATCTATAAGTTTATCGGCTTCTCTTCTGGAACAATAGCCAACTTCGCTTAAAAACTTATTTATACGCTTTAATGGTGCTTCACTCATAATTCAAAAGTACAAAACTTAGTTGTTTAAAAAATTCAAGATATGCTGATAAACACGCTCTGATTTAAGTCCATGGCCATAGCCTTTAGTTGCAATAAAAGTCGCATTATTATAATTCTGTTTAAATTTTAATCCGTCTTTGTATGGAATAATCCTGTCTTTTTTATCATGTATAATAAGCCCTTTTGCAGTAATCTCTTTAGAGAAGATGAAAGGCGAGAAATATTCAGGTAAATGGTTGTATTTTTTTAGAACATAATCCTCTAGGGCTTTTGATACGCGTTTATTAAATCCCATCATAGATTCATAACGACTAAAAACACCTAAGAAATCTGCTGGAGCTCCCAATAAAATTAATCTTTCAATATGTTTTAATTGATATTTATATTGAAAAAAAACAGTTGACATTCCACCTACAGAGTGTCCAATTATGGTATTAACTTTAAATTTTTTAGCAACAAGGTTAATGCATTCAGCAAAGAGTAATGCATTAAAAAATTTCCCTCCTGATGCACCATGAGCCGGAGCATCTAATGCTACGATGTTGTAGTTTTCTTTTTGAAGCAAAGTGATTAAATCTTTCCATCTAAATGAGTTGCTTTCCCATCCATGAACTAGTAACACAGTTTCTTTTTCCCCTCTCCAATGGTAGGTTTTAATAAGAGTGTCCTCAAAAGAGACATCACTTTGAATAGCCGATTTTAGATAATCAGATTCTTGAGGAGTTATTCTGCCTTTTCTTGGGGTTGAAAATAAATCAATAGCTATTTTGGCAGCTCGTTTAGATGAAAAGTATGCGATAAAGTTTATTAATGATCCTAAAATTTTTGGAATATAATTATTCATTTAATTTTCTCTATTTACCAAATCCATAGAAAATGCGGGTGTGCAAATAGCTATATATTCACATACCTCGGTAAATGGGTTAGAATATTGTACTCTGGTATGACGCTCAATTTTTATAGATTGTCCAGCTTCTAAAATAACAGTTTCCCCTTCAATAATAAACTGTTTTTTACCGCTTATAATAAATGTGAATTCATCAAATTCTGGAGTTTGGAAAGGTTCACTCCAACCAGCTGGTGCCTTCATATGTGCAATACTAATTTTGGAATTGCCATCTGTGGTGTTTCCAAAATGCTCTTTAATTATTTTCCCATCAACAGTTGGAACTACAAAAGGATTATTTTGAATGGTATATTTTTTTTTGGACATGCGTAAATCTAAAGGTTCTGGTATTAGTGGTTATCTTTTAATGGTTTCTTTTTAATCATGCCGCCTTTTAAATCTTTAACAACACCCATTATAATGAAGGCATCTTTATCAATTTTATCTATTTCTGTTTGCAGCCTTGCTAATTCCAAACGTGTTACTACGGTGTAAATAATATCTTTTTCATAGCTATACCCAGTTGACCCATAACCACCTTTACCAGCATAAATGGTACAAGCTCTTCTTAGTTTTTTTATTAGCATAGTTTGTAACTCTTCGTGTTTATTGGATATAATAGTTACACCTACATATTCTTCAACACCATCAACAACAAAATCAACGGTTTTTGCAGCAGATAAATAAGTAAGCATTGCATATAAGGCCGTTTCAATAGATAATACATAAGCACCAATAGAAAAGATTAAAATATTTATTAGGAATAATACATCACCAATGGTAAGTGATAATTTTCTGCTTAAAAAAATAGCTAAAACTTCAGTACCATCTATAACGCTGCCTCCTCTCATAGATAAGCCAATTCCTGAACCTAAAAAGAAGCCGCCAAATACAGCTATTAATAGTTTGTCTTCTGTAATAGTGGGGTAGTTTACAAAATGAACTACAATTGCTAGAAGAGATATGGCAATAATACTTTTTATAGCAAACTTTTTTCCAATGGTTTTGGATGCCAAATAAATAAATGGAAGGTTTACAATAACTAATAGAATGCCAAGGTTTAAGGATGTTATGTTTTCTAATAATAGAGAAATGCCAGTTGCTCCTCCATCAATAAAACTATTTGGTAGTAAGAAACCTTTTAATCCAAACCCTGCAGAAAATACTCCAAGAATAATAAATATATATTCCCTTATTGCGTGGGATAGTTCAACTTCTAGTTTTCTAACCAGAGGTACTATTTGTTTTTTTGTTACAGGTTTTTCAACTTGTGTTTTTTCAAGTTTTTTACGTGCAACGTCAACTAGTATTTTAGATAAAAATGGATTCATTTTTTAATGATTCCAATTGATGAAAAAGTATTTCACTTTAGCATTATCTGGAATATGAGTTGGTTCAAATTTTAAGTCCATATCAAATCTGAGATTTGCAGGAAGTTCGTTTTTGTCAATTGTAAAACTTCCATTAATGTCATTTACAATAATGACAATAGAGTTGATTAAATTACTTATTCTAGAAATTTTGTAATTATCTTGGATGTCTTTAAATGTACTAGATGTGTTTATATTTTTGTCTGTTTTGTAGCGATCATCAAGAATGCGCACGCTGCTAATTGTTGAGGTTGAGTCTAAGGCCTGTTTTGGTGTTAGTGTAAGCAGTTTTTTACCGCCTTTTTCAAAAATCTCAATGTTATTAATGTTGCCGGTAAATTCATCACCACTAATAAATTTTACAATAGAATCGTTTACATAAATACTTTTAAGGTCTTTAACTTGTGTAGAATCAGTTAGCAAACCGATGTGTTGTTTGTTTATTTCAAATGGGTTTTGTTCTTTTTTACAGCTTATACAAAAGAGTAGAATTAAACTTAATAAGCCTATGGTAAATTGACGCATTTATATTTTTAATTTTTGGGTTTAAAGACTACTTTTTCATCACTTTGGTTAAAATACCAAAAACACTTCTTATAAAAGTGGCACTGGTTAGTACTTTAACAATCGGATTTATTCGTGAACTTTTCCTTTGTCTTGATGTTGAAGTTTTTCTTTTTGACTCCGCTTTTTTAAGCGCTTCTTTTTCTTTTTTTGCTTTTTCTTTGGCCTCTTCAGCTTCAGCTTGTTTTATTTTCTCATTTAAAAGCTCATAAGCACTTTCTCTATCTATGTTTTCATTATACTTTTTAACCAATTTTGATTTAGATAATAGTGCACTTAATTCAACTTCAGTTAAAACATCCATTCTACTCATTGGCGCACGCATCATAGTTGCTGCCAAAGGTGTAGGACGTCCTTTTTCATCTAATGCTGAAACCAAGGCTTCTCCTATTCCTAGTGATGTTAAAACTTCTGTAGTGTTATAATAATCCGAATCAGGATAGTTTTGAGCAGTAAGTTTGATGGCTTTTCTGTCTTTTGCAGTAAAAGCTCTTAAAGCATGTTGTACCTTTAATCCGAGTTGGCCTAAAACAGCTTCAGGAACGTCTGTTGGGTTTTGTGTTACAAAATATAATCCAACGCCTTTACTTCTAATAAGTTTTACGATACTTTCAATTTGATTTAAAAGCGCTTTTGAGGCTTCGTTAAAAATTAAATGGGCTTCATCAATAAACAAAATAAGTTCTGGTCTATCACTATCTCCTTGTTCAGGAAAAGTTGAATAGATTTCAGCTAAAAGGCTTAACATAAATGTTGAAAAAAGTTTCGGTCTGTCTTGAATATCGGTTAATCTCATGATATTTATATAGCCACGACCATCATTATCAACTCTTAGTAGATCTTGTGTGTCAAAAGATGTTTCTCCAAAAAACAAATCAGCACCTTGTTGTTCTAATTCTACTATTTTTCTAAGTATAGCACCAGTTGAAGCTGTAGAAATTCTACCATAAGACTCCGTAAATTCAGCTTTGCCTTCTTGAGTGGCATATTGTAAAATTTTCTTAAAATCTTTTAAATCTAGTAGCGGTAATTTGTTATCGTCGCAATATTGAAAAATAACAGCTACTATTCCAGATTGCGTTTCAGTTAAATCTAAAATTCTAGATAATAAAACTGGCCCAAATTCGCTAACGGTTGCACGTAGTCTTACGCCACCTTGTTCAGAAAGTGTTAAGATTTCAACAGGAAATGCTTTAGCGTCAAATGGTAAACCTATTTTTTCATGACGTTCGTCAATTTTTGGATGCCCTGGACTTGGTTGCGCCAAACCACTCAAATCACCTTTAATATCCATCAATAAAACAGGTATGCCTTTATCACTCAAGTTTTCAGCAAGTACTTGTAAAGATTTAGTTTTTCCTGTACCCGTTGCACCTGCAATTAAACCGTGTCGGTTCATCGTTTTTAAAGGTATTTTTACATGGGCTCCTGTTACGGTTTCGCCATCTAACATAGCGGCACCTACAGGAATATAATCTCCTTTTGTTTTATTGCCTTCAGTAATGTAATTGAAAAATTTTTCCTTGGTACTCATACTTAATATTTTGCATAAAAATACAGGAAAAAATTAAGAAAGAATGTATTTGATATAAAAGGCTATTTTATTTTTTCAATGTAGATGTTAGATGTACCTACACTTCTAAAAACTGCTGGAGCAGAATTACCACCTCTTATGGTTTGGATACTTATTGTTTGACCAGCTGTAATATTAAAAACCTCTGTAATATGCAGAGAAGCTTCTAAATGGCCACTATTATGTCTTACATATCCTGTGTTGCCTATTGCGCCGGTAGGAGTGCCATTAATCGCTATTTGGGCTTCAACTGATACACGTAGATCAGTATTGCCAGCAATCGTGGGAACTCTGTAGGCAATGTTGGCTGTTATGCGGTATCTTCCTGACGTGCTTATGGTCAATGTATTTCCTGCTTGTGTATATAAAGTATCATCATCATTCCACTCTAGGTTCCCGAAAATAGGAATATTTGCATAAGCCCCATCATTGTTTAAATTGCTTGTTATGTCTGTATTACTATATTTTACAGAGCTAGAATGTGATATCTTACTCCAATCAGGAGTAGCTATTGAGCCATTATTAAATTGAAACTCATTAATATCTGTGTTAAACACCATTAAGCCCATTGCAGGGTCAGTAATAGAACTTATTTGTAAGGTTGTTAATCTGGGTATTAAAATGCCTTTATTTGTGGATTCTATGTGTAAGATTGAAGATGCATCAGGTGTGGTGGTACCAACTCCTACTTGGGAAAAACCATAATAATAATAACAAAAGCACAGTAATAAAACAGTGTAGATTTTCTTTTTCATTGAGAGCGCGAGAGACTTTATTTAGCTATTAATTTCAGCAAAACTAATTAAAAATCCGATTAAAAACAAAAAAATACGATAAATGGTAAAATAGTTTAATTTTTTTAAAATTTTTATGAACAAAATTTTCTGTCATATGGAGAATGTAATTCACTTTAAATTTATTAATTAATAGTTTATTGAATTAAATAAATAGGACCAAAATCAATTGTGAATATATATCTTTGCATTTCTATGGAAAAAGACACTTTAGATTTAGTTAACAAAGGTGAAATGCTACCTCTTATGGAGGAGTTTTATACCATTCAAGGGGAAGGGTACCACAAAGGTACAGCAGCATATTTTGTTCGAATAGGAGGTTGTGATGTAGGTTGTCATTGGTGCGATGTTAAAGAGAGTTGGAATGCTGATTTACACCCGCCTACTGCTACAAAAAGTATTGTTGAAAATGCTAAAAAGTATAGTGACACAATAGTAATTACAGGAGGCGAACCACTTACCTGGGATATGACGGCTTTAACTAAACAATTAAAAGCTGAAGGTATGCAAGTGCATATTGAAACTTCTGGAGCATATAAGCTAACAGGTGTTTGGGATTGGATTTGTTTATCTCCAAAAAAGATGAAACTACCTACTAAAGAGGTTTATGATAAAGCTGATGAACTTAAAGTAATTGTATATAATAAAGATGATTTTCGATTTGCAGAAGAACAAGCCTCTAAAGTAAATAAAGACTGCATTTTATATTTGCAACCAGAGTGGAGTAAGCGGGATAAGGTTGTTCCTGAAATTGTTGATTATGTGATGAAACATCCTAAATGGAAAGTGTCTCTTCAAACACATAAATATTTAAATATACCTTAAAAAAGCGAGATAATTAATTATCTCGCTTTTTTAGTTACTATTTCCTCATCACTTTTACATTCATTTCTTCCACCTTTTTATCAGATAATTGAGAAGGTGCCCCAAAGAGTAAATCTTCACTGGTCCCGGTTTTCGGGAAAGCCATCACTTCTCTAATAGAGGCTTTTTTCTCTAAAATCATCATTAATCTATCCACGCCCCAAGCAATACCACCGTGTGGTGGTGCACCATAATGAAAGGCTTTATACATAGTGCCAACACTCTTCATCATCTCGTCTTTATTATAGCCCATGTTTTTGTAAGTGGCTTCTAAAATTTCAGGTTTATGAGCACGCACAGAACCACCACCAATTTCGTAACCGTTTAAAATAAGGTCGTATTGTTGCGCAATGATACTGCCAATTTCATCTTCCTTACCATTCATATGCTTATCAATATCATAAATAGCTGGCATAGAGAAGGGATTGTGAGTAAACGTCCAACGGCCTTCATCTGTTTTTTCAAACATCGGGAAATCAATAACCCAAGCAGGTCTTAATTCCTTAGGATTGATTAAACGGAGCATCTTTCCTAATTCTTGACGAACCGCATCTAAAGCTTTATTGGCTGTTGCGTAATCGGCTGCAGAAAAGAAAACAATATCACCCACTTTAGCATCTGTTGTTTTTATAATGCCTGCGGCAATGTCTTCGCCTAAAAATTTAATGATTGGCGATTGCAAATCGTTTTCATTTACGATAATGTACGCTAAGCCTCCTAAACCATGACTTTGTGCCAATGCGGTTAACTTTTCAATTTGCCCTTTTGATAAACGTTTGTTGCCTTGTTCTTCTGCAGAAACTTTAATACACTTTACAATACCGCCTTCGTCAATAGGTTTACTAAATACTTGAAAGGTGGTATCTTTAACAATGTTGGTAATGTCTTGGAGCTTTAAACCAAAACGTAAATCTGGTCTATCACAACCATAATCGTCCATGGCTTGTTTATAGGTTAGCACTTCAAACGGGCGTAAAATCCATTTTTTACCATATATTTTCTCAACAATCCCATTAAACATGTTTGTGTTCAAATCAATGATTTGTTGCATGCTAGCGTATGCCATCTCAATATCCAACTGTGTAAATTCTGGTTGCCTATCGCCACGAGAATCTTCATCTCTAAAACAGCGGGCAATTTGGAAATACTTCTCGTAACCACTAACCATCAACATTTGCTTGAATTGCTGAGGTGCCTGTGGTAAGGTATAAAACGAACCTGCTTGTTTACGAGTAGGTACAATAAATTCACGAGCGCCTTCATCAGTTCCTGCACTTAAAATAGGTGTTTCAATTTCCAGGAAATCTTGCTCGTCTAAAATATCACGCATCATTTTGATAACCTTATGTCGGTTAACAATTACTCTGCGTACATCATTATTTCTATGGTCTAAATATTTATATTGAAAACGTACATTTTCATTCGTTTTTGTTGCACGCTTAATTTCAAAAGGTAGGGTTTTAGAAAGGTTTAGAATCTCTAAATCTTTGGCTTCCATTTCAATTTTACCTGTTCTTAAAGCGGCGTTATAATCATCTTCTTTACGTTGCACAATAGTTCCAGATACCGTAATAACCGATTCTGGTTTTAGTTTTACCAACTCATCTAAATTAGCAAACGATTCTCGGCTTAAACGTACCTGAAACATCTGTGTACTTGAATCGCGTAAATCAATAAATATCAGTTCTCCGTGGTCACGCACGCTTGAAATCCATCCAGAAAGCGTTACGTTTTCGGAAATATTATCATCTGAGATTTCAGAAATAACGTGTGTTCTGTATTCGTCTTTTATAACAATAGGAATCTGTGGTAAAACTTCTTCTTGTTTGGTTACTGGTTGTTGGTTATTTGTTATTGGAGCGTCACTTTTGCCTTTTGTCTCTTGACTTTTAACTTCTCCTGAAAGCGCATTTAAAATCCCTTCACGAATAACTTTTCCTGAAGCACCTTTTCCGATAATACCAATAACTTTTCCAACCAGAATTCCTGCTTTCCCTTGGTTACCAGCTATAATGTCATTTGCAACCGCTTCATTGTCTGCAATAACTTTTGCAATCGCATCTTTTATTTGAGATTCTGAAATCGTATTATCTTCAAAATATTGGTTGTAGTTAAAGTCTCTATCTTTTAAATAGGATGTTATGGCGTTTTGAACTAAAACTGATGTGATTTTTTCATCTTTGAACAACTGAAAAATTTCAATTAGATGTTCAATTCTGTGAATATCACCATAAGCTTCAGCGTCAATATTATTAACTAATGTTTTTGCAACAAACGATGGGTCTTGAATAACGTTGTTAATTGCTACAAACGTTTCAGAGCGTAATGAGTCGGCTGTAAAAAACTTTGCGTCTTGCGGTAGAACTCCACCTTTAATTAAGATGCGTTCTACTGCAAAAGGAAGCGTGCTTAAATCGACATCAATAGATTCAACCACCTCTTTTATGCTCACAAAAGGTAAATCGGGCTCTGAAATAAAACGATAATCGGCTTCAAACTCTTTTTTACGCATGGTTTTGGTTTGCTTTAATTCAGCATCCCATAACACCGTAGTTTGGTCTGGTCTAAAAGTCTTGTTTTCTAAGAAATAGTTGAGTTGTTTTTCAACTTCTTCTTTTAAAGCCTCAGCCATAAACTTAAACGAGTTTAAGTTTTTTATTTCGGTACGTGGATTTAAATTATAATCGTGTTTTTTACGGAGCGACACAGAAACATCCGATTTGAACTCGCCTTTTTCAAGGTTAGCTTCAGAAATTCCTAAATTCTGAACAATACGTTGAATGTATTGTGCATAGGTTGAAGCATCTTCGATATGGCGAATACAAGGTTCGGTAACAATCTCGATAAGTGGAACACCAGCTTTGTTAAAATCAACTAAAGACACCTTCTTTTCGTGCATTAATTTTGCTGCATCTTCTTCTATATGCACTTGAGTTAAGTTTACCGTAAACTGGGAGCCATCATTTCGGAAACAAGATACCGAACCATCAGGAATCACAGGGTTGTGAAACTGCGTAATCTGAATATTTTTTGGATTATCTGGGTATTCATAATGTTTTCTATCCCAAGAAATTACTTCGTTTTCAAAAGTTGATTTCACTGCTTTTCCAAAGTAAATCGCTTTATTAATAGCTTCTTTATTAATAGCTGGTAAAACCCCCATTTGCCCTGTACAAACAGAACAAATATTTTGATTTGGTTGCTCTGTTTCCTGATTAGCACAAGAGCAAAATAACTTTGTTTTTGTATTTAATCGAACGTGTGTTTCCAGACCGATTACTAACTCTAATTCGTGCTTTTTAAGCAAGTCGTTTAATTGTTCTAGTTCCATTATATCGTGTCTTTTAAGAAGTTAGCAAACTTCAAAACGAGTTCGTCATTATGTTTTGCAGCCGTAATTTGTAAGCCTGTTGTAGTCCCTTGAGGAATTGTTAGTGTAGGTAGTTGCCCTAAACTAAAACCAACCGTATAGGCATCAGATAAATACATGGCGTGCGGATTTTTTAAACTATCTCCAATTTTTGGTGGTGTACTTGGTGTAACAGGCGAAATGATAATATCTACTTCTTGAAAATCATTTTCAAAATTGTTAGCGATGTTATCTCTAAGTGCTAATCCTTTTAAGTAGATTTCATCTGAAAATCCTTGAGATAATACTTGGTTTCCACCAACAATTCTGCGTTTTGTTTCTTCAGAGAAATTCTCAGAACGTGTTACTGCATAAGTTTCTTTTAAATTATCAGATTCAATACGGTTACCATAATTTGTACCATCTAATCTAGAAAGGTTAGACGCGGTTTCAGCCATGGCCAATGTATAATAGGTAGATACTAAAGTTTCAGATTCAAAGAAATCTAAAGCTTTTACTTGAATACCTTTGGCTTTTATTTTTTCTATTGTTTCTAAGAAATCAGATTTGATTTTTGCATCAATAGCATCTGTTTCAATAAAGTTCTTAAAGTACCCAACTGTTTTTATATTATCAGTAGTTGAAATAGCCTCTTGAGTTATTTCCGCGGAAACGTAAGACGTTTGATCTTTAATATCTTTTCCACTCATAACATTTAGCACAATGCGAATATCTTCGATTGATTTTGCAATAGGGCCCACACAATCTGTTGATGATGCGTAAGCCATTAATCCGTAACGCGAAATACGTCCGTATGTAGGTTTTAAACCATATACATTATTGTAACCTGCTGGTTGACGAACAGAACCACCAGTATCTCCTCCAATAGAAAAAATGGTATAATCTTTAGCAACGTTAACCGCAGAACCGCCACTAGAACCACCACCAACTAAATCGGGGTTAATAGCGTTTTTAACGGCACCAAAAATGGTGTTTTCGGAAGAAGAACCGTGACCAAAACTATCACAGTTTTCTTTTACTAACGGTATAGCGCCAGCATCCAATAATTTTTGAATTGCTGTTGCGGTGTAAGCCGATTTGTAGTTTTTAAGCAAATCTGAACTTGCTGTAGTATATGTACCCTGAACCATGTACACATCTTTAATCCCGAAAGGAATACCTTCCAGTAAACCAATAGTTTCTCCGTTAGCTATTTTTGCATCTACTTTGGCGGCCAAATCAAGTGCTAAAGTATCTAGTAGGGTATTAACCGTATTATGAGTGTTCTGTTGTAGTAAGTTTAATTTTTCTTGAACCAGCGCGGTACAAGTAATGTCTTTGTTCATCAATTGCTGATGAATTTTATATATCTGCGAGCTCATAATTATTCTTCTATAACTTTAGAAACTACCAAATAGCCATTTTTTTCTTTTGGGAAGTTTTCAATAATGATTTGTTTTTCTGTATCAGAACTATCTATAACCAGATCGTCTCTTAAATCATTTAAAGACAATGCGTTATTGTGATTATTGAAAGCATTATTATTTGTTGTGTTGGCATTTTTAATAACCTCAAATAACTTGTTTACAGCCTCGGATGGCTGTGCTCCTTTAATACTCGACAATACGTCGACTGTCATAATTTTGCTCATCTTTTTTGATTTTTTATTATAAAGACGCTTTTAAAATGGTCTCAAAAAAAAGCCTTCCGATATCGGAAGGCTTTATATATTTTAAACAATAACCTTCCGAACCCTAAGCATTAGGATTATTGAAATTATTATTATTGTTATTGTTTCTCATGATTTTTTAATGAGTTCAAATATATATAGAATAAATAGAGTATACACTATTTTTAAAGACATACTGTATTGTATTATGAAATTATTAAAAAAGGTAAAGTTAATTTGAAAGGTTGCTAGTGTATTTGTGTTAATTGCTTATTTATGTTTAATGTATTTTAAAAATAATAGAGCTGTTTAATGTATTTTGATTGTCTTTTTATGAGTGAAATGATGTATAACTAGAAGCTAAAAAATGCCATTTAAGGCGTTTTGAGTTTTGATAGTTGTGTAAAGCAAATTGAAAACCATAAAATCAATTTTAAAGCACTTTTTAGTCGATTTAAGCAACTTTTGAGTAATTAACAATTGTTGATAATTATTGTTTTACCTCGTTAAAATGCTTTTTAAAGGGCGCAAAATTTCGTATATTTGTTTGTATTCAGAAGGATGCTATTTAGCGTCTTTTTTTATGTTAATGAAACTCTGTTTTAAAGAGGTTGAAAAACCGAAATTAAAACAGTAAGTTAAATTAATCCCGATGAAAATCGGGATCATTTAAAGTTAAATATTAGCTCTGGCAAACAGAAAATTAGGATTGGTTTTGAGCTTGAATTTAGCAAATGAATGCGTTAGGGATTGCAGTGAAAAGCCCACAGCCCGACGAAGGAGGTGCGAGGACTTGAAACGTAAAGCCCGACCCTTTAGGGTAACGCCCAAAATAGTTTTGTGGTGTTTTTAAAATAAATTAAAACAAACTAAATAGATAGTATGAGCGAAGCAAAAGAAGAATTTAACAAGCATAATTATTCGGCTGATAGTATTCAGGCTTTGGAAGGTATGGAGCATGTGCGCATGCGTCCATCCATGTATATTGGTGATGTGGGTACAAGAGGTTTGCATCATTTGGTTTATGAGGTGGTGGATAACTCGATTGATGAGGCTTTGGCTGGACATTGTAATAATATTACGGTGATTATTAACGAGGATAACTCGATTACTACCGAGGATGATGGTCGTGGTATTCCAGTAGGATTGCATAAAAAAGAAGGTGTTTCTGCACTTGAGGTTGTAATGACTAAAATTGGTGCGGGTGGTAAGTTTGATAAGGATTCTTACAAGGTTTCTGGTGGACTTCACGGTGTTGGTGTAAGTTGTGTTAATGCTTTATCTGAGAGTTTAAAAGCTACAGTTTATAGAGAGGGTGAGATTTGGGAACAAGAGTATGAGCGCGGAAAAGCATTATATCCTGTTAAAAAAACGGGTGCGACTGATAAAAGAGGAACTACGGTTACTTTTAAACCAGACCCAACTATTTTTACACAAACTTTAGAGTATAGTTATGATACTTTAGCGAGTAGATTACGTGAGTTAGCGTATTTGAATAAAGGAATTACGGTACATTTAGTTGATAAGCGAGCGGTTAAGGAAGATGGTGAGTTTGAGGGCGAAACATTTCATTCTGAAAATGGATTGTCTGAGTTTATCCAGTATTTGGATGCGACACGTGAACCTTTAATGAAAAATGTAATTGCTTTTGAAGGTGAAAAGAATGGTGTGCCTGTTGAGGTTGCTATGATTTACAATACATCTTATGCAGAGAATTTACATTCTTATGTGAATAATATTAATACGCATGAAGGAGGAACACATTTATCTGGTTTCCGTAGAGGGTTGACGCATACGTTGAAAAAATATGCGGATGAATCTGGCATGTTAGATAAATTGAAGTTTGATATTGCTGGTGATGATTTCCGAGAGGGATTAACGGCTATTGTTTCTGTAAAAGTCCAAGAGCCTCAGTTTGAAGGACAAACGAAAACAAAATTAGGTAATAGAGAAGTTTCTGCATCTGTAAGTCAAGCAGTTTCTGAAATGTTAACGGATTATTTAGAGGAAAACCCTGATGATGCTAAAACCATTGTACAAAAAGTGATTTTAGCGGCTCAAGCGCGTCATGCAGCCCAAAAGGCGCGTGAAATGGTACAGCGTAAAACAGTAATGAGTATTGGTGGTTTACCAGGGAAATTATCTGATTGTTCTGAGCAAGATCCTGCAAAATGTGAAGTATTTCTTGTTGAGGGAGATTCGGCAGGTGGAACTGCAAAACAAGGTCGTGATAGAGCATTTCAAGCCATTTTACCATTAAGAGGTAAGATCTTGAATGTTGAAAAAGCAATGACACATAAGGTTTTTGAAAACGAAGAGATTAAAAACATATTTACGGCACTTGGTGTAACTATAGGAACGGAAGAGGATAGTAAAGCTTTAAACTTATCTAAATTAAGATACCATAAAGTAGTGATTATGTGTGATGCCGATATAGATGGTAGCCACATTGCTACTTTAATTTTAACGTTCTTCTTTAGATATATGAAGGAGTTAATTGAAAACGGACATATTTATATTGCAACACCACCTTTATATTTAGTAAAACGTGGTGCAAAAAAACAATATGCTTGGTCTGATGATGAACGAGATAAAATCATTGAAGAATTTGGTGATGGTTCAAAAATCCAACGTTATAAAGGTCTGGGGGAGATGAATGCTGAACAACTTTGGGATACTACAATGAACCCTGAATTCAGAACCATGCGTTTAGTACAAATAGATAATGGTACTGAGGCAGATAGAATTTTCTCTATGTTAATGGGTGATGAAGTACCACCTCGTAGAGACTTTATTGAAAAGAATGCTATTTATGCTAATATTGATGCTTAAATAGACTTTTTTTAATCAAGTAATTTAATAGCTCTAGCTTATACTGCTAGGGCTATTTTTTTTCGCTAAAACGTGTCTTTAATCGTTAAAAAGCAATTTTTTTCGATAAAGAGTGTTTTTGTGTGATTTTTTTCTTATGTTTGTAATTCCAAATTTATAATAATGAAAAAGTTAACCTTACTTACATTACTTGGTTTTGTAACAATCACTTCAAAAGCACAAGATATTGGTGGCTTATTTGCTGCCGGTGAGGAAAGTGCAGAACGCTTTACTAATGATTATTTAGAGCCTGCAACAAATGGTTTAATGCACAGTATGAATGCTGGTTGGTTTAATACTGCAGATGCTAAACCCCTTGGAGGTTTTGAAATATCAGTAATTGTAAATGCCGCAAGTGTTGCAGATGAGCATAAATCATTTTCAATGAATTTAGATTCGTATGAAACGAATGACTTGTCGTTTGAGTTTACAGATTCTAGCGCAAGATCCAGAGATGTTGCTACAGCTCTAGGTGAAAATGACCCTGAGATTAGAATTAGAGTAACTGATAATACAACGACACTTAGTGAGGAAATAACCTTGCCTTCTGGAATAGGAGATGCTAGTGCTAACTTATTACCTACAGCTTTTATTCAAGGTGCTTTAGGTTTAAGTAAAGGTATTGAACTTAAAGCGCGATTTGTGCCAAAAATTGATACAGATGATTTTTCATTAAGCATGTACGGAGCAGGTTTGCAATTCGAGGTTACCAAATGGTTACCAGCAGATAAACTATTACCGGTAGCGATTTCAGGTTTAGTGGCGTATACAAATTTGAATGGTGCTTATGATATAACAGATTCGTCAGGAATAGATGGTAGTGATCAGCGTATAGAAAGCGATACAAACACTTGGTTGCTTCAAGCTATAGTGTCAACAAAATTACCAGTAATAAACTTTTATGGTGGTGTTGGATATATCAAAGGTAAATCAGAATCAGATGTGCTAGGTACTTACACAGTTACTTCTGGTCCTTTCTTTACCGAATCTTATAGAGATCCATTCTCAGTTTCAAGCGAAGTGTCTTCAGTAAGAGCAACACTAGGTTTTAAATTGAAATTAGGATTTTTTAGACTCAATGGAGAATATCACATGTCAGAATTTAATGCTTACTCATTAGGTATTAATTTTGGATTTAGATAATAGAAAGCATATAAAAAGTTAATTGTTTAGTTTTAGTTAGTTATATTTAATTTTTGTTTAAAAGCGCAGGATTTTGTCCTGCGCTTTTTTATTTACAGCATATTAATTTGTAATTTTGCGAGTATTAAAATTTCACATTTTTTTTAGTGAAATAATTGAAGTTCATGATTTAAATCATTTAGTATGTTTGATTTAATACAGAATTTCGCATTGAAATTAAAAACAAATTAAATACTATTTAAATTTTAAAAAAATGAAAATAACAGTTGTAGGTGCGGGTGCAGTAGGCGCAAGTTGTGCAGAATATATTGCTATTAAGAATTTTGCATCAGAAGTTGTATTGTTAGATATTAAAGAAGGGTATGCTGAGGGAAAAGCCATGGATTTAATGCAATGTGCATCATTAAACGGTTTTGATACTAAAATAACTGGTGTAACAAACGATTACAGTAAAACAGCAAATAGTGATATTTGTGTTATTACATCTGGTATTCCGCGTAAGCCAGGTATGACTCGTGAGGAGTTAATCGGAATCAATGCAGGCATCGTAAAATCTGTTTCAACAAGTTTACTAGAACATTCTCCAAATATGATTCTTATTGTTGTGAGTAATCCAATGGATACCATGACTTATTTGGCGCATAAATCTTTAGATATTCCTAAAAATAGAATTATTGGTATGGGTGGTGCTTTAGATTCTGCACGTTTTAAATACAGGTTAGCTGAGGCTATGGATGCTCCTATTAGCGATATTGATGGTATGGTTATAGGTGGTCATAGTGATAAAGGTATGGTACCGTTAACAAGTCATGCAACAAGAAATAGTATTAGAGTTTCAGAGTTTTTAAGTGCAAAACGTTTAGAGCAAGTAGCAGCCGATACTAAAGTTGGTGGTGCAACACTTACTGGACTTTTAGGAACTTCTGCTTGGTATGCTCCTGGAGCTGCTGTAAGTGGTTTGGTTCAAGCTATTGCTTGTGATCAAAAGAAAATGTTTCCATGTTCTACATTTTTAGAAGGTGAATATGGTTTAAGTGATATTTGTATAGGTGTTCCTGTGATTCTAGGTCGAAATGGTATAGAACGTATTGTCGATGTTCCTTTAAGTGATGCTGAAAAAGCGCATATGAAAGAAAGTGCAGAAGGCGTTAAAAAGACTAACGGATTGTTAGACGTATAACACGTTAATTTCTTAAAACATAGATTTAAATAAAGACTGTAGTAATACAGTCTTTATTTTTTTATATTTGGCGTATGATTGCAAGAAGGTGCATTTGTATTTTAATTTTTGGTTTAACCTTATTTGGTGTGGTTTCTCAACAGCAAATAACGTTACCTAATCAAGAAATTGTTTTGCAGTTTGAAGATGTTAATTTAACATCAAATCAAACTGGGGAAGCAGTAACTGCCATAAAACAAAAATTACAAGGTTTAGGAGCAAAAAATATTAAGGTACTAACTCTACAAGAGGGTAAACTAAAAATAACCTATTTTAGTGATGAAGATATTGCTAGTGTAAAACAGCAGTTTTTAGATCAAGAAACCTTAACGCTCCAGTTAACATCCCAATCAAAAGATAATAATCCGTCACAGTTACCAACTCAAGAATCTAACGTTAATTATGATATTAATGTTTACGAAATACAAAATAGCCAACATTCTGGATGGGATTTTGATGGTGTAATTGCATCGGATACTGAAGTAAAAAGCGATCGATTCTTAGATCCTAATTATTTCGCCAAAGAAAGTGCAGGTTACGATTATACAGATAGTCTAATACAAATCACTTATAAAATTCGTAAAGCTATTACGATACAAATAAGTGATGCACTACATACAATACCAGAAGTTAGAGCTGGACCTATAGTTTAAAAGGAGTTTAAAAGAAAGATTCCTAAACCTTTATTCCAAACGTAGAATGCATTAATAATGCAGATTCTATAAAATCATAATCAAAAAAATAAAAAATTGTCAAATCATGGAGTAAATTCTATATTTGCTCGCCTGAAATTTTCGGGATTCAAAATTTGACCTAAATAAAGTATAACATGCAAAACAAAGGATTAGTAAAATTATTTGCTATTTTGTTTGGTTTGGTAAGTCTTTACCAATTATCATTCACATTTACAGCAAATTCAATTGAAAATGAAGCTGAGGAGATAGCGATTAGTAAAATCTCTGAGTCCGAAGAGAATTATAGAGCACTTCGTAGTCAAGAAGAAGCTAACTATCTTCAAGAAAAAGGAACCGATACGGTTTATAACATTGGTATTGCAAAATTCACTTATAATGAAGTGAAGCAAAAAGCCATGAATCTTGGTTTAGATTTAAAAGGTGGTATTAACGTTATTCTTCAGGTATCTGTAAAAGATATCTTAAAGGGGCTAGCGAATAATACTAGTGAACCAGTATTCAATAAAGCATTGGATGATGCCTCAGAGCTTCAAAAAAATAGTCAAAACACCTATCTAGAGGATTTCTTTATCGCTTTTGATAAAATTAAAGGAGATACAAAATTAGCATCGCCAGATATCTTTTATACAAGAGAACTTGACGGTGAGATTGATGGTAGTATGAGTGATGAAGATGTAAAGTCTATTATTGAAACTAAAATTGATGAGTCAATTGTTTCAGCTTTCGAAGTATTACGTAAGCGTATTGATGAGTTTGGTGTAACGTCCCCTAACATTCAACGTTTAGGAAATTCTGGACGTATTTTAGTAGAATTACCAGGAGTTAAAGATGTTGATCGTGCTACAAGTTTATTACAAAGTACAGCGCAGTTAGAGTTCTGGGATGCTTACAAAGGTGAACAGTTCTTCGGGTTTATCGATCAAGCTAATGCTGTTTTAAAAGATATTATTGAAACAGAAGATACTACTGAAGTTGAGTCTCAAGATGAAGAAGATGCACAAAGCGATCAAATAGATGATTTATTAGGCGATGCTGAAACTGATTCTACAGCAGTTGAAGAAAACAATCCATTAGGGAAGTTAATAAGAGGTCTTGGCTATCAGGGAGGTCCTATTATTGCTAAATTTGAAACTAAGGATAAAGAAACGGTTCTTGATTATTTAAACAGATCAGAAGTTAGAGCTTTACTTCCAGCAGAACAACGTTATGCTAAGTTTGTTTTTGGTAAACCAGAAAAAGATAGTGAGCTGGTTGATTTATATGCTTTAGTTGGAAACAGAGAGAATGTACCACAATTAAGTGGTGCTGTAGTAACTGATGCTAGAAACCAATTTGGTCCAACAGGAAAGTCTGAGGTGTCTATGCAAATGAATGCTAAAGGTGCTAAGATTTGGGAAGAAATGACGGGGAAGGCTTATTCTCAAGGTAGTCAAATTGCGATTGTTTTAGATGATGTAGTGTATTCAGCACCTGGTGTTACTACTGGGCCAATTGCTGGAGGAAACTCTTCTATATCAGGTGATTTTACGTTAAATGAAGCAATTGACTTAGCAAATGTATTACGTGCAGGTAAATTACCAGCTTCTGCAGATATTATTCAAAGTGAAGTTGTAGGGCCATCATTGGGTAAAGAAGCTATTGAAAGCGGTACAATGTCGTTCTTAATAGCATTAGTGTTAGTATTAGTATGGATGATTTTCTACTACGGAAAAGCAGGAGTATTTGCAGATATCGCGATGCTATTAAATATCCTTTTAATTTTCGGTATTTTATCAGGATTAGGCGCAGTATTAACACTTCCAGGAATAGCAGGTATTGTATTAACTATTGGTATGTCTGTGGATGCAAACGTACTTATTTTCGAGCGTATCCGAGAGGAATTGGCTAAAGGTAAAGGGCAGTTAGAGTCTATTAAAGATGGGTTTAGTAACGCGTTATCATCTATTTTAGATGCCAACATTACTACAGGTTTAACAGCTTTAATCTTATTTATATTTGGTACAGGGCCAATTAAAGGATTTGCAACAACCTTATTAATAGGTATTGCTACGTCATTATTTACAGCAATTTTTATTACCAGATTGTTAATAGATTGGTATGCTAACCGTGGCGGAAAATTAGATTTTTCAACGGCAATTACTAAAAACCTATTCAGAAATATTAATATTGATTTCTTGAAGAAACGAAAAGTAGCCTTTGTTATATCTGGTGCTTTAATTCTTTTAAGTTTAGGCTCATTATTTACTAATGGGTTAAATGAAGGTGTCGATTTTGTTGGTGGTAGGACCTATCAAGTGCGTTTTGCGCAAGATATTAGTGCTTCAGAAATCACTAACCTTTTGTCACAGCCAGATGTTTTCGGAAGTGCAGATGCCAAAACTTTTGGAGATGCAAACCAGTTAAAAATTACAACTAAATATAAAGTAAACGAGTCTGGAGCTGCGGTAGATGAAGAAATCAGAAAATCATTATATGAAGCTTTAGTGCCTCATTTAGAAGGAATCTCTTATGAGCAATTCATCGATTTAAATGATGAAAATAAACAAGTTGGTTTATTAGAATCTTATAAAGTAACACCAACAATTGCTGATGATATTAAGCAAGCTTCATTCTGGGCAATTTTAGGGTCGTTAATCGTTGTATTCTTATATATCTTAATTCGTTTTAAGAAATGGCAGTATTCATTAGGTGCAGTAGCTGCAGTATTCCACGATGTATTAATTGTATTAGGAGTATTCTCATTAACGTACAAGTTTATGCCATTTAATATGGAAATAAACCAAGCGTTTATCGCAGCTATCCTAACGGTTATTGGTTACTCATTAAACGATACCGTGGTAGTATTCGATAGAATTCGTGAGTTCTTTAATGAGCATACCTCTTGGAAGTTCGATAAAGTTGTAAACGCATCATTAAGCAGTACGTTGAGTAGAACTTTAAATACCTCACTTACTACATTAGTAGTATTATTAGCAATCTTCATCTTTGGTGGCGATTCTATCCGTGGTTTTATGTTCGCCTTAATCATAGGTGTTATTGTTGGTACCTACTCGTCATTATTTATTGCAACACCAATCATGTATGATACTGTAAATAAATTAGAAGGGAAAAAAGAGAAAAACTAACTCAAACTTTTTTCTTTACAAGAAAGCCTATTAACGTTTGTTAGTAGGCTTTTTTTATTTGGGCGTTACCACAAGGGTCGGGCTTTACACTATATCTTTTTTGTGCTTAAATTATTTTGGTGTCTTATTAAAGCTTTAGTAGATTATTATTAATTTATTTTTTATAATAAACCTGTTAGGTAGGCACATAAAAGGATGCCGTTTCAATCCCTAACGCAATCAATAGCAAAGTTTATTACATTGCCATAAAGTGTTTTTTTATTTGATGAATCCATTTTCAAAATTCATAAGAAATAGTTTAATAACTTAGCTAATAAAAATTAAGATTGTCATTATTGTTCGTGCATAAGTTTTTCAAATGAATTTAAAGTATCTCTGTAGTCTATTTTTAATTATTTCGATTCACATATCAAATCAATCACTATCAGCGCAAAATATTGAAATTAAAGGAAAAGTTGTTGAAAAGGTTGGTAAACAACCACTAGCTTACAGCACTGTAGCCTTATTAGATACTGACTCAAATAAAACAATAACGGGAGTGATAACTGCTGAAAATGGTACCTTTAGAATTAATACAGAGGCTAATAACTTTTACGTTCAAATTAGTTTTATGGGTTTTGTCTCAAAAACTATTAAAACTTTTGATGTTAATAATGGTAAAATTAATCTAGGAACTATTTTACTGGAGGAAGATGCAGAACAATTAGGGGAAGTTTTAGTGCAAGCTGAGGTTTCATCTTCGCAATTCAAGTTAGATAAACGTGTTTTCAATGTAGGTAAAGATTTAAGTACCACTGGGGCTAGTGCTCTAGAAGTTTTAAATAATGTACCATCTGTAAATGTAGATATTGAAGGCGCAATAAGTTTACGTGGTAGTACAGGAGTACAAGTTTTAATAAACGGGAAACCTTCTATTTTAACAGAGGACGGTGGTGCTTTAGGTAGTATTACTGCAGACATGATTGATAGGGTAGAGGTTATAACTAACCCTTCAGCTAAATACGATGCCGAAGGAACATCAGGAATTATAAATATTGTTATTAAAAAGGACGAGCGTAAGGGGCTAAATGGTGCTTTTAGCTTAAATGCCGGAGTGCCAGATAATAATAGTTTTGGTTTGAGTTTAAACAGACGTTCAGAAAGGTTTAATTTATTCACCCAACTTGGTTTAGGAAGACGAGTTTATCCTCGCGATTCTGAAAATATAAATGAGAATCTTGAAAATAGTACATCTATATTAAGTGAAGGTAGAAATTTAAGAGTAGAAAAATTTTATAATATAACTTTAGGAACAGATTATTATATCAATTCCAACAATGTAATAACGCTATCAGGGAATTTTGCTTATGAAATTGAAGATCAACCATCAGATATTAATTTTAAAGCCCTTGGTTCTGATAATAACATAACGTCTGAATGGAATCGTAGAGAAACTACAGAAGCAACCAATCCAAAGTGGCAATATGAATTAGTCTATAAACGAGATTTTGAGGATCATGAAGATCATGATTTACTTTTAAGTGCTACAGGAAATTCTTTTGGGAAAGATTTAACCTCATTATTTGAAGATACAACACTATCTGGAGACAATAGGGATAATATACAAAACACTAGAACAGATTACTCTGATAACACATATACCTTTAAACTGGATTACACAAAACCATTTTCTGAGATTTGGACTATGGAAACAGGGATGCAATATGTTATTAATGATATTGGGAATGATTTTGAAGTTCAGGATTTAGTTAATGGTGTATTTGAAACTGATTTCGACTTAACCAATAATTTTGAATTTGATCAAAAAGTGCTGGGAGCATATTTAATTGGAGGGTACGAATACGAGAATTGGGGATTAAAAGCAGGATTGCGATTAGAACAAACTGATTTAGTTACAACCCTTGTAAATACAAATCAATCCAATAAACAGAACTATACCAATTTGTTTCCAAGTATTCATACATCTTTTAAATTATCAGATGCTGTATCATTTCAAGCAGGGTATTCCGCTAGAATAAACAGACCAGGAATGCGTTCATTAAATCCGTTTTTTAGTATCCGTAATAACTTTAATATCAGACAAGGTAATCCAGGGCTTACACCAGAGTTTACAGATTCTTATGAATTAACAAGTATTTTTGATATAGGGAAAACATCTTTAAATTTTGGAGTTTTCCATAGGTATACAACAGATGTTATTGAACGCATCTCGGTTTTTCAAGATAACGTTAACACAAGTATGCCAGAAAACATCGGAACGAATAGTGCTTCTGGTATTGAATTTAATACTAAGTATAGTTTCGCTAAATGGTTAACCTGTAATATTGATTTTAACTATAACCAATTTGATAGAAAAGGAACTTTTGAATCAACCGTTTTTGATTTTAATGGTAGCCAATGGGGATCAAAACTCATGGCTAAATTCAAGTTGCCAGCTAAAATTGATTTAGAAGCGGTTGGTAATCATCAATCAAAAGTAAAAACTGTGCAGGGTATAAGAAGCGCAAATACCTTTCTTGATATTGGTATACGTAAAAAGATATTGAAAGATAAAGGTGTTATTAATTTAAGTATCAGGGATGTGTTTGCTTCAAGGTTTTTTGAAACCTTTATTGAGCAAGATAACTCAAAAGCTTACAGCTTTAGTCAGCGTGGTCGATTTGTAGCCATTGGGTTTAGCTATGGCTTTGGTAAAGGTGAAGCTATGGAATATTTAGGGGGAAAAAGACGTTAAATAATTTTACTGTTTAGTAAAAATAATAGAATCTTTTGCTGTAAGGTTCCAAGTATCAACTAAACCAGCATTAATTTCTAATACATATTTTGCTGGACCATTTGAGGGAAGTGAAGATTCATCAAAAGGTTTTGCGTTCTTTTGGAAGCTAACAATATTAGTGTCTGCATCAATGTATATTAAATCCAGAGGAATTTTAGTGTTTTTCATATAGAAGAAACGTTCACGTTCATCATCAAAAATAAATAACATACCTTGATTTTTTTCCATTTGATTTCGGTACATTAAACCTGTTTGAATGTCAAAATCTGTATCTGCAATTTCAATATCTAAACTAATTTTTGAAGAATCAGCAGATTTAAAAATTGTAAGTTCTCCTTCTTTAGTGAATGTAACTTCGGTTTGTGTAATGACTTTTTTATTGTCTTTACAAGACATATATATCAAAAGCGATAGAGTCGTAAAGAGTAAAAAGTTACGTTTTAAAAACATAATTTACTTATTAGCATTTTTGGGTTTGTAAACAAACATAAAGTATAGGCCAATAAGAACAAAAGGAATACTTAGCCACTGTCCAGTATTTAAGTTAAACCAATTGATGTACTCGTCCCCTTGGGGTTCTTTGGTGAATTCTATAAAGAATCTAATCGACCAAAGTAGTACTAAAAATAAGCCAAATAAGAAACCAGGTTGGTCTTTTTTTGTTGTTTTGGAGTAGAAATACCACAAGATTAGAAATACAAAAATGTAACAAAACGATTCGTAAAGTTGTGATGGGTGTCTGTATGGAACAGCTTCAAGTAAGTTTTGATATTGTGAATTCTCAGTAACTGCATTATACGCTTTTTGAACATCTTTAATACCAGTACGTTGTACAATTTCACTTTTATAATATTGATCCTGAATGAAGCGTACACCTAGCGGAAAGTCTCCAGAAGCTTTTCCAATAATTTCAGAATTTATAAAGTTTCCAATTCTAATAAAAATAGCACCAGAAGATACAGGAATAACAATCCTATCTAAAATCCAAAGTATTGATTTATAGGTGTACTTTCTACGGTACAAATACATGCCAATAATAATACCAATAGCAGCACCATGACTCGCTAAGCCTTGAAATCCTGTAAACTCAAACCCGCCTTTAAACTTAAACGGTAAGAAAATACTAAAGAAGTCTTCTGAAATTAACTCCGATTGATAAAATAGTACATGCCCTAACCTTGCACCTAACATAGTAGCTAAAACCGTATAAATAAATAAGGGGTCTAGATAATCAAGAGATACTTTCTCTTTAGTGAAAATACGTTTCATGATATACCAACCCAAAATAAAAGCAACAATCCACATCACACTATAAAAGTGTAGTTTGAAGTTTCCAACAATATCAATTCCTGTTATCGGATTCCAATCAAATTTTAATGCTTGCATAGGTTTTGTTTTTCAGCGTAAATATAAAGGTTTGATATGGTATTTATGTTAAAATTTATCTAAGAAGTTTTAAGACTTCAACCTCAAAAATAATATTGGTTTTACCAGGTACGGTATTACCTCCAGCTTCCCCAAAGCCTAAATGGTATGGTATAAATAAAGTAGCTTTGTCTCCAACGCTTAACTGTTGTAGGCCTTCTTTAAACCCTGGAATCATTTGTGCATCAGGTCCAATATCGGCTCGGATAGGTTGGTATTTGTTAGTTGCTTTCTTTTTGTTATTAACAGCATTAAGATTTTCTGCGACTTCTAACTTGCTAGTTTTAATAAGTTTGCCATCCTCAGTAAAAACTGTATAATGCACCAAAGCTTCAGCATCTTCATGCAGATGCAGTCCTGTTCCTTTTTCAGAAATGAAATATTGTAAGCCAGATTCAAGTTTAATAGCTTTGGCTTTTTGTTTTTTAAATTTTTCTAAAGTCGATTTTACAAGAGCTTCCGTTTTAGCTTTCCTTTCTTTCTCTAAACGTTCTTCTTCAATGAAATGACTTTCAAAAAACTCGGATGCATCAAAATTTTTAGCATCACTACCTTTTCGAATAATATTAAGTTTTTTAATTAAAACAGGTTCTATGGGTCTATAATCTTTATCGGTTTTTACTTGAGATATGGAGTCTAAAACATCAAGTCCTATAACAAGTTCTCCAAAAACAGTATGTTTATTATCTAGACCTGGTCTTGGTATTTCAGTAATAAAAAATTGGCTTCCGTTAGTTTTCGGACCAAAATTGGCCATAGATAAAACCCCTGCTTTATCATGCTTTAAACTGGGATGGAATTCGTCTTTAAACTTATAACCAGGGTTTCCAGAGCTTTTGCCATTTGGTGTACCAGCTTGTACTATTGAATTGTCAATAACCCGATGAAAAAGTGTGTTGTTAAAATAAGGTTTGTTTTTGTATTCTGCTTTTGCTAGTGTATTAGAACCTTCAGATAATGATACAAAATTGGCAACAGTAACTGGCGTTTTTTTGTAAGTTAATTTAGCAACCATAATACCTTTTGTGGTTACAAATTCTGCATAAATACCATCATCTAGGTTGTCATACTTCTCACTACATGAAGAGAAATTTGCTAGAACAAGTGCTAGTATAAAAACTCGAATAGCACTTTTTAAAAGCATATTATGGCGTTTGATTTTGGGTAATAGAATTAATGGTAACTTCACAAATCAAAGGCACATTACTGCCAATTTTATTTTCATCACCGTAGTAACCATAAGCTTTTTGAGAAGGAAACAGAAACGTAGCCGTTTCACCACTTTTCATTAGCTTTAAACCTTCACGCAACCCAGTAAATAACTCCTCCTTATCCATGGCATAGGTTCGTGTTTTAATCTCTTCAGTAGAATAAATAGTGTTGCCATTAATGCCTTTAACATTGTAATTGTAATTTACAATATCACCAAATGCAGGTGTTATTAAGGAGTCGTTTTCAATTTTATTATTGTAGTAATACCAGAATCCACTTTCAGAAGCGATATAATCTTGCTCTTCTTGCTTCATAAGGTTCTCAATAAGCGCTTTTTCCTTAGCGTTTAGCTTTTTATTACGCTCTACAGAGGCATCTATAAAGGATCCTGATGTAGCGGAAACAGGGCGTCTAGCTTCAGGGGTTTTACAGCCAAAGGCTAGTAAAACCAAAGCTATGGTAAGTAATTTATTCATTATTTAGGGCTTTGTTATAAGTAGGTAATATACTAATAAATTTTTCAACTGTTTTTTCGAGAGATAAATAACTCTTTCCTCCAGCGGCATTAGTATGGCCGCCACCACCAAAATGAGCTCTAGACATTTCGTTAACAGAAAAGCTTCCTTTGGAGCGTAACGATATTTTTATAATGCCTTCATTTCTATCCTCAATAAAAATAGCGGCAAGTACAATGCCGTCTAGAGACAGACCATAATTTACAACACCTTCAGTGTCTCCTTTTTTATAATTATACTTTTGTAGCTCGTTTTGAGACAGCGTAATATAAGCTGTTCTTAACTCTGGTATTACTTTTAAATTGCTGAGTGCACAACCTAATAGCTGTAAACGTTCATAAGAGTTTGTGTCATAAACATTGTTATGGATATCAGAATTATTTGCACCTTTTTCAATCAGTTTTGCTACAATGTTATGTGTAGTGCTTGTAGTAGAAGGAAATCTAAAAGAGCCTGTGTCGGTCATAATGCCAACATAAAGACAGGTCGCAATATTACTATCAACAGCATCAGCATTTCCTAACATATCGATAAAATGATAAACCATTTCGCAAGTAGAACTCATACTAACGTCACTGTACATATAAGTAGCATAATCATCGGGAGCTTGATGATGATCTATCATGATTTTTAATCCATTACTTTCAGTTAAAACAGATTCCATATCTCCTGTTCTATGAAATGCATTAAAATCTAAAGTAAAGATAATATCAGCATCTTTTATAAGCGCATCGCAAACACCAGATTGGTAATCGTATTTTAAAATAGTTTCATTTCCAGGAATCCATTTTAAGAACGAAGGATAATCATTGGGAACCAAAACATTTACTTTATGACCGCTTTTAATTAAATAATGGTAAAGGCCCAAAGTAGAACCAATAGCATCACCATCAGGGTTTTTATGAGGTACTATAACAATCTTTTTTTTAGTAGATAAAAGCTGCTTTATGCTTGCAATGTCTTGTTTTTTCATAGTTTGCAAAGATACAATTTTTTTAAAATTAGAAATATTGCAAATCCGTAGAAATAGATTACTTTTGCACCCAAAATAACAACAGATTTGTAAAATTGTTTTCTAGAATTTGTTTTGTTATTTCATGAAGACATATTTAACAAATATTTATTATCTGAATACATAAAATAATAACAATGGCAACAAATAGAACATTTACAATGCTTAAGCCAGATGCGGTTGAAAAAGGACACATTGGTGCAATCTTAGAAAAAATTTCAGCTTCAGGGTTTAGAATTGTAGCTATGAAATTAACACAAATGACCACTGCAGATGCAGAAACATTTTACGCAATACATAAAGAGCGTCCATTTTTTCCAGAGTTAGTGGAATATATGACACGCGGACCCATAGTTGCAGCTATCTTAGAAAAGGAAAACGCTGTAGAAGATTTTAGAACATTAATTGGAGCTACAAATCCTGCAGATGCCGCAGAAGGTACCATTAGAAAAATGTATGCAGATTCAATAAGTGAAAACGCAGTACATGGTAGTGATAGTGATGATAATGCAGCTATAGAAGGTGCATTTCACTTCTCTGGAAGAGAGCAGTTTTAAAACTGTTTATCATAAAAATAAAAAAATCCAGCAACATAGTTGCTGGATTTTCTTGTTTAAAAACGTGTATATGTGGTACTAAACTACTTTTACGTTTACGGCATTTAAGCCTTTTCTACCTTCCTGTAAATCAAACTCAACAATATCGCCTTCGCGAATTTCATCGATTAATCCAGAAATGTGAACAAAATGTTCTGTGTTTGAACCTTCTTCAGTTATAAATCCGAATCCTTTAGAATCGTTGAAGAATTTTACTGTTCCTTTACTCATTGTATTAAATTTAAATTATTATGTTTCATATAGAGCAAACTTAATGCCACAAAAAAAGCCTATCAAAACTGATAGGCTTTTAATTGTAATTGTTAAAGTATATATTAGATTACTTTTACGTTTACGGCGTTTAATCCTTTTTTACCTTCTTGTAAATCAAATTCTACGGCATCACCTTCACGAATTTCATCGATTAATCCAGAAATGTGTACGAAATGTTCTTTGTTGTTGTCGTCTTCAGTTATGAATCCAAAACCTTTAGAATCATTGAAAAATTTTACTGTACCTTTATTCATTGTGTAACTATTAAATTAATATGTTTTGCAAAGATACTTCCAATTAATTTATAAATCACTATAAACAAAAAAGCCTATCAAAATAGATAGGCTTTTAATTGTAATTGTTAAAGTATATATTAGATTACTTTTACGTTTACGGCGTTTAATCCTTTTCTACCTTCTTGTAGATCGAACTCAACATTGTCGCCTTCACGAATTTCATCGATTAATCCTGAAATGTGTACGAAATGTTCTTTGTTGTTGTCCTCTTCAATAATGAATCCAAAACCTTTTGAATCGTTAAAGAATTTTACGGTACCTTTACTCATTGTATTTGTATTATAAAATTAAAGCCCAAAGGTAGTATAAATAATTGTACAAAATCAAAAATTATACATTTATTTAATAATTAACTCAAAGTGTAATTATCTTAAAATCAATTTTTTAATAATTACTTTACCCAATTCTTCATTAAGCATGTTAATTATCTTTTCCTTACCGTAGCTTAATTCTTCACGTAAAACACTAGAACTCAATTGCACATATAAAGTCTCACGCTCTAAGTTTACAGACAGGGTATAATTGTTAACCCCATTCCCCATAAGTTTCTCCCAAGCATCCGCCACATTAACCTTATTTAAGCCTTTTTCAAGTTTATTTGTAGAAACAAACTCCTTTAAAGCGTCGCCAATACTCAAGTTTTCATTATTACGTTTTGCCATGGTTTAATTACAATAGAGTCAAAATTTATGTTTCGTAAAAGTATAAAAATTATTTGGGCGTTACCACAAGGGTCGGGCTTTCCAATACAATCTTTTTTTTAAGCTTCGCTTCGGTATCTTCAACCAAAAAGTATTTTGGTTTCGATAGTCTCAAAAAAGGATTTCCTTTACAATCCCTAACGCAATTATCTGCTATCTTATTTTTTTAATTAAAGCTGTATTTACTTTTGGAGAGGTTCGTTTAACGATGGATATGACGTCGTTCTTTAATGACTTATATCCATCGTTAAACGAAGTTAGCTGAAATTTTTTACAAAATCAAACACTATTAAGCAAAAGAATTTGTGAATGAGTGACTAAGCATCAAAGTCTAAAAATCTCATAACTCTGGTGCACTTGTTTTACAGCATGTTCGGTACGTTCAGCATGTGTATCACTAATAAACAATTGCCCAAAATTCTCATCGTCAACAAGTTTAATAATCTGTGCTACGCGTTGCTCATCCAACTTATCAAAAATATCATCTAAAAGTAAAATGGGGTTCACGCCACTTTGCGCTTTAATAAAATCAAACTGAGCCAGTTTTAAAGCAATCAAAAACGATTTTTGCTGGCCTTGACTACCAAATTTTTTAATTGGGTGGCTTTCAATATTAAAGTGTAAATCATCTTTATGGATGCCTACACTAGTAAATTGTAACGCCTTATCTTTATTTATTGAGGCTTTTAAAAGCGTATTCAAATCATCTTCAAATAAATGGCTATTATATGCCAAATCTACAACCTCATTACCATTACTAATAGCTTCGTAACGCGATTTAAAAATAGGAATAAAGGCTTTTAAAAACGCATTGCGTTTTTCAAAAATTAGTGTGCCATATTCAGTAAGTTGATTATTGTAAACCTCTAAAGTATCGTTGTTAAATGTGTGGTTTAGCGCAAAATATTTTAGTAAAGCATTACGTTGCGCCAATATTTTATTGTAATTTATTATATAGCTTAAGTAATTTTTATCGCTCTGTGAAATTACGCTATCTATAAATTTTCTTCGTGTGCTACTACCTTCAATAATCAAATCCCTATCTGCTGGAGAAATAATAACTAAAGGTAAAAAACCAATATGTTCACTAAATTTCTCATAAGCTTTACCATTGCGCTTAATAACTTTTTTTTGTCCACGCTTTAAGCTTATTGCTACTTTTTCAGTTTTGTCATTCTTATCATAATCACCATTAATCACAAAGAAATCTTCATCATGCTTAATATTCTGTGTTGCCACAGGATTAAAATAACTTTTCCCAAAAGATAAATGATAAATGGCATCCAATACATTCGTCTTTCCAATTCCGTTATTACCAACAATACAATTTATTTTATCATTGAAAATGAACGACTTACTATCAAAATTTTTGTAATTAAGTAAAGACAGCGATTTTAAAATCATACAAAAAGCAACTTATAGCCTATTTTGAGGTTAAACTCTTGAAAAGATGTGCAAATTATTGAAAAATATCAAATAAATACCCTTTTAGTTATGAAGAAAAATTATATTTTTGCGCGACAATAATTTTAGAAAGCACACAATGGCAACTTACAAGAAAAGAGGACATAAACCAAAAACAAAAGTTGAGAAGCAACAGAATATAGAAGAGGGATCTACAACTGCTGAGGTTTTTAATACCCTTGATGAAACGGCTTCTAAAACAGAAGACTTTGTAGCAAAGAATCAAAAATATATTTTCATAGTCATCGGCTTAGTAGCGCTAGTGGTTTTGGCATCTTTAGGTTATAAAGAATTTATTGCAAAACCAAAGCAAGAAGCTGCTATGAACGATATGTTTCAAGCGCAAAAGTATTTTGACCAAGCCGTTACAGGAACTGCAAAAGATTCATTGTACAACTTAGCTTTAAACGGCGGTGAAGGTAAATTTGGTATGTTGGATATTATTGAAGAATACAGTGGTACACCTTCTGCTAATTTAGCTAACTATTACGCAGGTACAGCTTACTTAAGATTAAAAAAATATAATGAGGCTATTGAATATTTAAGCAATTTTAAAAGTGATGATGAAATACTAGCACCATTAGCAAAAGGTAATATTGGTGATGCTTATGTTCAAGGAAATCAACCAGAGGATGCTTTGGATGCTTATGAGCAAGCAGCAGAAATGCGAGATAACGAATTTACAACACCAATGTACTTGTTTAAAGCGGGTACCATTGCACTTGATTTAGGAAAAGCAGATAAAGCACTGGCATACTTTAAGAGAATAAAAGATGATTATGCCAATTCTACTGAAGCTTCAAAAGTAGATGTGTTTATTGGAAAAGCTCAGGTGTTGGCAAATAAGTAATTCTTAATTACTATGGCTACGGCAAATAAAAACTTATCAGATTACGATAAAGCAACAATCCCAGACGCGAGTAAATTTCGGTTTGGGATTGTTGTTTCTGAATGGAATGATAATATCACTGAAGGCTTGTATAAAGGCGCTTACGATGCGCTAATTGATAATGGTGTGTTGCCAAATAATATTATCCGTTGGAATGTTCCTGGAAGTTTTGAGTTAATTTACGGTTGTAAAAAAATGCAAGAACAAATGGTTAATGCTGTTATTGCTATTGGAAGCGTTATTCAAGGGGAAACCAAACATTTTGATTTTGTTTGCGAGGGTGTTACACAAGGGATTAAAGACTTAAATGTAACGCGCGAAACACCGGTTATTTTCTGCGTGCTTACAGATAATACGATGCAACAAGGACTCGAACGTTCTGGAGGAAAGCATGGTAATAAAGGAACCGAAGCTGCTATAGCTGCTATTAAAATGGCAGAACTCAGGAAAAATAGTTAATATATAACGTCACTGCGAGTTTTACTTTTTTGTAAAACGCGGCAGTCTGTTTGTTTTATAGATGGCTTTAGTCTCGCCTCCTTTGGAATAACAAATCACTTTTACTTTTCTTAACATTTTTTGGGAATTTCATCGCCTATTTCTGCATACTTTTAAGTATTTTTGAAAAGACGAGCAATACTAGATTTTGTTTAAACAACGCAAACATAGAACGTTTAATTATCAGTCAAGGTTTTCTAAAGAAAACCAAACAGATTCTAGTTTAAACGACAATGCTGATACCAAAGATTTTGTTTCAAAATGGAAACAAAGTAAGGGCACCAAAGTAAAGGCAAGAGGTGCTATGTCCATGAAGGTCTTAATCATGATTTTGGTATTATTATTGATTTGTATGTATGTATTAGAAAAAAAATACATGTAATCAAAAAACTAAGAAATCATGGGACTTTTAAAATTGCGTAAAAACAAAAAATTTAATTACACACCACGTTATTATGATGATAAAGGAGAAGGTAACCCTTTTGAAATCAAACATAAATTTGATGAATACAGAAAAACAGTTGGTGCAAATAAAGGAATAAAAGGAAAATTTAATGATGCTTTAGATGATTTAAAAAACAACCCAGATAGAGAGGCAAATCGTCGTATTTTGATTATTATAGCTATCTTGGTTTTAGTATTTTTATTTGTTATCGACTTCGATTTATCTATATTCTTACCTAAATAATTTATGGCAGACATCATACAGCTTTTACCCGATCATGTTGCAAATCAAATTGCCGCTGGAGAAGTTGTACAGCGTCCTGCCTCAGTAGTAAAAGAACTTCTAGAAAACGCTATTGATGCTAATTCTGATACCATAAAATTAATTATTAAAGACGCTGGTAAAACCCTTGTTCAAGTCATTGACAATGGAAAAGGCATGAGTAATACTGATGCAAGATTGAGTTTCGAGCGTCATGCCACATCAAAAATTAGAAACGCCGAAGATTTATTTCAATTACATACCAAAGGTTTTAGGGGAGAAGCATTGGCGAGTATAGCAGCCATTGCACATGTAGAGTTAAAAACCAAACAAGACCAAGAAGATGTTGGGACTTGTTTAATTATTGAAGGGAGTAATGTTGTTTCTCAAGAAGTTGTAGTTACACCAACAGGAACCTCAGTCTCAGTAAAAAATCTTTTTTTTAATATACCAGCACGACGTAATTTTTTAAAGTCTGATACGGTTGAGCTACGACATGTTATTGATGAGTTTCATCGTGTGGCTCTAGCACACCCTTCCATTAGTTTTGCTTTATATAACAACGGCAGTGAAACTTTTAATTTGCCAGTTAGTAACTACCGCCAACGTATTGTAAATATCTTTGGTAATAAGACTAATGAGAAATTGGTTCCTGTTGAAGAGGATACCGAAGTGCTTAAAATATCAGGATTTGTTGGTAAACCTGAATTTGCAAAAAAGACAAGAGGCGAGCAATACTTTTTCGTAAATAATCGATTTATAAAAAGTGCGTATTTAAATCATGCAATAGCTTCAGCGTTTGAAGGTTTGCTAAAAAATGGTACACATGCTAGTTATTTTTTAAATTTAACTGTAGACCCGCAAACTATCGATATTAATATTCACCCAACAAAAACTGAAATTAAGTTTGATGATGAGCATACGCTTTATGCTTTGTTGCGTTCTGCTGTTAAACACAGTTTGGGGCAGTTTAATATTGCACCAGTATTAGATTTTGAGCGCGACCCCAATCTAGACACACCTTATAGCTATAAACAAGCTGATACAGATGTGCCAAAGGTGGAAGTTGATAGAAGTTTTAATCCATTTCAAGAAGAAAAAGTATCAAAATCTTCAGGAGGAGGGACATCAACTTATAAAAGGGAACCAGCATCAAGTTGGGAAGGGTTATATGTTGGTTTAGAATCAAAGGGTAATCAAACCGAAAGGGATTTTACAGAAGTTCAATTTGAAAGTGAAGAACAAACAGGAACTTTTTTTGAAGATGACCAGATAGACCAGACCAATACCACGTATCAACTTCATAATAAATATATTGTAAGCACCATAAAATCTGGTATGTTGGTTATCGATCAACATCGCGCACATCAACGCATATTGTATGAAGACTTTTTAAAGAATCTAACCATAAAGGAAGCTGCTAGCCAGCAATTGTTATTTCCGTTACAACTCCATTTTTCACCTCAGGATATTGCTATTATAAATCAATTGAAAGATGACTTAGAGCACACTGGTTTTGTGTTCTCAAGTGTAAAAGATGAATCTGTTGATATTACGGGTGTGCCCATAGGGGTTCCAGAAAGTGAAGTGTCTATTATTTTAGAACAATTAATTAGTGATGTTGAAAACGAGGTGCCAGATACTCACTTTAGTGCAACAGATTTGTTGGCAAAATCTATGGCTAAAAGTTTAGCTATCAAAACAGGGCAATCTCTTCAAAGCGATGAGCAAGAACATTTGGTAAATAAGTTATTTGCTTGTAAAGAACCCAATGTTTCGCCTACTAACCGTACAACATTTATTACCATGAGTGTTGATGAGTTAGATAAAAAATTTATTTAAGATATGATGCGAATTTCAGAAACCGTTAAACATTTATTAATCATTAACGTGATTATGTTTATTGGTACATTATATATTGGAAATGGAAATCTATTCTACGAATGGTTTGCTATGTATTTTCCGCAAAATGATGCTTTTAAACCTTGGCAAATTATTACGCACATGTTTATGCATGGTGGAGCAATGCATATTTTCTTTAATATGTTTGCACTCTGGATGTTTGGTACACCAGTGGAGCAAGTTCTTGGCTCAAAGCGCTTTTTGTTTTTATACATTTCTGCTGGTTTGGGAGCTGTTTTACTTCAAGTTGGATTTTACTATTTTCAATACCTTCCAGATTATAATACCTTATTAGAGTCAGGATTATCGTCTCAGAGTATTAAACAAATGCTTACTACAAATGAAGTAAGTGCTGGTGTTACCCAATCTCAGGTAGCTCTGTTAAAAGACATATTTCCAGCTTACAATGCTTCCATGGTTGGAGCTTCAGGTTGTATTATGGGGGTTATGGCAGCTTTTGGAATGATGAATCCAAATGCTGAATTGATGATGATTTTTTTGCCAATTCCTATCAAAGCCAAATATTTTATCCCAGGAATTATAATTTTAGATTTAATCTCGGGTTTAACAGGACAATCCTTTTTTAGCCCAAGTAATACAGCATACATGGCACA
This sequence comes from uncultured Algibacter sp., assembly GCF_947490405.1. Classification (GTDB taxonomy): domain Bacteria; phylum Bacteroidota; class Bacteroidia; order Flavobacteriales; family Flavobacteriaceae; genus Algibacter_B. The sequence goes on along the minus strand of NZ_CANLGU010000001.1, from coordinate 332,778 downwards.
CGTAGGTGGTGCTGTTACAGGTTTCTTAATCATGTGGTACTGGAAGAAAAATCAGTTTAACCAAAACCGTTGGTATTAAATGACAACGCTTAATCAGGATATAAAAAAGAAGCTCTCTAACCTTAATGTGCTTGAAAAGATAATAGCCATTAATTTAGTGATTTTTTTGCTCGCTTTAATTTTAAGAATGAATTTTACTTGGTTTGAATTACCTAGTGATTTTTCTAAGTTTATCTTAAAACCGTGGACCATTATATCCTATGCTTTTCTACATTACGACTTTTTTCACCTTCTATTTAATATGCTATGGCTCTATTTTTTAGGGCGTATGTTTTTAAATTTATTTAGTACCAAAATGGCATTAAATGTTTATTTTTTGGGAGCTATATCTGGCGGTTTGCTATTTATGTTATGCTATACTCTGTTTCCTAGTGTTTTTGGTGGGTATTCAAAGCTACTTGGTGCATCGGCAGCAGTAAGAGCATTATTGATTTTTCTTTGTGCTTACATGCCAAATCAAGAGATGCGTTTTTTTACATTTAACATCAAACTCTGGTACATTGGTGCTGCTATTGTGGTATTGGATGTTTTAGGAGTTTTTACTGGTATTAGTAACCAAGAAACGGGTAATGCGGGTGGAAATCTAGCGCATTTAGGAGGCGCTTTCTTAGGTTATTTTTACGCAAAACAACTCACCAAAGGAAAAGATATTGGTAAAGGTTTTGAAAAATTTATGGATAGTATTGCGAGCTTATTTAAAGCATCAAAAAAAGTACCTTTAAAAACGGTACATAAAAATAAAAGTAAAGTAGGTGGCTATACTAAAGCTGATTTTAATGAGTTTAATAACCAGAAGAAAATTGATGTTATCCTAGATAAAATCAGTAAAAGTGGTTATGATAGTTTAACTTCAGAAGAAAAAGAATTCTTATTTAGAGCTGGAAAGTAATACCATGAAGAAACTAAAGTTTATTGATAAATTATTATGGTTAGTCAATAGAATATTAGCTGTTCTCTTATTATTATCTTTCATCCTTCCTTTTTTACCTCCAAAAACGTTTGCAATACTATCTGTTTTAAGTTTGGGTGTTGCATTACTTATCTTAGTTAATGTACTTTTCTTTTTATACTGGTTAGTAAAGCTTAAAAAGCAATTTATTTTATCACTTGTGGTTCTTGCTATTGGGTATTTTTCATTCGGATCATTATATAAATTTTCATCTTCTAAGCATGTTAATGCTTCCGGCAACTTTAAGGTAATGAATTATAACGTTAGGTTATTTAATTTGTACGAATGGATTCCCGAAAAAGGGATAGAAAAAAAAATGGTTGATTTTATTAAAAATGAATCACCAGACGTGTTGAGTTTGCAAGAATATCACCCGCATAAAAATATCGATTTGTCTTTCTTTAAATATAAGTTTGAAAAGTTATCTGGAACGAAAACACGATATGGGCAAGCTATTTTTTCTCAATATCCTATTGTGAATTCTGGGTCTGTTGAGTTTCCTGATACTGGAAATAATGCTATTTATGCCGATGTTGTAAAGGGTGAAGATACGATTAGGTTTTATAATATCCATTTGGAGTCTTTGCGTATTGACCCAAAAGTTGAAAACCTTGACACCAAAGAGTCAGAACGTTTATTTAAACGTATAGGTACAGCGTTTAAAATGCAGCAATTTCAAACAGAGCTTTTTTTAATGCATAAAACCCAATGTGATTATAAAATGGTTATTTGTGGCGATTTTAACAACACAGCATTCTCTTATGTTTACAGGAAGATAAAAGGTGACTTAAATGATACGTTTAAGGAAGCTGGTAATGGTTTTGGGCGCACTTACGATTTTAAATTCTTCCCAGTTCGTATTGATTTTATATTGGCTGATAAAGGCTTTGATGTGAATGGTTTTAAGGCCTATAATCAGCATTATTCTGACCATTATCCAATAATGACTACGCTTAGCTTAAATTGAAATAAAAGAGTTTAATATTAGGGATTACATCAGAGCACAGTCCAATGCATCTGAAATAATATGGATTACTAACCCTAATCCAACCAACCGCGACTTTTTAGGAAAGCACAAAAAGAAATAAAACAAAATAAAGAAAGATGAGTGTAACGGGTGAAAACCAATACTGCATCTGCTAGGATCAAAAACAGGTGTTGCTAGTAGATGGTCTAAATCAATTAGCATACCAGCTATCATGATAAGATAAGCGTATTTCCAATTCGATTTATAAAACAATAACGCAATTAGAAGAGGTAATAAAAAATGACTCCCATAATGGATGAATGATTGAAACATTATTACGATTTAATACTATGAGATTCTAAATAATTTAAAGCATTAGGCCCTTCGTTAAAAAGTAAATCTAGTATGCTTAAATTAGGAATAAAACCATGTTTATTACTAAATACTTGTGTATAACTTTCAAACGCAAAAGGTGCTTCCTTTTTGGCATTGACTAAATACCGTAAATCAACTTTGTTTTCAATATTTTTTTGAAAGGTCTTCGTTTTTGAAGTATTGCATTCTAATTGTAAACAATCACAAAGCACTTCAAAACATTTCAAATTAAAATCTAACAAAAAATTTGCCTTTTGATGGAATACAGGTTGAAGTTCATCTTGATAATACTCAAAAAAAGGAGAGGTTCTATACGCTGAAAGTAAAGATTTCCAATGCTGATTTTGCCATTTCTCTTCATTAAAGATTCTAACTTCTTTATATTTCTGACGATTTTTTTGCGAATGAATAACTGGAATATTTAAACTTAGTTTTCCATTTGCTGCCAAAATGTAGGTTCGGTTTCTGTAGGTTTGTTTTAAGAAATTATCTTCCATTTCAAAAACCACTTCATTAGCATTTGCTATGGCAATATAATGTGCAATATTTGGAAAATATGTTGGATGAATTACCATTCCCATAAGCTAATTGTTAATGAATGTTTTGGCTTGTTTTGAAATACCACAAACATAATCAGAGATAATATGTAATGATTCAGCAAGATGGGAGCCACTAAAACCTTTTATATCTAAATACGTTATGTGTTGTTTATAAAAATTAAGGTATGTATTTGCTAAAGGCAGATAAGACCAATGCCAACATTCTAAATTATAACCGGTTCTTCCATTAGTCTTATTGGTGTAAACTTGATAGAAACCAAACTTATGAGCATTGTTAACTAACCAATTGTATTCCAATTTACCTGTACCTTTTTCAAAATAAGTATTGTTTAAACTATTTATATCAATATCAGTTCCCCAGTGATGTCTTGAAGACGATGGCATCGAACTGTACTCTAATATTTTTTTTGCTCTATCTATGGGTTTTAGATGCTTGTATGTTTTCCATTTACGTTCCCATATGGCTTTTTGTTCATCAAAATTCCGCGTTCCAGAAATAATTTTAAGAGAAATGTGCTCTATTTTTGCCTGTTCATACATTCTTTTAAAGGCTTGATATACTTCCTTATCTAGATAAATGGATTTGTTACTATGAATTGAAGCTACTTGTATAAAAGCGGGATGCTCTTTATAGCTAATACGGCCTAAAACAAAGTTTTTATTAAGTGTGTTCTCTTTCTGTGAGAAAGAAAATAATGGTATAAATACTAAAAATAAAAGCCCTTTAATGCCCATAAAATATGCTTAGTCTTTAAAAAGAAATTTAAGCAAAAAAATATTAAGTCTAGTTACTGGCTTTTTTACGTTTTCTAAATTTGTTAAATCCTATCCATCCAAATAACAATACTAAAAATGGTATAAGATAAGAGGTGGCTTTTCCTTTGCCACTTACTGTTGTAAAGAAACGTTCCCAACGTGGGTTTTTTAAGCCATCCCAACTCATCCAAATAAATACAGGTTTTCCAATAACATGATTAAAAGGCACAAATCCCCAACGTCTGGCATCAATTGAGTTGTGGCGGTTGTCACCCATCATCCAATAGTAGTTTTGCTTGAATGTATAGGTGTTTGCTAGCTCTCCATTAATTAAGATTTGGTTGCCCTTAACTTGTAATGTGTTGCCTTCGTATTCAGTAATTACACGTTTATAAAGTGGTAAAACGTCTAAATTAATATCAATTGTTTTTCCTTCTTCAGGAATATAAATGGGGCCGAAAAAATCAACATTCCAATTGTAATTTGGATCATGCGGAAATATATCTGGATCTCTTAGTCCTTTTTCTCGTTTGTTGGGTGTAATGCTAGCAACATTAGGATGATTTTTGAATTTTGCTAGAGCTTCATCTGAAATTGCTGAAAAATAATATGTGTTTTGAGCATTCATTATTCCAAAACCATCAGTAATATCATATCGATCTTTTACGAATTTAGGATTGAATTGATTGGTTTTTGGTTGTACTAAATAACTAAACTGTAAATGAGCTCTGTCTGGTAATTCGTTCTTTTTTCCATTTATATAAACATAACCATTTCTAACTTCAAGCGAATCTCCTGCAACACCAACACAACGTTTTACAAGATTGGTTTTCTTATCTATAGGCTTGTAATAGTTTCTGTCGGGTTTAAACTCGTTCATATCCCTTAGGGTATCTGCAGGCTGATTGAAAACGACAATCTCATTTCTATCAATTTTTTCAAACCCAGGAATACGTAAATAAGGCAGTTGTAGTTTGTTTTTCCAAGATGTTTTTCGTGTTTCAAAATCATCATTAAATAAATAAGACTTTTTATTTAATCCAGGGATAGTGTCATGTACCATAGGTGCGCCTACGGTAGTCATTGGAACTCTCGCGCCATAATGAAATTTACTAACAAACAGGAAATCTCCAACTAGCAATGATTTTTCTAGCGAAGAGGATGGGATAGTAAACGGTTGCATAAAGTAGGTGTGTACTATAGTTGCTGCAACAATAGCAAACAAAATAGAACTTAACCAATCGCCACCAGATGAATTTGGTTGTAAACTTCTATTTTCAATATAGTTTACATCGGCAACATAATTGAGGTAGTAGTTGTAAAAACCTAATGTTATAACAGCTAAAAAGGTGTCAACGGATGTGTTTTTGCCAAAACTTCTGGCAGTTTCAACCCAAACCACTGGAAACATAATAAGGTTTACAATAGGTAAGAATAATAAAATAATCCACCACCAAGGACGGTTTATAATTTTCATTAAAATAATGCCGTTGTACACAGGAACAAAAGCTTCCCAAGCTTGTTTGCCAGCTTTAATGTATAATTTCCAGGTTCCTAAACCATGAATTACTTGAATTATCAAAATGAAAATTAACCATTGTGTCCAAGTCATAATCTCAAAATTTTTATTTTATGTTAGTAACAACTCGTTGTTAGTTGTTACACTTTTATTGTAAATTAACCAATATTTAACACATCATTCATGGTAAATACACCTGTTTTTCCTGCAATCCATTCTGCCGCTACAACTGCACCTAATGCAAAACCTTGTCTGGTATGCGCAATATGCTCAATGTTTATGGTGTCTACCTCGCTTTCGTAGGCAACGGTGTGCGTGCCAGGTACATCCTCAATACGTTTAGCGGTTATTGGAATAGTGCTTTCACCATTTTCATCAAGTTTCCAATTATCATAACCTTCGTGCTGTTCAATAACGCCATTTGCTAATGAAATCGCTGTTCCGCTTGGAGCATCTAGTTTTTGAGTATGATGAATCTCTTCCATAGAAACATTATATTGCTTTAAGGCACTCATCATTTTAGCTAAAGTTTTATTCAACTCAAAAAAGATATTCACACCTAAACTATAATTAGAAGCATAGATAAATGCTCCTTTTTTTTCTTTACATAAAGTAACAGCATCATCATATTTATCCAACCAACCTGTAGTTCCAGATATTACAGGTACATTGTTGTTAATACAATTAGAAATGTTATTAAAAGCAACGTTTGGTATACTAAAATCTATAGCTACATCAGCTTTCGTAATATCATAGTCGTTATCGTCTTTATCAACCTTTAAAACAATATTATGTCCACGTTTTATGGCAATTTGCTCTATGGTTTTTCCCATTTTTCCATATCCGAGTAAAGCTATATTCATATATAAAGTATTGTATGTTTATACCCTAAATTGGGTTAAAATTTAAAATTTAAAGTTAGTCCCAAGTTACTTGAGGCGTCTATCTGGTTTAGTTCGTAATGTGGAGACAAAGATAGATTTTCATCAACATTATATTGTAATAAATGCGCATCAACATTGGCATCAATAATATTTAGGGCATATAAACCAATGGTTACTAATAAAGAAATTTCTTTGTTTCTTCGATAGAATTTTTGTGCATCTTCTAGTCGTTCGGTGGATACTCGTGGTGTTGTTAATGGATTGCCTTGAGAATCTAAAGAAAATTCATCGTCGTTAAAACCAGCAAGTCTACGTTTATATGCATCTCTGAATCTGTTGTACTCTTTGTTATTGTTAATGTAAAAGTAAACACCAGTACCAATAGCTCCGTATACAATAGGTATTTTCCAGTACTTTTTATTATATGCTTGCCCCAATCCTGGAAGGATAGCCGAATAAAATGCTGCTTTAGCTGGTGAAAGCGGGTTTATTGGTTTGCTAGGTTTAACGATAGAATCTATAACAACTTCCTTAGGAAGTTCTTTCTTTTGTTTTTTCTTCTTGTTTTGTGTAAATGAAGAGAAACAAAGTAAGCATGTTAGTATTCCTGTAAAAAGGAGTTTATTTGGAATCACCTTGAACTAATTTTTTAATACGATTAAAGTCTTCTTCTGAATGAAAAGGAATCGTGATTTTACCTTTCCCGTTTTTAGAGACTTTAACGTCAATTTTATGTCCAAAGTATTCAGAAAACGCAGTAATTCCCTTTTTAACAAATTTTGGAATCTCGTTGTCTTCTGATTTTTTTGAAGTTGATTCAGAGCTACCGGTTGTGTTGAAATCGCGAATAATATTTTCAGTTTCTCTTACAGAAAGCTTATCAGATAGTATTTTTTCGTAAATATCAAGCTGTGCGCTTTGGTTTTCAATAGCTATTAAAGCACGACCGTGCCCCATAGAAATAAAACCATCTCGCATACCTGTTTGGATGATAGGGTCTAATTTCAATAAGCGCAAGTAGTTTGCGATGGTAGAACGTTTTTTGCCTACGCGTTCACTCATTTGCTCTTGCGTTAAGTTTATCTCGTCAATTAAACGCTGGTATGATAATGCAATTTCAATTGGGTCTAAATCTTGGCGTTGAATATTTTCAACCAAAGCCATTTCTAAAGATTCCTGATCGTTAGCAATTCTAACATAAGCTGGAATTGTTTCTAAGTTCAAAGATTTTGAAGCTCTAAAACGACGTTCTCCAGAAACTAACTGATATTTATTTAAACCTAATTTTCTAACTGTTATAGGCTGTATGATGCCTAATTCTTTAATAGATGAGGCTAATTCTCGTAAAGATTCTTCGCTAAAATTTGTGCGGGGTTGAAATGGGTTAACTTCAATAAAATCAATATCCAATTCAATAATATTACCAATAACTTTATCAGCATTTTTGTCTTGAACCGATTGGATATCGTTACTGGGATCTTTTAAAAGTGCCGATAAACCTCTACCTAAAGCCTGTTTTTTTGTTGCCTTAGCCATAATTTAAGCGTTTTTATTGATAATTTCTTTTGCCAAACTTAAGTAATTGTTAGCACCTTTACTACTAGCATCGTAATTAATTATACTTTCTCCGTAACTAGGTGCTTCACTGAGTCTTACATTACGCTGAATGATAGTTTTAAATACCATATCGTTGAAGTGTTTTTGTACTTCTTCAACTACTTGATTGGATAAGCGTAAACGCGAATCATACATGGTAAGTAATAAGCCTTCAATATCCAATTCAGCATTGTGTATTTTTTGAACACTTTTTATGGTGTTTAAAAGTTTTCCAAGTCCTTCAAGGGCAAAGTATTCACATTGAATTGGTATGATTACGGCATCTGAAGCTGTTAAAGCGTTTAACGTGAGTAGACCTAGAGATGGTGCGCAGTCAATTAAAATATAGTCATAATCGTCTTTGATATCCGCGAGTGCTTTTTTAAGCATGTATTCTCGTTCGTCTTTATCAACAAGTTCTATTTCAATGGCTACCAGATCAATATGTGCTGGTATAATATCCAGATTTGGTGTTTCTGTTTTTATTATAGCTTCTTTAGCTTCGTTCGAGTGTTCTAAAAGTTGGTAGGTTCCTATGTCAACAGATTCTACATCAATTCCAATTCCAGAAGTTGCATTTGCTTGAGGGTCAGCATCTATAAGTAATACTTTTTTTTCTAGAACGCCCAGCGAAGCTGCTAAATTTACTGAGGTAGTTGTTTTACCTACACCCCCTTTTTGATTAGCAATTGCAATGATTTTACCCATTAGATGATTTGGTTTAATGAGTAACAAAAATACAATTATTTATGTGGAATAAAAGTGGAACTTGTTAACAAGATTGGAATCTTAAATGATTAGTAATAATCAAGATAAGATATTTGGGTTTTGCTAGTATTAATTCAAAATTTGTTCATAAATAGTATTGAAAATATTATTTCTTAATTTAGAATTACTTTCATTAATAAGAATGACTAATCCCCATTTTTTAGCTTGATTGTATGCAATTACTGAAGTTTGCCCAAGTGTATCACCTGTTTTGGCAAAAATAGTTTCATCTCCTATTTGGATAATATTTAAACCCAAACCAATTTCTATCTTATCATCTTTATAAAAACGTTGTTCAGTTATTGAAGTAGCAGACCTATTTGAATCATCGTATAGAAGATGTTTTAAATAGCTAATCATATCAGCAGAACTTGATTTAATTAATCCAGCAGGAGCAGTGATGTTCCATTTAAAAAGCTCTTGAGCACCACCATCCAAATTAAATCCAGAGGTCACATTTTCTACATCAAAATTTCTCGTAAAGGTGCGTTTCATTTGGATGGGTTTGATAATTTTTTCTGTTAAAATAAATTCATAGCTTTCTCCGTAAGCTTGTTCTAATATTTGGCCTAGTAGAATAAAACCAATTGTAGAATAACGATATTTTCCATAGTCTATTAATGTGTCACAATTGTTTATAAGATTTGCTACAGAGTCTTTGTTTATAACGCTAACAGGTTGTTGAGGATTTAATGCTATTAATTTCCTAAAATCAATATCTGGTAAACCTGATTGATGCGATGCCAAGTCTGAAATTTTGATTTTATTTTTGATATTTGTGTTTAACTCAAAAAAGGGAGGTAAATAATTGTCAATATAACTGTTGCTATTAAATTTTTTGTCTTTGATGGCTTGCGCAATTAAATTACCTGTAATTGCTTTTGTTATTGAAGCAATTTCAAAAACAGTATTCTCGTCAATTTTCTGGTTATCAGTTCTGTTGATAGTTCCTATATTACTGTAAATCACTTGGTCTTTATAGTATAAGCCTAAGCTTATTCCTGTGTTAGGATGTTCTTCATGAAGGTTGTTTAAGATTGAATCTATTTTTTTTGATATATTTTGTGCAAACATTGTTGTTGCAGAGAACATGATAATGGTTATTAGGTGTGTTTTTTTCATGACTATTTTTTTATAATTAATATATTAATTTGATCTTCTAATTTCTTCTTCGTTTCCAAAGTTTCTGAGTTTTTCGTTTACTTTCTTATTTCCAAAGCTATAACTTGCCGATAATCTTATAAATCTGTTATTATCATTTTGTGCATAAACTTGTTTTACGCTGTTTACTGTAGATTCAAAATTATTCAAGCTAGACCTGTTAAAAATATCTTTAACCAAGACGGCTACTTGTAGTTGTTTATTCAAGAATTGTTTGCTAATCCCTAAATCAATACTATGCATTTCACCTACACTAAATAATCCAGTTTTAAACGGTGAGCTGTAATAGGCATCCAGTTGTAGTTTAGTTGTTTTATTTAAATTAATCTTATTACTAGAGTTTGCATTAATCATAAATCCATTTTGTGGTGTTGCTCCAATATTTTCGGTAAAATTGGTTTTAGAACCCAAAAGCGTAACGCTATTCTGGCTTTCTAACCAAGATATTTTATTAAATAATAAGCTTTGTGTTATCCCAAAGTTATATTGTTTAAAGAAGTTTGCGCGTGTTGCAATTTGTGTGCTTGTTTCAACATCTGATGTAAAAATTATACTAGAGCCATCATCTCTTATGTTTAAAAAAGCATTGGTTGTGAAATTGTTCTTGTAGGTGTATTTAAAATCAAAATTATCAATAAATGAGGGTCTTAAAAAAGGATTTCCAACGCTGAATGTGTTACTGCTTATAACAGATCTAAAAGGGTTTAAGTCTCTAAATCTAGGTCTTTCAACTCGTTTGCCATAGCTTAAAGAAAAGCTATTGTTTTCATCCTTGTTATAACTAGCATAAAAAGAAGGGAATAGTTTGGAATACGAGTTGGTATTCGTTTCATTTAACTGAACAGAAACCCCTTTTGTTTTCGTGTTTTCAAATCGTAAACCTAATTGAATATCCCATTTTTCATTTATTTTTTTGGATCCATTTATGTAAAAAGCCTGAATGTTTTCTTCGTACTTAAATGTATTAGAGATGTTGGTGTCTAGAACAGGATTCCCTGAAATAGTGTTAAAAAACCTAATATCGCTATTGTTTTTAATGGTACTTAATTTTATTCCATAGGATAAATTAACAAACTCTAACGGTTGTTCTATATCTGTTTTAATACTATAGTTTTCTATTTTTTGATTTGAAAAAGTATTTGCAGCAGCATTGATTCCTTGAAATTCTCGACTAGGTAGAAAACTATTTGTTATAAACCCTCTGTCTTGATCTGAGTCATAAGAAAAATAATCCAAATCAAAAGAAATATTTGTTCCTAAAGAGTCTAATTTACTATTTGAGTGTAAATTAATCAAATGGCTATTAACTTTAGATTGGTTGTTTCCATTATTAATCAGAAGCGAGTCTAAAGTATTTGAAGTGTTAACTATTCGTGAGGTACTTTTATCAATCATATTAGGGCTTTTAGAATTCCCCAAATATTGAATACCAATTGTTGTTTTTTTACTAATATTATAATCTAGCAACATTTGAGCAGAAAGGTTGTCTTCACCATCTTTACTGTCAATATCAATGTCCCAGTTGCTACTTGGATAAAATACTTGGAAATCTTCTGTGTTTCTTGAGTTTCCTTTTGTGCCATTTAAATTTAAAGACAGGCTTAGTTTATTTTTGTTATACAAAAAACTATTTCTTAATGAAATAAAGTTATAAGTATTAATATTGCTTATAATTGATGATGAGTTTTTCCAAGAGTTTAGTTTACCTTTCTTTAAAATAATATTAATTAACCCGCCATTACCAGCAGCTTCATATTTTGCAGGAGGAGAAGTGATAACTTCAATTTTTTTAATATCGCTAGCTGCAATAGCACTTAAATAGCTAGATAAATCCTCGGCCGAAAGTTGTAATAAACGTCCGTTAATCATTACTCTAGACTCCCCTCGTCCTAATAAACTAATACTGTTGTTTTGTACGCTCAAACCAGGAGCAATACTCAAAGCGTCAAGAGCGTCTCCTCCAATGGCTGTTACGCTATTTTCAACATTAAAAACTAAACGATCTGGTTTTTGTTCGATGAGTTTCTTTTTTTGTGTAATCACAATTTCATCAAGTGTGTTATCAGCTTTAAGAACAATAGTTCCTAAGTCTAAGTTTTCAGTAAGCTTTATTTCTTTTACAAAATTAGAATACCCCATAAAGCTTATAGTTAAATTATAAATTCCAGAATCAGTTTGTAAATTGAAATTCCCATCGTCATCTGAAATACCTCCAGTAACAATGTCACCGTTTAATCTAGTTAAAACTACATTGGCCCATGCTATGGATTGAGAATGATCAATTATTTTTCCTTTTATATTAATTTGAGAAATGAGTAATGTAGGAAGTAGTAACAGTGTTAATATGGTTAAACGTTTCATCGTGTGTTTTTGTTTTTAGATTGATACTTGTTTTATTTGAAGCAAATATCATCCAGTAATGAGTAGTACACGACCGATTGTTAAAAGTCGAACGCATTTTTGAAATATAAATGCGTTCGACTTTGTTTAATGAAACGTTCGACTTTTTACAAAGCCCTGTGTTTATTGGGATTTTCGGAAGGCGGTAGGTGTTTGTCCTGTGTGTTTTTTAAAGGCAGTATTGAATGAGGATTTTGAATTAAAACCAACTTCATATAATACTTCAAGAACTGTTAGCTTAGTTTCGGTATTATTTTTAAAAATAGATTTGGCTTTTTCAACGCGATATCCATTTACAAAATCGAAAAAGTGTTGCCCGAGTTCTTGATTAATCAAGACAGATAATTCGCGATGAGGAATATTAATTTTCTCTGAAAGACTTTTTACAGTTAATGAAGGATCTAAAAAAGGCTCCTTTTCATTCATAAAAGTTTTTATATTTTTTATTAGATTATCATTTTCTTTATTACCATCTTTTACTATTTCTTTGGAGAGGCGAAGGTTAACAGCAATGCCTCTAAATAATTTGGGGGATAAAAGTGCTTTGAATACTAACCAAAAACTAAAGAATAAACCAAATAAAAGCAAGATAATTCTGAAAATGTTTACAAAAGCCATATCAAATTCTCCTGAATCTCTAACTATAGCTTTTATAAACGTTAATAATTGTCCTATAAGAATAAAAATGATGAGTTGTTTTACCCAATGGTAATTATAAAAAGCATCTTTACTTGTGTAATTTTCTAACAATAGTTTTCGATATCTTAAGAGGTAATAGAGTTCTGCTACAATATAAATAACTTCGATAATTCTTCCAATCATTGAAATATAATAGGATTCTTTGGTTAGATGGAAGTTGGATATAAATCCAATTTGTGTTTCTTTTGATGCAAGAAAAAAATTAGGAAGTAAAATAATGATGTTAATTATCCAAGGAATTAAATGTACAGCGTGTTTAGGTTTTAATTTAAAATCTGAATAAATTACAGATAATATGTATAGAAATAGCAAAGGGTCTTTGAATGAAGAAATCTGAATCCTAAACATTTCAAGAATAGGAGGTAACTCAATAAAATTGTGATAAAAGAATACGCTAATGTCTACAGTAGTAATAATTAAGAAACCTGCAAGTAATTGATTACTAAGTTTTTTTGTAGTTTTAACACTTAAAAGAAATGCTGAGAAAAGTGAAAATAGTACGACTATTATAAAGCTAGTTATACCTATAATTGTTGTGTTATCCATTTAACTATAGGGCTTAAAATTTTTATTCCTCATCAATCAAAATTTCTAAAATTTTAATGGCTGCATCACTTATTTTTGTTCCAGGTCCAAAAACTGCTATGGCACCAGCATCAAATAAATATTGGTAGTCTTGTTTTGGGATTACACCACCAACAATAACTATAATATCATCACGTCTATAAGATTTTAGTGCTTCAATAACTTGGGGGACTAGTGTTTTATGACCTGCAGCTAAAGAGGATACGCCTAAAATATGAACATCATTTTCAACCGCTTGTTTAGCGGCTTCTTGTGGGGTTTGAAAAAGTGGACCAATATCAACATCAAAGCCAACATCTGCATAACCTGTTGCAACAACTTTTGCTCCTCGGTCATGGCCATCTTGTCCCATTTTAGCAATCATAATACGAGGGCGCCTACCATCTTGATCTGCAAAAATATCAGCTAATTTTTGAGCTCTTTTAAAGGATTTATCGTCTTTTATTTCTTTGCTGTACACGCCCGAAAATGATTTAATTTGTGCTTTATGTCTTCCAAATTCTGCTTCCAATGCGTCACTTATTTCTCCGAGTGTAGCACGTTGGCGAGCAGCTTCAACTGCTAAAGCTAATAAATTTTCTTGTCCTGTTCGGGCAGCCTTAGTTAATTTTAACAATGCTGAGTTTACTTTTTCGGGATTTCTTTCAGATTTTATTTTTTTTAATCGTTCTATTTGAGCGTTTTTAACAGTTTGGTTATCAACTTCTAAAGTGGTAATAGGGGCTTCTTCTTCAAGCCTATATTTATTTACGCCAACTATAATATCTTGACCAGAATCGATTCGGGCTTGTTTTCTAGCTGCTGCCTCTTCAATTCTTATCTTTGGGATACCCGCTTCTATAGCTTTTGTCATACCTCCTAAGTCTTCAACTTCTTCAATTAAAGACCATGCTTTTTCAGCGATGTCATGTGTTAACTTTTCAACATAGAAACTTCCAGCCCAAGGGTCAACCGTTTTTGTGATTTTAGTTTCTTCTTGCAGAAAAATTTGAGTATTTCTTGCAATTCTAGCTGAAAAATCAGTAGGTAAAGCTATGGCTTCATCTAAAGCGTTAGTGTGTAAGCTTTGAGTGCCACCAAATGCTGCTGCCGCGGCTTCAATAGTTGTTCTAGCTACATTATTAAAAGGGTCTTGTTCTGTTAAACTCCAACCAGATGTTTGGCAATGTGTTCTTAATGATAAGGATTTTTTATTTTTCGGGTTGAATTGTTTAACAATTTTTGCCCAGAGCATTCTTGCAGCTCGCATTTTAGCAATTTCCATAAAATGATTCATGCCAATAGCCCAGAAAAAAGATAAGCGAGGCGCAAAGGTGTCAATATCCATTCCAGTAGCTAAACCTTTTCTAATATACTCTAAGCCATTTGCAAGGGTGTATGCAAGTTCAATATCACAAGTTGCGCCTGCTTCTTGCATGTGATACCCTGAAATACTTATGCTATTAAATTTTGGCATGTTTTTACTGGTATACTCAAAAATATCAGAAATGATTTTCATTGAAGGTTTAGGCGGATAGATATATGTGTTTCTAACCATAAATTCCTTTAATATATCATTTTGAATGGTTCCAGCTAGTTGTTCAGGTTTTACGTCTTGTTCTTGAGCAGCTACAATATAAAAAGCCATTATTGGTAAAACGGCACCATTCATAGTCATGGAAACAGACATTTTATCTAGTGGAATCTGGTCAAAGAGTATTTTCATGTCTTCAACAGAATCAATAGCTACACCAGCTTTACCAACATCCCCAACCACCCGTTCGTGGTCTGAATCATAACCTCTATGTGTGGCTAAATCAAAAGCTACAGATAATCCTTTTTGTCCTGCGGCTAAGTTTCTTCTGTAAAAAGCATTACTTTCTTCAGCAGTAGAAAAACCCGCGTACTGACGAATAGTCCAAGGTCTTTGCACATACATGGTGCTATATGGACCGCGAAGATTAGGTGTAATGCCTGCAACAAAATTAAGGTGCTCTAAATCTTCAATATCCTCTTTTGAATAGGTAGACTTAATATCAATACCTTCAGCAGTTTTAAAATTCGAAGTCTTTAGTTTCGAGTTTTTACCTCCTGATTTGAGTTTGATATGTTGAAGATTTTTTCTTTTCATTATAAAATCATTTTTTGAAGAAAAGGATCAAAATCAACATCAAAACCAGTGTGCAATTGTAAAAAAACTGTTTTTTTATTGGATGTTAGTATATAAGAAGAATTGTAAGTTGAAAGACTCTTTTTAGTGTCATCAATTCTGTGAATAGCTTTAAAGATTTGAGTGGTTTTATTAGAATTATATTTTGCAGTTATTTTAGTGAATTCCAAATCAGTTTTACTGGCAATTTTCTTATGATTCATGGAGATTATTCCTAAAATATATTGCGCATCTCCCCTGTATAGGGGTGTGTAAGGTAATGTGTTTATAGTATAAGTTGAGCGTGTCTCTTCATCAAAAAAGATATAAAAATTCCCTTCCATTTCTCTGAGGACATGTAAGCGTTTAATTTCTAAATCGTAATTCTTTTTTGTAGCCAAAGAATCTAATAATTGTTGGTAACCGACAGAAGAGTATTTTTTAAAACTTTGTGGTAAAAAAATTTTTATACCATCATCGCTCAAAAAATGATAATGCCCCTTAATATCTTCAATGTTACTTATCTCAATCCAATTTTTAACCTCAGAGGCTACTGAGTTTAAACATGAAGTTAAACTCAGTAGTATGATACTCGTATAAAAATATATTTTGATTTTTATCATTAAGCTCTAGTGGTTGTGTCCAGCATGAGGATCTTCCATTTGTTTAGGGGGTAATTTATTAAAATCTACTTTTTGCTCAGGTTTGTTAAAATTCACTTTACTAAAATCGACATCAAACATTTTGGCATAATACAAATCTAAAGCAATGTACATGGCTAAATTTTTATCGTTTAGTGCATATCTGTATTTTGTAGTTAAAGGTGCTCCAAATAGTTTTGGACTCATACTATTGGTTGATAATAGGGCGCCAAGTGTGGTTTTTAAGGACTTATCTTTTATTCCATTTGAAATACAGTTCATTGCGGTTCCGTTGTAGTTTAAATGACTTTTTGTATTGTTTGCATCCCATAAATCATTTTCATTTTTTAAAGCTTCAAAAATACTTACAGTATGTTTCGAAACCATATCTTCTAATTTTAATCTTCCAAATACTGAGTTTCTTATAATTTGAGAGTAAGCTTGGTCTAATCGATAATTTTGACTTTTTCCTTTGTAATGTTTAGTGATATCATCCTCAAAACTGTAAAGCGCTTCGTTGAGTAATTTGCTATTTATACCTTCACAAGTAAAGGCTACTGGTTTGTCGGTGTATTTATAATCTGAAAAATGAGACTCTTTTTTACAACTAAATACAGTAAAAATTAATAAAAATACGATGCTGGTAAGTTTTAAATTCATTTTAATTTTCATTTTTTAATCGTTTTTGTTCTAAATGTTCTGATAATCTTTGTTCTATTATAGGTTCAATTAATGTTTTTCTAGGGTTTGTTTTTATGAATGGATAAATTTCTAATTCATGCTTCATTTTATCGTTAGGGTTTGGGTATTTGTTAGTTCCTAATAAAATTTCTTCACCATTTTCAAATTGTCTTCTTTCAATTGAGGCACTTTCTTTAATTTTTCTTTGGATAGTACCTGCTTTTAATTGCTTTAAAAACCCGCCATTATTTTCAATGTTTTTAAATAATTCTAAGGCTTTTTCAGAGAGTTGATTTGTAATGCTTTCTATGTAATAAGAACCATCAGTTGGGTTGTTAACCATGTTGAAATAACTTTCGTGCTTCAAAATTAACAACTGGTTTCTAGCAATACGCTCTCCAAATTCATTAGTTTTATGGTATACAGCATCATAAGCTAAATTGCAAATGGTATTAGCGCCACCCAATACGGCACTCATACATTCACTTGTCGTTCTGAGCATATTTGTATTATAATCATAAAGAGTTTTATTGCGTTTAGTGGGCTTTGCAATAATATGGCAATTTGGATTTATTTTGTATTCTGTAGCTAGTGTTTTCCATAAGTATCGTAAGGCGCGTAATTTTGCAATTTCAAAAAAGTAGTTTGTACCTATTGAAACTTTAAATGTAACTTTTAAAGTTGGTAAATTAACTTCTTCTGGTTCTAATGTGTTTAAGTATTCGTTAGCATGCGCTAAGGTGTAAGCCAATTGTTGCACCATATTAGCACCAGCATTTTGATATAAGCTTGAGTCTATGCTAAATGATGAGGTTTTTTTAACAATGGATCTAAATAAAGTAAGATCATCATTGAAATTATTAAACCAGTTTCCTGATTTTGAAAGATGATTAATGACATCCGTAAATACTATTGCTTTAGAGATTTCAGTAAAAATTTTATTTATATATTCTTCTGAAAGAAATTGTAATTCAAAATAAAAAAGCGTGTTTTCAATATTGAGATTTTTTGTTAAATCTTTAATAGAAATAGTACCTGAAGGGATAATGAAAATGATACTTTCAGCTCCTCTTTCAACAATATCAATAGCCTTGAGGTTAGATTTTTTAACATCAGCAACAAAAATATCTTGACAGATTTTCCATTGCGTTGATTTAGTGTTAGAAATATTATTTAGTGATTCAAAATCATCTGCATGATAAAAGGGTTTAACATTAATACCTTCATTGGTTTTCCAAATTAAAGTATCGTTGTAATTAGCACCTTTTAAATCGAACTGTATTTTTTGTTTCCATTGTTTCGCAGATACAGAATCAAAGTCCTCAAACAATTTGTTACTCATTGTTTTTTGTTTTTAAACTATCTTCATATTCAATAATATAAATTTCTTCATTTTCGCGCTTCATGTAATATTCTTCTCTAGCAAATTTTTCTAAACCTTCCTTTGTGCTTAGCTTTTTAAGATCTTTTTTGTCTTTTTCAATTTCTTTCTTGTAATACTCTTTTTCATTTTCTAAATCTTCAATTTCAGTATTAAGCTCATGATGAATTAACCAAGAATTGGCATCAAAAAACAACATCCAAATAGCAAATACAGCTAAAATTAGAATAAAAATATTTTTAAAGGGTTTTAAGTATTTGTTTTTTGGTAATGCCATATTATAATTTCTCATTAATGATGGTGCGCACAATATCAATGGCTACCGTGTTATAATGGTTGTTTGGTATAATAATATCTGCATACTCTTTCATGGGTTCTATAAACTGATCATGCATTGGTTTTAAGGTGGTTTTATAACGCGTTAATACTTCATCTAAATCCCTACCACGTTCTGAAATATCACGCTTCAATCGTCTAATCAAACGCTCGTCGCTATCCGCATGTACAAAAATTTTAATATCAAACATATCCCGAAGTTCAGGGTTGGTAAGTATTAAAATACCTTCTACAATCATTACCTTTCTAGGATGCGTTAAAATGGTATCACCAGTTCTATTATGTTTAACGAAGGAGTATACGGGTTGGTGTATAGGTTCGTTACTTTTTAATGCTTTAAGGTGTACTGCCAGTAAATCAAAATCGATACTCCTTGGGTGATCAAAATTAATTTTTACTCGTTCATCATAGCTTAAATGCGAGGTGTCCTTGTAATATGAATCTTGAGATATAACACTTACTTCACCTTCGGGAAGCTCTTTTAAAAGCTGATTTACCACAGTAGTTTTACCGCATCCTGTGCCTCCTGCAATTCCGATTACTAACATAGTGTTTTGGGTTTGTTTCTCCTAAAAACAAATTTAGTAAATGTAAAATGATAAGGTGTGGATTGAGACTATTTTTTTGAATTAGCAACTTTTTGGTAGTTATAAAGCCATTTATAGAATTAATTATACTTTTTATTTAGTAATGCAGGCTTTTGAGCTTTAGAAGTGTTTTAGTAATTAATGCTATCGTTTGTAATACTTAAATCATCAATAAAAGGTTAGACTAATGCTGCTAAATACTAAGCAAAGACATTGTTTTTTTTCACTAGCCGAAATTAGAAGTTTACTAAAACATGTAAAAATTTGAAAAACTAAATTTTTCTTAGAAAAATACTTTAAAAACTGGTTTAAAGGAGTATATTTGCATCCGCTTAGATAACTATTTCGGGGTGTAGCGTAGCCCGGTTATCGCGCCGCGTTTGGGACGCGGAGGTCGCAGGTTCGAATCCTGCCACCCCGACTAAAAGACTTTTCATTTTTATGAAAAGTCTTTTTTAGTTTACAACATTTTGTGGGTTGCCTTTTAAAAATGCGTTAAGATTTTCAATAGTTGTATCCATTAATCGTTGGCGTGCTTCTTTTGGTGCCCAGGCAATATGCGGTGTTATTATGCAGTTTTTTGCTCCCAATAAAGGGTTTTCTGCTTGCATTGGTTCTGCTGAAATTACATCAATAGCAGCTCCAGAAATTTTATTATTATTTAGTGCATTAGCCAAATCTAACTCATTTACTAAAGGTCCTCTGGATGTATTGATTAAAAACGCAGTATCTTTCATTTTTTTAATTGAATCTGCATTTATAATACCTTTTGTTTCTGAAGTTAAAGGGCAATGTAAGCTTATAAAATCTGAATTTTGTAAAACATCATCTAACGTTGTGAATCTTAAATTTTCATTTTCAAATTCAGAATACTTTGTTCTATTAAATACTAATATTTTCATACCGAAGGCTTCGGCTAATTTTGCTGTGGCTTTACCAATTTTACCAAATCCAATAAGACCAAGCGTTTTTCCAGCTAATTCAATTAATGGGTAATTCCAAAATGAAAAGTCTTTGCTTTTAACCCAATCGCCTTGCTGTACAGAAAGATTATGATGGCCTATGTGGTGACATAATTCTAAAATTAATGCCATTGTGAATTGCGCAACAGATTGCGAACTATAGTCTGGGACATTAGTTACCGTAACGCCATTTAATTTAGCGGTTTCTATATCTACAACATTATAGCCAGTTGCTAAAACGCCTATATATTTTAATGCAGTTGCACTTTGTAAAACACTTTTATTGATGGGTGTTTTGTTTGTGAAAATAATTTCGGCATCACCAATATTTTTAATAATGTCAACATCTTTGTAAGCTGTTCTATCAAAAACGGTAACATCTCCAAAGGTTTTTAACATATCCCAGTTTAAATCTCCTGGGTTTAATGTATGGCCGTCTAAAACTACTATTTTCATAAGTTTCAAATTTAGGCTAAAGATAGTGCTTATGAAATAACAATAAATGTTTGAATAGGATTTTAATGAGGTATAGTTTTTAGATATTATGTTATAGACAACTGTTAATAACTTATGTGTAAGGTTTACACCAAAAATTCTACTTTTGTTCTACTAAATTGATAAGATCATGGCAGAAGATATAGAAAGATTAAAATGTTTAATAATAGGCTCTGGACCCGCGGGTTATACGGCAGCAATTTACGCGGCAAGGGCAAATATGAACCCAGTATTGTATCAAGGGTCGCAACCAGGTGGGCAATTGACAACTACCAATGATGTTGAAAATTTCCCTGGATACCCAGAAGGTGTAACAGGTCCAGAAATGATGATGCAGCTACAAGCGCAAGCGGAACGTTTTGATACCGACGTGCGTAATGGATGGATTACCAAGGTAGATTTCTCAGGTGATGTACATAAAGTTTGGGTGAATGATGAAAAAGAAATTCATGCAGATACTATAATTATTTCAACAGGGGCTTCTGCAAAATATTTAGGTTTAGATTCTGAACAGAAATATTTAAAATTGGGAGGCGGTGTCTCAGCTTGTGCTGTTTGTGATGGTTTCTTTTATAGAAATCAAGAAGTGGTTATAGTGGGAGCAGGCGATTCAGCTTGTGAGGAGGCTCACTATTTATCAAAGTTATGTAAAAAGGTAACTATGTTGGTAAGGCGTGATGAGTTTAGAGCTTCTAAAATTATGGAAGCCAGAGTAAGAAATACTGAAAACATAGAGATACTATTCAATACTGAAACTGATGAGGTTTTAGGTGATGGACAAGTGGTAAACGGCGTTCGTGTGTTTAATAATAAAACTAAAGAAAAGCACGATATTCCTGCCACAGGTTTTTTTGTAGCTATCGGTCATAAACCAAATACTGATATTTTTAAAGATTATTTAGATTTAGATGAAACAGGTTACATTATCAATGTTCCAGGGAGTTCTAAAACAAATATTGATGGTGTTTTTGTGTCCGGTGATGCTGCAGATCATGTATACAGACAAGCAGTAACTGCTGCAGGAACAGGCTGTATGGCAGCACTTGATGCAGAGCGATATTTAGCAGCTAAAGATGCAACGTTTGAAGTATCTACATCAACATATAATTAAACAAAACATGTCTTACTAAATAGGAGGACGGTTAAATATTTGAAAGCCAAAGCTAACAGCTTTGGCTTTTTTGTTTTGTAATTATTTAAAAATATGTTTTCTTTGGAAACTGTTTTAAAAACGGGATGTGGCGCAGTCCGGTTAGCGTACACGGCTGGGGGCCGTGTGGTCGCAGGTTCAAATCCTGTCATCCCGACGAAATCTAAGCTTCAGTTTTTTTGTTAAGAAAATCTGAAGATTTTTTTAAACCAAAGCTCTATTTTCAATAGTATTATGTAGGGCTTCATTTAAACAGAAGAAGATGTTTGCTAATCTACTTATAATATCTACTAACATTAAAAAATAAAATTTTAAGCTTATTTTTATTTCTCCTTTTTTTGATGGGGTTTAAAGAATGATTTTATATTCTGAAATAACAGCGTAAGCTAATTACTTAAGCTTTCTTGAAGTTTATTAATGAACAAGTGTTTTTCTGATTGTTCAGAAAGTACAGGATAGACAATTCTATTTTTTATAATTTCTTTGAAGCACTAGATGTTTGTTTTCTATGACTATAATCTAGGTTCTAATGATAAATATATTGAGTTTTCCAAAATGGTTGATCAGAGAATTGTTCTAAAAAATATCAACGGGAATAACATTCCGAAATACATGAAGGTGGTTAATGCCTTTAAAGAATCTATTGAGATAAATACTTTTAGTTCTGGAGATAGTATCCCTTCCATAAATGAATTTAGTAAAGAATATAATATTTCTAGAGATACTGTTTTTAAAGCCTATACATTATTAAAAAAACAAGGGTATATAAAAGCAACTCCGAATAAAGGGTATTATATAAGTGAAAGTAGAAAAAAAGTTTTGCTTCTAATAAGTACTTTTAAAGCCTACAAGGAAGTTTTTTATCATTCTTTTATGAGTTATATGCCTGATGATGTAATTGTTGACTTGCAATTTCATCATTACAACATAAAAAACTTCAAGACCATGTTAAATGTTGATAGCGGAAAGTATTATAAGTATATTGTAATGGGTTTTGATGATCAGGAAGTTATTGAGAGTTTGTCAAAAATTGATTCAGAAAAACTTTTGTTGATAGATTGGAAAGCTAATTTAAGTGAAAAGGGTAACTATGTTTTTCAGGATTTTGGGAAAGCTTTTTATTCGTGTTTAGAAAAAGCTTCACACTTATTTAGAAAATATAAAGAATTAAGTTTTGTATATCCAGAGTTTACACATCATCCTTATGAAAGCGTTGAGTATTTTAAAAGATTTTGTGTTAAAAATCATTTTGACTATTCAATATGTGATGATTCAAAATCGCTAATTGTAAAGAAAAGTACAGCTTATATTTGTGTGAATGACCGTGTACTTTATGAGCTTTTGCGGCAATGTAATGATATAGATTATGAGTTAGGTAGGGATGTAGGAATATTGTCTTATAATGATACGCCTTTAAAGCGATTTACTTATAAGGGTATTTCAGTAATTTCAATTGATTTTAAAGAGTTTGGGGCTAAAGTTGCGGAGTTTATTACTTCTAAAAATCCAGTAAAGTCTTATCTGATAACTGACTTAATCTTAAGAGATTCGCTCTAAAGACTGACTTTTTAAAAACATATTCTTTTTCAGGATAGAGCAGGATGGAGCAGGACGGCGCAAATTACCTTGTTGGTTATATTTGTTCTAAGGCACTTTTGAATGTTTATTTCTTTACTATTCCTTAAAATGTACAAATTTAGGGGTGATATAGTACAATTAGTTGTTTACTTCATGGGAATAACAATTTACAAGCTTATTTTTATGAAATAATAACTTTTTTGAATTTAGAATCGTAGCTTAAAAAAGTCTAATTTAGCATTGATTAGTCAATTGAATAACAAACAACAAACAAACTTAAATGAGTAAAACAATAGTAGTTACTGGTGCAGGAGGTGTGCTATGTAGTACACTGGCAGAGGCACTATCAAAACAAGGCAATCGTATAGCTTTGTTAGATTTAAACAAAGAGGCGGCTTTGGAAGCTGCAGAAAAGATAAACAAAGCAGGAGGGACAGCCATAGGAGTTGAAGCAAATGTATTAGAAAAAGATTCATTAATTGCCGCAAAAGAGGAGGTTAATAAGTCTTTTGGTAAATGTGATATCTTAATTAACGGTGCTGGAGGAAACCACCCTCTGGGAACAACTACGAATCCCTTTTTACAATTAGAAGATTTAAAGAATACCACTGAAGGGTTTAAAACTTTTTTTGATTTAGATCCAAAAGGGATACAATTTGTATTTAATTTAAATTTTATAGGGACACTTTTGCCAACTCAAATTTTTGCTGAAGATATGGTGGGGAGAATAGGGTGTAGCATTTTGAATATTTCTTCTATGAATGCCTTTACACCTTTAACTAAAATACCAGCTTACAGTGGTGCAAAAGCTGCTGTTTCAAATTTTACTCAATGGCTTTCTGTACACTTTTCAAAAGTTAATATTAGAGTAAATGCTTTGGCTCCTGGTTTTTTCTTAACAGAGCAAAATAGAGCCTTGTTAACAAATGCAGATGGAAGCTTAACAGAGCGAGGAAACCAGATAATAGACCAAACACCTATGGGTAAATTTGGAGAGCCTGAAGATTTAGTGGGTACAACATTATGGTTGTGTAGTGAAGGTGCTTCATTTGTAACAGGTGTTGTTATTCCTATTGATGGAGGTTTTAGTGCATACAGTGGCGTTTAATTTAAAATCTTAAAGATAGTGATTAACGATTCAGTTACTTGGGGAGTTATTGGATGTGGGGATGTAGTTGAGGTTAAAAGTGGTCCTGCATTTCAAAAATGCGATAATTCTAAATTGCTTGCTGTTATGCGGCGTAATGGGGACTTAGCTGAGGATTTTGCTAAACGTCATAATGTACCATTATGGTATAATGATGCAGATGAACTTCTAGCTAATCCAGATATTAATGCTATATATATAGCAACACCACCATCTACACATTTAGAATATGCATTAAAAGCTTTAGATGCAGGTAAAAATGTATACATTGAAAAGCCAATGGCTATTAATGATGAAGAGGCAGTAATATTACGGGATGCTGTTCATAAGAGTACTCAAAAGTTAGTAGTTGCACATTATCGTAGGTTTTTGCCAATGTATGTTAAGGTTAAAGAATTAATAAATAGCAATACTATAGGTGATATAAAATTTGTAGACTTGAGGTTTTTGCAGCCTTATGATTTTAATGATAAAGCCACTTGGAGATTGGATAAAGAAATATCTGGAGGTGGGTATTTTCACGATATAGCTCCTCATCAAATAGATTTGATGTATTATTTTTTTGGAGATTATGATATTGCAAAAGGCATTTCAGTAAATCAGTCAAAAATAAATAATGTTGATGATACGGTTAATGGAATAATAAGCTTTAAAAATAATATTCAATTCCGCGGTATGTGGTCTTTTGCTATTCCCTATGATTTAGAAGAAGATCGTTGTGTTATTTATGGGGAAAATGGAACGATTGAGATTTCCTTTTACAAGGAAAAACTCATACTTAATTCAACTAAAATAAATAAAACTTTCGAATTTAAAAATCCAGAAAATATACAGTTCCCCATGATTCATGAAACAGTTAATTATTTTCTAGGAAAACGAAGTAACCCTTGTCCAGTTGAAGACGGTAGATTGGTTACGAAATTAATGCAAGAATTCACAAAAAAAGAAATAATATAAAATGGAACAGACATGGAGATGGTACGGACCAAATGATCCCGTATCTTTATCAGATATAAAACAAGCAGGTGCAACAGGTGTTGTTTCTGCATTGCACCATATTCCAAATGGAGAGGTATGGACTGTGGATGAAATTCAAAAGAGAAAGTCTGCTATAGAAAGCGAAGGTTTAAATTGGAATGTAGTTGAAAGTATCCCAGTTCATGAGAATATAAAAACACGTTCAGGACAATTTGAAATCTATGTAGATCGCTACAAAAAAAGCATCGAGAATTTAGCAAAATGTGATATAAATATAGTTTGTTATAATTTTATGCCAGTTCTAGATTGGACACGAACTGATCTAGGTTTTAAAGTAGAAGATGGTTCTAGAGCATTGCGTTTTGATGTAATTGCATTTGCTGCTTTTGAGTTGTTTTTGCTCAAACGTCCAGGAGCTGAAAATGCATATTCAGATGCACAACAAAAGGCTGCCAAAGCCTATGTTGACAGCTTATCAGATAATGGTAAAACAAAATTGGTTAACAATATCATTGCTGGTTTACCAGGGGCTGAAGAAGGATATACTTTAGAGCAATTTCAAACTATACTAGATACATACAAAGATATAGATGCTCAAGCATTAAGAGAGAATTTAGTGTCTTTTTTAAAGGAAATTATTCCTGTGGCATCTAAAAATGGAGTATTAATGTGTATTCACCCTGATGATCCACCTTACCCTATTTTAGGATTACCAAGAGTTGTTAGTACAGAAGAAGATTATGCTTATCTATTTGAAAATGTTCCAGATAGAGCTAATGGTATTACATTCTGTACTGGCTCATTAGGTGTAAGAGCAGATAATGATTTGGTAAATATTTTCAAACGATTTGCTGATAGAGCACACTTTTTACACTTAAGAAGTACAAAGCGGGATGAAGTAGGCAATTTCTATGAAGCCAATCACTTGGACGGAGATGTAGATATGTACAGTGTTGTAAAAGAAATACTAATTGAAGAAAAGAGACGACAAGAAGCAGGATATACTGATTTTGCTATTCCAGTTAGGCCCGATCATGGACACCAAATGCTTGACGATTTGAATAAAAAAACCAACCCTGGGTATTCAGGAATTGGAAGATTACGTGGTTTAGCTGAATTGAGAGGTCTAGAATACGGTTTAAAACATACTATATAATATCAAAACACATTTTTTCAAATGAAAACACATTACGAAACACGTTACGCAAGTAGTCCTAAAGCAGTTAAAGCTTACGATACAAAAGAATTAAGAGATGAATTTTTAATTGATAATTTAATGACAGAGGATCAATTAGTTTTGGTATATACGCATTATGATAGATATGTTGCAGGATCTGCAGTTCCTGTTGATGCACCAATTACATTAGAAACTATTGATCCATTAAAGGCTTCATATTTCTTGGAAAGAAGAGAAATGGGGATCATCAATGTTGGTGGAGATGGAACAGTTGAGGTGGATGGGGAGATATTTGAACTTACCTTAAAAGATGCGCTCTACATTGGAAGAGGTATAGAAAATGTTATTTTTAAAAGCTTAGATAAAAGTAATCCAGCTAAGTTTTATATAAATTCTGCACCAGCACATAAAACATTTCCAACGAAAAAAGTAAGTAAAGCAGATGCTAATAAAATTGAATTAGGCTCTTTAGAAACGGCAAATCATCGTACGGTAAACCAACAAATTATTGGAGGTATTGTGGATACATGTCAACTTCAAATGGGTATGACGGAACTTAAAACAGGTAGTGTATGGAATACAATGCCAGCGCATGTTCACGATCGTAGAATGGAGGTGTATTATTATCTTGATATTATGGAAGGACAGTCAGTTTGTCATTTTATGGGAGAACCGCAAGAAACAAGGCATATTTGGATGCAAAATCATCAAGCAGTAATTTCTCCACCATGGTCTATTCACTCTGGTTCAGGTACATCTAATTATACTTTTATCTGGGGTATGGCAGGTGAGAATTTAGATTATGGAGATATGGATGTCGCTAAAATAAATGAACTAAGATAAATTATGAGTATTTCATTATTCGATATAAAAGGTAAAAATGCTTTAGTTACTGGTAGTACACATGGTTTAGGTATGGCTATGGCTAGAGGTTTAGGTCTTGCTGGAGCTACTATTATTGTAAATGGTAACTCGTCTCAAGAAAAAATAGATAAAGCCGTAGCTGAATATAAAAGCGAAGGTATAAATGCTGTTGGTTATAAGTTTAATGTAGCTGATGAAGCTCAGGTTATTGCAGCTATTTCTAAAATTGAGCAAGAAATTGGGCAAATAGATATTTTGATTAATAACGCAGGAATCATAAAACGAACTCCGCTTATTGAAATGGAGGTTGAAGACTTTAAACAAGTAATAGACATAGATTTGGTAAGCCCTTTTATCGTATCTAAGCATGTTGTAAAGGGTATGATTGATAGAAAAGAAGGAAAGGTAATTAACATTTGCTCTATGATGAGTGAGTTAGGTCGTAATAGTGTTGGTGCTTATGCTGCAGCCAAAGGCGGGCTCAAAATGCTTACCCAAAACATGGCGACTGAATGGGCAAAACACAATATTCAAATAAATGGTATTGGTCCAGGGTATTTTGCTACCTCACAAACAGCTCCAATCAGAGTTGAAGGACATCCATTTAATGATTTCATTGTAAATAGAACACCTGCTGCTAAGTGGGGTGATCCTGATGATTTAGCAGGAGCTGCAATATTCTTATCATCAAAAGCTAGTGATTTTGTAAACGGTCATATACTTTATGTAGATGGCGGTATTTTGGCCACTATAGGTAAACCATCAAACGAAGAATAAAATGAAAACAATATCAATACCTGCTTTATTTATTCTTCTTTTTGTGTTTTTTAATTGTGAGAACGAAGCAAAACAAATTATTACTGTAAAAAACACTTTGGATATACCAAGGAGTTTTGAAACTGTTGAGATTAGTGTAACTGATGTCCTTTTATCAGAGGGAATGAGTATTGAAGATATTGGTGTCATAGATATTAAGACAAATAAAGTTTTGGTATCTCAAGTAGTAGATTCAAATCAAGATGGAAATGCTGATATGTTATTGTTTCAACCTAAAATAGAAGCAAATTCTGAAGCGCAATACAAACTTTCTAAAGTAAATGCTGATGAAAAGCCAGAGCTAATAGAATACTGTTATTCTAGGTTTGTTCCAGAAAGGACTGACGATTATGCTTGGGAAAATAATAAAGTAGCATTCAGAACTTTTGGTCCTGTAGCCCAAAAAATGGTAGAAGATAATGTGAAAGGCGGAACATTATCAAGTGGTATTGATGCATGGTTAAAACGCGTAGAAACTCCAATTATAAACAAATGGTACAAAAGGAATGATGAGAAAAAAGGAGCGTATCATCAAGACATTGGAGATGGATTAGATAATTTTCACGTAGGTGTTAGTAGAGGTGTTGGAGGAATAGCTGTACAAATAGACACCACATATTATGTGTCTAGGAATTTTACAAAATGGAAAACTATTACTACAGGCCCTTTAAGAACGAGTTTTATGTTAGAATATGCCGATTGGGATGCTGATGGTAATGCTATTTCCGAAACAAAATATATTTCTTTAGATTATGGTAGTAATTTATCAAGATTTGAGGTTGAAATATTAGGAACTGACCGTGTGCAAGTTGGTTTAACATTGCATGAGAAAGATGGTGTTGATACACAAAATAAAGATGCTGGATATATATCTTACTGGGAACCACATGATGATTCAGAATTGGGAACAGCAATTGTAGTACCAAACAATAACATGATATCTAGTAAATTGTTTGATACTTCTGCCAAAGATTGGAGTAATCTATACGCTAATATTAAAGTAAATGAGGGGAAAGTGATATATTATGCGGGATTTGGATGGAAAAAAGCAAATGAATTTATATCTAAAGAGTCGTGGAATAATTATCTAGAAACATTTACCAAAAAAGTAAATAACCCATTAGAGGTTATCTTCAATTAAAGTAATACATGGAAACAGCCAATTTTATAACAACTAACTTCATCTTACAATCTGATATTGCTGAAAAGTTATATCATAATTTTGCAAAGGATTTACCCATTCTAGATTATCATAATCATTTATCACCACAAAAAATTGCTGAGAATTTACCTATAAAAAACATTACAGATGCTTGGTTAGACGGAGACCATTACAAATGGAGAGCTATGCGGGCTAATGGTATAGAGGAAATTTTTATTACAGGCTCTGCAACTGCAAAAAAAGAAAAGTTTTTAAAGTGGGCTGAAACCGTGCCATATACTTTAAGAAACCCTTTGTATCATTGGACACATTTGGAATTAAAGCGCTATTTCGGGATAGATGATTTACTTAGCCCTAATACTGCAGAAGATATTTACAAGAAGGCAAATACAGTTCTAGAAAATAAAACACCTGCTCAACTTTTAGAAGATATGAAGGTTGAAGTCATCTGTACAACAGATGATCCGATTGATGATTTAAAGTATCACAAAGAAATATCAGAGAAAGAGTTCTTTACTAAGGTTTTTCCAACGTTTAGACCAGATGCATTGTTATTTATAAAAAAAGAAAACTTTAACACATATATTAATAAATTATCTAGTTGTGTTGGTTTTTCTATTGAGTCTCTCAGCGATTTATTAAAAGCTATAGAAAGTAGAATTGACTATTTTGATGCTGCAGGTTGTCGTTTATCTGATTATGGAATGGAAGAAATATATGCTGCTGATTATACAGAGGAGGCGGCTGATATTATTTTTAAGAAACGTTTGTTAGGTGATGAAATATCTAATAAAGACGTTAGTATTTATGCATCTTGTATCTTAGATAAATTATGTAAAATGTATCACGATAAAGGATGGGTGCAACAGTTTCATGTAGGAGCTATAAGAAATAACAATGATAGGTTGTTAAACCAAGTAGGTTTAGATGCTGGAGTAGATTCTATAGGAGATTTTCCAGCAGCTAAAGCTATGTCTAAACTCTTTAACAGACTAGATGGAACAAATCAATTAGCAAAAACAATTTCTTATAATTTAAACCCATCGCAAAACGAAGTGTTTGCAACTATGATGGGAAATTATAGTGAAGGAGGAGTTCCAGGAAAAATGCAATGGGGTTCTGGTTGGTGGTTTTTAGATCAAAAAGATGGTATGGAAAAACAAATAAACTGTTTGTCCAACATGGGGCTTCTAAGTCGTTTTGTGGGTATGTTAACAGATAGTAGAAGTTTCTTATCATTTACAAGACATGAATATTTTAGACGCATTTTGTGCAACATTATTGGAGAGGATGTAAAACAAGGATTGTTGCCTAATGATATAAAATTATTAGGTAAAATGGTTCAGGATATTTGTTATTATAATGCCAAAAACTATTTTAAATTTAAGTAAAAATTAAGGTGAGACAACTGACAATGCCATTTTGGTATATTTGTTTTGAACCTGTTAAAACCAATAAATTTTAAACTAAAATTAGTATGAAGAATAAACTATTGTTGATAATGTTATGCATAAGTTTATTTGCATGTAAACAAAATGCTGATGAAAAAGTATTGTACTTAGCCCATACTTTACCACAAACACACCCTGTACACAAGGGGATAGTAGAATTTCAAAAGATATTAAACCAAAAATCTAATGGCGATTTAACTATTAAAATATTTCCTGATGCCCAATTAGGTTCAGAGCGAGAGGTACTTGAACTATTACAAATAGGTAGTGTGGCAATAACCAAAGTAAGTGCGGCCACCTTGTCTAACTTTGTGCCAGAATATCACGTACTTGGAATTCCTTATTTATTTAGAGATAAGGCTCATATGTTTGATATTTTAGAAGGACCTGTTGGTAAATCTATATTAGAAAAAGGGGAAAAGTTTTGGCTTCGCGGTTTGTGTTATTATGATGCTGGTAGTAGAAGCTTTTATACTTCTAATAAAGCAGTAAGAACACCTGAAGATTTGAAAGGCTTGAAGATTAGAGTAATGAACAATCAAATGGCCATTAATATGGTGAATTCTTTAGGAGGAGCAGCTACACCAATGGCTTATGGCGAATTATATACAGCTATTCAACAAGGTGTTGTTGATGGGGCTGAAAACAACCCACCATCGTTTGTGTCTTCTAATCATTACGAAATAAGTAAGTATTACACTTTAGATGAACACTCTTCTGTACCAGACGTTTTGCTTATTGGTACAAAACAATGGGAAAAATTATCAGATCAAGAAAAGACTTGGGTGCAAGAAGCTGCCAATGAATCTGCGCAAGCACAAAAACAATTTTGGAAATCTTCTGTTGATGAAAGTATGAAAATTGCCAAAGAAGCTGGTGTAGAAATTATAATTCCTGAAAAATCACTGTTTGCAGATCAATCTAAATCAGTTTTAGAGGAATTTAAGAAAGATCACCCAGAGCTTATCCAATTAGTTAAAGACATAAAATCTAATTAATATTATGAGTACATCTAATTCTATTTTTAGTAAAGTAGTTAAGTTTATGGAGGTATTCTTAATTATCATATTCACACTTCTGGTTTTTGATGTGTTATTCCAAGTATTTTCTAGATACGTATTGAAAGCGTCATTTTCATGGACGGAAGAGTTAGCTAGGTTTTCGCTAATCTGGATGTCTATTCTTGGGGCTGCTTATTTAAATGCTAAGCGAGAGCATCTTTCTATGGATTTTCTCTACAGAAAATTTTCTGACAAAACAAAAAAGAAAGTATCTATTCTTATTGAAATATTTATTTTTCTATTTGCATTAATCGTAATGGTTGTTGGAGGTTTTAATTTAGTATATACAACATTACACTTGGGGCAACTATCAGGAACGCTGCGTATACCTTTAGGTTATATATACGCTATTTTACCAATAAGTGGGCTTTTAATCATGTGGTTTTCAATTATTCACATGTCACAAATTTCTAAAAATCAAATAACAGATTAATTATGAGTATAGAAGTCATAAGTATTATCGTTTTATTCGCTAGTTTTTTTGTTTTATTGTTACTTAAAGTGCCAGTGGCATACAGTATTGGTATTTCTACAACATTAAGTTTGTTGTTAAATATTGATAGGTTACCAGGGCTAACAACAATAGCACAACGTATGACTACTGGTATTGATAGTTTTGCTCTTTTAGCTATTCCGTTTTTTGTTTTAGCAGGTGAAATTATGAAACAAGGAGGTATAGCAAATAGGCTCATAAACTTTGCAAAATCTTTAGTGGCTAGTTTACCTGGCGGTTTAGCATATGTAAATGTTTTAGCGTCTATGTTATTTGGAGCAATATCAGGAAGTGCTATTGCAGCAACATCTGCTATTGGGAGTATTATGACTGATAGAATGGAAGAAGAAGGTTACCCAAGGGAATTTAGTGCTTCTGTAAATATTACATCTTCGACAACAGGGTTGTTAATCCCTCCAAGTAATATTTTAATAGTATATGCATTGGCTAGTGGAGGCACAGCATCTGTAGCTGCTTTGTTTATTGCAGGGTATTTACCCGGAATATTGTTAGGTTTGGCTCTTATAGGATACATTGTTTTTGTAGCCATCAGAAGAAGATTTGTAAGAGGACAACGTGCTACTTTAAAAGAAGTATGGAATCATTTTAGAAAAGCATTTTTTAGTCTATTAATGCTTGTTATTGTTGTAGGTGGAATTGTTGCTGGTATTTTTACAGCTACAGAGGCCTCAGTAATTGCAGTATTGTATGCTGCTATACTTGCATTAATATACAGAGATGTTACTATTAAAAATTTTCCTAACATATTACTTAATAGTGCTAAAACAACTGCGGTTGTTATGTTTTTAATTTGTACATCTATGGCTATGAGTTGGCTGTTTTCTTTTGAAAGTATTCCTGAATTAATGAGTAACTTTTTATTAGAACAATTCAGCAGTAAGTTCGCTATTTTCTTAGTGATTAATTTAACATTGCTAATTATAGGAACGTTTATGGATATGACACCGGCAGTATTAATATTTACACCTATTTTCTTGCCAGTAGTGGTGGCTTTAGGCATGGATCCAGTGCATTTTGGTATTGTGTTAGTACTTAATTTATGTATTGGTTTATGTACACCACCAGTTGGGACTATCCTTTTTGTGGGTAGTGGTATAGCCAAAGTTTCTGTATCTCAGGTCGTCAAACCTTTACTTCCGTTTTTGCTTATTATGGTTATTGTTCTATTTCTAATTACTTACATTCCAGAGATATCTATGTGGTTACCAAGACTTTTTGATTTATAGATTTAAGAATAATGCATCAAGCATTTTAGAAATATCTGTAGATAATGTAGTTAACTGTGCTTTTGTTTATAATAGGTTATGAATAAATTTAATGGAAAAATAGCCACCAGAACAAGTGAATCTGGAGGTGTATATCTAAAGTATTAGGAAGAGAAGACTTTCTATAATACTAAATGGTTTAATACTAAATCTGGTCAAGAGAGGATTAAAGAGTCAATAATTCAAGGCATAACAGCACGATTTTATGGTTTTTGATATAGAAGAAGAAAACTTGTTTTATAAAAGTATATTATGATCTTTTTAGTGCAGAGAGTAGTAAACTAAGTATTGTTATTTATATTTACTAGATTGTAAAACATATTTTTGTTCAATGTCTAGGTGCTTCTCCCTCTTGCTTTATCTTTCCTTGTGTGCTGTTTGTTTTAGTCAAACACCATCTTATAACTTTTCTCATTTAACAACATTAGATGGACTTTCTCAAAGTGCTGTAATTGCTATTCATCAAGATAAGTTAGGTCAAATCTGGATAGGAACACGAGATGGATTAAATAAATATGATGGAACAAAATTTACCATTTACAGAAATAAAGAAGATGATTCTAAATCAATAAGTAATAACGATATCTTATCTATTGAAGAAGATGAAGAAGGTTTTTTGTGGATAGGTACTTATAATGGATTAAATAAGTATAATCCAAAAACTGATAAATTTACACGCTATTTTCACACTCAAAAAAACACTTCATTAGTAAATAATACAATTTGGACAGTAAAGACATTTTCAAATGGAGAGGTATGGGCAGGCACTTCTGGAGGTTTGGCCATTTTTAACAAAACAACTAATAAA
Source organism: uncultured Algibacter sp. (assembly GCF_947490405.1). Classification (GTDB taxonomy): domain Bacteria; phylum Bacteroidota; class Bacteroidia; order Flavobacteriales; family Flavobacteriaceae; genus Algibacter_B. The sequence goes on along the minus strand of NZ_CANLGU010000001.1, from coordinate 298,317 downwards.
TTTAATAATTATTTGAATACTGTTGGTAAGCCAATAGCTAAACAGGTTATGTCCATTTTAAAGATTTCTGATAGTGAAATATTTGTAGGAACAGGAGCAGGAATTTATAAGGTTGGAAGGTTAAGAGAGACGCTAAATTTTGAACTATTAGAAGGAAGTGAAACTTTTTTTGTCCAAGATTTAGTTAAAGGCCTAGGTGAAAATTTATTGGTTGCAACACGAAATAAAAGTGTGTTGAGTTACAATCTTGAACAAGAAGATTTTACTAATTTTTTAGATTTAAACACGTTCAATACTAATAATGTAAGACAATTACTTTTTGATGATAATGAAAATTTATGGGTAGGTTCATATAATGGTTTAAAGATTATTAATACTGATAAGACTATAACAACTTTAAATTCAGATATTGATAGACAGAATTCGCTTAGTAAAAATTCAGTAAAATGTCTCTTTAAAGATAAAAAAGGATCTGTTTGGGTAGGAACATATTACGGAGGTGTTAATATTTGGGATGAAACTAATGCTAATTTTAGTAATATCACTCAAAACCAAATCGGAAAAGGTTTAAATTATACCGTAGTTAGTTCAATTGAAAAGTATAAAAATGATATGTTTTTTGGCACTGAAGGTGGAGGTGTAAATGTATGGAACCAAAGAGCGAACAAGTATAAATATATTTCTAAAAACAACTCTAATTTATCTGATAATAACATAAAATCCCTTAAAATTATTGGAAGTGAACTTTGGATAGGAACTTTTAAAAATGGCTTTGATGTATATGACTTGAATGCTAATAAGTTTAAGTCTAAAAGCATACCTATAAAGTTAAAAGAATATTTAGAAGATACGGGTGTATATGCGATAAAAAATGATACATTCAATAATGTTTGGATAGGCTCATTTGGTCAAGGTATATTTAGATATAACATTAAAAATAAAGAGTTTAAAAGATTTTATGATTTTGATGACGCTAATGCCATATCAAGTAATTTAATTAGATCAATATGTATCGATTCAAAACATAATGTTTGGGTTGGTACTGAAAAAGGTTTAAATAAGATTAATAAAGACGAAAAAGTATCTACTTTTTTTTATGATGAAAAACTTCAGTATGGTGATGATATTTTATGTGTTTATGAAGATAGCTTGAAAAATTTATGGGTTGGTACTAAATCTAAAGGGCTCTTTAAGTATGATGGTAGTAAATTTAAGTCAATTAATTTAGAGTTAAATAATACGAAGATATCTGCTGTTCACAGTGTTCTTGAAGAATATAAAAATCATTTATGGATAAGTACAAATCAAGGAGTAATACATTATAACTATAAGAATGAAAAAGTACAACTATATAATCAAACAGATGGTTTAATAAGTAATGAGTTTAATAACAACGCTAGTTTTAAAACACATCAAAACCAGTTCTATTTTGGAGGACCACAAGGTGTAACTTATTTTAATCCAAAAAAAATAACCACAAATAAGTATGTACCACAGGTTATTTTAACTGACTTTATTATTCGTGAAAGTGACATGGAAAGTGACGGCTTTAAAGAAGAACTAGCGTATACAGAATCTATTAGCTTATCACATACCCAAGGAAATTTTAGTATTGCGTTTTCTATCCCAAATTTTATAAATTCTAGTAATAATAAATATAAGTACAGATTAAAAGGCTTAGAAAAAGATTGGAATTTAACAACTAATAATTTGGCTTCATATACCATTCAAAACCCTGGTAATTATATTTTTGAGGTAAAAGGTGCCAATAACGATAACATTTGGAATACTACTGCTACAAAATTATCTATAGATGTGGCACCTGCACCATGGAGAACTTGGTGGGCTTTTACACTTTATGGTCTTTTGATTTTGATAGCACTCTATTTTCTTCTTAAGATTTTAAAGTCAAGAACAAAACTAAAGCATGACTTACAATTAGAATATATTGAAACAGAGAGGACAAAGCAAGCTAATAAAAACAAACTAGAGTTTTTTACTAATATATCTCATGAATTTAGGACACCATTAGCCTTAATATTAGGACCTCTAAATCAAATTCTAGAAGATTATAGAGGTAGTAGTAAAATGTACAAAAAACTTATGGTGATCGAAAATAATGCAAGTCATTTATTGCATTTGATAAACCGATTGATGGATTTTAGGAAATTTGAAAGTAACCTCTATAAACTCCAAGCAGCCGAAGGAAATATTATTAAATTCCTAAGAGAAATTTTCTTGTCTTTTACAGAATATGCCAAGAATGGAGATTATAAGTTTGAGTTCATATCTGAAGCAGATGAAATTTTAGTCTACTACGATCGTAATAAACTTGAACGAGTATTTTATAACCTAATTTCTAATGCATTTCGTTATACACCAGAAGGAGGTGATATTATCGTTAGGGTTGAAAAATCTCAAGAAGATATTAAAATTCATGTAGAGGATTCTGGTGTAGGTGTAGCAAAGGAATATCAGACAAAAATATTTGACCGATTTTTTGAAGTAGCTGCTAATAATAAGCCAGATAAGGGTTATAATAAAGGTACAGGTATTGGTTTATCTATTGCAAAAAATATAGTTGAATTACATAAGGGTGAAATAGCTGTAAGAGATAATAATAAACAAGGTTCTATTTTTTCAGTTACATTATTGTTGGGTAATGGGCATTTGGATGATTCAGAAATTTTAAAAGATTTTAAGTTTAGTGATGATCTTTCTCAATATGTAAAGCAATTAGAAGAAAACACTCCTATTATAGATGATGATCTTCAATTAGTTAATAAAACTACAAAGGCTTCTGTTTTATTGGTTGAAGATAACAAGGACCTAAGAAAGTTTATAAAGGATCTTTTAAAAAACGATTATAAAGTTCTTGAAGCAGAGAATGGAAAAGTAGCATTAAAAAAGGCTAAGAAAGAAGATCCAGATTTAATAGTTAGTGATGTTATTATGCCTGAGATGACAGGTACTGAGCTTTGTTCAGCAGTTAAAGGAGAATTAAAAACAAGTCATATTCCAATTATACTATTAACATCAAGATCATCTTTAATTTATAAAATTGATGGTTTAGAGCGAGGAGCTGATGATTACATAAGTAAACCTTTTAATATAAATGAGTTTAAACTAAAGGTGAAAAATTTGCTGCTAACCAGAGAAAAGTTAAGGGAAAAGTTTACGTCTAATGATGGTTTAAAACCAGAGGATATTTTAGTATCCTCTTACGATGAAAAGTTATATAAGAAAGCATTAAAAATTGTTAATGAAAATTTAGATAATGTAGACTTTGATATTGCCTATTTTTGTTCAGAGTTAGGTGTTAGCAGAACCATGTTATTCACCAAAATAAAAGCATGGTCTAATTTTACACCAAATGAGTTTATTTTACATTTTAAAATGAAACGGGCTGCTCAACTGTTAGAGCAGGGAAAAATTAATATATCTCAAATAAGTTATAAAGTAGGGTATAAAGACCCTAAATATTTCAGTAAATCTTTTCAGAAAAAGTTTGGGGAAACACCTTCTAAATATGCTTCTAAATTTACTGAATAAGTTTTATTCGAAATAAACAATTGATTTTCAGTTACTTGTACTTTTTTACTCCTCATTTTGTACTTCTACAAGTTCTAATTATTCTAGTTTTAGATAATGAAAAAAATCAAATCAAAATCTAAATATTTAGAAATCATCCTAATGTTAGTAATTGTTATATGTAGCCTTATGATTATATATTTCACTTGACATTAACTTGTTAACGCTAATTGAAAAAAATGATAATAAGTAATCTTTTTAAAAAAGCATAATAAAAACAAGTATCTATAGCATAGAAATTTAGAAGAAATTCATCTTTCATTTTGATGTTTTAAATATTTATGTATATTTGGTAAACCAAACTGGTGAACCAGTTTTTAAAAAATATAATGCTGAATAAGCAAAATTCAATAATACAGGCATGAATACCTTCTCTTTAATCTATAGATGTATTCGGTCTTATAACTATTTAAACTAAGATTAACTTAAAATTAAACTAATGAAGAAAACTAAGCAATTGAAAAAGACATTCTTGCTGTTATTAAGTTTGTGTTTTGTACTAAATGTTAGTGCACAACAAAAAACCGTGCAAGGAACTGTAACCTCACAGGCAGATGGTGCATCACTACCTGGGGTTAATGTTGTAGTTAAAGGAACCTCAATAGGTACATCAACAGATTTTGATGGTAATTATTCTCTTAGCGTTACTGGTGATGATGTAGTGCTAGTATTTAGCTATTTAGGCTATACTAGCAAAGAAGCCAAAGTGGGTAGTTCTAACAGGCTCGATATAACTCTAGAGGAGGATTTGGCAGCTTTAGATGAAGTTGTTGTTGTAGGATATGGTGCAAGAAAGAAAAGTGATTTAACAGGGGCTGTGTCTTCTGTAAAGTCTGATGAACTTACAGCTTTCCCTGTGCTAGATGCAGCACAAGCACTTCAAGGTCGAGCGGCAGGTGTTGTTGTTCAATCTAATAATGGTGGTGAGCCAGGTGCTCCCATAAATATTCGAATTAGGGGTAATACGTCTATCGAAGCTAGCAGTGCTCCTTTAATAGTTGTTGATGGTTTTGTTGGAGCTACTTTTCCGCAGCCAAATGATATACAATCCATGGAAATTTTGAAAGATGCTTCTGCTACTGCTATATATGGTTCTAGAGGATCAAATGGTGTTGTATTGGTAACTACAAAAAAAGGTAGAAGTGGTGCATTAAAAGTTGAACTTAATACTAACTATTCTGTGCAAAATACGTCAAATGAACTAGACTTATTGAATGCAGATCAATTTGCTGCATATCAAACTACTATAGCGGTAAATACCTCTGACCCTTTCAATCCTAACGCTACATACCCTCAGGGATCTGCAAATACTGATTGGCAAGATCTTTTATATAGAACAGGTAGTACTCAAAACCATCAGTTTTCATTCTCAGGTGGTACGGATAAGGTCAATTTTTATGCCTCAGCAAATTATTTTAAGCAAGATGGTGTAATTATTAATTCAGAATTTGAACGATTAACTTTTTTGTCTAATCTTGAAGCTCAGGTGACTGATAAATTAAAATTGGGTGTTAATTTGTTTGGTAGTCGAGGTAATAAAGATGGTGTGCCAACACAATCAACAGGTGAAACGGCCAATGGAGGTGGAGATGATGTTGTTTCTCTAACTTTCAGATTTGCACCAGATCAACCTATACAAGACGCAAATGAAATAAATACAATTAACTCTGTAGGGGATAATGTTGATAATCCTTTTGCAGTAGCTACAGAAGGTGTAAATGAAACTAAAGTTGATAATTATAGAGCTAATTTATACGCTAATTATGATATAATAGATGGTTTAGATTTTAAAACAACCTTTGGTTATAGTACTGAAAACGGTACAGCTGGTGTGTTTAGGCCATCTACGTTAGTAATTACAGCTGGAGATGGTACGGGAGGAAGAGCAACAATAGAAAACTATAAGAGAACAACAATTTTAAGTGAGAACTATTTAACATATACCAAAGAAATTGGTAAAGGCAAGCTTACAGCATTAGCAGGGTACTCATATCAAAAAACAGCTACTGAAAGATTTTCAGCTGGAGCAACAGGCTTTACTTCAGATTCTTTCTCATTTTTTAATTTACAGTCTGGTGCGGTACAATTAATACCTACATCGTCTTTTTCAGAAACTGAGATTCAGTCTCAATTTGGAAGATTAAATTATGATTTTGACGATAGATTCTTATTAACAGCTACAGTGAGACGTGACGGAGCATCAAATTTTGCTGAAAATGAAAAATATGCAATTTTCCCATCAGGAGCAATTGGGTGGAAATTATCAAATGAAAATTTCTTAAAAGATCATGACAAAATTTCAAACTTAAAGTTGAGAGCTAGTTATGGTGTTACAGGTAATCAGGCTATTGCGGCTTACCAATCATTAGCACGTTTTGGCTCAGTTTTCACTCCAATAAATGGAAGTACTGTAATAAATGTTTCTCCAGGTCAAGTTGCAAATCCTAATTTGAAATGGGAATCATCTTATCAAACAAACATAGGTTTAGATTTAGGTTTGTTCAATAACAAAGTATCACTATCATTAGATTATTATAATATTGATACTAAAGATTTAATTATTGAAGATACTAGTCAGCCACAATTTTTAGGTTTTTTAACCGCAGCTAGTTTAAGAAATGTTGGTGAAGTAAATAATAAAGGTTTTGAGATTAACTTGAATACTAGGAATATAAGTAACGAAAACTTCACTTGGACAACAGATTTTAATTGGGCAACTAATAAAAATGAATTTATAACTTTACTTAATGGTAATGATATTTTCCAAGATGCTTCTCCGGGCTATTTTAACATACCTCGTACACATATCTTAAGAGAAGGCGAAGCAGTAGGTGTTTTTTGGGGATATGACTATAAAGGAGTATATCAAGGAGGAGATTTACCAGCAGGAACAGCTTTACTTCCAAACGCGCAAGCAGGAGATCAATTGTTTGCTGATCTTGATAATAGTGGAGATATTACCACTGATGATCAACAAATTATAGGTGATCCTAATCCAGATTTTACTTATGGTATCACAAATAACTTTACGTACAAAAATTTTGATTTAAATATCTTTTTTCAAGGTTCTCAAGGAGGGGATATCATGAATTTAACAGCTGTACAATTGTTTAATGGAGATTCAAACGCCACTACAGATGTGTTAAATGCTTGGACACCTACTAATACGGATACTAATATACCTCGTGCAACACTTAGAGGGAAACAAATTTCATCTCGTTTTGTTGAAGATGGTAGTTACTTAAGATTAAAAAATATAGCATTAGGTTATAATTTTCCTTCTGAGGTAATTGATAAATTAGGGATAAGTAGTATGAGGTTTGCTATTAGTGCTCAAAACTTATTAACCTTTACTAGCTATTCTGGTTTAGATCCTGAAGTGAGCTTTGGTGTAGTAGGTCAAGATAGTTCTGCTAGTAATACAACGAATGGATTTGATTTTGGTAATTACCCAACTTTAAAATCTGTTAATTTTAGTGTAAATTTAAGTTTCTAAATAAAAAAAAAGATTATGAAAACATTGTATAAATTTTTATTCTTATTGGCTAGTATGTCAATAATAGTAGGGTGCTCAGATTTAGAGGAAGAACCAATAGGATTATTATCTCCCGACGGATTCTTTAATACCCCAAAAGATATTCAGACAGCTGCAAATGCCGCATTTGGCCACATGACACATGAAGATTTTTGGGGCAGAAAGATGTCACTAACTTTATTGTTAAGAGGCGATATGGTTGCTATAGGTGATCCTACAACATCAACTAGAAGAATTGAACATGATATTTTCAATGTGCCAAATGATAATGGGATGATTGATGGATATTGGCTAAGAGTTTACCAAATGATTGCTGCAGCTAATCAAGCCATTGCAGGGGCTGAATTGGTAGACGCTAATGAAAGTATTAAAAACCCTATTGTAGCTCAGGCTTATTTTGCAAGAGCATTTGCGTATTTTCATTTGGTAAGACAATTTGGAGATATTCCTTATATAAGCGATGTGGTTACAGATGTAGATGTTGCAGGTTCTATAAGTAAAACTCCTGCATCAGAGGTGTATGCCAATATTATTGCTGATTTAGAGTTTGCAAAAACTTGGTTACCAGATACACAAGCTGCAAGATCTATTCCCGCAAAATCTGCTGCTCATTCTTATTTAGCTTTAGTTCATTTAACCTTAGGAGATTATCCAAATGCTTATGCAGAGGCTAAAGGTGTTATTGATAACGAAGGTGTTTATGAGTTAGGATTAGAGGCAGATTTTCAAGATTTATTTGATGCTACGAAAAGCGATAGTTCACAAGAACCAATATTTGTTTTAGATTTTATAGGAGCCAGTAATGGAGATGATGGTAGAGACTACCAAGCAGCTTTAACAGGTCTTAGAGATGATCAACAGTATGGTCTTGGAGGTGGATGGTCTGTAGGTGTTCCTTCTTTAGAAGTATATAACAGATGGGATGGACGTGATTATAGAAAAGCTGTTAGTTTAGATACTACAGGTGTTTTTAGAATTACAGATCCAGTAACTGAAGTGGTAACAGAGGAATTAAGAGATTTTACTGTCTTCAAAGAAAGTGGAAGAGGAAGAGGAGTAAATAGACCTCATATTGCAAAATACACAAGATCTATTGGGAATTTCGCTACAGGGAATGGTAGAGGTTCAGAAACCAACTACATGATGATGCGTTATGCCGAAGTATTACTAATTGCAGCAGAAGCTTTAAATGAGACATCTCCTGGTTCATCAGAAGCAGAAGGGTATGTAAATAGAGTAAGAGCAAGAGCAAGAAATAGTAATGGTGTTACTTCTGGACTTTTTCCTGAAGATGTTTCAGGATTATCACAAGATGATTTTAGAGATATGGTTTTAGAAGAACGTAAATGGGAACTTGCTTTTGAATTCAAAAGATGGTATGACATAGCTAGAAGAAGAATGGGAGCTGAAGTATTTAATGCATCTGGTTTAGAAGGAGAAAAGCCAAATTTTGATCCTAATCAAGATTATTTATTTCCTCTACCTGCAGATGAGCTTGCAAGAAACCCTAACTTAGAGCCGCAAAACCCTGGATACTAATATAATAAGCATTGTTTTTTATGTTTAGAGTTAGTTTTTTATTTATTATCCTTGGATTTACGTGTATTTCATGTAAATCTGAGGATAAAAATAAAGTAGTAGATAGTGAAAAAAATATTGAAACTTTATTGAACGAGAGATACAATAAGCTCCTAAGCTATAACATAGATTCTACAGCCTTCCCAAGAAGTTATTCCCTAGAAAAGAAACAAATAAAAAAAGTCCCTTCTAAAGATTGGACAAGTGGTTTTTTTGCTGGTAACCTATGGCAAATCTATAAGCTAACAGGGAATAAAGCTTTTAAGCAACGCGCTAAACAATGGACTGCTTTTATAGAAAAAGAAAAGTTTAATGGAAAAACTCATGATATGGGCTTCAAGGTCTTTTGTAGTTTTGGTAATGGACTTGATATAGAGGGAGATAACCAAACATACAAAGATATTATTATAACAAGTGCTAATACATTAATTACAAGGTATAATCCTCATATTAAAAGTATTCGTTCTTGGGATTTTAATAAGGATAAATGGCAGTTTCCAGTCATTATTGATAATATGATGAATTTGGAGTTACTGTTTGAGGCTACTAAAATTTCTGGAGATAGTACCTATCATAACATAGCAGTGAATCATGCTAATACTACTTTGAAAAATCATTTTAGACCAGATGGCAGCACTTGGCACGTATTGGATTATGATACTATTTCAGGACAGGTTAGAGGCCGTGTAACACATCAGGGCATAAGTGATGATTCAGCTTGGGCAAGAGGACAAGGTTGGGCAATAAACGGTTACACCATGGTGTATAGGTATACAAAAGATAAAGCATATTTAGATAGAGCAATAGCAACAGCCAATTACTTTATTAATCATAAAAATTTACCTGAAGATGGTATCCCTTATTGGGATTTTAGTCATCCAGATATTCCCAACATTTCTCGAGATGTATCAGCCGGAGCAATTGTAGCTTCTGGTTTAGTTGAGTTATATAAGTATACAAAAAATGAAGCATATATAAATTACAGTAAAAAAGTAGTGTATAGTATAAAAAATAAAAACTATATATTACCAGAAAGTATAGAAGCACCTTTTGTTTTGAACCATAGTTTTGGCGATTGGTCCAAGCGCGATGAAATGGATGAGCCTATCGTATACGGTGATTATTACTTCTTACAAACACTCTTAAGGTTGCAGAGTTTAAATACTAATTAATCAATTTAAAATATAAAAGAAAATACTTTCTGTTGTCTATTATATCTTTAAAGTAATAATAGCTCAGAGTTTTTTATTTCTATAAAGTACCGAAGTTTATGCATAAAATGATATGCCTTGTATGGGTAAGTTTAATTTTTATTTCCTGCAATACAAATGCAGATATTAACCTAGAGAGAACTCAAATAAGCATTAATGAAAATTGGGCTTATCTAGAAGATAATACAAGTTCAGTTGATGATGCTTTGTCACAAAGTGGTTGGGTAAGTGTTAATTTACCACATACTTGGAATGCATTAGATGCTACAGACGTTACACCAGGATACAGAAGAAGTGCAAGTTGGTATAAAAAGGAAATTAATATAAAAGCAATTTTTAAAAATCAAAAATATGTACTGTATTTTGAAGGAGTAAATATTGAAAGTGAAGTCTATGTAAATAAGAAAAAGGTTGGAGCTCATACAGGGGGATATTTAGGTTTTAGAGTTGACATTACTGATGTTATTTCAAATGGAAAAAATGAAATATTGGTTAGGGTTGATAATAGTTATAATCCAGAAGTAATACCATCTCAAAAAAGTGATTTTTTCATTTTTGGAGGTATCACTAGAGATGTTTGGTTAGAATCAATGCCATTCCAAAATTTATCTAATTTACAAATTACAACACCGCAAGTATCAAAGGAAAATGCACAACTTCAAGCTAAAGTCGTTGTAAATAATCTAGATGGAAGTAAAGACTTAAAAATTAAAGCTTCACTATTAAGCCCAAAAGGAGAAGTGGTTACTACTTCAAAATTCAATATTGTTAATAATACATCAAAAATTATATTCACGAATATTAAAAATCCTCAACTTTGGCACACATCAGATCCAAATCTGTACACCCTTGATTTAGAATTAGTTGATAATGAGGTTCTAATAGATAAACTGTCAAAAAAAATGGGATTTAGATGGTTTGAGTTTAAAGATCATGGAGCTTTTTACTTAAATGGTGAGCGTTTACTGCTTAGAGGAACTCATAGGCACGAAGAGCATGCTGGTGTAGGCGCAGCAATGTCTAACATACAGCATAGAGCTGATATGGAACTTATAAAAGGGATGGGGGCAAATTTTGTGCGTTTAGCACATTATCCACAAGACCCAGAAGTTTATAAAGCATGTGATGAGTTAGGACTTTTAGTGTGGGATGAATTACCATGGTGTCGAGGCGGTTTAGGTAACAATACCTGGAAAGCCAATACTAAAAATATGTTGAAAGAGATTATAACTCAAAACTTTAACCATCCTAGCATTATTTTATGGTCTTTAGGTAATGAAATTTATTGGTTGCCAGATTTTGAAAATGGTGATGATAGAACCAAAATAAATGAGTTTTTAAAAGAATTAAATGATTATGCTCACGAACTAGATCCCTCTAGAAAAACAGCGATAAGAAAGTATTATGAAGGTGCAGATATTGTTGATGTGTTTTCACCATCCATATGGTCTGGATGGTATTCAGGGAGTTATAAGAGTTATCAAAAAGCGATAGATCAATATAAAGCAGAATACCCACATTTTTTACATGCGGAATATGGTGGTTCCAGTCATGTAGGAAGACATACCGAAAACCCAATAACAGGAGAAGGTAAAATTCAATCTGATGGATGGGAAGAAGCTATAGTTCAAACTGACGTTGCTAATATTGCTCAAATAGGAGATTGGAGTGAGAACTACATTGTAGATTTATTTGATTGGCACTTACGCATTTCTGAGAATGATTCCACTTTTGTAGGAAACGTACAATGGGCATTTAAAGATTTTGGTACACCTTTACGTCCTGAAAATGCCATCCCTTACATGAATCAAAAAGGACTAGTAGATAGAACTGGGAAACCCAAAGATGCATTTTATGTATTTAAAAGTTACTGGAGTGATGAACCATTTACTTACATTGAATCACATACTTGGACAGATCGACAAGGTCCTAAAGAAAAACCCAGAGATGTAAGTGTTTATAGTAATTGTCCTGAAGTTGAGCTTCTTTTAAATGGAAAGAGCCTAGGTGTTAAAAAAAGAAATACTAAAGATTTTCCAGCAGCTGGATTGAATTGGAGTTTGAATTTCCAGCAAGGGGAAAATGTTTTAACTTCTATTGGGATTGCTAAAGATGGGAGTAAAGTAAAAGATGAGTTGAAGGTGAACTATAGGTTTACAAAAAATGGTAAAGCAAGAGATATTAAATTGAATTATAAAAAATTAGAGAATAACAATTATTTAATTACAGCCACAGCAATTGACGATAAGGGATTACGATGTTTAGATTATGAAGCACGTGTTTACTTTCAATGCTTAAATGGTGGACAAGCTTTGATAAGTCAAGGTACACCAACGGGGAGTGAGATAATAGAAATGGCGAATGGGCAAGCATCAATTGAAGTGAAAAAGTTTTCTGAAAATAAACAACTACAAGTTATGGTTCTTAACCAAAATTTTAAAGGAACTTACTTAAATATTGATTAAGATACTGTATGTAATGCATTCGCAATAATCAGAGTCTCATGTGAAATTACATAGTAAATAATTAAAGTTAAAGATTGGATCGATTAAAGTTTTCTAATCTAGGTTTCAACTTACCATTAATTAGGAACTTGTACATAGTTACTTTAAGCGAAGTAGTTGTACGAGTTAGTTTTAATATTATTGAATTTTGAAATAGTCTAAAAAAAGAGCTTTTTATTATAGAATGACTCATTTACTTCAGAGTTAGTTTTCATTGCAAATACGTTAAATTGTACAATATATTGTCAACATCAGGATAGAACAGGATACTTTCCTTGAAGATTGTTAGTAAAATTGTTACCATATTATTATGGCTTTACATGAGTGCTTACTCTAAAAGTCATTTTACTAAATTAAACTATAATATGTTAAAACTAAAACTCAAAATGAAACAAAAATTTATGAAAAAATGCTCTGTTTCTGGATTAGCATTAATAATAGCTCTGGTTTTTTCCAGTTTTACAGCTATTAACGTGCAAGCTCAAGAAAGGGTATCGGGAACGGTTTCTGATCCAAATGGATTGCCTCTCCCTGGTGTGAATGTCGTTCAGAAAGGAACAAATAAAGGAGCAGTTACCGATTTTGATGGTAATTTTTCTTTACAGTTAACCTCAGGAGCAAAAACTTTAGTGTTTTCTTATCTTGGGTATCAAACTCAAGAAGTGTCTGTAGAGAATAAGAGTTCTATTACAGTAACCTTAGAAGAAGATATAGAAGGCTTAGACGAAATTGTAATTATTGGATTTCAAGCAGTGAAAAGGGAGAAAATTCTGGGTGCTGTAGAGACCATTAAAGCTGAAGAGATTCAGAAAGCTGCACCTATTGATGCACTTCAAGGTATTCAAGGTAAGTTATCAGGTGTACAGGTTTTAACAAATAACGGGCCAGGTGAAGGTTTCGATATTAAAATACGTGGTGTTTCTACATTAACCGCAGGAGCAACTGGGCCTTTATATGTTGTTGATGGTCAACAGACTTTTAATATTGACAATATAGATCCTAATGATATTGAATCATTAGAGGTCTTAAAAGATGGTGCAACTGCAGCAATTTATGGTGCGCAGGCTGGTAATGGGGTTGTAATTATTAAAACAAAATCAGGTAAAGTTGGTAAAATCAATTTAAGTATTACTACTGTTACAGGTGTTAATACACTTGTGGGTGATTTACCAGCTTCTAATGCTAATCAAAGATTTGAACAAGAAAGGCTTCAGAATACTAGATGGGGAGTTGGTGCTGGAAGAGATTCATTAAGTCTGGTTGCAAGAAATTCTTTTGATATACAAAAACTAGTTACAAGGCCAGCTGTTAGGCATCAAACTAATGTAGCACTAAGTGGAGGTTCTGAAAAATTTCAATTTTATTGGAATACTGGCTTTTTCAATGAAGAAGGACTTATCATAAATAGTGAACATAAAAGAATTAATACACGTTTAAAAGTAGACGTTACACCAAATAAGAAATTTAAGTTAGGTACTTTAATTAATCTGTCGTACGAGTATACCAACAGCATAAGTACTGGTCCAGTACTTGGGCACCTTTTGAATAGAGTTGCGTATTTGCCATTGTTTGAGCCAGATGGGTCTTTTACTCCAGGTTCGCCAAATAAGTTTAGTTTAAATCCAATCCAAAACGCTACTATTAGAAAAAATGATAGACATAGGTATAGAGGTAATGTTTTTAATTATGTTCAGTTTAACTTTACACCTAATTTATTTGTTAGATCAACTTTAGGTGTTGATTTCTTTTTAGACAGAAGAGATAATTTTGTACCTGCTATTCTTGATCCTAGAAACTTCAATAATGGTATAAATAGAGGTGATCAAAGACAAACACTTACATATCAAATCCAACAGGATAATACATTAAATTATCTACAGTCATTTGGAGATCATGAAATTTCTGCCTTTGCAGGAATGCAGTTGCAAAGAAGAAAAGTCGACAATTTTAGATATTTAGCTGAATTTAATAATGATTTGATTCAAACTTGGAATAATGCACTTAACGATCTTGCTATAGATCCTGCTAATCCAGAACAAAACAATACAGTAGTCATAGATAGAGATGGGGGTGATAGAACTCAAATTGTTACAACAGGGATATTTTCGTTATTCGGTGGTTTTAATTATGACTACGCAAATAAATATTTAATAGGAGCTACAATTCGTAGAGATGGTTCTTCAAATTTTGGTGAGGGTAATAAATATGGATATTTCCCTTCTGGAAACTTAGGTTGGAGAGTAAGTAATGAGAATTTCTTAAAAGGAAGTAATTTAATAAAAAATTTACTTATTAAAGCGACTTGGGGTATCACGGGTAATGATAGGATTACACCATATAGCTTCGCAACAACTTTGGGGCCTAGTGCTAGAGGAGGTTTTATTCCACTAACCTTAGGAAACGAGAATATACAATGGGAAGAGTCAGAGTCTAAAAATATAGGTCTAGAATTAAGTTTATTCAAAGGAAGACGTTTGAATCTATCTTTAGATTTTTGGGAAAAAACTACAGATGGTCTTCTTGTTAATTCTGAAATACCTGAAGAGTCTGGTTTTGCAAATGTTAGGGAAAATAGAGGGGTTATACAAAATAAGGGTATTGATATTAGTATTGATGGTACCATTATTAAAACTAAAGATTTTTCATGGCGAGCTGGATTCAATATAGGTATTTTAGAGAACGAAGTTCTAGAATTAGATACCCCTATCCGAACAGGACGATTTATAACACAAGAAGGGGAGCCTATTGGAAATATTTGGGGCTATAAAAACTTTGGTGTGTATCAATATGATGAGTCCAATGCTTATACACCTGAAGGAGATAGATTACTTCCTAATTTTGATGCCAACGGATTTTTCCTAGGTAGCTATAACAGACAAAATGGAGAACTATACCCAGCAGATGCTGAAGTAAGGCAATTAACGCACAGATCTAGTAGAAATGTTTTACGAGGTGGAGATTATATTTGGGATGATATTAACAATGATGGTTTTATAGATAGTGATGATGAACAAATTTTAGGAAATGGTCTAGCTACTGTTTTTGGAGGTTTTAATCATGATATTAGATACAAAAATTGGACTTTTAGTACTTCATTTGATTATAGTTTTGGTAATGATATCACAAGACGTTATGATCATGATAGAAATAGTTTAAGAGCTTCTGTATTAACAGTATCTCCAGATAGACTTGAAAATGCGTGGAGAAATCAAGGGGATATAGCTCAGTGGCCAACTTTAGAACCTGGAGGTGCTAGAAATCAAAATAGATTTGATTTTTCAGGTAGTACTTCTAATAGTAGTTTTGTTTCTGATGGTAGTTTTATCAAATGGAGATATGTACGTATAGGTTATAAATTCCCAAAGGATATACTAGAATCACTTGATCTTGGTTTAAGTAATTTGAGTTTCAATCTTGCAATTAATAATCTTTTAACATGGACTAACTATATTGGTTATAATCCAGAGTTTGGTTCTAGAGGCAACCCTCTTACACCAAGTGAAGATACTTTAAGATACCCTAACGATAGAGAATTTATATTAACTTTAAGGGCACAATTTTAAAAAAAAATAATAGTTATGAATATAAATAATATAATAAAAAAGCTAAAAGTAGGATTTATACTTTTTGTATCTATAGGAATGGTGTATTCCTGTGATGATTTTGTTGATGAAATTCCTGTTAGTGATATTTCTCCTGAAGGATTTTACAGAGATAATGATGAATTACAGTTGGCCCTAGATGGTGCTTACGGTATATTTTCGCAAGCATATAGCCAATTTGCTATTAACACCGGGGAGTTTAGATCAGATAATTTTGATCCACGAGGTTCGAATGCTTCCAGAAGCTCTTTACATAACAGTACAATTGATCCTGGTGAAGGTTACTTAAGGTGGCAAAACCTATATAGAACCATTGACGCAGTAAATAGAATAATAATAGCGGCAGATAATGTAGATGGTCTTGATGCTAATATACTTGGTCAAGCTCATGCCATTAGAGCCAAGGTTTATTTTGATATAGCACGTGTTTGGGAAAATATCCCTGTGTTTGTTGCTCCTATAGCTACAATTTCTGAAGCATTTCGTCCGCAAGAACCTTATGCTAGCGTTATTGAAAACATAGTTATTCCTGATATGCTGAAAGCTGATGAGTTAATTACATCTTTGGATTCTGAAGTAACCTTCTCTAAAGGAGGGGTTTATGCATTACAGGCTGAAGTTTATATGTGGGAAAACGAAGAGCAATTAGCTAAAGGTGCAATTGAAAATTTATTAGCACTTGGTACATATAGCTTAGTAAGAACGCCTCAAGCGTGGGAAGATTTATTTTACAATCAAATAGAAAATGACTTGGCTCCAGAAGGAAGAGGTAAAGTGCAATCAGGTACTGAACTAATATTCTCTCTTGCTTATTCTGATGCAAATACTTCAGGGTTGGCTAGAGCTTATAATGCAGGAGCAGCAGTAAGTGTTATCTCTGTAGATACAGAAATAAAATGGATTAGAAGATTTCCTCTAGATTCATTAAGTTGGGCTACTAAATATCCAGATACTGATCCTGTATTTACAAGATTAGTGGAAGAGCCAGATACAACTTACATTGAGCCTATTTATGGTGATTGGAGACACTTTATAACAAGAAATGGGGATGAGTATGAAGATGGTCCTGGATCAACTGATATCGGAATTGCAAGGTGTTTAAAGTGGATTAAGAATAGATCTGGTTTAGATCCTAACATGGATGATACTAATATACCAGTATACCGTTTATCTGATATGCTTTTATTATTAGGAGAAGCAGAATTAAAACTAAATAACCCAAGTAGATGTTTAGAACTGATAAATGAAATAAGAGCAGCAAGGCAATTACCTTTAGCTTCTGAAGCAGATTTTGGAACTACTTTTGATGATCAGTTAGACTTTTTATTAGACGAAAGACAATTTGAATTATTTGGTGAAGCTAAGCGCTGGTGGGATTTAGTAAGAAATGATAGAGCTATTGAAGTTATGACACCTATTCTACAAAATAGAGAAGAGGGAGCTGTTGAGCCATTTGCTGAAAACCAAATAGTGTGGCCTATTTTTATAGATCATCTTAATGAGAATGATCTGTTAGAGCAAAATCCAGGCTGGAGATAAAATAATTTAGAAAAATTAAGATATTATGAAAACATTTTTAAAAATTATAATGCTTGCTGCTATCATTGTAGGATTTCATTCGTGTACTCTACAACAGCAAGAAGAGTTTGATTTTAATCCTGAAAATAATTTTGCTGATCCCTTTGGGAACACAACAGCATGGGATTATATTCAAACTAGAACAACTAATGCCATCATTGATGATGAAAATAGAAAAGTTCTTGATGGGGAAGAATTAGATTTTATGATTGCAGCTATTAAGCATGTAGGTTATCAAGATCTATACAGTCAAACAGCTACTAAGAGAACGTTCTTTTTATTAAATAATAATGCATTTACAGGTAATAACCGTGATAGAGATATTATCAGAGCTGTAACAGGTACAACACAGGGCGGAGGAGCCGTTAATGCAGATACGCTAATGGCTTCAATTACTGCACCTGAAGAAATTAATAAGTTGAAGGCAATTTTGAAATACCATATTGTAGAGGAAGAAGTTGCTCAAGTGCCTAAAATCACAATATTTAACAAAGATTTTATATTCAAGACCTTATTACCTGAAGTAAGAGTAGATCCTATTACAGGTGAGCCTCTTGGTTTATCAGGTGAAAGAGCTGATATAGCTTTAAGGCGTGATATTGAATGGAGAATGGAAGTTAACAATGTAAATGCGCCACTTATTTCAACAGCTGTGCAACAGGGGTTTAATGAAAGAGTTAGAGCTCATAATTATGTATTCAATAATGGTGTTGGTCATTATTTAAATGATACAGTAAGATATCAACCATTTCCTTTATACGAAAATTTCTCTGTAGATTAATATCAAGTTATTGTTAAAAAAGATTTAATCTTATATAAAAACAAAAAAAATGAATAAAATTATAAATATAAAGTATTTGTTTACAGGGGTATTAGCATCATTTATGATGTTTTCCTGTAATTTTCCAGAAGATGATGAGATATTCATCCCTTTTGAAGCTGGTGTTGTAGAAAATCCAGAAACTTTAACGCAAATTATTATTGCAAGAGATGATTTAAGTATATTAGAAACTGCTTTACGTATATTGGAAGAAGAAACTGATACTAAATTATTAAGTCAGTTAAACCTTCCTAATACAAATACCACATTATTTGCTCCCAATGATACTGCTTTTCAAGCATGGTTAGATAATAGTGGTATTGATGCTATATCAGATTTGAACCCAGATGATATAGAACTTGTCATTCTAAATCATGTTTTAGTTGGTCAGTTTGCTTCATCAGATTTTGTTTCAGGATATACAACATCTTCGGTTGTAGTGGGGCCAAGAGATAATCCACGCAACATTTCGATGTATATAAATACTGCAAATGGAGTAAGCATAAATGGCGAATCTAATGTTATCGATCCGGATGTTCAAGTAAATAATGGAGCATTGCATATAGTTGATAGGGTTATTGATTTACCAGTATTGTTAGATTTTTCAATTATGGATCCATCATTATCAATCTTTAACGATGCAGTTAATTTTGCACAAACTGCTAGGGATGAAGAGGGGAATGGCCCAAATTTAAGATTTAGGTTAGTAGATAGAGGAGCTTCAAGAACTTTGTTCATGCCTACTGACGCTGCTTTTAATGATTTGTTGGTAGAGCAAGGTGTGGCTGAATTAGACGAATTAGATTCTTCTCTAGTAGCAGATGCAATCTTCACTCATTTGATAGATATAGCAGCTATTACTTCTGGAGAATTAATTGAGATAGGAAGACCTTTTCCAATTCCATCATTTAAAAATGAACTACTGTTTATAGATCCAAACCCTGATAATCTAACGGTTACAGATCCTAATGGTAGATTAGCTAATATAAGTAGTACTTTTGTTGACCTAACGGCAATAAATGGTGTAGTACACGTAATTGATAGAGTTTTGTTACCAGAACTTGAATAATCTATCTCATTTAATTAAGTTTATTATATATTAAATAATATATCTTAATTAAATGAGTTAGTTCTCAAAACCCTCCATTAAAAATGGAGGGTTTTTTGGTTAAAAAATACACTAACTCTCAAATTATTTAATTATTTTGTTGGTATTGTTTGTCCCATAGAACAATTCAATAAAAATGACTAAAACATTACATTTTTTTATTTACTTTATTTCTCTTTGGACAGTTACTATAAATGCACAAATAGAATTGCCTGCATTTTTTGGAGATAATATGGTGTTACAACAAAATGAAAGGGTGTCTATATGGGGGAAAGATACTCCAAATACTGCTATAACAATAGTTACAAGTTGGGGAGTTAAAACAAATACAGTATCAAATTCAGAGGGGCTGTGGTCAACAATAATCAAAACTAAAAGAGGCTCTTTTGAATCCCAAAGCATATCAATAAAAGGAAGTAATACTAAAGAAATTAATAATGTGCTTATAGGAGAAGTTTGGTTTTGTTCAGGTCAATCTAATATGGAAATGCCCTTAAAAGGGTTAAGAAAATCATTGGTTTCAAATGCTGATAAATATCTTAAAATAGCTACTAATAAAAATATTCGATTGTTCAACAATGCAAGGTCTGCTAGTGTTTTTCCTAGTTATGATGTAAATGGGAAATGGGAAGTGTCTGATGTAGAGACAGCAAAACAATTTAGTGCAATAGGATTTATGTTTGGAATAAAACTTTTCAAAAAATTAGATGTTCCAATAGGTGTCATTGAGTCTGCTTGGGGTGGTACTAAGATTGAAAGTTGGATTCCTAAACAAGTTCTTCTTAAATACAAAAATATTAAGTTTGCTAATAAGTTACCTATAGATCTAAATAAACAAAAAAAGCCTTCTTTCTTATATAATGCTATGATTCACCCTTTTCAAGAGTTTAAGATAAAAGGAGTGCTTTGGTATCAAGGAGAGTCTAATAGATCTAAACCAGAATCCTACTATGACTATATGCAAGATTTAATAGCTTCCTGGAGGAACCAATGGGGAAACAAAAAACTTTCATTCTATTTTGTGCAAATTGCGCCATATAATTATACTAAGCATAGAAAATCTTCTGGAATAAAAGCAAATATTATTCGTGAGTCTCAATTGAAAATAGCACAGGGAATTAAAAATACTAGAGTGGTAGTAACTACTGATGCAGGAGACTGTGATGATATTCATCCTTCAAAAAAAGAAATTATAGCAAAGCGTTTATTAAATATTGCTCTAGTAGAGAAATATAACTACAAAAATGTAAATTATAGAAGTGCCGAATTTCAGAAAATGGTAATAAAAAATAATCATATTACACTACGATTTAAATTTCAGAAAAATGATGCCTTTATTAGTCAAAAAGAAGTAAAGGGATTTACTATTGCTGCATCAAATAGAAAATTTCATCCAGCCAAAGTGCTATTTAGTAACGATATGAAGAGCATAATACTCTATAATGAAGAAGTGAAAAACCCAGTCGCTGTTCGCTATGGATTTGAAGATTGTTTTGAAAGTAATTTAAAAACGAAATCCGGTTTGCCAATATCTGTTTTTAGAACAGATGCTTGGTAAAAGTGCATACTGCCTTTTTAGAAATAGCCACAATATTTATTATTAAACTTTTACTATTATTTTCAGGATACAGCAGGATAGGTTATGTGTAAGAATACTGTAATTTTAAAAGCTATGAATATTGTTTAAATATTCAAGAAAAGAATCAAATACTTAAGACGTTTATCTATGTTCAAAAAAAGCTATTTTTTAGTACTATTTACTTTATTCTGTGTTGTAAATGTAATTAAGGCACAACAACAAAATAATAACGAAAAACCAAACATTATCTTTATTTTAACTGATGATCAGCGCTTTGATGCTATTGGTTATGCAGGTAACGAGTTTGTTGAAACACCACAAATGGATGATTTAGCAAAGTCTGGTACTTATTTTAATACAGCTATAGTTACAACACCTATTTGTGCTGCAAGTAGAGCTAGTTTATTTACAGGATTACATGAGCGCGCTCATAACTTTAACTTTCAAACCGGAAACGTTAGAGAAGCGTATATGGCAAATTCGTATCCTACAGTGTTAAAAAATAATGGGTATTACACAGGTTTTTTTGGTAAATACGGCGTGCGTTATAATGATTTAGATAAACAATTTGACGAATATGAGTCGTACGATAGAAATAACCAATATAAGGACAGAAGAGGGTATTATTATAAAACTATAGACAATGATACTGTACACCTAACACGATATACAGGGCAAAAAGCACTTGATTTTATTGATAAAAATGCAAGTAATGATAAACCGTTTTGCCTGTCATTAAGTTTTAGTGCACCACATGCGCATGACCGTGCACCTAAGCAATATTTCTGGCAATCTGAAATGGACAAAATGTTAGAAAGTACAACAATACCAGATCCAGAATTAGGAGACGACAAGTACTTTTTAGCGCAACCTAAAATTGTAAGAGATGGGTTTAATAGATTGCGTTGGACGTGGCGTTACGATACTCCAGAAAAGTATCAGCATAGTTTAAAAGGCTATTATAGAATGATTTCTGGAATAGATATAGAAATTAAAAAAATTAGAGAAAAACTTAAAGCAACAGGGCAAGATAAAAACACTGTTATCATTGTAATGGGCGATAACGGTTACTTTTTAGGAGAGCGCCAATTTGCTGGAAAATGGTTAATGTATGATAATTCTATTCGTGTACCTTTAATTGTCTTTGACCCAAGAGTAAACAAACATCAAGATGTTGATGATATGGTGCTTAATATAGATGTGCCACAAACCATTGTAGATATTGCGGGTGTTAAAGCACCAAGTACTTGGCAGGGAAAAAGTTTATTGCCAATAGTAAAGCAAGAAACTAATACTATAGCTAGAGATACAATTTTAATCGAGCATATTTGGGATTTCAAAAATATTCCACCAAGTGAAGGTGTAAGAACTAAAAAGTGGAAGTATTTTAGATACGTTAACGATAAATCTATCGAAGAACTTTATGATTTAGAAAAAGATCCTCAAGAGATTAAAAACCTAATTGGAAAGAAAAAATACAAAACAGTAGCTAATAAACTAAGAACTAAGCTTGACGAGTTAATCAAGAAAAATAGCAATGCGTTTAGAGCTGCGCCTACAGATTTAACTGTAGAATTAATTAGAGAACCTGCAACAGATGTTAAGATTTTTGATTTAAAACCTGAGTTTGGTTGGACGGTACCTCTGGGCTCTAAATACCAAGGTGCGTACCAAATTTTGGTAGCTTCAAATAAAGCAAGTATCGATAATAATAATGGCGATGTTTGGGATAGTGGACGTGTAGCATCAACAAAATCTACTGATGTTGAATATAACGGAACTGCTTTAGAAATTGGAAGAACATACTATTGGAAAGTTAGAATTTGGGAACAAGAAAATAGGTTAGTTGATTATTCTGAGCCTCAAAAATTTACTACAGGAAAAAGTGATAGCTATATAATTTCAACAGAAAATAAATTTATAACCACTGAAGTTAAGCCTGTGAAGTTTAACAAAAAAGGAGAATTATACACTATTGATTTTGGAAAAGCTGCTTTTGCAACTATGAATTTTAACTATACAGCAAAAACACCACATACACTTACAGTTCGAGTAGGCGAAATGGTTAATACCGATGGTAGCGTAAATAGAACACCACCAAAGAAAAGTAATATTCGCTACCAAGAAATTAAAGTAGATGTAAAACCAGGACAAACCAAATATCAAATACAAGTTCAACAAGATGAGCGTAACACTAGAGCTAATAAAGCAGTACCACTGCCAAATGGTTTTCCTCCTTTAGTGCCATTTAGATATGCAGAGGTTGAAGGTGCTAAAAGCAATTTAAACGCTGAAGATTTTACCCAATTGGCATTTCATACCTATTGGGATGAAAACGCTAGCGGTTTTGAGAGTAACAATAACATCTTAAACCAAGTATGGGACTTATGTAAATATTCCATAAAAGCTACAACCTTTAATGGGTTATATGTTGATGGAGATAGAGAACGTATACCGTATGAAGCAGATGCATATTTAAATCAACTAAGTCATTATACTACCGATAGAGAATATGCTATGGCAAGACGTACTATCGAGTATTTTATGAAAAACCCAACATGGCCAACAGAGTGGCAGCAACACGTGCCATTATTAATTTACGCTGACTACATGTATACGGGGAATACCGAGCTTATTGAGCGTTATTACGAGCCTTTAAAACATAAATCGTTATTCGAATTATCTAATGAAGATGGTTTAATAACCTCTACAAAGGTTGATGCTGCTTTCATGAAAAAACTTGGTTTTCCTGATGGCTATAAAAAGCCATTAACTGATATTGTTGATTGGCCAGGACCAAACTTTAATGGTAGCAAAACTAAAGGCGAGCGTGATGGCTTTGTGTTTAAACCTTATAGTACTGTGATTAATTCATTCTTTTATGAGAATATGAAAATCATGGCAGAATTCGCAAAAATTCTTGGTAAAACTCAAGAAGTTTTAGATTTTGAATTAAGAGCTGCAAAAGCAAAAAAAGCAGTAAATGAGCAAATGTTTGATAAGACAAGAGGGATTTATGTTGATGGTATTGGTACAGACCATGCATCGCTTCATGCTAATATGATGCCTTTAGCTTTTGGTTTAGTGCCGGAAGAACATTTTGAATCTGTTGTAAATTATGTGAAATCTCGAGGAATGGCTTGTAGCGTTTATGGTGCGCAATTTTTAATGGATGGTCTATACAATGCAGGTGAGGCTGATTATGCATTAGACTTATTAACCGATACTTCAGATAGAAGTTGGTATAACATGATAAAAATTGGTTCTACCATCACTTTAGAAGCTTGGGACAATAAGTACAAAAATAATTTAGATTGGAATCACGCTTGGGGTGCAGTACCCGCAAATGTAATACCAAGAGGTTTGTGGGGAATACAACCAAAAACTCCTGGGTTTGGTGTTGCAACTATAAAGCCTCAAATGAGTACTTTAAAATCTAGTATGATAGAAGTGCCAACGGTAAGAGGCACAATCAAAGGGAAGTACACATATAACGGTGCCAGATTGCAAACGTATGAAGTTGAAATACCAGGCAATATGGTAGCAGAGTTTTCTTTAAACGGTTTGGATGGAAAAGATTTGATTCATAATGGTGAAAAAGTGCCATCTGCTTTTGAATCTATAAGACTAGAACCTGGTAAACATGTTATTCAGTTAAAAATAAATTCCTTTTAGAAAAGAGTGTAAAATTATTTTAAAGCCAGTAATAGTTTATTTTACTGGCTTTTTTGTAAGCTTTGTATAAGATCAAAGATATATTATTAAAAAAAAATGAAAAAGTACTACTTAGGGTTATGTTTGGTATTAGTGTTTTGTTATTTAGTTGAAGCTCAAAAACAACTAGCTGCTAACTTAGATGAATCTACTATCGTTGCCAATAACGGATTGTATTTTGATGGAGAAAGGGGTGTGGCCTATCAATTTTCACCACGTATTACACCTCATGGTGATTGTATAGATGTTGTCAATGGTTATGTGTTTGTTACATGGTACAAAGGTGGTATGGACAAGCGTAACTTAATGCTTTCTAGGAAAAACTTAAATGTAGCAAATTCAAGTTGGATAACCATAGAATTTCCTCATAAGCATGTGGGTTTTCGAGGAACTGATCCAACAAAAGGAGATTCCCACAATACCGCTGCTATAGGTGTAAGCACTATAGATAATACAATTCATATTATGTATGACATGCATGCTTATAGCTCATCATCATTGCCAAACGACTTTTTTAATTACTCAGTATCTTTGAAAAATAAAGCTTTTGTGCCAGATAGTGAGTTTACTTTAGATATTTTTAATCCAAAGCAAAATTATTTGAAACAAGGTGAAAACTATGAAAGAATAACCTATCCAATGATTCATAGAGCTGATGATGGAAGTTTAGTTACCCGTTATAGAGTGGGTGGTTCAGGTAATGGGGATATTTTTATGGCACACTATGATGGAAATGTATGGACAGACAATTGGTTATTTCATGATGGTTCAATTCCTTTACCTAATAGAAATAATATGTACGGAGGTGAACGTTTTTTAAATGGTAAATTTTATAGTGGTTTTGCTATTAGGTATGCTAATAATACAAGTTCTAATCCAACTAATGGGTATTCTATTAATAGTGGCTTGTATTATGCTTATACTAATGTAGTGCCCAAAAATCAATCAAGTCAATGGTTTAACGCAGATAATCAAGCTATTACATTACCAATACGAAATAATATAGACGAAAACTTAGATCCAGTAAAAATTGCAGAACCAGGAGACGATTATGGTACGGCAACGTTCCCTAGAACAACTTCAGATCCTGCTTGGACAGTTACAGAGAATGAAGCAATACATTTTATAACACGTGTAGATAATAGAAATGTTCACTATTATAGGGCTCCAGGAGCTACTGAGTTTTTAAGTAGTGTTGATGGATTAATACCTAACCCAAGCGTTAGAGGTGAAATTTATAGTTATAAAAGCCATGTGTTTATGGTGGAGCTTTTGGGAGGTAAGGTAAATATTAAAACTACTTTGGAAGATGATAGTGATTGGAAAATAATTTATACAGGAACTGTTAGCGAAAGTTTTATGCATTTTGATGCTTTT
The DNA here is from genome assembly GCF_947490405.1 of uncultured Algibacter sp. GTDB lineage: Bacteria > Bacteroidota > Bacteroidia > Flavobacteriales > Flavobacteriaceae > Algibacter_B. The sequence goes on along the minus strand of NZ_CANLGU010000001.1, from coordinate 272,120 downwards.
GTACAAAATGATAAACTCTATGTGTATTTAATGCAACAAGCTGGTGGCGATGCTCGTCCGTTACATGTACAAGTATTTACCCTTTCAGAAGAGGATATTCCTGTTGTTGAAGTTCCTGATTACTTACTAGAGGCAGAAGATTATACAACAGCATCGTCTAATATAGTGGTAGGCACAAACTCTAGTGCTTCAGGAGGTGAATATATAGACTCATTTGCCAAAGATCAATTTTTGGAATATAGATTTCAAGTGACTCAAACGGGTTTATATAATTTAGTGCTGTTTGTAGCGGTTAGAAACAGGGATGATTCAACTATGGATATTACAGTGAACGGGCAATTGTATGATAATGTATTAATGGAAAAAACTGGAGATTGGAATGTTTATGGGCAGAATACAATTCCTAATGTTGAATTAACTCAGGGTGAAAACGTAGTAAGGCTAAAGCAGGAACGCTCGCTATCTAGTGAACCAGATAAGCTGGAATTATTTTTGAAAACACCTTTGAGCGTTAATGCGCTCAATCTAAATGAGGTTACTATTTATCCAAACCCTAGTGAAGGGGTTTTTAATATTCAATCCAATATTCAAAATCTTGAATACACTTTAATCAATATTCAGGGACAAACTTTGGATAAAGGAAAAGTTTCGCAAAAGCAAGTCGATTTTTCTAACCATTCCAAAGGAATTTACTTTTTGGAGTTAGCTTCTGATAGCAGTAAAATTTTAAAAAAGCTGATACTTAAATAAAGAGCATATATGCTAAAACGAATTTCATACCTATATTTTCTTTTTATAACTATTTCATTTTACTCATGTAATCAACATAAAGAAGTACAAGTAGAAGGAGAGTTAAAAAAGTGGCACAGAATTGTTTTAAATTTTGAAGGACCACAAACTAGCGAGATGGATATAAAAAACCCATTTTTAAATTATCGTTTAGATGTTACTTTTAGAAATAAGGAAAAAGAATATATAATCCCTGGGTTTTATGCTGCCGATGGTAATGCCGCAGAAACAGGCAGCGATACTGGAAATATTTGGCAAGTTCGTTTTACACCCAATAAAATTGGAGAATGGACTTATTCTGTTTCTTTTAAAAAGGGAGACAATATTGCTGTGTCTGATGATTTAAGTAAAGCCTTTAGCGCAGGTTTTATGGATGGACAAACAGGAACCTTTACAATATTAGAATCAGATAAAAAAGGAATAGATAATCGTGCTAAAGGAAGGCTTCAATACGTTGGTGAATCGTATTTAAAGTTTGCCGAAAGTCAAAAATACTTCATAAAATTAGGTGTTGATGCTCCTGAGAATTTATTAGCATATACAGATTTTGATGTTTCTACAAATGCACTAGGTTTTCAAAAGCAATGGGAGCCTCATGCAAAAGACTTTGATGAAAGTGGAATACCATATTTGTGGCAAGAAACTAAAGGAAAAAACCTTTTAGGTGCTATTAATTATTTAGCGAGCGAAGAGCTTAATGTGTTTTCATTTTTAACCTTTAATGTAGATGGAGATGATAGGAATATTTTTCCTCATTTATTAAAAGTTCCTGTTGAAGACTATGAAACCTATGCGAGTATCAAGAAAAATAAAGAAGCTTGGGAAACTATGTTTCATAAAACTCGATTTGATGTTTCAAAACTAGACCAATGGGAACGCATATTTGAATATGCCGAAACAAAAGGCATGTTTCTGCATTTTAAAACTCATGAAACTGAAACTGATCATTTGATGGACAAAGGTGTTTTTGGAATAGAGGGAAAGCTATATTATAGAGAGCTAATAGCGAGATTTGGGCATCATCTATCTATGAATTGGAATTTAGGTGAAGAAAATAATCAACCCATTGAAGAGGTTAAAAAAGTGGCAGAATATGTTTCAAAATTAGACGCTTATAACAGTCATTTAGTTATTCATACATTTCCGAATAAAGACGATAGGTATGCAAAATTAATTGGTAATCAATCACCTTTAACAGGAGCGTCACTACAACTAAGCCATCCTGAGTTTAACGATGTACATCCAAGAGTTTTAAAATGGAGAAACAAATCAAATGCCACAGGGAGAAAATGGGCTTTAGCCGTTGATGAGCCTGGTAAAGCGAATATTGCTTTATTACCAGATGATGAAGATTCTGAACATAATTTTGCGCGATCCAGAGCAATGTGGGGAACACTTATGGCGGGTGGTTTTGGTGTTGAATGGTATTTTGGTTATGCAAGTCCAAATTCTGATTTAACCTGTGAAGATTTTAGAAGTCGTGATTTATTTTGGGATCAAAATAGATATGCACTTCATTTTTTTAATACATATATCCCATTTTGGGAGATGGAACCTCGTAATGAATTAATAACTACAGAAGACATGTCCTATTGTTTTGCCAAACAGGACGAGGTTTATGTTATTTATGCTGAAGCGAATGCCCAAAAAATTAAGTTGGATTTAGGTAAAACTAATAAGATTTATAAAGTTAAATGGTACGACCCCAGAAATGGAGGTGACTTGCATAATGGGTCCATTACTCTAATTAAAGCAGCAGGAAAAGTTCTGCTAGGGTTGCCACCTAGCCAAAATCAAAGCGATTGGGTTTTGTTAATACAAGCTGAAAAATAAAAAATAAGCCTACAAAATTTTTGCAGGCTTACTCATTCAACTAAACTAAACATTAATTTGACTATACGATGGCTATTAATCTATCTATAGTAAATTAATTTTTTTACTATGAGTGATTATTTTTTAGAACACTAAAAATTTCTTAACCAGTGTATTGTTATTGGTATCCTTAATTTTAGCAAGATAGATTCCTGTACTTGTAGTATGAAGTTTAATATTTGTACGGCTATTAATAGATTTTTTAGTTATTATAGAGCGTCCAGCCATATCAAATACACTAATTTCTATTTCATTATTTGTTGTAGAATTTACCACTAAGCCTTCAGCTGTATTATAAAAAATAGATATTTTATCAGATAGAAAAGCATCATCAATTCCTAGAGTACCTGGGGCTACTATTTCAAATTCTTGATTTGCATTACCAGAATCCGTTGGAAATGTATTTATTTTAGAGCCTGAACTTCCTCCGTCAATATCAAACGCTTTAATAGGAACATTTGTTGAGCCAAAGTTGCAATCACCATCAAATGCAATTTGGAATACATAAGTGTTTGCTGCTACACCATTAATAATTTTAAATAATGTGTAAGGACTTGAGTCTGTAAATCCAACCTGAACATCACCAAAATCTCCACACCAACCGTCTTTTACACCCAAAGCTGAATTGTCGCCAACATTTGTTATTTTATAAACATCGCTACCTTGATGGATAAAAGACCATTCTTGATCACTGTTACTAATGTCATAAGTTTGCATTCGTGCTCTTCCTATGATAATGTCTTGTGGGTTTCCAGCTTCGCCTATAGCGATTCTGTTAACACCAATAACTTCTGATAAATTTGGGTTGTAAATATTATAAGTGCCATCTGCAATAATTTGAGCTTGAGTACTTAAAGTACAGATAAACATAGCTACAGCTAATGCTGCTTTCAAGTAATTTGTTTTCATAATTTTAAATTTTAATGGATTATTAGTATAAGATAGTTTGCATTGCATGAGAAGGTATTTTTAAAGCTACTTCGCTCTCATGAACAATAAGTTTGTAATCAATTGGTGTGTCACTTTTATTCATGATTACTGTAACAACTTGTCCGTTTTCATTAACAAATGATGTGCTTTCTAAAGTGCTTCTGCTTGTAGTGGTACTTACTCTTGATGCATTAGGCTTTATAAATTTAGAAAAATGACCTATGTAATAATAAGAAGGTGTATAAATGAGTTCGTTAGTTCTGGTATCTGCATGAATAGGAGCGAAGCATAAATTTTGAACGTGGTTTGGACCTCCAGTTTCATCAAGCAGAATATTCCAATCTGTCCAACCTACAGTGCCATTATTAAAATCATTAATCATAGAGTTGCCGTAGCGTTCTGCATTAGACCATCTGAAGTAATGCGCTTCACTAAATTTTTCTTGACAACCTTCAGTGAATAATAAATTTTTAGTAGGAAAAGATGTTTTAATATTTGATAAATTATCATATTTAGGATCGCCACCTGTCCACGTTTCATACCAATGAAAGCCAATACCCCAAGCGTATTTAGCAGCTTCAGGATCTTCGAAAATAGTATTGGCTCTATGAGAAATAAGATCTCTATTATGATCCCAAACAACTATGTTTTTATCTTTAAATCCTGCTTTTTCAAATGTTGGACCTAAATTATTTTTTAAGAAATCCCGTTCTTCTTCAGCAGTATAAATACAAGATTCCCAGCGTTGTTTTGCCATAGGCTCATTTTGTATAGTTACACCCCAAACAGGGATGTCTTCTGCTTCATAAGCCTGAATAAACTTTACAAAATAGTCTGCCCAAGTTTGATAATATTCAGGCAGTAATTTACCGCCTTGTAACATGTTTTTATTGGTTTTCATAAATGCTGGAGGACTCCATGGACTAGCATAAAAAACCAAATCGTTTTTAATTAAGGTTGTTGCCTGTTTTATCATTGGTATTCTGTATTTCTTGTCTTTTTCAATAGAGAATGTTTTTAACTCTGTATCACCTTCTTTAATGTATGTATGGCTTTTAGAACTAAAATCGCAGCTATGTATACTGGTTCTGATAATATTGTAATTAATACCAGTGTCACTGTAGTATGCATGTAATAATTCTTGTTGCTTATCTTTACTTAATTTTGCAAAAACTTCAGCAGAAGCATCTGTTATCGCTCCTCCAATTCCTAGAAATTTTTGGAATGTTTTTTTTGGGTTAACAAAAACTGCAATTTCAGTCTCTAAAGGTTGATTTGCAGGATTAAAACGTAGTTCATTAGTTAATGAGAGTTTTAAATCTGTATTTTCAGCTGTCGTATAAACCTTTAGTGTTTTACCGTTATAGTCAATAGTTATTTCTCTACTTGTTTCGGCTAATGCTAATGTTGGCGATGTTTTAGGTTTTTCGCAAGATAGAGTTATAGCTAAGCTAAAAATGATAAGGATATGTTTTTTCAAATTCATAATAATTATTATAGGAAGTACTTACCAAATAAAAGTTCCAACAGCTCCAGCATCTAATGCTGTAGATATCGGTTGGTCTCCAACTTTGATGTTAAAATCTTTTCGAGTACCTGTATTATTTAAAACAATAACAACAATGCTATCGTCAGGTGTTTTATAAGCTACATTGGGTAATTCTGTAGAAAAGTTCGATTCTATTCTTACAGAGCCTGGTCTTACATATTTTGAAGCATGCGCAATAATGTAGTAGGCTACATTTTTGGTTACGTTGTTACCTTCAATAGTTAAAGCTCCTAAGCACTCTGTGCAACCACCATTTGTATGAGGGTCTTGATTTGCATCTGCTGCTAAATTCCATTCTAAAACTGTTTTAGACCAATTTCGGGTAGCACCAACAAGTAATTCACGCGTATGCCATTTTAAACTTTCTGAAAATTCTTCAAAAGCACCAACCCACTGCTCAGAGAAGTAAATATTCTTATCAGGGTGAGCATTATGAACTAAACTTAAATTATCTATTCGACCAGCATATAAATGAAATGCAGAACCGTCTATAAAAGGGTTTGCTTCATTGTCATTCAATACCGTTATAGGGAAATCTGTTCTGTCAGGATTGTGTCCGTAAGCAATAATTTTAGTTGTAATATTTGCTGTTTGAAATGCAGGACCTAAATAATTTTTTATAAAATTGGCCTGTTCTGTAGGCTGCATTACCATACTAGGGTTATTGGTTTCATTTAATGGCTCGTTTTGAGGAATTATTGCATTTATAGTGATGCCCTCAGCAGCCATGGCTTCTATGTATTTTACAAAGTAGTTAGCATAGGTTTCATTGTACTCTGTTTTTAAACTACCGCCTATGGTACTTTGATTGGTTTTCATCCAAGCGGGAGCAGACCAAGGTGAAGCTGCAATAGTGATATTAGGGTTTATAGCTAAAATTTCTTTTAAAACGGGGATGAGGTTAACTCTGTCTTTATTTATAGAAAATCTATCTAAATCAATATCAGTTTCTCCACTAGATAAGTCGTTATATGAAAAAGGTTCAATATCTAAATCAGACGAGCCAATACTAACTCTTAAGTAACTCACACCAATGTTATTTTCGTCCCATTTAAAAAGCTCATTTAATAGAGTATTTCTAGCTGATGAAGACATGTTATTTATGTGTAAAGCACTACCACCAGTTAAAGAAAAGCCAAATCCAGACATTTCTTGATACATTGTACCATCTGATACGTTGATTGAAAAATTGGAATTTTCGTTGAAAGCACTAATACCTGATTGTTGCTTACTAAATAATGCAGATTGATCTGGTCTTGTTAGGTAAAAATTAACATTTACTGTTTCTGACATTGGAGGTGGAATTGTGTTAAATTCATTATCAATATCTTGACAGCTTTGGCAACTAAAAAGTATTCCAACCAACATGATAAGCGATACGCTCCTGTAAACTATTTTTAAATTTTCCTTTTTCATAATTTTATAACAAGCTTTTACAGCAGTTTTATATTTTATTGTTGAACAAATTCATAAGTGCCAGAAGAAAAGTCTGGTGTAACCTCAATAGAAACACGATAATTTCCATTTGTAGTGATATTTCTGATATTAGATCCACCTCTGTTGGTAATATTACCCGATAATTCAGAAGGAGATTCTGATCCAAAATCATTATCCCATGGCGAGATAAATTTCATGTCGAAATTAGCACTTATATCCACTGTGGTTATGAACGTATAAGGATGTTCATAAGTCATTAAAAATTCATTTCTTTCCTCCCATTTCTGATTAATTTCATCCCAATGAAATAAGAAGATATTATAATAATTCCACTGAAACTTGGCGTTGGCAAAATCTATAGTAAATGTATAAGCTTGATCTCTCTCAACACCAATAACATTAGTGCCTTCTGATAGATCAGGGCTTTCGTTAACATTTATACCATCAGGTTCTGTGGTAGCTCCAATATTGTCGAAAGTGGTAAAACTATCACCCGATCCATCAGATGATGTATTGAGGGTTACCTCGTCTCCATTTTGTAATGCAATGTAATTTTCAGTTCTAAATGTGTCTCCATCTTTAGTAAGTTCTCCTACCAATTGATTGTTTTTAAATAAGTATAAGGCGTTTGGTGCTTCTAGAGGTTCAGCAGCATTTGGGTCATTTTCTATAGTGTAAGTATATGCGCTTGCCGATAGATTTAAAGTTACTAATTTAGTACCTAATTGTTCAGAAGGGATATCCTCAAAACTTACACCTTGTGTAGCAGCATCAGTCTCGATAATTAATGTATTAGAAGTGCCTACAATACGTTTTAGTAAATAAGACCAAAAGTCTGCTCCATCAACATCTGCTCTAAATAAGAATCCACCTGTATTTACTAGTTGAATAGAAGCTTGCCAAATACCTCCGCCAATGTATTCTAAAGGTTCATCACTTCCCCATCCGCCAATAATAGGGCTTCCTTTCATATTCCATCGTTCAACTTTTAGAAGAGAATACGTATTGTTATCTAAATCTACTTTTATTCTATATTGTCCATCCTCATTAACAGAAATTGGCGTTCCAGATTTTATGATTTCTCCTTCTTGAGTACCTCCATAAACTAAGGCAGGTAAAGATTGTTCGCTATAAAATTTAAAAGTATTACCTGCTTTTAAACTTGTGTAAACCTCATGAATATTAGAAGGTTTTCCTTCAACATCATTTAAGCGTCTTAAAAGAATAGCATTAGATAAATTATTGTTGTTTTCTGTAGCTGTACCAGATATAAATAAACGGTTAGGTACTATTTCATTTTCAAAACGTTTTATAGTTAAGGTATTAGAATCAACAGATGTTTTGTTAATACTACTAGCTACTACCCCCCAAGTTAATTCTACATCACTATTGGCTTGATAACCAGCAAACGATAATGCTTGGTCTATAGTTTCATACGAGATTGAAGCTGATAGTGCTCGTCCACTATTTTCGGGAGTTAATTTTAAGATAGGCGTATCAAAACTGGTAGAGCCTAAAGTGTCTAGAACTACATTATAACTTACTATAAAATTAGCTGACGATACTGCTGCTTCCCAGCTAAAAGTTATAATGTCATTAGGCGTTGTTTCGTCTAGAACTATCAAGTTATCACTTGGTAATGTTATAGAAGGATTACTAAGTTGCCAAAGTCCTTCCGTTTCTAAATTATTTTCAGTTTCACAAGCCACTAGAATAGCAGTCATAGAAATTAAAAACAATACATTTTTAAATAGCGTTTTCATAATCAATTTTTTTAAGGCTCTAAAGCTGGATTTCTATCTAATTCCTGTTGCGGAATTGGTAAAAATATTTTAGAAGCAGTCATATTATAGTTTATAGCGGTATTGGTTCTTAAGTCGATTTCAAGCAAGTTGTTCATTGTTGTGATAATTTCACCATAGCGAACTAAATCATCCCATCGTTGTCCTTCTTGAAATAATTCTAAACGACGTTCTTTAAGAATGTTTTGTTTTAAAACAGATTTGGAACTTTTTTGAGTGTCGGTAAGGTCAGGTAATTGTGCTCTGTTTCTAATTCTATTTACTTCGATTACGGCAGCATCTAATTGATTTAATTCATTTAGAGCTTCAGCCTTTAATAAAACAATATCACCATATCGTATTAAGTAAGTGTTGTCTGGACTAGCAAAACCATTAGCATTTTTCCATTTATAACTAAAAGGAATGGTGCTGCCTGCCGAATTTCCCCAAAACTCATCAACCCATTGTACTTGTTCAAAAAGGATAGATGCATTTTTTCTAACAGTATCTTCTTCCGCATCAAATGCGCTAATTAAGTCAACCGATGGTGTTACAAATTTTCTCCAAGTATCGCCAGTAACTGAAGGCGGTAACAATAGTTGAGGTCCAAAATTACCTTCATTACCTCCTAAATATTGTACTTCAATAATAGATTCAGCATTGTTTGGATTATTACCATCAAATAATTCACTGTAGTTTATTAAAGTATATCCAGCAGCACTATTTTCTACTTCACGAATATGTGCTAATACAGCATCATAATTAGGGTTTGGTTGTTGCGCATAGGCTTTAGCAGCCAAAGCATGTGCAGCACCTGCAGTTGCTCTTGCTTTGGTAATTGAGCTACTTCCATAAGTATCTGGTAATAGTGTAGCAGCCAATTCTAAATCGTCAGTAATTTGAGCGTATATGTCTTCAATAGGTGATTTAGGAATATTTACGCTTTCTGCAGTAGTTGCTTTAATTGAACTTGTAATCAAAGGCACGCTGCCCCATAGTTTTGCTAAAGTAAAATAGTGATAAGACCTTAAAAAGAGAGCTTCTCCTCTTATTTGTGCCTTTCTTTCATCAGTTAATTGAGCATCTGATATTTGATTTACACGTTCTAAAACTACATTAGCTTTAGAAATTGCGTTGTATAGATTAGACCAATGTGTAAATAGTCTGGAATGTGTAGGGGCTATATCTAGAAAGTCTATAGCGAATATTTCAGGATTATCACCACCTGCATAATTATTATCGGCGCGCATATCTTGAAATAATAAATAGTCCCAAACATAATATTCTGAAGATTGAAAAGATTCATAACTTCCAGTTAAGGCAGCTTCAATTTGTGAAGCAGTGGTGTACGCATCTGCACTAGTTTCTTCAGAAATTGGCGTAAGATCTAAAAAGTCATCACAATTAGTAAATAGTAAAAGACCTAAGATTATTAATATAGTATTTAATTTCATAGTTGAATTTTTTAAAACGTTACACTTAAACCAAAAAGAGTAGTTCTTGCTTGTGGGAAAGTACCAAAGTCTATTCCTCTTATGGTGTTGCTACCTCCAAATGCATTTACTTCAGGGTCAAACCCAGAGTAATTTGTAAACGTCAATAAGTTTTCTCCTGTAACGTATAATTTTAAAGCGCTTATCTTTATTTTTTCTAAAATTTCTTTAGGGAAATTATACCCTAGGGTAACCGCTTTAACTCTCAGGTAAGAAGCGTCTTCAATGAATCGGGTAGATACTCTAGAATTGTCTGAGTTACCAAAAACAGCTCTTGGTATGGTTGTAATATCTCCTGGTTGTCGCCATCTGTCTAAAACTGCAACAGATTGGTTTTTTGGATCTATTAATCCCTCAGTCTCAATACGTGTGGCATTGAGCATATCGTTGCCATAAGATCCTTGTAAATAAATCATTAAGCTGAAATTTTTATATGAAAAATTGTTGGTCGCAGAATAAGTGAAACTTGGATTAGCATCTCCAATTATTGCTCTATCATCTGCGGTTGGATTAAATGTGGAAGCACCATTTCTATCAATGTAAAATGCATTACCTGTTTGCGGGTCTACACCACCATATATATAACCAAATAAAATACCTAAAGGTTCTCCTTCTCGAATTAAAGCGGCTTCTCCACGACCACCAGCAATTCCTCCTTGAAATACATCAGAGTCAACTAATTTTGTAATTTTATTTCTATTGAAAGAAATATTAATGTTAGAATCCCAAGCAAAGATTTTGCTATCAATATTTTGTGTTCTCAAGCTAAATTCAATACCTCTATTTTCAAGTTCTCCAATATTTTGAATGGCGCTTGTAAAGCCTGTAGCATTAGGTAGAGGAGCATCGAACAGTAAATCTTTTGTTCTCTTTATATAAGCATCAGCAGTAATATTTACTTTTCCAGAAAATAAAGCTAGATCTACACCTATATTCGTTTGATTGGATTCTTCCCATTTTAATTCTAAATTTTCTATTGAAGCAGGAAAAGTTCCTGGTTGTACAACACCACCAATTGGATAATTGGCACCACTACCAACACGACCTAAATATGCATAGTTTTGGATTTGATCGTTACCTACTATGCCCCACCCCGCTCGAAACTTTAAATCACTTATGGTTTTAGAGTTTTCTAAGAAGCCTTCTTGAGAAATTCTCCAACCTAGAGAGAACGATGGGAAATATCCCCAACGCTTATTAGGTCCAAAAACACTTGAGCCATCGGCTCTAAAATTCGCTGTAACCAAATATTTGTCAGCATAACTGTAATTTAGTCTACCTAAAAACGATGAGTTTGCTTTTTCTGCTTTATCAGAAGAAGCATCAAATATTTCTGAACCACCATTAGTGGTAGTAACTGTGGCACTTGCAAAATTTCGTGTTTCAATATTACTATTTTCAAATTTATTTTTTTGATTAACAGAACCAATTAAACCTTCAATCTTATGATTGTTTATTACGTTATTATAAGACAAAGTGTTTTCAATTATATAATATGAACTCTTATTGGTAGAATTTATACTTCTACCTTGAAGTGCTCTACCAAAGCCAGTTCTAAATGGGTCTAGAAAAGAATCAAATACACCGAAACTATTATCTATACCTACATTTGTTTTAAACTTCAAGTTTTTAATAAGCTTAATCTCAAAGTATAAATTCCCCAAGAATCGTTGGCTATTAAATTCACGATCTAAACCATCAGTCGAAGCTAAAGGGTTTTCCCAGTTTTGAAATGGATTACTTGTAAATGAGCCATCTTCGTTAAAAATTCCTATTACAGAAGGTGTAGTTAATGCGCCAAGTAAAACACCACCTTGATTAACATTGTTGTTATCATTAACATCTACGTCACTATATTGTGTGTAAGCTATTCTTGTACCAACTTTAAGCCAATCATTAACATCTTGATCAAAATTAATTTTGAAATTAAAGCGTTGTAGTTCTGAGCTTTTAACTATACCTTCTTGGTTAGTATAACCTGCCGAGACATAGTAGTTAGTTCCATTGTTTCGACCAGACATAGACAATTGATAATTATTAGAAATCCCGTTTTGAAAAATTTCATTTTGCCAATCTGTATTTTGATTAAACATTTCCCAATCTGTAGTTTGTCCAAGTTCAGTCATTAAATCCCTGTATTGTTCACCGTTTAATACAGGAAGTGTATTCCATACTTGAGAGATACCTAAATAGGTATCGAATGTTAATTTTGCTTTCTCAGTAGTACCTCGTTTTGTTGTAATTAAAACTACACCATTTGCGCCCTGAGCTCCATATATTGCAGCTGAAGATGCGTCTTTTAAAACAGAAATAGCGTCTATATCAGCAGGGTTAATAGAACGTGTGTCTGTGGTAGGAACACCATCTACAACATACAAGGGCTCACTGCCAGAAGTGATTGAGTTTGTGCCTCTAATTCTTATACTTAAACCTGCTGATGGTTTACCAGAGTTTGCTAAAACTTCAACACCAGTAGCTTGTCCTTGCAAAAGAGAGCCAATTTGCGCATTACTACGTTGTTCTAATACTTCTGATTTAATTTGAGATACAGACCCTGTTATGTCTTTCTTTTGTTGTGCCCCATAGCCTACTACAATAATCTCTTCTAAGGCTTGAGTGTTTTCTTCCATTGATACATCAATAGAGACTCTACCGTTAATAGTTTCTTCAATAGTTTTCATGCCTAAATAGCTGAATACTAAGATGGATTCATTATTTACCGAGGCGTCTAATGAGTATAGTCCGTCAAAATCTGTCGAGGCACCATTAGATGTGCCTTTGATTAAGACAGTTACTCCAGGAATAGGTTGTCCAGAATTGTCAGTAACTTTTCCTCTTATAATATTTTGACTTAAACAAAATGCAGGTACAAGAAAAGTGAGAAATAGAATTTTCTTTATGGTAATCATTAATAATGTATTTAGTTAGTGGCTTGCGTTCAATAGTTTAAAACTATATGACGCTGGAAGACAAATTTACAACCTAACAAATGTGTTTATCAAATGAGAGTATTAAAAAAGTAGATTATAAAATGTTTATAAAATAAATAAATAACTGATAATCATTTATTTGTAATTTTTTATATATAAAAAAAAGTAGATTAATAGTGGTTTTTTAAAAGTATGTTTATATTACATATGTGAGAAAAATATAACGATTTTCAGGAATAAATAATTGTGAATAATACTAAGATGTTCTTTTTACAGAATCTTCAAAAGTGTCTCTGTTTTTAGCATTGTTTTTAACTTTTACTCTATAATTATATATAGTGTTTACAGAGTACCGTAAAATCTTAGAAATTTTAGTACTGCTAGTAATACCTAATCTGATAAGAGCAAAAATTCTTAATTCCGTATTTAAACTTTGTTCGTCTTTAAGTGTTATTTGTTGGTCTTCCTTTAGTAATTTGTTTATTGATTCTACAAAATTGGGGTAAATATGGAGAAATGATTTATCGAAATTTTCATAAAAAATATTAAGTTCGTTGTCAACAAGTTGTTTGGATTTGGTGAGTTCGAGTAGTGTTTTTGTTTTATTAGAAACAAGGTAGTTTCTTACCATCTTACGGTAAGTGTCTAGTTTGTTGATGTAGTCTGAGTATAGATTTAAAAAAGTGCCAATATATTGTTCTTTTATCCTGTCAGAGTCAGAAAGTTCATTGTATAGCCTGTTAAGGTCAGAGTTTGTAAAACTTAATTTTTCGTTTAAACTTAAAAGTTGATCATTGGCTTTTTTTAACTCTTTACGTGCTGCAGATAGTTTTTTAATCTGTTGGTATATATATATTATAGTTAAAACTAAAAATAATACTAGAATGCTTATAAAAGTGAGCAATCTTTTCAATTCATTTTGTTGCTCCAAATTCTTTTCTTCATAAGCTTTTGATATCACAGACAGTTTGTTTGATATGTTTACAAAGCGTAATCTAGAGTTGTACATTTCAGCATCTTCAACAGAAAAATCTATAAAATCATGAGCCCTTTCTATGTTTCCCTCATCAAATAAAATCATAGCTAATTCGGTAAGCGAAGCATTGTCTTTAACTGATGCTCTTATGTCAGAAATTGCGGAAAGTATTAAATATTTTTTCTGTTCGTTTGTATTTTTATTCAACCCATATAATAGTGATCTTTCAAAGGTGATTAGTGAATAATTTGGAGTGCCTAATGCAACTTTTGATAATCTCTTAGAATTAATTTCTAATGCTTTTTTAATTTCTCTATTATCTCGAAATTCTTTTTCAATCAAAGCCAAAGATTCATTAGAATTAGGTGTTAATCGTAATTGCAACGAATCCTGGTAGATTTTATAAAGATTCGAGTAGCTTTCTTTACTGTTACTTACAGTTGTGTAAAAACTTAATCCAGAATACCCTTCTTTGTAATTGTAGTAGTATAAATCTAAGAGTTTTTCTGGTAGTTCAGGTCTTTCTATTTCATGTAAAACATCTATAGCTTCTTTATACCTTCCAGAAGTAACTAATAATTTTGCTAATTTTAATTGAGATTCTTTTTTTAAATTATCGTCATTAAGTGTGTTGGCGATATTTAAACCTTTTTCAATAAAAATTAGTGCTTTATCAAAACTATATTTTTCATACTCCTTAATGATTTCACTAATCAAAAAATAATTATTTTGAAGTGAAGTAGAATTGCTTTCTTTAAGTAATTTTTTTAAATTTTCAATTCTTAATTTTTTGGCACTATCAAAAACAATCCTTTTGTTCATAGTGCGTTCAAGTTCAACTAATAAAGAATCTAGGTTATTATTACTAAATCCTGATAAGCTAAAACTAAATGTTAAAATACATACAGTAAATAGTGTTTTCAAAAAAAATATTTTAAGCAGATGTAACAAAGTTAATTCTTTTTTTATTATATGCTTAATCATCTAATAGACACTTTACCGAACAGTACAGGATACCTCTAAGAGTATCAAATTCTATCTTTATTTTTTTATAAATTATATTATAAAGACAAGTATTAATTATGATAAAGGGAGTTAAAAAAACAGCGTTTTTAGTTTTTGTGATGTTAAGCTTTGTAAGTCCTTTATATTTAATATCCTGTTCAGGTGAATCCTCTGATGATGAAATGCTGATAATGGATGAGGAAGAAAATGAAGAAGAGGAAGACACAGGAGCAATATGCGAAACAGAAAACTTGTTTTTAGAAAAAGAAGGATTAGTACGTGTAGATATTGAGAATCCAAGTAGTACAGCAAACGGATGGACAGAAGCTAGAGTTCTAGCAGGCTTTAAAGGTGATGGGTATTTGGTTTGGACAGGTTCTGATAATTTTAATAATCCGGGGCAAGGATTGATGAAGTTTTCTGTGAAAATAAATACACCAGGAACTTATCAATTTGTTTGGAACTCTAGAATAACCACAGGTAATAGTAATACAGAACATAATGACTCTTGGTTAAGAATTAAAGGAGATGATTTTTACGGAGAGAAGTTGAATACTGGGCAACGGGTATATCCAAGAGGTTCAGGAAAAACACCAAACCCAGAAGGGTCTAGTAAAGATGGATGGTTTAAAATATATATGAATAGATTAGGAGAATGGTTTTGGAGATCATCTACAAATGATAATGATCCGTATGATGTTTTTGTAACATTTGATAATGCAGGAACTTACGATGTTGAAATTTCTGGGCGTTCAAGGTCGCATGCTATAGATCAATTTGTACTATTTAAAACAGATAAAACACTAGAACAGGCCAAAGTTGCTAACTTCAGCGAAATAACATGTAAATAAGCAAACATGTTTAAGAATATGAATAAACAACTATTTAAAATAGTATTATTTGGATGTATAGTGTTTACTTATGCTCAAAACCCAATAGTACCAAATAAAGGATTAAACGATCCGCATATTCATATTTTTAACGATACTGCATACGTTTACGCATCACATGATAAATCTATAAATAATGATAAATTCATCATGGAAGATTGGTGGATTTGGTCATCACCTGATTTGATAAATTGGACAAAACGTAGTGTGTTAAATCCCAAAAATACATACATAGGAAAAGACTTTACAAGATGTTGGGCTACAGATGTAGGCTATAAAAACGGAAAATATTATTGGTATTTTTCTGAAGGGAATGAACAAACAGGGGTTGTAGTAGGCGATACTCCAGTTGGGCCTTGGAAAGACGTTTTAGCAAAACCATTATTGGATAGTACATTAACGCCAACTCATGAATACGACATGGCAATTTTTGAGGATAACGGCACGCACTATATCATTTTTGGTGTTTGGGACTATTATATAGCAAAGCTTAATGATGATATGATAAGTTTAGCTGAAACACCAAAAAAAATAACTATAAATAACCCGAGAGGACCTTACAATCCTGATGGTAGTAATACAAAAATGCCAACTGATGATAAACCATTTGTACACAAATACAATGGTAAATACTATTTGTCTTGGGGTTGTTTTTATGCCATGTCTAACGATGTTTATGGGCCCTACGATTATAAAGACACTGTAATAAAAGAAGAAAGTTTTGCACAAGGATATGAAGCTCCAACGTGGCCTAACGGATTTTTACAAGGCCGTCATGGCAGTTTTTTTGAGTGGCATAACCAATGGTATTACGTATATTGTGATATCAGTCAAACTAGAAATCGCTATTTTAGAGATAGTTTTATAAGTTACGTGCATTATAAAGCTAATGGCGAAATGGCAACGATAAGAGTTGATGGTGTTGGTGTGGGCAATTATAATGCAAATACTACTATTGAGGCTGAAGATTTTTTCAAGTCTAATAATGTAGTAAAAGTTGAAAATACCAAAGGTGGATTTTCAATAGAACCAACCGAAGATTTAAGCTACGTTGTCTATCCAAATATTAAGAATTTAAGTAACGTAGCTACTTTAGAATTAGAAGTTATTGCAAAAGCAGCACTACAAATAGAAGTGAGAGAAAATGATGCAAATGGTATACTCTTGTTTACTTGTAATGTGCCTAAAAATGAAATTTATACCTTTCAAAAAAGAAATTTTAAAACTAAAAATATAAAAGATAATCAGTCGTTGTGCTTTGTGTTTAAAGGCGTAAACCAACAATCTTTCAAACTAAACCGATTCAAATTTAAAACTAACAATCAAATAAATAATTAAAAACTAATGAAGAAATTATTTTTTATAGCCGTATTATTAATTGTAGTGTCATGTAATACAAAGGCATCTAGTTCTGCCGATTATAAAGATGCGTCCTTATCAATTGATGAGCGTGTAGAAGCATTATTGCCAAAGTTGTCACTTGAAGAGAAAGTAGCTCAAATGCGAATTTTTCATGCTAATATTGGTACAAAACCTGATGAAAACGGGAACTTAAAACTTTCTGATAAAGTTATAGAAAAGCTAAAGTTGGGTATTGCAGGTATTAAAAACCCAGGAGAGCATATTGATGCTGTTGCTGCTGCTAAGCTGAACAATGAACTTCAAAAATACATTATAGAAAACAACCGTTGGGGTATTCCAGCATTGTTTGTTACAGAATCTTATAACGGTGTAGATGCCGAAGGTTGTACCAAATTTGGTCGCCCAATGACGTCTGCAGCATCATTCAATCCAGATTTAGTGCGACGCCAGTGGGATGTTGTAGGTAGAGAAGCACGATTAAGAGGTATGCATATGTGCCACTCGCCAGAAGCAGATATTGTTCGCGATCCTCGTTTTGGACGTATGAGTGAGGCGTTTGGAGAAGACACCTATTTAACAACGCAGATGGTTAAAAATGCCATAATTGGTGTGCAAGGTAATTACGAAGGTTTAGGAAACGGAACACATATTGGTGCCGTAGCAAAACACTTTGCAGGGTACGGGCAAGTATTAGGAGGCTCAAACTTTGCAGCCATTGAAATTTCTGAAAGAACATTAATTGATGAAATTTATCCACCGTTTGAAGCGGCAGTAAAAGAAGCAAAAACCTTAGGTGTTATGGCATCTCATGGCGATTTAAACGGTGTGGCAAGTCATGGCAATCCAGAATTACTAACGGGCGTATTAAGGGACCAATGGGGGTTTGAAGGTTACGTGGTGTCAGATTCTAACGATATCGCACGCTTGTATTATTTTATGAATGTGGCAGAGTCTCCAGAAGCCGCAGCACAAATGGGCTTAGAAGCAGGAATAGATATTGATTTATATGCTGAAGATTCTTATGCGTACTTACCAGAAATGGTAAAAGATAATCCAGATCTAGAAAAACTAATAGATAGATCTGTAAGACGTGTACTAAGAACAAAATTTATTTTAGGATTGTTCGATAATCCTTATATCGATATTGAAGCGGTTAAAAAAGGAGTAAGAGCTGAGTCGTCTTTAGAATTAGCTAAAGAGTCAGATTTAGAATCTGTTATCTTATTAAAGAACGAAAATAAAGCCTTACCATTATCGAAAAACAAGTCTTTAAAAGTGGCATTATTAGGGCCGCTATTAAATGAAGATACAAAACAAATGTTTGAGTCTGCAGCAGGTTCCAATATAAAATTTATTGCAGAAAAAGGCTTTCAATTAACCAATCAAAAAGGTGGTGCACCAGAGCTTTTAGAAAGAGATCCAAAGGCCATTGCCAGTTTGGTGAATAAAGCGAGGTCTGCCGATGTATCTATATTGTTTTTAGGAGGCGATAAGTACACCGCTAAAGAAGCTTATTTTAGCAGCAGTACTTTAGGAGACCGCGCTACAATAGACCCTGTAGGGCCTCAAGACGAGTTGGTAGAAAAAATTAAAGCCTTAGGAAAACCAGTAATTGTAGTATTAAAACATAGAAGAACACTATCTATAAATGCCATTTCAGAACATGCCGATGCTATTTTAGATACTTGGGATTTAAGTGAATTTGGAGATCATTCTACAGCAAGAATCATCTTTGGAGAAGTATCGCCATCAGGTAAATCACCTGTAACAATTCCAAGATCTATTGGGCAATTGCCATACCATTATAGCATGAAAGAAATCAACTATAAAAAAGAATATTTGTTCTTGGGCAAAGGGCCGTTATATCCTTTTGGTCATGGGTTAAGTTATGGCGATTTCAAATATTCAGATATCGCAATTTCAAATGCAGAAATAACACCAGATACTGAGTTAGAAGTTAGCGTAAAAGTTACTAACAATGGTAGTGTTAAAGCCAAAGAAGTGGTGCAAATGTATATTAAAGATGAAATTGGTTCAGTAACAAGGCCAGACAAAGAGCTCAAAGCTTTTGAGAAAATAGAACTAGACGCTGGAGAAAGTAAAACGGTTTCTTTCACTATAACACCAAAAATGCTAGAATTTACAGGCATTGCAATGGAAAAAGTTTTAGAAGCAGGAGACTACACTGTAAAAGTGGGTACGTCTTCTCAAGAGTATTTAGAAACAACATTCAAACTAAAAAAATAATACTAAAAAAATGAAAAAAATAGCATTAACACTTTTAGCAGTAGTTACGCTTTTTAATTGTTCTGTAGCTCAAAAAACTGTAGCACAAAGCGCAATTGATAAAACTCAAATAAAAGCATCTATGATTAATGCTTTAGAGTGGCAAGAAGCACACCCAATTATTGCTCTTGCACCAACCGATTGGACTAACGGTGCCTATTACACAGGCGTGGTTAGAGCCCACAAAGCCACAAAAGATATGATGTATATGGCGGCTTTAAAAAACCAAGGGTATTGGAACAACTGGAACACGCTCGATCGCGTACACCATGCCGATGATGTAGCTATTTCGTATAGCTATTTGTATATAGATATGACAGACCGTAGAAAGAATTTTGTAGATCTAGAACCCACAAAAAAATTCTTAGACGCGCATTTATACGATGACGATAATTGGAAAGCAGGAACCGATAAATCAAAATACGGAAGAACCATTTTATGGTGGTGGTGCGATGCCTTATTTATGGCACCGCCAGTATTAAACCTGTATGCAAAACACACCAACCAACCTAAGTATTTGGACGATATGCATAAGTTTTACATGGAAACTTACAACCAATTGTATGATGAAGAAGAGCGGTTATTCGCAAGAGATATGCGTTTTGTTTGGACAGGGTCAAATAAAGATAGTAAAGAGCCAAACGGCAAAAAAGTATTCTGGTCTCGCGGAAACGGTTGGGTTATTGCAGGTTTAGCTTTAATTCTAGACGATATGCCGGCAGACTATAAGCACCGTCCGTTTTACGAAAAATTATATAAAGATATGGCTGCAAAAATGTTAGAAATTCAACCAGAAGATGGGCTTTGGCGAACAAGTTTACTAAGTCCAGAATCCTATAATCATGGTGAAGTAAGCGGCAGTGGTTTCCACACGTTTGCCTTAGCCTGGGGTATCAACAACGGTTTGTTAGATAAAAAACATAAGCCAGCAGTTATTAAAGCTTGGAACGCTATAGCAAAATGCCAGCACGACGATGGTCGCGTAGGTTGGGTGCAAAATATCGGCGCATTTCCAGAGCCAGCATCGGCAGATTCTTGGCAAAATTTTGGTACAGGCGCCTTTTTAATGGCGGGTAGCGAGATATTAAAATTAGATTAGTACACTATTTTTTTGGGCGTTACCCACAAGGGGTCGGGCTTTACGTTGCAAGTCCTCGCTCCGTGCCTCCGCTGTGGGCTTTCCACTGCAATCCCTAACGCGGGGTCTGTTTGCTGGCTGTAAGTCCATCTAAAATTTAAAGCCTATTTGCCGTATATATTACAATGCGGCATTTGTGCTTTTAAAAAACCATTCAAATGAGAATATTTACTGTATTATTAGTGTTCAGTTTATGTGTAGTAAGCTGTCAAACAAAAAAAGAAGATCAAGCAACTACATCAAAAAATCTTACACATTTAAAGTTGCCCGAACGTCCAAATATCCTGTGGTTAGTAACCGAAGATATGAGCGCGTATATTCCACCATTTGGCGACTCAACAGTAGCAACACCAAACTTAAGTAAACTAGCTAGCGAAGGCGTTATTTATCCCAATCTATATTCTACATCAGGTGTTTGTGCGCCAAGTAGAGCAGCAATAGCTACAGGCATGTATCCATCTAGTATTGGGGCAAACCACATGCGAGTTAACTCATATACAAAAGAAAGAGGGTTACCAGCTTATGAAGCAGTACCGCCACCAGATACAAAAATGATAAGCGAGTGGATGCGTAGCGCTGGGTATTATTGTACCAATAACTACAAAACCGATTATCAATTTAAAGCACCGGTAACCGCCTGGGATGAAAATAGCCCTTATGCACACTGGCGAAACAGAGCAGATAAGCAACCGTTTTTTTCAATATTTAATTTTACAGTAACGCATGAATCTGGATTGTTCGAACCCTATGGCTTCCGAGAAATAGAAACAAGGCATTACCACGCTGGCGATAAAAACTACAAATGGAAAAATTTTGGAGCATCCCACGCCAACAATAAAATGACTGAATCAGAAACACCTGTACACATTTCAAAAGACACAAAATTTAAAGTGCCGCCATATTTGCCAGATAACGCCGTGGTACAACGAGACATGTGGAAGCTATACAATAACATTGCCGAAATGGATAAGCAAGTGGGTGTAGTTTTAAAACAATTGGAGGACGATGGTTTGCTAGACAATACTATAATTGTTTTTTACGGCGATCATGGTGGGCCACTACCTAGAGAAAAACGATTGATTTACGATTCTGGATTAAACACCCCGATGATTATCCGTTTTCCTAAAAAATTGCAAGCAGGTACAAAAAACGACCAACTAATCAGTTTTATAGACTTTGCACCAACGTTACTATCGCTTATTGGAGAACAGCCAAAACCCTATATGCAAGGACAAGCGTTTTTAGGAAAGTATAAAGCTGAAGAACGCGATTATATTCATGCGGCTGCAGACCGTTTTGATGCAGAAACCGATGTGATTAGGGCAGTAAGAGACAAGCAATTTAAATACATTAGAAATTACAGGCCAGAACAAGCCTATTATTTGCCAATTACCTACAGAGAGCGTATTCCAGCAATGCAAGAATTGTTGAGGTTGCGAGATGAAGGTAAGCTTAACGCATACCAAAGCCTGTGGTTTAGAGATAAAAAACCTGTAGAGGAATTGTTCGACTGCGCGGTAGATCCCTATGAATTAAACAATCTTGCCGATGACCCAAAATACAAGGCGCAACTTCACAGGTTACGTGGCGAAATGGACGAATGGCTTGAAACTATTGGTGACAATCCAGAGTTACCAGAAGGCGAGCTTATTAAAAAGTTATGGAATACTAGTGAGACACAGCCTGTAACAGCTGCACCAAACATATCAAATCAAAATGGTAGTGTTACAATAGGCTGTGATACTAAAGGCGCTTCAATAGGCTATAAACTGGTAAATAGTAAGGGAAAAGCACCACAATCTTGGACCATCTATCAAAACCCGATAAGCTTACCAGAAGGTGCAAAATTACTTGTAAAAGCACATCGTATTGGGTTTAAAGCGAGTGAAACCATTCAATTTCAATAACATTATCAATCACAAAAATGCAAAAAATCATCACATTAGTATTGTTTTTTTGTTGCATTACAAGCTATTCGCAACAAGTTCGCCATATTGAAACTATTAATGAGTCTTGGCAATTTTACAAAGGCAATCTAGAAACTCCTTTTGCTGAAAACAAATCTATTAGTTGGGAAAACGTAACAATTCCGCATTCATGGAATACAGACGATATTCTTGATGATGAAGCTGGGTATTACCGAGGTGATGGTTGGTATAAAAAAACGATGACAATTCCGCAAATTTACGACAATCAGCAAGTGTTCTTAATGTTCGAGGGTGTCAATCAAGTAAAATCACTTTACGTAAATGGTAAACCTGTTGGAAACGATCATATTGGAGGTTACACAACCTTTACACGAGATATTACTTCGGCTTTAAAATTTGGTAAAAATCAGATAGTAGTTAAGGTAAACAATGCGCATAACGACGAAATAGTACCACAAGCAGCCGATTTTTCGTTTTATGGTGGTATTTATCGCGATGTGCATCTTATCATTACCAAGCCAGTTCATTTTGAGGTTGCGAATTTAGGAGCTAATGCTATTTTTATTAGAACACCAGAGGTTTCGAAAACAACAGCTAAAGTTTCAGTACAATCAAAATTAGCAAGACCAAAAAAAGGACGTTACTATGTGCAACATAAGTTGTTTGATGCTGAAAATACTATAGTCAAATCTATAAAATCATCATCTAAATATAAAAATGATGTGTTTAGTGAATTAACAATCAGTAATCCTAATCTTTGGTCGCCCCAAAATCCATATTTGTATAAATTAGTCTCAGAAATCTTAGATTCTAAAGGCAAGGTTTTAGACCGTTTAGAAAATCCTGTAGGTTTTAGATGGTTTCGTTTTGATGCTAAAGAAGGCTTTTTTATTAACGATGAGCCAACCAAGTTAATAGGCACGTGTCGTCATCAAGATTTTCTTGGGAAAGCCAATGCTGTAAGTGACGAAATTCATAGAAATGATATGAAATTGCTAAAAGAAATGGGTTCAAACTTTTTGCGAATTGCCCATTATCCGCAAGATCCTGCTATTTTAGAAATGTGTAATAAAATGGGTTTTGTAGCCACTTTAGAAATTCCTTTTGTTGATAAAGCCGCGGCCAACGAAGCAGGAAAGCAAAATAGTATTAACATGTTACGGGAAGCCATTCGCTTTAATTATAATAATCCCGCTATTGTGGCGTGGAATTTAGGTAACGAAACTACCATGAAAGCACCTGATAAATTGGGTGAAACATACACAAAACACTTTATAAGTACACATGAAGCTTTAGCAAAAACGATTAAGGAAGAAGATGAAACCCGATATTCTTATTCGGTATTTTTTAGAGAACCAGCTTATCAAGATAAATTAGGTATTCGATTAACCGATTTGGTAGGTTATAACAAATACTACGGATGGTATATTGAAGAATTAGAAGATATAGATAAAAACTTAAGAGATTTAGTTAAACGTTCTTTAGAGCTCAATCCAGATAAACCTTTTATTTTAAGTGAATATGGTGGTGGTGCAGACCCAAGGTTGAGAACCTACAACCCAACTCGTTTTGATTTTAGTGTAGAGTATCAGTTTCTACTTCATAAAGCTTATATGAAGGCAATTCTTGATATTCCTGAAATTGTAGGAGCCAATGTTTGGAATTATGCCGATTTTCAGGTAGAACATCGTAAGGATGCAGTGCCACATATTAATAACAAGGGATTGCTGTCGGCAGATAGAAAGAAAAAAGATGCCTATTACCTTTATAAAGCCTTACTTGGTAAAACTCCTTTTTTAAAAATAGCTTCAAAATCATGGAAAAAAAGAGCAGGAATTGCCGATGTTAAAGGAGGTAAAGTAGCCACACAGCCTATTACCATTGTTGGGAATTCAAAAACAGTAGAACTTATTATCAATGGAAAATCGTTAGATAAAAAAACATTTGATTTTTCTACTGCAACATTTGATGTGCCACTAAAAAATGGAGAGAATGTAATTGAAGTGATTTCAGAAAACAACGGTCAGGTTTTAAAAGATTTTGCCACTATTGATTTCACACTTCAACCAAAACATTTAAATAGTAAAGAAAACCCATTTAAAGAAATAGCAATTAACGTTGGCTCCTACTGTTATTTTATTGAAACCGATAATGTAGATTATTTATGGATGCCCGATAAAGCTTATGAAAAAGGAGGTTTTGGTTATGTTGGAGGCGATTTTTTAAGATTTAAAAGTAAAAGAAGAAATAATATTGGTGTTGATGTGAGTTTAAAAGGCACTGAAAACGACCCAATTTACCAAACCCAACGCGTGGGTATTGACGCTTATAAATTTGACGTTCCTAAAGGAAGTTACGAATTAACCTTGCTTTTAGCCGAATTAAAAACCAGAGATAGTAACGTTATGAACATTACTGTAAATGGGATTACCCTTTGGAATAACTTGAATTTAAAATCTGAATTTGGTGTAGACAGAGGTGTTGCCAAACGCTTTTTAATTACGGTTGAAGATGATAAAGGCATCACTGTGAATTTTAACGCTGCAAAAGGAAAAACCCGATTAAGTGGTATTAAACTTAGAAAAGTAAATTAATACCCGCGGGTTTTAATTTAACTACTAGGTACATTTACAAACTCTTGGGTATTATTTATGACATGTTTAAATTACTTTAAAATGAAAAAATATAGATACTTTTTACCCATATTGTTTATTATTTGTGGTTGTCAAAAAAATAACCAGATAATAGAGACAAGAGAGCCCAATGTAACGCTATCACAATTGAGCGAAGAGTTTAAGGCACCTTCCAATAAATACCGTCCTGAAACCTGGTTTCATCTTAACGGAAATAATATAAGTAAAGAGGGTTTAACACTAGATTTAGAGGCTATAAAAGCAGCTGGTTTGCAAGGTATTCATTTATTTAATAAAGCAGGAAGACCTTTCCCAAATGTAAAACCTATTGAAATCCTATCCCCCGAATGGGAAGATATGATTCGTCATGCCGCAGATGAATGCAAACGTTTAGGTTTAAAATTTACGATGCAAAATTGTCCAGGTTGGTCAATGACTGGTGGGCCGTGGGTACCAGTTGAAGAAGCGCAACGCGAAGTTGTTGAAACAATCTACAGAATATCTGGAGGTAAACTATTTGATGATACTTTAACGATAGATAGTGTATACCAGACAACAGATTATGATTATAAAGATATACAGGTTTTAGCATTTCCAACACCAAAAGGCGATAATATAGAACCTTTGCATCCTTCAAAAATAGAAACAAATAATTCAATTGTGCCGTGGAAGGATATCTTCAATCCCAATTCAAAAATTATAGTTACACGAAAAACAACACAACTTGATAAGCCACTAAATGCGTATCGCGCTAAAGGTATTTCAAAAGTAAACAATCAAAAAACTTGGGTAAAAACAAGCTTTAATTCTCCTGTAACGTTACGTACAATTACGTTGCCACAATTACGTCATATCATCATGGGTACTGAATATCCTAAAGTAAATGTGGCTATTAAAGTTGAAGCATTAATTGCTAATACGTTAACAGAAATTACTACTATAAATTTGCCAGACGCTAATTGGAATGATAGACGAAAACACTTAACATTAGCCATTCCAGAGACTACCTCAAATACATTTGTATTTACATTTGAAGGCGAACATACAATAGCTCCAGAATTCATGCGGTTAAGTTCAAAACCAAAATTTCATAATCATGAAGCCAAAGCAGCTAAAGTATTAAGGCGTCTTGAAAAAGACGTAGAGTTTAATTATGCTGAAAACACAATGATTAAGTCTAAAAATATTATCAATATTACCGATAAAATGACTTCTGAAGGAAATTTAACTTGGAAGGTGCCTGAAGGTAATTGGACAATAGTACGTTTTGGCCATATTAACATGAGATTAACCAATAAACCTGCGGTTCCTGAAGCTACAGGTTGGGAATCTAGTAAGCTAGATAAAATAGCCATTGAGAACCATTTACGAAATGGAATGATTGGTAATTTAATTAAACCTGGCGGTCCAATAGGAGATGGTAAATTGCACGGCTTATTAATAGATAGTTGGGAAAGCCACGTGCCTACTTGGACTATAAATTCTCAGGATCTGTTTACCGAATTTAAAACCAGAAGAGGCTATAGCATGAAAACCTATTTGCCCACAACTATGGGATATATTGTGGATAGTCCTGAGATAACCACCAAATTTTTAAGAGATTTACGTCATACTATGGATGAAGTGTTTATTGATAATTTCTTCAAACATTTTGCTACAGTAGCCCATGATATGGGTGCTGAAGTTTACACTGAAGGCGCAGGAGGTGAAGTATTGCCTATAGACCCAATGCGTTATTATGGCGTAAGCGATGTACCTATGACGGAATTTTGGTATCCCAAAGCGCCATCAGCTCAAAATGAATACGCAAAACCCATCTACAACGCAGCATCTGCAACGCATTTGTATAACAAACCTGTTTTGGCTGCTGAGGCTTGTACGCAATTAGGCGTTAAATGGAACGAGCATCCATTTTCTGTTAAATACTTAATAGACTATAACTTCGCAAAAGGAGTTAATCATTTGGTATTTCATACGTTTTCACATACACCACAAACCAATGTATATCCAGGTTCTAGTTTTGGAGGAAATATTGGGTTTCCTCTGGTTCGCCAACAAACGTGGTGGCCTTATATGAAAGATTGGACGGATTATTTATCAAGAAATCAATATGTTTTGCAACAAGGCGAATACGTGGCTGATGTGCTAAGATATTGCGGTGATCATTTTGATAGACCGCCTTTCGATTTAGATGCATTCCCAGAAGGCTACCGGTTTGATTATTTAAATGCAGAAATATTGCAGGATAAATTAAGTGTTAAAAATGGTAAAATTCATGTTGAAGATGGCGGCGACTACCGCATAATCACACTTCGTGACTCAAAGGAAATGTTATTATCTACAGTTCAAAAGTTGAAAGCGCTAGTGGAAGCTGGTGCTGTTATTTTGGGCGATAAACCTCAAGATTCTCCAAGTTTAATGGATGATGAAAACGATTTAGAACACCTTCAAACAATTGCAAATCAGTTGTGGGGAGACTCTAAAAGCGGCGTAAAACAAGTAGGTAAAGGTAAAGTATATTGGGGAAAAACACTAGATGCCGTTCTTGAGGCAGAACATATATCGCCAGATGTAATTGTACCTAAAGAATTAGATATTAATTGGATTCATCGAAAAACAAAAGATGCCGATATTTACTTTGTAGCCTCAAGACTTAATAAACCTGTTGATGTAGCCCTTAGTTTTAATGTAAAAGGAAATCCAAAAATATGGGATGCTTATACGGGTAATCAAGAAGAGGCAAAGGTTTGGAATATAACAAATGGCAGAACTAATGTGGCATTATCATTACCATCTAGTGGAAGTGCTATTATAGTGTTCACTAAAGATGATAAAAAGCCATTAGCTACAAAAATTGTTTTGGAAGATGAGGTTATTTTAAATTCTGAAACAGGATGGTTTAAAATTCATGACACTAACGATGTTGTAAAAATAAAATTTGAAGATGATAACCTTATCGCTTCTCAATCTGGCGTATATAAATTTTATTTAAATGAAAAAGTGTTATCAAAAACTGTTGCGGTTAATGAAACTTTACTTCAAGAAGATTGGACATTACATTTTGAAAAAGGTTGGGAAACTCCAGAGCAAATTAAATTACCTGAATTAACGTCAATAACTAAACTGCCTAATGCTGCAGTTAACCACTATTCTGGGACAATAACCTATTCAAAATCAATAGAAATAGAAAACATTAACCAGCGTTTAATTTTAGATTTAGGAGAGGTAGCTAATATAGCTGAGGTGTTTTGTAATGGAAAAAAAGTAGGCGTAAAGTGGGCGCCACCTTTTGAGTTTAATGTAACGGATTATGTTGTAAAAGGGAAAAACCAGTTTAAAATTAAAGTAACCAATACGTGGCGAAATCAACTTATTTTTGATGCATCTAGACCAAAGCACTTAAAAAAGACTTGGACAACAAATCCACCGAAAGGTAATAATCTAAAACTTGAAGCATTAGGTATAATTGGTGATGTAAAATTAAGGTCAATAGATTAGACAATAGTTTATCAATGAGCTTTTTATCTTATATATAATGTCTTTTACCGAAAACAAAACTTAAATAGCTTAAATACAGGATAGTTCAGGATGCAAATGTATTGTGGTTTTCAATAAATTGATGTGCTCTATAAGCACCAACTTTTACTAAACTACTATGAAAAAAACTACTATTACTACAGTATTACTCTCAGTACTACTATTGTTTCCTATTTTAAGTACAGCACAAGTAACTTTAGAATCTGAAGTTAAAGTTACAGATTTAGCGATGTACTTTACTGGTGTTCAAAATCAAAATAGCACGAGACAAGCTGAGTCAGAACCCTACGATTATGCTTACGGTCCAGCTTTATCACCACATGGCGATTGTATCAAAACCTATAAACAATATGTGTTTATGACATGGTATCGAGGAGGTAAACTAGATAGGCATGTAATGCTTACACGTTATAATACCGAAACTGGTGTTATGAAAACAATTGAATTTCCGCATCAACATACAGGGTTAAAAGGCAAGTGGTGGATTGGAGAGACACATAATACTATTGCTATTGGTATTAGTCCTATAAATGGAACCATACACATGGTTTATGATATGCACGCTTACACAAATAGTGGAGCTTTTGTAAACGATTATTTTAGGTATACTTATTCTATACCAAACGCTGCCGAACTTTCTGATGAAGAGTTTACTTTAGATAAATTTGTAAAAGATCCTTTAGATGATGATTATAGGCATTGTACTATGGACGGTGTTAGAGATGCACCACACTATGATAGATTTACTTATCCCCAATTCTTTTTAAATGATGATGGAGAATTATTTTTAACAGCAAGAGATGGAACATCTCATGATGGTGCACAGGCATTTATTAAATATGAAGCAAGTGAAACCAAATGGGGACGATTTAAGTATTTTAATGCTTTAGGAGCTCAAGCAAAAGGAGAAACTCATAACTGGAGTATTTATGGAAGTATTAAATATGCTAATGGTAAAATAAGAGCAGGTTTTCAAAGAAGATTAAATACGGGAGCTGATAAATATCAATATCAAAATGGTGTGTACTATGCTTATTCTGATGACCCTACAGGTGAATCTCAATGGAAAAATCATAAAGGTGAAGATATGACGCTTCCTTTAGTTAAGGCAGAAGAGGTTTTAGTTTACGAACCCGGGGATTATGTAGAAACTACAGCTCAAAATAAAGTACATATTGTAAGTGGATTTGACTGGACGGTAACTGATAACGAAGATGTACACATAATAAGTAGAGTAAAAGATAATGAAAACAACGTTACCAAATATATACATAGTTATAAACCTAGTGGTGCTAGCGAGTTTATAATTTCTACAGATTTTACGGGAGCACAAGCATTGTATACCTCGAGTGATGATGTATTTGTTGTTGGGTTAAATTCATCAGGTAGACCATTTGTAGATAGAACAGAAGGTGGTACAAATCTTTTTACTAGAGTTTATGAGCAAACCTCTGGAAAGCGCTTTAGAAAAGGACAAGTACATATTTCTGATGGTAAACTTTATTATTACCTTTTAGAAAATAATACATCAGATAATGATGAAACACAACCTACTTATTTACAAATAATAGATTTAGACGTAATTGAAGGCCCAAAACCGTTTGCTGTGAATATGGTAACACCAACGGATAACCAATCGTTTCCTGAAGATAAAAATATACAGCTATATGCTATTGCTACCGCTGATGTTGGTGAAATAACAAAAGTTGAGTTTATGGTAAATGATGCTTTATTACAAGAAGACACCTCAAAGCCTTATATTCTAGATTGGACACCAAGTAGTGTTGGGACATATACTTTGAAAGCAGTAGCCTATAAAACGGGTGGAGAAAGTATAACATCATCAGAAATTACTATTGAAGTTACCGAGGTAGATGAAAGTGATTTAACACTAGATGTTTATAGATTACGTAATATGGCTACAGGTGAGTTTTTAGGTGATGAAGGTGGAAGTGCTAACCCTGTAACTATGAACGACACGGCAGAAGAAAACAATAGACACTGGTCTTTCGTGAAAACCAATGTTGGCGGTGTAGACTACTTTAATATTGATAGTGAAAACAACGGTATATTACGCGCTACAGGAAGCGGTTTTTCAGCAGGAGCATATCTTGTGGTAAGCACAGGGAAATCAGCACCAGCAAGCGATGGAGATAAAATTTGGACAGTACATTACAACGAAACCAATAATACTTTTAGATTTGAATCTAAAGATAATGGACGTTTTTTATACCACGATGCAAATGGAGGTGTTTACAACATTAATGCTCAAGATACAGATTTACGAAGCGTGTGGCAAGCTATTCCTGCAAGTCAGGTTTTAAGCACAATAGATAATCAACATTTATCATCATCAATAAAAATATACCCAAATCCTGCAGAAAATAGTTTTATCATAACATTTGACGGACTAAACACTGCTGAAGTTAAAATTAGCGATATGTTGGGTAAATTAATATACAAAACAAATACCTCAGATGGAAGAGTTGAATTATCAAGAACAGATGGTTTTTCTTCTGGGATTTATATCATTCAGGTATCGGATGAAAATGGAGCAACATCAAACAAAAAATTGGTGTTTAAATAATATCGAAAATATATATTGAGTTGTTCAAACTGCAAGCATCCTGTTATAACTATAAACTAAAACCAATTTTTATGAAAGTACTTTTTCAAAGGGTGTTTTTCAAAAAGTATGTAACATTTTCATTACTATTCTTAGCATTGTACTTTGTTCCTAATAAGATCTTCGCACAAGTGACTTTCATAGAAAGCTCAACGATAACAGATGAAGCGCTTTATTTTTGGAAAGCAGATGATCCAAAACCTTTTCACTATGGTCAGAGTATAAATCCACACGGTAACTGTATGAAAGTTTTAAATGGTTTTGTGTTTTATACCTGGTATCGCGGAGGGTGGTCAGACCGTACTTTAATGATTTCAAGAAAAAAAATAGGAGAAGGAGATTGGGTTCATGTAGAATTACCTGCTAGAATGAGTCTAGTAGGAGGTAAAGGAGATACACATTTAACTACTAATGTTGGTGTTTGTTCTATAGATGGTACTATACACTTAATGTTTGATCATCATAATGAAGATTTAAATTATATAAGGTCAAAAAAGAATATAGCTTTTGGTCCTGATAGTGATTTTACAGCTGATAATTTTTTGCCACAGCAAGATTATTTAATACCTGGTAAGAAAATAACAAGTGTAACTTATCCAGATTTATTTAATAACGATTTGGGTGAAATGTATTTTGAAAGACGATTAGGGTCTGCAGTTGGTGGTGATATCGTAATGACTTATTATGATGGTAATAATTGGTCGCAGGAGTCTACAATAATTAGAGGGAGAGGGAGTGAAGTTACTCAAGGCGAAAGGGGTTTTAGTTATGGTAGTGCTTATTTTATAAATAATAAGTTTTACTACGCTTATTCACCTCGTTGGGCAGAGTCTCCAACTAGATTAAACGAAGGTGTTTATGTGATGGAGTTAGGCTCGAGAATGAACGATAAAGCCACAACAGTTGATGGTAAGAGTTATAATTTACCAATTATAGATCACACCCCGTTTTTAATTGCTAATCCTAGAAGTGTGCCAGATAATGCAGGTTGGGCAGGAGGACCACAGTTAGCTATTTCTCCTAAAAATGATATTTACACCTATATAAAACCCAAAGGCACGGACGCTTATAATTATCTTAGAAAACAAGATAAAATTGAATTTGCTGAGGATAGAAATAAAGGATCTTTAGGTGTGTTCTATGGAAATCGTATGTATAAGTTTAATTTAACAGGAGGTAATTTTGTAGTAACAAGTGCATTAGCTGGAACTTACACATGGCGCGAGGATTTTAGAACCAGTATAGGAATAAATGATAGAAAAAGTATTACTGTAATGGATGATGGTGTTATTGCTGTGGTATTTAGTGAAGCTGTAAATAGTGCTACAGTTCCAATTCATTGCTTTGTATTTCAATTACAAAAGGAAGAATACACACCGCAAACCATCAATTTTGGAGCATTAACTCAAAAAACAGAAGGTAATTCTAATTTCACATTAAATGCTACAGCAAGTTCAGGGTTGACAGTATCTTACGCATCTTCAGATACTAATATTGCACGTATCATAAACGGCAATGAAGTGCAAATTATGGGTGTGGGTTCTTGCGAAATTACTGCAAGCCAAAACGGTGATGGTACTTATGATGAAGCTCCTAAGGTTCTTCAAACCTTAGTGGTTAATACAGATGCATCAAAATTAAATCAAACCATTACGTTCAGTTTATCTCCAAATACATATACTTGGGGAAGTCCAGATCAAGTTTTAAATGCCACAGCAAGTTCAGGTTTATTAGTGCAATATGAAAGTACTAATACCGATGTGGCTATTATTGTAGATGGGAAAATACAAGTAAAACGCGCAGGATCAACAACAATAAATGCATTACAATTTGGTGATAACACATACAACGCAGCTCCAATAGTTAGTTATGAATTTACAGTGCCAATTCGTCAACAGGTAATCGATTTTGCAGCTATTCCAGAAGTAACTTCTGGAGATCCAGCATTTAGTCTTGTCGCAACTAGTAATAATTCTGATGCGAACTTCAGATTTTTATGCCCTAATAATCAAGTAGCTATTGTTTGGAATAATCAGGTAAGACATGCGTTAGGAGCAGGTACTGCAACGATAACAGTTACTGATACTGGAAATGATTATTTTACACCAGCAGAAGTTTCAAAAACAATTACTGTTAAAGCTAAAACGCATTCAATACCAACAGAAATTGAAGCGGAACATTATACTACTAAAAGCGGGGTGAATATTACAAGGTGGAGTAATTCAATTTTTTACCTAAACTCATGGAACGAAAATGACTATGCAGAATATACTATAGATGTTCCACAAGATGGGGTTTATGATATTGAGGTTTTTACTGCCTCCATAGGGGCTTCAAAAAAGCTAAAGATTATGAAAGGTTCCTCTCAGCTTAAATCTATTACACTTAGAACTACACCAAACCTCACAAGGTTTTTAGGAACTAAATCGACTATTACGCTTCAAAAAGGAGTACAAAAAATTAGAGTTGTTGGTGAAGTTGGTGGTTTTAATTTTGACCGTATGGTTATTGGAGAAGAAACTAGTAATGGTGAAGGATCAGATGATATTTTTTGGATTAGAAATGTAGCAACAGACAAGTTTTTAGGAGAAGGTTCGTCTAGTGCGCAACCTGTTGTTATGCATGATGATGTAGGGGATAATTCCAGGCAATGGGAAATTAAAGAAGTTTCAGCTACAAACTTTGTTAATATAGATAATATGAATAGTGGTATTTTACGTGCTACAGGCGCTGGTTTTTCAGGAGGTGCTTTTCTAGTAGTCAGTACTACTAAACCTTCACCAGCAACAGATGCTGATAAAGTTTGGACTTCTCATTATAACGACAATGATAAGACATATAGATTTGAAGCAGGTACTAGTAACCGTTTTTTGTATTATCATGAAAACGGAAGTGTAATTACAACAGAGGTTGATGAAACAGATGAAAGAAGTAAATGGCAAGTGCTACCTACAAGTCAATCTTTGAGTATATCAAATGAAGAATTGAACGAGTCTTCAATAAATATATACCCAAATCCTGCAGAAGATAGTTTTACTATAAAATTTCAAAACCTAAAGACCACTAAGGTTGAAATTTATAATATTCTGGGGGAGCTTATTTATCAAAATTCACAAAAACGCAATGTTATAGAAGTTAAAAATATAAGGTTTGAAACAGGTGTTTATCTAGTGAAAGCTTTTTCAAATGATAATAAGGTGCTTTATTCTAAATTGGTTATAAAATAGTTTCGTAATCAGTTTATGAAAATTTATTGTACTGTGTCTTATCTTAAATGCAGGACAGCTCAGGATAGTCTTTTGAGCTATTATTAACAACTTTACATGTTATTTGTTTTTAATACAGATATAATAAATATACAAAACAGCTATGAAAAAAAATACTTTTAAATCCATCTTGCTTTCCGTTTTTATGTTATGCTCTATTTGCATAACAGCTCAAGATGCACCACCTTCTGATGATATTTTTAGGTTGAAAAATGTGGCTACAGGAAAATTCTTAACGGCTTCAAACGTAAGTGCTGCTCCTGTTACTATGTCAGATACAGGTGAACAACCAGACACACATTTTACTTTTGTACAAAGTGGAGCGTTTTATAACATTGACAGTGAAGTTTCAGGTGCATTGCGTGCACCAGGTTCTAGTGGACCTGGAGGTGCTTTTGTGGTTGTTAGTACTCTTAAAAACACTCCAACAACTGATAGTGATAAAATATGGACAATCCAACATAACCAGACAAATGATACATATAGATTCCAATCAAGTAATAGCGGTAGATTTATGTATCATAATGAGGATGGAACAGTAACTCATATTGAAGTTTTGGACACAGATGACAGAAGTAATTGGGAACTCATTCCTTTTGTACAAGTTTCTGTAGGAGTAGCTCCTGATGAAGATACAAATCCAGACATTTCTTGTCCAGCTTCGGGGGAATTTCAAAATAATAACACAAGAGTAGTAGACATACCAAACTCCGTGAACGTAGGTACTGCAGATGATAGAACTTGCTACTCTGATTATTCTGAAAGCAGTGTGTATGGTAAAACTTGGGGCGTTTATAACATAACGCACAATTCTAACCACTGGGATGCTCCCAACACTTTGCAGCCAAGAATTGAACGATCAATGCCTAGGTCTACTGAAACAGGAGTTGGAAGTTTCGCAAGATTAACAGGAGTATTTAGAATCCTTGAAGTAGGTGATACGGGTTCTTTTGGTCAAAGTGGTAGTTACATAGCTCAAGCCAAAGGTAAACACACAGGTGGTGGCGGACCGCCAGATCCTGCAATTTGTTTATATAGAGCGCACCCTGTTTATGGCACTGGTGTAGATGCAGATAAGCAAGTAGCATTCGATATTTATGCTGAGCGCATCTTAGAGCGAGGCGGATCGGGTAGTGGAAGAGAGGTGGTTTTTTTAAAGCGAGTAGATAAGGATGCCGAAACTAGCTTTGAGTTGGAGATAGGTTTCGCTGAAGATCCAAATGATTCCACTAAAAAAATTCATTACTGTAATGCCGTAATTGGGGGAGATGTTTTTAACTGGAATATTCCTGATCCTGAAAGAGGTACAGAATCTGGTATTAGATATGGTGCTTACCGAGTTAGAGGCGGTAGAGCACAAATCAGATGGGCAAATACCATGTATCAGAAAGCAGAATTTGAAGATAATGGTAGTGGATCAACAGATGATGATATTTACAGGATGAGAAATGTAGCTACAGGAAAATTCTTAACAGATTCAGGGGTGTCAGCTACGCCAGTTACAATGACAGATTCAGGTGAAGCAACAAATACACACTGGACTTTTACTGAAAGCGGAGCATTTTTTAATATAGATAGTGAATCTTATGGTGTACTTCGTGCAACAGGTTCTGGATTCGCTGGTTTACCTTATGCTGTAGTGAGTACAGGTACAGGTGCACCATCAAGTGATAGCGATAAAGTTTGGACGGTTTCACGCGATTTTTCTGATGATACTTATAGGTTTGAAGCAGGTAACAGTGGTAGATATTTGTATCATGAAGTAAATGGAAGTGTGACCAATATCACAGCTTCAGAGACTGATGATAGAAGTAAATGGGAAGTTATTCCTTTAAGTCAATCACTAAGTATTCATGATAATGAGCTTTCATCTTCAAGAATAAAATTGTATCCTAATCCTTCGGTAGAAAGATTTACCATATCTTTTAAAAATATGAAAGGTGTAAAAGTTAGTATTTATGATGTCTTAGGGAAGGTTGTTTATCAAAACTCTACCAACAAAGATAGCCTTGTAGTTGATAATGATCTTAAATCGGGCGTTTATCTGGTTAAAGTTATTGATAATACAAATAAAGTGTATCATACCAAACTTGTAAAGAGGTAATATACTTTCTAAAATTTATATTAAAAAAGCCAGAAAACAGAGTTTTCTGGCTTTTTTAATATAATCAAACAGGACAAAACAGGATAGATAATCACTTAATTTTTAATACTTTTAAAAAGGCAATAAATATGTTATTAATTAAATATGCAAAGACGTAACTTTATACAATTATCAACCCTAGCAGGAGTAGGTTTAACATTACCATTAACAGGTGTTTTAAATGCTTGTACAACCCATCCAGAGCATTCTTTAGAATTTAAAAACCTAATCTCAAATCTTTTAAAAGACTGGTGTGATGGTATGATACATGTTCAAATCAATAATCCCTCAAATTTAGAAGAACATGGTGCATTAGGTTGTCCGTCTTGTTCGCATATTCATGGGCGTTGTATGGATGCCGTATATCCATTTTTGTATATGGCCGATGTATCAGGAGATGAAAAATATGTAGAAGCTGCTAAATTGGTAATGACTTGGGCTGAGAATAACGTGTCTCAGGAAAATGGAGCGTGGACGGTGGTGCCAAATCCAAAATCATGGAAAGGTATTACTGTATTTGGAGCTATTGCACTTGCAGAAGCATTGCATTACCATGGGCAAGTTTTAGACGAAACAACTCGAAAATCTTGGACAAATAGATTGCAACGCGCTGGTGAATATATAAATAAAACATTCACTATAGATTTTACAAATATAAATTATGGAGCCACCGCTATTTACGGGCTAAGCTTAATAGGCGATGTATTAAATAACGATGCTTTTAAAGCCAAAAGTAAAGAGTTAGCAGAAGGTGTAAAATCATATTTCACCAAAAACGAAGGACTTCTGTTTGGAGAATGTAAAAAGAGTTCAAGCAAACTAAGTGAAAAAGGCTTGCATGGTGTAGATTTGGGATATAATGTAGAAGAGTCGCTTAATAGCATCGTAATGTATGCTTTAAAGGCTAAGGATGAAGCATTATTACAATTAGTTACAAAATCATTGCACAGTCACTTAGAGTTTATGTTACCAGATGGTGCTTGGGATAATAGTTGGGGCAATCGTATGTATAAATGGAGCTATTGGGGCAGTCGTACTTGCGATGGTAGTCAACCAGCATTTGGTATGATGGCGCATATTAATCCAGCATTTGGAACAGCCGCTGTAAAAAACACAGAATTATTAAAAGCTTGTACCGCTAACGGATTGATTCACGGTGGGCCACACTTCATTTCGGCTCAAATTCCACCATGTGTACATCATACATTTGCACACGCTAAACCACTCGCAGCCATGTTAGATCATTGGCAACATTTACCAGAAATAAATAAAAATACAGCGTTACCTCGAGTAACTGCCGATGGTGTCAAGCATTTTAAAGATTTAGATGTTTTTCTATTTGCTAGAGGCGATTGGAGAGGTACAGTAAGCGCTTATGATGCGGAGTATCACTATAAATACGATTTTCGTCAAGCCTCAGGAGGCGCATTAGGTGTGTTATATCACAATAAAGTAGGGCTTTTATGCGCTGCAAGTATGGCAGAATATCATATGGTAGAACCTTACAATCAGCAAGAACAACCAAATAAAGATATTGCATTAACACCCAGAATAGAAACCTTTATAGATGACGTTTGGTACACTAATCTTTACGATTTACCAGCTACAGTCTCAAGTAAAGACGAGAATGGTAGTATAGAATTACTGGCAAACGTAAAATTAAAAAATGTAGACAGAGCAGAGGTGAAAGATACTGCTTCAGCGTTTAATATCGCTTATAAATGTACCGTTGATAAAACAGAAATTCAAGTAAAAACAAATCAAGATATTAAAGTGCAAACTGCTTTTGTATTGCCAATCGTATCACCTTCAAACGAAGTTGTAACCAAAGTAAGCGAAAATAAAATCACTATTCAAAAACCAGAAGGCTTAGTTACTATTGCGGCAAATACACCAATTAAAATAAAAGACATTTCAGGGAAAAGAACGTTTAATATGGTACCTGGGGTTGAGGCATTACCTATAGAAGTGTTTTTTCAAGAATCATCTAGAGAGTTGCAAGTTGTAATTACCGTAAAATAATAGGTTTTTCAATAGATTATATTAATCTCAATCTTTTTTAATTGTAATTAATTGAGTAGTTTGAAACCTGAGCTGTCTTATAATATAAAACACTCTATAATAACTTTGGTTTCCAACCAGGTTCATACTCTCTAGACCAAAGTTTCATAGCATCTCTGTCAAATATTTTACCTGAATTTTCATCAACATTAAAGCCTTTGTCAATACGATATGCAATATTTGCATAATGTGTTAACATCTGAGAAATAGCACCAACTTCTATTGATGAAGTTAAGTTTTCTTTCCCACGAATGGTTCCAAAAAAGTTCTTTACAT
Organism: uncultured Algibacter sp.; assembly: GCF_947490405.1. Lineage (GTDB taxonomy): Bacteria > Bacteroidota > Bacteroidia > Flavobacteriales > Flavobacteriaceae > Algibacter_B. Next base: position 233,212 of record NZ_CANLGU010000001.1, on the reverse strand, counting down.
GTCTAGTGGTTAGATTGCCACCACCTCCTAAAGCTAAACCACCTTCTGAACCATCAGATTTATTTTCTTTAATGAGTTTTCCTTTTAAATCATATAATTCATATCCTATTCTATCAACAATTACTAAGCCCTTAGAACCATAGATAATAGTACCTCTACCACGACCATACTTTTTGTAGGCGTTTCTACTATCTCCATCCCATTGTATAATTCTATCGTTAGAGAATGTAAAAGTAGCTTCCATTTGGTCATACATCTCCCAGCCATCTTCTTTGAATTGTCTTTTACTAGCAATTACGTCCACATATTCTGGGTATTTAACATCTAATGCCCAACGTGCAATGTCTAGTTCATGTGTAGCATTGTTTCCCATTTCTGCTGTTCCAAAATCCCATCCATACCAATGCCAATTATAATTCCAAGTATCATGGGTATAGTCTTTTCTGGGGGAAGGGCCTTGAAAAAGCTCCCAGTTTAAGCCTTCTGGAGGAATTGCTTTAACAGGTACAGGAACAGGTCCTCTACCATTAGTGTAAAACGCTACGGCTTTGTATGTATCTCCGATAATACCGTTGTGAATCTCATTGATAATTTCTGTACTTTCTATAGAAGATCTTTGCTGATTTCCCATTTGTACAACTTTATTGTACTTTTTTTGAGCAGCTACAACAAGTTCGTTTTCGTATGGATTATGGCTACAAGGTTTTTCTAAATACACATGTTTGCCAGCTTGCATAGCCATTATAGCTCCGGGTGTATGCCAATGATCTGGAGTTGCCATGAATATGGCATCTATATTTTTGTCATTGATTATATTTCTAATATCCATTTCAGATTTAATTTTATAATCAATAACCTTTCCTACTTTTTCTTGTGCTTTGTCAAGTTGATTTGGCATAACATCACATAAATATTTGAGGTGGACATTACTATTCTTATCTGCTATACCTTCAATAAAGGAGTAATAACGGCGTCCTAACCCTTGGATAGCTATATTCAATCTATCATTAGCTCCAATAATATTATTGTAGCTTTTGGCGGATAAGGTATTAGCAGTACCAACTAAACTAACTCCAATTGCTGCAGTTGCAGTTTTTTTGATAAAATTTCTTCTATTAGTTTTCATAATTATTGCTTTTTATTCTGTGGTACACGAATTTTTATATTTCTAAATGCTACTTTATCTCCATGATCTTGCAATAAGATTTGTCCCTTTTTTAACATTCCAAAATTTGGCCACTTTTCATATTTACTTTCGGAAACTAATTTTAAAAAATTATCACTACCACGCTCATACTCTAATACTTTTACATCGTTTAGCCAATGTTCAACATGGTTATCTATAGATTTTATATAAGCTGTGTTCCACTCACCAATAGCCTTTATAGGTTTTTTAGGGTTGGCTTGAATTAAGTCATATAAAGAACAGACTGTTCTACTACCTTCATGTGCTCCTTTTTTAGCGTCTTCATGAAGTTCATCATCTAAAATTTGATATTCTAACCCAATAGAAGAGCCAGGGCCTTTATTAATCTCAGTATCCACATAGTACTTTATACCACTATTAGCTCCTGGTGTTAATTGAAAATCAACTTGCAATTCAAAATTACTATAATCTTCGGTAGTTACTATATCTCCTCCAGCAGTAGATTCACCTCCACCACTTTCAGCAACAATAAGTTTTCCATTTTCTATAAACCACCCTTGTTCTGGAAATTTATCTAATTTAGCACCTCTCCAGCCATTAGTAGTTTTGCCATCCCAAAGCATTTTCCATCCTGACTTCTCTTCCTGATATGTTAAGTTGTTTTTAGTAATAACTGGATTAAGTGGTGTCTTAGTAGTATATCTAGCAAGGTCTGTGGTTAAAATTTTTGCATTTTTCCACATGATTTGCTTTCCTAATTTGTCTTCGTTTTTTCCAATACCATGAACTTGTAAGCCAATAAAACCAGAAGCTGTTTTATCATCAATTAAATATGCTGCTGGTATATTGTTTATCCAAGTTTTAATAGTATCTCCTATGGCTTCTATTCTGTAATGGTTCCATTCATTTTGTTTAAAAGCTGCTTGTGCTGTTGGATTATCTTCCAAAGGGTTTAGCCATTTACGTCTTTTTTCATCATAAAGGCCTCCACTCCATGAACGATTTGAGGGATCTATCTCTACTTGATATCCATGAACAATACCATCTTTGTAGTAAGGTAAAGAATTACTTCTAATTTGAATGCCAGAGTTCATAATAGGATCTACTTTAAAGTCTATTTCTAAAATAAAATTATCATATATTTTATTTGAACTTAAAAAAGTATTTGGTGTATTTAATGCTGTTGTACCTATAATGGTGCCATTTTCATTTATGTATGTTGCTTTACCACCTTTTATATTCCATCCATCTAAAGAATTATTGGAAAATAAATCTACCCAAGGGGGTTGTCTATCTTGTTGGGTACAAGAACAAATCATTGACGTAGTTATCAGGGTAATAAAAAAAAGTTTGAATGGTTTCATGTATTTTTGGTTTAGTTTAGAAATAACTTCAGTAATATAAGAGATTATGCCTTATTTTCAAAAATAGTAAAAGCATTCTCAGTATCCGACCTGAGGTGTCCTGATGTTCTAGGATATAGAAAGTTACTTAATTATTCTTTGTAGTACGAAATTGCCTAGGGGTAATACTTGTTTTTTTCTTGAATAATCTGTTAAAATAGTAATGCGATTCAAAACCAAGCTCGAATGCAATTTCTTTTTGCGACTTACCACTGTTAAGCAGTAGTTCTTTCGATTTTTCAATTTTCAACAGAAGATAGTATTGAAGAGGAGATACCCCTGTTTGTTTTTTAAAGTCTATTCTAAATTTAGAATAACTTACACCAAGGTCTAAAGCTACTTGTTTAAGATCAACGGATTTGTAGATTTTTTTGTACATAATACTTTTTGCTTTAGACACCATGTTATTTAGGTTTTTTATATTGCTTCCTCCAACTTTTATGTTGTAAAGTTCTGCAATTAGCTGTAAACTAATACCTGACGCCACTCGCTGAAAACCAAATGTTTCTTCATCAAATAAGTTGAATAGCCTATTGAAAAGATTTAAAATTTCACTTGTATTACATTTCGAAATAATAGGTTCTTTTGGAGTGAAAAAACCATTAGATAAAAATTGGCTCGCTATTTCACCAGAGAAACCAACCCAACGTTCTGTCCAACCAGTCCTCTTGTTAGGCTTATATCTATGCCAAATACCAGGGAATAGTAAAAACGCATCACCTTCAGAGATTTTTATCGTTCCAGTTTCTTTACTTTCATAAATGCCTTCACCTTTAGTAATTAATACAATATGAAATTCGTCTAGCACACGGCCGTTATTCCAATTAAACATATAAGTGTCTGGATGATCGTTTGAAGGGTATTGTGTATGCTGTTTAATAACAGTTCGTCCTACATTATTAATATAAAACCCCCATTTCTTGTCATTTTCAATGACTATTTGGTATTTTCTATATCTATTTTCCATATCATTTTGTGTAACTAATATATCAAAACGTTAATTGAATTACTAGTCTTTATTTAGGAATTTTACAAATAAATGAGCGTTTACTTTTTATAGAGTCGGAAACGGTTTAATTAATTCTAGTAGCTAGGAGAAAGAACCAAGACATTGCAGGATATTAATATAGAAGTTTTAGAATAATTTTAATAAAATTTTAAAAAGCAGAGCATCCTTCTTTGTTTAAGTAATGAGCTTTTGGATATTTAATAGTTTTTTACCCAAATAATTTAAGAACAATGTATAAATAAGATAAAAAATGCAATATCAACGAAACCGTCATCATTTTTTAAAAATTATTCTATGCCTTATCATTGGGATTATGCCAATTTTTGTTCTTGGGTGCAAGGATATTTCAGAACTTAACATTATAGATTTAAAGTGTGAGTATCGTATTAACCCTTTGGGTATAGACAATACTGAACCCAGATTAAGCTGGAAACTTATTGTCAGCAATTATATTAGGGGGCAAAAACAAAGTGCTTACCAAATTTTAGTAGCAAGTAGTATTAAAGAATTGGATATTGAAAATGGCAATTATTGGGATTCAGGTAAAGTAGAATCTGATAAATCAGTGAATGTTGTTTATAATGGTAAAGTCCTAGAATCTGGTAAACAATACTTTTGGAAAGTGAAGGTGTGGGATGTTTCAGGGCAAGTTTCAAACTGGAGCACTACTGCACGTTTTTCAATGGGACTTCTTGATAAAGAAGATTGGAAAGGCGAATGGATTTATAAAAAAAATCAAAATAAAAAAGACCACAATTGGTATAGAAAAAATTTCTCTTTAGAAGAAGCACCACAATCTGCGTTTGTTCATATAGCGTCTTTTGGTTATCATGAATTGTACGTAAATGGGAGAAAGGTTGGAGATGAAGTTATGAATCCAGTAAATTCGTTTCTTAAAAAGCGTTTACCATATCTTACATACAACATAAATTCTTATTTGCAGGAAGGTGATAATGTTATTGGTATTTGGCATGCTGCAGGTTGGGCAAGATGGGGAAGAGTAAAAGATTATTATGACGCGCCATTTGTTTTTAAGGCACAAGCAGATATTAAAGTTGGAGATAGTAATATGGTTTTGAAGTCTGATAATACCTGGAAATGCAAAAAAAGTTACAGTTCTTATTCAGGACCTTGGGATATTTTAGATTTTGGAGGAGAAATTATTGATGAGCGTTTAAGAGAAGATAATTGGAATACAGCAGAATATAATGACTCAGATTGGGAAAATGCCATTGTTTTTGACAATAGTAAAGCCAAAGAAGTTGGAGTTGCAAATATAAACCTTGGTCCTAAAGGAGCCGTTGTAGTACCCAGCACAGACACAAATCTGCCAACCAGTAAAATAACAGCAACCTTAAGTGCTCAAATAGTTGAGCCACAAGTTAAGTTTAAAGAGATTATTCCTATTAATGTCCATAAAAATCAAGATGATAATTATGTAATTGATATGGGTGAAAACTATACAGGATATTTTGAAATGAATCTCTTTAATGGAAAGGAAGGGGATACTGTTACTTTTGAAGTTGCTGACCATAAAGAGGTAATTACATCCTGGGAACAAAGAAGTAAATACATATTTGATAAATCAGGAACAGGGCACTTTACCAATCGTTTTAATTTAGCAGGAGGAAGATGGGTAACTGTTAGCGGTATCAATTATAAACCAGAGTTAAAAGATATTAAAGGGTATGTAATTACAAATAATCGTAAACAAATTAGTCAATTTGAAAGCTCTAGCACCTTATTAAACCAAATCTATCAAATAAATTTAAATACTTACATAGCGAATACTATTGATGGTATTTTGGTAGATTGTCCACATAGAGAGCGCCGTGGTTGGGGAGAGGTTACTGTAGCCGCTATGTACGGTGATGCTTTACCTAATTTTGAAAGTGGGGCTTATATGGAGCAATACGCTCAGTTTATGCAAGATACTCAAGCTAAAGATGGTAAAATGAGGGCGGTAATTAATGGTGACGATTTTGAGTTTTTAATGTGGATGGCAAATAGCCCAATAACAATTTGGGAAACCTATAGAATGTTGGGTGATAAAAAACTATTAGAAAACCATTATCCAACGTTACAAAAATGGATGCATTGGTTATACGAACATTCGGATTACGAAACAGGTGGTGCATTAAAAATAGGTACACGTGGCACATTAGAATTTCCGGGTCTAGGAGATTGGTGTACACCTAGAGGTAACTTTTGGTCGTCTAGTAACTCTCCAGAATCGGCACATTTTAACAACTGTGTATATGCGTTTATGTTAGAAAACGCCCTCAATATTGCAAAGACTTTAAATAAAACAGAAGATGTTGAGGTTTATAAAAAACGACTAGAAGTTCAACGAAAAGCCACTCATAAAAATATTTATGATGCTAGTACAGGAAAGTACGGTAAAGGGCATCAGGTCAATCAAGCTTTTGCTTTACTTTCTGGAATAACTCCTGATGCTGAAAAGCAAAAAGTATACAATAATTTGGTAGATCAAGTTTTATATAAATTTCCATACTACGATACAGGAAGTTCAGGACAGGCATTATACACTCGCTATTTTATAGAATATGGAGAGCGTATGGATTTAATTTATGAATTGCTCAAAGATAAAAGTCACCCAAGTTATGGTTACTTTTTAGAACAAGGAAAAACGGTTTGGCCAGAGCGTTGGTCGGCTATTGGAAACAGCCAAATTCATACCTGTTATACAGGTATTGGAGGTTATTTTATAAAAGGTTTTGCAGGAATTCGCCCAGATCCAGAACAATTAGGTATGCAACATTTTGTAGTAAAACCATCACCAGTAGGCGACTTAACTTTTGCAAATACAAGTTACCAATCTATGTACGGCAATATTGTAGTAAATTGGAAAAGAGAAAAGGAAAATGCAACTTATCATATCGAAGTTCCTGTAAATACATCAGCCAAAATATACATTCCTGCCACAGAAAGTAAACATGTCTTTGAAGGTGAAACCATTGCAGGAAATGTTGAAAACATCAAATACTTAGGGGTAGAGAAAAGTGATGCTGTGGGTAATTATGTCATTTACAAAGTAAATTCCGGCACTTATAATTTTAAAGTAAATGAATTGCCTAAAGTAAACTATCCAAACCCATTAAATAAACCAGATAATTTAGCTTTAATAGGTCGTGTGAATGCTTCTTCAATGACCATTCAATCCGAAAAACTACCCGTTTTTGAAGCTTTTAGAGCAAATGATGAAGATGAAAAAACAAGATGGTTGGCTACTGAAACTAAGAATCAGTATTTAGAGGTAGAATGGGTAAAACCACAAACCTTTAATCAAGTCATCATTGACGAATTTGGGGACGCTATTATGGCATACAAAATTCAGTATTGGAAAAATAACACATGGGAAACAACAGCCAGTGGTACAACTTGTGGTGCGCATAAAAACCATCAATTCAATAGCATTCAACCCACAAAATTGAGATTGTATATTGAAAATGCCAAAGAAGCCCCATCTATTAAAGACATCAAAATTTACAATAAAAACAAGCAGTAATCTTTAACACATAATGAATAGTAAACATAGTAAAAGAAAATTTTTAGTCCTCATCGTACTTTTATGTACAACCGCTTTAAGTTTTGCAATAACAGCACCAAACTGGAACGGAGCGCAATGGATTTGGCAACAAGACGATAGTCCATCTAATACTTGGATGAGTTTTAGAAAAACAGTTACTGTGGATGAAGTTCCAGAAACTGTTGAAGCTTACATTTCTGTAGATAGCAAATTTTGGTTATGGATTAACGGTGAAATGGTTTTGTTTGAAGGCGGCCTGTCTCGAGGACCAAGCCAAGTAGGAGAATGGAATAGAAAAGCAAAAATAACACCAGCAAACTCTTGGTACGAGACTGTTAATATTCAACCCTATTTAAAAAAAGGAAAAAACACCATAGCCATTTTAGTATGGTTTTGGGGGCGCGAAAGTCATAAAGGGACGCACATCGATAGTGGAAAAGGAGGCTTGTTATTTTCTTCGGAAATAGGAAACCAACATGTAGTTTCAGATAAATCTTGGAACGTTTTACAACATACAGGGTACAATAATACCATAGCACCAGCCAGTAAGGCCATTATACAATATTCTGTGATGTTTAATGCGAATAACGCTTTAAACGACTGGACAGAAAAAGCCTGGTATATGCCAACCTATAACGATGCCAAATGGGCAAAAGCTTCAGAAAAAGGAATTTTAGGTGTTGCGCCTTGGTACGACGTAGAGCCGAATACGGTACCACATTTAATCAACCATGGTTTACAAAACTATGAGAATCATGATGCGTTACAGTTTCCGTTTGTAAGTGATGGAAAAGTAATTAAAGCCAAACTACCATTTAATAAACAAATTACACCTTATTTAGAAGTAGAGGCAAACGCAGGAGATTCTATTTTTATAACAACCGATAATAGACTAAATAGAATTAATGCCACGTACATAACCAAAGCAGGCACCCAAAAATTTGAAAGCTATTCTTGGATGAACGGTAATGAAGTGAGATACACCATTCCAAAAGGTGTGAAAGTAAAAACCTTAAAATACAGATGGATGAGTGTTGGTGAAATGGCTGGTACGTTTAAAGTAGACGACCCATTTTACGACCGTTTATGGTGGATGGGAAACAATACCTTATTTGTATGCGCACGCGATAATTTTATGGATTGTCCAGACCGTGAACGTGCTTTGTGGATTGGCGATGTGGCAGACCAAACAGGTTATTTATTTTATGCTATGGATAATGCAGGCCGCCAACTTTTAAAAAAGGCCATCATACAAACCACAGCCTTTAGCGAAAACGGCGTGTTGGGTGCTTTAGGGCCGTTGAGAGTGCGCGAATTGGTATCGCAAAGTTTACAGTTTATCGCACAAAGTATATGGCCGTATTATTTAAACACGGGAGATAAAGAAACCTTAGAAAAAGCATATCCCTTCGTATACGATTATTTAGCATTGTTCCCGATGCAAGAGAATGGCTTACCAGAATACCGCAAGAAAAAAAGTCCAGACTCCTGGGATTGGGTAGACTGGGGTGTTAAAAAAACAGAAGACAAACAACCGATACAAATGGCGTTTTATTATTTGGCATTATCTAAAGCCAAAGAAATGGCAACAGTATTAGGAAAAACAGAACACGTAAAATGGTATACCGATAGAATGGAAACCATGAAGCCAGCTTACCAAAAAGCGTACTGGAAAAATGGCTATTACAGTACAAAACCAGAACAACTAAAAGACGATAGAGCCAATGCGATTGCTATTGTGTCGGGTATTGCACTGCCAGAATATCACGATCAGATTGTAGATAACGTACTCATTCCTAACCGTTTTTCTAGTCCACATTTTGAATGGATAGCAGAAGAAGCCATGTGTATCGCAGGCAGGCATAAAGCCTCTTTAGAACGCATGAAGGCGCAGTACCAGAGTCAAGTCGATAAAAAATCCATGTCAACATTATACGAAATGTTTCCTCGAGGCGGAAGTTACAATCATGCATGGAATGGTTCAAATAAAATTTTATCAAAATACATCGCAGGGGCGTACCCAACACAACCCGCATGGAGCGAATTTGCAGTAAAGCCAACGTTAGTACATTTAAAGACTATAGAAAAAACAATTCCTACTGTAAAAGGCGATATTCATTTAAAAATGAATAAAACCAAGACGTCTTATCAATTACAATTTGAATCTCCAGCAACGACAACAGCAGTTATAGGAATCCCAAAATCAGGAAAGCAAGTTGATACCATAGAAATTAATGGCAAATTAGTTTGGAAGAAAGGCAAACAAAAAAAGCAATTGTCTGGTGTAAGCTATGTTGATCAAGACGAGACGTTTGTGACATTTAAAGTCACGTCAGGCGACTGGAATGTAAAAGCCACTTATAAATAGTAGTTTAAACAGTTACCCTTATATAACCAACACATAACAAACAGATAGAAATGTATAGGCTCTTTTTAGTGTCAATTATAAGTTTAGTATTTAGTTGCAGTTCAAAAGAAACCGCTACGAAACAACCAACTCCAACAGGGCTAACAGTTTCCGAAGGGTTTAAAAATCCTATCGGTTTTTACGATAGCATACCAACATTTTCGTGGAAATTAGCACAAAATGCACATCACAAAACACAAATCGCCTATACTATTGTAGTAGCATCCAAATCCGAATTACTACCAGACCACCCCGATGTTTGGAGTTCAGGAAAAGTAGTTTCTAATCAATCCGTTTTTGTAAAATATAAAGGTACACCATTACAATCAAAACAAAAGGTATACTGGCAAGTGCAGTATTGGGACGATAATCAAAAACCATCTGAGTGGAGTGAGGTAGCAACTATAGAAATGGGATTATTATCCAATACCGATTGGAAAGCGCAATGGGTGAAAATTCCAGATCCTAAAGTATGGGATACTACAAGATACGGCACACGCTTGTTTAGACCGCAATATTTAAGAAAAGCATTCAACATAGATTCCGATATTAAAAAAGCACGTTTACACATTACTTCCAAAGGCGTTTTTAAACCCTACATTAATGGTAAAAAAATTACTAAAGATGTTTTAACACCAGGTTGGACGCCCTATCGTAAACGTATAGAAACACTAACCTATGATGTAACAGAGGTATTAAAAAAAGGGGGGAATTCCATAGGAATTATTTTGGCAGAAGGCTGGCATTCAGGACGATTTGGCCCACGTAGGCGGTGGGATACTGTAATAGCACCACCACAAGCCATTTGCCAATTAGAAATTGAAAATACCAAAGGGCATTTGCAAACCATCGTAACCGATAGCAATTGGAAAGCCACCCGAAAAGGCGCTCTAAGAACATCTGGTTTATACGATGGTGAAGTCTATGATGCCAACTTTGAAATCCCTGACTGGAGTACTCCTAGTTTTGATGATAGTGCCTGGGAAACTGTAGCAACCGAAACTATCAATCCCAAAACCCACTTATCTCCAAAAAAACACGCAGTTATTAAAAATAAAATGGAACTGCAACCAATTAAAATAACCAAACAACACAAGGGTAAAGTTTTGTTCGATCTTGGTCAAAATATGGTAGGAGTTGTGCGATTGCAAATTCCAGTGAAAGCAGGAGATACGGTCAAGCTAAGGCATGGCGAAATGTTAGATGCCCAAGGCAAATTGTTTACGAAAAATTTGGGTTCTGCTAAAGCAATAGACTATTATATTGCCAATAAAGACACTATAGTGTCATGGCAACCCCAATTTACGTTTCACGGCTTTCGTTACGTTGAATTAAGCGGATTATCAACAACAGCAGTACCTCAAAAATCATGGGTAACAGGCATTGTGCAATATTCCGATTTTGAGATGTCGGGTAATTTTAGCACATCACACGATAAATTAAACCAGTTGCATAGCAACATCCAATGGGGGTTACGCGGCAATTTTTTCGATATCCCTTTAGATTGTCCGCAGCGAAGTGAACGTTTGGGATGGACGGGCGACGCTCAAGTTTTTATACCTACAGCACTGTTTTTATCAGACTCACATGCGTTTTGGTCAGCATGGCTTAGCAGCATGCGCGAAGAACAATTTTCAAATGGAGGCGTTCCTGTGGTTGTTCCTAATTTTACAGGAAACTTTGCACAGGCAGGATGGTCAGACGCTTGCACCATAGTGCCTTGGGAGTTGTATTACAGAACAGGTAATGTAGGCGTGTTAAAAGACAACTACCAAATGATGAAGCGTTGGTGTAGCTACCACATTTCCGAAGCAACAAATAACATCAGCCACATGTCTACAGTCGGTGATTGGTTACAACCTTACTCACAACAAAAAGACGATAGAAGAGGCGATACCCCAAACACACTCATATCAACTGCTTTTTATGCTTATTCGGTGCAGCTAACCATGCAAAGTGCTGCAATTTTAGGGTTAGAAGACGACGCGAATTACTATCGCGAATTGCTCGGTTCTATCACCCAAGCTTTCGAAAAAGAATATTTTAACAGTAACGGCCAAATAAAAGCACCGTATACCCCAACGCAAACAGGTTATCTTTTAGCACTTGGTTTTAATTTATTAACTCCAAAAACGGCAACTAAAGCTGTAAACCATTTAGTAAAAGAAATTGAAGCCACACAAAACCACTTACGTACGGGCTTTATTGGTACACCCTTATTGGCTTCAGTTTTAGATCAATATGGACAAACCGATTTGCTTTATGATATTGTATTCAAAGAAACCTATCCTTCTTGGTTTTACAGCATTAACCAAGGTGCTACCACTATGTGGGAACGATGGGATGGCTACACCCACGATAAGGGGTTTGCCAATAGAGCGTTATCTTTTAACCACTATGCCTATGGATCTATTGGGCAGTGGTTGTACGAACGTACTGCGGGAATCGCACCTTTGGAAGCAGGCTATAAAAAAATACGTTTTGCGCCGTTACCTCATAAAACACTCACTGCAGCAGCTGCAGATTACCAATCCAATTACGGTAAAATTGTGTCGAGCTGGAAGTTTAGAGGCAACGCTTTTATATATCACATAGAAATACCCCCAAATACAACAGCAAATGTTGTTTTGCCTGCATTTACTAAAGTACCTCATGTTACCATGAACGGAAAAAAAATAGAGGTAATAATTAAAGACAAAAAGATTAATATAAACAATTTACAAAGTGGTGTATATGAGTTTATTTGTAAAAATGCCCACTGAAGAAGTATAGAAGTAAAATTGAATATTAGAAATAAAAAATAAAATACAGACACATGTTTTTAAACAAAAAAGCAAAACTATTAATGTTATCATCAATCTTTAGTTTGATGCTTTGGTCTTGTAAACATTCAAGAAACTACAAGATTGTAAAATCAGGTTTTGCAGCAGATGTTACTGTTGAATTTGAAAAGCGGGTTACTGTATTTAAAAATTAAAAAAATGAATCCTAAGTTAAAAATAGTAATAAGTGCGTTATTGGTATTATTGTATTCCTGTAAGTCTAAAACAGAACCTGAAGCAATTACAAAACCAAATATTGTAATAATATATTTAGATGATTTAGGATATGGAGACCTTAGTGCATATGGTGCCACAGAGATTAATACACCTAATATAGATAAGCTAGCCAATGGCGGTGTGCGATTTACACAAGGTTATGCAACATCTGCCACTTGTACACCAAGTCGTTATGCCTTGCTTACAGGGGAATATCCATGGCGTAATCAAGGCGCTAAGATATTATCAGGTTCGGCACCACTAATTATAGATACTGCTAAAGCCACTTTACCAAGAATATTTAAAAAAGCAGGTTATCATACGGGCATTGTTGGAAAATGGCATTTGGGCTTAGGCAATGGAAACTTAGATTGGAACAAAGAAATAAACCCTGGACCTAATCAGGTTGGTTTTGATTATTCGGTAATACTGGCTGCTACTCAAGACAGGGTTCCTACTATTTATATCGAAAATGGTTATGGCTTGAATCTGGATAAAAATGACCCTATTTATGTTAGTTACGAGAAGAATTTTGAAGGAGAACCCACCGGAAAAGATAACCCAGAGCTTACCAAAATGAAGTGGCATCATGGTCACAATAATAGTATTGTGAATGGGATTCCTCGTATTGGTTTTATGAAAGGAGGGAAAAGCGCCCATTGGAGTGATGTAGATATGGCCGATTTTTTTCTGAATAAAGCAACGCAGTATGTCAAAGCTCATAAAGACAAACCTTTTTTTCTATACTATGCTTTGCAACAGCCTCATGTTCCACGCACACCTAACCCTCGTTTTGTTGGTAAATCTGGTATGGGCCCCCGTGGTGACGCTATTTTAGAAGCCGATTGGTGTATTGGAGAGTTTGTAAAGGCTCTGGAAACAGCAGGCATTTTGGAAAATACATTAATTGTGTTTTCTAGTGATAATGGACCTGCATTAAATGATGGATACTTTGATGATGCTGTTGAAAAGATAGGTAAACATAAACCTGCTGGAGTTCTACGAGGTGGGAAGTTTAGTTTGTTTGATGCAGGTACACGTGTGCCACTTTTTACTTATTGGAAAGGTAAAATTAAACCCAAAGTTTCTGATGCATTAGTTTGTCAGATTGATTTTATAAGCTCTTTTGCTAAGCTAGTTGATATATCGTTACCAGAAACTGACAGTAAGGACATGTTAGATGTGCTACTTGGTAAATCTAATCAAGGAAGAGAAAATCTTGTAATCGAAGCAAATAGCAAGTTGGCTTTTCGAAAAGGTGACTGGGTATATATTCCACCTTATCCTGAAGTGGATCCAATAAAGACTAACAAGAATATAGAGACGGGTTGCGATTCTGTTTCTCAATTATACAATTTAAACACCGATATAGGGCAGCAACACAGCCTAGTTAAATCTCATCCAGAGAAGCTAAAAGAGTTAATGGAGACATATCAACAAGTAATAAAAGTAAAAGAATAACTTGTCCAAACTTAACAATATTTCACTTTAGTTATAGATAAAATGACTCGAAATAATACATCGAAAATTGTAAATAATATGAATGAAAAGGTTTCAAAATTAGGGACAGGATTAACAGTAATTATGCTGATAGCCTTTCTGTTTTCTTGCACAAGTTCTAAAAAGAAAAGTGAAATAAAAGAACCATTCGAGGATATAAAAATAGGGTTCATAAATCCAACCGAAGACAATACAGTATGGTGCTATTGGTATTGGATTAATGATGATATTTCTAAAGAAGGGATTACCAAAGATTTAGAAGCGATGAAAAAAGCGGGAATTGGAGGCGCCTTAATTGGTAATATAAACCCAGCTCGTAAAGACGGAAAAGTACCTATGTTAAGTGAAGAGTGGTGGTCGCACATGGTGCATGCGGTTGTAGAAGGAAAACGAATTGGTGTAGATATAGGCGTTTTTAATTGTCCAGGTTGGAGTCAGAGTGGTGGACCTTGGGTAGATTCTGAAAAAGCAATGCGCTATTTAACCTTTAGTGAAACGAAAGTTGAAGGAGGTAAATTAGTGAACGTTAAATTAAAACAGCCAAACGAAAAATTTCAAGACACACATACTTTAGCTTTTAAAGCATCTGAGACAGAACAAAAAAGTACACAATTCATTCCAACCAAAGTAACTGCCAATTGGAATGATTTAGATGTAAAAGTACTAATTGATGGAAACACAGAATCAGACACTCGTTTTAAAGTTCAAGGAAAGCAAGCTTTAGAGATAACTTTCAATTTAGATGAATCAATTAAAGCGCGTTCCATTTCAATAGTACCAAGTCAAGAATTTAAATGTCAAATAGAAGTATCTGCAGTTGTTGACGGAAAAGAGCAAGTAATCAAAAAATTTACTTTCGATCGTTCTAAAATGACTCCCAATGTAGGGCCAATTTTAAAAGGGGCTTATGCAACAACGTTACCAGATGTTAAAGCACAGCAATTTAAATTAAAATGTAGTCAGTTTAGTTCTCGTAAAAAAACATTCGGTTTTGCAGAAATAACTATTTCTGAAGCTCCAATTTTAGATAAATATATAGAAAAACAATTAGGTAAAATGCATCCAACACCATTGCCAAATTGGAATTCTTATGTATTTAGTAAACAAGATGAATTAACGTCTAAAAACTTAAGTGTACATCCTGATGATGTTATTGATATAAGTAATAAAATTGATAAAAATGGGAATTTGAACTGGAATGCACCCAAAGGAAATTGGATTGTTTTACGAATGGGAATGTCACCTACAGGAACTAAAAATGCACCAGCTGCACCTCAAGGTGTAGGGTATGAAATTGATAAAATGAATAGCAAGCTTGTCCAATATCATTTTGATAATTTCGTGGGAGAATTGTTAAAACGTATTCCAGAAGAAAGTAAGTCTGCTTTCAAATATGTTATTGCAGATAGTTACGAAATGGGTTCTCAAAACTGGACAGACAATTATGAAGTAAAATTTCAAGAAAAATATGCCTACAATCCTGTAAAATATTTACCAGTTTTGTCGGGGCGAATTGTGGGAAGTGTAGAAGAATCAGAACGTTTTCTTTGGGATTTACGTCGCTCTATTGCTGATGATGTAGCGTATGAATATGTCGGAGCCTTAAAAAAAGCAAGTAACAAACATAATTTGAAAACTTGGTTAGAAAACTATGGACATTGGGGTTTTCCTGGGGAGTTTATGATGTATGGTGGACAATCGGATTTGATATCTGGAGAGTTTTGGAACGAAGGTACATTGGGTAATATAGAATGTAAAGCCTCTTCATCAACATCTCATACATATGGAAAACCTATCACTTCTGCAGAAGCATTTACATCTTCTCGAAAAACATACCTTAGGCACCCAGCCATGTTAAAAAAACGAGGCGATTGGTCGTTAACAGAAGGTGTCAATCATTTTGTCTTGCACTTATACATTCACCAACCAGACGATAATCGTAAGCCAGGAATGAATGCTTGGTTTGGTACAGAATTCAATCGCCATAACACATGGTTTAGTCAAGCTGATACTTATTTTGATTATTTAAGACGTTGCCAACATTTGTTACAACAAGGTAAATATGTAGCAGATGTGTGCTATTTTATTGGAGAAGACACGCCAATAATGACGGGCGGTCGTGTTCCTGAAATTCCAAAAGGCTATTCGTATGACTATATCAATGCCGAAGTAATTCTAAACAGATTGTCTGTAAAAGATGGACGTTTTGTGTTACCAGATGGTATGTCTTATAAAGTTATGGTTTTACCACCTTTTAAAACCATGCGACCGGAATTACTAAAAAAGATAGAAGAGTTGGTGCAACAAGGAGGAGTCATTTTAGGACAAAAACCTGAAAAATCTCCGAGTTTACAAAATTATCCAGAAAGCGACGAAATCGTTAAAACCATAGCCAACAAAATATGGAGTGGAACCTACAACCAAGGTAAAATGGATAAAGCATTCGGTAAAGGTAAAGTGTTAGACGGTTACGAATTATCTGAAGTCTTTGAAAAGCTAAAATTAGCAGAAGATGTTAAAGTTTCTGAAGATACACCTGTGTTATGGACACATAGAACTACGCCAGAAATGGATATTTATTTTATCACAAATCAAAGTGATGAAACCATAGAATTATCTCCAGTTTTTAGAGTGCGTAAAGATTTGAAACCACAACTTTGGGATGCTGTTAGTGGAGAAATCAGAGCATTACCAGAGTTTGAAATCACGAAAACGGGAGTAAAAATACCTTTACAATTAAAAGCGGCTCAGAGTTGGTTTATTGTGTTTGCTAGAGACAATAAGTTATTGGAAAAACCAATAAATACAGAAAATTTTCCTGCATTTGAAACAATAAGCGAATTGAAAAATCCGTTTTCAGTAGATTTCTCAAATAAGGAAATCGGTCCTAAAGAACCAATCGTTTTTAATACTTTAGAGGATTGGTCTACATCAGAAAACGAGCAAATTAAATATTATTCTGGTACAGCAACGTATACAACCACTTTTACAATAGATAAACTCCCTAAAAATAAAGCGTTTTATTTGAATTTAGGAAAGCTTTCTGTGATGGCTAAGGTAAAATTAAATGGAAAAGATTTGGGAGGGCTTTGGATAGCACCTTATCGTTTAAACATTTCAAAAGCACTAAAAAGAGGAGAAAATAAATTGGAAATAGAAGTGGTTAATTTATGGAGAAACCAATTGATAAAAGACAAACAACGTCCAGAAAATGAAAAATATACTTGGTTAGTTATTGATGATATCAAACCGAAATCAAAATTACAGCCTTCAGGATTGTTAGGTCCAGTAAGTATTGAAACGACTAAACAATAATAAATAATACATACAAATATAAAATAACATGTACATAATTTCGAGCAATAGATTGGCAACAGTCATACTGACGATACTATTTTTGGTTTCGTGTTCTTCAGTTCAAAATACTATTCCACCGCACGAGTTGGTAGTAAGTGAACAATTTAAAAATCCAATAGGTTTTTACGATGCTACACCTTCTTTTTCATGGAAACTACCACAAGATAAAAACATCAAAAAGCAAACAGCTTATTCGATTGTAGTGGCTTCTAAACCTGAACTACTACCAAATAATGCTGATTTATGGGAAAGCGGAAAAGTGGAAAGTGAACAAACTCTATTTGTCAAATACAAAGGAAAAAAACTCTCTTCGCGACAAAAAGTGTATTGGCAGCTAAAGTTTTGGGATCAAGATAAAAAGGCTTCAGCTTGGAGTGAGGTAGCCAACTTTGAGTTAGGATTACTTCATAACTCCGATTGGCAAGCTAAATGGATTAGCTTGCCAAAAGTAGATAAAGCAAAGTCGCCAAAGACGAATAAAACCTCTTATAAAGTACAGTACTTGCGAAATGAGTTTACTCTTGACTCTAAAATTGAATCTGCTAGATTGTACATTACGGCAAAGGGACTTTTTGAAGCTGAAATCAATGGCAAAAAGGTTGGCGAAGATGTAATGGCTCCAGGTTGGACCCCTTACAATAAACGCATTGAAACCTTAACTTATGATGTAATAGACCATTTGCAAGATGGTTCTAATGCCATTGGAATTTCCTTAGCTGAGGGCTGGTATGCAGGTCGATTAATGCTTAGAGGCTATCCAAAAGTTTCGCCCAAAGTAATGTGTCAACTTGAAGTAAAATATACCAATGGCGATGTTAAAACCTTTATTACTGATGAAAGTTGGAAAGCTACCCAAGAGGGAGCAATTGTTTATGCTGGAATTTATGATGGAGAGCAATATGATGAACGGAAAGAACAAAAATCTTGGTCGTTAACATCATTTGATGCTACAAGTTGGCAAAAGGTGGTTGCTGAAGATATAGATGCACAAATTAGTTTGACACCTAAGCGACACAATACAGTTAAATCTGTAGAAGAGTTAGCTCCAATTGCTATTACAGAGATTGACAAAGGTGTGGTAATTTTTGATATGGGGCAAAACATGGTGGGTGTGCCTCGTATTAAAGTGCCAATGGATAAAGATGGAACTTTAAAAATACGTTTTGCCGAAATGCTTCAGCAAGATGGACGTATGTATACTAAAAATTACCGAGGTGCAGTTTCAACCGATTATTATACCGCTAAAGAAGATGGACAAATTGAATATCAACCAACATTTACGTTTCACGGTTTTAGATATGTAGAGTTAAGTGGTTTTGATGCAAATGCCACACCAGATAAATCATGGGTAACAGGTGTTGTGCAGCATTCTAATTATGATTTGAATGTTGAGTTTAACTCGTCACACGAAAAACTAAATCAACTACAAAGTAATATTATTTGGGGTTTAAGAGGTAATACACTTGATATACCAACCGATTGTCCGCAACGTGATGAAAGAGCAGGCTGGACAGGAGATGCTCAGGTCATTGCACCCACCTCGTTTTTTTTAGGTGATGTGCATTCCTTTTGGATGAGTTGGTTGCAAAGTGTACGAAACGATCAAGATGAAGATGGTGCGGTGCCTGTAATGGTACCTTCTTTAGGAGGTAAGCTTAAAGCTGGTGCTGGTTGGAGCGATGTAATCACTATTGTCCCTTGGGAAACTTACCAACGTACTGGTGATGTAGGTGTTTTGGAGGAAAACTATGCAAGTATGAAAAAATGGGTAGGATTTTATCAGTCAAATGCCAAAGATCATATTGTTAAAATGTTTACCCACGGCGATTGGTTACAACCCTATTCAACACATAAAAGAGATGAGCGATTTGGTGTAACCTCAAATAAGCTAATTATCACAGCTCATTATGCGCACTCTGCTTACCTAACTGCTCAAGCTGCAAGAGTGCTAGGATTTGAGTCTGAAGCCAAAGAATATGAGCTTTTATTCTATGCTATTCGTGATGTATTTCAAAATAGTTTTTTCGATACTCAAGGACGCATTATTGAAGGTCCTGAAACTCAAACCGCTTATTTATTAGCCTTAGCGTTCGATTTATTGGATGAAGAATTAGCGCAAAAAGCAGTACCTCATTTATTGGAACAAATAAAACTAACCGATAACCATTTGCGTACCGGTTTTTTAGGTACACCTTTATTGCCTTTAGTACTTGATAAAATAGGCGAGACCGACTTGATGTATGAAATTTTGTTTAAAGAAACCTACCCATCGTGGTTCTATTCCATAAATCAAGGGGCAACCACTATGTGGGAACGTTGGAATAGTTACACCCATAAAGATGGTTTTAACAAAGGCGGTATGAATTCTTTCAACCATTATGCTTACGGAGCTATTGGTCGTTGGATGTACGAACGTATTGCGGGTATTAAACCTATTAAAGTGGGCTACAAAGAAATAGAAATTGCTCCTATTCCAGGCGGCCCTTTAACATCTGCAGCTGCTACTTATAATTCGCCTTATGGCAAAGTAAGTTCAAGTTGGAAAATAGTCGACAAGCAGTTTAATTTAGATATAGTAGTACCTCCAAATACAACTGCTCAAGTTTTTGTGCCAGGAAATACACAAGAAAGCATTAAGGTAAACGGAGTAGAATTTGAGAGTAATTCAGATATAAAATTACTAAGGAAAACAAATAAAGCTTTTGTTTTTCAGGTAAACTCAGGAACATATTCATTTGAAACGAATTATTAAAAAATACATCTTTTAAAATGCTTAGAAATCATATCATATTTTGTTTGATGTTTCTTTTTTATGGATTTGGTTTTGCTCAGGTTGTAGAAATCGAAAGTAAAAAAGATCAAGATTATTTATTGGAAATTAAGAAAGAACTTAATGTAAAGTGGCCAAATAATAGAACTATAAATATTGTTTTTCACGGACATAGTGTGCCTTCAGGGTATTTTAAAACACCTGTAGTTAATACCTTGTCTTCTTATCCGTATCAGGTTTTAAGGAAAATTAAAGAAAAATACCCCCATGCCGTTGTAAATTCTATTATTACTGCAATTGGAGGAGAAAACTCTGTAAAAGGAGCCGAAAGGTTTAAAAATGAAGTTTTAAATCTTAACCCTGATATTCTATTTATAGATTATGGCTTAAATGACCGAAAGATAGGATTAAAAAAGGCAAAACGAGCTTGGGAATACATGATAGAAAGTGCTTTAAAGAATGACATTCTTGTTATTTTATTAACACCCTCACCTGATAGTAGGGTTGATTATAGTAATCCTGAAAATAAACTATGGCAACACGCTAATCAAATAAGAAAACTAGCTGATACTTATAATATAGAGTTAGTTGATAGTTATAAGGCTTTTGAGTTTTTATATTCTAAAAAGAAAAAACTTAAAAAGTATATGGCACAAGTAAATCATCCTAATGAAAAAGGACATGAGTTGATCACTAAAGAAATTATGAAGCATTTTAAATAGATTTAAAAGGGTGGTGTTTTTAGTAAAGAAAAAGGTGAAGTTCAGACATCCATAATAAAGAGAAACTAAAAGTAATCTAGAACTTAAACCTAGAGGATACAAAGCTACGGCGAACTATTACTGCGGGTGAATATTCAAAAGCTCCATGGCATGGTTAGAGTATAGATTTGATTTAAAAAAATATAAAATAATGATAAAAGTAGGATTATTTGGTATCGGGTTAGATACCTATTGGCCGCAATTTGAAGGATTATTAGAACGGTTAGAAGGTTATCAACAACAAATAGCAACTAAAATGGAAAGTTTTGGTGCTGAGGTTGTCAATGTTGGTTTGGTAGATTCCCCTGTGGTTGCAAGAGAAAAAGCTCAGGTGCTAAAAACAGAAGATGTAGATATCTTGTTTTTATATATCTCTACGTATGCCTTATCATCTACAGTATTACCTGTAGTACAAAAAGTAAAATGTCCAATAGTTATTTTAAATATACAACCTGTTGCAGCTATAGATTACGAAAGCTTTAATGCATTAGGAGATCGTGGTAAAATGACTGGAGAGTGGTTGGCGCATTGTCAAGCCTGTTCGGTACCAGAATTTGCAAATGTGTTTAATCGTGCAGGAATAGATTACGAATTTGTAACAGGTTATTTAGATGAGCAAGTCGTTTGGGATGAAATTCAAGATTGGATAGATGCTACAAAAGTCGCTTCGATAATGCAAAATAATAGACTCGGTGTTTTAGGACATTATTATGCAGGTATGTTAGACGTATATTCCGATTTAACAAAACAATCTTCAGCTTTTGGAACGCATATAGAAATTGTCGAAATGTGTGAAGTAAAAAAGTACAGAGATGCTGTTACAAATGACGAGGTTGGTGAAAAAATAGCTGAATTCCAAAATGCCTTTGAAGTGATTGATACTTGTGAAGAAGAAGAATTGGTACGCGCAGCAAAAACATCAATAGCTTTAGATAAATTGGTTAAAAGCCACGATTTAGGTTCTTTAGCCTATTATTATGAAGGCGAATCAGGAAACGAATATGAAAATATTGTAACTTCTGTCATAGCAGGAAACACCTTATTAACAGGAAAAAATGTACCGGTTGCAGGAGAATATGAAGTGAAAAATGCCCAAGCTATGAAAATTATGGATGCCTTTGGAGTAGGTGGTTCGTTTTCGGAGTTTTATGCCATGGATTTTAATGATGACATTGTGATGCTAGGTCACGATGGGCCTGCACATTTTGCCATTGCAGAAGGTAATGTACAATTAGTACCTTTGCCAGTATATCATGGAAAACCAGGAAAAGGCTTGTCAATTCAAATGACTGTGAAACACGGGCCAGTAACTTTGTTGTCTGTTGTTGAAGGTAAAGATGACGTGTTTCTGTTAGTTGCCGAAGGAGAATCGGAAAAAGGGCCAATATTACAAATAGGGAACACCAATAGTCGTTACCGTTTTTCAATAGGAGCAAGAACTTTTATGAATGAGTGGTCTAAACAAGGTCCATCTCACCATTGTGCTATTGGTGTAGGGCATATTGCGAATAAAATTGATAAGTTAGGTAAAGTGTTAAACTTGAAAGTAGTTAGAATCTGTTAAAGATAAAAAGGATGAAAATACTATATAAAATGCTGTTTATAGGATTATTTCTGAATTTATTTGTGCCAGGTTTAACTGCCCAAAATACACCCTTAGAACAAAATTTTCAGAATCCGCCAGCATCTGCGAAACCACGTACTATGTGGTTTTGGATAAACGGAAACGTTACAAAAGAAGGTATAACAGCCGACCTAGAAGCTATGAAAAACGTAGGCATTCAGGGTGCTCTGATTTTTAATGTGAATTTAGGAAACCCGAAAGGTTTTGCTGATTATTTAAGTACGGCATGGCTAGATTTATTTCATTTTGCTGCTTCGGAGGCCAAACGGTTAAAACTCGAATTAAGTTTTCATAATGGTGCCGGTTGGTCGTCAACGGGAGGGCCATCAATCACCCCAGAATATGCCATGCAAGAACTGGTTTTTTCTGAAACCTCACATACCGGAAATAACACATTTAATGCTAAACTACCTCAACCTAAAACACACTTAAATTATTATAGAGACATCGCCATTCTTGCTTTTCCTAAACCTAAAAACGACCAACGAATTGGCGAATTAGATACAAAAATACTTTCGCATAAAGTTAGAAACCACCTAACACCTGATAATAAGAATGTTTCTGATTTGGCAATAGTTAAAAAAGCAGAAATTATCGATTTGACAACAAAGCTTTCGAAAGATGGGGTTTTAAAATGGCAAGCACCTAAAGGCGAATGGACTATTTTACGAATTGGATATACACCAACTGGTGAAAAAAATCGTTTTCCGAGTGATGGCGGACGTGGTTTAGAATGCGATAAAATGAATAAAAAAGCGGTTGATGTTTTTTGGCAAGGTGGCATCCAACCCATTATTAAAAAATTAGATACTTTAATAGGTACTGCTGTTACAAGATGCCATATTGATAGCTACGAGGTAGGTACTACAAACTGGACAGCAAATTTCGCTGAAGAATTTAAAAACCTTCGTTCTTACAACTGTAAAGCATATTTACCTGCATTAGCCGGTTACTATATAGAAAACGGTGAAGAAACGGAACGTTTTCTTTGGGATTTTAGACGCACTATTGGAGATTTAATTGCTAAGAATTATTACGGTTATTTCGGTGAACTTTGCCATAAAAACGGCATGCAATTTTCTACAGAACCCTATTGGGGACCATTTGATAGCATGCAAGTTGGTGCAACTGCAGATGTGGTAATGTCTGAATTTTGGAGTGGTAGTTTGGCCTTTTTTGACTCGCCAAAATTTGTTGCTTCGATTGCCAAATTAAATGGAAGCCCAATTGCCGAAGCAGAATCTTTTACTGGTATGGGAGGCTGGAACCAACATCCAGGTACACTAAAAGCCATGGGCGACTTGGCCTGGGCGCAAGGAATCAATCGTTTTGTTTTTCACTGTTATGTACACCAACCTTGGAATGTTGGACCTGGATTGACTTTACAGGTTTTTGGAACAGATTTTAACCGTTTAAATACGTGGTGGAATCAGAGCAAACCTTTTGTAAATTATATTAGTAGAGGTCAGTTTTTACTACAGCAAGGCACCTCGGTAGCCGATGTCTTGGTTTTTACAGGAGAAGCATCTCCAAATGATGCGCTTTTAATGCCAGAACTAAAAGCATTAGGCTATGATTATGATGTGATTGGGTCAAACAAAATACATTCGTTAACGGTAAAAGACGGTCTTATTTACACCACAGTTGGAGAAAAATACAAGGCTTTGGTATTGCCTTCAATCGAATGGATGACACCAGAAACACTTACTAAGATTAAAGAACTAGCCAATTTAGGAGCACAAATTAGTGGTTCAAAACCAAAAAAATCGCCAAGTCTTGAAAAGTATCCTACTTGCGATGAAAAGGTTGTTGAGTTAGCTGATAATTTATGGAATTCTGGTATTATTAAAGATAACTCGATTTTAGATGTTTTAAAAAACGGCACATTGCCTCCAGATTTTTCTATTGAAGAAGGACACCGTGAATCTATTGATTTTATTCACAGAAAAACAGAAGATACGGACATTTATTTTGTAGTAAATTCTAAGAAAGAAAGTCGAGAGTTAGCCTGTCGTTTTAGAGTATCAGGAAAACAACCTGAGCTTTGGAATGCTGAAACCGGAGAAATAACTAAGGCTACAATATGGCATAAAAATGATGATGGTACTACAACAGTATCGGTAGCGTTTGAACCAGAAGGTTCTGTTTTTGTGGTTTTTAGAAATCTGACATATTCAGATCAACATATTGTAAATGCTGAAATGAAGTTGAAAAATCCAGAAGTAAAGCCCCTTTCAAACTTGAAAATTATCAAAGCAGAATATGGAACATTTTTACCTGATGGCTTGGTTGATGTCACGGAGGTAGTTGCAAACAGGATTCAAAATAATGGATTGAATATACACGCTACGAGAGAACTTTCTATAGGTGATCCGGCACCTGGTTACAAAAAAGAATTACGCATTCAATATACAATAGGAGAAGAGGTCTTCGAAAAAAATGCCATGGAAAGAGAATGGTTAGAAATAGAGGCTACAAACAGCGGGAAATTAACGGTCTTAAAAGCTGTCTTTGGAAAATTTGCTAGAGGTGTTGATGGCATCCCACCAAATAAACCAGTTTTTGATGTAACTGAAAAAGTAAAATCAATGGTTGCTTCAGATGTATATGAAATTCCAGTAAATGACGGTTTGCTTGAAGGAAAAGAGATTAAGACAAAGAAAGCCCTACGTGTTATTTACACAATTAATAATGAAGAGAAAATGGTTACTGTTTCCAATGGAGGGATATTAAAATTTACTCAAACAACATCAGGACCAAAATTAGTATTTGAAGATGATAAAGTGAATTTGGTTACACCCTTTGCTGGAGAAATAAAATACGAATCGTCAAACGGAAAAACCAAAACTTTAAAAGTAAAATCAATACCTGAGCCTATTGATTTATCTAATGATTGGCAAGTAAGCTTCCCGCTAATAAACAAAGATACTTTAGAAACTAAATTTAATCAATTGATTTCTTGGTCGGATGCTTTAGAAGAAGATATTCGTTATTTTTCGGGGACAGCTAGCTATAAAAAAGAGTTTCAAATCCCTACAAAACTTATAAAATCGCGTTATTCTTTAGAATTAGATTTAAGTAATGTTAAGGTAATTGCTGAAGTGATTCTTAATGGAGAAAACCTTGGAATTTTATGGAAAACCCCATATAGAATCAATCTTGATGATGCAATTTTAAAGGGTACCAACACACTTGAAGTAAAAATTACTAACCTTTGGCCAAATAGATTAATTGGCGACGAGCTGATGAAGCTAGATTACGAAAGAAAAGGACCAAATATAAAAGAATGGCCCAAGTGGCTTTTAAACAATAGCAATAGACCAACAGAACGTGTAACTTTAGCTGCGTTTAAACATTATAATAAAAACTCAGAACTTTTGCCATCTGGTTTAATAGGTCCTGTTAAAATTAGTGTTTCAAAAGTCAAGAAGTTATAGAAAATTAAAACAAAGTTTATTGAAGTTAATTTAAGCTTTAAATTAGCTAACAAAATTAAAATATGATGCGAATAATACTCTTAAGTTTAGTGTTACTAATATGTGTAGCTTGCAAAACCAAGCAAAACACAACCATACCCAATATTATTATTATAAATGTTGATGACATGGGGTGGAAAGATGTTGGTTTTATGGGAAGCGAATATTATGAAACTCCTAATATAGATTACCTATCTAGTTTAGGAATGGTATTTACAAATGGCTACGCATCTGCTTCCAACTGTGCACCAAGTAGAGCCAGTTTAATGACAGGGCAGTGGACACCGCGACACGGCGTTTACACCGTTAGCCCTTCAACACGAGGTAAATCTGAAGATAGAAAAATAATCCCTATTAAAAACACGCATACTTTATCACCAGAACATCATATTTTACCTGAGGTTTTAAATGAAAATGGATATGTTACTTGTCATGCTGGAAAATGGCATTTAAGTGATAACCCCTTAGAATATGGATTTGATGTAAATATTGCTGGAGGGCACAATGGGTTACCTAAAAGTTATTATCCACCTTATAAAAATGTGAAGATAGAAAAAGGCAATAGTCAATATTTGACTGATTTGGTCATGGAAAATGCTTTAAAGTTTGTAGATACCGTTCAAAAACCATTTTATTTGAACTATTCGCCTTATGCAGTGCATGTTCCTATAATGGCAGTAGATAGTATTGTACCTAAATACGAAAAAAAATCACCTTGGAAAGGGCAAGGTAACCCACAATATGCTTCTATGGTAGATAATTTAGACAGAAATATAGGCTTACTTATCAGAAAATTAAAAGAAAGAAACCTTTTTGATAACACGCTTATTGTGTTTACTTCAGACAATGGCGGTTTGTATGGCATAACAAAACAAAAACCACTTAGAGCAGGAAAAGGAAGCTATTACGAAGGCGGTATTAGAGAACCTTTTTTCTTTGTATTGAAAGATAAGATTAAGGCAAACACAAAGAGCGAAATTCCCATAACTAACTTAGATATTTTTCCAACGGTATTAAAATATGCGGGAGTAGATGCCAGTGCGCTTCAGTTAGATGGAAATAATTTAGCACCCGTTTTAGAAGAAGATGTACAGGTTTTTGAGCGACCTCTGTTTTGGCATTTCCCTGTTTATTTAGAAGCATATAACGTAAACGATAACGAAAATCGCGACCCTTTATTTAGAACGCGTCCAGGATCTGTGGTAAGAAAAGGAGATTGGAAATTACATTATTACTTTGAAGATAATGCTATTGAATTGTATAATTTGTCTGAAGACATCGCAGAAAGACGTAATCTCTCAGAAAAAAATCCTGAAAAAGCTGCCGAAATGGTAGCGCTTTTAAATACTTGGTGGGAAGATACAAATGCGCCTATTCCAAAAACTGAAAATCCAGAATACATAAATAAAATAGAGTAGTAAAAAGTAAATTAAAACATTATGCAAGCACTATTAGGAGTCATATTTCACTCATTAGGAGGGGTAGCCGCAGGAAGCTTTTATATGCCATATAATAAAGTAAAAGGTTGGGCATGGGAAACCTACTGGATGGTAGGAGGCGTAATGTCTTGGCTAATTGTGCCACCAATAGCTGCTTATTTAACTGTTCCAGGTTTTGTAGATATTATAGCATCGAGTTCTAGTGCTATTCTAGGATTTACTTTTTTAATGGGATTACTTTGGGGTGTTGGAGGACTATCTTATGGATTAGGTGTACGTTATTTAGGCATGTCTTTAGGGAATTCTGTAGTATTAGGGTTTTGTGCTGCTTTTGGGGCTGTTGTACCTTCTATTTACTATAATTTTAATCCACAAGACGGTAAAATATCATTTACAGATATGATATCTTCAACAGGCGGTCAAGTGGTATTGTTGGGGGTGTTAGTCTGTTTGTTAGGGATAGCTCTTTGTGGAAAGGCAGGTATGCTGAAAGAAAAAGAACTCTCGGAAGAAGAAAAGAAAAAGAGCGTAAGCGAGTTTAATTTAGTAAAAGGATTAATTGTTGCTGTACTTTCGGGAATTTTAAGTTCTTTTTTTAGCTTTGGTATTGAGGGAGGAAAACCGCTTGCAGATGCTGCTGTGGCAGCAGGATACGATCATTTATTTGCCAATAACGTCACTTTTGTAGTGATTCTTTGGGGAGGTTTAGTTTCTAATTTAGTATGGACAACCTATTTGAGTATAAAGAACAAGGCGTATAAAGACTTTACAAATAAAGAAACACCAATTTCCAAAAACTTACTATTTTCTACTTTAGCGGGTACTATCTGGTTTTTACAGTTTTTCTTTTACGGAATGGGAGAAAGCAAATTAGGCAATGGTGCCAGTTCTTGGATTTTACACATGTCTACCATTATTTTAACGGCTAATCTTTGGGGTGTATATCGTAAGGAGTGGCATGGTGTTGCTAAAAAAACCAAATGGACAATAACATCAGGAATTATAGTGATTATATTATCTGTTGTTTTGGTGGGAATAGGGAATTCTATATAGAAGTTAAACCTGATACTACAGGATAATAAAAAGCAAAATAAAAATTAATTTTAAAAATAATTTTATTTAAATAATTTATGGATACTTCAAATTGGGTACTACAATTTTTAGGACGCTTACATCCACTATTGGTACACTTTCCAATAGGTCTCTTGGTAGTTGCATTACTACTAGAGATATTAACTATAGGAGGTAAACGAAAAGGACTTAGAGAAGGTATTAATTGGATGATTTATATAGGTGCAGGATTTGCAGTATTTTCAGCACTCTTTGGTTGGTTCTTAAAAACTCAAGAAGCGTATACTGGCGATTTAGTAGATAATCATCAATACACGGGTATAGCAACAGCAGTATTAGCAATAGTTACAGCCATAATTTTAAAAAATAGTCTAAAAACCCCCATTGTAAATTTAAAAGCATATCGGTTTATGCTCTTTGCAACAGTAGTTTTGCTTACTATAGCAGGACATTTAGGTGCCAACCTAACTCATGGCGAAGATTATTTAACATCTGTTTTTCCAGGTAGTAAAGAGAGATATAGTAATAAAGAATCGGGAGCATTACTATCTGAACTTAAAGGAGCAGATTCTTTATCAGAATTGCAAAAAGATAAATTAAACTTAGAAGTAAGGGGGCTTTTTGCTCATAAATGTTACCAATGTCATAGTGAAAACAAGCAAAAAGGCGAGTTAGTGCTTGAAACTAAACGAGGTGTTTTTAAAGGAGGCAAAAGTGGACTGGCAGTTGTACCAGGTAAGCCAGAAGAAAGTGAAATTTACAAGCGTATTATACTTCCGGCTAATGATAAAAAGGTAATGCCTACAAAAGGTAAACTATTAACTACAGATGAGATAGCGCTTGTAAAACTATGGATTAAAGAAGGCGCACATTGGTCTGATAAAGCGGTGAAAGTTTTTCCAGAAGCAACATTAGCCCTAGTGAAGCCAGAATTACCAAAGGTTGAAGATATTACACATCCCGTCGATAAATTAATAGCTATTTATTTTGATGAAAATAATCTTGATTGGCAAGAGGTTATTGACGATAGGGCTTTTATAAGACGTGCCTACATGGATGCTGTTGGGTTATTACCAGAACCAAGCGTAGTTAAAAATTTTATAAACGATAATAATCCAAACAAAAGAGAAGCGTTAG
The DNA here is from genome assembly GCF_947490405.1 of uncultured Algibacter sp. GTDB lineage: Bacteria > Bacteroidota > Bacteroidia > Flavobacteriales > Flavobacteriaceae > Algibacter_B. The sequence goes on along the minus strand of NZ_CANLGU010000001.1, from coordinate 203,523 downwards.
TTGATACTTTGCTAAATGATAATCAAAATTACACGCAACATTGGTTAAGTTTTTGGAATGATTTGTTACGAAATGATTACTACAGCGTAGGAGGAAAAAAACAGATTACACATTGGCTGTATAATTCGCTAATGAAAAATAAATCTTATGACCAAATAGTAACTGAATTGGTAAACCCTATAAAAGGTTCAGAAGGTTTTATAAAGGGTGTAAAATGGCGTGGTGTTGTTAATGCTAGTCAAAGAACCGAGATGCAAGCAGCTCAAAACATTGGGCAATCTTTAATGGGTGTTAATGTAAAATGTGCGTCGTGCCATAATAGTTTTATTAGTAATCTAACTTTAGATCAAGCCTATGGTTTTGCAACTATATTTTCTGATTCCATATTGGAATTGAATCGCTGTGATAAGCCCATAGGGAAAATGGCTAAGGCTAATTTTTTATATCCAGAATTAGGGAGTGTTGAAGGAGAAACCGTTAAGGATAGATTGTTAAAACTATCAGAGGTGATGGTGCAGAGAGATAATGGGAGACTCTACCGAACCATTGCGAATAGGTTTTGGGATCGATTAATGGGACGTGGTATTGTCGAGCCTTTAGATGAAATGGATAATGCGCCATGGGACGCTGAGGTACTAGATTGGTTATCAGCAGATTTTATAGATTCGGGTTCAGATTTAAAGCATTTAATTAGGAGAATCATGACCTCTAAAGTCTATCAATTACCCATGGTCAATTATAAAAAAGCGGAAGATTTAAAAACGAAGTATGTCTTTAAGGGTCCTGTAACACGCCGATTAAGTGCTGAACAATTTTCGGACGCTGTAAGTCAAATTATTGCGCCTTTATACCCACAAGCAGCATTTAACCCTAACGGAGATGATATTAAAGCCATACGTATATGGCACCTAGAAGAAGAGTTGGGAAGAGTAGTACTACCTGAACCTGGTAAAAGGTATTTTAGAAAATCGTTTAATGTTTCAAAAGAAACTATTAAAAAAGGAGAGGTTTTAATTTCGGTTGATAATTCTTATGTACTTTATCTTAATGGAAAAAAAATATTACAAAATAAAAATTGGAAAGTCGTTGATAAAGTTGATGTTACAAGTTATCTAAAAGCAGGAAAAAACTCCATAGCAATTATAGGTGAAAATGGAGGAACTATTGCAAATCCAGCTGGAATATTATTTGCTTTAAAGTTAGACTATGAAAATGGAAAAAGTATACTCTTAAAATCCGATAAATCTTGGGTGAGTTCTCGTGATTTACCAGAAGGCGATTGGGTTGCGGTTGCGTATGATGATAGTTCATGGAAAAAAGTTAGAAATTATAGTACCGGAAATTTTAAGAATTGGGGGCAACTACTTGATTTTACATTTAAACCACACAACGAAAAATTTGCACGTGCTAGTTTGGTAAAACAACATCCGTTTATGAAAGCTTTAGGAAGACCTAGCAGAGAAATTGTAACCACATCAAGAGAAGATCAAGCAACATTATTGCAAGCTTTAGAACTTACAAACGGTGAATTTTTTAACGGAATTTTAGAAGAAGGTGCGCAATCGTGGTTAATAAAATATGGAGAGGATAGTAGTGCTATTGTAGATGATTTATATGAACAGGCATTGAATAGGCAACCTTCAAATGAAGAAAAAACAATGATGCTAAATGTTTTAGGAAATGTGCCTAAACAAGAACAATTGCAGGATGCGTTTTGGGCGGTTTTAATGTCGCCAGAATTTCAATTTATTAATTAAAAATTAAAAAAATGGATGTAAATAAGTCACGTAGAGATTTTTTGAAAAAAATGAGTGCTGCTAGTTTATCGGCAGCAGCAACTACCATTCCAGGTTTTAGTTTTTTAAGTTCTTGTTCACCTGAGGTTCAAAAAATGGCATCTACAGCAGATACCGTTATTTTACTGTGGATGGCTGGAGGTATGGCGCATACCGAGACATTTGATCCTAAAGCTTATGTACCTTTTGAAAAAGGCGTGGAAAGCAAGCGCGTGTTAAGTACTTTTCCTAAGAAACCCACTATAGTTGATGATTTATATTTTTCTGAAGGATTAGAAGGTATTGGAAGTGTAATGGATAAAGGAGCTATAATCCGTTCCTATAAATCTGCAGATTTAGGACATATTTTGCATACACGTCATCAATATCATTGGCACACTTGTTATGAACCACCACAGTCTGTACAAGCTCCGCACATAGGGTCGTGGATAGCCAAGGAGTTAGGACCTGCGAATCCTGTTATCCCTCCTTTTATTGCTATGGGGCAACGTTTTACAATGGGGGAGTCTGAAGAGCTCAAAGCATTTCACTCTGCAGGATTTTTAGGTACAGAATATGGTCCATTTTTAATTCCTGACCCTTCAAGTGGTTTAGAAAGTGTACGTCCACCAAAGGGTATGTCGCTTAAACGTTTTGAAGCACGTTATAGATTGTATAAAGAACTTGCCAATAAAAGCGAGGTCATGGAGCAGGGTAGTGATTATCAGCGTGAGTCTTTAATGCGTTCTATGGAACAGTCGTATCGCTTATTGAATTCGCCAGAAGCCAAAGTTTTTGATTTATCTGAAGAACCAAAAGAAGTTTATGATACTTATAATACAGGACGCTTTGGGTTAGGTTGTTTGTTGGCAAAACGATTAGCGATGAATGGAGGTCGATTTATTAGTGTGTCTACAGAATACGAACCGTTTTTGGGGTGGGATACTCACGAAAATGGACACACAAGACTTAAAAAGATGAAAGCGCTTATAGATAGACCTATAGCTCAACTTGTTAAAGATTTAGACGAAACAGGTCATTTAGATAGAACACTTATTATTTTGGCAAGTGAGTTTAGTCGAGATGCTATTATGGAGGGTAGACCTGGAGAACTTGTTAAAAATCAAGTAAATCAACCCGATATTATAAGAAAAGAAAAACACTATGGAATGCATCGTCATTTCACAGACGGCAGTTCTATTTTAATGTGGGGAGGCGGTGTAAAAAAAGGATTAGTTTATGGTAAAACTGCAGACGAAAGGCCTTGTTCATCAATAGAGAATCCAGTAGTAATAGATGAAGTACATCAATCTGTTTATCATGCTTTAGGTATTCATCCAGAAACCCATTATGAAATAGAAGGTAGACCATTTTATACAACGCCAGATGGTAAAGGAAAGCCCATATTAGATTTATTTGGGAATCCTATGAAATCATCAAAAGAAAACATCGCTTAAAATTTAATTCCGTTATGACAAAGTCTAATATGAATCGTAGAACGTTTATAAATACAACAGCAAAAGCAAGTTTAGGTTTGGCAGTTGTGCCTCATTTTAACATATTAAAATCTAAACCAGAGATGTATGACGATATTATTGGTCATGGCGATTTTAAATATAAAGTACATAAATCTTGGGGAGATTTAGATAGGGATATTACCCCAGTAAAGAATTGTCATGAAATGGTAATGGATTCTCAAGGTAGGCTTATAATGGTGGGTGATGACACACATAATAATGTTTTAATATATGATAAATCAGGTAAATTGTTAGATGCTTGGGGAGTGCGTTACAAAGGAGGTCATGGATTATCTTTATGGAATGATGGCTCTGATGATTTTTTATTTATAGCTGATACTAAAGGCGGTGAACTTATTAAAACTACAACTGATGGAAAAGAATTAATGATTATAGGGCACCCATCTCTATATGGAGCTTACGATAAAAAGGATAAATTTAAACCTACCGAAAGTGCCATTGGACCTAATGGAGATATTTACATAGCCGATGGTTATGGGTCGCAGTACATACTTCAATTTACAAAAGACGGAGAGTTTATTAGAAAAATTGGAGAAGGAAATGGGACAGGGCAAAACCAATTTCAAACAGCACATGGTGTTTGTATAGATTACAGAGGAAAAGGAGAACCTACATTGCTTATAACCTCTAGAGCTAGTAATTGTTTTAAGCGTTTTACATTAGATGGCGTGTATATAGAGCAAATAGACTTACCTGGAGCCTTTGTTTGTCGCCCTGTTATTCATAATGATAATTTGTATTCAGGTGTATGTTGGTCTTCAGAAATTGACTATGATGCTTCAAGGCGTATGGAAACTCATCCTACAAAAACAAGCCCAGGTTCTGGTTTCGTTACTATTTTGGATGATAAAGGTAAAGTAGTTTCCAACCCTGGTGGTACAAAACCAAAATACAAAAAAGGAAAGCTACAACGTATGGTTCAAGAAAAACCGATTTTTCGCCATTGTCACGATGTGTGTGTTGATAATGATGAAAATTTATACGTGTGCCAATGGAACGCAAATAAAGCGTATCCTATTAAACTTGAAAGAGTCTAAAAGGCTTGTTTTAAAACAGCAATGTAAAAACAGTTTCTACATCAGGTGTAGATTTCACCATTAAATGCCCTTGATGCAATTGCATAATGTGCTTAGAAAGACTTAAGCCAATACCTGTCCCCTTTTCTTTGGTGGTGAAAAACGGAATAAAAATTTGATTGATGTTTTCTTCTAAAATTCCTGAGCCATTATCGCTCACAAGTATTTCTACATTGCCAGATATTGTTTTTATGCCTTCTAGCTTAATAACTCCATTTGTATGCTGATGTAATGAATCTATCGAATTTTTAATCAAATTAACAAGTACCTGCATAATCTGATTTTCGTCTGCGAAAAACTCTAAATTAGTTGGTGTAATTTGAGTTTCGAGAGATATTTTTTTATGTGCCTTTTCGTTACTTACTAACGTGATTATTTTTTCGAATAATGCAGACACTTTTATAAGTGTTTTATCGGGTTTAGGAATTTTTGTTAAAGAACGATATCCTGTTACAAAATCGGTTAAACCTAAACTTTGTTCTTGTATTACGGCCAATCCTTTTTTTACTTTTTCTAAATCACTTTCTTTTAATTGGTTCAGTTGAATTTTACCATTATCAGTTTTAATGACCTTAGATAAACTATCTGAAATAGAAGTTATTGGCGCCAAAGCATTCATAATTTCATGGCTCATTACCTTTATTAATCCCATCCAAGAATCGACTTGTTTAGTGTCTAATTCGCTATAAATATTTTGAATACTAACTAATAAAAGAGACACATTGTTAACTTCTATAGGTTTAGATTCAATTTTTAAATCAACTGTTGTACGTTCGTTCGTTATAGAAATTACCTGTTGCTTAAAAGGTTGTAGTTTACTAACTAAATTATAGACGCTGTTATCTATTTTTTTTAGCTGTTGAATATGTGTAAGCACATCGCAATTCAACAATTTTTTTGCACTTTCGTTGGCAAACAAAATATGCCCTTTGGCATTAATAGATAATAAGCCAACATTGGTATATGCTAATAAAGTTTGGTAATACTGCTCTTGGGCTTGGGTATGCAATTTTTCATCTTGAATAATTCTATTAACCTTATTTAAATGCGCATTTAATTGATTTGTTACCGAGTTATTTGTGTTTTCTGAAAAGCTAATAGTGGAATCTGAATTTTCTATAGCATTAAAGAAAAACATGAGTTTACGGTTGGTGCTGTTTAGAAAATTGACAAGTGAAATTATTTGTAAAATTAATACGACTCCTAGTAATACAGCAATACCTTTTATATCATTTAAAATAAAATACACTACGCTAGCACATACCAATACTAGCAATAGTACTCTTAAAATTATTTTTAAATATAAATTTTTAGATAGCATTTTAGAATATTAAATTTTATAACGCTTTGTTTTATTGTATAAGGTTTGACGCGTGATACCTAACTGTTCTGCAGCAGTACTATAATTACCATCGTGTTTTTTTAGCGCAGTAATAATCATATTTTTTTCCATTTCGTCAATGGTTATGTCTGCCGTGTTTAATGCCTTTGTTTGCCGCTGATTAAACATAAAATCGTTTACCGTTAATAGATTATTCTCACTTAAAATAACACAACGTTCCATAGTATGTTGTAGCTCTCTAATATTTCCGGGCCAAGTATATTTAAGTAGTTTTTTCTTGATGGCACTACTCAATTTTAATCCTTTTTTATCGTATTTATTCGCATACTTATTTAAGAAAAATTCTGCCAATTCTATAATATCATTGCCACGTTCTCTAAGTGCGGGTACTTCAATATGTATAGTATTTATTCGGTACAACAAATCTTCTCTAAAAAGTCCTTCATCAACCATTTTATTCAAATCGCAATTGGTAGCGCAAACCAATCTAACATCTACAGGAATAACTTTGTTAGACCCAATACGAACGATTTCTTTTTGTTGAATCACTTTTAATAATTTAGACTGTAACTGTAATGGCAAATTACCTATTTCATCTAAAAAAAGCGTACCATTATGTGCAACTTCAAACTTACCTGCTCTATCATTTTTAGCATCGGTAAAGGCACCTTTTACATGTCCAAAAAGTTCACTTTCAAAAAGGCTTTCGGGTATGGCACTTACATCTACATTTACTAAAATTTCTTGATGTTGCGCAGATTGGTTGTGAATGGCTCGCGCAATTAACTCTTTACCAGTACCATTTTCGCCAGTTATTAAAACATTTGCAGAGGTTTTTGCAACTTTTTCAGTAATTTTTAAAACTGCGTTTATAGCTGAAGAAGTACCAATAATTTGTTGCTCTGTTTCGTTGATAAGGTGCTTTAATTTTTTTTCGCTTTGTTTTAGTAAACTTACTTCTTTCTTAGATTTTCCTAATTGAAAAGCTGCGTGAATGGTGGCCAAAATCTTTTCGTTATCCCATGGTTTTAATACAAAATCTATAGCGCCTTCTTTTAAGGTATTTACAGCTAATTCTACATCGCCAAAAGCAGTCATCATTATTACAGAAGCATCGGGTGCTATTTCTTTTAATTTTCTTAGCCAATAAAACCCTTCATTTCCTGTATTTATTCTGGATGAAAAATTCATGTCCAAAAGAATAACATCGTAGCTTTTTAAATCGGTAACCGAAGATATTCCGTTTGGGTTTTGAAGAGTAGTTACAGTTTTGTAAACATCTTGCAACAACAATTCTAAGGCGCTTAGCACCCCTTTATTGTCGTCTACGATAAGTATTTTTCCAGATTGCAACATAATAATCCAAAGCTACAAATAAGAACAATACTCAACTATAAAGTGTAAAATATTTTTACACTTTGTATAAAAATATTTTACATAAAAAGGACGGTTAGATATTGATGACGTTTGTAACCTGTTGAATTGTAGTGTGTTGTTTTTTTTGGCACGCATATCGTTATATAAAATACAAAACAATAAAAAATGAAAAACACTTTCCTAATTTTTGTAACCTACATTGCCTTTTCTTTAAATGGTAATGCACAAAAATTATGGACTTTAGAGGAATGCATTGTTTATGCTTGTGAAAATAACTTAGACCAAAAAACAAAAATTTACAATTCGGAGATTGATAAGGAATCGTTTCAACAATCTAAACGAGATTTTTTGCCAGACTTTAGCGCTGTATCAAATTTAAACAGACGATTTGGTAGGTATGTAGACCCAAATAATAACGATGTTATTAATACTGCAACGTCATCAAACACCTATGGAGTAACATCGTCTTTAAACCTGTTTAATAATTTTAAAAAGTGGCACCAAAGGTCGCAGAAAAAACTGCTATATCATGCAAGCTTAGAAGCTGTTTTGCAAGCAAAATACAACCTTTCTTTTGATGTGATGAATGCTTTCTATCTTGTAAAATTTAGAGAAGATTTATTGCAAATCACAAAAGAAAAATTAGAAATCTCTAATTTAAACTACGAGTTGGTAACTTCAAAAATAGAACTAGGACTGCTAGCGAAATCTAATTTATACGATATTGAATCTGAATTAGGTACTAATAAATTAGAAATAGCTCAAGCCCAAAACGCCTTAAATGAAGCGACTTTAAATCTCATTCAAATCATGAATTTTAATGGCACGAGTATAAAGCTAAAACCCGATTTAGTAGCATTAAAATCTCTTGATAGTTTAACCTTAGAAACTGTTTTTTCTAAAGCAATTGCGTTTCTTCCGTCTATTAAACAACAAGAATTACAGGTAAATGCTTCAGAAAAAAACTTGGCTATTAGAAGGAGTGATTTTTATCCATCATTAGCATTAAATGCGGCGTATAGAACAGGTTATTTTGAAACGAGTATTGATGAAAATGGATTGATAACTCCTTTTTTAGACCAGTTATCTAATAATGCTGCCAAATCCATTGGTTTGTCTTTAAGAATTCCGATTACCAATAAATGGTCAAAACATTCCAATGTAAAAATTGCTAAAATAAATATCTTAAAAGAAAAGAATATTCTAGAGCAAAAGAAGCAAGAACTTTATAAAGAAATACAAAAAACAATTCAAAAAAACACTGCGCTTTTAGCGGAAAAAGAGGAGAATGAGTCTAACCTAAAATCTAAAGAACTCGCTTTTAACTTTGCTCAAAAAAAGTTTAACAAAGGGCTGGCTACGATTTACGAATTAGAGGTTGCCAAAAATAATTTAGCACAAGCTAAAATTGAAAGAACCAGAATTAATTTACAATTACAATATCAAAAAAAGGCAATAGATTTTTATTGTGGTATTGCTGTTTTTCCTTTTAAATAATAACAAAGAATGGATACTAAAATAGAGAAGAAAAGAACACTACAACCCAAACATATTGGCATAGGATTACTTGTAATTATTTTAATCGCAATATTTCTATACAATAGTTTAGGCACGCCTAGTACATCATCAGAAGTTAAAAAAAATGAAATTACGATAACAGAGGTTAAACGCTCTAATTTTAATGATTACATTACAATTAATGGCGTTGTAAAACCCATTACTACAGTATATCTTGATGCCTACGAAAACGGAAGAATTGTTGAAAAATATATAGAAGAAGGCAGTATTGTAAAAAAAGGAGATATTATATTAAAGCTAGAAAACAGGCAGTTATATGAGCAAATTTTAGCAAGCGAAAACAACCTAGCCATTAAGCAAAACAATTTAAGAGAAACAAAAATAAATTTTGAGTCGCAACGTGTTTTTAATCAAAAAAGTTTACTTGAAGCAGAATACAGAGTTATAAAAGCAAACAGGTCTTTTGAGCAAAACAAATCGTTATTTGAAGAAGAATTAATAGCTAAAGAAAATTATATAAGAGCCAAAGAAGAAAAAGAATTGGCTTCTAAACAGTACGATGTTATCAAGTTTAAAGCAAAGCAAGATTCGTTATTAAGTGCTACAGGTATAAAAGAATTAGACAACGATTTAATACGAATGAAAAAAACCTTAGCCATGGTTTATGAAAGAATTGAACACTTAAATGTTAGAGCAACTATAGATGGCCAATTAGGAATGCTAGATGCCGAAATTGGGCAGAGTATTTCCCAAGGACAACGTATAGGACAGATACACGTGTTAACCAATTTTAAAGTACAGTCTAATATAGATGAGCATTATATTGATAGAGTTACGAGACATGTTTCTGCATCTTTAGAACGCGATGGAGAAACCTATGCCTTAAAAACTAAAAAAATATATCCGGAGGTAAGAGATGGAGAATTTCAAATAGACCTAAGTTTTATAAACGAAAAACCAAACAACATAAGAACAGGGCAAAGTTATTTTATAAAATTAGAATTGGGTACACCTACAAATGCTATACTTGTTAGCAGAGGAGCGTTTTCTAATACTACTGGCGGAAATTGGATTTACGCTGTAGATGCTTCTGGTAATTTTGCAACTAAACGCCAAATAAAAATAGGCAAACAAAACCCTCAATATTATGAAATTCTTGAAGGCCTACAACCTAACGAACGTGTAATAACATCTAGCTATAAAAATTTTGAAAACAGCGATAAACTTATTTTAAATTAATAACCATGATACAGACAAAAAACCTAACTAAAATATTTATTACAGAAGATATACAAACTAAGGCATTAAACGATATAAATCTACATGTAAAAGACGGAGAATTTATTGCTATAATGGGGCCTTCTGGTTGTGGAAAATCTACCCTTTTAAATATACTTGGACTTATTGATACCCCATCCGATGGTAGTTATATGTTTCATGGAAAAGAAATAGGCAACTTAAAAGAAAAGGAGTTAACTAAAGCAAGAAAAGGTAATATTGGTTTCATTTTTCAGAGCTTTAATTTAATTGATGGTTTAACAGTTTACGAAAATGTTGAATTGCCATTAACGTTTATGAACATCAATCAAAAAGAACGAAAAGAAAAAGTAAAAGCTGTTTTAAAACGCATGAAAATAGACCACCGTTCTAACCATTTTCCGCAACAATTATCTGGAGGGCAGCAGCAACGTGTTGCTATTGCTAGAGCTGTAATTACTGAGCCTAAATTATTGTTAGCAGATGAACCTACGGGAAATTTAGATTCTAAAAATGGTACCGAGGTTATGAATCTATTAACAGAGCTAAGTCAAGAAGGTGCAACCATTATTATGGTAACACACTCCGAAAGTGATGCAAATTACGCACACAGGGTCATCAACTTATTTGATGGGAAAATTGTAATGGAAACAAGCAATTAGTAATACAGCCAATTAACTAAATAACTAGATAAAAATGAACTTTATCAAACTAAATATTTTCTATCGTAATTTAAAAAGAGATAAACTTATTTCTATAATTAATGCAGTAGGTTTAATTATAGGTATACTAAGTGCCTTGTTTATTTTAGAGTATGTGTATTACCAAAGAAGCTACGATAGCCACCACGAAAATGCCAAAGATATTTATCGTGTTGCTTACAATCGTTATCAAAATAACGAAGTGTTATGGAAAACAGCCAATTCATTTCCACCAACCGGAAAATGGTTAAAAGAACATTATAGCGATGTTGTAAATCATGCGAGGATAACTCCAAAAAATGAAATAACCATAAGCTATAACAATGCCTCAGGAAGCAAAATTATTTATTCTGAAGATAAAACGTACTATGCAACCTCTTCTATATTTGAAGTATTTACAATTCCATTATTACAAGGCAAAAAAGACCCTTTAAAAGCGCCAAATACAGTAGCAATATCACACCTCGCAGCAGAGCGTTATTTTGGAGAAGAACGTCCGTTAGGTAAAACAATAAAAGTAAATGGTAATGAAGATTACATGATAACTGCTGTTTATAAAAAGATGCCAAAAAATTCGATTGTAAAATCTGATTTTTTGTTTTCTATGGAAACCATTTACAAACAACGTCCTAGAATTAGAACAAGTTGGGGCTACGATTATGGCAGTACTTTTATACAACTAAAACCAAATAGCGATTATAAAAAGCTAGAAAAAGAAGGTCTTCCTGAGATGATAGCTGCTAATTATAAAAAGCGTCTAGATTCGCAAGGAAAAAGAGATACATACTATTTACAACCGTTGCAGGATATTCATTTAACCTCTAATATAGAATATGAATCGGAGCCTCCTGTTAACGGAAAAATTATAAGTATTCTTTTTGGATTTTCTATTTTTCTTTTAATTATAGCTTGGATTAATTTTATAAACCTAACTACAGCACGCTCTATAGAAAGAGCCAACGAGGTAGGTGTTAAAAAAATTAATGGAGCCTCTAAAATGAATTTAATAACTCAGTTTTTAAGTGAAGCTTTCCTTTTTAACATACTTTGCTTAGCTATAACTATTGTATTATTTTATGCTTTAAATCCTTGGTTTAAAACCATTACTCAAATAGGCGATTTTAATTTATTTGAGCACTCTAAATTCTTAGGTACATTTATAGTAATTTTTGTTTTAGGCATTATAATTTCTTGTATTTATCCTGCTGTTATATTGCAATCTTATAAACCTGTAACTGTTTTAAAAGGGAAATTTAAAAACAAACGCGAAGGAGTCTTTTTTAGAAAACTATTAGTTACTCTGCAATTTGTAATTTCAGTTGTATTGCTTTGCGGTACACTTATAGCATACAAGCAAGCTACGTTTTTAATGGAAAAAGATATGGGTATTAATTATGCTCAAAGCATAGTAATTAAAGCGCCCAAAACAGGAGAAAAACAGAGTGAATTACAAAGTAAAATTCTTTTAATGAAAGATGAATTAACTCAAATTCCTGAAGTAAAAGGATTTACTTTTTCATCTGATATTCCTGGTCAAGAAATTCAACATTGGTTTAGTTGTAGAAGAAAGGGGTACGACAAAACAGACACAAATTCTTTTTTCCAACTCTCTATAGATGACCAATTTCTAGAATTTTACAATATAAAACTGCTTGCAGGAAGACTATTTAGGAAAGGCGAAAAAGAAACTGGGACCAAGAGTATTATTATGAATGTAAAAGCTATGGAACGTGTTGGTTATAAAACACCAGAAGAAGCTATTAATAACTTTGTTGTAACAGGTAGAAATGAAGAGTTTAAAATTATAGGCATTGTTGACGATTTTTATTATCAATCCATCAAAAACGAACCAGTACCAACGGTATTACGACTTACCGATAGTCACAAAGCCTTTTTAACCTTAAAAGTGGCTAGTAATAATACCACCGAAATTATTCAAAAGTTAAAAACCATTTATGAGAACTATTTCCCAGAACAACCTTTTGATTATTTGTCTCTAGAAAATAAGATAAGTAATACCTTGAAATCAGACCGAACGTTCTTATTTGTCTTTAGTTTATTTTCAATACTTGCCATTATAATTGCCGTAATTGGTATTGTGGGCTTAATATTAATCACTATTAGCCAACGTATGAAAGAAATAGGTATTAGAAAAGTCCTCGGCTCCGAATTAATGGATGTCTCTAAACTACTAGCCAAAGAAGTTGCTTCACAGATTATTACAGCTATAATAATTGCCATTCCTCTAGCTTGGTATGGTTATCAAAATTGGTTTTTAAAAACCTATATTAATAGTATAGAGTTGCATATATGGATGTTTTTAGTTCCTGTTATTGTGCTTTTTATAATCGTTTTTTTAGTAATTCATCTTGTGGCTTTAAGAGCGTACCAAATGACTTTGTCTGAAGTATTGCAAAATGAGTAATTAGACGTGTAAAGCTATACATTCATTTGATGTATAGTTTTTTGATGTGTGCCATTGGGTATGATATTAAGTAAACAGTAAATAACAAAGGAAAGATATTCACTATGAATCGATATGTATTGATATGTACAATTGTTATCTTGATTACAAGTTGTAAGAACCAACCAACATATGATTATTTTGGACAAACTGAGCCGTCTAATACTTCTGAGGTTTTTGCAAAAGGAATTATTTCTTTAGACGGAAGATATGAGCAAAACATAGCTTTTTCGCCAGATGCTACAGAATGTATTCTAGTGATTTCTGAAAAACATTGGAACTCATTCACAATGTTAAAAGCCACATATCAGAAAAATAGTTGGAGCTCTTTTGATACGATTTCATTCTCAAAGAATGTTAATGCAACACTTGAACCTTTTTATACTCCCGATTCAAAACAAGTGTACTTTACTTCAAATGCTTTTCCAAGCACTCAAAAATGGGATACAGATATTTGGAGAGTAAGTAGAGAAAAAAATAATTGGAGCTCTCCTGTGCGCTTAGACAGTTTAATTAACAAAGGAGGGAAGTTCTCGAGACAGTGGTTTCCGTCAATTTCTGAGCATGGGAATTTATACTATGTAATTGCTGATACAGTGCAAACAGATATTTATATGGCAAGCCAAAAGGGAGATGGTTTCTTAGAGCCAATTAAATTGAGTAATGCTATAAACTCAAATAAGATGGAGTGGGAACCCCTTATTGCACCTGATGAAAGCTTTTTATTATTTGCTTCAAGACACCGAAAGGATTCTTACGGAGGACAAGACTTTTATGTTTCTTTTAAAGATTCTAAAAACGAGTGGGGAGAAGCAATTCATTTGGGTAAAGAAATTAATTCTGAATATATGGAACAATCTCCCAGTTTTTCTCCCGATGGTAAGTACTTGTTTTTTGGACGATTGAATACTAAAACATGGAAATGTGATTTACATTGGATTAATATAAGCTTTTTAGACAAGTACAGAAAATAACGGCACACAATAATAAATATATGTTTCCTGATTTTGGCTAGCCGAAATAAGGAGGCATTAGAAAAGTCCTCGGCTCAGAACTAATGGATGTCTCTAAACTACTAGCTAAAGAAGTTGCTTCTCAGATTATTACAGCTATAATAATTACCATTCCTTTAGCTTGGTATGGTTATCAAAATTGGTTTTTAAAAACCTATATTAATAGCATAGAGTTGCATATATGGATGTTTTTAGTTCTTGTTATTGTGCTTTTTATAATCGTTTTTTTAGTAATTCATCTTGTGGCTTTAAGAGCGTACCAAATGACTTTGTCTGAAGTATTGCAAAATGAGTAATTGAACGTGTAAAGCTATGAGTTGAATTGGTGTAGAGTTTAGTGTTAGACACAATTAAAAAGACTAATTCTCTTTCTGAAAAGTGTAACAACTAGCAAAAATGGGCGTCTATTAAACGAGCCTAAACGAACTTTATGAAACATTACCTTAAATATCTATTGCTGTTGGTTATAATAATTACCAATAGTTGTACAAATTCAACTTCAAATAAAGCACAAGAAGAAGATGAAAAAGCATTTGATACTTACGTCATAAAAAATGTAAATATAATTCCGATGACAACTCATAATGAAGTCATTGAAAATGCAATCGTTTTAATACAAAATCAAAAAATTATTTCGATTAATGATACCATTCCTGATGGGGCAAAAACAATAGATGGCAAAGGGAAATGGTTAATCCCAGGTCTTATTGATATGCATGTTCATTCTGTATCTCATGTTAATTTTGGAAAAAGTTCTCCTACTCAAGGCGCTACTTTTTTCTTTAACTCGCAAGACATGGTAACTCCGTATGTAACAAATGGAGTTACAACAATATTTGACTTAAATTCCAATTCGTCATATTTTGCGTTAAGGAATGAAATTGCCATTGGAGACGTAATAGGTCCAAAAATTGCGTTAGCCAAATTGCTTAATGGAGGAAATGATGTAGGTCATGTTAATACCCCTTCTGATGGTCGACAAGCAGTTAGAAGCGCAAAAGCAGATGGATATCATTTTATAAAAACGTATACTCATTTAAACAAAGAAACATTTTTAGCTATAGTAGATGAAGCTAAAAAACTAGAACTTAAGGTTATTGGGCATATTCCTAAAGCATTCGAAGATAGACTTGAAGAAGCATTTGTACCTAACTTTAGTATGGTAGCTCATGCCGAGGAATTTGCGAGGTATTGGCGTAAAGACAATTCTTATAAGAAAGCGTTAGAATATGCTAAAATGGCTAAAGAAAACAACACATGGGTTGTGCCCACTTTAACTGTAATGGATTGGATAAATAAACAAAGTAAGTCGCTTGATTGTATAACACAATTAAGTTCTTTAAAATATCTACATCCAATTTTTCAAGACAAATGGATAAACCATAATAAACATTCAAAGAATTCATCTACTAATTACTCGGTGTATTTAGACAGTCTTGTAAATTTTAACAATAAGCTTGTTAGAGCCTTCAAGGAGACAGGAGTGCCAATAGTTACAGGTACTGATGCAATGTGTTCTGGAGTTGTTCCTGGTTTTTCTGTTCATGACGAGTTAGAACTGCTTGTAGAAGCAGGTTTAACACCAGAAGAGGTACTAATTTCGGCCACTCGTTTGCCAGCAACTTGGCTAGGTATAGACAAGAAAACAGGAACTATAGAAGCAGGTAAAGATGCAGACTTAATTTTACTTAATTCAAACCCCCTTGATAATATTAATAATACAAGAGATATAGATGGTGTTTTCGTTAGCGGTACATGGCTTAATAAGTCTAAAATAGATAGTATGCTTTCTGATTTGGCTAGCCGAAATAATGAATCATTAGGAAAGTATAAATGGAAAAAAAGAAGAGCGTACTAGAAAAAACTATGATTAACAACCGTTGTAAAATATTAATAAAGTAAAAATGGAGTTGATGAAGAAACTAATATTTAAGATAATGCTATTGTTTACTATAGGTACAATAGGTCAAACTAACCATTTAATAAAAACTGACTATGGAACAATCCATTATAAAATTTATGGACAAGGGGCTCCAATTCTAATTATTAATGGAGGACCAGGGATGAATTGTGAAGGGTTTTCGTCCTTGGCTAAACTCCTAAATGACGATTACATGGTTATTCTATATGACCAAAGGGGAACAGGTAAGTCTAAGCTTAATAGTTTGAATTCAAACACTTTAAATATGGATTTACTGGTGGAAGATATTGAAGTCTTAAGAAAGCATTTAAAAATTAACAAATGGGCTGTGTTAGGGCACAGTTTTGGAGGCTTTCTTGCTCAACATTATGCTTCAAAACATTCAAATAATTTGACAGGAATGATTCTCTCTGGTTCAGGTGGAATCGATATGGATATTTTTACCTATTTAGGAGCTAATTTTCACATTCGACAAAGCGCTCAAGAAAAAGATTCGTTAAATTATTGGAGAAATAAGATAAAAAAAGGAGACACTACTTATCTAGCTAAATATAAAGTTGGGAGATTTAGAGCACCTTTATACCTATATGGAGATAAATACATTGAAAAAGTTGCACATAGATTAACTCAAGGAAAGCCTGAAATTAGTAAATTAATATTTCAAGATTTACATGAAAAAAATTATAACTGGAAAAATGCAATGTCTAAACTTGAGACTCCTGTTTTAATTATTCAGGGAAGACAAGATATGGTTGGTTCTGGAACTGCATATAAAGCCCATAATGTTTATAAAAACTCTAGATTAATATTTTTGAATGAATGTGGACATTATGGATGGTTAGAGCAAGAAGAAAGATATATTACAGAAATAAAATCTTTTGTAAAAAACCTAAATTAAAATACTGTAACAAGTAAATGATTTTAGAGTCTTTACTGAAACTCATTATGAAAGTAAAAAATAAACTTATTGTACTAACTGCCCTTCTTTTAACAATCTTTACCTCTAAAGCACAAATTGCCAACGACACCGAATTATACAAAAACATCATTAAAAAGGACAGTCTGTTATTCAATATTGGCTTTAATACTTGTGAAGTAAATCAGTTTGAAAAACATTTAAGTAGCGACTTTGAATTTTATCACGACAAAGGTGGTCAACAAAATAAAGTAGCATTTTTGAATGCATTGAAGAATGGACTTTGTAAATCGCCAGACCAATATCAATCACGCAGAGAGTTATTGAATTACTCAACAAAAATATATCCGCTTTACAACAATAAGAAGTTGTATGCTGTTATTCAAACTGGAATCCATAATTTTTATGAAACCTTCAATAATGGAAAGGCACAATTTGCGAGTTCTGCGAACTTTAATCATTTGTGGCTTTTGGAAAACAATGATTGGAAACTCAAAAGAAGTTTAAGCTATAATCATAAGAATAAAAAGGAAATACAAACTAAAGATTTGTTCAACCCATTTGAGCTTAAAAAATGGCTAATAGCAAATGATATCCCAATCCTTGGACTTGGCATCATAAATAAAGGGCAGTTAGAGGAAGTTAAAGTAATAGGGAATTTAAACAAAAATAAAAAAGCACCTATCAACACCATATTTAATGTTGCTTCTTTAACAAAACCAGTTACAGCCTATGTAGCTCTAAGGTTAGTGAGCCAAAACAAGTTAAGCTTGGACGAGCCAGTTTACAAATACTGGACTGACCCAGACTTAAAAGATGATGAAAGACATAAATTACTAACAATAAGGCACTTGATAAGTCATCAAACAGGCTTCCCTAATTGGCGTGATGGAAAGTTAAAATTTCAATTCACACCTGGAACAAAATACCAATATTCTGGAGAAGGCTTTGAATACTTAAGAAAGGTATTGGAAAGCAGGTTCAACAAGTCTCTAAGTGCATTAGCGTCAGAATTAATATTTGAACCTTTTAGTATGGAAGATACTAGGTATGTTTGGGACGATAAAATAGAAGAGCAAAGACTTTCTTTAGGTTTTGATAAAAGTGGAAAGAGTTACAAAGTTCATAAAAGAAAAGTGGCTAATGGAGCAGATGATTTACTCACAACAGTAGAGGATTATGGAACGTTTTTAACAGCCGTATTAAATGGGTATGGACTCTCTGAACACGTTTTCAAAGAAATGCAATCTAACCAAGTCAGTTCCCAAAAAGGAAAGCATTTTGGATTGGGATTTGAAAAATATGACTTCAGAGATGGCAATTTCGCACTTTCACACGGTGGCTCTGATAATGGCGTTCAAACCATTGTTTTTATCTTCCCTAAAACCAAACAAGGAGTGTTAATTTTTACAAATGTTGATGATGGCTATAAAGTTTATGAGAGTTTATTAAGCCAATATCTTGGAGAATACGGAAAAGAAATTATTGAAATAGAAACTAAAAAGTAACTATGCCCAACATTAAAAAACTGAAAAGCTTAATGAATAAACTGATAAGCTACATTTTATTGTTCAATATATGTGTTTCCTTTGGGCAAACCACTAAAAAAATAGAAATTGACAAGGCAAAACTTGATAGTTTATTTATAAATCTTGACAAGCATAAACTTGGAATGGGCAGTCTTGCCATTTCAAAACACAATCAGTTAGTATATCAAAAAGCTTTTGGGTACTCTTTATTAAATCAATCAGAAAAAAAAATATCAACAACAGAAACATTTTATAGGATTGGCTCAGTAACAAAAACGTTTACAGCAGTTCTTGTTTTTCAATTTATTGAGAAAGGTCAGTTATCGCTTGATGACCATTTAAATAAATTTTTCTCAGAAGTTCCCAACAGTGAATTGATTACGGTTAGAAATTTACTAAATCACTCTAGTGGTTTAGCAAACTATTCTGATAAGACAGATTTTCAACAATGGAAATATGAAAAAAAATCAAAAAAGGATTTACTTTCAAAAATCGAAAAATACAAACCACAATTTAAATCTGGAAAAAAACACCAATATTCAAATACAAATTTCTTTCTATTAAGCCTTATTCTAGAAAAAATTTCAGGGGAGTCTTATCAAAAACTATTACAAAAAAACATATTTCAAAAAATTAACCTTAAAAATACTTATTATGAAGAAGCTAAGGACTCCATAAGAAAAAAAAGTAAATCGTATAAGTATATTGGAGGTAATTGGAATCAAGAACGTGAAGATATTGCAGAAAATCATTTAGGTGCAGGTGTTATTGTTTCTAATACATCAGATTTATTAAAATTTATAGATACTCTATTTTCGTATCAATTGATTGAAAAGAAAAGTTTAAACTTAATGACTTCTTTTGATAAAGATTATGGATTGGGTATTTTCAAGTTTCAATTTGACTCCTCTTTGGCTTATGGTCACGAAGGAAGAATAAACGAATATTACACTACTCTGATTCACTTTCCTGATGTAGGGCTTTCAATTGCTTATTGCACAAACGGAATTTTATACCCTAGGGATGATATAATTAGTGCTGTTGTCGCAATTTGCTTAGAAAATGACTACAAATTGCCCCATTTTAATGGTGTAAAAATAAATGATAAGAAACTGACAGGCTTATTGGGAACATATGCTTCTAATACTATGCTCATTCAAGTAACCTGTAAAGCGGATAATAACCAGTTGATTGTGGAAACTCAAGGAAAAGAGTTTGAAACCATTAAGATTAACAATAATTATTTTGCTAATTATAAATACGGGTATTTTTTTGAATTTCAACCAGAAAAGAATACTCTACTAATAAAAGAAACGGATAATATTTACATTCTAAAAAAGAAATAAAATGTTTAATAACTCCTAGAGTACAGTAATAATTGAATGATTTTAAAGTCCTTATAAAAACTCATTATGAAAGTGAAAAATAAACTTATGGATAGCTTAAGAAACAATTCGAAACTACTAATATTCCTTTTTATCATCTTTACAGTCCAATCTAAAATATTAGAAATCTTTCGAATAACTCTCCAAGGTTTGCCAAAGCCAAAAAAAAAGCTAGTTTTTAGCTGTTTTAAAAATCACATATTCGATAAAGCACCCCATCCTTATATTTTTATTTTAACCACTTATCTTTTTGTTCTTTAGTAATATTTCCTCCACAAATAACAGTAGCAACGTTTTGATTCTTAAAAGCGCTTTTGTTTTCCAAAATGGCTGCTATACCAACTGCTGCAGAAGGTTCTACTTCCAAATTTAAATGTTTAAACAGTAACTTCATTCCTTTAATAATACTTTCATCCTCAACAAGTATGGCATCATCTACCATACCTTTCATGTCTTTTAAAGCTTGAGGAATAGGTATTCTAACATTAACCCCATCTGCAATAGTTTCACTTTTCTCATGCTTTATTAATGTGTTTGTTTTCCAAGAATTTACCATTGCAGGTGCGCCTTTAGCTTGTACTGCAATAATCTTTATTTCAGGATTGTAATGTTTAAAAACTCTTGCTATTCCATTTAATAGTGCGCCATTTCCTAAAGCTACTAATACTGTGTCAATTTTTTTAGGATATTTTAAAAGTTCTATCCCAATGGTTCCTGCTCCTTCTAAACTTTCTATATCAAGGCTGTCTTCAATAAATCGTGCTTTAATTTCTTGTGCTTTCCGTTTCGCTTCAACCTTTGCCTCGTCAAAATCGTTTCCATATAAAATAACATTTGCTCTTAAAGATTTCATTTTCTTAATTTTAACAGCATTTGCATTATGACTTGCATATACAGTTAGGTTGATATCTTTTTTCTTTGCTGAGTAAGCCATTGCTTGTCCAAAATTGCCTGCACTAGCACATATTATATAAGAACCTGATTTTGCCTTCGAAATAAAAACTTCGCTTCCTCTTGCTTTAAAACACTTCACAGGGTTTTCAATTTCGTTTTTAATAATCAAATTTAATCCTAGTGTTTCATTTAAACTTTTACATTCAAATTGAGGGGAATTCAAAAATATTGGATTAATGATTTTAATAGCATCTTCTATATTTTCAATAGATAATCTATGATTTGTATTATTCATGAAATGCAGAATTATTAATCTGAAACTAAATATTTGTGTATTATAGGATTGATGATTTTAGCATGTTTTTTCTTAAATACAAAATGATTGGTATTTGGTAATATACATAATTGTTTCTTTTTACAATTAAGATTTTTATACATATCAATCATAGCATCGAAATGAAAAGCATCATTGTCACCATACATCATTAATAGAGGCGTGCTTATTTTAGCATAATCACGATTTTTAATATATGGGTCATGTAGCCACATTTGCCCCATTAATTGCATAAATCTTTGGTATTTCTCGGGCTCTGGATTAATAGTGTCATATTTTTTCTTTTCACGTTTTATGTAAGCATTCTTTAAATTATTATCGGTAATCATCGTTTTGGCAAATCCAATGAACTGTTTATTTAAGTCTGAAACTGATTTATTTGCACTAACAACAATCATCTTTTCAATTTTTTCTGGGATATCAATTGCTAGTTTTAACGCAACTATACCTCCATCACTATATCCGATAATTTTAATAGTATTCAAATTAAGATAGTTAATAAATTGGATAATATCTTTAGTAAGTAATGAATAACTCATTGCATCCAGATTATTATTTGTTCGCCCATGTCCTCTAAAATCTAGTGCATATACTTTAAATTTTTTTGATAGATACGGAATTAGAAATTGAAATTCTGATATTGACCCTGTTCCGCCGTGCAGTAGAATAATAGGCTCTCCTTCTCCATATTTTTCATAATACATAGTAATCCCATTTACATTTGCATAGGAACCAACAATTGAATTATTTCCATATTGAATATCTTGAAGAGCCTGTCCTGAAACCTTAAAACTAATCCAACAAAAAAATATTAGTATATATTTCATTAAATGTATGTTATGGTTTTAGTATTTAATTTTTAATCCGTCATAATTATCAAATTTCCCAGTTATTAACCAGCCTCCAAAACTTTCAGAAACTGCCATAATAAGTGTGTTTTTTCCTTTTTTTAAATTGAGGTATGCAGCATCAAATAATCCTATGGTTCCTAAATATCTGTAATCTCTAGTTCTAAAGCTATTGTTGCCTTTATATATAGGACTTCTGTTTAATATGGCTACTACTCTATCACTATACCCAAAATGAAATAGTTTTTGTTGGTCTTTATCTGATATAATTTCAATTTTTGCAAAAACAGTATTAGCATTTTTTCTATTTATTTTAATTTTTCTTGAAATATTTGCAGCCATTCCTTCTTCAACTTCTATATGCCCCATCCATTTAGCGTTTTCAAGCTTTGATTGCAATTGGTTAGAATCATCCAAGATTTCTTCTTTAAAAGCATTTGAAACCTCCCATTTTTCTATTAATTTAGGTATGGGCTTTCTGTTTATAGTTTTAAAATCAACCAAATCATTAGCTTTTTTATCAACCGTAATATTAGCAATATGTATAGCGTCCCTATTTGCTAAGTTAATAACCAAATCTCCCCATTTCGTTTCGGTAAATAAATTCCATGACAAATTGGGCTTATCTGAATAATCTAAAAATACTTGAGCCTTATCATCGTTTACAACCAGTTTTACATGAGTCCAATCGTTGTATTTATAATCATATTTAAACGAATACTTTTTACCAAAATATAATTGCCAAGGTGTTACTCCATTAATAATTGCTGCGGCTTGGTTTGCATCTGGATTACCAGATTGGTGTGGACGCAAATACCAATGCTCTCCATTCTTGTCATCAATCATTCTAAAATATACACCAGGAAAAGCACGATTTCCTTTCAATACAATATCAAACTCTATAGTGCCGTTTAAAAACTTCGTGTTTTTAAGCTTAAAAGACCCTGATTTTATGTTGATAGCCTCTTTACCTTTAAAGGATTCAAAGGAATAAGACTTGGCTTTAATTTCCCACTTTGTAGTGTCTATAGAAATGTTTTTTTGTGCTTTTACACTATTAAAGCAAACTGTACTAATTATTAAAACTATAGATAATAATTTTTTCATCGTAAATTATGTTTTTTTGATTAATGATAATTACACTTCAAATATCTATATATGACCAACAAAAGCTAGAAACAAGTTGATACAAGTTCATTCAATGTTGTACAAGTATAATTTTTTAAAGATTTTTGCATAATTATGAGTTTATATCCAGAGCATATATTAGTTAAAAAATGCCTTCAACTAATTGAAGATGAATTACAGTGGGGAGATTCGAATACTTGGCATAATAAAACCTTTATTGAGTTAAGTGAAAAAATTAGAGAAGAAACGTCTATATTACTAAGTGCAACAACATTAAAACGTGTTTGGGGTAGAGTAAAATATAATAGCACCCCAAGTATTAGTACTTTGAATACATTAGCGTTATTTGCAGGTTTTAACACTTGGCGTGATTTTAAAACCAATCATGAAACTACTAAAAATAAAGTATGGTTTGAAAAGAAGATGAATGCTAACAGTTATATTATAATTGTTTTAGCAATTATATTTGCTTTGGGTTTTATTTCTATTTATTCAATGATAGATTCCTCTAAAGCTAAACCAAAACATGACTTTTCGAATATTAAATTTAGTAGTAAACCAGTTACTAATAGTTTTCCGAATTCTGTGATATTTGATTTTAACTTAGATAATATCAAATCAGATAGCATATATATACAACAGTATTGGGATGTTACGAAAACAATAAAAATAAAATCTGACCAAAAACAAGCTACGGGAATTTATTACTATCCAGGATACTACAATTCTAAACTTCGTGTTGATGGTAAAATAATCAGGAGGCATGACTTATTTATCAAATCAGAGGGATGGGTTGGAACGATAGATTACAAACCTATTCCTAAGTATTTATCTGAAAAGCAAATTAAGAATGATAAAATGGGGTTTTCAGAAGCTATTCTTAATGAAATAAAGAAAAGTGGAAAACCTTTAGAATCTACTTTTCATTATATAGATGATTTTGGAAATATATCTGGAGATAATATCAAGATAAGTCAATCTGTTAAAAGTGTTTTAAATGACAAATGGGCTGTTTGCCAGAATTTTAAAATTGTTGTTCTTGGAACAGAAGGGGCTATTATTATGCCTTTTTCTAAGTTAGGCTGTGTGTCTAATCTAGATATTTTATTAAGCAATAACGTTTATTCAGGTAAAAAACACGATTTGTCTGCTTTTGGTGTAGATTTAAATGAAAATAAAGCAATAGATATAAATATAAAAGATAAGACCGTTAGTGTATTTGTTGATAATAGAAAAATATATGAAAATACATACCACAAATCTATAGGGAAATTTGTCGGACTTAGATACCGCTTTTTAGGCGCAGGACAAATTAATACTATTAAAATAGAAGATTTAAATAAAAACGCAACAGTTCTGGAGTGTTTGTTTAGTAACGATAATTAATTTAAAGCCTTAGAGAATAATCGCATTTTATACACGGTAAGTTGTAAAAGCAAAGCAACAATTAAGTGAATAAACTTTTAAAATATAGAGAAAAATCAAGTCTAACTCAGTAACAATTAACTCTCCGAAAGGACTAATATATCTGTTAGAACAATTCAACGTATTGAGGCTGGAAAAGAATTTAAAGGCGTACTTTAGAAGCTTTATAAAAAGCTTTAGGAGGCTAGTAAATAATTAAAAAATGCAATATAAGTAGCTAAAAAAGGTTTTAAATACTATAGGATATTATAAGTGCCAATTTTATTATATCTTGAAAGTGCTATTTTCCGCAATTCCTTTCAGAGGATATTATGAACCGTTACCTACTAATAAAAAAATGAATTACCCGTTAATACTTGCTTTTTTAACAGTCAACTTTTCTTTGTTCGCTCAGCATGACATAAATAGTGTTATGCCTGAAAAGGTTGGATTATCCAGTGATAGCTTAAAGAAAATGAACAATCATTTTCATAAACTTGTGGATAATAACAAATTACCAGGGATACAAACATCTGTAATGAGGCATGGTCAATTAGTTCATTTTGATAGCTATGGATATGCCGATATTAAAAATAAAAAGGCATTAGATACGGAAAGTATTTTTCGAATTTTCTCAATGACGAAACCCATCGTTTCTGTAGCACTAATGCAACTATATGAACAAGGTAAATTTAAGTTAGATGATCCAGTCGCTAAATATATTCCACAGTTGGATTCTGTTTTTGTATATACTGACTCTGCAATTAACCTTGCAAAAAAAACTATTACCATTAGGCAGCTACTTACACATACAGCAGGTTATGGTAATGGTAGGAGTCCATACCCTAAACTAAATCAGCTATACCGGAAGGCCAACCTTTTTAATTCTGAAAATAATAAAGAATTTGTCGAAGCTTTGAGTAAGATTCCATTGCAGTTTGAGCCAGGTACAAATTGGCAATATGGTCATTCAACAGCCATATGTGGCTATTTAGTTGAAGTTCTTTCAGGCAAAAATCTTAACATCTATTTAAAAGAAGAGCTATTTTTACCCCTTGGAATGAACAATACTTTTTTTCAAGTACCCCTAGAAAAAGTAAATAATTTCGTGGTAGGCTATAGATGGAACAAAACGCAAGGAATTACTGTTTCAGATACACCCGAAAATAGTAGGTACACAAAAAACATGACAATGTACCATGCTGGAGGAGGTTTGGTTTCAACGACCTTAGATTACTTGAGGTTTTGCCAAATGCTTCTTAATAAAGGAACGCTGAATCATACACAAATTTTGAAACAAGAGACGGTCGATTTGATGTTGCAGGACCATATACAAGAAACTAGAAATTATCAACCCAATCTAAAAATTAGAACTGGAGAATCTGGGTTTGGATTAGGCTTTGTGATAAGCGGTAGTACTCCTGATACCCTAGAAAAGGTATTTGGATGGGGTGGATTGGCAGGTACTTATTTTAAAATAGATGTGGAGAATAATTTAATTTATATTTTAATGGTTCAATTGCGACCTCATTCGCAATTAAAACTGAGAAGTACCTTTCAAAACTTCATAAAAAGCGCATTAATTGATTAGTATGAAATTCATGACCCAAAAAAACTTAATTCTGCTATTAACGTTAACCTTAACATCTGTTGTGTTTAGCCAAAATATATTTAGGACAGCCTGCAAGGGCAATTTGGTAAGGTTAGATAGTATGCTAGTAAATAGTACCATTAATATGAAAGACAATCGAGGAAAGTCGTTATTACATTGGGCAGTAGCTTGTAAACAGCGGGAAGTATTTGACTTTCTAATAAAGAGAAACATAAAAATTAATGAAACTGATAATCAAGAAAAAACACCCTTACACGTAGCAGTTCGGTTCAATAATATAGAATATCTTGATTATCTAATTGAATTACAGCCTAATAATGACTGGCAGTCCTTATATGGAGCTTCATTAATTGAACAGGCTATATTAAATGGAAACAAAGAAATAACAGAGAAATTAATTACGAGTGGCGTTGACATAAATATTAAAAACAAAAGAGGAAGTACTGCTTTGGAAATCTCGAAACGATTGGGCACTAAAAATATTTCTGAATTTCTAATTTCTCAAGGAGCAGATAAAAATCTTGTTCGAAAGTTCAAAATGAAAGGAAAATATATGGGACTAAAAGGACGTGAAACGATTCCTAAAATGTTTGCGCCTAACTTCATTTCTACTGAGGAACAAGAATTCGGTTCAACATTTAACAAAAAGGGAACTGAGTTTTATTTTGGAGTAGATGTAAACGGGCGGAATGAAATTCGTTTTTCAAAAATAGAAGGTAACCAATGGAGTACACCAAAAACCATTATTTCACATAAGCGTTACAGTTATAACGACCCTTTTCTTTCGAATGATGAGAATAGACTCTATTTTATCTCAAAAAGAGCGTTAGATGGTATTGGTAAAATTAAAGATGTTGATATATGGTATGTGGAGAGATTGAGCAATGGGTGGTCAGAACCAATAAACGCAGGTTCAACTATTAACACAAATGGGAATGAATATTATATGTCTTTTACAAATGATGGAACCATGTATTTTGCTTCTAATGGGCACACTCGAAAAGACATCTCCAGAACAGACCATGATATATATTATAGCAAAATTATTAATAATGAATTTCAAAAGCCTGTATTACTAGATGCGTCAATAAACACAACAGGATACGAAGCCGATGTTTTTGTTGCACCAGATGAATCTTATCTTATATTTTGTTCTACTCGTGATGGCGGATTTGGAAGAGGAGATTTATATATTAGTTTTAAAAACTCGAATGGAAATTGGACAAATGCGGTTAATATGGGTAAAAAAATAAATACCGATAATTATGAATATTGCCCATTCGTTACAAAAGATGGAAAATACTTATTATATACTAGTAATCAAGATATATATTGGGTTAGTACAAAAATTATTAATGAAATAAAAGAAAAAAACAAGTAATTATTAGCTAAATTTATACTTAACTCACACCACTAAAAATATACACAACACACTAGTTTTAATGTAGCATGATTAAAATAAAAAAGGACTTCGTATGGATACTTTTGGTTATTTTAAATTCGCCCTTATTTGGTCAAATTATTAAAATCTCAGAAAGTTTAACAGTCACAAAACTTTCTGAGAACACTTATATTCATACACAAAAGAATAATAACGGAATTGTGTATTTTAATAATGGCGAAGCTGTAATTGTATCTACTCCTGATTCCCAAACTGGCGTGTGGCTAACACAGATGGAAAGTTGAAGATAATGTTTGAACCTGGAACAGATAACATGTATTCAGGTGAAGGGTATCAGTATCTAGCCAAGGTTTTACGAAAAATTGAAAATACAGATTAGCAAGGATTAGAGTCTATTTTTCAGGAAAGAATAGCACAGCCTCTAGATATGGAGCACTCAGCATTTATTCAAACTGAATATACGAGAAAGCACAAAGCACAACCTTATGATGGCAACTCAAATCTTATAGATTGGCAAAACGATTATTGGTATCTAAAAGATAATGAAAAATTTGTTGCCCCATCCTCTTTACATTCAGAAGTGATAGACTTTACTAAATGGATGATTGCTGAAATGAACAAGAGATTATTGTCTAAAGAAAGTTATAACGAACTATTAAAAGTGCATTCAACTCCAAAGAAAGGAAAATATTATGCTTTGGGATTTGAGACATTCGAAAAACCTTATCACACATTGTTTTTTCATGGTGGGAATAACGACGGATTTACTGGTGCTTATATTTTGGATGTTAAGAAAAAAATGGGGATTTGTATTGTTTACAAATTCTGAAATGGGACAATATTTTTTTAATAAATTATTGTATTTCTTAATAGAAGAGTAATAAAAACAGTTCTTCTAATAAAATGGTATTATTCGATGTGTTGCAAAATGAGTGATGTGAGTTTTTGTGTCAAAAAACTATATAACTGCAAACTATCTTAATACGGGGAATGCCACAGATTCTTTAAAAAAATAATCAATTAGGTACTATTCCCTACATAAACTAACCGCTTTAAACTCAATATGAGCTGTTACATCACCCGTATCGCTAGTGCCGTAAGCACCGTATCTTGTGTAAACACGTTCGGTAGTGTGGTTATGTTCAATATAAGTTTCAGTATTGCCTACTTTTATTTTTGAAAAAGCAGTGCCAGTTTCATCATACCCAGTTTCATAAACAAAATCATATTCTTTATTGAAATCAAGAGTCTTAAATTCTTGTCTATCTCTGGCACCTCCAGTTTCTGTTGTATAAGGATTAATGGTTACATGGTTTACAAGTTTAATTTTATTATCTGAAGTTTTAGACGCATAAAGTAGAAATTGAGCACTTCGATTTTCGCTTCCAACTTCTTCGCCTTTTAAAATATCGCCTCCTGCATGGGACTGAATAATACACGTCTCGCCATCACTTAAATCTACAATTTTAAGTGTTCCAGTAAGGATGGTTTTTTTGCTGGTTCCTTGTGAAATAGTTTTAAAAAACCGTTCAACTCTAGTTCTTGTACCATCATACCGTATTTCTCCTCCAGTAATCTTATAGCTACCCCAGTCATTATCTAAATTTTCATAACCACCAACAGTATTATCTGTTCTACAATCTAGTGTGCCTTGATTGTTAGGGTTTGAAACATCATCGCAAGATTGTGATTGTGATGCACTTGGACCTAGATTTGGAAAATCTGATTGCTCATCACAGTCTTGTTGAGGATTTTCAGGCACATCAGGTTTGTCATCTTTTGGCTCTTCAATCATTTGTTCATCTGTATCTGATTCACTAGAACATGCAATGACAAGACTACAAAGTATAATTATTGGAGCTATAAATACTATTCGCAATTTCATTTTTAATAATTTCAATTTCACAATATGCAATATATATTAATTGTTTTTTGTTTTTATCCTGTAGTGTCTTGCATTAGTTAGATTTGTCATGGTTGTACAGGACGCTTTTATTTATATTAGATTCTATATTTAGAATATTTAAAAAATGCACCATGATAAGAACATTACAACTGGTTTTAATTTTAACTGTTTTACTATCCTGTGATAATAAATTTACTGAGAAAACGCTATCCCAAGATTTATTCAGCAAATTTCAAAATCCTCCTGCAGAAGCTAGGCCTTTTGTTCGTTGGTGGTGGAATGGTAATAAAATTAAATCTGTAGAAATTGATAGGCAATTAGAATCTCTAAAAAATGTTGGTTTCGGTGGTGTAGAAATAAACCCAATTGCTATGCCAGTTGCTTTTAATAAAAGCGAAAAATCTTTGGTTTGGATGAGTGATGAATGGGTTGATATGGTAGTTCATGCAGCTAAAAAAGCCAAGGATCTGGGGATGATTACAGATATCATTGCTGGAACAGGTTGGCCATTTGGAGGAGAGTTTTTAAAAGATGAAGAAACGAGTCAGCGAATGGTATCAGACTACATTGAGTATCGTTCTAAGGATATTATTAAAGTTGATGAAGGGCATTTAATTAGTTTATATAAAAAAAAGTTTGGAAAAACTAGAGCTCAAAGGCATGTAAGTAAAAGAACAACTTATAGGTTAGCTAGTCTTGCTTTAATTCCTAAAAATTGTAATGATAAAGATCAAGTAATAAATCTTTTAGATCATTTAGATAAGAATAGGAAACTAAACTATATAATTGAAAACTCAGGAGAATATTATTTAAGCTATTCGCTAATTCAGCAAAATTTTAGAGATGTTACTTTGGGTGCTCCAGGAGGGGCAGGTCCTGTAATGGATCATTATAAAAAAGAAATGACTTTAGCGTATTTAAATAGGTTAAAGAAAATATCGGAACGTTCTGGTATTCCATTAAATCAATTAATTAGAGCTATTTTTTGTGATAGTATTGAGGTTTCTGGTGCAAATTGGACAGATGATTTTCAATCAATCTTTTTTAAAACCTATGGTTATAAATTGGTACAATGGATGCCTTTTATTTTTTATGCTTCAACAGGTAGTTATGCTGATGATAACTATTCAAAGAACTTTTCAGTAGACTTTAAAAATAAATTAAAAAGAGTTCGATACGATTACAATAAACTACTGGTAGAAGTGTTTTTAGAAAATTTTACAAAAACATATAAAGATTTTTGTGAAGCAAACGGAGTACTTTGTAGATACCAAGCTTATGGGACGCCATTTTTAATGGGTATGTTAGATGGGTATATGATACCAGATATTCCAGAAAGTAATAATTGGATTTATTCTGCGGCAATGAAAGATTCTTTATGGCAATGGAATCAAAGTCATGGGTATATGACTTGGAATATGTATGCTTCTGCTGGAGGTCATTTAACAAATAAAAAAATTGTAAGTTCTGAGGTTATGACCAATACAAGAGGTGTTTTTAAAACTACTCTAGAAGAAATTAAGCAACATGATGATATGAATTTTATCACAGGTATCAATCATTCTATTTTACACGGTTACAACTATTCTCCAAAAGAAGAGCCATTTCCAGGTTGGATACGTTATGGAGCTTATTTTAGTGAGCAAAACACTTGGTGGAAACATCTAAATAATTGGGTAGATTACAATGCAAGATTATCAGCGGTATTTCAAAATTCTCAAGCCGATAAATCTATAGCTATTCTTGGGCCTACTGCCGATTTATGGGGAGACAAAGGTTTGGCAAGAGCACCTTTCCATTTAGAACCAAGGTATTTATATAAAATGTGGGAACCCATTAGTCAGTTAGGGTATTCTTGCGAATATATCAATCAAAAAGTTTTAGCGGAAGCAACAATAGAAAATGGTAAAATCTCTTTTGGGAATATGAATTATAAATTGTTGATTTTGGCTAGTCTACAATCTATTCATCCAGAAACAGCTCTTTCAATTCAAAAATTTGTTGACTCTGGAGGTAAAGTTGTGGTAATAGATAAATTGCCTAAACAGTCATTACATTTTAAAGATTTTGATAAGAATGACAGCCGTGTAAAAGAAATTATAGAGAAGATTTTGGCAGAGAAACCGAATTCTATCATTCAAATAAAACAACCAAATTCGTTAGCGCAATTATTTACTTGGACAGAGAACTTGCTTAAAAAATCTGAAGTTACTCCAGATGTAGTTATCGATAATCCTACTAAAAAAGTATATCAAATTCATCAATATACTAAAGATAAAGACCTATATTTTTTTACAAATGTACATAGGTTTACCAGTGCAAATTTTAATGCTAAATTTCCTGTAAAACATAAATATCCTTATGTGTGGAACCCAGAAACAGGAGAAAGAAAGCCATTCTATTATGCTAAAAACACCAATGAATTATCTATTTCACTTAAACCGTTAGAATCTTTATTGTTGGTTTTTGAAGATGAAAAGCCAATAGAAACTCCGATGATGAATCCAACTAAAGTTGAAAAATCTAAAGCAATTACTGGAATTTGGAATGTTACAGGAAAAAGAGTAGATGGCAAAATACTTACTTGGCAAATGAATGAATTGATTGATTTTAGTAAATCTGAGGATAAAAACCAGAGTTCATTTGGCGGAGAAATCAGTTATAAAATTACTTTAAATAACAACGGTAATTATACACATTTAGATTTAGGAAATGTAAACGGAGGAGTTACAGAATTATATGTAAATGGAAAAAAAGTAGGCAAACGTTGGTATGGAGAAGCAGTTTATGCTATTGCAGATTATTTAGAACAAGGAGAAAATAAATTGGAAATTAAATACACTACCGTGTTAGCTAATTATTGCAAATCTATAGACAATCCTTTAACAAATGTATGGACAAGACACTATAAAGATTTGGTTTCAATAGGGTTGCAAGGGCCGATAAAGTTGTTTTGTTTACAGGTTAATTGAGACAAGACAAGTGGAAATTCGTGCACCATCATTTTTCAGGAGTACATGTAAGGTCATTTTCATCAGAGCGATATTAAAAAAAATATAAAACTTTATTGTAGAGTTTTGTGATAAGGTGATAAAAATTAGAGAGATAAATTTGGTTTTTCAATATCTTGTAGTTCTTCATGTAAATTTTGGTAGTACTATTTATAACAGATAGTACAGGATAATATTTACTGTTTTTACCAGTACTTTTCGAGAAAATAAAGCGAACCAAAAAATGATAAAAAAACAATCTCTCTTTTTAGTAATTTTCATAGCTATTTTCTATGTGTCCTGTAAACAGATTTCTACCTCAAATACACCAATGTCTTTTGAGAAGTTATCGGTAAATACAAAGCATAATCCTTCAGCAATAGAAAGTAAACAACCTTTGTTTTCTTGGGTTGTTAATGTAGAAGAATACAATAAGTTGCAATCTGCTTATCATATTTTGGTAGCATCATCAAAAGGAAAATTAAATGATAACGATGCTGATATTTGGAATTCTGATAAAGTAGCAAGTAACAAATCTACATTTGTTAAATACCAAGGAAAAGATTTAGAAGCATTACAAACGTATTTTTGGAAAGTGAAAATTTGGGACGAAAAAGGTGCATCTTCGAACTGGTCCGATGTTCAAGAATTTACAATGGGTTTAATGAATTCTAAAAACTGGGCAAATTCTAAATGGATTACTTTAAATAAAGATACGAGAACTTCTGAGCATCGTTTTAGAGGGTATAAAAGAGGTAACATGAAAGAGTCAAAGCCAGTAAATGGTTTTGCAGCTAGTTATTTTAGAAATGAATTAAAGCTTGATAAAGAAGTAGAAAATGCACAAGTTTATATTTGTGGTTTAGGGTATTACGAGTTGTATTTAAATGGAGATAAGGTGGGGGACCATGTCTTAGACCCAGCACCGTCTAACTACGATAAGCAAGCATATTATGTAAATTATGATATTACAGAACAATTAAAGTCTGGGAAAAATGCTTTCGGAATTATATTAGGAAACGGATTTTACGGACAAAATATTTCTTGGAGTAGAGATCCAGAATCGAATAAAAAAGGAGTTTCTTATGGGCAACCAACAGTGCGTTGTTTGGTAAAATTGAATTATACTGATGGAACTTCAGCAGACTTTTATACAGATGAAAACTGGAAAGAAGCTACAGGACCAATTGTGTTTAACAACATTTATGGTGGAGATACTTATGATGCACGTTATGAATTAGGTAACTGGAATATTGTTGGCTATGATGATGCAAAATGGGGTAATGCAAAAGTAACATCACCTAATGTTAAAAAAATAAGTGCAAGTCAAATTCCACCAATTAAAAAATTAAAAGAGTTTGAACCGCAAAAAGTTTTTAAAGGGTCAGATGGTAACTGGATTGTAGATTTTGGTCAAAACATTGCGGGTTGGGTAAAATTAAATGTTAAAGAAAAAGAAGGGCAATTAATAGAGGTTGTTACTACAGAAGCCTTGTTAACAAATGGAAAAGATATTTTTAAAGGATCTACAGGAGGCGGAGCAAACGGAATGGCTCAAATATACAAGTACATTTGTAAAGGAGATGATTTAGAATCTTGGGAACCTAAATTTAGTTATCATGGATTTAGATATGCTAAAATTACAGGTATTTCTAGAAAACCAGATGCAGATATGATTAAAGCTGTTTTGGTGGCTACAGATATTCAAGAAACTGGAAGCTTTGCATCTTCAGATGAATTATTAAACAAAATGCACAGTATTAGTAAATGGACGATTGTAGACAATGTTCACGGTATTCCAGAGGATTGTCCACACCGTGAAAAATGTGGATGGTTAGGCGATGCACATGCATTTTGTGAATATGCACTTTATAATTATGATATGTACGATTTCTACAAAAAATATATGGAAGACATTCGTACACAAATGCGACCAACAAAAGGGCATAACACCCCAGATATAAAGTTTCAAGTGCCAACTATGATTGCTCCAGGAAAACGTACATCAACCTACGCAAAAATAGATTGGGGCGTAGCCACTATGTATTTGCCATGGTATAATTACAAGTTTTATGGTGATGATGCCATAGTAAAAGAATACTATCCAGAGATGAGAAACTTGACTAATTTTTATCTAAATTACAAAGGTGAAAATGGCATTATGCAAGATGGTATGGGAGATTGGTGTCCACCAAGATGGGACAGACGTAAAAATCCTTCAGCTATGGAGTGCGACCCTATTATTTCTGCAAATGCCTATTTCTATGATGTTTTAGGTATTATGGAAACCTTTGCAGAAATGAATAATGATGTAGCTTTCGCTCTAAAAATGAAACAAGAACAACGCGAATTGAAAGAGGCGTTCAACAAAGAATTTTTAGTTGAAATACCCAATACAAAACACAAATGGTATCAAAGTCAAACAGCAACTGTTCAAGCTTTACAGTTTGGCTTAGCGCCAGAAAATGAGATTGAAAGTATTGTTAATGGTTTAGAACATGATATTGTTAAAGTTAAAGGCGGGCATCATTCCACGGGAATTCACGGTAATAGATACATTTACACCGTGCTTTCAAAATACGGAAAAGCAGATTTAGCACATCAAATTTTAACAACACCAGATTTTCCAAGTCAAACGTATGTTATGAATTCAGGTTTTACCACATGGCCAGAACGCCAATTTGTTTGGGAAGAGATGGAAGGGCCAACAAATTCTTTAAATCACCCAATGCACTCTGGTTTTGCAGCTTATTTTTATGAATCATTAGGAGGTATTAAATCTTCAGAAGATCAACCAGGTTATAAAGCATTTAATGTAAACCCTGAGTTTCCTACTGCAATCACAAGCACGGAAGTAAAAGTACCAACACCTTATGGCGATATTACCAATAATTGGTCAATAAAAGATGAAGTTTTAAGTATGAATCTTGAAGTGCCGTTTAATACAAAAGCAAGGGTTTTAGTGACGCCTTCAGAGCTTGAAAGTTTAAAAATAAACGGTGCACCTATTACAGAATTTAAACAAAATAACCCTATTGAAATAGCAGACGGATTTGTAATTTTAGGTTCAGGAGATTACACAATAGCGTATTCTAAAAGCTAAGTTTATAAGACAATAAAAATATCTAAAAGGCATACTATGAAACTAACATATAACACTGTTTTACAATCACTAATTATTATGCTATTAGTGTCATTTATCAGTTGTAATTCAAAACCAGAAAACAAAACAATAACATCATCAAAAGATGTGGCTCAAGCCCAAACAGGAAGTTTTGGAGACCAAGGTGATGGTACATACATCAATCCTATTTTAAATGCAGATTATCCAGATTCTGATATCGAGCAAGTAGGCGATACGTATTATATGATTACATCAAAGCAACACATGTCGCCAGGGATGCCAATTCTAGAATCTAAAGACATGGTGAACTGGACCAATGTGGGGCACGTGTTTGAAAGTTTATCTTGGGCGCCAGAATACAATTGGGATCGCATGAATGGCTATTCTTTTGGGACTTGGGCAGGCGATTTAGCATACCACGAAGGTACTTGGTATTGCTACCAAATAGATTATCAACATGGTTTAATGGTAGCAACTGCGAAGGATATTAAAGGCCCGTGGAGTAAACCTATTATGATGCTGCCAAAGGCTGAGGTGCTAGATGATCCGGGAGTATTTTGGGATGAAGAAACACACAAAGCTTATGTAATAATTAATACAGCAGGCAAGCAAAAAGCAGCAAGTAATACAATTGAAGGTAACGAAAATAGAATTTACGAAATGAGTTGGGATGGTACAAAAATCCTAGGCGAAGGTAAATTAGTGTACACGGGTATGGGTGCCGAAGCTGCCAAAATCTATAAAATAAATGGCACTTGGTATATCTTTTTAGCACAATGGACTATGGGTGATACATCCACCAAACCAGGTGTGAAAAACCCAAAAAACGATAGAAAACAAATTGTACTACGTTCTAATGAAAGTATTTACGGGCCTTACGAAGTAAAAACTGTGTTAGAAAAAGGTACAGCGTTTAATGATCGTAGTGCGAGCCAAGGCGCATTAATGCAAGCGCCAGATAAATCGTGGTGGTATATGCATCAATTGATTCAGAATGATACCATTCCATTCCAAGGGCGTCCGCAATGTTTAGAACCTGTAAATTGGGTTGACGGATGGCCAATTATAGGCATTGATGAAGATAATGATGGCATTGGCGAACCTGTGAAACAATACAAAAAACCCATAGACGGTTACCCAATTACAGCTCCAAGTTCAGACGACGATTTTTCATCACCCCAATTAGGGTTCCAATGGGAGTGGAACCACAATCCAAGAAACACACATTGGTCTTTAACTGAACGTTCAGGGTGGTTACGCCTTAAAGCAAGTAAAATATTACCAAACGAAAAAGGCTACGGACCAAATATAAACGAGTGGACAAACAACGATGGTTCCGACTCAGATTTCTGGAGAGCTTCCAATACTTTAAGTCAGCGTATTATGGGCATCACCACAGGAACAGCTGTGGCCAAATTCGATATTTCAGGGATGAAACCACACCAATTAGCAGGATTTGTGCGTTATGGCGGCGTGTTCAATTTATTGGGTATAGAAGTAGATGAAAATGGAAAAAAACACCTGTTTTATATGGATCCTATGGCGCAAAAAACGAAAGGGCCAGAAATAACAGGAAACGATTTATATGTTCGAACATCAAACAACAGCAACCAAGCTACTTACGAATATAGTCTCGATGGCGAAACCTATAACTCTTTTGGGCCAACGTTTACCATAGCGTTCGGGAAATGGACGGGCGATCGTTTAGGCTTCTTTTCATGGAACGAAAAAGAGGATGCAGGGTATATTGATGTCGATTGGTTTACTTATAATTATGACGGGCCAAAAGCAGCAAAACCTTTATAATTTAATAATATGGGCGTTACCCACAAGGGGTCGGGCTTTCCGCTATATCTTTTTAATATGTCATTACGAGGAGTTAGTGACGTGGCAAACTGCTACTG
Source organism: uncultured Algibacter sp. (assembly GCF_947490405.1). Lineage (GTDB taxonomy): Bacteria > Bacteroidota > Bacteroidia > Flavobacteriales > Flavobacteriaceae > Algibacter_B. Next base: position 166,165 of record NZ_CANLGU010000001.1, on the reverse strand, counting down.
TGTAGTTTAAAAACTTCTTTGGTTTAAGTTAAGTATTAAAAAGGATGCCGCTGCAATCCCTAACGCGGGTCAAAAGGAAGTTTTAGTATAAACACATAAATATGTAAGCGATTAGATTTTAACCAATTTACAATATGTATCATTCAAAAATAATCTGTATTTGCTTAATGGTGTTGTCAGTATTTGGGTGTAAAAAAAATAAAGAAACCCAAAAACAAATTGCCAAACCTAACATTCTATTTATTCTAGTAGACGATTTAGGCTATCACGATTTAGGTATTACGGGTAGCACCTTTTACGAAACTCCAAACGTAGATAAATTAGCCAATGAAGGCATGATGTTTACCCAGGGCTACGCGGCAAGTAGAGTATGTAGTCCATCTCGCGCCAGTATTATGACGGGTAAGTTTACAGCACGCCATGGCATTACCGATTGGATAGGAGCAAAAACTGGTGAAGCGTGGCGTACAAGAAATCGATATGATAAATTATTGCCAGCAGATTATGTAACGCAATTACCTAAAGCCGATATCACCATTGCAGAAGCTTTTAAAAATCACGGATACAAAACTTTTTTTGCAGGAAAATGGCATTTAGGAGGCGAAGGGTCACATCCCGAAAATCATGGTTTCGATATAAATATTGGCGGTATAGATGCAGGATCGCCTAGAGGTGGTTTCTTTTCACCTTGGAACAATCCAAAATTACCCAATAAGCAAAAAGGAGAAAATTTAACCTTGCGTTTAGCAAACGAAACTGCAAATTTTATTTCAAAACATAAAGACACTTCGTTTTTTGCATTTTTATCTTTTTACGCCGTACACGCACCTATTCAAACCACTGAAAAAAAATGGAGAAAATACCGTGACAAAGCTGATAGCTTAGGTATTGCAGATTCTGGTTACCTTATGGAGCGTGTGTTACCTATTCGTAAAGTGCAAGACAACCCTATTTATGCAGGATTAGTTGAAACTATGGACGATGCTGTTGGTATCGTTTTAAAAGCATTAAAAGATAATGGATTAGAAGAAAATACTGTTGTAGTTTTTACTTCTGATAATGGTGGTGTAGCTTCTGGAGATCATTACGCAACCAGTAATTTGCCATTGAGAGGAGGAAAAGGCTACCAATGGGAAGGTGGTATTCGCGAGCCCTATTTTATTAAAGTACCATGGTTGAAAAATGATGGTGCTACAACGGAATTTCCAGCAATTAACACCGATTTTTATCCAACGCTTTTGGATGTTGCAAATGTACCATTGCATCCAGAACAACATATGGATGGTGTCAGTCTCAAACCATTATTAGAAGGAAAGCAATTAGAATTATCCAGACCTTTATATTGGCATTATCCGCATTATGGCAATCAGGGCGGTGAGCCAGCTTCAATAATACAACAGGATGGCTGGAAGTTAATTCATTATTGGGAAGATGGTCGAGAAGAATTATTCAAATTACCTTCCGAAGAAAAAGACCAACAAAATTTACTATCAAAACACCCTGAAATTGCTAAAAGCCTAAGTCATAATTTAATGTCTTGGTTAAATAATGTAGATGCTAAATATCCTGTAAAAGACTCAGTTTATGATGCTGAAAAAGCTAAAATAAGATATTCAAATACTGTAAATAAGAAATGGCCTTCGCTAGAAAAACAGCGTTTGGAGGTGTTGTCAAAAAATTTTCAACCCAATGAAAATTGGTGGAAAAGCAAAGTAACCGTTGATTAAGATATAATATGAGATTAAAAGCTATAAAACACCAATTCGTAATACTAATACTATTAGCCTTAAGTTTTTCATGTAAAAACGCTGTAAATAAAACAGAATTTAAATCCATTTTTAATGGAAAGGATTTAAAAGGATGGCAAGGAGATGCAACCTATTGGCGTGTTGAGAATGGTGTTTTAATTGGCGAGGTAACACCAGAAACCATTTTAAAACGAAATTCTTTTATTATTTACAAACAGGAACAACCCGAAAATTTCGAGTTAAAACTAGAATACAAAATTACCAACTCTGGTAATAGTGGTGTAAATTACCGAAGTGCACTTATAGAAACTATGCCGTTTGCATTAAAAGGGTATCAATGTGATATTGATGGCAAGAATAAATATACGGGTCAGAATTACGAAGAGAAAAAAAGAACCACATTGGCTTATATGGGCGAAACTGTAACTATTCCGCAGATGCCAGATAGCATACCAAAACAAAACATTCGCAAAAATGTAAAACGAAACTGTTGGCAAACACGAGACGTTAATAATACCAAATTAAAATCAGACTTAATATCCACTATAAAACCTAACGATTGGAATACGATACATCTCATTGTAAAAGACAACAAAATGCAACATTATGTGAATGGTGTACTGTTTAGTGATGTGACTGATTTAGATGAGGTTAATAGATCAGCAAAAGGTTATATTGGTGTGCAAGTGCATGTTGGTCCACCAATGAAAGTGGAATATAGAGCTATTCAGTTAAAAACTTTAAAATAGGCTACATATTTTAAAATTTGCATGACAGTTCAGTATGGTTTTTTAATAAGTAAAATCTAATTTTGACATCTTATTTATACAAACTATGCTTAAAGTAAGTTACAGAATCTTTTTCTTAATATACGGTATCTTTCAATTAGGATTTACCTCTTGTGAAACTAGCACACGTTCTGCTAGTAATACGTTTGAAACTACAAGAACAAAGTATAATTTCAACCCCGATTGGAAATTCTTGAAAGACAATCCACAAGACGCACAAAACAAAAGTTTTGATGACGCATCTTGGACTACGATTAGTTGTCCGCACACTTTTAATGATGTAGATACGTTTGACGATTATAGCTTAGGCCATCACGATGGTGAAGAAAACCAATGGCGCGGAACGGTTTGGTATCGTAAACATTTTAGATTACCAGAGTCTGATGCTGGTAAAAAAGTATTTATTGAGTTTGAATCTGTTCGTCAAATTGCTGATGTTTACATCAACGGGGTGTATTTAGGTCAAAATCAAACAGGCTTCATTCCGTTTGGTTTCGATTTAACACCGCACTTAAAATTTGATCAAGACAATATTATTGCTGTAAAGGTAAACAATGATAGAGGCGACCATTTTCGAGACAATTTTCCGTTAGTTTGGAACCACGAGCATTGGCATCCAACCCACGGCGGAATTTACAGAAACGTATTTCTTCATGTTATGGAGCCGCTTCACATCACATTACCGCTATACGACAATTTAGAAACCTTAGGAACCTATGTGTACGCTGAAAACATATCAGAAACTAACGCAGATGTTTTTGTAAATGCTGAAATTAAAAATGACTATAACGCTTCTAAAACAGTGAATTTTGAAGCTAAAATATTTGATAATGACGGGAAGCTGGTGGGTGTTTCTGAGGCGCAACACGCATTAAAAGCAGGAGAGAAATTCACCTTTTCAACACAAACCAATTTAGAAAATCCCAACCGTTGGTATACACGTCATCCATATATGTATACAGTAGAAACTGTGTTAAAGGTAGATGGAAAAGCTATTGATTCTTATAAAACCCCTTTGGGTATTCGCACATTTAATTTTGATAAGGATAAAGGTTTTTTTAACAACGGCGAATATGCTAAACTCCACGGTTGGGGACAAAAACCTACCAATGCTTGGGCAGGATTGGGCGCTGCATTGCCAGATTGGTTGCGCGATCATACATTCCAACTTATGGATGAAGCAGGTGGTAATTTTATCAGATGGGGCCATTGTGCTGGTTCGCCAGCTGAGGTTGCCATGGGCGATAAATATGGGTTTGTGAACTTAATGCCAGGTGTAAGTGGCGAATCTGAAGATGAAGGTGAAACTTGGGATATCCGTATTAAAGCCTTTAAAGATATGATTGTATATTATAGAAACCATCCGTCTATAATGATTTGGGAAGGCGGTAATTGGGCTGAAAGTGCTGCGCATTATCAAGAAATTTTAGATGTGATTACTACATTCGATCCTAAAGGCAAACGCTTAATGGGTAATAGACGCGCAGATGTTAAAAATGATTCTGAAGGTTATGTAACTATTGAAATTGGAACAGAAGGTTGGGAGCGTGAATACCCTGATTTACCATTAATAGAAAGCGAATACATGCGAGAAGAAGCACCAAGGCGTATTTGGGATAAACATTCACCTGATGATAATTTTTATAGCCATCCAAATATTGAAAAGAATACTTATAAAATAACTTCAGAAAAGTTTGCAGTAAGACAGGTAGAACATTGGTGGGATAAAATGGGCAGAAAAGCGTATCATGTTGGTGGTGCTAACTGGATTTTTTCTGATGGTACTCATGGTGGTCGTGGGCAAACCGAAGTTACAAGAGCAAGCGGAGAAGTAGATGCAGTACGCTTACCAAAAGAAGCGTTTTATGCTCTAAAGGCAATGTGGCGACCAGAACCGCAAGTACATATTATTGGACATTGGAATTATAAAGAAGGCACAAAAAAAGACATATTTGTAGTGTCTAATACTGCTGGGGTAAAACTATATGTAAATGGCAAATTAATTGGAGAAAATACAACCCCAAAAAAAGGGTATTTATATACGTTTAAAAATGTAGTTTGGGAGGCTGGTAATATTAAAGCAGAAGGTATTATTGATAATAAAGTTAGCGTCACACAAACTAAAGAAACTTCGGGGCAACCTGTAGCGTTGAAATTGACCCCAATTACTGGGCCAAACGGATGGCGTGCAGATGGATCTGATATAGCTTTAATTGATGTTGAGGTGGTTGATGCAGAAGGTAAAAGATGTCCGCTTGCAAAAGGTCGCGTAGATTTTACTGTAGAAGGACCAGCCATTTGGCGTGGTGGCTATAATAGCGGAAAAGAAAACTCAACCAATAATTTATATTTAGATGTTGAATCGGGTATAAATCGTGTTGCAGTGCGCTCAATTTTAAAAGCAGGAAATGTTACAATTACAGCAATCAAAAAGGGGTTGCCAGTTGCTAGTGTAACAGTAACATCTAATCCTGTAGATATTAAAAACGGTTTAACCGCAGAGCTACCTCAGGTATTTGAAAATGTACTTACAGAAGACCCTATGCCTGTTTATACGCCAGAAATCCCAGAATACATTCCAGGTAAAACAAATAAAAGTAAACTTTTTACAAAATTTAGTTATACAGGCGATGGTAAAGCCATGTTGCGCACCAACATGCACTGGGGTAAAAAGGCCTATACTGATATGGAAGAAAACTACACGGTAGTGCCACAATATTTAAGAGGGTCAGAATATATAAGAACACCAAATTCTGATAATAGATATTGGGCCAGAGACCAACTGCAATTTATTGCCGGTATGAAGATGCATATCTATATTTTACACGATGATACAGTAAAACGACCAGAATTCTTATTGAGTGATTACAAAGATACTGGCGATAATATTAAAGTTGGTAACGTAGTAATGTCAATTTTCCATCGCGTTGCAGAAGCTGGTGATAGTATTATTATGGCTGGAAACAGTGATGGTGATGCACCAAAAGATTGTAGAATGTACACCGTAATAGGCAAGAAGTATTAGAAAGTAGGATTAAAAATTTTTTAGGCGTTACCCGCAAGGGGTCGAGCTTTCGGGAGTCGCTCTCTCCTGCGTCGAGGAGCTTCAACAAATCCCTCAATCCCTAACGCAGCAGTTCTGCCAAATAAATTGCTTCATAAGGGTCAAAGTCATTTTGCTAGATTCTGATAACGAAAAAAAGCACATTACTGGTTATTTATAACGGTTAATCAACTGTTTATCGAATTTAGCCTCGAAACCAGTACAGTAAAGGACGCTTTTTAGCAGAAAAATAAATAGTTTTAATAAAAAGTGGAAATGGAAAACAGTAATATTCGCAAAAGCCAATTTTATAAAGCAATATTTCTAGCAAGTTTAACCTTTATATTCAGCTTAAAATCTTTCAGTCAGGACTATCCTTTTACATTGCCCAATTCAATAACAGCATCTTTAAATGTGGATACTGATAGTACCGAACCTTTCAATAATAAGTTAATTGGCTATAATATTCAAGGCTTTGATACCCAACTTCAAAAAGATTTTATAAACCTTGTAGATCCAGTAACTATTCGTTTTCCACATGGGGTGTGGGCCAATTTTTACGAATGGGAAACTGATGGTTATCAAGACGATGCCTACGATAATCGAGACCATGAAGAAGCATTACAAACTTTCGTTTGTTGTATAAATGGTGAAATTGATGGTATTGCCGATTTAAATACACAAAAAAAGAATAGAACAGCAGGAGAGGGTTACGATATGATGTGGACTTACTCCATCAATTTTGATGACGGAGCCAGTAGTGTAGCGAGAGCACAAAAAGATATTGGCTTAGGTTTAGAGGTAAAAGCCATAGAATTAGGAAACGAACATTTTTGGCGCGGACAACGTAATTTGAGAACAGAAACGCCCGAAATGTATTTAGCCGCAGCTTCCGGAGTGTCTAGTGCATTAAAAGCAGAATTTCCAGATATTAAATTGTCTTTGCCCTTAAGTTGGAGAAATGGTATTGACAGTTCAATAGATCATACAAGCTATAATAATACCATTATCGGAGATGGAAGTTTTTTTGATGCTATATCGTTACATAAATATATGGGAGCCGATCCTGATCAAGCAGCAGATAGTAATACTGCATATGGCCTATTGTTAACAGCAAAATTAGAACTAGAAGGTTCTGCAAACTGGGTAAGGAGCTTTGCACCAGGAAAACCTATTTGGTTAACAGAATGGGGTGTATCTGCTGGTAGTAATGTTCATGGTGGCGCCTGTTTAGGTATGGCAGATGTATTTATGTTTATGGCAGAAAACCAAGATATTTATGAACGTGCTAACTGGTTTATCTTTAATCGTGTTTTAAATGCCATGGTGGTGGTTGGGAGTAATAGAGAGCCTGTTTACCCATTACAAAAAAGGGGCTATTTATCTACTTACGAAATTATTCAAGATGTATTTAGAGATGCTACCCTGTTGAATGGTACAGTAACGTCTTCTGCACAATTAACAGTTTCTAGAGGTTCTGTAAACGCAGTAAATGCCAGAGCAACAACTAATGAATTTGGGGAAACTAAAGTGGTAGCCGTAAACCTTACAGACAAGCCTGTAACCTTCGAATTAAAATTTGATAATGTGTTGTATTCCAGAAGCTTTAAGCACGAAGCTCTAGTTTTTGATAATTTAGGTGTTGTAGATCCTATAGATTATTTTACGGACCCGTTGCAATTGGTTAAGGAAGGAACTGGTACAATTACATTACCGCCACTATCGGTAAGTAAAATTTCAGAAATCTATTTTGACGAATCCATTCACCTTATTGCCGGCACTATCGAAGCCGAAGATTATAAAGACGGAGGTGAAGGCGTTGGCTTTTCAGATACAACTGCCGACAATACATTGAGTCCAGGCATTGATACCGATGGAGTAGATGTGGGGACGGACGGCGGTATCACTTACGTTGGCGATACCCAAAATGACGAATGGTTAAAATATGATGTCAATGTTTTAAACACGGATGATTACGATTTTGAGTTTGTTTACGCTTCTGCAACAGCTGGTGCTTTGGTGAGTATAGAGATCGACGATGTTGTGGTTTTTGATAACTTTTCATTGCCACAAACGGCCAGTGCCACCGATTTTCAGACCGCTACAAAATTAACGGTTCCTTTAACGAAAGGGCTTCACGAGTTGAAACTCAATGTGCAGAACGGGGGTTTCAATCTAGATAAAATCAATGTGCTAGCGGTTCCAATTTTAGTTGCACCAATGTTTGTAACGCCGAATGATTTGGACAATATTGAACCTGGAAATGTTATTGAGGTTGAGGCTTCTACAACCAGCGCACCCGAGAACATTGCCAGTATGGAACTTTTTGTAAATGACGTTTTGGTACGTGGTGTTGCCTCGGCGCCGTTCACATGGGGATATTCTGGACAAAATGATTCGCTTCTTGAGAATGTTTCCGAAGGCACCTATAATTTAAAACTAGTTTTAACAGATGATAGAGGCAGAACAAAGGAAAGCACAATTACAGTGACAAGCACAGATTATCCAACAAGGCCGTTTTCAGGAACAGCCCATATGGTTCCCGGGGTTATACAAACTGAAGATTACGATTTAGGAGGTTCAGGATTGGCGTTTTTTGATTCTTCTGTGGGGAATTCTGGGGGCGTCTATCGTACAGAAGTAGGTGATGATGTTGATATTACAGTAGGAGGTACGGGATTTGTAATAACAGGGCTTAGTGGTAACGAATATACAAGATATACCATAAACGTCACAGAAAGCGGACGCTACGAAATGTTGGTAAATTATGCCACCTTTTCCAGTAATTCAAAACCTTTTCAGGCCTACCTGTTGCCAAAAGATTTGTCAACATCTGAATTATTGTTTTCTGCTCCAAATGGCTCAACTACTGATGGGATAAGAAAAATTAACGGAGGTGGTGATTTTCAGGATTATGCCTCAGATGAATTTGATTTGGAAAGCGGTCTTTGGGTTTTGGAATTAAAAATTCCAAATGGTGGGTCTGGACCTCGTTATGACTATGTTACACTTAATAGAATTGGAAACTTAAGTGTTGATGAATTTACACTTCAAAATGATTTTAAGGTATATCCAGTACCAAGTAGAGATGGAATATTTCATTTAAGCAAATCTAAAACATGGGAAATCTATTCTTTATTGGGAAGAAAAATGTCTAAAGGAAAAGGAGATATAGTGGATATTTCTAAACATTCAAAAGGGATTTATATTTTAAAAACAGAACAAGGTGTTGTAAAACGTTTGATATATAACTAGGATATTATAAAATCAATAAAAAAAGGATAACAAGCTAGCTTGTTATCCTTTTTTTATTGATTCATAGAAAAGTAATACTTATTTTTTCTTTTTTTTAGAAAGCTCAGTATTATTGTTTACATAGTTTTCTAATAGTGTTTTTACAACCTCAAGACTACCTGCTCTCAAACCATTGTTCACGTTAGCGCCAGTTATCCAATATAGTACCATACCAGCATCAGAGCAGTCCCATTTGCCTTTTTGAAAGGTAACGATATTATCTATTTCAGCAATATTACCAATAGTCCAAATTAATCGTATTCTTGGGTCTGTGTGGTTTTTCGCCCAATCCCATTTTTCGTGGTCTAATTTTAAATTTATATTCTGGTCAGGTATACGTACTTCTTCAATACCAAAATCAAGAATTTGTTTCCAAGTGTAAAAATCGCCAGCGTTATCATTGGCAGGATGATGTGTTACTACTTTAACATATTTATGCTTTTCTTTTTGGGTTTTTTGTAACGCCATACCAATAATATCAGGCTCTCCAGCTTCAATAATCCACAAAGGGCTCTCAGCAGTTGAAGCATTTATAGCCCAAGCCAAATCATTTATGGTTTCTTCTTTTTGCCATATGGCATCAAAGAACGTAAGTTGGTGAAAACCACCCCAGCGTCTTGCTGTCATATCGCAAGCAACTTGCATTAAGTGGTGGCGCTCTTTTTCAGCTTTTTCAGAAATGCGATCATCTCTTACTAAATCACAACTATGTGAGTAGTGTACTAATCTATCTTCCAGACCAGCTGCTCTTAAAAGCGCAATAGAAATAGCTGTACCTCCTAAATCATCAGGGTCAGGAGAGTTTCCGTCGGCTACTATGGCAATTCTACCTTTAGGTGCTTTTATGGCTGTTTGTGAAAATACTGAAGAAATAGTTAAAGAACCAAATATTATAATTAATAATTTATTCATGATTTTTATTGTTTTATTTTTCAAATGTAAAAGTAGAAGGAGAATCTTGTATTTTTTTTCCTTGCCCAACAGGAGTAAAAACTATACCAGCCCAACGTCCACGAGTCCATTCTTCTCCATCACTACCTATTTTTGCTTTAACTGTTATTTTGTCTCCCTTGTTTAGGTTTATATTCTTCCAAAGAGCATTAAATTTTTTGCCTTCTTCCCATAATCTTTTACTAAGCGGAGGGTTATAGGTGCCAATTTCATTACTATTAATTAATAAACTAAATGTTGATCTGCCATCATTTTCTCCTACTCCAACAAAAACAATATCATAATTGCCACTTTCAAAATTAAAAGTCGTACTTGTTGTAGCTTCTTTGTGTGTATTTGGGTTTATGGCTAACCAATTTTTTCCATTTTTATAAAAATCTGTGCCATCAATAGGGAATTCTTGAGCAGCTATATGGCTGTTTCCTTTTAAAGATTTAGAAATACTTATAAAATATGAATCTTGAGGCTTAGCAGTTTCAGCTACTGGAAATGGTTTAGGTAATTTTCCTTTTACTAGGATTGGTTTTGGACCTTTTTTAACTGGTACGTAATTAATATTATTGGTTAAAATAAATTTATCAAACTCAAAACCATCTTCTCGCATACTAAATTGTATATTGTGGGTTCCAGTTTTATCAATATCTAAGTAGATAGCATTAGGGATACCACAGTGTTCTTTTTTAGTTCGCTGTTTGCTTTCCCAGGTCCAATTTCCTTTACCATCACACCATTGCATACGTTGTCCGCTTTCAGGCCAAGTATTGTTCAAGCCAACGTGAATGCCATTGTCTTCTGTTCCTGTACTTTTTGCACGAACCCAAACATAATAACGTCCAGAGTTATTAAATTTCACCTTGTAATTCAATATTGCTATTTCACCAGGTTTGTCAGAGAAATTTTCTCCTCGTATTAATTTATCGGAATGGGTTACTCGGGTATCGGGTAATATTTCAATATAAGCATTATTACTTGCTTCGTAACAATGTTGGGTATCGTCATCACGTCCTACATTGGCAATTTTATTTTTAGTAGTCAGATACCACTGTCTTAAATTATTTTTGCTTTGTTTGGTAAAATGTTCAGCTTCAATAGCAATAATACCATTTTTTTCCTCAAAAATAGCTCGTTTGTTAATTGTAGGTTTTTCAAGGTTAAATGATTGTGCATTTAGTATTGAATGGTGGATTCCAATAGTAGAGAACAACATTAAAAATAATTTTAGTTTCATAAAAAAGTATACTGTAAATTAATAATTAGTTGAAAATAACACTTAAATAATTTAGAAAATAAAATTAGTATTAGTGGCTCGTTTTTCTGACCTGTGCTATCCTGTAATCGGTTATTACAATAAAATAGTTACTCTTGAAGAATTATGATTAAATAACAAAAAGCAGCACAGAACATAACAGGTAGTACAGGATACTCAATAAGTATTTAAGAAATAATTTAGATTTCATTAACAACAAACTAAAATTTTATGAAACTAAAAACTATGCAAAATGGAACGTCCCATTTTAAGAAAATTAGGATGTTTGCTTTTATGCTATTCTCTTGTATTGCAATGTCTTATGCTCAAACTGTCACAGGGACAGTTACAGCAGATGGCCAACCGCTTCCTGGAGCAACCGTAATTATTAAAGGGACAACAACTGGAACAAGTACAGATTTTGATGGTAACTTTTCAATTAATGCAGATGCTTCTAGTACACTTGAGTTCTCTTACGTGGGATATTCTACAAAAGAAGTTGTAGTTGGAAACCAAACAACAATCAATGTAACTTTAGAGCAAGATAATGCACTAGATGAAGTAGTCGTTATCGGTTATGGTACACAACGAAAGTCTGATTTAACAGGTTCAGTGGCATCTGTAAGTTCTGAAGATATAACTGCAATACCTGTAGCAAGGGTAGATCAGGCACTACAAGGTAGAGCATCTGGTGTTCAAGTGACACAAACTAGTGGTGCGCCTGGTGCAGGAACAGTTATTAGAGTAAGAGGTGGTAACTCCATTACGGGTAGTAATGAGCCTCTTTGGGTTATTGATGGTATTGTTGTAGGTACTAATTTTAACTTGAACAATATTAATAGTAATGATATTAAATCCATTGAAATATTAAAAGATGCATCCTCTATCGCTATTTATGGTTCTAGAGGAGCAAATGGTGTAGTATTAGTTACTACAAAAAATGGTGCTGGTGCAGGAACTGGAAAACCTCAGGTGAGTTTAAATCTTTACACAAGTTCACAAATATTGCCAGAATTGCCAGATAGATTATCTCAAAGAGAGCAAATAGAATTTACAAACGAAAGTGCTCGTTTTAGATCCGCTGCTGAGCCATTTCCTAATGATCCATCTACTTATCCAGACAACGATTGGGTTGATTTAGTATTAGGAACAGCTCCAATTTACAATGCAGATGTGTCTGTTTCTGGAGCTTCAGATAATGTTAACTACTATACCTCATTAAATTATTTTAATCAAGAAGGTATAGTAAAGAGTTCTGGTATTGAAAAATATATTTTTAGAGCAAATTTAGATCTTAAATTAAGTGATAAAGTAAAAACAGGATTCAGAATAAATTATTCTAGATTAGAGCAAGATAATGCTTTGGCGAGTTTTAGTCAAGCAGCCTTTGGCATACTTAGAACGCAGCCTGTTCGTAATGAGGATGGCTCTTTTAATGGATTTAATGATGTTGTAGGTTCGCCATTTTCAAACCCACTTGCAAATATAGCATTAAACACAAACGAAACATTTGCAAATAATTTATTAGCAACGGTTTATTTGGAGTGGAATCCAGCACCAAAGTGGACAATACGTTCTACATTTAGTCCAGAGTTTAACAATACAAAACAAAATATATTTAGATCTAGTCAAGCACCAGACTTACTTTCGGTTGGAGATACTGGACAAGGAAGTGCTAGTGTACGTACAGTTAATAGTAATGGATGGAATAATGAAAACACCATTCAATACCAATCAGATTTTGGAGAAGATCATAGTGTTACCGCACTTGCAGGTGCTTCTTTTCAAAAAGTATCTACAGAGACAGCCGAGGCTGAGGCTTTTGGTATTACTAGTGATGCTACAGGATTTAATAACTTAGGTAATTCAGATCCTACAAGATCTGTTGTGAGTAGTAACTTTACTGGATTTCAAATCGCATCTTTTTTTGGAAGAATAAATTATTCTTACAAAGATAAATATTTGTTAACTTTAGTAGGTAGAACAGATGGTAGTTCCCGTTTTACTGAAGGTAATAAATATGCATTTTTCCCTTCAATAGCAGGAGCTTGGAAAATATCTGAAGAAAATTTTATGCAAGATCAAGATGTGTTTCAAGATTTAAAATTGAGAGCGAGTTGGGGTAAATCAGGTAACCAAGCCATTGATCCTTATAGCACTTTTGGTATTTATACAGGAGCAAACACAACACTTAATGGCGTAGAAGTACCAGGTTTAACTTTAGGTAGGCCTGCAAACCCTGATTTACAGTGGGAGACTACGAGTTCCTTTGATATTGCTATAGAAGCATCTTTATTTGGAGGTAGATTATTTACAGAGTTTAACTATTATTATAAGAAAACAGAAGACTTATTATTAGATGTAACTATTCCAAGACAAACTGGTTTTAACAGTCAAATACAGAATATTGGAGCTTTACAAAATCAAGGTTGGGAACTTCTTATTAATTCTACTAATGTAAGTACCTCAAATTTTAATTGGAATTCTACCGTAACGTTATCCGCAAATAAAAATGAAATATTGGATCTTGGTGGTAAGCAATCTCAAGATATTGTAGTAGATCCTATCATAGGATCAGGTAATACGCGTTTAATTGTGGGAGAGTCAGTTCCTGTTTATACAGGTGTTAGATACTTAGGCACTTGGAAAAGTCAAGCAGAAATTGATGCTTCAGGTAGAACAGATCCACAAGTTGTAGGAGGACCTATATTTGAGGATTTGAATGGAGATGGTATTGCTTCTACAGAAGATAATGTAGTTTTGGGTAGTCCATTACCAGATTTAATTTTTGGTATTGAAAACTCATTTTCATACAAAAATTGGGATTTTTCTTTCTACTTTCAAGGTACTCAAGGAAATGAAGTGTACAATTTATCAATGAGAAATAATTACTTTAACCGTGGAGAGACTGTAAAATTTGGAGATTTACGTAACCGCTGGATAGAGGGGGTAAATGAAACTTCAAATATTCCTAGAGCTGGTGCAGATTCTGTAACAAACACACCAAGTAACTCAGAGTATGTTGAGGATGGATCACATATACGTCTTAAAACGGTAAGATTAGCTTATAATTTTCCTGTTGATAAAATGGGGTTAAATGGTATAAAAAATGCAACCGTTTATTTTTCAGGAACTAATTTATTATTGTTTTCTAAAACGAGATTAATAGATCCTGAAGCTAGTAATTTTGGACGTAGTAATATAGCACAAGGGTATCTTAGTGCTCAGTATCCAAACCCAAGAGTTTTAACACTTGGTCTAAATGTAACTTTTTAAAAAAAATAATATGAGAACAAAAAATTTAATTTTATATGTCTTTATGGTTTTCGCATGTTTTAGTTGTGAAAGCTTTTTAGAAGAAGACCCAAAAGCACTTATTTCTCCAGAAACCTTTTTTGCTTCTGAAAATGATGCAAGACAAGCGGTTCAAGGGATGTACGCTATTTTAAAGAACAACTCCATTTATGGGCAAGTAGGACTAGATCATTTTTATGATAATGGGTGCGATATTATTGAACCAAACCGTTCAGCAAACTTTGTAGAACCTATTGGGAATTACTCAATGAATGAAGCCTTAGCAGATGTTTCTGTACAAAAAATGAGTGTTTCAGATACTTGGAAAGACCTTTATAGAACCATATTAAATGCTAATGTAATTATAGAAAGAGTAACGGATAATGAAGCAGTGGGGACTCAGGAAGTACGAACTGATATCATTGCTGATGCAAGATTTATTAGAGGTTTATGTTATTGGCATATTACAAACCTTTGGGGAGATGCGCCTTATTATACCGAGGTACTTACCCTTGAAGAAATTAGTTCGTTAGGACGAGCTCCCGAAGCAACAATTATTGAAGGTACTTTAGAAGACTTACAGTTTGCACAAGACAATTTGCAAGACGCTTACACAGGAGATCAAAGTGGTAGAGCATCAAAATGGGCTGCAGCTATTGTTATGGCTAAAATTTACATGAAGCAACAACAATGGCAACAAGGTTTAGATAAGTGTTTAGAAATCATAAACCAATCGTCTCACAGATTATTGGATTCTTATAATGAGGTATTCGATCAATTTAATGAATATAATGATGAAATTATATGGTCATTAGATTTTGCTAGAGATATTAATAGTCAATTTGATCCAGCATTTCCAGGTAGATCGTTCGCTGGTAATAATAACTGGCGTCCAAGTATGTTCAACCCACGCTTAAGAGATGAACCTGCTAATACAGATGAAAGAGATGCACTAGCTGATGCACTAGCAGCTAGGGGAGAAGCTTTCAATGGTACTGGATTACAAGTAGCTTCTAAAGATTTTGCTGAGAAGTTCCCAATGAATGATTTAAGAAGAGAGCTAAACATAGTAGATAACTATTTAGGGTTTCAGTTGAATTTTCCTTACATGGCAAAATTCTGGAATTTAGAATTAGATAGATCTCCAAGATTTAATCACTCAGATAACAGAATGGTATTTCGTTTAGCAGATGTGCATTTAATGGCTGCAGAATGTGAGAACGAGCGCCCTGGTGGAAATCCTGATACTGCTTTTGAATACATAAGAGAAGTAAGAGAGCGTGCTTTTGCAACTGTTGCTGAAGCTGAGGCTATTTTAGGTCTAAGTCAACAAGAGTTTAGAGAAGCCATCTATGACGAACGTAAATGGGAATTAGCAGCGGAAGCTCATAGAAGATATGATTTAATTAGATGGGGAATTTTATTGGACGTAGTTCAAGATTTAGAATTTCGTTTCTGGAATCCAGCTGATAATATCAGACCATGGCATGTAAAATTACCAATTCCTTTGCAGGAGTTAGATAATAATCCAGCATTATTAGAATCTGACCCAACGAATAATGGATATAGATAATTAGTAGTTAGTTTATTTATTAGTTTTAATAAGCCGAAAAAAATTTTTTTTCGGCTTATTTTGTTACAGTACATTACAGGATACTCTGGCAAATACTATTTTGTAAATTCGTTCATTCATTTTTTAAATATTAACTCATGACTAGAATAATTTTCGTGTTCTTATTTTTTTATTCGATGCATACATCGTCCCAAATAAAGCATGGACTAAGGGATGAACAAGAACGTCATATCATCCCAAGAGGATTTGTTGTAAATACTAATGACCATGCAGGTGAAGTGTTTTTTGATTCCGATGATTATGCTAGAATGGTTAGAATGGGCGCTAATACTCAAGTTATTAGGTTGGAGTTAGGCAGATTAAGTGATTTTCCAGGAGGAGAGTTAGAACCAAACTACCTTAAAAAACTAGACACTTTAGTAGCTTTAGGCAAAAACCATGGTATAAAAACAGTTTTTAAAATGACAGTTTATGGTGTGGATAGGTTTGTTTGGAAAGAGTTTTGGCAAAATAAGAAGAATGAATATGAAATATACATTGATGCTTGGAAAGTCATCTGGAATCGATATTCCAATGTGTCTTCTGTTTTAGGTTATGATGTTGTTAATGAACCTAGAAAGCTAACCATGGATATTTCTTATGAAAATTTAACAAATAAATACCTTATACCTTTATATCAAAAAATAATTGATGAAAGTCAAAAAATAAATGAAGATAAAATGATATTGTTTCAATCTATTTTCATGAATAAAGGAGAGAAAATAGATAATAATCAATACTCAGAAATTACAAAGCCAATTAACAGAAAAAATATCATTTTTGCACCGCATATATACCAAAATGATATAAGCTTTATAAAGCGTAATATGGATCGATTTGATAAGGAATCTGATATGTTAAAAGCTCCAATTTTAATTGGAGAATGGGGTTTTCCAACATTTGCAACAACCGATACTATAATAGAGGGCAATTTAGGGCAATTAAAGTATAGAGAGCTTTATATACGAACTGCTGAGGTTTTCGATAAGATGGGTGTAGGTTCTATAAAAGCTTGGTTTTTAGGAAATAGGACCATGCAACATTTTTTATCAGGCGGACCATCTACTTGGTCAATTTTTAGCGATAGTACAGATGCGGGAACTGTTGAAAGAAAATATATTACGGACGTTATATCCAGACCATTTCCTCAAACCATTGCAGGGGATATTCAATCCTTTTTGTTTAATCATGCAACTAGAAGTTTAGATGTTAAAATAAAACCAGATAATAGCAAAGGCGCATCAAAAATATTTATTGGCGCAAATAGACATTATCCTGATGGTTTTTCGATATTAATAGGTCAAGAATCAGTTTTGTATTATAATCCTTTAAAAAATGTAGGACTTGAAGTTTATAAATTGTCTACTGGAATGGATCCTACAGATTTTATTTGGGATTCCAATACTCAAAAATTAATAGTATTAAAATGGCCCAAAACTGAAGGAGCAATTAATATAAAAGTAGTTCCTGGATTGCGAAATTTTGATTAAAATAAATTAAATATTAAGTAAAAGTTTATGAAGAAATTATTAGTTGTTGGGCTTGTTGTAGCCTCATTATTTAGCTGTAAATCAGAAAATAAAACTGATAAGATTATTAGTAAAAAGGATTCTGAAATTGCATCAAAAGTAAATGACCTCATAAGCCAAATGACTTTAGATGAAAAAATAGCAGAATTAACACAAGACGCTCCTGCAAACGAGCGTTTAGGTATTCCTTTAATGAAATACGGGGAAGCATTACATGGTTTATGGCTTGTGCTTGACTATTACGGTAATACAACTGTTTATCCGCAAGCGGTGGCATGTGCCTCAACCTGGGAACCAGAACTTATTAAAAAAATGGCGTCTCAAACAGCACTTGAAGCAAGAGCTTTAGGGGTTACACACTGTTATTCACCTAATTTAGATGTTTATGCAGGAGATGCGCGTTATGGCCGTGTTGAAGAATCGTATGGAGAAGACCCTTATTTAGTATCGAGAATGGGGGTTGCGTTCATAGAGGGGTTACAAGGTACAGGTGATGAGCAATTTGATGAAAACCATGTTATCGCTACAGCTAAACATTTTGTGGGATACCCAGAAAACCGTCGTGGTATAAACGGTGGTTTTAGCGATATGTCTGAACGTCGTTTACGTGAGGTTTACTTGCCATCGTTTGAGGCAGCAGTAAAAGAAGCCCAAGTAGGTTCTGTTATGCCAGGGCATCAAGATTTTAACGGTGTGCCATGTCATATGAATACTTGGTTGTTAAAGGATATTTTAAGAGACGAGCTAGGTTTTGATGGTTTTATTGTTTCAGATAATAATGATGTAGGCCGATTAGAAACTATGCATTTTATTCCTGAAACAAGAACTAAAGCGGCTATTTTAGGATTAAAAGCGGGTGTTGATATGGATTTGGTGATTGGGAAGCATGTGAAGTTAGCAACGTATCACAGTAATATTTTAAAAGACACGGTAACTCAAGACGCATCGTTAATGCCATATATAGATAAAGCTACATCGCGTATTTTGACTGCAAAATATAAGTTAGGATTATTTGATACTGAGCCAAAAGAAATTGATGAAGCTACAGTAAATGCAGGTCGTGAAGAACACCGTGAGTTTGCATTAGAGGTTGCCGAAAAATCTATTATCATGTTAAAAAATGATAATAGCCTCTTACCAATTAATTTGTCAAAAATAAAATCTTTAGCAGTTATTGGGCCTAATGCTCATGAAGAAAAACCTAAGAAAGGAACATATAAATTATTGGGTGGCTATTCAGGATTACCGCCATATTATGTTTCAGTTTTGGATGGTTTAAAGAAAAAAGTAGGAGACAACGTAAAAATAAATTATGCTAAAGGCTGTGATATTGATAGTTTTTCAAAAGAAGGGTTTCCTGCGGCTATTTCTGCTGCAAAAAAATCAGATGCTGTTGTTCTAGTAGTGGGAAGTTCTCATATAACCTGTGGTGAAGGTGGAGATCGTTCTGATCTTGATTTGTATGGTGTTCAAAACGAATTAGTAAAGGCAATTCATAAAACAGGAAAACCAGTCATTGTTGTTTTAATTAATGGCCGACCATTAAGTATAAATTATATCGCAGAAAACATACCATCTGTACTTGAAACTTGGTATGGTGGCATGAGAACTGGTGATGCTGTTGCCAATGTGATTTTTGGAGACGTTAATCCAGCAGGTAAATTAACAATGTCTTTTCCCCGCTCAGTTGGGCAAGTTCCTGTTACGTATCTAGAGCGCCCTGATTTTATTGGGTCAGGAAAAGGAAAGTACCGATTTAATGATAAGTCACCATTATTCCCTTTTGGTTATGGATTAAGTTATACTACATTTAAGTACGGTGAGCCTAAATTAGCCAATGCGTCAATTTCTAAAGATGGGTCTACAACTGTTTCAGTTGAAGTTACTAATACTGGAGAAAGGGCAGGAGATGAGATAGTACAAATGTACGTTAGAGACGATTATGCATCAGTAGGTCGTTATCTAAAATTATTAAAAGGTTTTAAACGTATAACGCTACAACCAGGAGAAACCAAAACGGTGACGTTTAAATTAGGTTTTGATGAATTGAATATTTTAAATGTTGAAATGAATAAAGTAGTTGAACCGGGCTCATTTACTATTTCTATCGGAAAATCTTCTAAAGATACAGACTTGCAAAAAGTGAGTCTTTCAGTTAAATAATAATTCTACCATAAAATTTATAATAGAGATTATTACAACAACTTCTTTTTAAGATAATAAGAAATGCATCCTTACTTTATAATAAATATTAAGAGAAATAATTTAGTAAGTATAATTCGCATAAAAATTTTTATATGAGGAAAATCAAACATTTCAACGTATTTTAAGTTAAAAGCAGGGAAGTGCAGGATACTCTGTTTGCTTATTTAATTTATTTTTAGCATATTAAAAACTAAAATCTCTCATTTTTATAATAATAAGGTGAGAATAACATTAATTAAAACTAAATATTTATGAAAAACATTACTTTAAAATTATTTGCATTTATTGCAATCGCATTATGTTCATTAAATTTGCAAGCTCAGGCTTTTCCAGCTGATGTTACTTTAAGAGAAGGCACTTGGTTAATAAAGGTTCAAGGTCAGGACTTATATCTTACTCTTCCAGATATGGATCCTCCTGTTTTTGGTGATTGGACACAAGATGTAACATATGAGCCACTAAACACTACAAAACCTGAATTACAGATGTGGACAACGTCTCAAGCTCCATCAAATGCGAGTCATTTTTACATCACTTCTGCGATTGCTGGTAGAGGAGTGCTTATTCCATTAGATACTGATAATGTTGCTTCAGAATTAGGAGTGGATGGTAATGTCGCTGGTGATCCTAATTTATTAGATGTTTGGAATCCTACAAGAGGTGCTGGAACTCAGTTGTTTAATGAAAATGATAGAGATGCGTCTTTTGCATGGTCAACTTTATCTGCGAAGAGAAGGGTTCAAAATACAAATTCTGGTGGTGCGGCTCTTGCTGCAGGCGAACAAGTTAAATTTAGTGGAGGAAGTCCTTTAGCTTTCGATTGGGTATCTGCTTCACTAAGTAGTAAGGATTTTGATACAAGTTCTATATTTATATCAAACCCTGTTCAAAATGAACTTTCTATAAGTGGATTGTCTTCAAAAGTTAGTCAAGTTTCTATTTACTCATTATTAGGTAAAGAAGTTTCAACAAGAAGCTTGAACGGAGAGTCATCATTAAAGTTAGATGTTAGTACTCTAGCAAGTGGAATTTATATTTTGGATTTTAAAGGAACCAACTTAAATTTCTCAAAAAAGATTATTAAACAATAGTGTAGTGCTTTAAAAGGCTACAAAAACGCTTTAAAAACCATTCTGCTTTTCTAGCAGAATGGTTTTTTTATGTTTATAAATTCTATAATATTAAAATTTTATACAAAAAATTAGGAATATATGCAGCGATTAGCATTTAAAATGAAATTAAACAAAGGCCAAAAAGATGCCTACAAAAAGCGTCATGACCAATTATGGCCTGAATTAAAGAAACTACTTAAGGACAGTGGTTTAAGTGAGTATTCTATTTTTTATGATGAAGAAACAAGCACGCTTTTTGCTTTTCAGAAGGTTTCAGGTAATAGTAGTTCACAGGATTTAGCAGATAATCCCATAGTAAAAAAATGGTGGGATTTTATGGCAGATATTATGGAAGTAAACCTTGACAACTCGCCAGTTTCAATACCTTTAGAAGAAGTTTTCTATTTAGAATGATTATGTTTATATAGAGATGTACATAATAGTGCAGGATACTTTTTAGCAATAACATGAGTATATTTGTTTAGGTAGATTAAATTGAAAATAGTCTAGTTAAAAAAAAGAAAAAAAGCTTATGAAAAGAAATCACGCTCTCAAAATGGGGTCTCGTGGCTGCAAAATGCTGTGTGTAATACTAATGTTTTCAAGTATTTTAAGTGCCCAAGTTGTTCTAGAAAATGAAATTAAAATCACTGATTTTGGTCTGCACTTTAATGGTAGTAAAGTAGGTAATTCTTCAGGGGATAACGGAACTACTACTACATATGATTATGTATTTGGTCGTAATATATCAGCACATGGAGATTGTATAAAAACATATGGTGATTATGTATTTATGACTTGGTATCGAGGAGGCAAAACAGATAGACATGTCATGTTAACACGCTATAATACTGTTACAGGTAGTATGGCTACTATAGAGTTTCCTCATAGGCATACTGGTTTTCAAAATAGGTGGTGGCTCGGAGAATCACACAATGCTATCGCGATTGGAGTAAGCCCTTTAAATGGAACTATACATTTATTATATGACATGCATGCTTACAGTGCTTCTAGACCATCTGACGGTTCTCTTGCTAATGATTATTTTAGATATTCTTATTCTTTAGCAAATGTTGCATCTTTACCAGATGACGAATTTACACTGGATAAGTTTGTTCCAAATAATAGTGGAGGCTATAAGCACTTGAGGTTAACAGGAAGTGTGTCACAAAATGAATTTATTGCCTTAACCTACCCTAATTTTTTCTTAAACGATGCAGGAGATTTGTTTATGTGGATGCGAGAAGGAGGTAATAATAATGGTATGTATAAGTTTTCTAAATATGATGCTAATACTTCTACTTGGTCTAATTTTATAGATTTTAATGCATTGAATGCCAGAAACCAACCAGGAATAACATACAATTGGGGGCTATATGGAGATATTAAATATGTTAATGGTAAAATGCGTATTGGTTTTCAAAGGCGATCACAAAATAATAGTGATAAGTACCAATATCAAAATGGCGTATATTATGCGTATTCTGATGATCAAAGCGGTGCTACAAATTGGAAAAATCATCAAGGACAAAATTTTAATACCCCACTTTATGATGCTGATTTTATAAAAGTTATGGAGCCAGGAGATTATGTTCAAGGAACAAATACAAATGCATTAAGTATAGTTGCTGGTTTTGATTGGACAGTTACTGAAAATGAAGATGTACATATAATAAGTAGAGTACGAGATAATCAATTTGGTGTAACCAAAAATTTACATACCTACAAACCTGCTGGTGCTACTGAGTTTATAACGTCTGAAGATTTTTCTGGTGCATCATCTATATATACTTCTGGAAATGATGTGTTTATTATAGGTTTATCTGGAGGTAGAGTATTTGTGGAAAAGGCTATAGGTGGTACCAATGATTTTACCAGAGTGTATCAAGCTAGCTCAGGAAGAACTTTTGATCATGGTAGAGTTTATGTTAGTAATGGCAAGTTGTACTATTATTTGATGGAAAATGCATCAGGTAGTGCGCAGCCTCTTTACTTACAAATAATTGATTTAGGTATTATACAGGAGCCTTTTAGGGTGTCTTTAACTTCGCCATCTAACGGTGAATCTTTTGATATTGGAGAAACAATACAAATTTCAGCAGATGCTGTTGATGAAAATGGAAGTATTTCTAAAGTCGAGTTCTGGATAAACGGTTCATATTTTGGAGAGGATAATACTTTGCCTTATTCAATAGATTGGACTCCAACTAACGAAGCAGATTATACGCTGCAAGCTATAGCATATAATGCTAGTAATGAAACCACATCTTCAACACAAATAACAGTTGGTTTTAGTGATTTTGACCCTGCTGACTTGACAGGTGATATTTATAAAATCAAGAATTTTGTGTCAGGAAAGTATTTATACTCCGTAGGCTCAGATGTAGTCGAAAGTGATTCAGGTGATAATAATGCGTCAGGTGATAAGGAATGGGAATTTATAAAAGTAGGTGATTTTTATAATATAGAGAGTAAAAGATCAGACAGAGGTGTGCTAAGAGCTGCTGGGAATCCAGTTGGAGATATTATTAATACAGGCTTTGCTGCTCCGAATGGGGATACAGATAAACAATTTACTGTAGTTTATAATAGTTCTGATGAAACGTATCAATTTAGAACACGAAATGGGTCAAGATTTTTGTATCATAATGTAAATGGAATTATTGAGCATGTTAATGCTTCAGATGATAGGTCTAAATGGATTGTTGAATCTAGTACCTTAAGTGTTCAAAATTTAGATGTTAATCCGTTTTCTGCAAAGATTTTTCCTAACCCTGCTAACCATAATTTTACAGTGCTACTTAATGGTGTTAACAAAGCAGATATTGTAATAAACGATATGCTTGGTAAAGTTGTATATCAAAATACAATGGACTCAAATAAAATCGAGATTCAAAACAATGGACGCTTTAAATCAGGATTATATCTCTTAAAAGTAATTGATAATAACCAAAGAGTTTTCCATTCAAAACTTGTTATTGAATAAAAATTTTTATTAATGATTTAAAAGAGCTAGGATTCGAATATGTTTCCTAGCTTTTTTGTTTAATAATCTTTTTGCTAATCCCTTTCTATCAATTACTATTTAAGACAGTACAGGATAGTTTTTCTTCAAAAAAAATAGATTTTAGTATAAATTTTTGGAATCAGTTTAAACTAGAATAATGGTATTGTTTGGTACATTTAAAATAAAAATATTAGTTAAACCAGTATACTTGGTTGTATCTCTTTTTCTTGTGCTTTCTTGTGCTCAAGAAATAGTAGAAAAACCAAAGGAACTTACACTTTCCGAAGGTTTTAAAAATCCAACAGGATTTTATAATGCAAACCCAACGTTTTCATGGAAACTACCTGTTTCAGAACAAATTAAATCGCAATCTGCTTATCAAATAGTTGTAGCATCATCAAAAGAACTATTACCAGATAATGCTGATTTATGGGATTCTAAAAAGCAAAAAAGTACGCAATCTACTTTTGTAAAATATCAAGGAAAAGCATTAAAATCTAGACAAAAAGTATATTGGCAAGTAAGGTATTGGAATCAAGATGAAAAGGCTTCAGATTGGAGCGAAATCAATTCTTTTGAGCTAGGACTATTAAATAATTCCGATTGGCAAGCCCAATGGACAGGATTAGATACTGCAAAAGATAGCATTAAAGGCGTTCGTAAATTTTTAATGCACAGACCACAATATTTAAGAAAAGGTTTTGAGTTAGCTTCTGATGTTGTTTCAGCAAGACTATATATTACAGCAAAAGGTGTTTTTGATGTGCATTTAAATGGAAAAGACGTTAGTGACGATGTTATGACTCCGGGTTGGACACCATACAATCATCGTATAGAAACATTGGCTTATGATGTTACTAAACTTTTACAAACTGGTAAAAACGCTTTAGCGGTTGAGTTAGCTTCAGGATGGCATTCTGGAAGAATTAGTAGAGGTAGAGCGTTATATGAAAATTTTGCATCACCAAAAATTCTATGTCAGTTAGAAGTTGTGCTGAAAGATGGTTCAAAACAAACCATTGTTTCTGATGAATCTTGGAGAGGAACAACCAACGGACCAATACGTTTAGCAAGTGTTTACGATGGCGAAGTATATGATGCAAATTATGAAATACCAAATTGGAACACTGTTGCTTTTGACGACTCTAACTGGAAATCGGTTGAAGTTGAGGCAATTGCTAAGGATGTTAAATTAGCTCCCAAAAGACATCATACCGTAAAAAATCAAATCGTTTTAAACGATGTAGAAATTGTTTCGGTTAAAGAAAACACATCGGTTTTTAATATGAAACAAAATATGGTAGGTGTGCCAAGAGTAAAAGTACCCATGAAAAAAGGCGATACCTTAAAAATACGTTTTTCTGAAATGTTGCTGAAAGACAATACCTTTTATACTAAAAACTACCGTTCTGCAAAGTCAACAGATTATTACGTAGCAGCTAAAGATGGTGTTGTAGAATATGTTCCAAAATTTACGTTTCACGGATTTCAATTTTTAGAATTGAGTGGTTACGATAAAAATGCGAAACCAAACGCTTCTTGGGTACAAGGTATAGTACAACATTCCAATTTTGAGAAAAACGGAACGTTTACATCATCTCACGATAAGTTAAATCAATTACAAAGTAATATTACTTGGGGGTTACGAGATAACTTTTTTGATGTGCCTACAGACTGTCCGCAACGTGACGAACGCTTGGGTTGGACAGGAGATGCACAAGTCATTGCACCAACAGCATTGTTCAATTATAGTACTCACGCTTTTTGGACGGCTTGGTTGCAAAGTTTAAGAGAAAATCAGTCTGAACACAAAAATGGTTTAGTACCTTTTATAGTGCCAGATGTACTGCAAAACAAAAACGGTGGTTCTGGTTGGGGCGATGCCTGCGTTATTGTTCCTTGGGATATTTATAACATCACAGGAGATGTTACCGTACTTGAAGATAGTTATGAATCTGCAAAAAAATGGGTTGGATACTACCAATCTAAAGTTAGAAAAAAACCTTATATCCCGATAATGCATTCTTTTGGAGATTGGTTGCAGCCATATCCTTCTAAAAGTTTAAAAAAGGGAAATAGAGGAGATACACCAAAAGAGTTGATTAACACCGCTTATTTTGCGCATTCCGCACATTTAATATCTAAAATTGCTGGTGTTTTAGGTAAAACAGACGATGAAAAAAAATATGCAGCTTTATACAAAGCTGTTGCCAACGCTTTTGAAAATGAATTTTTTGATGAAAACGGAAAGTTTAAACAAGAAAGACAAACGCAAACAAGTTATTTACTAGGTATATATTTAGAATTATTTCAACCAGAAACCAAACTAAAAGCACAAAATCACTTGCTTGAAGAAATTAAGAATGCCGATTATCATTTAGGAACAGGATTTTTAGGAACACCAATTCTACCAAAGGTTTTAGATGATATGGGAGAAATAGATTTGATGTATAAAATTCTATTTAAAGAAACCTATCCATCTTGGTTTTATTCTATCAATCAAGGGGCAACGACGATGTGGGAACGTTGGAATAGCTTTAGTAAAGAAGGTGGTTACAACTCGCAAAGTATGAATAGCCTAAATCATTATGCATACGGAGCTATTGGCCAATGGATGTACGAGCGTATCGCTGGTTTAGCATCGTTAGCACCGGGATACAAAAAAATTAGAATAGCACCTTTACCAAATACCGAGTTTTTAACCTCGGCTTCTGCCAGTGTAAAAACACCTTATGGAAAAGCGTCATCATCTTGGAAAATTGAGAATGCTTCTTTTAGCCTTGATATTGTTATTCCACCTGGCACATCTGCGGAAGTACATATTCCTTATGGAAATAAAGATAATTTATTAGAAAATGGAAGTATTTTTACAGAGAATTCAAATTTAAAATTAATGAGTTCTGATGATAATTCAGTAATAATTTTAGCAGAACCAGGAACCTATAACTTTCAAACTAAACTTTAATCATGTTAAAAAAAATGAACTTAAAATATTTTGGATGTGCTTTGTTTGCTTGTGTGTTTTTGAGCTTTACGGCATGTAAAGAACAGGTAACTATAGCAGAAGCTCAAAAATTAACCATTTCAGAAGGGTTTGAAAATCCGTTAGGGTTTTATGATAAAACACCTAGTTTTTCATGGAAATTGCCAGTTTTAGAAGGCGTTTTAAGTCAATCAGCATATCAGATAGTAGTGGCTAGTAGCCCAGACTTATTACCTGACAATGCAGATTTATGGAACTCAGAAAAGCAACAAACAGCTCAATCTACTTGGGTAAAATATGCTGGAACAGCTTTACAATCACGTCAAAAAGTATATTGGCAAGTGAAATACTGGAACCAAGATAATGAAGCTTCCAAATGGAGTGAAATGAACCATTTTGAGTTAGGTTTATTAACGAATAACGATTGGAAAGCAAAATGGATTGGCTTAGATACCAAAAAGGAAAAGCTTTTAGGAAGTCAAGAAAATATCATTCACAGACCACAATACTTAAGAAAAGGTTTCGAATTGTCTAATGATGTAGCATCAGCAAGATTATACATTACAGCAAAAGGAGTATTTGATGTGTCTATAAATGGAGAAGATGTAAGTGATGATGTAATGCCTCCAGGATATACACCTTACAAAGTGCGTATAGAAACCATTACTTATGATGTTACGGATTTAATAGAATCTGGGCAAAACACGATTGGAATTGAAGTTGCTGCAGGATGGCACTCAGGACGTTTAGGTTGGATGAAAACATATTGGAGTGATACAGAATCTCCGAAGGTTTTGGCTCAATTAGAATTAACGATGAAAGACGGTTCTAAAGAAATGATTTTGTCTGATGATACTTGGAAAGGTACAACAAACGGACCAACAAGAATATCAGAGATTTACGATGGAGAAACCTATGATGCCAATTTAGAAATGCCAAATTGGACTACAAATAATTTTAATGATAAAACATGGGAGTCTGTAAATACGTTTCCTGTAACGAATAACATCCGTTTAGAGCCAAAAAGACATACCACTGTTAAAACTAAAATTGAATTAGCAACAGAAGAAGTTGTAGAAAAAGGTGGCGTAGCTGTTTTTGATTTTCAACAAAATATGGTGGGTGTGCCGTTACTTAAAGTACCTATGAAAAAAGGGCAAACGCTAAAAATTCGATTTGCAGAAAAGTTATCTCCAGATGGTACATTTTATACTGAAAATTATAGAAGTGCGCAGTCAACGAATTACTATACAGCTTCAAAAGATGGTGTTATAGAATGGATGCCAAAATTTACATTTCACGGATTTCAGTATGTAGAATTAAGTGGATATGACACTTCAAAAACCCCATCAAAAGATTGGGTAACAGGATTAGTGCAATATTCAGATTTTGAAGAAAACGGAACATTTACATCGTCTCACGAGAAGTTAAATCAATTACAAAGCAATATCGTTTGGGGATTAAGAGGTAACTTTTTTGATATCCCAACCGATTGTCCACAACGTGACGAACGTATGGGATGGACAGCCGATGCGCAAGTATTTGCACCAGCATCTATGTTTAATGCAGATGTATATAAATTTTGGGCAAGCTGGATGCAAAGTGTTGGTGAGTCGCAATATGATAATGGAGCTGTGCCTTGGGTAGTGCCAGATGTATTGTTCAATAATAAGGTAAGTGCAGGTTGGGGAGATGCATGTACCATTATTCCCTGGAAGATTTACTTAAGAACAGGAGATAAAAAAATCCTAGAAGAGAATTTTGAAACCATGAAAGGTTGGGTAAAATACCATGAAAGCGTAACTAAAAATTACATTTCTTCTATGGGCTTTTTTGCAGACTGGTTACAGCCGCTTCCAGAAAATGATAGCCCTAAAGGCGATACATCACATTCATTAATAGGAACTGCGTTTTTTGCACATTCGGCAAACTTAACAGCAAAAACAGCTAAAGCTTTAGGTAAAACCGAAGCGTTTGAAAAATACAATGCGATTTACAAAACGGTTGCAAATGCTTTTGAAAATAAGTTTTTTGAAAACGGAAAAGTAAAAGGTGTTGCAGAAACACAAACCTCTTATTTATTAGCTTTAGCTTTTGGTTTACTTTCTGAAGAGCATAAAGCAAATGCTAAACAACATCTATTGGAAAAAATAGCAGAAGCTGATGATCATTTAAGAACAGGATTTTTAGGAACACCGTTATTATCTGAAGTGTTGGATGCAACAGGAGAAATAGATTTGATGTATAAGATTTTGTTTAATGAAACGTATCCGTCTTGGTTCTATTCTATAAATCAAGGTGCAACCACTATTTGGGAACGTTGGAACAGTTATAGCAAAAAAGATGGTTTCAATCCGCAAAACATGAATAGCTTAAACCATTACGCTTATGGAGCTATTGGCGAATGGATGTACGAGCGTATTGCAGGAATAGCGCCTTTAGAAGCGGGTTACAAAACCATTAGAATAGCACCTGTACCAAAAGAACCATTAACATCTGCGGCAGCTAGTTTAAATACGCCTTACGGAAAAGTAGTTTCTTCTTGGGAAATAAAAGGAAGTAAATTTGAATTACATGTAGTAGTTCCTCCAAATACAACGGCAAAAGTTACTATTCCTGCAGATACAGCAAAAGATTTGGTGTTAAATGGAGAAGCATTTAAAGGAAATAATAGAGCAGAGCTACTTGATAGTTCAGCATCTGGTTTTGAATTGTTAGTTCAACCTGGAGATTATAAATTCACATCTCAACTTTAATTTGATGAAATTTAAAATTTCACTTCTTTTTTTTGTGATTACTTTGGTAAGTTGTAAAAATCAGAAAAACCAAACAAAAGAGAAACAGGCTGAAAAACTTGAAGTATCAGTAAAAAAACAGGAGAACAATCCTGTAATTCGTCATATTCGTACTGCTGATCCGTCTGCCCATGTATGGGAAGACGGGAAAGTATGGATGTACACTTCTCGTGATGCAGAAGATGCGGTTAATTATAATTCTATGGATGGATATCGCGCTTTTTCATCAACAGATATGGTAAATTGGACAGACCATGGAGAAGTATTACATTCTAAGAATATCCCTTGGGGAGCAAAAGGATGGATGTGGGCGCCAACTGCCATTTATAAAAATAACAAGTACTATTTATTGTATCCACATTCTGTAAAAGGTTCTAAAGACGATATGCGTTGTGGTGTAGCAGTTAGTGATGTACCTCAAGGACCATTTAAAGACATCGGTTGGATAAAAGGTGTAGAAGGACAATGGTTAGATCCTTGCGTTTTTACAGATGATGATGGAAAAACCTATTTGTATTGGGGCGTTAGAGAACCAAAAATGGCTTTGTTAAAAGATAACCTTTTGGAATTGGCTGAAACTCCTAGAAGTATAGTGTATGGAGCTAAAAATTTCTTTGAAGCCAGTTATATGCATAAATACAACGGAAAGTATTACTATTCTTATAACGCAGGTTTAGGTGGTTTTTATGCTATGGGAGATAGCCCTTACGGACCATTTGAATACAAAGGAGCCATCAATCCAAAGCAAAGACAAGATCATCATTCTATAGTCGAGTATAAAGGACAACATTATTTCTTTTACCACTGGCAAGGTTGGAATGGAGGTTCAAAATTTAGAAGAAACACGTGTATCGAATATTTATATTATAACGAAGACGGAGCGATACAAGAAATTAACGCAACCAAAGAAGGAGTTCAAAAAATTAAATAAAACCAACCCAACAATTATTCAAAAAATGAAAATTAAATTATTTTCGATAACTCTATTACTAACCGTAGTTACTTTATCAAGTTGTAAAGAAGAAACAAAATCTGAGTCAGTATCAGAGAATTCTAAAGAAGTATCTAAAAAGCCAAACATTGTATATATTTTAACCGATCAATGGAGAGGCTCTGCGTTAGGATATGCAGGAAACGTTGATGTAAAAACACCTAATTTAGATGCATTTGCGAAAGAAGCTGTCAATTTTACAAATACGGTATCTGTAACACCAGTTTGTACTCCGCATAGGGCAGCATTATTTACAGGAAGATTCCCAACAACAACAGGAATGATTGTAAACGATGTGTATTTGCCTTCGGAAGAATTGTGTATGGCAGAAATATATAAAGAAGCAGGTTATAATACAGCTTATTGGGGTAAATGGCATTTAGATGGTCATGGTCGTTCTACTTATATCCCAAAAGAAAGACGTCAAGGATTCGATTTTTGGAGAGCTTTAGAATGTTCTCATAATTATACAAAAATGCCTTATTATGATAACGATAATGAAGAGTTGAAACACTGGGATAAATATTCGCCTTTTGCAATTGTAGAAGATGCAAACCAATATTTAGCGCAGCATGCCAAAGATGAAGCACCTTTTTTAGCGGTAGTTTCTATAGCTACACCACATTATCCACATAGTTCTGCACCAAAAAAATATAAGGACATGTATCCTCCAGAATCTCTAAAATTGAATCCGAATGTTTCCAAAAAATATGAAGAACGAAGCAGGAAAGAATTGCAAGGATATTATGCACACGCTACAGCTACGGATGAAGCTATAGGACGCTTATTAAAACAAATAGAAGCTTTAAATCTTTCAGAAAATACAATTATTGTATTTTCCGCAGACCATGGCGAAATGATGGGGGCACATAACATTAAGCCTTTTGTAAAACAATTGGCTTGGGATGAATCTATTAGAGTGCCTTTTTTAATTAAATATCCAGGAATAAATACTCAAAAAGGAGCAGTTGTAAATGCACCTTTAACCACACCAGATATTTTACCTTCTTTATTAAGTTTATCAAATATTAAAATACCAGAAACGATTGAGGGAGAGAATTTAGCTGATTTAATGAAAAAGCCTGATCCAAATGCAGATCGTGCTGCTTTGGTAATGAATGTTGCACCTTTTGGAGCAAATTTTAATGATCCACCTTATCGTGCCATAAAGACCAAACAATATACCTATGCTAGAACACCTGAAGGGCCAAGTATGTTTTTTGATAATGTAAAAGATCCTTATCAGATGAATAATTTATTGGGTAAACCTGAATTAGAAGCCATTCAAAAAGATTTAGACGAAAAGCTAAATGCGAGGTTAGCAGAAATAGGCGACGAATTTAAATCGAGAGACTATTATCTTAAAAAATACAATTATGTTTTTGATAAAAAGAAGCATGCCATTCCATTCTGGGGGTTTAATGAGGGAAAAGGAAAATATAAAAATATTGGAGATACAAAACCTATAGTACAATCTCCAAGACCAGTAAACTAAGGTTTCTATATAAACATTAATCAATATTATTAAAATGAATAAATTACTAGCACTATCAATAATAGGATTATCATTTTTAGCTTGTAATAAAAAAACATCTTCTAAAACAAAAGAAGAAAAACCTAATATTATTTTTATTCTTACCGATGACCAAAGATGGGATGCTTTAGGTTATGCTGGTAACGCGCTAGCGCACACTCCAGAAATGGATAAATTAGCTAAAAGTGGCGTATTTTTTAAAAATACTATAGCAACAACACCTATTTGTGCAGCAAGTAGAGCAAGTATATTTAGTGGTTTGCAAGAACGTACACACAATTACAGTTTTACTAGTAAAGCTATGAAAGATGAGTATATGGAGCAGGCTTTTCCACGAGTTTTAAAACAATCAGGATATTATACGGGGTTGTATGGTAAATTTGGAGTAAAATATAAAAAACTAGACTCTCTTTATGATGTTCATGAAAATTATGATTTAAGATACGATCGTAAAGATATTACCAGCTATTACTATAAAACTTTAGGTAAAGATACGGTACATTTAACGCGCTATACAGGAGAAAAAGCACTGCAATTTTTAGATAAAGCACCAACAGACAAACCGTTTTGTTTGCAGTTGAGTTTTAGTGCACCTCATGCAAGCGATAATACAGTTGAGCAATATTTTTGGCAAGAAGAAAACAATCATGTTTTAGAAAATGTAACCGTGCCAGATGCTAACATTTCTTCAGATGAAGATTATAATAAATTGCCACAATTGGTAAAAGATGGCTTTAATCGTTTGCGTTGGTATTGGCGTTATGATACTCCAGAAAAGTACCAACATAGTGTTAAAGGATATTTTAGAATGCTTGCTGGAATTGATAATGAAATCGCTAAAATTAGAACAAAACTAGAAGCCAAAGGTATAGCAGATAATACCATTATTGTTTTAATGGGAGATAATGGATTTTTCTTAGGCGAAAGACAAATTTCTGGGAAATGGTTGATGTACGATAATTCTTTAAAAGTGCCTTTAATTATTTACGATCCTAGAAATAAAGAACATAAAGATGTAGAACAAATGGCTTTGAATATAGATGTACCTTCAACTATTTTAGATTTTGCAGGTGTAGAAGCACCTAAAAGTTGGCACGGAAAAAGTTTAAAACCATTTATTAACGAAGAAAAAGTGAATTTAGAACGTGATACGATTTTAATAGAGCATTTATGGGACTTTAAAAATATAGCGCCAAGTGAAGGGGTTAGAACCCAAGAGTGGAAGTATTTTAGATATGTAGATGACAAGTCTATTGAAGAATTGTACAATTTAGAGGATGATCCTAGAGAAATAAACAATCTTATTCATGATGAGCAATATCAAGATGTATTAAACAACTTAAGAGCAAAATGTGAAGATTTAATAGAAAAGTATAAAGATCCTTATGCTTTAATTATTGAAAATAACACGTTTGATGGTAAAGCATTCCGTTGGAATGTATCTAAAGATTCAAAAAAACAGTCGGCTTATCAAATTTTAGTGTCTTCCTCTCAGGAAAACATCAACAAAAATATTGCAGATGTTTGGAACAGCACTAAAATAAAAGGCAATACCAAAGAAGTTGTAAAACCAAAAGCACTCAAGTTAGAAAAGGGTAAAACCTATTACTGGAAAATGAGAATTTACGACGAATTAAATAGAACTGGAGCGTATACTAAAGCCCAAAAAATTTAAAAAATCACATGAAAATTAAAGTATTTTCTAAATTAATAGCAGTTCTTTTTATCTCTTTTATAAGCTGTAAAGGAAAAGAAAAACAGGCTACAGCAAAAGAAAGTTTAGACAAAAGAAAACCCAATATCATCTATATATTAACAGACCAGTGGCGTGGTTCTGCCTTAGGTTATGCAGGTAACTCAGATGTAAAAACACCAAATTTAGATGCATTGGCAAAAACATCGGTAAACTTTACCAATGCAGTTTCGGTTTTACCTGTTTGTACACCTCATAGAGCAGCATTATTAACAGGCAAATTTCCAACAACCACAGGAATGTTTGTTAATGATTTGTACTTACCTGACGAAGAAGTAACCATGGCAGAAATTTATAAGTCCGAAGGTTACAACACTGCTTATTGGGGCAAATGGCATTTAGATGGTCATGGGCGTTCGGGTTTTATTCCAAAAGAAAGACGCCAAGGTTTTGACTATTGGAAAGCTTTAGAGTGTTCTCATAATTATAATAAAATGCCTTATTATGATAATGATGATACCGAATTAAAATATTGGGACAAATATTCGCCCTTTGCTATTGTAGAAGATGCGAACCAATATTTAGCGAGTCAAGCAAAAGATGATAAACCTTTTTTAGCAGTATTGTCTATTGCAACACCCCATTTTCCACACCATTCTGCGCCACAAAAGTACAAAGATATGTATCCGCCAGCGACTTTAACCTTAAACCCAAATGTTGCTAAAAAATTCGAAAAACGAAGTAGAGAGGAATTACAAGGGTATTATGCGCATGCCACTGCTACCGATGAAGCCATAGGTTTATTATTAAAGCAAATAGAAGCTTTACAACTGTTAGAGAATACCATTATTGTATTTTCTGCAGATCATGGAGAAATGATGGGAGCTCATGGAACAAGACCGTGGGCAAAACAAATGGCTTGGGACGAATCAATTAAAGTCCCTTTTTTAATAAGATATCCGGGGATTAATTCTCAAAAGGGAGCTGTTGTAAATGCACCTATCAACACACCTGATATTTTACCATCACTTTTAGGTTTGTCAAATATTACAATTCCAGAAGGGATTCAAGGCGATGATTTATCGGACTTGATAAAAAATCCAAATCCAAACGCAGATCGTACTGCTTTGGTAATGAATGTTGCACCATTTGCTGGTAATTACAATCAGCTTCCTTATCGAGCTATAAGAACAAAGCAATATACCTACACCAGAACTACAGAAGGTCCGAGTATGTTTTTTGATAATGTAAAAGATCCTTATCAAATGAACAATTTGTTAGGTAACCCAGAGTTTGAAAAAATTCAGCGAGATTTAGATACTAAATTAAAAGAAAAATTAGCTGAAATAGACGATGAATTTGAATCAAGAGACTATTATCTTAAAAAATACAATTACGTTTTTGATGATAAAAAACCTGCGATTCCTTATTGGGAATTTGATAATGGAAAAGGTCTTGTACAATCACCAAAACCAGTTCAATAAACTAATTCAAATGAAAAAAATTATAGTAGTATTACTTTTAGCTTTAACGGTTACATCTTGTAAAGCTCAAAAGACGACAGAAAGTAAAGATAGCTCACAACCCAATGTGTTGGTTTTTTATGTGGATGATTTAAGGGCAGAATTAGGATGCTATGGAAGTGAGACAGCCATAACACCAAATATAGATCAATTGGCCAGTGATGGTGTTTTATTTAATAAAGCGTATACACAACAAGCTATTTGTGCACCTTCAAGAATGAGCACACTAACGGGTTTACGTCCAGAAACATTGGGAATTTATAGCATTTTTACACCACTTCGAAAAGTGCATAAAGATGTAGTATCTATGCCACAATTGTTTAATAAAAATGGTTACAAAACAGTAAGTATTGGTAAGGTGTATCATCATGGTACTGATGATAAAAAGGAATGGTCTGTTTATTTTGGAAAAGAACCAAACACGTACAATAACCCAGAGAATATTGCCTTGATAGAACAATTTAAAAGCGAAGGGAAGAAACGAGTAAAAGGACCAGCTTTTGAATCGGCTGACGTTAGCGATGAAGCCTACAAAGATGGACGAGCAGCTAAATATGCTATTGAAACTTTAGAAAAATTAAAAGATGATAAATTTTTAATGTTTGTTGGCTTAAGCAAACCACATTTGCCTTTTAACGCACCAAAAAAATATTGGGATTTATACGATAAAAGTAAATTTAAAATTCCGTCTAGAGAAAAACCTGAGGGAGTTTACAGACTATCATTAACCAAATGGGGAGAGTTAAAAGGGTATCATGGTATTCCAAAAGAAGGAGATTTAGACGATAACTTAACGCGTGATTTAATTCACGGATATCATGCTTCAATTAGTTACATAGATGCACAAATTGGTAAGGTAATGCAAACGCTTGAAGATTTAGATTTACGTAAAAACACGATGATTGTTTTTATGAGCGACCATGGATATAAAATTGGAGAATACGGTGCATGGTGTAAACATTCTAATATGGAAATAGACACAAGAGTGCCATTAATTATTAGTAGAGAAACCAACTATAAAAAAAGAAAATCAGGTAAAACATCAGATGCTTTGGTAGAAAATGTAGATTTATTTTCAACCTTAGTAGATATTTGCGGTTTTGAAGTCATACCTTCTGATGGTAAAAGTTTAGTTCCTGTAATTGATAATCCAAAGCAAAAATGGGATCCTATAGCAACAAGTGTTTACGCAAGAGGCAAAAAAATTATGGGTGTTACAGTTACCGACGGAAAATGGCGTTACACTGAATGGAGAGATGCTAAAACGCACGAAATACTTGGAGCAGAATTATATGAACATAAAGATAATAACCTTCTTTCTTTTGAAAATTTATCTGGAAATTTTAAATATAACGATCTTGAAGCTAAGATGAAATCTCTTTTAGAACTTCAATTTCCACGAAATGGGAAACCATTTCTACTAAATGATATTTCTCGGAAAAAATAAGCACAACACGGATTAATATAAATGTAACCTAGTAATAATCTACACTAAAATTCTGTTAAAAAATTTTTGGTTACCCTATTTAAGATTTTTAGTTTGTTTGGGTTTCATAGTTTTGAGTTAGTAAAATGTTAAAGCTATGATAGATTATATAAGAGTTGATGCAGATTCCATGGTGCCTAAGTATATGCAGATTATAAATTCTATAATCTCTAATATCGCTAATGGAAATGCTAAGGTTGGCGATAAAATTCCATCAATTAATAAATTAAGTCAAGAATTTTATTTATCTAGAGATACTGTAGAAAGGGCTTATAGGGTTTTAAAAAAACGAAAAGTAATAGTTTCTGTTCATGGCAGAGGGACATATATAGCAGAAAATCAGCTAGTATGTAAGTTGAAAGTTTTGTTTTTTGTCAATAAATTAAGTCCATATAAAATGATGATTTATAACTCATTTTTAAAAGAAATGGGAGAGAATTGTCAAGTTGATATTCATAGTTACCATTGCGATGAAACATTGTTTATTGAATTAATGTCTAAGTATAAATCTTCTTATGATTATTACATTATTTTACCACATTTCAGAACAGAAAACCTATCCTATACAAGCTTTACTGATAGAGTAAATAGTGTTATTAATAGTATTCCAAAAGAAAAACTAATTTTATTAGATAACAGTCATCATCAGATAGAAGGTAATTTCATAGAAGTATATCAAGATTTTGAAAACGATATTTATACAGCCTTAGAAGCTGGTCAAAAAAAAATAGCTAAGTATCATAAACTAACATTGGTTTATCCTAAGAAAGCATTTTATCCATATCCAATCAAGATTTTAGATGGTTTTAGAAAGTATTGTTCTCATAATAATTTTGATTTTGAAATTATTGAAGAGATTACAAGTGGATTTAGAGTTAATAGTAAAAATCTATACATAACTATAGAAGAAGAAGATTTGGTGAATTTAATTAATCAAATAAATAATACTAATTTTATATTAGGCTCAGA
This sequence comes from uncultured Algibacter sp., assembly GCF_947490405.1. Taxonomy (GTDB): domain Bacteria; phylum Bacteroidota; class Bacteroidia; order Flavobacteriales; family Flavobacteriaceae; genus Algibacter_B. The sequence continues at coordinate 128,362 of NZ_CANLGU010000001.1, read as the reverse complement.
TATTGGAGTAATATCTTATAATGATACTCCTTTAAAGCAAGTATTGGATGTTACCGTTATTTCTACAGATTTTGATGCTATTGGAAAACAAACTGCAAAAATGATTACAGAAAATAAAAAAGAAAAGGTGAAAGCACCTTTCTATTTTATGGATAGGGGTTCTGTTTAAATAATAAAAGAGAGAATAACATAAGTATAAGGGGGGCTATATTTACAAAGGTTTCCCTTTTTTATTTTTAATTAAAATACTTATCTTAACTAAATAATTTGACATTTTTGATGATAAAAAAGTTGACATTATTTATATTGTTTTCTTATTTATAGTTTAAAAATACAATGCGAACTATTCTCTTTTTTTCAAACTAAAACTTAATGAATTTTAAGTCATTTTTTTTTCTTTTTTTGGTTAATATAAATCTATTATTTGCGCAACTAAGCGATTATAATTTTAGGAATATTAACATATCTGATGGTTTGTCAAATAACACTGTAACTTCCATAGCTCGCGATAAGCTTGGGCAAATGTGGTTTGCAACCAGTAATGGCTTAAATAAGTTTAATGGGAGAGAGTTTACGGTTTATAGAAATATTCCAGGAGATAAATATAGTATTAGTAGTAGTGAAGTGCTTAATGTATTAGTGGATAAAGATGGAAGTATTTGGGCTGGAACATTTAATGGCTTAAACAATTATAACCCAGAAAAAGATACTTTTAAAAGGTACCATAGACGTAATTCTGATAAGTTTTCGTTATCTAGTAATTTGATAATAAGTAGTTTAGAGATGCGAGGTGGTAATATTTGGTTTGGTACTGCTAATGGCGTTTCTATCTATGAAAAAAAGAAAGATAGATTTATAAGGTTTTTACAGGGTAATGCCAAAGTTGGCAATAGGGCTATTAATGATATAATTCTAGATAAAAAACAAAATGTTTGGTTAGCTACTAACAATGGTATTGTAAAAGTTGAGAGAGGTGAAAATCGTAAGTTTAATTCTAAAGAGTATAATATAAACACAACTAAAACTGATTTTCTTGTAAACAGAGTTTTAGAAATATCTCCCAATATAATTGGTGTTGCCACTAAGTATGATGGTTACTTTATTTTTGATGCAAATACGGAACAATTTAGTCGTCCAAAAGGATTAGATATTCCTGATGATATAGATGTTAGAGATATAGAAATAGATGATGATGACAATTTGTGGTTGGCAACAACAAATGGTCTTATTATTCTAACGCCATCTAATAAAATTATTCCTCTAGCAGAGGGTAATGTAACAGGTTATGCTCCTATTCAAAATTTTATTAGAACTATCCATAAGGATAAAAATGGATTTATCTGGTTAGGCACACAAAATGGAGGAATCGTAACTTGGGATAAATCATATCAAAACTTTCTGCATTTTAAAAATCATAATTTAAAAAATAATATTACAAATAGTATAGTTACTGATGATAAATCTAATATTTACTTCGCAACAGACGATGGTGTAGTAAATGTGTTAGATAAATCGGGTAATGTTTCAGAACTTCTAAGAATAGGAAAGTCAGAGAAAAATATAGATTATGCCATAAGAACCTTGTGTTATTTAGAACCTGATTTACTTTTTATAGGCACTGCTAATAAGGGATTAATGGTCTATGATTTAAAAGCAAAAAAAATTAGAAATAATATCATTTCGGTTGAACTTCAAAGTTATATAAACAATGCTTCTATTTTAGATATCAAAAAGGATTCAAAAAATAATGTATATATAAGTGTTTTTAGTAAGGGGCTTGTTAAATATCATCTAAATGATAAGTTACTACACAGTTATAGTAAACCATTATTATCCACAAATATTGTTAAAAGTATTCACATAGATAAAAATGATAATTTGTTAGTTGGGGGCGTAGGAGGCTTAACTATGCTAGATTTAGGAGAAAAAGAAAACCCAAAGGCAAAAAGTTATTTAAAAAGCAAACTTTTTAAAACCTTTAATATTAATATTGTTTATAAGGATAATAATAATAATGTGTGGGCTGGAACAACTACAAAAGGATTGTATAAATTAGATAGAGGCTCTTTTAAAAAAGTATCTGTTATTAAAAAAAATATATTTTCTACTGTAAACTCAATTTTAGAAGATGATAAAGGCTTTTTGTGGTTAAGTACAGATAGAGGTATTGTAAAATATAACGTCATAAAAGAGACCAGTACAGTATATAATCAGAAAGAAATTTTATCAAATAATGATTTTAGACCAAATTCTTGTTTAAAAATCAATAATCAAATTTATTTTGGTGCCCTCCAAGGGGTTACTACATTTAATCCAAAAAATATATTAAAAAGTACAAATGTACCTAAGGTAATCTTATCTGATCTTAAGATTAAAAATGAAATTGTACCCATAACTAATAAAGAAGGTATTTTATCTAAAAGTATAAATTATACAGATGTATTAGAATTGGATCATAATAACTCTAATTTTTCAATAAGCTATGCTTTGCCTAATTATCTCAGTTCCGAAGGGAATCGATATGCATATCGTTTAAGAGGGTTAGATGATGCTTGGACATTTACTAAGCAAACTGAGGCATTTTTTACACTTCAAACCGCAGGTACTTATAGTTTTCAAGTTAAAGCATCGAACCATGATGATGTATGGGGAAAAAAAGTAACAAGACTAAAAATTATTATTCATCCTGCTCCCTGGAAAACTTGGTGGGCCTACACAACTTATATTTTATTAGCCTTTACTCTATTATATGGTGTTACTTGGATGCTTCAATCAAAGTCAAGATTAAAATATAAACTAGAATTAGAGTCTTCAGAAAACAGAAAGAATATAGAATTGAATAAAGCAAAACTTCAATTTTTTACTAATATTTCTCATGAATTTAGAACACCTTTAACTTTAATTTTAGGACCGCTTCAAAATATATTAGAAAACTATTCTGGCTCAAATACTACCTATAAAAAACTTAAAGTTATAGAAAGTAGTGCAAATAGGTTATTGAGGCTTATAAATAGATTAATGGATTTTAGAAAATTGGAAAGTAACCAATTAAAGCTATCTGCAGCAGAAGGAAATATTGTTAAATTTTTACACGAAATTTTCTTGTCATTTTCCGAGCATGCCAAAAATGGTAAATATGATTATAAGTTTGAAAATACAAGCGATGTAATTCAAGTATTTTACGACAGGTATAAACTGGAGCGTGTATTTTATAATTTGATAGCTAATGCATTTAAGTATACAAAGGAAGGTGGAGGGATTCAGGTTTGTATTTATGAAGAAGCCAATGAGGTTATTATAGAAGTTAAAGATTCTGGACCAGGAGTGCCTGAGCAGTATTTAGATAAAATTTTTGATCGATTTTTTGAGATACCCAATTATAACTCTGATGAAGAGTATAGAAAAGGAACAGGTATAGGGTTGTCAATAGCTAGTAATATCGTAAAACTGCACCATGGTAGTATAAAGGTTAGAAATCTGCAGCAGAAAGGAGCTGTATTTATAGTAAAACTAAAATTAGGGCGAGAGCATTTATCTGATAATGAATTGTTAAAAGATTTTAAAATGAGTGATGATGTGTCTCAATATGTTACACAAATTGGTATGCCAAATGTTGATATACATAATACCCCAGAAGATTTAATTATTGAGAAGAAAAAATATACTATTCTTATCGTGGAAGATAATATCGTTCTAAGGTCTTTCATCAAAGAAATTTTAAAGACAAATTATAATATTATACAGGCAGAGAATGGGAGAGTTGCATTGGAAAAAGCCATTGAACATTTACCTGATTTAATAATAAGTGATGTTATTATGCCTGAGATGGTAGGAACAGAACTTTGCTCTAGAATAAAAACGACTCTTGTAACAAGCCATATTCCTGTTATTCTTTTAACATCTCGTTCCTCTTTAGTCTATAAATTTGAAGGCTTAGAAAGTGGTGCAGATGATTATATAAGTAAACCGTTTAACCTTAAAGAGTTTAACCTTAAAATCCAGAACTTGTTAGATTTTAAACAGCGTTTGAAAGATAAATTTACATCAAATGAAGATTTTGAAGCATTGGATATTTCACTAACCTCTTTAGATGAACAGTTACTTGATAAGGCTCTTAAAATTGTAAAAGATAATATATCTAATCAAGATTTTAACATAGCTCAATTTTCTGAAGAACTGGGTGTAAGTCGTTCTATACTTTTCACAAAAATTAAGGCTTGGACAAATTCTACACCAAATGAGTTTATTCAAGAAATACGATTGAATCATGCTGCTAAAATGTTAGAGTTAAATAAATTGAATATTTCTGAAATTGCTTATGAAGTTGGTTTTAAAAGACCTAAATATTTTAGCCAATGTTTTCAAAAAAAATATGGTATAACACCATCAGAGTTTTCAAAAAGATTTACTAGTATAGATATTGAACAAAATGGTGATATTTAAGTTGTAAACTAAAAACTAGTATCACTTTATGATGAAGATGAGATATTTATACTCAAGTATAAATACGTAACGTTTTTTAAAAAGAAAAAAGTAACAATTTATAGAATTTTAATTAATGTTCATCTTTAGATGAAGAGTTGTTTACATGAAAAAAGCCTTTATACAATCAGTGTATAAAGGCTTCTATATTAATTTAATATTCTTATTTATTGCGGAATTAATTCAATAAGTTTAACACTATGTGGCTCTAACTTTACTTCTAGAGTTAGTTTTTCATTTTCTTTTGTAACAGTTGAGTCTGTAATTGTTTGAGGTAATTCGGCTATTGCCTCATATTTTGCAAAATTAGCGTTTAATACATCCACCCATCCAGTTTCAAAACGGTCAGACGGTCTGTTTCCATAAATACGTCCGTTTGATTTTTCACTAACACCAGCAGCTCTTACATCTTTATAAAGTTCATGTAAAAATGTACCATTGTCTTTATCAACAGTCCATTCATTCATTTTCCAAGACGAATTTCCTGAAATCTCACCACCTTCTAATCTAGTAAAATAAGTTCTTCTAAATGTACTATTTCTTGTAACGTTATGGTTGTAAACTAATAGGTATATATTACCGTTTTTTAATACAGGAATAGCTCCAGCGTGTACGTTAGGGTTTATAATGTCTTGAGTTTGTAATCTACTACCACCTTCCATCATTTGGAACATTCTCATTACGTTTTTACGAGCTGCGGGTAAATTACTATTTTCTATTTCTTGTCCCCAATCGTATATTTCATTTATTCTAAAATCAAAAGCTAAATCAGCTACTCTTGCATACCAACTGGCACCCATTTCAGAACCGTCACTTAAGCTAACACCTCTTACACCATTTTCATCTCTTAATACACCAAACTCTTGAATATCAAAAGGGATATTTGCAAATTGCGAATAGCTATCTAGTTTTGCCCTGTATGGCGCTGCAAGTTCAGGCAAATTAATGCGCTCTTGATCAAACTTCTCGTAATAAGAAATTGAAAAGAAATCCATCTTACTTCCTATTTCACCTGTTGCAAAATTGGTGCCTGTAGCACAATGGTCAATAAATTCGGTAGTAAATGTAGCTACATTATTTTCAGTAAGCATGTTTCCAGGACCAACTATAGCATCAGGTATTACTTTTAAAACTTCATCAACTGTAATATCATAATGTCTAAAGTATTCTTGCATAGTACCATCCCAGTGGTTAGGCGTGTAATTAGGTTCTGTACTAATTCTAAAACGCCATGTTCTAACTTCATTTAAACCAAACTCATTAACAAGGGTAGTTAAAAATGCGTTAACATAAGCTCTCCAAAGGTTATAATCATCAGGTGGAGCAGTATTTCCAAAATCATTTACAACAGCATTCTCTACCATAGCCCATGGTACTTTACTTAATACAATTCTAGGTTTAAATCCTGTACTCATAAAGTTGCGCATACTAGTTAAAAGTCCTCCAAAATTTGTTATAATATTACCAGAGGCATCAACACCTTGGTAGAACGTGTTTAGGTTATCTTTTCTACCACCCATAGTTCTTACCAAGTTGTAACTTTGTACATAATCTTTAATAGGTTCAATTGCAGCTCTAAAATTTGGACTATTAAAACGTGTTTGGTTTACCATTGGTCGTGTAGACCAAAAGTTGTAAAGCTCTCCAACAATACTACCAGTATTGATGGTTATAAGTCTGTTAGGGTCTATATCATCCTCTGGATCTGGATCAGGATCAGGGTTTTCCATTTCCTCCTCTAACTCTTTTTCTACCTCATTTTCATCTGAACAAGTGAACAAAATAGTACTCACTGATATCGATAAGATAAAAAATAATAGTGTATGTTTTTTTAAATATTTCATAGCATAATAATTTATTTAGATTCAAATTTACAATTTGGTAGTAAAATAACTCACCTGTAGTGTCTTGATTAAATACGTCGCAATAAAGAATAATACATAACACTACAGGATTATAAATAAATTTTAAAAAATTAAGTTTGTTTAATTATCATCTAAACAGCTTAATAAAAATGAAAAACATTTTTTTTGTCTTAATTTTTCTCCTTAGTATTTTAATAACTAATGCTCAGCACAAAGAAACCAACTTTAATAACAACTGGAATTTTATTTTAGAAGACAATCCATCGTTTTCAAAAGAAAATGTAGATGATACCAATTGGAAAAATCTAAACGTTCCACATGATTGGTCATTTGAAAAAGGGGTAAGAAAAGGCGGAGATCAAGGTCAAGGTGGTGGTTATCATGATGGTGGTATTGGTTGGTATAGAAAATACTTCAACATTAAAAAAGAAAGCCTATCAAAAATCACTTATATCAATTTTGATGGCGTGTATATGAATAGTGAAGTTTGGATTAATGGAAATTACATTGCAAAAAGACCTTACGGATATATTAGTTTTAGATACGATATTTCAAAATACTTAAAAGAAGGAAAAAATACTATTGCAGTGAGAGTAGATAATGCTTTAGAACCTTCTGCAAGATGGTATCACCCTTGTGGAATATACGCACCTGTAAAATTGATTGAGGTAAACAAAACCCACATTCAACCCAACAGCATTTTTATAAAAACACCTTCCATCAATAAAAATAAAGCACAGGTTGTGGTTGATGCTGCAATTAATGGTGAAATTAAAAAGTTGAAATATGAAGTGAAACTATTCTCTCCAGAAGGAAAAGAGTTGACCAATAATTGTGAAAAACTAGAGAATACAAATCCATCATATCAGTTTGAAATAGAGAATCCACAATTATGGAGTCCAGAAAGTCCAACGCTATACAAAGCCGTGACTCAAATTTTAGATGGTAAAAAAGTTGTTGATGAAATAGAAACAAGGTTCGGATTCAAAACTGTAAAATGGGAAACCAAAACAGGTTTTTGGCTAAATGGAGAAAACGTAAAACTGAAAGGTGTTTGCGAACATTGGGAAGGCGGACCAGTAGGTGGTGCTTGGACAAAACCAATGTTACGTTGGAAATTACAGTCCTTAAAAGACATGGGAATCAATGCCATTCGTCCCTCTCATAACCCAACACCACCGATGTTTTATGATATCTGTGATGAAATTGGGTTGTTGGTTATGGATGAAATTTTTGATGGTTGGCACAAAAAAGCACCTCAAGATTATGGAAAACAAGCCTTTGACGAATGGTGGAAACGCGATGTAAAAGAATGGATTACAAGAGATAGAAATCACGCCAGTATTTTTGTTTGGAGTTTAGGTAACGAAACACATAGTGATGTTGCCCCAGAAATGGTGGAATTTGGAAGAAATTTAGATCCAACACGATTGTTTACTTCAGGCGCAGGAAATCCAGAAGATATGGATATTGAGGGTGTAAACGGAGGTTCAGAAACCAAATCCTTTATTGAAGGTAAAACGTTAGAGAAACCGTTTATCTCAACTGAAGCACCTCATACTTGGCAAACTAGAGGGTACTACAGAACGCAAACTTGGTGGCGCGATAACGAATTACCAGGAACTTACGAATTACCCAATTTAACAGAAAAAGAAATTTTCTTTTACGAAGGCATCAATCCTAAAAACTGGAGAAATAGAAAACAAAGTTTCAATTCGTCTTATGATAATACAACCGTAAGAGTTTCTGCAAGAAAATATTGGGAAGTTGTTCGGGATAATCCTTGGCATAGCGGAAATTTTAGATGGACAGGTTTCGATTATTATGGAGAAGCTGGTTTGGTACATGGCGGTTTACCTTTTAATTTATTTATGGGTGGCGCTTTAGATGTAGCTGGATTTAAAAAAGATTTATTCCATTTTTATAGAAGCCAATGGACAACAGAAGCTATGATTCACATGTTGCCACATTGGACGCATCCAAGAATGAAAAAAGGAACGGTTATTCCTGTTTGGGTATATTCTAATGCCGATGAGGTAGAATTATTTTTAAACGGAAAATCTTTAGGAAAAGATAAACCAGGAACGGTTTGGAACGAAATGCAATGCGAATGGATGGTGCCTTACCAAGAAGGGAAACTAGAAGCGGTAGCGTATATTGATGGTAAGGAAGTAAAAAAAACCTCATTTTCTACAGCCAAACAGCCTTCAAAATTAAAGACAAGTTTGCAGAAATTAGCAGGAGAAGGTAATTTTGAAGCAAGTTACATCATCACATCAGAAAGTTTAGATAGCAACAACAGTTTGTATCCTTACGGAGAAAATAAGGTATATTATAATATTCAAGGCGATGTAAATAAGGTTTCTATGGAAAATGGAAATCCTATAGACCAAACTAGTAGAACAAAATCAGATTACAGAGCATTGTTTTTTGGAAAAACAAGATTGTTTTTAAGAGAACTACCAAATGCAAAAAATGCGACTATTGTTACCGCATCAATTTTAGGAGATAAAGCACTATACATTTCAAATCTAATAAGTATTAATGCAGCTTCAGTTCAAGTTTTAGGCGAAAATAAATCTTCAAATTTAGAAATTCTATACACTTTAAACGGAGAAAACCCAGAAACAAATGGGCTAGAGTATAAAGGTGCTTTTGAAATTTCAGATGGTACAACTGTAAAAGCCATTGTAAAACAAAACGGAAAAGTGGTTTTACATATGGAAGAAACTTTTGGTAAAAATGAAGGCTTGTTTTGGGGTGATGAACATTCTAAAGACATGTGGATTGGAAGAGGAGTAAATATTTCTGCCGAAGAGGGTATTCTTGAAGGTGATGCAAAAGTAAGCAACAAAGCGCGCCGTTATAAAGGTAGCGGTTTTGTGAGATTTGATGGAAAAGAAGGCGCAATAACATTTTATCAAGAAAACGATGGTGAAGAAGGGGATTACAGTATGCGTTTTAGATATATGCATAATAATGAAGGGAAATTGCATACTATGAAATTGTATTTGAATGATGAATTTGTAAGGAATTTGGAATTCAAACCAACTGGAGGATGGGAAAAAGAATGGAAGTTTGTGCCCGCTATATTAAGACTTAAAGCCGGAGCAAATAATATTAGGATAGAAACAACCGGTGAAAGCGGACCTTATATTGATGAACTGTTTATTGACTAAATTTTGAAAGCATATGATGATAGTTGTTTATATAATTGCAGTTTTGTTACTTATAAATATTTTGTTATTTAAGTTTAGTTCTAATAATGACGGCAAGTAAATACTTCTGAATTTAAAAAATTAATATGTATAAATAGATTAGTTTTATTTTAAAAAAACTAGATGTATTACTAACTAGTTAAGCTAAAGAAAAAGGTCTATTCTATATTGATAAATTGTTCAAAGACAATACTTTTAATAGCGTACTTCTACAACTAAAAAATAACAATAGAAAAATGCATTAGCTTACTAAAAGCGAACATCGCACAAAAGAACACCTTTTTCATGAAGTTATACGTTACACGTTTTTTTATCGCACTTATAGCAACTATGCTATGTAATTGTGCAGATTCAAAAATGAAAAATGATACAGTGGTCTCTTACCCAGAAGAACTAACACAATTGCATGAAAATGTTTTAAATTATTACTTGCAAGACAAACCAGAACAGCAAACAGTAGACCATCTATTGTCAATCCTTCAGGAAGATGGTTCTTGGAAAACTATAGATTATACCACTAAAATAAAGAGTGAGTGGCCTGTAAAAAATCATTTAAAATATCTGCAAACCTTAGCTATTAGTTACAATACTAAAAGTTCTAAATTGTATAAGGATAAAACGCTTTCAAAAAAAATACACAAAAGTTTAGACTATTGGTTAAAGCATGATTTTTTGAGTGCCAATTGGCACGATCAACATATTGGTGTACCTAAATTTTTATTACCAACGCTGTTGCTAATGGAAAGTGAATTGACCAAAACGCAATTAGATAAAGGTATTGTGCTCGCCAATCGTGCTAAAATAAAAATGTCTGGGCAAAATAAAGTGTGGTTGGCCACCAACGTACTTTTAAAATCGTTGTTATTGCGAGATGCAGAAACTGTAGCCAAGGCAAGTAAAGCCATTCAAGAAGAATTAAAAGTAGCTAAAAATGTTGGGATTAAATCTGATTGGTCATATCACGAACACGGTGCACAATTGCAATTTGGCAATTATGGGCTGTGGTATTTAGAAAATATGATACAATGCTATGCGTTTGTAAATGATACTCCTTTTCAATTTGAAAAACATAAAATAGCTGTTTTAAGAAACTACGTTTTAGAGGGTCAACAATGGATACATTGGAACAATTCTTATGATGTTAACGCCTTAGGAAGACATCTCTATAAAGATGAACAGCAAAAGAAAGCAGCACGCTTAAAAGTCTGTTTAGAGCAGATGAAACAGTTAGATAAAGCCTTTTCAGAAGAATATGATAAAGCTTTAGATACTAAAATGTTATCAGGAAACAAACACTTTTGGAAATCAGATTTTCATGTACACCGTCGTAAAAACTTTTACTTTTCTGTTAAAATGAGTTCTCAAAGAGTGGTGGGCACAGAATCTGTAAATAGCGAAAATATCCAAGGTTATTATATGGGAGATGGGGTTGCTTTATTAGCGGTTAATAATAAAGCTTATCAAAATGTATTTCCGTTTTGGGATTGGAAAAAACTACCTGGAACAACCATTTTGCAGGATACAGAAAAACTGCCTATTATTAAATTTAGAGATTTTAAAACCAATGGTGAATTTGTTGGCGGTGTCACCAATGGAGAAAATGGCATTGCAGTAATGGATTATGATAGAGATGGGGTAAAGGCTAAAAAATCTTGGTTTATGTTTGATGACGCTATCGTGTGTTTGGGAAGTGATATTTCATCGGATAAAAATGCTGAAATCACTTCAGCAATTAACCAATCCTTTTTAAAAGGCAATGTTGTTGTCAGTAAAGCAGGTAATATTCAGAAAGCGGTACATAAACAAAAAAATGCAGATTTAGATTGGGTGTTACACGATAGCATCGGCTATTTTTTTCCTAAAAACCAGAAAGCCAATTTAGCAACGAATATACTAGTTGGAAGTTGGAATAATGTGGCAGAACGTTACCGTCCAATACTTTTAACAGAGCATATTTTTAAATTGTGGTTGTCTCATGGCGCAAAACCTAAAAATGCCTCTTATAGTTACATTTTAGTGCCAAATGCTTCTGAAGAAAAAATGAAGAGCTTGTACAAAAGCAATCCTTTTAAAATTGTGAATACCAAAGTGCAGCAGTCTGTTGTTTCGTCTGATGAAAAAAAAGCTGGTATTGTATTTTATAAAAAAGGAACAGCTACAATTAAAGGAGGAATTTCTGTAGACGCACCTTGTGTGATATTATTAGAAGAAAAATCAGATTATTTAGATTTTGCAATTAGCGATCCTTCTCAAAAGCTCACTAAAATTGGCGTATCTATTAAGGGGAATTATAGTATTGAAAATAGTAAATACATCAATGGTAAAACTCATTTTATAATTCATTTACCTCAAGAAGAACAAGTAGGAAAAACGGTTCAATTACAATTAAAAAGAAATTAAAAAAAGGATGAAAAAGACAGTTGTATTTTATATACTAATGTTGTTCACATTTGCTTTTGCAGTAAAATGTCAAAACATTAAAAAGGAAGTAAAAACAACAAAAGAATTAGCAAAAGGATTTCAAAATCCGCCTGACGAATCAAAACCGAGAACTTGGTATCATGTAAATAGTGATAACATGTCTAAAGAAGGGTTTACTAAAGATTTAAAAGCCATAAAAGAAGCGGGTATTGGAGGTGTTTTGGTATTTAACGTTTCTATGGGTTTGCCAGAAGGCGATGTAAAATACAATTCGCAAGAACATAGAGATATTTTAAGACACGCAGCCAAAGAGTGCGAAAAATTAGGATTGAGTTTTGGTGTGCATAACTGCGATGGATGGACGTCTAGTGGTGGTCCTTGGGTTACTCCAGAAAACGCCATGAAAGTTGTGGTACATAGTGAGCAGATTGTAAAGGGAGGTCAAATAAACACCAAACTTGAACAACCACCTTCAAGACACAATTTTTATAAAGATATTGCTGTGGTTGCGTATCCTTCATTAAAAACGGAATTAATAGACGCAGAAGTAGAGCCTATAATTACTTCTTCAGATAAGGCGTTTAATGCAAAATTAGCAACCGATAAACAAACCAATACGCACGCAGATTTAAAGCAAAAAGAATGGATTCAGTTCGATTATGGTAAACCACACACCATACGTTCGTTGTCTATTTTTATTAATAAAAGAAAAGGAAGATTTAGTTTGTTAAAATCAGACGATGGTATACATTTCATTTTAGTTCGTAAACCCAATGAAGAACGTATTGGAAAAGACGAATGTTATTTTAAAGAACAGTTTAAACCTGTTACTGCACGCTATTTTAGATTGGTTACAGACTTAGATACTGGTATTTATGAAATGAAACTTTTAGCGAATTATAGCTTAGGAAACGAACTAGAATTTACTTCCTACAGAAGACGCAAACGTCCTACCGGAAATCCTGATAAGGAAACGTTTATTCATAAAAAAGACATTGTCGTACTAACTGATAAAATGGACGATAATGGTGTTTTAAAAACGAGTTTACCCGAAGGAAACTGGACCATTATGCGATTTGGTTTTACAGCTTCTGGAGCAACAAACGAGCCTGCTTCTGATGCAGGAACAGGATTAGAGATTGATAAATTCAGTAAAAAAGCTTTAAAAATTCACTATGATGCTTTTGTGGGTAAATTGGTAAAACAAGCCAAAATTGATGCTCCAAACGCTTTGCAGTATGTAGAAATTGATAGTTATGAAGTAGGGCCACAAAACTGGACAGACGACATGGAAATTATATTTAAAGAGAAATACAACTACGATTTTGTGCCCTTTTTACCATTATTTGCAGGTAAATATGTAGAAGATGTAGCAACAGTAGAAGATGTGTTTTGGGATATGAAACGTTTGGTTAGCGATTTAATGGTAACCAATTATTTCGATTACTTCACAGAATTATGTCACGAAGATGGATTGTTGTCTTATATAGAACCTTACGGTTTTGTAGGGCCTTTTAATAGTTTAGATGCAGGTAGAAGTGCAGATATTCCTATGGGAGAATTTTGGTTGGGGAAACCAAACAATCATAAAAGAGCAGCCGTGTCATCAGGACATATTTATGGGAAAAATGTCATTTCTGCGGAAGCTTTTACAAGTACCAAATTAAACTGGAGTTTTCATCCAGCGTTAGCCAAACAAAAAGGTGATTACGAGTGGACAAACGGTATTAACGAATATATGTTTCATCGTTTTGCACACCAATCCAATACACATGTAGAACCAGGCATGTCTATGAGTTTTGTAGGTTCTCATATAGATAGAACGCAAACATGGTGGGACAATGCAGGGCCAGAGTGGTTCAATTATTTGGCAAGAGGTTCGTACATGTTACGTCAAGGAAATCCAGTGGTAGATTTGTTGTTTTTTGTTGGAGATAGAGCTCCAAATCATGTAATACATCGTAAACAAATTAAACCACAATTGCCTAAAGCTTATAAATACGATTGTGTAAATGCTGAAGTTATTGTAAACCGATTAACGGTAGAAAACGGCAAGTTGAAATTACCTAATGGGATTACGTACAATGCTTTGGTTTTGCCTAATACCGATGTAATGACTTTAGCAACTGTAAAGGGTATTTGGGAATTAAGTAAACAAGGTGCAATTATTATCGGGAAAAAGCCGAAACGTTTAGGAGGTTATCAAAAATCACAGGAAAATCAAGAAACGTTTAACGAATTAATCGAAGCGATTTGGTCAAGCAAAAAAACATATACTGCTTTTGAATGGGAAAACATTTTCAAAACAAATAACATCCAAAAAGATCTTATTGTTAAAGGTCAACCCGATTTTAACTATTACCATAGAAGAACCGAAAACGAAGATATTTATTTTATCTACAATCATAATTTAACGGAATCTGAAACTTTAGAGTGTAGTTTTTTAATTGATGGAAAAGTGCCAGAATTATGGAAAAGTACTAGTGGAGAAATTGTTGAATTGGCAGCTTATTCTCATAAAGATGGAAGAACAAATGTGTCGATTGATTTAAAACCACAAGAATCGGTGTTTGTCGTGTTTCAAAAGTCTTCAAAAAAAGCGACTAAAATTACTGCTATTGAAACAAATGCTTCAAAAAAACCTTTGTTTTCAGTAAATCAAAACGGTCAAAAATTGAAGATGGAAGTTTTCGAAAACGGAAACTATTCAAGCTTAATTAACAATACTGAAAAATGGAATATAAACGTTACCGATATTCCTAATCCTGTTGCAATTGCCAACGCATTGACTATCGATTTCCGCGAACAAGATCATCACAAAGCACAAATAAAAACCAATACGTTATTTGATTGGACAACCCATAAAGACGAAGGCATTAAGCATTATTCAGGTACAGCTATTTATCAAACAACGTTCAATATTCAAAAAGGATTTTTACAAGAAGATAAAGCGTTTACGTTAAACCTTGGAGACGTTCAAGTTATTGCAAAAGTAATGCTTAACGGAAAAGAGATTGGCGTAAGTTGGTTAGCACCTTACAGTCTTGATGTAACTTCAGCCTTAAAAGAAGGTGAAAATGAGTTGGTTGTTGAAGTAACCAACCAATGGACTAATCGTTTAATTGGAGATGAAAAATTACCCAACCAAACTGGGTATGATGTAAGGAGAAATAAATTGGGTTTTGGACCTTCTAATTTTAGAGGCGATATGATAAAAATGCCAGAATGGTTTAGAAATAATGAACCCCTTCCGGAAGGACCTAGAAAAACCTTTAGCGCTTATTCATTTCAAAAAGCAACAGATAAATTATTGCCATCAGGTTTGTTAGGGCCAATTACAATTACAACATCAAAATTAATTACAAAAAAATAAAAATGAAGAAAACAGTAAGTACATTATTCACGGTCTTATTTTGTTTTATAACACTTTTTGCACAAGAAGTGGGTTCAGATTTAGAATATGGATTTATAACCCCACCAAACCAAGCCAAAGCCAGAACTTGGTGGCATTGGATTAGTGGAAATGTTTCCAAATCAGGCATCACAAAAGACTTAGAAGCCATGAAACAAGTGGGCATTCAAGAAGCACAATTGTTTAATGTGCATTTGGGTTTTCCAAAAGGTGGCGTTACCTATTTGAGTGAAGAATGGCTGGATTTATTTCATTTTGCAGCTTCAGAAGCAAAACGATTAGATTTAGACTTGGCATTTCATAACAGTGCAGGTTGGTCCTCTTCTGGTGGTCCTTGGGTTACCGAAGAAAATGCTATGCAAACTGTAGTTTTTAGTGAGCTTGTTGTTGATGGTGGTAATGTATTGAAAACAGAACTCCCTAAGCCAAAAACCAAATTCAGTTATTACCAAGATATCGCTGTTTTGGCGTTTCCAAAGCCTAAGACGTCTGTAAAAATTGATGGATTAGATTATAAAATATTATCAGATAGAATCAGAAATCATTTGTTGCCAGATACCAAAGAAATTCCAAATGCAGCCATTATACAAAAGGAAAGTATCATTGACATTACGTCTAAATTTTCTGAAAATGGTATTTTAGAATGGAACGTTCCAAAAGGTGAATGGGTTATTTTACGAATAGGACATACGCCTAATGGTGCAAAAAACAGACCCGCAGTAGATGGTGGACATGGTTTAGAGGTCGATAAAATGTCTACAGCTGCTCTAGATGATTATTGGAACAAAGGTGTGCAGCCCATTTTAAATAAATTAGGAGACTTAGTAGTGAGTACTGTAAATAATTGTTTGATTGATAGTTACGAAGTAGGGTCGCAAAATTGGACCACTGGTTTTGAGCATCAATTTAAAAAATTACGAGGTTATGATTTAACACCGTATTTACCAACTTTAGCAGGTTATTATGTAGAAAGTGGCGAAATTACTGAGCGTTTTCAATGGGATTTTAGAAGAACTATAGGCGATTTAATTGCTGAAAACTACTATGGTCATTTTGCAGAATTATGCCATAAAAACAAATTAAAATTTTCTGTAGAACCCTATTGGGGACCTTTTGATAATATGCAAGTTGGCGCCAAAGGCGATATTGTGATGTGCGAGTTTTGGAGTGGAGGTTATCCGTTTTTTGATTCATCAAAATTTGTATCTTCTATAGCCCATTTAAACGGAAGCAGCATTGTTGGAGCAGAATCTTTTACCGGCATTGGGGGCTGGGACAAACACCCTGCAACCATTAAATCTATTGGAGATAAAGCTTGGGCAGAAGGCATTACCCGTTTTATATTTCACACCTATGTGCATCAACCTTGGGATATTGGACCAGGCATGGCACTAAGTTATCACGGTTTTGATTTAAACCGCTTGAACACTTGGTGGACACAAAGCAAATCGTATTTAGATTATATCGCCAAATCGCAATATTTATTACAACAGGGGACTAATGTTGCAGATGTTTTGATGTTTACTGGAGATTCTTCTCCAAACACCGCTTTTTTATTACCTGAATTAAAGAAATCTGGTTATGATTATGATTTAATTGGAGCTAATAAATTGGCAGAATTATCTGTGAAAAATGGAAAAATCGTTACCAAATTTGGAGTAGCATACGAAGTATTGAGTTTACCAGAAAGCGATTGGATAACACCTAAAACACTAAAGATAATAGATGCTCTAGTTAAAAAAGGCGCAAAAATTATTGGTAATAAACCAAAGCGTTCGCCAAGTTTGAGCAATTACCTTGAAAGTGATGTTCATATAAAAACAACAGCCAATGCACTTTGGGATAAAGGTTTGATAAAAGCTATTTCAATTGCTGAATTTTTAAATGAAAAGAAGATTGTTCCAGATTTTTCTATTGCCGAGGCGAATAGGGAAGACATTGGGTTTATTCACAGAAAAACAAAGGACGCTGATATCTATTTTATAGCCAATGCCAAAAAGGAAAAAGTAGCATTTACGGGACGCTTTAAAGTTGCAAACAAATTGCCTGAAATTTGGAATGCTGAAACTGGAGACATTAAAAAAGTAGCCGTTTGGAAAAGTAATGATGATGGTACTGTAAATATTCCTATTGTTTTAGATAGTGAACAGGCTGTTTTTGTAGTGTTTAAAGAAAATTCAGTAGATAAAAATTACATTGTTGAAGCTGATGTAAAATTAGAAAAATCAACACCAACACCACTATCTAACTTAAAAATCATTAAAGCAGAATATGGTAATTTTTTACAAGAAGGTTTAGTAGATATTACGGATAAAGTAGCTACAAAGGTAAATGGTGGAACATTAAATTTTCAGATGTCTAGAGCCTTTTGCGACTGCGACCCAGCAATGGGGTATGTCAAGGAGTTTCGAATGGAATATCAAATTGGTGATAAAGTAGAACACATTCATGCCGAAGAACGAGAGTTTGTTAAAATTGATGCAGGCAATCAACCCCTCAAAATAATTTCTGCGGTGTTTGGTAAATTTAAAGCAGAAACCAAAGGTGTGCCTAAAAACTTTGAAGCTTTTGATATCACTAAAGACATCGAAAAACAAGTGACTTTTGGAAACTTGAATATCAAAGTTTCAGATGAATTGGTAAATGGAAAAGCATTAAAAAATGCTAATAATTTTCTGAAAATTACATTTGAAACCGATGGGAATTCAAGAACAACTATAATTCCAGAAGGAGAATTTTTGAATTTAAGTAGGTCTATACCTTCATCAGAAATATATAAAGGTAATGGTAATACCATTTGGAAAACACCTTTTTCAGGAAGCTTATCGTATACAAAGGCATCAGGAAAATCTAAAGAAATAAAGGTTAAGGTTCCACAGCCAATAGACCTGTCTGAAGATTGGGACATTACATTTCCTTTAAAAAACGGTCCAGCACTAAAGAAGCATTTTAAAACATTATCGTCTTGGTCGGAAGCAACTGAAGAAGAAATCCAACATTTTTCAGGAACTGCCATTTATGAAAAAGAATTCACCCTATCTAAAAAACAGTTATGTAAAGAGAATGCTTTTGAATTGGATTTAGGTAGTGTAGCTATTGTAGCCGAAGTGTTTATAAACGGTAAAAAGGTAAGTACCTTATGGAAAGCACCTTTTAGAGTCGCTATTGATGATTATGTGAAAAAAGGCAACAATAGTTTAAAAATAAAAATCACGAATTTATGGGTAAACCGCTTAATTGGCGACGAAAAAGAACCTTTAGATTACCAACGCCAAGGTAATAAAACCAAGGCAATTCCTAGTTGGTTGTCACATCCTGAATCTCGTGATTCCAAAAGACAAACCTTTTCCTCTTGGAAACATTGGAAAAAAGATGATGAATTAAAAATGTCTGGTTTATTAGGGCCCGTGAGAATTAATGTGTTTAAATTAAAGCATATAAAATAAGTTTAATCATGAAAACCAGTAGGTATATAGGTTATTTTGTCCTAATCAACTTTTTGTTTTTTAGAAGTTTAATTGCACAAAATAAAACCTACTTGTCAGGTACCTATGCTGATACCGCTGTAGACTGGGACTTTAAAATGTCTGAAGGTCGTAATAGCGGATACTGGACCAGCATTCCTGTGCCATCAAATTGGGAAACCAAAGGTTTTGGCTATTATACCTATGGCAAAGACCACAAAGATTATAAAACAAGACCAGAAATGGGGTTGTACCGTCATGACTTTAAATTCAATTTAAAATCAGATAAACGTTATTTTATTGTTTTTCAGGGAGCTATGACCGAAACAACAGTCAAATTAAATGGACAACAAATAGGAGATACGCACATAGGAGGCTTTACAGAATTCAAATATGAAATCACTAATTTTTTAAAAACAGGAGACAACCGTTTAGACGTTAAAGTTTTAAAACCAGCAACGCATCCACAAGTGGTAAAAGCAGAGCGTATTGCAGATTACTGGTTGTTTGGGGGTATTTTTAGACCTGTTTATATTGAAGAACTGCCAGTAAATTTTATAGATCGTGTTGCTATTGATGCGCAAATGAATGGTAATTTTAAAATGGATGTTTTTACAGATACCTCTATAGAAAATATAGCATTAACAGCGCAGGTTTACGACAGTAACAATCAAAAAGTAGGAAAGTCATTTTCTGGAAAAGTTTCTAAAAATAAAGGACATTTAGAAACCACTTTAAAAGGTATTGCAGCATGGTCTCATGAGTATCCAAACCTGTATAGTGTTGAGGTGTCTTTAAAACAAAAAAAGAAAACAATACATAGCTACAAACAAAAGTTTGGATTCAGAACCTTTGAAGTGCGCGACCATGACGGTTTTTACCTCAATGGCAAACGCATTTTATTAAAAGGAGCAAACATGCACAGTTTTAGGCCTGAGACAGGGCGCACATTAACTAGGCAAGATATGCTAGATAATGTAAAACTGATGCAGGAGATGAATTTTAATACCGTGCGTATTTGTCATTACCCGCCAGATGCTGAGTTTTTAGACCTATGCGATTCTTTAGGGCTAATGGCAATGGACGAATTACCTGGTTGGAGGCATCCCTATCCCGATGCAATTGGGAGTAAAATTGTAAAAGAACTTGTTGTAAGAGATGTCAATCATCCATCGGTTGTGCTTTGGAGTAATGGTAACCATTTGGCACATAATCCCAAATTTGATGCCGCTTTTTTTAAGTGGGATATTCAGAAAAGAAGACCTTTAAAAAATGAGACCAAAACAGGCGACATTTATCAAAACTATTCTCCTGATTTCGATATTATAAAAACCAATTTTTATCCTTCTTATACTTTATTAAAGCAACGTTTGTTTAAAGAAAACCATATAGTGTTACCCAATGAGGCCTTACATGCGCTTTATGATGGCGGCGGCGGTGCAAACCTAAAAACCTACTGGGATGCCATTGAAAAATCTAAAGTTGGTGGAGGGTTGATGATTTGGGCACTTTTTGATGAAGGTTTGCGAAGAACCGATATGAATAATCAACCTTTTCATCAAGGGAACAATGCACCAGATGGTATTGTTGGACCCAATGGAGAAAAAGATGGCAGTTATTATGCGGTAAGAGAAATTTGGTCGTCAGTACAAATTAAAGAAGATAAAATAACATCACGGTTTAATGGCGAATTAACTATTGAGAATAAGTTTGATTTTGTGAATTTAAATGAATGTAAAATCAATTGGAAACTCATTGCTTTTGAAACTCCAAACACATCGGCATCAGGATTTAGAACCGTAGCATCAGGAAATGTTAATTCGCCTTATATTTTACCAAATGAATCAGGACAGTTAAGGACAGATTTACCAAAAAACCTCCCTAAATTCGATGCTTTAATTATTGAAGTTTTTGATAATAAAGGTCTGTTAGTCTATGAAAAACGATTACAACTTGAAAAAGAAACAGTCTTTTTTCAAACATCAATACGAAATACAGTAATCCAAGACGAAAAGAATCCCTTTCTTTTTTATATCGGGGATACCACAATTTTGTTTGATGAATATACAGGGGTTTTAAAAACAGTGGCTGTAAAAGGAAAAGCAACGAGTATTAAAAATTTCCCTTTTGTTGATATAAAAAGGGCTGACACGCTAAAAGTAAAATCTAATAATAAGCTTCCGATAAAGGCTTCAATTAAAAATAGGGATGATCGTTTTATTATTGAAAGTAAAAACCAAAAAGGTTTTGAATCTATTAGATGGACGATTAAACCAACAGGAGAATTAAAATTAGATTATACATATGCGGTAAACGAAGGTGTTTATGAATATGCTGGAATTGGTATGGAAGTAAGCGCTAAAGCAATAAAAAGTAAACGTTGGCTAGGAGAAGGCCCTACAAGAATATGGAAAAATCGTGTAGAGGGTGGTATTTATAATGTGCATGCAGTAGAAAAAAAGATAAATATTCCTGGAGAAATTTATAATCAACCAGAATTTGAAGGGTGTTTTGCACCTTGGAAATGGGCTGTATTTCATATGGAAGATAATGTGTCTGTAGGTTTTCAAAATAATAGCGATGTCATTTTAGGGGTATTAAACCCTATAAATGGTGAAAATGCAAAAATGGCAGATTGGGAATATCCTAAAAAGGAAGGGTTTTATTTTTTTAATGCCATTCCTGCGGTAGGCTCAAAATGGAAAAAACCAACAGAGTTTGGACCTGATGCGCAACCAACTAAAATAAATACATCCTTATCAGGATCGGTGTCCTTATTTGTGAATTGGAATAATGTTAAAAACAACAATAAAATTTTTAAAATATCAATAGAATAAAAATATACAGAACATCAAAGTGATGAAGCCGTTTTTTCTTATTGAAAATATTGAAGTAAAAGGGAGAATAATTAACATTGAGCTCATTGTGCCCTGTTAAGATTAATTAAAACCAAAAAAAATGAAAAAGATACTCTTTGGATTATTCTTAGTTAAAGTGTTGTTTTTGTCTGCGCAATCTTTAGAGCATCCTATTATTTGGACAACTGCTGCTGAAAAACCAGCAATTTTAGACAAAATTCAAAATCATGAATGGGCAAGTACTATTGTATCTCAAGTAAGAGGGCTTGTAGATGCTAAAGTAAATGCACACGTTACAGATCCGGCAGCTTTTCTCAATACCATTCCAACATTAGCAGCAGACGATAATGTATCAGAAGCAGATGCAGGTTCTGCTATTTCAGGACATGCTTCAATTTTGAATCACGCATCATACGCAGCTATGATTTATTATATTTCTGGAGAAGAGAAATATGCTCAATTTGCTGCAGATGTTTTATGGTATTACATTGAAGAACTTGCTTCAAGAACGCCAGATAAGACTGCTATGAGTGGTAATTATTTTGCAGACCCTCGTACGGGGTATTTACAATTTGCTATCGCTTATGATTTTATGGTAAACTATTTAAAAGAACCAGAAACTAGAGTCTATCAAAAATCTTCAGGAAATAAAATACCTTTTGATAATGTTATGGCGCAAGAAGCAGTACACAACATAGCAATGAATGCATTAGGAGAATTTACGGGTGTAGATAATAGATATGGAAGAACAGTAAGTAACCATCCTATTTTAACAGCTCCGGGGTCTTTATTTACGATACTTTGTGTAGAAGATGATGCAGAAAGGGAACGCATGTTTAACATTTTCTGGAACATTGGAACGAGGCGTCAAAACTCTTTTACCAGAACCATCTTACCCATATTTGGAGAACAAGGTATTTGGCCTGAGCCTGTGAGCTACAGTTTTATGCCCAATGTAACTATGGTACTTAATATAGTGGATCGTTTGAAACCAGAATTGAATGTAATGGATAATTACACCAATATATTAGATGGGAACTTTCTCTTTGATAATTTAAGGCATCCTAATAGAACTTTTGTACGTTTTGGAGATTCTAAAAGATATAGTGATCAAACAAGAAAAATTTATAGATATACGCATAATTTGGCATCTAGAAAGGGACTAAGCGACTACGTTCAAAAATCTGAAATAGCCTTAAGGCAAGGGTATAACGCTGTTGGCGGTTACATTCCAAACATACGAATAAGTACTTATGAAAACGTTGATGCTTTTGAACAACTGTTTTGGGCAGAAGATATACCCGATACTATTGATGGAGAAATTGATTTTGAAAAACCAACAGTTATTATCAAACATGCGGGAGTTGCATTACAACGTAATTTAGTAAAAGAAAATAATGAAGATTATGGTCTTACGGGTATTATTGGTGGGGCACATTATGTTCATTCTCATGTTACAGGAATAACTATGGAATTGTATGGAGCCAACTATATTATGGCTCCTGGAGCTGGATTACCTAATACTGTTGCAGAAAGAAAATTAGTAGAGCATACAGATTATTTTTGGCGACACGCAGGAAATAATACGATGATTGTAAATGGTACTACACATGGTATTCAACCAGGGTCTTGGAATTCAAATTCTTATTTATGGATGAACACAACCGTTAATGAAGCTGCTGAACCAAAACATCTGGAAGACCCTATAAATCCTAATTTTAGTTTTGCAACTCAATTTTTGGATGATACAGTAAATAACGATCAACAGAAAAGAACTCTAAGCACTATTAGAACTAGTGAAACTACTGGTTATTATTTTGATATGTTTCGTTCTAAATCTTTAGGTGCAAACAATTTTCATGATTATATATATCATAATATCGGTGATGTAACTCATGTTATGACGATGGATGATGTAGAATTGGCGGTTTCTCCAACAACCAGATACCAAAATGATATAGGAGATTTAAGAAAATCTCCAGGTTGGCGATTTTTTGAAAATACCAATGTTACACAAGTTATAAATGATGCAGTAAAAGTTCGGTTTGATTTAAATGAAACCAACACGTATATGAATATGTTTGCACCATCTGGAGTAGCTAGAGAGTATACTAAGGCACTTGGACCAGCTTCTAGAGAAGCTAAAGGGGGTTATATTAACAAGAAAACACAAATTGTAGCTATTAGGCAACAAGGGGAAGCATGGGATAAACCGTATGTACATATTTTCGAACCTTCTAAATCTACAAATACAAGCGTTAAATCTGTAGAGCATTTGTACAGAGAAGCTGTTATTGTTGGAGCTATAGTTAATAGTCAAATTGGAGATAAGGTTATTAAAGATTATATTATTTGTCAAGAAGATGCTTCTAGAGTACTTAGTCTTTCAAGTATAGGTGTTGAATTTACTGGGCATTTTGCAGTTATTCGTCATGAGCAAGACCTAGAAAAAGCCTTTGTTACCCTATATATTGGAGAAGGAACTAGCATAACTTATGGTGAACATTCATTTGATGCCGATGCCAGTAAAAAAGGTCAAAAGATCATTGAGGTGCCACTTGATTTAAGTAGAGTATTAGGGTTTAAAGATTTAGAAAATAACCAAGAAATATTAAAAGGAAGTGATTTAGTAGTTGAAGCTGTTGTTGGAACCGATTTTATCGAAGCAACTTTATATGTAGACAATGTAAGTGTTGGTGCTTTAACAGAGGCTCCTTATATATGGTCTTCAGTACCAGAACTAACAAATATGACCGAACTTTCATATTTACTTAAAATAGAAGCAAAGGATGCTGGAGGTAATATAGAGGAAAGAACATTTACTATTTTAACGCCTAATCAATGGGCCTACAGATCAGATAGTAAACCACATCCAGTTCCTGGAAAAATAGAATTTGAACACTATGATAATGGTGGTATTGATATTGCATACTGGGATAAGAAAAATCAAAATAGTTCATCCTTTAGACCTAATGAAATGGTTGATATTAGTACTAACGGACAAATTGTGAGAGATATAAAAAATGGAGAGTGGTTAGAATATACTATTGATGTTACCCAATCAGGAAATTATGAATTAGAGGTAACACACCAAACAAGAAGAAGTCCAGCATTTAAACAACTTACAGTTTCTTTTCCAGATGAAAATATGACCTTTTTAAGTGATATCATATTGACCAACACAGGTTCTGGTGCATACTTAACAGAATCTATTGGTAATTTTGATTTAGAAGCAGGAGAGCATGTGCTGAGGTTTAGTTTATTAAATTTTGGTTTTGATTTAGATTCCTTTGAATTAAAATTAAATAGTCTTTCAGTATCTGACATTCAAAATGAAGATAAATTCAACATAAATGTATTTCCAAATCCAACGAATCATTTATTTACAGTAAAATTGAATAAATCTAATTGGAAAAACTTAAGTATTTATAATGTTCTTGGAAGAAGGATTTATACTAATAACAAGGCTCAAAACAAGTTAATAATAAATGCACAAGAACAAAAAATGACAAGTGGGATTTATTTTATAGTTGTTCAAGGACAACAAGGAAATCAATTTACAAAAAAACTAATCATAAAATAATCAGTATCAATGCTTAATAAGCGATCTATTGTTATATTTTTCTTAGGCTTCATTCTATTGAGCTGTAAGTCTACTAAAAAAGACTTACAAAGCAATGGTGTTGAAAAACATGATGCAGAATATTTTGCTGACAATGGTTTTGGAAATGCAGTTGCTGTGGTGCAACATCCTGCAGGAGTCTATCATAAAGGAATTACTTATGTCTGTTATCAAGGGGAATTAGAAGATCCTTATGTAGCTTCCTATAATCATACTACAAAAGAATGGAAAGGTCCTTTTAAAGCAGGTGTTAGTCAAATGGGGAAAGATCCTAATCGAAAGAAAAAAATAGACAATCATGGTAAGCCTGCAATTCTTATTGATGATGCAGGATATATTCACATTGCTTTTGGAGGTCATGGAGGAACACCTGAAGACGGTGAAAATCCCTTAGGAAATCATCATTATGGAAAAAATATTCATGCAGTTTCTAAAAAACCTTTAGATATTTCTGACTGGGAAACATTAGATAATATTTCATTGTTTGGAACCTACAGTCAGTTTGTAAAAATGGATAATGGCGATATGTACTTGTTTTATCGTCATGGAGCACATAGGAGTAACTGGGTATATCAAAAATCAACTGATAATGGTAAAACATTTGAAGAGCCAGTTTCCTTTTTAAAGCATAAAAGAAGAACTGATATTGAAGCCGAAGATTCTTGGTATCCTTGGGTAAGCAAAGGTAATGGAGATGATATTATTATAGCTTTCGATTACCATATTTGTAGAGATAATAAAAACGCTCAAGATGCAAGAGGACACATTCCAGAAAGACATAATTTGTATTACATGGTTTTTAATACGAAAACCAGAAAATGGAAAAATGTTAAAAATGAACCTTTAGAAATGCCTTTAACCAAGGAAATGGCAGATAGAAAAACATTGGTAAAGGAAATACCTAACGATTGGACGTTTCAAGGTGTAGCAGATGTTGACCCCAATGGCAATCCACATGTTGGTGTTTTGGTTGGGCCTGACATAGGCGAAAAAAGAAGTGGTCCTAAACGTTTACAACTTTTTAGATGGGATGGACAAGAGTGGTTACAAAGTGAGAATCCAGATCTTCCTAACGGTAATGGCGATTTAGAAGTAAAATCTACCACTGAAGTAAGCCTATATTTAGAACATGAAAGTAAAGGTAATGTTGGAGAAATAAGCAGATGGGATAGCTCTGATGCTGGAAAATCGTTTAAAAAGAGCACCGTTTTTTTAAGTAGAAAGAATTCCGGTTTTGTGATATCGTCGCTTATCGATAATCCACATCCCGATGCTAGAATCATTGTTGCACAAAAAGAGGATGGTACTGATTTTAGAAAAATGTATCTTATAGGAGATAATGGACCTATAAAAAGAAATAAAAAAGAAAGTATAATAGCAAAACCAATAATAAAACAAACCAAAAATTAATATATCTAACCTAAAATGAAAATGATTAAAAAAATATCTTTAGGAATATTAGCAGTAAGTATCTTAGTTTCTTGCGGAAAAGGAACTAAAAAAGAAACTGAAAGTGTTTCTAATAAAAAGCAAACACCACCTAACATTGTATTCATATTATCAGATGACCAATCGTGGACAGATTATAGTTTCATGGGAGATGAAAATATAGAAACTCCAAGGATAGACAAATTTGCTTCAGAAAGTTTAACCTTCACACAATCCTATGTGCCAACGCCATTATGTTCGCCTTCTTTGGCAACAATCATTACAGGCTTATATCCTAAAGACCATGGAATCTTAGGAAATGATAAGGTTTATGATCGTGGAAATATCCGTGGAAAAGCAAGAGCAGAAGCCTATAAACCTGTAATTTCAGCTTTTGAAAAACAAACCACACTCCCAGATATGCTTAAGGAAAAAGGTTATCTGTCATTTCAAACAGGTAAATGGTGGCACGGTAACCACAAAATAGGTGGGTTTGATTATGGTATGACACATGGAGATCCAACGCGTGGTGGAAGGCATGGTGATTATGGTTTAGAAATTGGAAGAAAAGGTTTAGATACAATTAACAGCTATGTAGATTTAGCATTAAAAGAAAAGAAACCGTTCTTTTTATGGTACGCACCATTTTTACCACACAGACCTCATAATCCTCCGCAACATTTATTCGAAAAATATAAAAAGAAAACAGATTCAGAGCATTTAGCAAAGTATTGGGCAATGTGTGAGTGGTTTGATGAAACTTGCGGACAATTATTCGATTTAATTGAAAACAAAGGTTTAACAGAAAACACACTTTTTGTTTATGTATGTGATAATGGTTGGGCCCAAAACCCTGACAAAAGCGGATACTTAAAACATTCTAAACGTGCGCCTTATAATATGGGAATCCGCACACCAATTATGTACAAATGGAAAGGAAAAATTACTCCTAAAATGGATGATAAAACCATTACAAGTAGTATAGATATGGTGCCTACAGTACTTGATGTTTTAGGAATTGAAAAACCTGAAAATTTACCTGGAGTAAGTGTTTTAGATGAAAAAGCATTAGCTGAGCGTAAGGGTATTTTTGGAGAAGTATATGCACATGATTTTGATACAATTGAAAATAGTATGTTTTATAACATGGCCATTTTTCCGCCGTATAAAATTATCGTACCAGATTCGGTAAGAAAGAAAGGAGAGGTTGTACAATTGTTCAACATAGAAGAAGATCCTTTTGAAAAAAATAATTTAGCAGATCAGAACCCAGAAGTAGTGGAAAGACTAAAAAATAGAATCAAAGAGTTTAGGTCTAAATAATTTGTGATGAAAAAAACGTATTTCTTACTAATAATAGGTACGCTATTTTTAGGTGCTTGTAAGTCTGAAAGTAAAAAAATAAAGATTAAAAAACCAAACGTATTGTTTATAGCAGTTGATGATTTGAATAATTGGATTAGTCCAATTCAAAATTTTTCAAATGTAAAAACGCCCAATTTTGATAGACTCGCAAAAATGGGAGTAACCTTTACCAATGCCCATGTGCAGGCGCCACTTTGTGGGCCTTCAAGAGCTTCGATAATGACAGGTTTACGGCCATCAACAACCGGTATCTATGGTATGACGCCTGATAATAAAATTAGAAGAGAAGGAAATCCTGCAACTAAAGATATTACGTTTTTACCAGAGTATTTCAAGCAAAATGGGTATCACACTATGGGCATTGGTAAACTGTTTCATATTCATGCACCTAATGATGTTTTCGATGAATCTGGAGGTCGTGTAAAAGGTTTTGGTCCTTACCCTGAAAAACGTTTTGTTTGGGATGGTTTTGGTAAAGGTGTTAAAGGAAAACACGGAAGGACAAGCACTGATTGGGGTGCTTTTCCAGAAAATGATACCTTAATGCCAGATCATCAATCTGTAAATTGGGTTAAAGAACGTCTGGAAAGAGATTACGAAAAGCCTTTTTTTATGGGCTTAGGGTTTTTGCGTGTGCATGTGCCTTTATATGTGCCTCAAAAATGGTTCGATTTGTATCCTTTGGATAAAATTGAAACACCACCATACAAGTCCGATGATTTAAACGATATTCCAAACGTTGGGTTACAAATTAACGATTTACCAATGATGCCATCCACAGAATGGGCGAAGGAAAGTGGCGAGTGGAAAAAGATTGTACAGGCTTATTTAGCGTGTGTTAGTTATGTAGATTATGAGTTAGGTCGTGTTTTAGATGCTTTAGAAAGTAGTAAATATGCAGACAATACCATTATTGTATTGTGGTCTGATCATGGCTATCGTTTAGGAGAAAAAGGCACTTTTGCAAAACACGCACTTTGGGAAACAGCTACTAAAGCACCATTAATGTTCGCTGGTCCCAATTTGCCCAAAGGAAAGAAAATTACTGCGCCTGTAGAAATGTTATCTATTTATCCATCCTTGCTTGAATTGAGTGGATTACCAGCCTATACGAGAAATGAAGGCAAGAGTTTGGTAGATATGATGCAAAGCGATAAAGGTGTAGATGCATCTTATGCAATTACTACTTTTGCAATGAATAACCATGCTATAAAAAAAGAGGGGTATCGCTATATACGCTATGAAGATGGTACAGAGGAATTTTATGATCATAGTGTAGATCCAAATGAATGGTATAACGAAGCGGGTAATATAAAATTTTCTAATAAGAAGAACATTTTAAAAATACTATTGCCAGAGAAAAACGTTATTTGGGATGAAGCCTCAAATTATACGTTTCAGCCCTATTTTGTAGCGCAGAAAAAACGAGTAAACGGCGGTCAAAAAACGCCTGTAATTGTAATTGGTGCAGACCGATGATTGTTTATGTATTGTTGTTAATTCTAAATCAAGACTGTGCATGATAGTATTAAAAAAAAATGTTTGTAATTTGCTCTAAAATATTATCTTTTAACTTACTAACAAGTTAAAATGCCATTATGAAAACTCATGCATATGATATCTCAAGAAAGATTAATTTTAGTCCTATCACTTTTTATGTTTATAGGGTTAAATGCGCAAGTAACATTGTCTACAGATTTTACAGATAATGCTAAGCAAAATGAACCGCTGCATAACATATGGTCTGTTGCTAATCGCATTAGTCCAAAAAATGGATCCAATATTCGTCCAGGACTGAAGATGAATACGGTTAGGATGATTGGTGGAATCAAAAAGACTGTAAATGGCGAAAATGTAAAAGACTTGGATTTTGATACCTGTTTATATGATTCTATCAATAATGTGTATGTGTATAGATTTGAACGTTTAACAGATAGATTAGATAAAATTATCAATTCTCAAACAGAAATTCATCAAATTGTGTTAGATCAACCTTCTTGGGCATTTCAACACGGTTACACATTTATTCCTGCGGGAACTAGAGATAATATAAATTTTCGTGAAGACGAACAAATATCTATTTATGGAAATTCGTTACCACCTGCAGATAAACAAGCGTATCATGATTATATAGAGGCTTTAATGACAAAGCTAGTTGAAACTTATGGTGAAGAAATGGTTTTGTCTTGGAGATTTAGAATAGGTTCTGAGATTGAAACACCGGATCATTGGTTTGGAACTAAACAAGATTTTATAGAGCATTTTGAAAATACAGAGCAAGCCATTAGAGCTGTTTTACCTGAAGCAATTGTAGGCTTGCACACAAGAGCTCCAGATTTTGTTTTTAAAAACGGAACGGTTTTAAATTATAAAGGCGAGCCTTTTGCTTCTTTTGCAGAAGATTTAATATCATATGCCTTTGATAATGATTTGCGATACGATTTTTGGGGAATATCTGATTATGTAATTATAGGAAACAGTAATTTACGTAATATGAGAACTAAGTTTGATAAGCTTTTTGCTGATTTGGTAAATCATCCTAAATGGAATAATAATGCTACTATCGATTTAATGGAGTATGCCACAGTAACGACTATGAATGGTGCTGATGGTAAAGGGTTTATTAATGCTGAAACTTCTCACGCTGAAATTGTAGAATTGTCGTTTTCTAATATGTTTTATAAGAATAAAGAGAATGGGCTAGAATTTATTTATAGATGGGGTAATAAAGTAGGAACGGAAGATCCTCCAGCGATAACAAGCTTAAATACAATGAATAATAAAATTCATTACACATCTAATGTTTCGGGTACACCTAATAATTCTAATAATGATTTAGACGCATTTTTCGCAAAAAGTGAAACCGACACAGAGTATGATGTTTTAATATACAATTACAATGGTAGTTCACTTACTTACAGAGATAATGAAGTTGTAAATGTAACGTTTACTTCAGAATTACCTGTTGGTACAACGTTGTATTACAGAAGCCTTTCTTATAGTAAAGCTAATAATAAACTTCAGAATTTCTTAGATGACAATTCTGGGTCAGGTTATGTAAAGAGTGGTTTTAATGATAGGGGTTCTCCAGATAGAATTTTAACCGAGGCTGGTTTAGCTGCCTTTGATGCCTATGATAATCCAAACCCACATGCTTATAGTGAATGGAAAAGTATTATAACAACTGCACGTAATGATGGTGAATCTGGTTCTGTGATAAGTGTAGACGCTGAACTGCCTTCATTTGCATTTGAAAAATTTGAATTTAGAATCGAAGATTATTTTGTACAAGCTATTGCACCAGCAACTGTAGTATGGACAACTTCAGAAGATTTTGCCCCTTGGACAGCAGTTACTGCTGGAATGAATGTAAATACTGATAATGATAAATTGACTTTAAATTATTCTAGTGGTTTCGCACTACCCATTGCAGCAATAACAGGTCTAAATATCAACTCAGATTTGTATGAGACATTACAATTGGTAGTTAAGAATAACACAGAAGGCACAAGTCTTCAAATGGCAGCAAATATTCCAGGGTCGCAATTTGCAACAGGTAGAAAAAAAATAACTATACCTAATGATGATGAATGGCATACTATTAATGTAGATTTAACAAATTGGTCGCATTGGGCAGGAATTATTAATGAATTTAAGGTGTATGAAAGAGTAAATACTGGCAGTATAGTTTTTGATAGAATAGAATTTATTCCCAAAGGAAACGCTGAGGTATTTGATGTTGTTATAAATAAAGAAGGTAATGGTTTGTTGAATTATACTAGCGGGACTTCTTTTGGAGGACAGCAATTTGATTTAAATGCCATTGCGGAACAGGGATGGGTTTTTCAAGGTTGGTCTGGTGATATAGTTAGTACAGAAAATCCGTTAGCAATAACCGTAAATTCAGACTTAAATATTACGGCAACATTTGTTCAAGAGGGTTTGTCTGTGGATAATTTTCAACAAAATAAAAGCTTTATTGTATATCCAAATCCAAGTGTAAGTGGCGTGTTTACAATAAAAAATCATGACTCAGAAAACTGGGAGATTTATAATTTTACAGGATCCAAAGTGTTATCAGGAAAAGGAAAAACAATAGACATTTCTAACTTTTCAAATGGCATGTATATCATTAAAATAAACAATACTTACAAAAAAATACTATTTAATTAGTGAAATTAAATAAAGATAAAGATGCTTTCAAAAATTTCAATATTCATTTTTTTAGCCATTCTTTTTTTTAGTTGCAATCTAGCATCTTCACAAAAAGGAAACAATAATAAAAAAAAAACCAATATCGTATTAATTTTTGCAGATGATTTAGGTTGGGTTGATGTAAGTACAGGGGATACAAATAAGAATAATGGTTCAAAAATTTATGAAACGCCTGTAATCGATAAATTGGCATCTCAAGGCATGTCTTTTACAAATGCATATACCAATCAAAATTGTGCCCCATCAAGAGCGGCTTTAATTAGCGGACAATACGCAACTGGTGTAGATAATCAGGTGTATAATGTGGGTTCTTTAAAAAGACAAGACAAAAGAACTAAAGGGTTTCCAAATGTACTTATTGAACCTCACAAGCAAAAAAAAGTAATTGCAGAAGATGGCATCAATATGTTTGATGTTTTAAAAACAAAAGGTTATCAAACTGCTTTAGTGGGTAAAAGTCACGGAACTCCACATCCATTAATTGGTGATTATGGTATAGATTTACCCGCAGATATTCATCATATTATAGCAGCTCCAATTAACGGAAAAAGAACGAAAAAGTTTTATTTAGCCTTAAATTCTGATAAAAAAGGATGGACGTTTAATTCAGAGTTTGTAGATAAATATGCAAATCCTTACGATGATAAATACATCAACACAACTTTAAAGCCTTACCATTCTCAAGGAGATGTATCCCTTTTAAAAGGAACTCCAAAACATCTTACAGATGCCATTGGAGATTTCTCTGTAGATTATATCAAAGAAAAAGCAAAAGACAAAAATCCTTTCTTTTTATATGTGCCTTTTCACGCGGTACACACAAAAGTGACAGGTAGAAAAGATTTAACGGAAAAATATCTAAAAAAAGGATTGAACCCTAGAGCAGCAGAGTATGCATCTATGATTGAGTTGTTAGATCAAAACGTAGGAAAAATAAATAGTGCTTTAAAAGACCCCAATGGCGATGGTAATTTTGCTGATGATATCACCAACAATACTATTTTCATTTTTTATTCTGATAATGGAGGGCTAAGAGAAAATAATCCATTGAAAGGTAGAAAAGGAAATTTAACAGAAGGTGGTCTTAGAGTACCGTTAATTTTTAGATATCCAAATGTGATAAAAGAAAATTCAGTAACCAATCAAGCCGTACATTGTATCGATTTTTTACCCACTTTAGCAGATTTAGCTGATGTAGATATTACCAAATTAAAAAAGAAAGATGGTAGTAAACCTAAATTTGATGGAGCTTCTTTTGTAAAAGTTTTAACAGGAGAAGCAAAAAGAATCTCAAGAAATAATTTGTTTTGGCATCTTCCAGGATATATGGATGAGCGTTTTTCTCCATCAACATTAATTCAAACAAGAGTAGGAGAAGAATATTTTAAGTTGTTTTATTTTTATGAAACTGAAGAATTTGAAATGTATAACATCACCAAAGATATTTCTGAAAAAAGAAATATTTTAAAGAATCCTACATCCAAAGAAATGGAAATTGCTCTACAAATGAATGCAGATATGTTGGCATGGTTAAAAGCTAACAATGCGCCAACAGGAACTTGGGTAAAAAACGGTGAAAGAGTATCTTACCCTGAAAAAGACGCAGTAAAAGCATATAAAAAATAAGTAGTAAAGACAATGAATAGACAAAACTTACTGTTATTTCCAATACTATGTATTTCAATGTTATTAGCAGCATGTTCTGGTGTAAAAAAAACGGATGCAACATCTAAAGTTATTTCTAAAACGAATACAGCACAAAGAAAGGCGAATCAACCCAATCTAATTTTTTATTTAGCGGATGATCAAGATGTATATGATTATGGTTGTTACGGTAATGAAAAAGTAAATACTGCAGCAGTAGATCGATTGGCAAAAGAAGGTATGTTGTTTTCCAATGCATTTACAGCACAGGCTATTTGTGCACCTAGTAGATCGCAACTTTTTACAGGAAATTATCCTGTTAAAAATGGTTGTTTTGCCAACCATACAGGTACAAGACCCAATATTGAAAGTGTAACTTCTAGAATGAAAAAATTGGGCTACGAAGTTGTTTTGGCTGGTAAAAGTCATGTAAAACCAGCGAGTGTATACCAGTGGGATAGAGAATGGGAACCAGTTCCTAAAAAGGGTGTGCCTAGAGATTATATTCCTTTAGATAGTATTGAAAGTTATTTCCAATCAGCGAAAAAGCCATTCTGTATGTTTATCACTTCAAAATACCCTCATGGAAAGTATTTTGATGTTGAAAATCCGAAAGCAGAAGCTATTAAGTTTTTCCCATTTAATGAGGATAAAAAAAATGACAAAGCTTTTGTAAAAAAGAAAGCAGGGTATTACAGAAGTATTGAAGAAGATAACACACAAATAGAAGGTGTTTTAAAATTGGTAGATGAGTATTTAGGTGATAACACATTATTTATTTACAGTGCAGATCATGGGGTTTCAGGTAAATTTACGGTAAAAGATATTGGTTTAAAAGTGCCATTTGTAGCGCGTTGGCCAAAAGTAATTAAACCAGGATCTACTTCAAATCAGTTGATTCATTATACAGATGTTTTGCCAACCTTTATGAAAATTGCAGGAGGCGAATTAGCTGGCGATATGGATGGTACTAGTTTTTTACCCATATTAGAAGGTAAAGATGTATCAGTAAACAAATATGTGTATGGAGTAAGAACCAATCAGAATATCTTAAATTCTGAAGTTTTTCCTTCTAGAATGATACGTAATAAACGTTATAAGTACATACGAAACTTTAATTCAATTGAAGTTTTAGATAAAAATTTAACTGGAAAATCGAATGTAGATTATTTTATAAAACGTGGTGCTACTAAATTTAAAAACGAACCATTAGAGGTGCTTTACGATTTAAAGAATGATCTTTTCGAACAAAAGAATTTAGCAAATAAACCAGAATTACAAGCTATTAAAGAAACTTTGAAAAAGGACTTATTTAGTTGGATGAAAGCTCAGGGCGATTTTCTTGATGAAAACATAGGAAATATGCCTTTAATTACCGCAAAAGGCAAGCGTGGTTTTAAATTAGATCAAGATACACCTAGACGAAAAATTCCTGATTCGATAAAGAATACCTTAAAAGACACCGATTATATTTTTATAAAACACTGGTAACCAGAGATGATGAATAAAATTTTAACATACACTTGTAGCTTACTGTTTCTTATAGTAGCATGTAAACCAAAAGAAAAAACTGTAGTTGCTCAAAATAAACAAGAACTTCAAGACAAAAGTCAAAAACCAATGAACGTATTGTTTATTGCTATTGACGATTTAAGACCCGAATTAGGATGTTATGGTGCACCGCAAGTAAAATCACCAAACATAGATCAATTTGCAAAAGAAGCTGTTGTTTTTAATCGTGCCTACTGTAATGTGCCTGTTTGTGGTGCTTCAAGAGCTAGTTTATTAACAAGTATTTTACCCACAAAAAATCGTTTTATAGATTATAGAGCAAAAGCGCAAGAAGACGTACCAAATGCAAAAACACTGCCAAGTCTTTTTAAAGATGCTGGTTATACTAGTATTTCAAACGGAAAGATTTTTCATTACAATAAAGATGTTCAGGAAGCAAGTTGGAGCGAAAATCCATGGATGCCAAAAGGAGGTCATCGTGTAAGTTATGATTCTACAACTAACAACGTAGTAATGAAATCAGGAAATGGTCGTGTATATGAAGCGCCAGATGTTGAGGACAGCGCATATCCAGATTATAAGATTGCACAAAAAACGATTAAAGATTTACGTCGTTTTAAAAAATCAGGAGAATCTTTTTTCATGGCTTGCGGATTTTTTCGTCCTCATATGCCGTTTTATGCCCCAAAGAAATACTGGGATATGTATGATAGAGATGCCATAGCAGTTGCAGACAATCGTCATTTACCTGAAAATGCTCCTAAGCCTTTAAGAGGTAGTACAGAATTTAAAACCTATAGCTTTGGTGATTATAAACCAAATACGGAAGCGTTTCATAAAATGATGCGTCATGGTTACTATGCTTGTGTGAGTTACGTAGATCAAATGGTAGGTGATGTGCTTAAAGAATTAGAAACGCTTGGTTTAGCTGAAAATACGATTGTAGTATTATGGGGCGACCACGGTTGGCATTTAGGAGAGCACGAGTTTTGGGGAAAACACAATACCCTGCATAATGCATTACAAGTTCCACTAATTGTAAAAGTACCAGGAAAAGCCAAAGGACAACATACCGAAGCTATGGTAGAGAGTGTTGATATTTACCCAACACTTTGTGATTTAACTAATTTAGATACACCTGATTACATCATGGGAGAGAGTTTTAAATCTGTTCTAGATAATCCCAAACAGTCGTTTAGAGAAAACGCTTATGCGCGTTTTAAAAAGGCGGATGCTATTGTAACGGAAGGTTTTACCTATTCATTATATGAGAATGGTGAGGAGATGTTGTATAACCTTAAATTAGACCCTGAAGAAAATAAGAATGTCGTAAAAAATAACAGCTATATTGAGGTCCTTGAAGACATGAGAAATGCGCTAAAGATAAAGCAAGAACAGGCAATTAGTTATAAATAAAGTATTATAACTTTATAATAAATGAAAATAAAAAACCTCTTATTATTTTTAGTTCTACTTACTGTTATTCAAATACATGGTCAAGTAAAAGAACGTCCTTTTATCTTAGTTACAGCAAAAGAGAGAAACCAAATTCTTGATAAAATAGATACCCAACCTTGGGCTAAAGATATTTATGAAAACTTAAAATTGAAAACTGATTTTCAAGTTAAAAAGTTTTATAAAAACCCAACAGCATACATTAAGAGGTTGCCTTTTAATTGGTCTAAAAAAAAGAAAAATAGTTTTCCTGCTTTTCTAAAAACAGACCATATAGAAAATGGAAAACATAGAAATTTAGACAATGCTACAGAAGAGGAGTGGAAACCAGCAGAATTACTAATTACCTATTTACAAGTTGCACTTAATTGTGGCGAGCTGTATTATTTAACCCAAGATGATAAGTATGCTTATGTAGCTAGTAGTATTCTGTATTCGTATATAAAATCAGTACAACAATCAGAAGTTTCTAGTTGGAAAGGTAGAGGAGGATGGTTGTTTCCATATGATGGTTTTAGAGAAGTTCGTGTTTTGGGCTATAGACTGCCTTTAATCTACGATTTTATTCATCCTTATCTTAAAAATGAAGGCAAGTCTTTAGATATTATTCAGTCTAAAAAAGTGAATTTTCCGTTTGAAGAAGCACAAACTGTTTTTAAAACCTATGCAAACATTACCGTAAATTATGGGCAAACTGGCTCCAATCATTCTGTTTTAGAAGCACCAAGTTTGGTCTATAACGCTTTAGCTATGGATGATTTAGCTGAGCGTGAAAAATGGTTGAATTATTTCTTAATAAAAAGCACAGAAAATCAAGATGCATTATCTGTAATGTATCAAAATTATAAAAACAAAGGCGATATTTGGCCAGAAACATCACAATATTTAAATCATTCTACATCAATTTTAGCAGAACTATTGTTGGTTGTCAATAGATATAACCCGTCTTTACAATTAGGAACCAAATATCAAAACGTTTTACACGCTTTACCTAGGTTAGATTATTTTGTGTATCCAAATCATGAAATCATTCGTTGGGGAGATGGACATAGGCGAGCTCATGCACCATATCAAGCTTATGAAAATGCATATGCTTTGGCTAAAATGGAGGGGTTGTCAGAATTGCAAAACAAATTTTCACCATTAATAAGTAATGCTATTCAAAAAGGAAATTACAAACGATATAGCATTCAAGCACTTTTTTGGTATGATGAAGATTTTAAAGAAACCTCAATTGGTATAAAATTACCCAGAACAGACAGAGTATATCATGCCGGTATAGTAATGCAACGAAACCTTAGTAGTACCAATAATCCAAAAGATGGGTTAATGTGTTTTGTAGGGGGCGCACACATGGTACATGGGCACGCGGAAGGTATGAATATTGAGTTGTATGGAGAAGGGCAGGTTTTAGGTGTTGACCATGGAAGGAAAAAATATGGAAAGGATCTTCATGAAAACTACTCTAGAATCTTTGCAGCGCACAATACCGTAATAGTAAATGGTAGTTCTCAAGGCGAAGGTGGATGGGTTAATTTAGGTATAAATAAAGTTCAGCTAATAGCAATGGAGCCTGAAGTTGACAAAGCAGGTGTGTCTCCGTTTCATTCTTTTAGCCAAACTAGTTTTGTGGATGATAAAGGTGAAAAAGCAGAGGCAAAACAAGAGCGAACTCTAGCTTTAATTAGAACATCTCCAACTACGGGTTATTACGTTGATGTATTCCGTTCAAAATCTAAGTTACCAAATGAATATCATGATTATCTCTATCACAATATAGGTGATAAACTGGTTTTTGAAAATGATGATATGAGTTTTAAAAAAACACCCAGAAGATATATGGGAAATGCAAATGCTGTATGGGAACATAACAAACAATACCGTAACCCAGGTTGGCATTTTTTTAGTAATGTAAAAACTTCAAAAGCTTATGATAATAGTGTGAAGGCCACATTTCATACAAGGCGTTTGATTGATGGAGCTGTTTTTATGCAATTGTACATTCCTGGTTTTAAAAACAGGACTTATACAAAAGTAAAAGCACCTATTACTTTTGAGTCTCCTAAACCTTATAATACTATGTCTACACCAACTTTGGTGATTCGTAATAAAGGTGAAGCTTGGGAAAACCCGTTTGTAGTTGTCTATGAGCCTTTTAATCAAAATGAAGAGCCGTCTATTAAATCAGTTTCAAAAATTGAGCAAGACGGACGTTACAAAGGTTTGAAAATTGTTAGTGAAACGTCTTCTGAAACTTTGGTGCAGTATGTAATTACGCAATCAAAAAATAAGATCTTTCATAATAAGGATTTGGATGTTTACTTTAAAGGCTCTTTTGCAGTAATTACTTTAGATGCTAATCAAAATTTAAAAAGCATTTATATTGGAGAAGGGGAAAAATTGAAATATCGAACCGAGGAGATTATAACCAATACCTCAAATTCGTATTATAAAACTTATTCTAATTAATAAGGAACTATTTGGTAAATTAATTAAAGTGAATTTCTTTCAATGAAGTTAAAAGGGACTTTTACTTTTCCTTTAGATTTATTTAGAATCATTTTAGCAGCTGTCTCTCCCATAACTTTAAAATCTGTAGACATAGCGCTAATGCCTAATAGTTCTTTCAGTGGGGTATCATTATATGATATGATGCCAATGTCTTCGCCGAGTTTAAATTCATCCTCTCTAACTTGTTTTACTAGACTAACCAGATCAGCTTCTTCAATAGTAATAAATACGTCTCCTTTTTTTAGGATCATATCATCATAAATTTCATTAAGAATTTCAAAATCTAGTTTATATTCAACACAAAATTTTCTAAAACCGTGTAAAATCCTTTTTGGATAAGGGTAAACAGACTTTTCAGGATAAACTAACATTATTTTTTTGTAAGTTTTTATCTTTTCTAGTCCAGCTTTTAAGGCAGAATAAATATCGTTTTCAAAGTCTTGATAAATTTCAATTGTCTGATTACTAAAAATAGGTTTGCTGTTATCTAGAAGTATAAGTTTTTCTTTAGGAATGTCATTTACCGCTTTTAAAACCTTATCTGGGAAACTTTGATGTTTTAAGTTTTCTGTTTTAAAATGGGGCATGATAATAAAATAGTCGTAAGCAGCCTTATTTTTATCAAGTAAATTTAAAAAAAGAGTTTCGTCACAATGGTATATGTGTAAATCTGTATGAGAGTTAGCTCCAATTGAATTTATAAAATGATTATAGGTTCTTAATTTATAAGAACTTAATTTATTTACTAAAAATAAAATATTAACTTTTGAGATTAGTTTGGTTCTAGATATATAAAAGCCTTTACCGCGAATTGAGGTTATTATGTTTCTTTCTTTTAAAATACTATATGCTTTTTCTACAGTGTCTCGAGATAAATAAAACTCTTCACTAAACATATTAATAGAAGGAATCTTTTGATCCATAGTAAGATTACCTTCTGAAATATTGTGGATAATAGAATCAATGATTTGCTGGTATTTTGGTACCCTCGAATTTTCACTGATTTTTATGTATTTAATAAGATCCATTCTTGATATTATTATTTCACAGATAACAAATAAAGATTATTCTCTACAAAACTAAGGTTATTTTAGGAAATCCTGTTTAGTAAATAAAACAAATAAAATAATACTAATTAATCAATGTGTATTTG
Organism: uncultured Algibacter sp.; assembly: GCF_947490405.1. Classification (GTDB taxonomy): domain Bacteria; phylum Bacteroidota; class Bacteroidia; order Flavobacteriales; family Flavobacteriaceae; genus Algibacter_B. The sequence continues at coordinate 87,737 of NZ_CANLGU010000001.1, read as the reverse complement.
TAAGAAAATATTATGTTATTGTGTGCTTTTAACGTAATCAATACCAATAATGTAGTAAAAAGAGTTGAGATTGTGAATAAATTATAATGATTTTCATTAATAATTTCTAAAACTAGCCAATGTTACCTTTTTAAATTTATAAGAAAGACTTTTGATGATATAACCCTAACTAATTAATAGGTATCGATTATTATAAAGACTCTCTATCTATAAAACTAAAGGGTACTTTGTACATACCCTTTTCTTCGTTTATTATCATGCGTGAAGTCACTTCTCCCATTTTTCTAAAATCTGTAGATATAACAGTAATTCCTAGAAGTGCTTTGAGAGGTGTGTCGTTATAAGATATAATACCAATATTTTCGCCTAGTATGAACTCTTTTTCATTGACTTGATTCATTAAATTAATTAAGTCGTCTTCGTCAATAGTTATAAATAAATCGCCTTTTAAAAGCACCATATCATTGTAAATTTCACCCAAAATTTCGAAATCCAAATTGTTTTCGCTGCAAAATTTCGTAAAACCTTTTTTTATCCGTTTTGGGTAAGGGTAAGGAGATTTATTTGGATAGATGAGGATTATTTTTTTGTATTTCGAAATCTTTTTAAGTCCTTTTTTTAAAGCATTGTAAATATCTTTTTCATAATCCTCATATACGGTAATAGCATTGCCTTCAATTGATACTTCCTTGTTATCTAAAATCACCAATTTTTCTTTTGGGATTTTGTTAATAGCTTTAGATATAGCATCTGTTGTGCTTGTGTGTTTTAAGGCTTTTGTTTTAAAATGAGGCATGATAATGTAATAGTTGTAGGCTTCATTATGTTTATTTAATAAATTTAAAAACAAAGATTCTTCACAATGATATATTTTTAAGTCAACAAATGCATTGGTACCTAAAGTATCACGAAATGACTGATAAACTTCCATTTTGTACCAGCTGAGTTTATTGACAAGAAATAAAATGTTAATTTTATTTCTTAATTTATTTTTAGCAATATAATAGCCTTCACCGCTAACAGCAATTATAATATTAAGATCTTTAAGAATATTATATGCTTTTTCAACTGTGTCTCTAGAGAGATAAAGGTCTTCGCTTAAGGTATTTATAGATGGTATTTTAAGGTCGATTTTAAAATTTTCTATGGAAATGTTATGTATGATAGAGTTGACAATTTGCTGATATTTAGGTATTCTAGTGTGATCGTCAATTTTTATGTACTTATATATTTCCATAATTAAAAATGTAAAAGAAACCTATGTTAGAGATTTCTAAAAATAGTTTTTTAGCCTGTAAGAAGTTTTATAATTTTTCTTGGTAACTTTTTAATTTTTAATGAGCTAACATCCAAATCTAATATTTTAAATTATTTGTTCTATCCTGCGATGTCCTGTACTTGTTTTTCTAAGAAAGCCGTAACATCTTTGAGTTTTTTAGCTTAGAAATACTACTGCACATTCTTGTATATATATTTTTTTTAAGACTTACCGTATAGTACAGGATACAAAAGTTGGCAGACTAATATATTTTTGATTAAATAAATTATTTTAGAATAGTAATATGGAAAACATCACAAAGACTTTTAAATACGTTGATTATCTGTGGGATGATGAAAAAGCAGCATCGTTGGGTGATAACCAAGTTGAATTATTTTTATACCGCTCGAACATTTTAGGAGCAGATTTGCGGATTACAAATTATGGTGGAGGAAACACCAGCTGTAAAACAATAGAAACAGATCCATTAACCAACGAAGAAGTTGAAGTAATGTGGGTGAAAGGTTCTGGTGGAGATATTGGAACTCTAACTAGATCTGGGATTGCTGGGTTATATACTAAGCGATTGAGAGATTTGAAAAATGTTTACAAAGGTTTACATGATGAAGATAGAATGGTTGGTCTTTTTAATCATTGTATTTATGATTTAGATAGTAAAGCACCATCTATTGATACACCATTACATGGTTTACTGCCGTTTGCTCATATTGACCACTTACATCCAGATGCACTTATTGCAGTTGCAGCTGCAAAAGATAGTGAGAAAGTAACCAAAGAAATTTGGGGAGATACAATGGGATGGGTACCTTGGCAAAAACCAGGTTTTGATTTAGGATTACAATTAGAAAAGTGTTTAGCTGATAATCCTGGTATCAGAGGTATCGTTTTAGGTAGCCATGGGTTATTTACATGGGGAGATACATCTTATGAATGTTATATGAATAGTTTAGAAGTAATTGAGATGGCTTCTGAATACATTGAAAATAAATTAAAAGAACAAGGTGAAGTTTTTGGTGGTCAAAAGGTTCAAAGTTTACCTCAAGATGAGCGTTTAGAAAAAGCAGCTCAGTTAATGCCATTATTAAGAGGATTATGTTCTTCTGAAAATAGAATGATTGGACATTTCTCTGATTCTGATGTTGTAATGGAATACATAAACAGTAATGATTTAGAGAGATTAGCGCCAATGGGTACATCTTGTCCAGACCACTTCTTAAGAACAAAAATTCAACCATTAGTTCTAGACTTAGATAAAAATGAAGATTTATCTGATGCTGATGCTATCTTAAAAAAGTTAGAGCCAGCGTTTGAAGCATACCGTCAAGAATATGTAGACTATTATAATACTTGTAAAAAGGATAATAGTCCTGCAATCCGTGATGCTAATCCAGTTATTATTATTTATCCAGGTGTAGGAATGTTTAGTTTTGCTAAAAATAAACAGACTACACGTGTGGCCAGTGAATTTTACATAAACGCAATTAATGTGATGCGTGGTGCAGAAGCTATTACAGAATATACTTCTTTACCAAGACAAGAAGCTTTTGATATTGAGTATTGGTTGTTAGAAGAAGCTAAGTTACAACGTATGCCAAAAGAAAAACCATTATCTCGTAAAGTAGCTTTAGTTACAGGAGCTGGTGGTGGAATTGGTAAAGCAATTGCTGATAAATTAGCTGCTGAAGGAGCGAATGTTGTTCTTACGGATATTAATGAAGACGCACTTATAGAAGCAAATAAAACATACGCTAGAGATATTTCTACTTATGCTATTTGTGATGTAACTAGCACAGAGTCAATAGCTAGTGCTTATAAAAAAGCAGTTGTTGAGTTTGGAGGAGTTGATATTATTGTGCATAGTGCAGGATTAGCAATTTCTAAACCTTTATTAGATACAACAGATAAAGATTGGAATATATTACAAAGCATATTAGTTAAAGGTCAGTTTGATCTAGCAAAACAATTCTCTGCTATTACTCGTAAACAAGGATTAGGAGGCGATTATATTGCTATTGCGAGTAAAAATGGTTTAGTAGCTGGACCAAACAATGTCGCTTATGGAACTGCTAAAGCTGCCCAACAGCATATGGTACGCTTGTTAGCTGCGGAATTAGCTAAGGATAAGGTTCGAGTAAATACAGTAAACCCTGATGGAGTTATTGTTGGTAGTAAAATATGGGAAGGTGCCTGGGCAGAAGGTAGAGCAAAAGCTAATGGAATTACTGTTGAAGAATTACCTGCATTTTACGCTAAAAGAAATTTATTAAATGAAATTATTACGCCAGACGATATTGCAAATGGTGTTTTCTCTTTGGTAGGTGTACTCGATAAATCAACAGGAAATATAATAAATGTTGATGGAGGTATGGCAAATGCCTTCGTTAGATAAAATAATAGTATAATTGTTTAGTTAGTTTAGTTGAAAGAAAACTTCCATAAATAACATACATTTATGGAAGTTTCTTTAATTAAGAAAAGTTTAAAAGCATGAAAGTAAGTCAGAATCAAATATTAGAATCGAATAAAAAAGGTTTAGAAAATCATAACGAAAATTTCGATTTTTTAGCAAATAAATTAACAAAACAAGGAAAAGATGTTAATGAATTAGTTTCAAAATTAGCTGATTTTCAAGTGGCAATACCTAGTTGGGCTTTAGGTGCTGGAGGTACACGTTTTGGACGTTTTTCTTTTTATGGTGAACCTTCAAATCTTGAGCAGAAAATTGATGATATTGGTGTTTTACATAGTTTAACTCAAACTGCTGGCGCTGTTTCTTTACACATTCCTTGGGATATCCCTTCTGATTATAATGCTATAAAAGAAAAAGCTGATGCATTAAATATAAAGTTTGATGCAGTAAACTCTAATACTTTTCAAGATCAAAAAGATGCATCAGAGAGTTATAAGTATGGTTCGTTAAGTAATACGAGTAAAGCGGTTAGAGATCAAGCTATTCAACATAACTTAGATGTAATTAACATAGGTAATAAATTAGGTTCAAAAGCATTAACTGTTTGGTTAGCAGATGGTTCTTGTTTTCCAGGACAGAATAACTTTCAAACTGCTTTTCAAAATACACAGGATAGCTTAATAGATATTTATAAAGGTTTACCAGATGATTGGAAGTTATTAGTTGAATACAAGCCTTATGAACCAAACTTTTATAGTACAGTAATTCAAGACTGGGGAGCTTCTTTGATGCTAGCAAATGGTTGTGGAGACAAAGCATACACATTAGTAGATCTAGGACATCACTTGCCTAATTCTAATATAGAACAAATAGTTTCTATCTTACAATTAAAGGGTAAGTTAGGAGGTTTCCACTTTAACGACAGTAAGTATGGAGATGATGATTTAACAGTAGGTAGCATTAAGCCATATGCATTATTTTTAATTTTTAATGAGTTAGTATACGGTATGCAGAATAATCCTCAGAATCCAGATTTAGCTTGGATGATTGATGCTAGCCATAATGTTAAAGACCCATTAGAAGATTTAATTCAGTCCCTAGAAGCTATTCAAGAAGCTTATGCTAAAGCGATGCTGATTGACCAAAACGCTTTAAAAGTTGCGCAGCTAGATAATGATGTTGTTAAGTGTCAAGAAATTTTGCAAGGGGCATATAGAACAGATGTTAGACCTTTGTTAGAGAAAGCAAGGTTAAATGCTGGAGGCGTATTAAGTCCAATAAATGCATATCGCGATTTAGATATCAGAAACATTTTAATTACCGAAAGAGGTAAACATACAGTAGCAACAGGGTTATAACCGTAAAAATGAAGCAAAAAGTTACAGCAGTTTTCGACATAGGAAAAACCAATAAAAAGTTTTTCCTTTTTGATAAACGCTTCAAAGAAGTCCATAAAGAATATATTTCTTTTGAAGAAGTAGAAGATGAAGATGGACATCCAACTGAAAACCTACCAGCTTTAAAAAAATGGTTAAAACAAGTTTTTGATCGTATCTTAGAAAAAAAGGAATTTAACGTTGAGGCTATAAATTTTTCGACTTATGGTGCTAGTTTTGTTCATATAGATGAAAACGGAAATCCTTTAACGCCTCTTTATAATTATACAAAATCTTTACCTAAGGAAATCGTAGATTCTTTTTTTGAAAAGTATGGACCAAGAGAAGCGTTTTTAAAGTCTACCGGATGTGTAGATTTAAGTATGCTTAATTCAGGATTGCAATTATACTGGTTAAAATATACCCAACCTGAGGTGTTTGCTAAAATTAAATACTCACTACATTTACCTCAATATTTAAGTTATGTATTTACAGGCATCCCTTTAAGTGAATATACTAGTATTGGATGCCATACTGCATTATGGGATTTTAGTAAAAAAGATTATCATGACTGGGTTTACAAAGAAGAGATAGATAAGATATTACCACCTATAGTTTCAACCGAAACGAGTATAAACATGAATTACAATGGCAATAGAATAAAAATTGGTGTTGGTATTCACGATAGTTCAGCTGCACTTTTACCTTATGTAAGAAGTATAAAGAAAAAATTTGTTTTAGTATCTACTGGTACTTGGAGTATAGTATTTAATCCATTTACTGGAGACCATGGTGTTAATGATGATTATAACAGTGATACTCTTAATTATATGCGAATTAATGGAAGACCTGTCAAGGCTACACGTGTATTCTTAGGAAATGAGTATAAATTACAAGTAGAAAAACTAAATAAACACTTTGGTGTAAATGATGAATATCATCGTAAAGTAAATTTTGATTACGATACCTATCTTGAGATTAAACAAGACTTTAAGTATTGTTTTAAATGGGAAAGTCTTGTAGATGAAAACATGCCTGAAAAAACATCTTTTTATTTTGACAAGTATGAACATGCATACCATCAAATGATGACAGAGCTTGTACTCCTACAAATTAAGTGTATTAGAGAAGCGTTGGGAGCTGATAAAATTGCTCGAATATATGTTGATGGTGGATTTAGTAATAACGATATATATATAAAATTACTGTCTCATAATTTTAATGATAAAAAGTTGAGTACAACAGATGCATCACTTGGTTCAGCATTAGGAGCAGCAATTTCAATTTCAGATAAAAAATTGAATTCTAAATTTTTAAAACAAAATTATGCGCTTAAAAAGCATGTTCCTTTTATAGTCAACGGTTAATTCAAGTGACTAAAATAGGTGTAAATTAATAATAAAACCCATTTCTAAATCAAAATACGATGTCTAAAAACATAAAGTTAATTCACCCGAGAGATCAAATCACTGAAATTATTAGTAGAGTTTATAAAAGAGGAATGACCACAACTTCAGGTGGTAATATTTCTATCATAGATGAGCAAGGTGATATTTGGGTTACACCTTCGGCTATTGATAAAGGTTCATTAAGAGCTTCAGATATTATTTGTGTAAAAAAAGATGGAACTATTATTGGGAAGCATAAACCTTCTTCAGAATTTCCATTTCATAAAGCTATTTACGAAGCAAGATCAGATATCAAATCAGTTATTCATGCACATCCACCAGCTTTGGTGTCATTTAGTATAGTTCGTCAAATTCCAAATACGAATATCATTTCTCAAGCAAAGCACATATGTGGACCCATAGGATATGCTAAGTATAGGCTTCCAGGTAGTGAAGATTTAGGAGATGTTATAGCAGATGAATTCAAAAAGGGATATAAGGCAGTAATCATGGAAAACCACGGTACTGTTTTAGGTGGAAGTGATTTAACAGATGCTTATGAGCGTTTTGAAGCTTTAGAGTTTTGTGCAAGGACTATAGCTTACGGATCTCAAATTGGAACACCAAAATATTTGACAGACCAGCAAATAGATAAATTCGAATCTCAAGCAACAGGTGTTTTGCCAGAAATGGAAACTACTAACTATACATCTGAAGAAGTTGCCAAACGTTTGGAGATTTGTAAAATAGTTCAACGTTCTTGTCAACAAGGTTTGATGATTGGTTCCTATGGGACAGTATCTATGAGATGGAAAGGTAATGACTTTTTAATTACACCAACAAATGTAAACAGGTGGGATTTAGACTTGGAAGATATTGTTCAAATAAAAGATGGTAAACGCGAAAAAGGAAAAATACCAAGCAGAGCCACATGGATTCATCAAGAGATTTACAACCGAAATCCTGATGTCAATTCAATTATTATGACGCAATCACCATATTTAATGGCATTTGGAGTCACTGGAGAATATCTTAATGTAAGAACGATACCTGAAAGTTGGATATTTTTACAGGACATAAATTTTGTAGAATATGGACACCACTTCAGAGAAAATAATAATTCAGAAATTGTAGATAATTGTGCCACAGCATTGATTATAGAAAACGATTCTGTAATTGTAACTGGTGATAAATTATTACAAACATTTGATTATTTGGAAGTTGCAGAGTTTAGTGCAAAATCTATTGTTTTAGGAAACTCATTGGGTGATATGGTTCCAATAAACGATGAACAAGTAGAAGATTTAAGAAAAAAGTTTTTATCATAAATAAATATGGCGGCAATAAATTTTGATACAAGATATCCATCAATAGATGATTTAAGAACAAAGGCACAAAAAAAGATACCTAAATTTGCTTTTGAGTACTTAGATGGAGGATGTAATGAAGATGTCAATTTAATCAGAAATACATCAGAGTTAAGAGAAGTTCAATTAAAACCAAATTATCTACGTAAGCACCATGGTTCATCTTTAAAAACCAAATTATTTGGAATTGAATATGATGCACCTTTTGGAATTGCACCCGTTGGTTTACAAGGTTTAATGTGGCCTAATTCTCCAGAAATTTTGGCAAAGGCAGCATACGAACATAATATCCCTTTTATATTAAGTACAGTAACTACAACAAGTATAGAGCGTGCCGCGGAATTAACAGAAGGTAAAGCTTGGTTTCAATTATATCATCCTACAGAAGATAAGCTAAGAGATGATATAATCAATAGATCAGCGGCTGCAGAATGTCCAGTTTTAGTAATTCTTTGTGATGTACCAAGTTTTGGGTTTAGACCAAGAGATATTAGAAATGGTTTGGCAATGCCCCCTAAAATGAATTTGAGTAATATTTTACAAGCTTTTGGTAGACCACATTGGAGTTTGCAAACTCTAAAACATGGTATACCTAATTTTGCAAACTTACTACCTTATATGCCTAAAAACCTTGACTTGAAACAGTTGGGTAAGTTTATGGACCAAACCTTTTCAGGAAGGCTAAATGAGGAAAAAATTAAGCCTATCCGCGATATGTGGAAAGGAAAGTTAGTTTTAAAAGGTGTAGCCTCTGAATACGATGCGGAACAGGCAATTAGACTAGGATTAGATGGTATTATAGTGTCGAACCATGGTGGTCGTCAGTTAGATGCAGGTCAATCTACAATAAAACCACTTTCAACTCTAGCCGAGAAATATGGAGATCAAATTGAAATTATGATGGATAGTGGTGTGCGTTCTGGACCTGATGTAGCCAGAGCTATGGCAAGTGGGGCTAAATTTACTTTTATGGGGCGTTCATTCATGTATGGTGTTTCTGCATTAGGAAAAAAAGGAGGCGATCATACGATCTCTTTATTAAAAACTGAGTTACAGCAGGTAATGGAACAATTGTGTTGTGAAAAAACTAGTGATTTTCCTGAGCACTTGATAAAGTAGAATTACACTAACAGATTAAACTTTAAACAATATTAAAGCACCATAAACAATTTATTAATATGCAGTTTATGGTGCTTTAATATTTTTTTGGAAATTTTAATAATATCATGAAAGCTACGAATGGTTTACATTTTTAAGAAACTTATGTAAATAGAGAACAGTTTTGAAGCCACACAAGTATTTCATGCAGGATAGAAAAAATTTGGTATAGGAGGAGCTTATGGTACGCATTTTATAATAGAATATTTATATACAAAATGGTTTGCTAAGTATTACTAAAAAAACTCATTTATATATTGTATATAAACACTCAGTTAAATTTCATTTTAACTAAGTATTTTTTTAATTGAATACATGTTACTAGTTTTCTTTGGAAAAATTAAGCATCCAATCTATACATTCAATATAGCTAAACACTTTTTTGTTTCCTTGTGAATGATTAGCTCCGGGAAAAGCAATAAACTTTACGTTTTTATTACCAACCGCTTTTAAATGCGTTGTCATCTTTTTTACTGATTCTACATTTTTTTCATCTTCACCACCTACCATTCCAAATATAGGAAATCTAGCTAGCTTAGTGAAGTTATCATTTTCAGATACACCACTAAAACCACATGGTGCAGCAGCTGCAAAACGCTCTGGAGATTGTTGTATCCAATCCCAAGAGCCTCGTCCTCCCATACTATGTCCAATCACATAAATACGGCTATGGTCTATTTGTTCATATGTTTCAAGTATATAATCTAGCATAATGTTAAGGGTATTAGGATTCCACTTTTCAAAAGAATTTGGTTCTAAGAGTATTAAGTCTTTCTTAGCTAATTCTGCAAGTGAGAGCCCTTTTACTTCAGCAGAACGCTTAAGTTGCTCTTCTATGGTCCATGCCTTTCCACCTCCACCATGGAGCGATATTAGAAGTGGTAGTTTTTTAGTAGTTTTTGTTTTAGGAAAGGCCATAAACGCTGTTTTTTTTAGCCCACCTAGTCTAGGGTACAATTCATCGGGCCAGTTTACCAAACTTACTTCCATACTGTTAAATCTATTGTTGATGGCACTTAGCACCTTGTCAATATTTGAGCTTTGTTGAAAGCTTGATAGTGTAAATAAGGTGAATAGGGTATATACTGCTTTTCTCATATATTAAATTTAATATAAATTATAAAAATAAAAATACAGTAATATTAAGTAATATCTGTCCTGACATAACCTGTTTAATTTCAATTATAAATTGAAATTATTATTGGATTCAATCCTAGTAAAATAAGTACTCTGATATTTTATTCTTAATTTTAGCGGTACAGTACAGGATAGAATAAATTAATACACATCATATTTTCGTTTTCACCATGAATCTAAAAAGATTAATTGTGGACAAATACTACTAACCAAAACTAAATTAACTATGAGTCAGTATAATATTGAAGAAGATGTAGAAGAAATAGCAGGAGGTGAATTTGAAAGAACTCCCGTTCCTCAATCTAAATTAAAAGGCTGGAAAAGCTTTATAGGAATGTATGCAGGAGAACATGCTGCGGGAACTGAATTTATGATTGGTCCATTGTTTCTAACGGCAGGTGTTAGCGCCTTCGACTTAATTGTTGGTTTACTTTTAGGGAATTTATTAGCAGTTTTAAGTTGGAGATTTTTAACAGCAGAAATAGCAGTAAAAAATAGACTTACTCTTTATTATCAATTAGAAAAAATATGTGGTAAAAAATTAGTAACCGGATATAATTTAGCAAATGGTATACTGTTTTGTTTTCTTGCTGGTTCTATGATTACAGTATCTGCCACTGCAGTTGGTATTCCTTTTAATATGCCTATGCCTAAGTTAGATGATACGCTTCCAAATGGAATGACTTGGATAATCATTGTAATTGTAATAGGTGCAGTAATCTCAGTCATCGCAGCTAGAGGTTATGATACAGTTACTAAAGCAGCGAATTGGATGTCACCTATAATCGTTTTAGCATTTGTAGCTTGTGGTATTGTGGCTTTAGGACAGTTAGGAGTAGAAAGTTTTTCGGATTTTTGGGATATATGGGGAGAAGGTGGTGAACCATTTCCAGGGCAAACTAAATTCACATTTTGGCATGTTGTTATTTGGTCTTGGTTTGCTAATGGTGCTATGCATATTGGTATGTCTGACTTATCAGTCTTTCGTTTTGCTAAGAAAGCTAAAGCAGGTTGGGCTACAGCAGCAGGTATGTATGTTGGACATTATATGGCGTGGATAGCAGCTGCGCTATTATATGCAGTATATTTAAAATCTCCCGAAGCGCAAGCGTTTTTATCAACAAACTCTGCGCCTCCAGTTGCACCTGGACCAATGGCATATAATGCTATTGGTGTATTTGGTATTATTGCCGTAGTACTTGCTGGCTGGACTACCGCTAATCCAACAATATATAGGGCAGGTTTAGCATTTCAAGCTATACTACCAAAACTATCAACTGCCAAGGTTACAATATTAGCAGGAACTGTGGCTACTATAGCTGGTTTATTTCCTGCGTTTGCTATGAAATTATTAGGTTTTGTAGCATTATATGGATTTATACTAGCACCATTTGGAGCCATAATCGTATTTGAACATTTTTATCATAAGAAGGTAGGAATTATTAAAAATTATGCTGAACATGCTAATTTAGCTTTTAACAAATCAGTATTTCTAGCATGGGCTGTGAGTTTTGGAATATTTTATTTTATCTCTATTCAGTTCGATGTGTTTTTATCTTTTGTAACACTACCAGCTTGGTTACTTTGTGGTATTTTATTTTTATTTTTTAGTAAAAAATTTCAGAAGCGATAAGAATAGAGTTTATTATAATCAAATAAAAAACATACCTTAGAGATTCCTAATTGTTTAAAATTAAAACAATGCAATCTTTAAGGTTTTTTATTTTCTATCTCTTTTTTACTTCAACAATATTAAGTTTTTCACAAAGTTTTGTTTCTGGAGGAATATGGGAAACTATAACAACTATAAACCAACCTTTAGCACGTCATGAAAATAGCTTTGTTCGTGTTAAAAATAAGTTTTATTTACTCGGTGGTCGCGGTATAAAACCAATTTCAATTTATAATGTAAAGACGAATACTTGGAGTCAAGGAGCAAAACCACCTGTAGAGATTCATCATTTTCAAGCTGTTACCTATAAAGGAAATATTTACATATTTGGAGCCATGACTGGTAAGTATCCATACGAAACGCCATTACCCAATATTCTAATTTATAATCCTAAAAAAGATATTTGGGCTGAAGGCGCTGAAATCCCAAAAGAAAGACGTCGTGGTTCTGCGGGTGTCGTTATTCAAAAAAACGATGCATATATAGTTAGTGGTATTGTAGATGGACATAATAGTACACATGTACCTTGGGTAGATGTTTATGATTTTAAAACCAAAATATGGAAAATTTTAAAAGATGCCCCCAGACCAAGAGATCATTTTCATGCTGCAATTAACGATGGTAAAATTTATGCTGTTGGTGGTAGAAATTCTTCTTACGCTACGAAGCAAACATTTCAATTAACCATTCCAGAAGTAGACGTTTATGATATTGATACAAATAATTGGACGACTTTAGGTAAGGAAAATAATATTAACGTTCAACGTGCTGGAGCATCTTGTGTATTCTTAGGAGATGATTTGGTATTAATAGGAGGAGAAAGTATATCTCAAAAAAAGGCACATCATGATGTTGATGCATATAATATAAAAACTAAAACTTGGAGAAAGCTTAATAATTTAAAAAGAGGCAGACATGGTTCTCAGGCCATAGTTTATAAAAAAGAGATTTATATAGTTGCAGGAAGTGGTAATAGAGGTGGTAAACCCGAGTTATATTCTATGGAAAAATTCGCAAAATATAAATAATTCCGATTCGCAAAAATTTATTAGACATATTGTTCGTTTATTACAAAATAATACCGCTTAACATATTCTGTTTTTAATATAAAAAAGCAGTAAATTATTTTAGAGAAACAATTTTATATTATATTTGCAAACCAGAACAGAACAGAACGGTTTAATGAGTATAAATTTAACCATTAATATTAATAGTGAAGTGCCAAAATATCAACAATTGGTTAACGCTATAAATAATGAACTTGCAAATAATAAGTTAAAAAGTGGTGATGCATTACCTTCTGTTAATTATATATGTAATACTTATCAATTATCCAGAGATACTGTATTTAAATCTTATTCTATTCTCAAGGAACAAGGCGTTATAGAGTCAGTTCCCAATAAAGGGTATTACATTGCAAATGATACGCGAAAAGTACTATTGGTGTTAGATACTTTTAAAGCTTATAAAGAAGTAGTTTATCATTCTTTTGTAAATAATTTACCCGATAATATTATTACAGATGTTCAATTTCATCATTATAATATTGACAACTTCAAAACTATTTTGAATAACAGTAAGGGCAAGTATTATAAGTATATTGTTATGACGTTTAATCATGATGATGTCCCTTCGGTGCTTTCAGATATTGACAACGAGAAGCTGTTGCTTATAGATTGGAGCATACACTCTAATGCAGATAATAATTATGTGTTTCAAGATTTTGGTAAAGCTTTTTTTGAAGCTTTAAAGCCAGCTAATAGTATTTTTAAAAAATATAAGAAACTAATTTTTCTTTATCCAACATTTACGTTTCACCCAGAGGAAACTATTGATTATTTTAAAAAATATTGCAAATTATTTCAATTTGACTATGAGATAATATCAAACCCAAAATTATTTGAGGTAAAAAAGAATGTAGCATATATCTCAACTAGCGATAGAATGTTAGGGCAATTTTTAGAACAATGTAAAACAAATAATTTAGAACCTGGTGTAGATGTAGGCTTTCTATCCTATAACGAAACACCAACTAAAAAATTTATTTATAAAGGCATTTCGGTTATTTCAACAGATTTTAAAGCATTAGGAACCAAAGCCGCAGAATTTGTAACTCAAGATAAACCGATGCAACATTATGTACCAACAAAATTAATAATTAGAGACTCATTATAAAATGAATTATTACTTAGGATTAGACATAGGAAGTTCATCTATTAAAGCCGCTTTAGTAGAAGTAGAATCAGGTAAAAGTTTAGGTGTAGTGCAAGAACCAAAAGAAGAAATGGGAATGTACGCCGCAAAAAATGGATGGGCAGAACAAAGTCCAAACGATTGGTGGAAACACATTTGCAACGCTATTACACAATTAAAAAAGAAGTATAACGTAAGCAAAACCCAAATTAAAGGTATAGGTATTTCTTATCAAATGCATGGGCTTGTCGTAATAGACAAAGAAGGCAACCCTCTTCGTAAAAGTATTATTTGGTGTGATAGTAGAGCAGTTGAAACTGGTAATACAGCTTTTAATGAGATTGGAAACGATATCTGTGCTACAAACCTTTTAAATTCTCCTGCAAACTTTACTGCTTCAAAATTAAAATGGGTAAAAGATAACGAACCAGACATTTATAATAAGATTTATAAATTCATGCTCCCAGGAGATTATGTAGCATATAAATTTTCCAATACAATAAATACGACTATTTCAGGATTGTCAGAAGGTATCTTTTGGAATTTCAAAGAAGACAATGTAGCTGATTTTTTATTAGAACATTATGGTATAGATAAAGCCTTAGTTCCAGATATTGTTGAAACATTTGGAGTACAATCTACAGTTGATGAGAAAGGAGAAGCAGAAAGTGGTATTGCCGCTGGAACGCCTATTTTTTACAGAGCAGGAGATCAACCAAACAACGCTTTGTCATTAAACGTTTTCAATCCCGGCGAAGTAGCAGCAACAGGAGGGACTTCAGGCGTGGTTTATGCAGTAACTGATAGTTTATCTGCCAAAGAAAGTTCAAGGGTAAATAACTTTGCCCATGTCAATTATCAAAAAGGTGCAGATCCAAGAATTGGTAAGTTACTATGCGTAAATGGCGCAGGTATTCAGTACCGCTGGTTACTTAATAATTTAGCAGTAAGCTCTTATGAAGAGATGAATACGTTGGCATCAGAAATTCCAGTAGGATCGGATGGTGTCTGTTTAATTCCTTTCGGAAATGGTGCAGAACGTATGCTAAATAACAAAGAAATAGGTACGCGTATCGTCAACATGAATTTAAACAATCATCACAAAGGGCATATGTGTAGAGCAGCCCTAGAAGGGATTGCGTTTTCATTTGTATACGGTATGGAAATCATGACATCAGACGGTATAAAACCAAGCGTAATTCGTGCTGGAAACGATAATCTATTCCGCTCAGAAATTTTCGCAAATACAGTAGCCACTTTAATTGAGCAGGAAATAGAAATTTACAATACAACTGGTGCTATAGGAGCAGCCCGAGCAGCAAATTTACACAATGGTGATTTTGAAGCCTTCGGAAAGGCTATTATGGATAACGACCATGTTATGACGTTTATGCCGTTTAAAGATAAGAAGCCCTATCTAGAAGCTTATAATAATTGGAAAAACGAATTAGAACTTATAATAAATAAAAAATAGTTGGGCGTTACCCAAGGGTCGGGCTTTACGTTGCAAGTCCTCGCTCGTACCTCGCTGTGGGCTTTCCACTGCAATCCCTAACGCAATATAGAACAAGAATTAAGCAAAGACATAAATATAAAAACACAAATAAATATTTTAATTATGGCAAATACAGAGTATTTTAAAGGAATAGACAAAATTAAATTTGAGGGGAAAGATTCAGATAACCCATTAGCATTTAAATACTACAATCCGGATCAAGTTGTAGCAGGAAAATCAATGAAAGATTGGTTTAAATTCTCAATAGCTTATTGGCATACGTTCTGTGGTCAAGGTTCAGATCCATTTGGTCCAGGAACACAAAACTTCGCATGGGATCAATCATCAGATCCTATTCAAGCAGCAAAGGACAAAGCAGATGCCGCTTTTGAATTTATAGGTAAAATGGGCTTTGATTATTTCTGTTTTCACGATTTCGATTTAATCCAAGAAGGAGCAACCTTTGCAGAATCAGAACAAAGATTAGCAACCATTACAGATTATATCAAAGACAAACAAGCCGCTAGTGGTGTTAAATTATTATGGGGAACAGCAAACTGTTTTTCAAACCCACGCTACATGAATGGTGCGTCAACAAATCCAGATTTCGATGTAGTAGCCAGAGCAGGAGGGCAGATTAAATTAGCACTAGATGCAACCATAAAATTAGGTGGTGAAAACTACGTATTCTGGGGTGGTAGAGAAGGTTATATGTCTTTATTAAATACAGATATGGGACGTGAGCTAGACCACATGGGGCAGTTTTTAGGTATGGCAAGAGACTATGCACGTAGCCAAGGTTTTAAAGGGAATTTCTTTATTGAGCCAAAACCTATGGAACCATCAAAACACCAGTACGATTTTGATACAGCAACAGCTATCGGGTTCTTAAAGGAATACGGATTAGATAAAGATTTCAAAATAAATATAGAAGTAAATCACGCTACTTTAGCACAACATACATTCCAACACGAAATTGAAACAGCTGCAAAAGCAGGTATGTTGGGAAGTTTAGATGCTAACAGAGGTGATTATCAAAATGGTTGGGATACAGATCAGTTCCCTAATAACATTCAAGAAACCACAGAGGCTATGTTGGTTTTCCTTAAAGCAGGAGGCTTACAAGGTGGAGGTGTTAATTTTGATGCTAAAATCAGAAGAAACTCTACAGATTTAGACGATGTATTCCACGCGCACATAGGTGGTGCAGATACTTTTGCTCGCGCTTTATTAATTGCAGATAAAATTATAACTTCGTCTCCTTATGAAAAATTAAGAAAGGAACGTTACAGTTCTTTTGATTCAGGTAAAGGAAAAGATTTTGAAAATGGTAAATTAAGTTTACAAGATTTATATAAAATCGCTCAAGAAAACGGCGAATTACAATTAAAAAGTGGTAAACAAGAGTTGTTTGAGAATATTATTAATCAATACATATAATAACCATAAGATGTTTCAGGTTTTTAAACTTGAAACATCTTTAAATATTAATTAACTAAATATAAATTATGGGAACATCAAAAAATTCAGGATATTTATTAAAACTTACCTTAGTGGCTACACTAGGAGGGCTCTTGTTTGGGTATGATACAGGTGTTATTTCGGGGACCGTAGGTTCTTTAGATAGCTTTTTTGTAGAACCTAAAGGCTTATCAGAAGCAGCAGCAAATGCATTTAAGGGATTTTTGGTGGCTAGTGCTCTAATTGGTTGTATAATTGGTGGTATTTTTGGTGGACTTGTAAGTAAAAAGTTAGGTAGAAAAAAAGGATTAATTCTTGCTGCGATATTGTTTTTAATCTCTGCTTTGGGATCTGCAATGCCTGAAATGGGTCTAGCACCAATTGGAGAATTAGATCATACGTTTTCCACAATTTTTATCTGTTATAGAATTATAGGAGGTATAGGTGTTGGTTTAGCATCTATGCTATCTCCACTTTATATTGCAGAAATTGCTCCTGCAGATAGTAGAGGTAAACTGGTCTCTTTTAATCAACTGGCTATCGTAGGTGGATTCATGGTCGTTTATTTTGTAAATTATTTTATCTCTAGAGGTGGTGGATCAGATGCATGGTTAAATGAAGTAGGTTGGAGATGGATGTTTGCCTCAGAAGTTATTCCTGCAGGATTATTTTTGGGCTTATTGTTTTTTGTACCAGATACGCCTCGTTCTTTAATGCTTAAAAATAAACCAGAAGAAGCATTGGATGTTCTTAAAAAAGTAAATGGTGAAGAAGAAGGAAACAGAATTTTAGCTGAAATAAAAAACTCTGTTACAGAAACTCAAAGCTCTGGAAAATTATTATCATACGGTTGGGGTATTATACTTATTGGTATTGCTCTTTCTGTATTCCAACAATTTGTGGGTATAAACGTGGTATTATATTATGCACCAGAAATCTTTAAATCTATTGATCCTAATACAGATGGCGCTCTGTTATTAACCATTATTGTGGGTATTGTAAACTTTTTATTCACAATTATAGCAGTTAAAACAGTTGATAAGCGTGGTAGAAAACCGTTAATGCTTATTGGTGCATTAGGTATGGCAGTAGCTATGTTGGCTTTAGGGTTTGTGTTTTTCTCTGGAGCAACAGGATATTTAGCTTTAGCATGTATGATGCTTTATGTTGCAAGTTTTGCATTAAGTTGGGGACCTGTAGTTTGGGTTTTATTGTCTGAAATATTTCCTAATAAAATTAGAGGGAAAGCTATGGCAGTTGCAGTTGCAGCTCAATGGATTTCTAATTATTTAGTATCATTAACCTTCCCAATGATGAATGATAATACAGCTTTAACCGAACAATTTAATCATGGTTTTGCATATTGGGTTTACGGTATTATGTCTTTATTAGCCATGTGGTTTGTTTGGAAGTTTGTGCCTGAAACAAAAGGGAAAACTTTAGAAGAGATGGAAGATCTTTGGAAGAAATAAATCAAATACATTATTTTAAAAAGTCAGTAATAAAAAAGATAAAATCCCGTTTTTACGGGATTTTATCTTTTTTAAATTATTAATAATTTTATATATAATTTTGTAGTTTAACTTGAATAGTATCTTTTAAAATGAGTTAAAAAACATATTACTTCACTTTCTTCTGAAGTTTTGTTGTATCAGTAAGTTTATTTATAATAATTTTAGGGTTCCCATAAAGGTTAATACTGCTGCTGCCAGAAGCATCAATAGTAATATTATCTAAAACTTCAAGATATGCATCACTACTAATTTCGCAAACTACCTCACAAGTATTGATTGTAAAGTTTTTTCCATTGAATTGCGTATTGTTGTCTAAATCTAACTTAGCAGTTTCGCTAGAACCTTCAATATTAGCGTTGGCACGTTGATATAATGTTGTAGAAATATCAGTTGTATTTATTAAAGCTTCGAGTTTACTGTTTCCGCTCATGTTTAAGATGCAATTTTCAGATGTTAAGTTTAGTTTTACTTTAGACTTATCATCGCAACTAAAATCAAAGTTATCAGATTTTATAGTTAAACCAGCTTTTGATGCACCTCTGGTTTTTAATGTCCCATTTTCTAAATCCATAGTGGCTAATGATAATATTTCGGCATTATCCGTAGTTTCAATATGTTTTAAGGCATCATTATAAGTAACTTTAATATTCAATCGTTTTTTTGAAGTGATTCTAATAGTCTTATTGAAAGTTAGCACGCTGTCTATGACCTGAAATTCTATAAATTCGTGTAGATTTTCATCTGTTTCAATTTCTACATAAGGATTTCTATCATAAATGATTTCAACTTCAAAATCTTCGTCCAAAGCTATCGTGTGGTAAGATTCAATATTTGTTTGAACCGTGGTTACATTTCTATTGCCTTTTATTTTTTCAGAACTTTGCGCGTAACAAAATGAAAAAGACAATAAACCAAAAAAAAGAAGTGCTAGGATTTTTTTCATTTTTGAAATAGATTAATTGCTTAAATGTTACAAATTAGACACATAGACGCCTAATTAGTCACTAACAAATATAAAACAAAAACCACTCCAAACTTTTTATGAAAGTTTAGAGTGGTTTCAAAATCAGCTGGTTTTTCTGTTTGATTTATTGCTGTCTTATACTGCCAGAGGCGCTATCACTTTTATCAACCTTTTCAGGATTTCCATAATATTTAACGTCGCCTCCACTTGATGCTCTCGCTGACAATTCTTTTGTTGAATTAACCGTGATATCGGCGCCACTAGTAGCCTTAACTTCACTAGATTCAGCTCTTAAATCTGCAGCTTTAATATCGCTTCCGCTTGTAGCTTCAGCAACCAGTTTTATAGTTTTTCCTGAGACTTTTAAATCACTTCCGCTAGTAGATTTGCAATGTAAAACAGAAGTATTAACGTCAAGTTTCATATCACTACCACTTGTAGATTTCAAATTCAACCTATCGGCTTTAATCGTATTTGTAGAATATACATCGCTGCCGCTAGTAGAAATAATACTGGAGATATTTGTAAAACTAACATTAACACGT
Source organism: uncultured Algibacter sp. (assembly GCF_947490405.1). Lineage (GTDB taxonomy): Bacteria > Bacteroidota > Bacteroidia > Flavobacteriales > Flavobacteriaceae > Algibacter_B. Next base: position 67,778 of record NZ_CANLGU010000001.1, on the reverse strand, counting down.
TTTGAAGTTGCTCTACCAATATTCTGTTTGGTATGTATTTTTAAAACACCATCCTCAATTTCAGTTAAAATAAATTCATGTAAGTTTTCATCAGCTTCAACAGTTATACTTTCGTTGTTGCTTTGTGTTAAATAAACATCTAAACCTTCAGTAGCTTTAATTGATGTAAAAGGTTTATTAATGTTTCGGTCTTCAGTAATTACGTTACCATTTCCTTTAACACCTGAGTTGAAGTTAACATCGAAATTACATGAAAAAAGCGTTAAGCTCAATACGGTGGCAATAATTAATTTGATTAGAGTTGACATGATTGTTTTGTTTTTTGATGATTAATTAGTTGTTCAAATATCTAATGTTACGTGTGTGTTTAATAAATTAAATATCCGAATTGTTGTATTTTAATGATGAATTGTTAGAGAAACCCAAAACTTAAAAGCGTAGCGAATAAAGTTTTAAAGGTTAAACTAATCCCGAATTTTATATCGGGATATCTTTCGTTAGTCTTCAGATTTTATATCAACACCCTCAGAGTTAATATTAACGTTTACATCTTCAGCTTCAGCTTTTATTCCGTTTTTATCTATTTTTAAATGGACATCATCAGATTGAATTTCTACTCCATCATCATTGATTTTTAAATTAGGAGTATCTACCGTTACATCAAAATCTTCTTCAGGACAATCTAAGCATTCAGCCTCATCATAACCAATTTTTAAGTAATGGTTGGTCTTATCTCTAGAAACAATGTTACCATCATAAGTGCGATAGTGCAAATAGTTTCTGGTGCTATTATTAAAATAAGCTATTGAGTTTTCTGGTAAGTACAGAATAACATCTACTTCTTGATCACTAAACTTATTATCAGGATTCGTAGTTAGGTAAGAGTTTAACAATAAAGTTTTTCCTCTAAGCTCAAAGCCATAATCAATATTTTTAGCACGCTCTATAGCTTTTTCATAGTTGCTGGCATCTGCTCGTTTTCTTATTCCAATTTTTGCTAAAGAATCTGTGGTAGATTTTACTATAATATCTATATCAGAGGAGTATAATACTTTGTCTCCATTTTCATTATACGCAAGTTTAAATCTATTATGGCGATGTCTGTCGGTATTAAAATTATCACTATTTACCATTTTAATATCTAAAGTGTCATTTGCTGTAATCGGTAATTCTGTTTTTGAAGTATAACTCTCTTCAAAAGCATGTTCGCTCGCTTGTCTTACTCCCACAACAACTAAAGCTATAATAGAAGCTAACCACAACCCTAGTAGGGTAAATTTTGCAACGTTTCCTATAGATTTCAAGTTGTTTATAAGAATCTTAAGTCCTAGATAAAATAAGAAGAAGAAAGGAATGCCAAAAGCGAAAAATGCTAATAGCGATACTAACCAAATAGGGGTTTCTCCTGCATTAACAAGTTCAACCATATCTAACCCTGGAATGTGTATTATATCTGCAACACCTAATGAGAACAAACCAATAATTAAACCAATTAAAGCAGCAGCTCCCGCAATTATTAAGATAGCACCAATAAACTTTGCAAACACCTTAAAGAAAAACATAATAACATCCCCAATAGTATCAAAAAAAGTTCTTGACGACGATTTTATCGAGTTACCAGTTTTTTTTACATCAATATTTTTGGCAGCATTCGATACGGAATCCGATACATTTTTCGCAACATCACCAACAGTTTCAGTTACCGTATCAAATCCATCTTTAATTTTTTTTTCAATATTGCTAATGTTCACAGGCTCCCCTGTCATGGTTAGCTTTTCAGCAGTTGTTTTAGCCTCAGGAACTAACACCCAAAGTAAAATGTATAGTAATATACCTGTACCTGCTCCAAAAATTAAAAGAATCCAAGCTAAACGAATCCAAATAGTATCAATACCAAAATAATGACTTAATCCAGACGATACACCTCCAATATAAGAGTTGTCTGTATCTCTAAAAAGTTTTCTAGAAGAAGCAGATTTGCTGCTTCTGTACGAGGTTTTGGGCTCATCCTCAAAAATCTCGTCATCTACCAAGTAATCTTCAGGTTGCCCCATAATTGAGATTACTTCATCTACCTCTTTAATTCTTATAACTTGTTTATCGTTTTGCACGCGCTCGTTAAAAAGTTCGGCAATACGCGCTTCAATGTCTGCTATAATTTCAGATCGACCTTGTGAGTCTGTAAATGAACGTTTTATAGCCTCCAGATAGCGTTGCAATTTTAAGTACGCATCTTCATCTATATGAAAAAATATACCTGCTAAATTTATGTTGACTGTTTTATTCATTTTTTTGTTGTTTTTTGGCTTGTTACTATAGTTACTGCATTATGTAATTCACTCCAAGTGGTATTCAATTCCTTTAAAAATAATTTTCCGGTTTCGGTTAAACCATAATATTTTCTTGGAGGTCCAGAGGTCGATTCTTCCCATCTGTAATTTAAAAGTCCTGCGTTTTTAAGTCGTGTTAATAAAGGGTAAATGGTCCCTTCAACTACCAGCAACTTCGCATCTTTTAAGGTGCCCAGTATTTCTGCTACATATGCATCGTCGTCTTTTAAAACCGATAGTATGCAGAATTCCAAAACCCCTTTACGCATTTGTGCTTTTGTGTTTTCTATCTTCATAGTGTCATTCGTTTAATGTTGTGAAACTGTTCATTTTTTGATTGATTTGATTGATGATTATTTTGATGAAATTTGTATTCTAAATTATAATTTGGGCGTTACCCTAAAGGGTCGGGCTTTCCGTTACAAGTCCTCGCACTTCCTTCGTCAGGCTGTGGGCTATCCACTACAATCCCTAACGCGGGCATATTTGCTAACTAAACGCGTTCCTAAGCATAGTGTCATTTTAAAAAGTTAATAGTTAACGGATATTTATAAACCTGACCATCTCTAGCTTTTAAACTCGCAACAACAATCAAGGCTAGTTCAATAATAAAACCAATTACTGCAAAAGCACCTAAAACACCACCTATATAAAGTAGCGGAGAAGGCTTTCCAATATTAATATGAAAACTCTCAAAACCATGAAAATCTATAAAGTCAATGCCATTAAAAATTTTAAAAATAAAAAGCGGAATCGTCAACGTTCCTAAAATTATGGCATACAGAAAAACACTAATCTGAAAATTAATAGCCTGTTTTCCATGCGTATCTATAAATTCAGATTTTTCTTTATTGGCACTCCATAATATTATTGGGCCAATAAAATTTCCAAACGGAATAAAGAATCTACTAAAGGTAGATAAATGAATAAAAGTGGCAATGTTTTTTTGATGATTGTCTAACATGATTTTTGATGATTGATTAAAACATATAATAGTTTCTTATGCAAATATATGTCTAAAAGAAGGTACTTTGTTACGCATAGTACTAAAAATTAACATAAATTTAACATTTATCAATAGCTTATAATTTCATAACTTAGTAGAGAATTAAAAAAAATATAATGACGTTAACACCAAGAAAATTAAATACTTACACTATGTTTAAACTGCCAGCAGCATATCTGTGTGGTGTTAGAACAAAACATATAGATAACGAGAAATGTGTGGTAGGTGTTACATTTAAATGGATAAACCAAAATCCTTTTAAGTCTATGTTTTGGGCAGTACAGGGTATGGCAGCAGAGTTTTCAACGGGTGCATTAATGATAAGTAAGATACAAGAATCTGGTAAACGTATCTCTATGTTAGTAACATCAAACAATGCCACATTTACCAAAAAGGCCACAGGAAAAATTAAATTTACCTGCAATGATGGAAAAGCAATAGATGAAATTCTAAAAAAAGCCATAGAAACAGGAGAAGGGCAAACCTTATGGATGCAATCCGTTGGGTTAAATGAAGATGGTGTTGTAGTCTCCACTTTCAATTTTGAGTGGAGCGTAAAAGTTAAGAGCTAGTTTAAAGTCTCAGTCTCAGTCTCAGTATCAGTCTAGGTAGTCAATAAGTCTCTTAATTCTTTGCGACTTATTGCCTTTGTGAGAAAATAAATTTATTCTCAGTTTGGAATTTTAAAAAAACTTGTAACAAAACTCAAAACAAATCAACATATAAACAAATCAACAAAAAACAATAAAAAATGACATCACACGAAATAGATTATCGCATCTACGGGGAAGAAATGCAATACGTAGAAATAGAACTAGACCCACAAGAAGGCGTAGTAGCCGAAGCAGGAAGCTTTATGATGATGGATGACGGTATTAAAATGGAAACCATTTTTGGAGATGGCTCACAAAAAGATACAGGCTTTTTAGGGAAAATTCTAGGAGCAGGAAAACGTATCTTAACAGGAGAAAGTTTATTCATGACAGCCTTTTATAATGATCTTGTTGGAAAACGTAATGTATCCTTTGCATCACCATACCCTGGTAAAATTATCCCAATAGATTTAACAACATTTGGAGGTAAGTTTATTTGTCAAAAAGATGCCTTTTTATGTGCAGCAAAAGGTGTAAGCGTGGGTATAGAATTTTCTAAAAAATTAGGTCGCGGACTTTTTGGAGGCGAAGGTTTTATCATGCAAAAATTAGAAGGTGATGGTATGGCATTTGTTCATGCTGGGGGAACGATGGCTAAAAAGGAATTAGCAACAGGAGAAACTTTAAGAGTTGATACTGGATGTATTGTAGGGTTTGATCAAACTGTAGATTATGATATTGAGTTTGTTGGCGGTATTAAAAATACTGTATTTGGCGGCGAAGGCTTATTCTTTGCTAAGTTGCAAGGTCCAGGAACTGTTTTTGTGCAGTCTTTGCCATTTAGCAGGCTTGCAGGAAGAGTATTGGCATCAGCTCCAAGAGGTGGTGGTAAAGACAAAGGCGAAGGAAGCATTTTAGGTGGTTTGGGCGATTTATTGGACGGCGATAACAGGTTTTAATGTGTTAAAGTCCTATTAAAATAGTAGACTAATGTAATTTTTTATTAAATTTAGAGTTCTAAATAAAAGAGCCTATAAAAAAATCTACTATTAATTTAAACCTAAAACCTTAACAAGAACATGGCGAGAGCAATGCTAGAGTATACCAAAACTGTGCTTAATAAAGTTAGTTTTGATACAACGTTGTTTTGCAAAGAAGTACAAAAGGCATTACAAAGATTACTGCCTTATGAGATTGAAGAGCTTAAAATTTTTATTCAATCAATGGTACAGCAAAACCCAGATTTAAATCAATGTTTAATTTATCTAAAATAAAAAAAGCGACCCACGGGTCGCTTTTTTAATATACTTTATTTATTAGGCAACGGACTTATTATTTTTACATTCTGAAAAGCAATAGCGCCTCGTATTATTCCAGAAATCACATCTTGTAGCGCTTCTATAATTTGCATCTTTAACTCACTTTTGTGATAAATAATACTAACTTCTCGTGCTGGAGTAGGCTCTGTAAAGTGATGTAGATTAGCTTTTTCTTTATCGTTAATGTCTATAGTATGTAAGTAAGGTAACAGTGTCATACCCAAACCTTCGTTCGATAATTTTATCAAGGTTTCAATACTTCCGCTTTCTAATTGAAATTTATCATCAGAGTGGTCTTTAAAAACTTTACACAAATTAATAACACCATCTCTAAAACAATGTCCGTCTTCAAGAAGTAACATATCATCAATATCTAAATCTGCTATTTCAATTTTTTTATTTGAATGTAAACGGTGGCCTTTTGGAATGTAACTTACAAAAGGCTCAAAATACAGTACGCGTTCTTTTATATTGTCATCCTCTAATGGTGTAGCAGCAATAGCAGCATCTAAATGCCCATCCTTTATTCTAGCTATAATTTCCTCGGTAGTTAGCTCTTCAATTTTAAGCTTAACTTTAGGGTGTTTTTTTATAAAAGTTTTTAAAAACATTGGGAGTAATGTTGGCATAACAGTGGGAATTATTCCCAATTTAAACTCGCCGCCAATAAATCCTTTTTGCTGATCTACAATATCTTGTATTCTATAAGATTCGTTTACAATGTTTCTGGCTTGGGTTACTATTTTTTTACCAACATCAGTAAGCTCAATAGGTTTTTTGCTTCTATCAAAAATTTGAACATCAAGTTGATCTTCTAATTTTTGAATTTGCATACTCAAGGTAGGTTGAGTTACAAAGCATTTTTCTGCAGCTTTGGTGAAATTTTGGTTCTCTGCAACAGCTAAAACATAATATAATTGAGTAATTGTCATCGATGTGATTTTAGGTCATAAAAATATAAAAACTATCAATAAAACTTATAGAAACAGATGTTAATTATAAATTAATCTTGTGGTTAGAAAGAGAAAAATGTTACGATTTGAAAGGTTGTCTTAATTGTAACGTCTAAGGTATTAGTTTAGTTTGATTAGTTTAGAGTTAGTTTTAAAAAAGCGACCATCTTAAAAAGAGGTCGCTTTTTTTATTTTAATTTATTAAGTTTTTTTATAAATTTTAAAATATAATTTTTAAATCTAAATCTTTATCATTCAAATCAAATTTTGCTGAGTCAAATTGCGGAGGTCCATAACTTATTGGATTATTTGACATTCCGTAAGATTCTTTAGGCATACCGTTTTCTTGAAAATCCATTCTTTTATTTTCGTTTTCGTCGTGTAATGCCATAATAGCGTAACTCCCAGCTTTTACGTTTTTAAAAGTTACTGTAATTTTCCCGTCAACAATTTTGCTTTCTGCATTCATAATACCTTGACCTTTCATAAAGGTGTCTTTGGTATGAAGTCCTAGAATAACACTACCGTTATTATTGGTTATGTTTTCTATGGTTACTGTAATTGATTTTCCTGTGTCTGCGCCTTCTTGAGCGTTACTAAAGTTTACTGATACTACTAGTGCGATGATTAATGTTAATGTCTTCATGATATATGGTTTTATGTGTTTGACACTTCAAATATCTAACACCAGTATAGGTTTTTAAAATTGTAATGACCGAACTGTATTTTTTACATGATGAATCGTTAATTATCGTACTTGACTTTGTCAGAAAAAAAGGATAATTTCGTTTAACAATCGATAAAGTTCATTGAAACGGAACTTTATCTTTGCGTTGTAGCTAATTTCAAAAAAATGACGAAATCTTTAATTTTATTTTTGAGTGTCCTATTTTACATTAATTGCTATACACAAAATAGGATATATAAATCAGAAACACTTATTATTAGAAAAGTATCGAATAATACATTTATTCACACATCATTTTTAGAAATTCCAAAATATGGTAAATTTCCTCTCAATGGATTGATATTTAGAAACAATAAAGAAGCTATTGTATTTGATACTCCAATTGACAATGTAGTTTCCAAAGAATTAATCAAATGGATTACTCAAGAATTAAAATGTAAAATAAAATCAATTGTTATAAATCATTTTCATGATGACTGTCTAGGTGGATTAGATGAATTTCATCTAAATGGAATTAAATCTTATGCAAATAATAAAACCATTACATTATCTAAAGCTGATAATACTACAGTTCCTAAAATTGGTTTTGACAAGGAATTAATATTAAATATTGGAAACAAAAAAATCATAAACACCTATTTTGGAAAGGGTCATACAGTGGATAATATTGTAAGCTATATTCCAAGTGAAAACCTACTATTTGGAGGATGCTTAATTAAAGAAACAAATGCCCGTAAAGGCAATTTAAAAGATGCTAGTTTAGCAGAATGGTCTTCAACAGTAGAAAAAATAAAACAAAAATATCCTCAATTAAAAACGGTAATTCCAGGACATGGGAAATATGGAGGAACCGAATTATTAGATTATACAATCAATTTATTTGAACCACCCCGACCAACTATTAGCTTTACATTTGATGATGGAAGCACATCAAATAAAGGCTCTTATAAATTTGAAGAATGGAATAATTTAATTCTTAACCATTTAGATGATGAAAACATTAAAGCCGTTTTCTTTATTAAAGGAAATGGAGTGGTAAATAAAAAAGGTAAGTATTTATTAGATAGTTGGAATGAAAGAGGTCATAAAATTGCAAATCACACCTTTTCACACCCTAACTTCAATAGAAAAAACATAAGTGCGTTAGATTTTAAAAAGGAATTACTAAAAACCGATTCTCTAATTAATGGTTACAGTAATTTCAAAAAATTATTTAGATTTCCTTATTTAAAAGAAGGAACTTCTAAAGTTAAAATAGATAGTATTCGACATATTTTAAATGATTGTGGATATAAAAATGGATATGTTACAATTGATGCATCTGATTGGTATATTGATAGTAGGTTAAATAAAAGATTAAAAGAAAACCCTAAAGCTGATATAGAAACGTTTAAACAATTCTATTTAGAACATATATTTGAACGATCTTCATATTATGAAACACTATCATATAAGCTTAATAATAGACATATAAGTCATACATTATTACTTCATCATAACCTAGCTGCTGCTTTATTTTTAGATGATTTAATTGACATGTTTAAGAAAAAGGGCTGGAAAGTTATTTCTGCTGATAAAGCTTTTAATGACCCTATCTTTAGTAACATTCCAAATTATGCTGGTGAAAGTTTAATTTGGGCATTAGCCAAAGATTCAAAAAAATACGAAAATGAATTAAGGTATCCTGCTGAAGACAGTAGGTATGAGAAAAGTAAAATGGATAAACTTGGGTTGTAAAAACTAGCTACAACATAGTATATAAAAAATTGCTGGTTTTGGCTAAACCAATGTCAGTTGCTCGATTGCTAGCTTCTGATTTTCCTTCGGAAAATCCTCGCACACAAACACGCAACATTTCGTATACAAGACCGTCAAGCGAACCTTTCCAAAAATAAAACAACTTTCAGCTTAAAAAACTAGCTAGCAAATAAGCCTGCGTTAGGGATAGTAGTGGATAGCCCACAGCCTGACGAAGGAAGTGCGAGGACTTGTAACGGATAGCCCGACCCTTGTGGTAACGCCCTAAATTATAATAAGCCTCTGGCTTTTATTTCAAGATACTTATTTATAGTGTCTATAGTTAAGTTTTCTGGAGTTGTGAGGATGGAGTGGATGCCATATTTTTTGAGCTCGTTGACAATGAGGCGTTTTTCGAAGGCGAATTTTTCTGCAATAACTTTGTCGTAAACCTGTTCGATGGTTTCTGCTTTGTTTTCTATTAAGCTATTTAACTCTGTGTTTTTAAAGAAGATAATAACCAGTAAATGACTTTTTGCAATGGCTTTTAGGTAGGGGAGTTGGCGCTCTAAGCCATCTAATGTTTCAAAATTGGTGTACATTAAAATGAGGCTTCGGTGAGTAATGTGTCTTTTTATACTGCTGTAAAGTCTGCTGAAATCGCTCTCAAAAAAATCTGTTTTTACATTGTAAAGCGCTTCTAGAATAAGCTGCATTTGAGAGCTGCGTCTTTCGGCAATAACAACATTCTCTATACGTTTTGAAAATGAAAGCATGCCTGCTTTATCGTGCTTTTTTAAAACTACATTACTAATAACGAGAGATGCATTTATGGCGTAATCTAAAAGACTTAAACCGTTGAAAGGCATTTTCATGATACGTCCTTTATCGATTATAGAATATACGGGTTGTGATTTTTCGTCTTGAAATTGATTAACCATTAGCTGGTTTTTCTTTGCGGTGGCTTTCCAATTTATGGTGCGTAAATCGTCTCCTAATACATAGTCTTTTATTTGTTCGAATTCCATGGAATGCCCCAGTCTGCGTACTTTTTTAAGGCCGTATTCTAGTGAGTTTTGATTGATATTTAGTAGCTCAAACTTTTTTAATTGTTTAAAACTCGGGTAGGTGGGTACCATGGCGCCACTTTGAAATGTGAATCGTTTGGCAACTATATTTAATACAGATGATGCGTAAACGTTTAGGCTTCCAAAATAATATTCGCCACGTTCGGTGGGTTTTAAATTGTATTGAATGGTTTTTGATTTTCGTGATGAGACGACATCTTTTATTTTGAAATCGCGGACTTGAAACTGTTCTGGGATTTCATCAATAATTTCTAGGTGAATGGTAAAAGAATAATTGTTTCTTATCTCAAGTTTTATTTGATTTTTATCGCCATTTGAAAATTTATCGGGTAAAACTCTAGTCGCTTCTATTTTGTTTTTACCTATGAAAACGATTAGAAAATCTAAAAAGAAAAGCAGTATTAAAACTAAAATGGATAGTTGTGCAACATTGAACAATACTGGAATGAAATAACTTAAAGCAAACAACACCACAATGCCAATACCAGCATAGAAAAATCGGGGTTGTATGTAGAAGGGTTTAAAGAATTTCAAAGTGTTGTTTGTATGTTGATTTGTTTAAAGGTTTATCCGTTTGATACTGAATATTGCGACTATTACTGAAACTGCTAACGTGGTATCTCAACCGTTTCAATAATTTGCGTTATAATTTGTTTGCTATTTACACCTTCCATTTCGCGCTCTGGAGTAACAATAACTCTGTGGTGTAAAACTGGAATAGCTGCTCGTTTAATATCTTCTGGTGTTACAAAATCTCTTCCGCCCATGGCAGCAAACGCTTTACTCGATTTTAATATAGCTATTGATGCTCTTGGTGACGCTCCTAAATATAAAAACTGATTGCTTCTAGTAGCTACAATAAGTTGCGCAATATACTTTAGTAAGTGTGCTTCAACTAAAACTTGCGATACTAAATTTTGATATTCAGTAATTTGTTTTGCTGTTAAAAAAGATTCTATTTCATCAGTTTTAAGTTTGTCTTTTAACTCATGCTCTCTAGATAATATTTCTACTTCTTCCTCTAAATTGGGATAGCCAACATCAATTTTAAACAAGAATCTATCTAATTGAGCTTCTGGTAATCTGTATGTGCCTTCTTGTTCCACAGGATTTTGAGTGGCTAAAACCATAAAAGGCGAATCCAATTTAAACTTATTGCCATCAATAGTAATTTGCTGTTCTTCCATAACCTCAAATAAAGCAGCTTGGGTTTTGGCTGGTGCTCTGTTAATCTCGTCGATAAGAATCATATTTGAGAAAATAGGGCCTTTTTTAAATTCGAATTCAGAGTCTTTAAGATTGAAAACTGAAGTTCCTAAAATATCACTAGGCATTAAATCTGGTGTGAATTGAATTCTACTAAAATCAACACTCAACGATTTGGCTAAAAGTTTTGCGGTAATTGTTTTTGCAACTCCAGGAACACCCTCAATAAGCGAATGCCCTTTGGCTAAAAGCGATGCAATTAACATATCTACCATGTCTTTTTGTCCTACGATAACCTTACCAACTTCTGCACGTATTTTAGTGACGCTTTGTTGAAGCTCAGATAAATCAAGCCTATTTTTAAACTCTATGCCTTTAGAATCTTCTTGTAAAGCGCTATCATCAATTGATGATACAACATCTTGTTCTGGTTTTAGCACCTCCGCTTTAGGTGTTTTCTCTTCTTTATTCTCGTCCATAATTATTTGGTGTAAAATGCTTCTATATGTCTGTTGAGTTTTATCAAATTTTCTTCAAAAAACTCATTTTTTGATCTCATTAAATTAATATAATTGACTAGTTTTTTGACATCGTCTTTTTTCTTTCCTGTTTTAGAGGCTAATTTTTCTGTGAACTCTTCATCTAAAACATCGGTGTTTAAGTTTAAATCGCGTCTTATTTTTTCTAAAAAATACGTTATTTTTTTATCAACTAAGTTTTTGTGGTCTTTGGTATCAAAATATAAATTAGATACTGTTTTAACAAAAGCAATGGTGGTGTTTTGTAGTGGTTTAATAATTCTGATAATACGTTGTCTGCGTTTTGCATTAAAAATCATAAATAAGATTCCAAATACAATGGCTGTAAACCACGCCCATTTAAATGATAACTGTTCTAGAAACCACCCTAGATTAGATTCTTTTTCTACATCGCCATCATAACCTGTTTGAATTTTGGTGTACGAATCGAAATAGACATGATTATCTGGTAAGTATGATAAAATACCTTCTGCATACTTATAACGCTCTTCTTTTAAAAGATGATAATTGGTAAATGCTTTAGGTTCAGTGTGAAGAAAAACATAACCTTTTCCAAACGGAACTTTTAAGAAATTAACGTGTTTGTAATCAATTTTTGAATGTCCTAAAACGGTGTGATTAATGGAGTCAAACTCTGAAAAATATTGATCACTTGCGTTTCTATCGAGTATAATTTCTTCAATATTTACATGTTTTAGTGATAGATATGAAATACTGTCTTTTTTGTTTTCAACAAAGTTAACACTCACATCAAGTGTATCATGGAATTTCTGAGGGAAATAATAATCAGAGAGCAATAAGGTGTTGCCAGCATCCACAAAATTTAATAACTCATCAATAGAATCATCTTCCAAATAATCAGAATTTCCAATGATGATATAAGTCCCCTCTGCAACATGTTCACCATAACCATCTTCAGAATTAGCTTTTAAATAACTAGCTGGTTGATGATAAACGGTTCTAATTTTATAATCTTTAAATAGCTTTGGTAATTCTTTATAAAGTATACTTACCCCGTAAGGTTTGTTACTTTTTTCATCAAAAGATTGTTCCCAGTCAACGGTTTTGGTACGCTTTACACCAATAACAACGGATGCAGTAATTACAAGCACTACAAGTATAATAAGTACAGGTAAAATTTTTTTCATTACTTAACCTGATTTAAAAAGCTTGAAAAATTACTTTTCGCCTTGTTGTACTTATCTGTATTTAACGGAAACTCGCCATACCATATATAATTATAAAGGTAAGAGGTATATGCAAAATCTTTACTGAATGGTTTGCTACTTACTTCATCTAAATACTCATTATTAGTTTTGTCATCTTCAAATTTGATGTGATTTTTTAAGCTTAGTGTTTTTAAAACAAGAAGGTAGTAATAACGAATAGCAAGCCTGTAATCATTATTGTTTTCAGCGTTTTTTATTAAAGCATGAATATCTGCATTTTCAATGTTTTCAGCTGTAATTTCCTGATAAGTGTTAATCGATTTATTCTTGTTTATAGTAAATAAACCTGTGCCACCTTCATTTAATAATACATAAACTAAAAAGATAACTGCAAGTGCAATAGCGATGTAAAATAACCACGTAAAAGGACCTAAATTTATACTTAAACCGTCTGAATTGTTTCGTTCCTCTTGTTCAAGTTCTTCCTTTTTATAATCTTCATAATTACCAGAACCTGGTTGTGTTTTGGTTATTATGTCTGTGCCTTCATAATTGTATTTATTACTATCGTATCGGTCTTTAAAATCCGCATCAAATGTTCTGATATTTTCAGGTGTTTGTAATGCAGCTCTTCCAAATGTGGTTTGGAAATTGCTAATCACTATGACTAGGAAAACGAATATTTGTAGTTGTTTTATTTTCAAGTATGAGACGGACTTAAACGTTGAGGTTGAGTAATTTGTTTTTGAACTTTAAAAGGATAGATTAAATAATAATAACTAATAATACTAAGGGTAATAAGAATAATACCAACTGATAACCAATGAGGCATAATGTTAGAATAGCGTGTAATGAAACCCTCTAAAAAGCCAGCAGCAAATGTAAATGGAAACGTACTTATTAAAATTTTAATACCTGTTTTGGCTCCCATTTTAAAAGAGGTATATCTAGAATGTGTGGCAGGAAACAAAATACTAGCACCTAAAATTAAACCAGCAGCACACTCTATAACAATGGCGAAAATCTCCATGGCGCCGTGTATCCAAATACCACGAACACTCTCCCAAAACACTCCTTTGTCATAGAAGAAATACTGGAAAGAACCTAGCATAATACAGTTGTTAAACATAATATAAAGTGTGCCAATACCAAGAAATACACCAAGGACAAAAGCAATAATACCAACACGTAAATTGTTAATAGTTATACCAATAAAGCTCCCCCAATTACTACCACTTTTGTAAACAGCTACCGGATCACCAGCTTCAATATTTTCAAGAGACATATTTACATAATTATCTCCTAAAACTGAGCGTACAAATTCACCATCATTAGCAGCAGAAATAGCACCAATAAAAGTAAACGCCGAAAAAATAATAAACGCTATGTAAATAAATTTTCGATATTGATAACAAATTAAAGGGACTTCTGTTTTCCAAAACGAAATAATTCTATTGGTATCTGTACTCTTAGTTTTGTAAATCTTTTGGTAAGCGTTTGCAGATAACTGATTTAAATATGCAATTACCTTACTTTTAGGGTAGTAGGTTTGCGCATAAGCTAAATCGTTTATAACATGAATGTATTGAGAAGCTAGTTCATCAGGATTATCAAAATCATTATTAACGATTGCTTTTTCAAAACTCAACCATTTTTCCTTATTTTGCTTGATAAATGCAACTTCCCTCATATATTATATAAATTAAAATAATAAATGTCAGAGTTACAAATTAACACAACTCAAAATGTGAAAATTTCCTTCAATGCTGCAGGAGCTGGGGAACGCTTGTTGGCATTTTTTATAGATATGGCCATTAAAATTGGTTACATGCTGATGTTAAATTGGACGTTTGGAGCTTTTGATAATATGGATCAGTGGTCGCAAATAGCCATAAACACCGTGCTTAGTTTTCCTGTTATGTTTTATACTTTGGTTTTGGAATCTGTTTTGCAAGGTCAAACCATTGGTAAGCGAGTTTTAAATATTAGAGTAGTGAAAATTGATGGTTATCAAGCATCATTCTCTGATTATGTGGTGCGCTGGTTTTTCAGAATTGTAGATGTTTACATTTTTGGTCTTGGTTTTTTTGTAATGCTTTTTAATAAAAAAACACAGCGACTTGGTGATATGGCAGCGGGAACTGCAGTTATAGGTCTCAAAAATCATGTGAATATTAGTCATACTATCTTGGAAAATCTACAAGAAAATTATAAGCCAACATATCCAAATGTTATTAAGCTATCTGATAACGATGCCAGAATTATCAAGGAAACATTTTCAGCCGCAAGACAAACAAAAGACTATCAAACTTTAATTAAACTGCGACAAAAAATAATTGAAGTTGTTGGTATAAAAACCGTTAAGCATAGTACAGATATGGAATTTATCGATGTTATTTTAAAAGATTATAATTTTTATACGCAAAGTATGTAAGCAGAGAACCGCTTTTTCTTTTTAGAAAAAGTGAGTGAATCGCTTATCTCGATTGAAGAATTGGGATCTTTATATATTATACTTAGTTTCGATTTTATATTGGGTTTTAGGTAGAAATATATAAGTTTAAGAGCCGTTTTTTTCTTTTTCAGAAAAAGTTTCGAATCATTCATCACGCCTCAGGCGTGATCTCAAGAGAAGAAGACTTAACTAAAAAGCCATATTTTTGAAATAGAAAGACCTTAGCAAGCAGGTGCGTTAGGGATTGAGGCATTTGTTGAAGCTCCTCGCAGAGAGCGACTGCCGAAAGCCCGACCCGATAGGGGAACGCTATAATAAAAATAAATTATGTTCTACACTTTAGATATTTTAGGAACTATAGCATTTGCCATTTCGGGTGTTTTAGTAGCTATTGATAAAAAAATGGACCTATTTGGAATCCTGATTATTGCTTTTGTAACTGCAGTTGGAGGTGGTACGTTACGCGACCTTTTAATTGGTAATACACCAGTGAGTTGGATGAAAGATATAACGTTTACCTATGTTATTTTGGCTTCAGCTATTTTTGCAATGCTGTTTAGAGGTAAAATAAGCTACCTAAGGACGTCTTTGTTTTTATTTGATACTATTGGAATAGGGTTATATACTTTGGTAGGAATTGAAAAAGGATTAAGTGCGGAGTTACATCCTGTTATTTGTATCGCTTTGGGAACTATGACAGCTAGTTTTGGAGGTGTTATTCGTGATATTTTATGTAATGAAATTCCAGTAATTTTTAGAAAGGAAATTTACGCTACAGCATGTATTTTGGGAGGATTAATTTATTTTTTATTGAGGGAATTTCCAATAAAAGATGATTATGTGTTTATAATGGCAGGAATTGTGGTTATAACCGTAAGACTTATAGCTGTTAAATTTAAAATAGCATTACCAACCATTTATGCTAAAGAAAGTACTTAATTTAAAATTTCTACATTTCGGATAAAAATATTTTTATCGGGCCAGTCGCCATCGTCTGTTTCAACTGCAGCAATTTTATCTACCACATCCATCCCTCTGGTTACATGACCAAAAATGGTGTAATCGCCATCTAGAAAGTGAGCACCTCCTTTTTGGCAAACTATAAAAAACTCAAATGGTGAAGCTAATTTGTGAGGGTTTCTAATCTCACTACTGGGCATTGAAATAACACCACGATCATGTTTAAAACCGCGTTTTGTATCTGGTGGTAGCAAGTATTTGCCAATATAAGATCGTTTTCTAGCGGTTTTTACATCATCACTATTTCCAGCTTGTACTATAAAATTATCAATAACTCTATAAAATTGTGTGTCGTTAAAATAACCTTGTTTTGTTAGCCAAATAAAATTAGAACGATGAAATTTTGTTTCATCGTATAATAAAATATCAATATCGCCAAAATCGGTGGTTATTCTAACTTTATTTTCCTTGTGGTGCTTGTCATACTCTAAGAAAAACTCCATGGCGGTTTTGGAGTTAAGTTTTGGGAACTCGCGTTCGGGCTCTTCAACAGTATCTTTTACAACCTCCTTTTTAATAGGCTTTTCAACTTTAGTTTCTGAAGTGTTTTTCTTTTTAGTTTGTTTATCTTCACAGTTTAGAAATAAAAGAATAAAACTTAAGAACAATACAGCGCGCATAGACTATGAGGTTTGAAGAATTTTTAAAATCAGTTTCAAAAATAGAAAATATACCGCTTACAGCCGAAACATCACACTTTAAAATGGTGCCACCTTTTCGTCAAGAACTCTTAAATAAACAAGAAAAGGCTATAAAAAAAGCAAAACAGGCAGGTGTTTTAGCCTTATTCTATCCTGATATCAATAACGTTACTAAGTTTATTTTAATTCTCAGAAAAACCTACAAAGGCGTGCATTCTGCACAAGTAGCATTTCCTGGAGGTAAGTTAGAGCCGCAAGATACATCCTTGGAGTATACAGCATTAAGAGAAACCTTCGAAGAAGTTGGTGTGCCAGTTGATAAAATTAAAGTGCTAAAAAAAATAACTCAAGTTTATATTCCTCCTAGTAATTTTTATGTGCAACCCTTTATTGGAATTGTAGAGGAAACACCAATATTCATAAAGCAAGATGATGAGGTAGAAAAACTCATTGAAGTTTCTTTACAACATTTTTTAGATGATACAGCACTTATAACTAAAACAGTAAAAACATCTTATGGTGTTGAGGTTGAGGTACCTGCATTTAAATTAAATGATTATGTTGTTTGGGGAGCCACTGCAATGATACTAAGCGAAATTAAAGACTTGTTAAAACCGCTTTTGTAAAAGCTTAGTTTTGTTACATTTGCATTCCTAGCTTAAAAAAATTGATTAACTTACTAATTAAATTTGGCGCGTGATTTATGGGATTGTTTAAAAGAAATCCATTCGGACACATATTATTTGTAAAAAAGTGGCTCATTAGAATTTTGGGAGCCATGACCCATAGGCGTTTTCGTGGGTTTAATGAGTTGCAAATAGAGGGATCTGAAATTATAAAAGATTTACCCGATAAAAATGTGTTGTTTATATCCAACCACCAAACTTATTTTGCAGATGTAGTGTCTATGTTTCATGTGTTTAATGCCAGTTTAAGCGGACGTACAGATTCTATTAAAAATGTAGGTTATCTGTGGAATCCTAAGCTAAATATTTACTATGTGGCTGCAAAAGAAACCATGAAAGCTGGTTTGTTGCCTAAAATATTAGCGTATGTGGGCTCTGTGAGTATTGAACGTACATGGCGTTCTCAAGGGAAAGACGTACAAAGGCAAGTGAAAATGAGCGATATCTCTAATATTGGTAAAGCACTTGATGATGGTTGGGTAATTACTTTTCCTCAAGGTACAACTACACCGTTTAAACCCATTAGAAAAGGTACAGCGCACATTATAAAACGTTACAAACCTGTTGTTGTGCCCATTGTAATAGATGGTTTTAGGCGTTCTTTTGATAAAAAAGGGTTGCGTATAAAAAAGAAAAATATTCTACAATCTATGGAGATAAAAGCACCATTAGAGATTGATTACGATAACGAAACAACTGATGATATTGTAAAAAGAATTGAATATGCCATAGAGCAGCATCCTTCCTTTTTAAAGGTTATTCCTCAAAAAGAATTAGAGGAGCAAGAAGAATTGAATAAATTAAGACATTGGAAAGCAGATTAATATAATTTTGTATTATTCTTGATGATATTTAAGTACTAAACATTTATTCTTAGAATTATTCAAAAATCACCAAATTTTTAGAGTAATTACATGTAGTGTAAGTTTTAGTCTGTTTTTTATGAAGGTGTTTCTTTATATAGTTTAGCAATACTTTTTGATGTAATGATAATATTGAGCCCTCATAAACACATTTTAATGTCATTTAAACGAATTTTTAAATTGTGTCAACGCTTAATCATTATTTTTTTTCAATCTTGATAAGTAAAAAAGAAAATTAATGAAAAAGGATTTAATAATAAACTTTACGCCTACAGGCATGATTCCAACAAAGGAAATGTCACCACATGTTCCTGTTAGTGTTTCGGAAATTGTGGAAGATGTACATGCTGCTAACGAGATTGGTATAACTATGGTGCATTTGCATGCAAGAGACGCTGTTTCGGGCATGCCAACTTACAAAAAAGAAGTTTATGCAGATATAATTAGTGGTATTAGAAAGTATGCTCCAGAACTTGTAATCTGTGTGTCTTTGAGTGGAAGAGATTTTTATGAGTTAGAAAAAAGAAGTGATCCCTTGTTGTTAACTGATCACTTAAAACCTGACATGGGAAGTTTAACTCTAAGTTCGCTTAATTTTAATAAGACGGCAAGTGTTAACGACCCAAATATGGTTATGAGTCTTGCAGCTATGATGAAAGATAGAGGGATTGTGCCAGAGCTTGAAGCCTTTGATATTGGTATGGTTAATTATGCTAAATACCTCGAGCGAAAAAAGTTAATAGAAGCTCCATACTATTTTAATCTCCTATTTGGAAATATAGCGTGTTCTCAAGCTAATTTATTGCACTCTGGAGTGATGATTAACGATCTTCCGGATAATTCTTTTTGGAGTTTAGCAGGTATTGGAAATGAACAGTTAAAAATGAATTCTTTATCCATTGCAGTTGGAGGTGGTGTTCGTGTAGGTATTGAAGATAATATATGGTACGATAGAGAGAGAACTAAGTTAACAACAAATTTAGAGTTGCTTAAAAGAATCCATTTAATAGCAAATGCTAACGAGAGACAGGTCATGTCTTCAAAGGATTTTAGAATAAAGATGAATCTTGAACCTGGTAATGGATGCTATGGCAGAAAATTAAATAAATCTTGATTATGGCAGCAAAAGTAGTAGAGTCTCCTTCTGTAGTTAAAAGATACGCTGACATAATAAAAAATGGTTTATTTTTATTTGGTTTGAGAAATAGGCTTGATCGTCTTGGGATTAATATTAATCCTTACTATTGGGTGCAAGAGGAATTTACTAAGTGTGATAAGCCATTATTAAGAGATGATGAGAATAACTATACTCTAAAACATCTAAATATAGATGATGTTAAAGCTATAGCCAAAAATCATGGGCCTTCTTTTGATAAAATGATTAAAGGTCTAGAAAATGGTCAGGTTTGTATTGGTTTAGAGTGTAAAGGCGAAATTGCTTGCTATACTTTTGTTGAGTACAATAGTTTTGATTTTAATGGAAAATACTACAAGTTAAAACCTAATGAAGCTTATTTATTGCATATGTGGACGTTTCATAATTTTCGTGGGAGAAACTTAGCACCTTATTTACGTTATAAAGTATATCGAGTGCTGGAAGAAAAAGGCGTAGATGTTAAGTATAGTATTTCTCAATATTTTAATAAATCATCTATAAAGTTCAAAAAAAAATTAAACTCGAAGCATCATTTTCTTTGTTTAAATATCGTTTTATTTAATAAAGTAAAATGGAACTTTATTTTAAAAGAGTATGATTAGCCTCAGATATAATGTGACTAGTTAATAACTACTAATAATTCTTTTAAAATAAAACGTTTCAAATTTTTACTTTTCGGTTTTAAAACCTGAAAAGTTAAAAGTGAAAGTCTGTATTGCCGAAAAACCAAGTGTTGCCCGCGAAATTGCTGCTGTATTAGGAGCTAATTCAAAGCGTGATGGCTATTTTGAAGGTAACGGTTATGCAGTAACTTACACCTTTGGACATTTATGCACTTTAAAAGAACCTGTTGATTATAAACCGTATTGGAAAAGTTGGGATTTAAATAATCTCCCAATGCTACCCGAGAAGTTTGAAGTTAAGGTGTCTTCCAATTCAGGTATTAAAAAACAATTCAATATTGTAAAAAGTTTATTTGATAAAGCCGAAGTTGTTATAAACTGTGGTGATGCGGGGCAAGAGGGGGAACTTATTCAACGATGGGTAATGAATGAAGCAGGATACAAAGGCGAAGTCAAGCGTTTGTGGATTTCTTCCTTAACCACAGAAGCTATTAAAGAGGGTTTTGAAAATCTGAAACCAGCCAGCGACTATGATAATTTATACTATGCAGGATTTTCTAGATCTATAGGGGATTGGCTGTTAGGTATAAATGCAACAAGATTGTATACTGTAAAGCACGGTGGTTACAAACAGGTATTGTCTGTTGGTCGCGTGCAAACGCCTACTTTAGCCATGGTTGTTAATCGATTTAAGGAGATTGAAAATTTTAAACCACAACCATATTGGGAATTACAAACGCTTTATAGAGATACGCTTTTTAGTTATGAAGATGGGCGTTTTCTTAAAAAAGAAGATGGAGAGGCTTTGGCAAATAAGGTTAAAGAAAGTGATTTTGAAATTGAATCAATAACCAAAAAGAAAGGTAAAGAATATGCACCTAAACTTTTTGATTTAACGGGATTGCAAGTTTACTGTAACACTAAGTTTGGGTTTTCAGCAGATGAAACTTTGAAAATCGTTCAGACATTATATGAGCGCAAAGTGGTTACCTATCCTAGAGTTGATACCACATTTTTACCAAATGATGTATACCCAAAAGTATCTGGGATTTTACAGAAGTTGACTAACTATTCAAAATTAACACAACCACTTTTAGGTAAAAAGATAAAAAAATCAACAAGAGTCTTTAATGATAAAAAAGTAACTGATCATCATGCTATAATCCCAACAGGTATGCAAGCTCAGTTAAATCCTGCCCAACAGCAAGTTTATAATATTATTGTAAAGCGCTTTATTGCGGTGTTTTATGATGATTGTTCTGTGGCAAATACCACAGTTCTAGGGAGTGCAGCAAAGGTGGTTTTTAAAACTACTGGAAAAGAAATTTTAGATAAAGGGTGGCGTATTGTTTTTGAGAACTCAAATACAAAAGAAAAAGAATCGGGTATTTTACCAAGCTTTGAAAAAGGCGAAAAGGGCCCGCACGAACCTTCGTTTTTAGAAAAAGAAACCAAACCACCAAATCAGTTTACAGAAGCTTCGTTATTGCGTGCTATGGAAACTGCAGGAAAGCAAGTTGATGATGAAGAGTTACGCGATTTAATGAAAGAGAATGGTATAGGTCGTCCGTCCACTCGTGCAAATATTATTGAAACACTTTTCAGAAGAAAATATATAAAACGAAATAAGAAACAGGTTTTGCCAACGGTTACAGGTGTTCAGTTGATTGATACGATTCAAAATGATTTATTGAAATCTGCAGAATTAACAGGCTCATGGGAAAAACAGTTGAAAGATATTGAGAAAGGTGAATATACAGCTGGTGCGTTTATAAAAAACATGAAGCGTATGGTAGATGCTTTAGTTTATGAGGTTAGAAGTGAAAAACGTGCTAATATTTCTCATGCTACAACTTTAAAAAAGCGAGTAGCTAAAGCTGAAGCTAAAAAAGGTGCAGGAATTACTGCTGAAAAATGTCCTAAGTGTGCACAAGGTCAGATTATAAAAGGGAAAACGGCTTATGGTTGTAGTGCTTATAAAACAGGTTGCGATTTTGTAATGCCGTTTAAATTTGAAGGGAAAAAGATTTCTGAAAAACAATTTATAAGACTACTTCAAAAAGGATCTACGGTTAATTTAAAGGGTTTTAAAACCCATTCTGGAACAGTAGAAGGTTTGCTGCGTTTTGATGAAGGTTTTAAGCTAAAATTAGAGGCAAAACAAACTTCAGTAAAGGCGAATAAGGATGCTTTGGTTTGCCCTAAATGTAAAAAAGGAGCCGTTATAAAAGGAAAAACAGCTTATGGTTGTAGTGCTTATAAATCAGGTTGCGATTTTAAAGTAACTTTTGATGTTGTTAGAGAAAAAATAAATGGGCAAACACCAACTAGAGAGCTTGTGCATAATATCTTGAATGGAAGCGTTTAAACAGCGTTTGTCCTGTCGACAGAGTGAAGTATGAGCGATGAGACATCTCATTAGGATGAGATTCCTCATAGTGTCTCGTTAGAAATAACAGTTTGATTAATTTATCACTTTAATAAAGTTGTATCTATGATGAAAATACTCGCTGAAAAGTAAAATATGATTGTAGATAAAACAAAACATAGGCATTTTGTAGCCTTTAAACCTTACGGGTATTTGAGTCAGTTTTCGAGTAACGACTCCAAGCAACAATCGAAAAAGTTTCTGGGTAGTTTATATGATTTTCCTGAAGGTATAATGGCTATAGGAAGGTTGGATGAAGCTTCAGAAGGTTTGTTATTGCTTACCACAGATGGTAAAATGAGCGCACATATAAACAGCCAAAAAGTTGAAAAAGAATATTACGCCCAAGTAGATGGGATTATTTCTGAGGAGGCTGTGTTTCAACTAAAAACTGGTATTGATATAACAGTTGATGGCTTGGTGTATAAAACAAAACCTTGTAAAGTCTTTAAGTTAAATGCTATTCCTGATTTGCCTGAACGTGCAAAAAAAATTAGAGACGATAGGCATGGGCCAACATCTTGGGTGTCTATGACTTTAAAAGAGGGTAAATTTAGGCAAGTTAGAAAAATGACTTCAGCAGTTGGTTTTCCAACATTACGATTAGTTCGTGTTAGGGTTGGTGGTATTCATGTTAAGGATATGAAGGCTGGAGATGTTGTTGAGGTTAAAAACTTCTTTTAAGCTTGGTTAATCAGCATTTTTATTACAATTAAAATTGTAATAAAACTTAAAACAAGGATAAGAATCTTATTCGTTATTGGTGGTTTGTCTAGATAGAATTTGTCACTTTTCTTAAAGAAGTAGATGTATGCTAAAAGCGGGTAGGCTATAAGTGAAAAATTTGAGGCTTTGTCGTTTACTAAAAACTTAATAACAAAGGCTAAGAGCATTACAGATATACCAAGAAAAATATGAAAAGATTTAAAAAAAGGAATAAACGCCTTTATATTAAACTTTTCTCGTTCTTGTTTTTTCATTGTATTGTAACCCGAAAGTAAAAACTTAGCGTTTTCCTCTTTTAATATAAAAGCAACAGCAATAAAAGATAACCCTATAATGAGTATGGTTATAGTCATCTATACTTCAAGCTTTTTTAATTCTTTGTAATTTCGGTTTAAGCGTTTTAGTAATATACCGTAAATTAACCAATAAAATAGAAGTAAAACCCCAATGGTTACGGCAAGGACTAATATGATAACGATAACTATTACTGCGTAAAATTTAAAAACTTGCCCATTAGCTGTAGCTAGCTCTAGTTGACTTGAGAATTCCGGGTTGTGATTAAACCCGTAAATAGCACCTATAACAGCGCCTACAACCAAAAACACTAGATTAAAAATAACATAGTATTTAACCGTTTTTCGTGTTTTTATTATGTTTTCCATTAGTTTTTTTGAGCTATCTGTGGCAGAAATATTTTTATAATTTTTATAAAAAAGATAGAAGAAATAAATTAAAATACCATAACTGATTACACTAATTGGTATAAGTATGTGGTCTAGGTCTAAGGCCTCTAGTTTTCCTGAGTACGAGCTGCCTTTCATTAAAAACGATATGGCAATCCAAAAAGTAAATTCTAGTATGCTAATAATAAATATCCATTTTACTATGGATGATGATTTTTTTAAGATCATCTTATAAATGTCGTCATAAGAGAGTTTAGGGTAATCTACTTTCTCTTTATTCCAATCTTTTTTGAGTATATCTAATTCATCCATAGTGTTACGGATTTAAAATGGTTCTAAGTTTCGTTTTTATTCTATTCATTTTCACGCGGGCATTTACTTCACTTATCCCCAATGTTTCACTGATTTCTCTATAATCTTTGTCTTCTAAATACAAAAAAACTAACGCTTTTTCAATGTCGTTTAATTGATGAACGGCTTTATAAAGAACCTTTAATTGTTGCTCTTCGGTATCGTCATAATCCTCTGCTTTTATTTTAAATTCTACGCCTTCAAAATCCTGTGTTTTTATAGAGCGTTTAGATTTTCTATAAAGTGTAATAGCGGTATTTAATCCCACCCGATACATCCACGTACTAAACTTTGCATCGCCTCGAAATTTAGGATATGCTTTCCAAAGTTGTATGGTTATTTCTTGAAATAAATCGTTGTGTGCATCATAATTATTGGTGTACAAACGGCAAACTTTGTGCACAATATTTTGATGCTTTTCTAGCAATTCTACAAAACTATGTTCTAGTTCTTTATTCAATGGGATGGTTTAGTTATAATATAAGTAGCTTAAATTTTTAAAACGTTACACATCGTGTAAATTATTTTTTACGGCTTGTATTTTAATAGGTTAGAAGTGTTAAAAAAAGGTAATGTTTTTTTGCTAAAATTAACTTAGAGGTTTAAAAATTTACTCAAAAACGAGTATTTATGTGATATCTAAACTTGTTATTTAGATAATTTATGTTTAAATCTGGATTTCAGTTAATTGAGTGTTTGTTATAAATAAAATCTATGACACCTTTTTTAGCGCTTATTTCACCTTTTTAGTAGTTGTATGTAGCTAATATATAAAAAAATAATTCGTCGGGATTTCAGGATAAAAATCTTTTAGAAATTTTAAAAATTCTTAAGGGTTTTCATCTCCATTTTTAGGCTTTATAAAATTTAAAAAATAGGATTAGCTCCCAATATATAAAATCATTTTTTGAGATTTTACAATCTAAAATTTCAATTCATCATTCAAATTTTACAGTTCGGTCATTAAGAGTTTTTGTATCCACTCTTGTATTGCAAATTTGTCTCATCAATTTAAGTCAATCAAAATCCAATCAACAAAAAACGAATAGCAAAATTTTAGTCATCATGAAAAAAATAACCAGTATTCTTATTCTTTTAATCGGCATCCAAATTTCTGCTCAAACAACTATAAGTGGAACTGTTTTAAACCATAAAAACGAACCCATTGTTGGAGCTAATATTTATTTAGAAGGCACTTATGATGGAAGCACTTCTATGGAAGCTGGAGCGTTCGCTTTTAAAACTTCAGAAACAGGAACACAAACTTTAATCGTTTCCTTTTTGTCTTATGAAACTTATACTATGGTTGGCGATATTTCTTTTATGAAAGATCTCACTATTAAGCTTCGAGAAGATGTTGGCACTTTAGATGCGGTAGTTTTATCTGCAGGAACATTTTCTGCAGGCGATAATAGTAAAGTAAATGCATTAAAGCCATTAGATGTTGTAACCACTGCAAGTGCGTTAGGCGATTTTGTAGGTGCTTTACAAACTTTACCAGGAACCACTACCGTTGCAGAAGACGGTAGATTATTTGTGCGTGGAGGCGATGCCAACGAAACGCAGATTTTTATTGATGGTA
This sequence comes from uncultured Algibacter sp., assembly GCF_947490405.1. Taxonomy (GTDB): domain Bacteria; phylum Bacteroidota; class Bacteroidia; order Flavobacteriales; family Flavobacteriaceae; genus Algibacter_B. Next base: position 41,936 of record NZ_CANLGU010000001.1, on the reverse strand, counting down.
TCCGTGTGTTTACACCATATTTTCCAACAACCAATAATGCACCAACAAGAGGGCGCTACTCACCATTTTTGTTTGATGGTATTACTTTCTCAACAGGAGGCTACTCTGCAGAGTTTGGGCAAGCCTTATCCAGTGTGCTACTTCTAAACACTATTGACGAACCCGACCAAGAAAAAACAGATATTGGTATCATGAGCGTTGGTGCAACACTAGGCAATACTCAAAAATGGGAAAAGAGTTCATTGAGTGTAAATGCATCCTACATAAACTTAGCACCTTACAACGCTATTTTCAAAAACAGAAACGAGTGGATTAAACCTTTTGAAACAGCTTCAGGAGAGGCGGTTTATAGAAAAAAAACCAACTCAGGATTATTTAAACTCTATGGTGCTTTTGATGCTACTAACTTTGAGTTAACCCAAGAAGACATCAACAGACCAGAAGGCGCATATTTTAAATTAAACAACAATAGCTTTTATTTAAATGGGTCGTATCAAGGCGTTTTAAACGATACTTGGTCTGTTTTTGGAGGTCTAAGTTATACAAGAGCAAAAAACAACTTAATCTTTATAGAAAGTGATATTAAGGATACAGAAAACTCACTACACACCAAGCTAAAGTTTAAAAACAGAATCAGTAACCGCTTAAAACTCTATTTTGGAGCAGAATACTTTGTAACAGATTTTAAAGAATCCTACGAAGATGAAACGATTAACAAAGTAAGCTACGGGTTTAACAACAACATTGCAGCAGCTTTTGCCGAAGCCGATATTTTTATATCAAAACAACTCGCCTTTAAAGCAGGTTTACGTGGTGAGTATTCAGAGCTGTTTAAAGATTTCACCTTAGCTCCAAGAGTATCTTTAGCCTATAAAACCACCAGTAAAAGTCAGGTATCTTTAGCCTATGGTAATTTTTATCAAAATCCATCAAGTAACATTTTAAAGTTTAACCAAGATTTAAAAGCAGAAAACACATCGCATTATATCTTTAACTACCAATACAATGCAGATAGAAAAATATTTAGAGCCGAAGCTTATTATAAAGCGTACGAGAATTTAGTAAAATACGATACCGAGTTTACAAACTTCGATACTAATTTCACAAACAACGGTAGTGGTTTTGCACGTGGTATAGATTTCTTTTGGAGAGACAGCAAAAGCATCAAAAATTTCGATTATTGGGCAAGCTACTCCTATCTAGATACTAAGCGCGATTATAAAAACTACCTAACCAAAGCCCAACCCAATTTTGCAAATACGCACAACCTATCATTAGTCGGTAAATATTGGGTAGATAAATGGCGCAGTCAAGTAGGCTTTAGTTACGCCTACGCTTCGGGCAGAACCTTTACTAACCCAAACCAAACAGGTTTTTTAAACGATAAAACCAAGGCCTTTAATAGCCTAAGTTTAAACTGGGCGTATTTAATAAGTCCACAAAAAATACTCTATGCATCTGTAAATAATGTATTAGGTTTTAAAAATATTAATGGCTACCAATATGCCAATACACCAAATGCCAACGGAAATTTTAACAGGCGTGCATTACAACCAGCAACAGATCAATTCTTTTTCGTCGGTTTCTTCTGGACCATTAGCGAAGATAAAAAGAGCAACCAGTTAGATAATCTATAGGGCGTTACCACAAGGGTCGGGCTATCCGTTATATCTTTTTAAAAACGTCATTGTGAGGGCGGAACAACCGTAACAATCTGTCAAATTAAAGTTTCCAAGTAAATCGTTTTTCCTAAGGTTTTAAAAAGGATGCCACTACTATCCCTAACGCGGGTGTATTTGCTAGCTTAATTTTTTAAAGAGAAAAGAGGTTTTGTTTTTGGGAAGTTCGTTTACCGGTCTCGGCTATGAGTAGTTGCGTGGGTTAGCACTTAATTTTGCAAGTACTCACTAAGCTGAAAATCCTCGCGGATTTTCAGAAGTAGGCGAGAACAAGCAATTACTTATAGCCATTGTTGTGTGTCGTTATTTATTCCAAAACTTCCATTTGGAATCGTTTATAAATGATTTAAAGGGTAATTTTTTTCTTGGTTTTCTGTTGTTTTTTTCAAATTCAATTTGTGCGTTAATGTCAATTTGTAAATGTCTCCAATCCATTGTCAGTCCAGGACTATTCTTTTCTAAAAATTTATCGAAATTCCGATTGATTTCAATATTGTCAATAAGAAAAAAATCATCTTTATGAAATTTATAATTATCTGAACCAAACATTGTTACTCTTACTCCATCTCGATAATCTCCAACGTTCATAATTAGGATATTGGAATTCATAAAGTCATTTTTTGTCGGTTTTTCACTTTGATTAATTCGAGTAAGGACAATGGTGTTACTTGCTATCCAATAATCTTTAAGGCCATTTTCCTTTATGATTAATGCTCCGCCATAATTTCCATTATTTAATCTGAAAGAAATTAAATCTCCTTTTTTAAAAATTGGTGGTCTTTTCTTTTTGGTTTTCCGAGATTTTGGTTTTTTTCTTGGGACTTGAATTGTTTTCAGAAATTTTTTCAGGTCTCTTTTACGTTCTTTTATTGTTTTTTCGTCAGCATCTAGTCTTGTCCAAATATTAATGTCTTTTTCTTCCTCAATATATTTAGTAACTTTCTCTAGAGTTTTCTTGTCGAGAGTACAAGTTTCCCACATCGCAAGTGCAATTGTAAACCAGAAGTCACAAATACTATCACTTTCCTCGTTCAAATCAGGATATTCATCGTGAAGTTTTTCGATGATTTCTGATGGTTTCAATTCTTCATTGTAATACTCGAAAAAACTGTCATAGAAATCTCCAGAATTATCATTATCAAGTATTCCTGTTCCCCAAGTTCCCATATTTTATTTTCTGTAGCTTGTTCTCATAATGACACACAATGTTTTACGGATATGCGTCGTTTTAATACTGAAACAAGTTCAGCACAAGTGACTTATATCCGACGGTAAACGAAGTTATCATTTTTTTCTGATAAAATCAAGCACAAAAGTACTCATAGTATCAACCAAATATTGAATTTTCAGACATGATAAATGTCATAGTTAATAACCTGTGTAAATGATAATTTTAGTGTATTGAAATTATGATGATTTATACATCAGTTAAAACGAAGTGTCATGGAAGCAAAAAAAAATCCAAATCTGGAAATAGGAAGAAATAGCGGCATTTACTTTGCTATTGGACTAAATTTAATGTTGCTTTTATCTTGGAGGGCTCTAGAATACAAAACATTCGAATATGAAGATGTGGTAATTGATCTTGTACAAGTTGAGAGTGAATTTGAAGAAGAAATTCCGATTGTGAGTATGAATACGCCGTAATTGCGGTTATAAATTGTTGGCTGTAATGTTTTCTTTTCCATAAAGTTTATTCACTTTTGGTTGAATAATCCAAATTCCAATGAAGTAAAACCATAGCAGGAAAAATTCCCCTGCAAAATCTCCAAATCCAGTTTTTTTCTGTAATTCCGCTGTTTTAATTGTTTTTGCCACAAAATACATTGAGTAGAAAATACAAAACATAGAGAATAGATGAAGTGGTAAAATAATTGCAACAAATCCACCTTCATTTGGGAATCCATTTGTTCCCATTCCTGAAAAAATTCCGCCCATATAAATCATAAAGAAAATGATATAGATAAGAGGAATAAAAAATAAGATTTTAAACTTTTTTACTTTCATTTTAATTTCCTCTGGAATATTTTTTTGAAGTCCAATTGCTATTGACCAAAACCAACCAAAAAACACCAAAGAAAACAGAATCATAATTATTGGAAATATTTGAAATGTATTCATAATATTTTCAGGGTTAGGATTTGATTCAGAATCTAAGTTCGAAAACATATTAAACATTGTGTAAAACTGAAAAAATAATGGTATTCCAAGCATTACTATAAATAATTGCCAATGTTTTGCTTTTAAAAAAGTATCTATCATTTATTCTATTGGTTTGGGTTCAGACATTACACACAATGTTTTCACGGATATGCGTCGTTTTAATACTGAAACAAGTTCAGCACAAGTGACTTATATCCGACGGTAAACGAAGTTATCATTTTTTTCTGACAAAATCAAGCACAAAAGTATTCATAGTATCAACCAAATATTGAATTTTCAGATATGACAAATGTCATAGTTAATAACCTGTGTAAATGATAATTTTAGTGTATTGAAATTATGATGATTTATACATCAGTTAAAACGAAGTGTCATGGAAGCTAAAAAGAATCCAAAAATGGAAATAGGACGAAATAGTGGGATTTATTTTGCTATTGGATTAAATTTAATGTTGCTTTTATCTTGGAGGGCTCTAGAATACAAAACATTCGAATATGAAGATGTGGTAATTGATCTTGTACAAGTTGAGAGTGAATTTGAAGAAGAAATTCCGATTGTGAGTATGAATACGCCACCACCACCTCCGCCACCACCTGTAGTTAGCGAAACTATAGAGATTGTCGATGATGTTGAAGAGGTTGAAGAAACGATAATTGAAAGTACTGAAATAAGTCAAGATGATGCTATTGAAGAGCGTATTGTTAGTGTAAATGATGTTAATGTAGCAGAATTTGATGAAGATGTACAAGTAGCATTTGCTGTAATTGAAGATGTACCAGTTTTTCCTGGTTGTGAGGGCTTATCAAAACAAGCAACAAAAGACTGTTTTCAGAAGAAGATGCAACAACATGTGGCTAATAATTTTAATTACCCGCAAACCGCTTTAGATTTAGGTATTCAAGGACGAGTATCAGTATTATTCGTAATAGACCAAAAAGGACATATCACAGGTATTAGATCAAGAGGACCTGATAAAATACTTCAAGATGAAGCAGAGCGTATCATTGGTTCACTACCAAAAATGAAACCCGGTAAACAGCGTGGTAAAGCCGTAAAAGTTGCTTATGCTGTACCTATATTCTTCAAGTTTCAAGAAGGTTAAGGATAGTAAAAGGGTTTTGTATCAATGTGAAAAAGGCAGTTTAAAATATATTTTAAACTGCCTTTTAATTTAAATGCTTTACCGCATCATTATGCAGTATCACTTTTCTAAAGTCTCTGGGTTTTTTATCATTCATCAATTTTAAACCTTCACTAGCCTCAATTAACATATTAAAATTCGCCTCACTAGCATGGTATTGTAATTTACTTTTATAGGTGGTTATTAGCATAAAACTATATGGCGCTTCTTTTGTAGGTTGCGTTTCTAGTAATTGATAGCTGTCTATATAACCTTTTTCAACGGCCTTAATACGAAGCTGCTCCCAATTATTTTGATAATAAAATAACGCTTCGGCTTTATTATTATTTAAAACCTCCACATAGTCAATCATTGATATTTTTTCAGTCTGGCTAAACCCTAAAGCAGTTATTAAAACAAAAAAAAGCACTATTAATTTTTTCATGAGTTAAGATTTTAACCATAGAAAAATAGACAATTTTAGGCTTAAAGAGCAAAGGTTTAACATTTCAGCAACAAAAAATAACAGTTCGGTAAGTTGGTTTTTAAAAGCATGAACTTCCGTTGGATATTTGTCTCATCATTAAAAACAACCATTATGAAAAAAATAATTATTATCGCAACACTTTTAGTTTCTGGATTTATAAATGCACAAACTAATTATGAAAAAGGGATGCAAAAAGCCTTTGATCTTTGGGGAGAAAATAAACCCATAGAAGCAGCAAATTTATTTGAGCGTATAGCAAAAGCAGAAACAGATAATTGGTTACCGCCCTATTATGCAGCTCAAATCAATATCATTTACAGTTTTGGAGAACGGGATGAAGAGAAGCTTACGGCAAAACTTAAAAAAGCACAAGACTTAATAAATGATGCCACAGCCATCTCAAAAGAAAACCCTGAGATATTAGTTCTACAAGCTTTATTGCATACTGCTTGGGTGGCTTATGATGGTGCTACGTATGGCATGACCTTATCAGGAAAAGTAGTAGAGCTATACACGAAAGCAAATATGCTAGCTCCAGAAAACCCAAGAGTAGTGTATTGTAAAGCAGAGTGGGATATTGGAGGTGCTAAATATTTTGGGCAAGATACCTCACCATTTTGTAAAGAACTTGAGCGTGCCATAGAACTTTTTGCTAACTTTAAACCAGAAACACCATTTTACCCAAATTGGGGCGCAGACCGAGCAAAAATGCTATTAGAGTTTTGTGGTAAGTAAAAAATACTAGATAAATAATTATGACGAAATCGACTAAAAATATCATTACCACTTTCATTATAGGATGTGTCATTTTTGTAATTGGCAACCTGTTATCTGGCGGATTTGATTTTGAAACAACTAATGAGTTTTTAATCGATTTTGGATTTTATCAACTGTATTCTTTTGTGTTAGGCTATTCCAATATGTATTTTTTCGATTACATGGAGCGCCGCAACTGGAAAAAGAACGACACCATTAAGCGTATAGTAATTGGCATTCTAGGAGCAACAATTATAACCTTAATAGGTTTGTTTATACTCAGAGTTTCAACCCATATGGTATATGGAGGTTTAACGTTTAATGAGTTTATATCCAGAGAAAAATTTGAGTACTATCGATTTGGGTTATGGGTAACGTTAACCATTGTTATTATTTTTCATGTCATTTATTTTTATAATAAGTATCAGCAAAATAGAATTAAAGAACAAAAAGTAATTGCAGGTACAGCAAGCGCAAAATTTGACGCATTAAAAAACCAGTTAGACCCACATTTTTTGTTTAATAGCTTAAATGTATTAACCAGTTTAATAGAAGAGAATCCAGATAATGCACAAAAGTTTACAACCTCGTTATCAAAAGTATATCGTTATGTTTTAGAGCAAAAAAATAAAGAATTAGTAACAGTAGATGAGGAGTTGCAATTTGCAAAAACCTATATGTCTTTACTAAAAATGCGTTTTGAAGATAGTATTGTTTTTACAATGCCCGAAACTGCATCAAACCCAGAAAGTAAAGTGGTACCACTATCATTACAGTTGTTGTTAGAAAACGCGGTAAAACATAATATGGTAACATCAAGTAAACCTTTGCATATTAGAATTTATGAAGACCAAGGAGATTTGGTAGTTGAAAATAATTTACAACCCAAACAAATAGTCAAAAAGAGTAGTGGTGTAGGTTTAAGTAACATCAAACAACGCTACGATTTATTAACCAACAAAAAAGTAAATATACACAAAGAAGCAAATCGTTTTGCAGTAGCAATACCTATGCTTACTAAAAAAATATCAGTCATGAGAACAGAACAATCAACATCACAATTAGATGACAGTTACATGCGCGCATTAAACCATGTAGACGAACTTAAAGGGTTTTATTATAGTGTTATATCGTATTGTTTAGTCATTCCTTTCTTAATATTTATCAATTATAAAACCTCTTGGGATTTCCAATGGTTTTGGTTCCCAATGTTTGGTTGGGGTATTGGTTTAGCAATTCAAGCCTTTAGAGTTTTTGTAAACGATGGGGCATTTGGAAGAAAATGGGAAAAACGCAAAATGGAAGAGTTTATGCGTAACGAAGATAAAAATTGGGACTAAAATTAAATAAAATGGAACCATTACAAGATACAGAAACTAATAAAAAAGCAATAAGAGCTCGTAAGCGTATCGAAGATATAAAAGGGTTTTATCAGCACCTCTTTGCTTACTGTTTATTTTCACCATTCATGATTTTTATCAATTACAAAACCTATTGGGAATATAAATGGTTTTGGTTTCCAATTTTAGGTTGGGGTATAGGAGTAGCCATTCATGCATTTGTAGTTTTTGTTCACAAAGGCAGCTTAGGCCGTAATTGGGAAGAACGCAAAATTGAAGAATTAATGCGTAAAGAAGAAAACAAGTGGGATTAAAAAATTAAGATTATGGAAAATTATAAACTAGAACCGTATCAAAATAAAAACCATCAAAAAGAGCAAGCATACACACGAGCAAAAAAACGTGTAAAAGAGATCAAAGGCTTTTACTGGCATGCCTTCTGGTATGTAGCTGTTAATATTTTTATTATAACAATGGTGGTGTCAAACGGAGGAGATTTATTTCATTTCGGAACCTTTTCAACGGCCCTTTTTTGGGGAATAGGTTTAGGCTTTCATGCACTTGGAGTATTTGGTAAAAACCTCATTTTTAGTAAATCTTGGGAAGAACGCAAGATTAAACAATACATGGATAACGATAAAAAACAATGGAAATAAAAAGTTGGGCGTTACCACAAGGGTCGGGCTATCCGCTATATCTTTTTAAAGTGTCATTGCGAGGAGTGTGCGACGTAGCAATTTGTAAAATATAGTTATTAAGCAAACTTTAGTTTTACAAGCTTTAAATAGGATGCCGCTTCTATCCCTAACGCACCATCCGCCAACAAAAAGTTAAGCATCAAAAACAAACCAATCAATGAAAGTAATTATTATAGAAGACGAAAAACCATCAGCAAGACGTCTACAACGTATGCTGCAAAAACTAGATTTAACTACAGATGTTATGCTACATTCCGTAGAAGAATCTATTAATTGGTTTCAAAATAACAACCATCCAGATTTAATATTTCTAGATATCCAGTTAAGCGATGGTTTATCTTTTGAAATCTTTGAAGCTATAGACATCAAATCAGCTATCATATTCACCACTGCCTATGATGAATATGCACTTAAAGCTTTCAAACTAAACAGTATCGATTATTTGCTAAAACCTATTGACGAAGACGATTTAGCAAGCGCAGTAAAAAAATACCAAGAACGAGCACCTCAAAAACAAGCTGTAACCTTAGATTTTAATGATATTAAAAAACTACTAGTAAACCCAATTGATAGAGAATATAAAAAGCGCTTTTCAGTAAAAGTAGGGCAGCACCTAAAACTTATAAATATTGATGACATAGAATGTTTTTATAGCGAAAACAAAGGCACCTATTTGCATACCACAGAAGGTAGAAACTATCTTTTAGATACCACACTAGATCATTTAACAGACGAGCTAGAACCGCAAACCTTCTATCGTATTAACCGTAAGTTTTTTGTAAATATAAATGCCATTAAAGATATGGTAAGCTATACCAACTCACGGTTACAAATAAAACTCCATTCTTATAACGAGCAAGAGGTTATCGTAGCCCGAGAACGTGTTAAGGATTTTAAGGGGTGGTTAGAGTAGGCTAGTTTATTTACCCCTTGTTTTGCTCATAATACTCTAAAACATGTTTAGGGATGTCCATTTTAGTTGGTATGCCTTCATCTGCAATTGGGTATTCGGCAACCAGCTTTAAAGGGACTAAGCCAGCCCAAACATTTAAATCGTAATCTTCAGGTTCATCACCAACACCAACATCTCTTATTTTAGCAGAAGCGGTATTAATAGTCATTTCCACAACTAGTGTTCTATCTAATTCTTTTTTGTGCATGGGTCTAATGCCATCCCAACGCCCTTTCATCATGTGTTCCATAAAGTAAAAAAGCGCTTTATCTTTCTCTTTAGGAGCTTCAATCTTTTTAACTGAACCAAATAAAGTAACAGAACGATAGTTAACAGAATGGTGCAGTCCAGAACGCGCTAAAACTAAGGCGTCTAAGTGCATAACAGTCATACTCATTTCTTTAGCTTCCAATAAGGCTAATAACATTCTGTTGGCTTGAGATCCGTGCAAATAAATTTTATTGTCTTTTCTTCCGTAAGCCATGGGTAAAGTAATGGCTCTATTTTTATATACATAACTTACATAGCCAATAAAACCGCTATCTAAAATGGTATTTATTTTTTCAACATCATAAGTAGCCCTTTTTTGTCCACGTTTTACTCGGTTCAATTTTGTTTTTTCGTATGTTTTCATGCTTATAAATCTTTACCGAAAATTAAATTTGGATAATTACTATTTCCAACAAAAAAATCAATATTTCCAATTTTTTTGAAGCCGTATTTTTTATAAAAATTAATTCCCTTTTTGTTTTTATAATATGCAGTCAGCCATATCTTTTTAAATTTTAAATCAATCGCTTTTTGCAGTATAATTTCTTGTAATTGAGAACCTATTTTTAGTCCAATAAAATCGTTTAAAACGTATAGTCTTTGTAGTTTACAAGAATTAATTTCTGGTTTTGTAGGGTGTTTTATGTTTAATGCTAGTTTAGCAAAACCAACTGGTAATTCATTAGAAAAAACAATCCAATATAGAATGTCATCATCATTTAATTCTTCTTTAATCCTAGAAACTGCATAATGTTCATTGTAAAATTCAAGTAAATCGTTTTTGTTTTCTATATAATCTCCATGAGATTCGGTGTAGGTTACCCTTCCTAGTAGGGCAATATGAATAGCATCAGATGATATGGCTCTTCGTATTTCAATCATTTTCAACTTATTTATATATCTGTTTGTTTGACTATTTCAAAATTACTAGTTTTATGGACTCTTATAATCGTCCAGAATAAATATAATTAATAGTCCAGATGTTTCCGTATAAAACCAGTATTCAATTTGATAGAAAAAGTAATCAAGCATTGTATTTACAATTGTCAAATCAAATTATTCAATTGATTAAAAACCAAACTTTAGGTGCTAACACAAAACTTCCTGGTAGTAGAACTCTGGCAGAACAGTTAAATGTTCATAGAAAAACTATTGTTGCTTGCTATGATGAGCTTTTGTTGCAAGGTTGGGTAGAAAGTATTCCTAAAAAGGGAACTTTTGTATTAAGTAATTTGCCTGTATTAAAACAACATAAGTTAAGTGATTTTGGTGATGTTGATTTGAAAAAAAATAGTGGTTTTTCTTTTTATAAAAACAGCGATTTACCCGAAAAGCCTGTTAAGAGAGATGAAGATTTTATGTATTTAAATGATGGAATTTCGGATGGCAGATTAACACCAATAGATGAAATTGCTAGAACATACAGAAGAATTTCTGCAAAAAGATCTGTGTTCAAACATTTGTCTTATGGCTCTGTTTACGGGAATGATACTTTACGTGAAGTTTTAGTAAGCTATTTAAATACAACAAGAGGTTTAAATATTAATAAAGACAATGTGCTGCTTACTCGCGGTAGTCAAATGGGAATTTGGTTATCATCGCAATTATTACTTAAAAAAGACGATATTATTGTAGTTGGAAATACTAATTATGAGTCTGCAGATTGTACTTTTTTATATCAACAAGCGAAACTTGAAACAGTTTTGGTAGATGAAAACGGAATAGTAACTGATGAAATTGAAAAGTTATGTAAGAAACAACAAATTAAAGCGGTTTATGTAACGACTCACCACCACCATCCAACAACAGTAACGCTTTCTGCAAAAAGAAGAATTCATCTTTTAAATCTTTCAAAGCAATATGGTTTTGCAATTATTGAAGATGATTACGATTATGATTTTAATTATAATCATGCTCCAATTTTACCATTAGCAAGCCACGATACTAATGGACATGTTATTTATATAGGTTCGGTTTGTAAAACTGTTGCTCCAGTTTATAGAATTGGTTATTTAATTGCTTCAAAAGCGTTTGTAGATGAAGCAGCTAAATTGAGAGGTTTTATAGATAGACAGGGCGATGCATTATTAGAATTAACATTTGCAGATTTTATAAAATCTGGGGATCTAGATAGGCATATTCGTAAAGTGATGAAAATTTACAAACAAAGACGTGACTTGTTTTGTAAGCTTTTAAAAGATGAAATAGGTGATTTTTTCCAATTTGAAATTCCTATTGGTGGTATGGCAGTTTGGGTAAAGTTACATCCAGAGTATTCTTGGTTTACTATTGCTGAAGTTGCTAAAAAGTATAAATTAGAAATAGGGAATTGGCAACGTTATGATAGGGCTAAATCAAGCCATAATTGTATAAGAATTGGTTTTGCAGCTTATAATGAAAATGAAATTTATGAATTAATAAACAGATTAAAGAAAACAATTATAGAGATTAAAAACTGATAATCTTTAAACAAAATTAAGTTCTTTATTTCTTAACTAATCTACGCATCGCCACCCACTGCTTCAGCATCGCTTTGGCATCTTGTGCAGGATACCCTAAAACTGTTTCACCAGCTTTTACATTATTCATAACACCAGAACCTGCTCCAACTGTTGCGCCAGATTCTATAGTAGTGTGATCTTTAATTGAGGCGCTGCCACCAATAATAACACCATCACCTAAAGTTACAGAACCTGCAAGCCCACTATGTCCTGCCATAATACACGAACGCCCCATAATACTATTATGAGCAATTTGTACGAGGTTGTCTATTTTACAACCATCTCCAATAATAGTGCTGCTAAATTTAGCTCGGTCCACACAAGAGTTGGCACCAATTTCTACATAATGCCCAATGACAACATTACCAATCTGAGGGATTTTTACTAAGCCTCTACCATCATCACTTGGTCTATACCCAAAACCATCAGCTCCAATACTAACATTAGTATGGAAAATACAATGACTACCAATAATACAACGTTCTCTAATAACAGTTCCAGACCATGCCATGGTATTATCTCCTATAGTAGTTTCATCAAAAACACAAACATTAGGGTAAAGAGTAACGCCGTTGCCTAAAATTACATCTTTTCCAACATAACAATTAGCACCAATTTTACAGCCATCTCCAATCTTTGCAGTTTCATGGATTACAGCCGTAGGATGAATATCTGTCTCAAATTCTGGTGCTGGCGAATTAAATAGTTCTAATACTTTGGCCATAGCCAAATCAGCATTTTTAACCTTAATCACAGCACGATTGTCTCCAGGCTCAACCGTTAAATTATCATTTACCAAAACAACACTAGCTTCAGATTCTTCCCAATACTTTACATATTTACTACTTCCTATAAATGTAATGTGATTTTTTTTAGCGTTTTGAAGTTGTTCTGGGCCTTCAATTTGGTGTGTGGTGTTTCCGATTAATTCACCCTTAAGTAGATTGTTAATCTCTTGAATAGAGTACGATTTCATGCAGTCTTTTTAGTTAGTGTATCTGTAAAGCTAATGAAATTCTAAGAAAATCTCTATTTTTACTCTTCAATCCTATTTTCATCAAAGGCAGAAGGCAATAACTTAGGTATAAATTTTACAACCAAAGGCAGCAATAAAGCACCACCCGGAAGTAAAAAGATAGCCAAACTTGGTATGGATTTAAAAATATCAAGAAGCTGCTCTTGTACTTTTTTTTGTTCATCTTTATCCAAATCTCTCATGGTAGATTGGGACAAAAGAACCATTAACTCTTTACTGTCTTTTAATTCTTGGTATAACCGTTTACTATTTCTGGTAATCAATTTGTTTACCATTTTACTGGAATTGTTATAAAAACTTTGTACGATATTTTTAGAGCTTAATAACGCAATATTATCTTTATTAACTGTGTAAAAGTGATTAACGGCTTTTATAGACTGCTGAGTTTTTGATATGCTTAAGTTTAAATCATTACCCAATTTTTCTAGAAAGTGTTGTTCTTCAATATCTATGGTTTGGTCACTCCAAGTAGCCATACAAGCTAAATCAAGAATATAGTACTTCTCTAAATCTGTAGTAATATTTTTTATAGCTTTTTTATACCCCAAATGGGCGTCTTCTTGATATCGCAAAGACGATTCAAACAGCTTTATTAAACTCTCGTCGTACTGATTTATAGTTTCTTTAGCGTTTAAAACATCTAAACATATAGATGTAATAGATGCTTCAATATTTCTTAAGTAATCTTTAGAAATTGTTTCCTTTTCTAAATACTTCTTATATGCTAAGACATCAACAAATAAAAGGGCGTTTATTATAAAATAATTAAAATTCTTGGTGAGTACATTAGCGTCTATTTGAATACGTTTATAGATTATTTTTTCAAGTTGTTCGCTAGATTTTTTACCACCTAATAAATCTCTAAAAAAAGAGGTTTTAATTTCATCAATATCCGAATAAAAACCAATAACACTTTCAATAAAAGGAGTATTAGACTTTGAGTTAGCGTATGCATAATGTAATCCCAAACATAAATTGATTTTGCACAGTTCTTCCTCTGTAAAATCTTTTTTGAGAACGACTTGACTAACTACATCTAAGTTACTGCCATAAATAAAGCCACAAGTTCTTAAAGCATCATAAAACGATTCTTCAGAGTACTCTAAGAAACGATTATTGCTTTCAATCTCGTTGAGTAGCTTTTTAATCCAACCGGCAGACGATGGGTTCATAATTAAATTATCATAACAGGTTGTAAAAGTAAACTTTTAGATGAATATCTGCATTGTTTTTTCTTTAACATAATTTTAACAAAACCGCTCTTTTCTTTTTTGCGTAGGTATGGCAGAGAGTGAAATTAACAATAACAAAAATCTCAAAATTATGAAAAATTTAAAAAGAGTATTAGGACTTGGAGTGGTAGCGATAGCTAGTTACTTCATTGTAGCGGCAGATCATATTGATGCGCCAGCAGTTTCAGGCGGTAATAGTGATGTTACTGATTTTTATGCCTTTCAAGGGGAAAACACAAACAATCTAGTTTTTGTAGCAAACCTTCAGGGATTATTAAGTCCTGCAAATACAGGAGCTGCAACATTTAATGAAAATGTATTAGTAGAATTTAATATTGATACAGATCAAGATAACGTTGAAGACTTAGTAATTCAAGCTATTCCAAGAAATGGTAAAATGTATTTCTTTGGTCCTGTAGCGCCATCGCAAACGGGTTTAAATAGCAGCATTCAAACCAATGCTACTGTAGGTGGTAATGTAGATATTACTAATTATGGCGATGCTGCAAACATTTCAACTAATGGAGGGATGAGCTTTTTTGCTGGACCAAGAGACGATCCATTCTTTATGGATTTTGCACAATACTCTGAAATTATAGCTGGAAATGCCACAAGTTTTAATATGCCTGGTGCTGATACTTTTGCAGGTAGTAACGTGATGTCTATTGTTGTAGAAGTGCCAAAATCTATGATTGGTGGCTCAGGGAAAATTAATACTTGGGTAGAATCTAAAAGAAAATAATAACAAAACCTTTAAAATTTAATAAGATGAAAAATATAAAAATATTAACCTTAGTGTTAACCGTTTCGTTAATGGCATTTAATTGCTCAAATGACGATGATAATGATATAAAAATACAAGGACCAGATTTTTCAGGAACTTATGTTCAAGAAGATCAAATGGGTAGACCAGCTGTAAATACTGTATTTAATGCTAGCGCAGATAAAGATGCTTTTAATGTAACTATACCATCTGCACAAAATGCGGCTTTTCAAAGTAAGTTTGAAACTAATTTATTAGCATTAAGTCCTGCTTATGCTAACGGTGGAACGAATGCACTTGGGCAAGATGCAACAGCATTTACAAGTCTTTTAGCTACAGATGTTTTAAACGTGTCGCTTGATGGGACAACAACTTTTTTTGATGGTGTTGCGGCAAACACACTTTCTGGTAGAGCACTAGCTGATGATGTTATCACGGTTGAGTTATTATTAATCTTTGGTGGTGAAGATTTTACTGAAAACCCAGGATTATCAAATGATAATGTTGATGCAAATGATAAAGCTTTTTTGCCCTCTTTTCCTTATTTAGCTTCTCCTCACTAAATATGAAATTACCTCTGAAGTGATTATTTATTTATCACTTCAGAGTTTTTAAAACCTAAACAAAAACATAAAAAATCACACAAAATGAAAACCATAAATCAAGTAGTATCTGTTTTTTTATTACTACTTATAGTAAGTTGTAATTCTAAACAGAAAAAAATAACAGATGCAACGGAGTATGCAGTTTATATAGAAACATCAGAGAACGAGATGTTGCAATTAGCAAAAGAGGATTTTATATTCTGGGAAAAAAAGCTAGAAAAAGAACCAAATCAGTTTCCTTATTTAGCTAAAGCTGCAGCATCTCAATCTCAAATTTTTAGTAGAACAGGAGATATTGAAGCTTTAATTAAGGCTGAGAATTACTTAATAAAAGCTAATGAAGCTACTAATTATAATAACGCAGGCTATTTAAAAGCTTTAGCAAGAAATTATATTTCTCAACACAGATTTAAAGAGGCCTTAGAGTTATTGGTAAAAGCTGAAATTAATGGTGAAGGCTTAAAGGGTACAGAAAAAATGCTTTTTGATGTGCATTTAGAGCTTGGGAATTTTGAAAAGGCAAAATCATATTTGCAAAAGATTCAAAAAGATTCAGATTTTGATTATTTAATACGATTATCAAAATGGTCAGATCATCGTGGAAATTTGGATGCTGCCATAAAATATATGGAACAAGCAAAAGGTATTGCAGAATCATCAAATGTACCTTCAGTAAAACAATGGGTATTTACAAATTTAGCTGATTACTATGGTCATGCAGGAAGAATAAGAGACTCATATGAGCATTATTTAAAAGCTTTGGAAATAGATCCAACTGATGCTTATGCAAAAAAAGGAATTGCTTGGATTGTATATTCCTATGAGAAAAATGCAGACGAAGCATTACGTATTTTAAACGAAATTACTAAAGCATATAATGCACCTGATTATCATTTATTAAAAGCAGAAATTGCAGAGTTCAAAGGTGATATTAAACTAAAAGAAAATCAATTAGCACATTACTTGGAAGCAGTTAACAATCCTTCCTATGGCGATATGTATAATACATACCATGCTATTTTACTTGCCGAAAATAAAAAGGAAACATCAAAAGCATTAAAAATTGCTCATGTTGAAGTAGCGAATAGACCAACACCTCAATCATATGACTTACTGGCATGGGTCCATTATAATCATGGTGATATTAAAGAAGCTTTAAAAGTTGCTGAACAATACGTAGTTGGAAAAACATCTGAGCCTGATGTATTATTTCACTTAGCAAAAATATACAAAACCAATGGTGAGTTAGAAAAGGCTAAACGCTTAAAAGAAGAATTGCTTGAAAGTACTTTTGAACTTGGTCCGCTTATGGAAAATGAAATTAATAATATATAAAAAAGATGGTTTGAATAGTGTTTTAAATAAACACTACTAAAGTGTTGATTTTAAGTTTTTTTGTTAGGTTGAAGGTGTTTGATTGCAGAAATGTGATTAAGCACTTTCTTTTTTAATCTACAAAAATAGCTTCAAGTGCTTTCCCAAAGTCTTCCATACTAACTCCGGTTTTATTAGTTAAAACAGAAATGATAAGTTCTTCTTTTGGGTAAACTAAAAGTAAGGTTGAAGCTCCAACACCGCCACCAGTATGATAATATTTATGCGTGTTGTTTTTTGTGTGCTCTACGGAGAAACCAATACCATAGCCCGTTATTTTTCCTGACTTTAATTTTTGTGAAGTAACCATATTAGCTAATGCATCTTTTGTAACTGTTTTGGGTGAAATAATTTCTTCTCCAAACTTAATTAAATCCTCAGAGGTTGATAAAAAGCCTCCACCAGCAACTTTATATTCATTAGCAACAGGTGTCGATAATACTCTTTTTTTTCTGTAAAATTTGGTTGTATTTGGGTAGTTTATTTTAGAGTCATCTAATGTAGTGTTTGACATACTTAAAGGCTTAAAAACAAAATTATTCACCAATACATTAAAATCAGTTTTAGAAGCTTTTTGCATGATTTCACTAAGTAAAACATAACCAAACGTGTTATATGAAAATTGTGTAGAGGGTTCAAATAAAAGAGGATCATCTTTAAATAAACTTATACCTTCTGTGATAGACATCTTTTTGTTTATTGTAAACTCGTTTCCTTTGTAATGTCTAATACCAGCAAGATGTCCACCTAACTCTTTAACAGTAAAATCAAATTGTTTTTTGGGATAATCGGGAAGATAGGTATATATACTTTCATCTAAATCAATTAACTTTTTGTCAACCAATTTGGCGAGTGTTAATGCGGTAATAGATTTTGAAATACTTGCAATTCTAAAACGTGTTACACCTGGGGTAACTTTAGTTTTAGGTTTACGGTTAGAATAACCAAAACCTTCAGACCATATTAATTTTCCTTGATGAGAAACTGAGATTGCCATTCCAGGAATACGCTGTTGGCGTAAAAACATTTTTGCTTGTCTTCTGGCAGTTCTTATTTTGTTGACTTCAGAATTTTCAATGTTTAAATTAAACCCAAATGATGTGAGTAGAAGGACTAAAGAAGCTAAAATGTGTTTCACGGATATATTAGATATTTTTTACGAGTATTTTTAAATTGTTCCAATCCATCTTGCCATGTAGCTTTTATAGCTTCCTCAGATAAACCAGCTTCAATTTGCTTTTGCAGTATATTGGTTCCAGCGTGTGTAGTAAAATTATCAGTATTAAAAAACAAGGATTGATCTGTTGCATTTTTATAGGCTTTAATAATCCATTTCAAAGTCATTTTATCCTTAATAGTAGTGTTTTTTAAATCTTCACCATAACATAATTTATCCCTGTGTTTGGGGTATTTAGCTCCAAAATTTGCATGAGGTGTATAGGTAAATGGCATCGTCTCTGGATTTAAAAAAGGTGCGCCATAACGCTGAAATTGAAATTCTGTACCACGACCAGCATTTACATTAGTGCCTTCAAAAAGTCCAAGACTGGGGTATAGTTTTATAGATTGGTCATTGGGTAAGTTTGGAGAAGGCCTAATAGCCAAACTATACGAGGTGTTATGGGTATAATGCTTTACAGGAATAACGGTTATATTACACGATACTTCATTTTTTAACCATTTTTCGCCATTAATCATTTGTGCATATTCGCCAATAGTCATACCGTGTACAAGAGGTATGGTGTGCATACCTAAGAAACTTTTATTTTCAATCTCTAAGGTAGGTCCATCAATATAATGTCCGTTAGGGTTAGGTCTGTCAAGTATTAAAACTGGGATATCTTGTTCAGCACAAGCTTCCATAATATAATGTAATGTAGAAATGTAAGTGTAAAACCTAACACCTACATCTTGAATATCAAAAATTATAATATCTAAATCTTTAAGCTGATCTACAGATGGTTTTTTGCTACTTCCATGAAGAGAAATTATAGGTAAATTAGTTTTTTTATCAATACCATCTTTAACAAGTTCACCAGCATCAGCTTTTCCTCTAAAGCCATGTTCTGGAGAGAAAACTTTTTTAATATTAATATTCAATGAACGTAAAGAATCAACCAAATGTGTATAACTAGTTTTAGATTTAAAAATAACCGAAGTTTGGTTAGCAACAACTCCAACACGTTGTCCTTTCAATAAAGGCAAATAGTTTTCAGTTTGATTTGCACCAACAATTAAAGTGCTGTCAATCTTAACGTCTTCAATAATCTCACCTTTTTCATTAGTGCTATTTTTTACTTTAGAAGCGCAAGAAATCATTACCAAAACAAATAATAAAACTGTATTTTTGAAAACATTAAACTTCATAGATAGCTTTTGAATTACGAGTTTTTTATAGCTAAACGCATTATTGGTAGTAAAGCGTATAAAAGTAGCATATCGGCACCAATAATAAAAATTGGTATCGCAGCAATTGCTATAGGAATTATTGTTATGATGATTGCCATAGCAACAGGTATTGGATTACAGCAAAAAATACGAGATAAAGTTGTAGCATTTAATGGGCATATAACTATTACAAATTACGATAATAATAACTCCCAAGAAAGTGTTTTACCAATTTCAAAACATCAAGATTTTTATCCAGATTTTAAAGCTGTAGAAGGAGTAAATTATATACAAGGGGTAGCTTCTAAATTCGGGGTTATACGCACTGAAACTGATTTTGAAGGCGTTTACCTTAAAGGCGTCGGAGCAGATTATAACTGGAATTATTTTAAAGAATTCTTAATTTCGGGTAAGCTGCCAGATTACACACAAAAACGTAATGAAGATGTTTTAATCTCAAAATATCTAGCCAATCGCCTCAATTTTGAAGTAGGAGATAAGTTTCAAATGGTATTTGCAAAAGACGACCCAGAAAAACTCCCCAATATTATTACATATCAAGTTGTAGGCATTTATAATTCAGGTTTTCAAGATTTGGATGCACAATATATCATCGGCGATATAAAGCATTTACAGCGAATCAATAGATGGAAAAAAGATGAGGTTGGGCATTTCGAAGTATTTATTAATAACTACAACAATCTTGAAGAAACAGGAAATAAAATCCATCAAAACCTTCCATCATTATTAGATTCTCAAACCATAACAGATCGTTATTATTCAATCTTCGAATGGATTAAAATTTTTGACAAAAACATCTACGGTATTATTGGCATCATGATACTAGTGGCAGGTATAAATATGATAACTGCACTACTGGTTTTAATTCTAGAACGCACCACCATGATAGGCGTTTTAAAAACCCTAGGAAGTAGTAATTGGAGCATCCGTAAACTCTTCTTGTATAACGCATCATACCTTATTTTATTGGGGTTATTCTGGGGTAACCTTATAGGTTTAGGGCTATTGTTTGCACAAAAATATTTCAAATTATTCCCGCTAGACCCAAGCGTATATTACGTTACCGAGGCACCCGTTTATATCAGTCTCAGTTACATCATCGCGTTAAACATTGGTACACTTATTTTATGCTTACTCATGCTTTTGGTGCCCTCTTATATCATCACAAAAATTTCTCCTGTAAAGGCCATTAGGTTCAATTAGTTTTTTAGGGCGTTATCCACAAGGGGTCGGGCTTTACGTTGCAATCTTTTTAAATTGTCATAGAGAGGAGCTAACGACGTAACTATCTGTTTAATATCTGTTTAATAGTTAATATAGTTCTTGTTAACTTTAAAAAGGATTTTCTCTACTCCCGATAGCTATCGGGACTAACGCACACATCAGCTAACAAATTAACATATACCTGCTAGCTTTTTAGTATTTTTGGTTAGTACGATAAAGGAAACTATGGAATACGCCAAAAACATACTAGAAACAATAGGAAACACACCGTTAGTAAAACTTAATATACTAACAAAAGATTTACCGTGCTTGGTTCTAGCTAAGTATGAAACCTTCAACCCAGGGAACTCCACAAAGGATAGAATGGCACTAAAAATGATTGAAGATGCAGAGGCTGATGGACGATTAAAACCAGGAGGCACTATAATAGAAGGAACCTCAGGAAACACAGGTATGGGTTTAGCCTTAGCAGCTATAGTAAAAGGCTATAAAATGATATGTGTTATTAGCGATAAACAAAGCAAAGAAAAAATGGATATCCTGCGTGCCGTTGGTAGTAAAGTTATTGTATGTCCAACCAATGTAGAACCTGAAGATCCTAAATCCTATTACTCAACCTCCAAAAGATTAGCTGAGGAAACACCAAATTCTTGGTATGTCAATCAATATGATAACCCCAGTAACGCGCTAGCACATTATGAAAGTACAGGACCAGAAATTTGGAAACAGACCGATGGTAAAATTACACACTTTATAGTGGGAGTTGGCACAGGCGGTACCATTTCAGGAGTTGGTAAGTATTTAAAAGAGCAAAACCCCAATATTAAAGTTTGGGGAATAGACACCTATGGTTCAGTTTTTAAAAAGTACCATGAAACAGGCGAGTTTGATGAAAACGAAATTTATCCATACATTACGGAAGGTATAGGTGAAGATATTTTACCAAAAAATGTAGACTTTAGTATTATTGACGGTTTTACAAAAGTAACCGATAAAGATGCCGCTATTTATACCCAAAAATTAGCCAAAGAAGAAGGTATGTTTTTAGGAAATTCTGCAGGAGCAGCAGTAAAAGGTATCCTTCAATTGCGACAACATTTTAAAAAGGAAGATGTAGTCGTGGTACTTTTTCACGACCATGGAAGCCGTTACGTAGGTAAAATGTTTAATGATGAGTGGATGCGAGAACGAGGTTTTATAGAAGATGAGATTACTTCTGCAGCAGACCTTGTTGCTAATAATACAGAAAAGCCTTTAGTAACAGTAAAAACTGAAGAGTTAGTATCTCATGCTATAGAGCGCATGAAAGCCTACAAAATATCTCAAATACCCGTAGAAGATTCTACAGGATTTGTAGGGGCAATTGATGAAGCTGATTTGTTAAGAAAGTACATCGAAAACAAAGACATTTCAGATTTACCAATTAAAGATGTAATGCATAAGCCCTTTCCTGTGGTAGATAAACATATGCCTATAGAAGAGATATCAAAATTATTCAATAAAGAAAATAACGCAGTTTTAGTTAAGCTTTCAAAAGATAACTATCAAATTATAACGAAGTACGATATTATTAGTGCACTTTAGTTATTTTAAAATTATAGAATCAATTTCCAGACTAAAAGATTCCGCTTTTTTGTTTCCAATTAAAAAAGCAAGCATCTCCATTTGGCTACCATCGTAATTCGGTATATTTAATTTGCGACCTCTAAAAGCAGGCGATAAGGTTTTAAAAGGAATTTCGATAGTCTCCCAATCTCCAGAAGTATTAAAAGGTGTAACATATGAGTGGTTATCTGAAGTATTGGTTTTCACTCTAAACTGATATGATTTGCCATCTCCTTTTAATCTTATACAAACTTTCGAAAACGTATTAACTTTTTTCGTTTCAAAATGATATTGTACCATCGAAAATCCACCGTTATTTTCTAATGAGACTTCACCGTAGAATAAACCATAACCAGCATCATTAATTTTAAAATTTCCGTTAGAGCGTCCGCCCATAACCACATCATCAACTGTGCGCCAATTGGAAATATCACTTTTAGAATTGAAATCGAATAGAGTCATAGGTGTTTGAGTTATTAGATAAAATGAAAATAGAATAATAAATTTCATTAGGGCTTTGCGTTTTTATTATTTGCAATCTGCTTGAACATCTTTGTTTTTCCATTGTATCCAATACTCTTGCAAACCTTCAGGAGTGGTTTTTAAATCACTTATGTCCAATTTATGCCCTTCCATTAAAGCAGCACTTAAAGCTTGTTTACGTCTTAATAGTTCTGGGCTATGATTCCAACCACCAACATGATCGAATGATGTGTATGCTTCACACTTATTTTCAACACTAACAAAAGGAATTGATAGCTTGTATGTAACTTCTCCTGAACCCATCCCAATTGTATACATACTTATTTTTGAGAAATCTACTTTTTTGAAATCATCTGCTTTATAAAGCGCTTTTAATTTATCACCAACTTTGCGAGACATTTTGTTTGAGAACTGATGAGCGATATCATCACCATAAATAAACTCAGGGCCTTCATAAGTTCCCTCACAACCATTTTGATTACAAATTATTTCGTTTTTCTGGTTTAGATTTAAAGCTGTTTTTTTACTAGTATTAATACAGTTATTGAAAAATAAACCAATAATTAAATAAGTAATTAGCTGTTTCATTGTATTTAATAAAACCAATTTATTAACTCGTGCTTACAACACCCAAAGTATATAATTGCTCCATAGTTGGAGATTCACTTCCGCCTGCTGGTTCTAGAGTAATACCAAATGCTTCACTCTCATTTGCATTTTCTATTTCGAAGATTTTATTAGCATCAGTAGTAAAGCTATCAATAGTCCCTAAACTAGTTGGAGTAAGCGGGCTTAATGTTAAAGACCATACCTGGTAAACTTTACCCTCTGGCGGCTCAGGTAAGCCTTGTGCATCTAAAAAAATACGATTTGAATTTTTATCCCAATATACTTTAGCATAGGTCTCAGCAAAATTTCCTTGACCTGCTAGAGGTATTTTGGTAATATTATCATCACGTAAAACACTAATTAGCACATTAGCATCTTGCAAGCTGTTTTTAGAGTTTTCAATTTGCGTTTCTAGTAGAGACTGCCGAGTTTTTGCAACTTGAATATCAGATTGTAACTGTTTGTTTTGATTAACAGTCCATAATAAACCTACACCCAAAACAATAGAAGCCGCCCAACCTGCATAAGTAACCCAGTTGTATTTAGATTTAGCTATCGAAATAACTTTTGCATCGTCATCTTTAAAACCTAAAGATTGCTTTATATGCTTTAAAATATGGTTGTTGTCTCGTTGAGACGTAGAAGCTGTAAGTTTAACAATTGCTGCTTCAATTTCTAAAACTTCTTGTAATATTTCAGGATGTTTTTGCATAAGCGCATACACCTCTTCATTTTCTTTTTCAGAAAGTGTACCAGCTACGTATAGCTCTAAAATTCCAGATTCTATGTATGCTTTAATGTCCATTTGTTAATTCAATACCATATTTCTAAGTTCTTGAATACAATTTCTATTTCTTGTTTTTATAGTTCCAATTGGCATATCAAGAGCTTCAGATGCTTCACTTTGTGTATAGCCCTTGAAGTAAAGAAGTTCAATAACTTGTTTACATTTTTCAGCAAGTTTACCTACAAATTTCTTTATACCAATAGCATCAGTTGTGTCATATAAACGGTCACTGCTTTCAATTATATCTACGAAAAAATCAGAGTTGAGGTTTTGTTTCGAGTTTTTAAACGCTTTAGAGCGAGTTTTGTCTATAGCGGCATTTCTTGAAATATTTAAAATCCAGGTAAAAAAGCGACCTTTTTTTGAGGAATAGCTATCTGCTTTATGCCATGCTTTAATAAAAACGTCTTGCATAACTTCTTCAGCAATATCATGATCTCTTACAATATTGAAAATCACACCATGCATGCTATCGCTATACATATTGTATAGTTTTTCAAAAGCCTTTTCGTCTTTCTGCTTAAATTTTTCTACAAGAACGTCTATATCCATTCAAAGGATTAAAAAAAGATTTAAATATTAAATGGACATTTTTACTGAATGATGCCAGCACAACTTACACGTGCGCCCGCAGCTCCTGAAGGTTGCGATGTTAAATCATCTTCACCAGCATGAACAATAACAGCTTTTCCTAGAATATCTTTTGTGTCGTCGCCACAACCAATACACCACTCGTCTGTAGTAAACGAGATGGTACCATTACCTTTTTCATCAGCAGTAAAATTGCCTATATCTCCTTTATGGTAGCCAGTTTCTGCGCCCCATTTACCATGAGGTTGTGATGTTGGGTTCCAATGCCCACCTGCAGATTTTCCATCAGGAGAAGAACAATCAGAAGAGGCATGAATATGTATGGCGTGCTGTCCTGCAGTTAAGCCACTTATAATGGCAGTCATACTTACTTCACCTTCAGTTTCTTTAAAAACTACATTACCGCTTACGTCACTATCACTTTTGGCACTTAAAGCTATTTTAACTTTTTTAGGAGCTACTTCCACTACTTCTGGAGTTTCAATTTCTGCTGATTTAGGCTCTTTTTTTTCGTTTTTACAAGATGTAATACTTAAGACTAAAGCCATTAAAAGGAAAGTGATTTTTTTCATTATTCAAGAATTTTTATTTATTCGAAAGTTAAGACTTAATTAAACAAATTGCAAGTCTTAGCTATGACATATATCATATTTTTTAGCAGCATATTCCTTTAATTTTGAATCATAATTGTTAGGTATGTTAAAATCAATAGTCAATAAATACAATATTGCAGGACCTCGTTATACGAGTTATCCAACAGTTCCGTATTGGAATCAAGATACGTTTTCTTTAGAAAAATGGAAAACCACTTTGGTGAAATCTTTTAAAGAAAGTAACTCAGAAGAAGGTATAAGTTTATACATCCATTTACCTTTTTGTGAAAGTCTTTGCACATTTTGTGGATGCAATAAACGCATAACAAAGCAACACACAGTAGAGTTGCCATATATTAAAGCGGTTTTAAAAGAGTGGCAACTATATTTAGAGTTATTTGATGAAAAACCTATTATAAAAGAATTACATCTTGGAGGTGGAACTCCCACATTTTTCAGTCCAGATAATTTAAAACACCTTATTCTTGAAATTCTAAAAGATGCAGAATTGGCAGTAGAATATGAGTTTAGTTTTGAAGGGCATCCAAATAATACCACGCGAGAGCACTTGGAGGCTTTATTTGAGGTAGGTTTTAGGCGTGTGAGTTATGGCGTGCAAGACTATAATCTAAGGGTACAAAAAGCGATTCATAGAATTCAACCTTTTGAAAATGTTAAGAAAGCTACAAAACTAGCCAGAGAAATAGGGTACACCTCTGTAGGGCATGATATTATTTTCGGGTTACCATTTCAAACCCTAGCGCATGTAAAAGAAACCATTTTTAAAACAAAAGAATTATTACCAGACCGGTTAGCATTTTATAGTTATGCTCATGTACCATGGATAAAAGGTAATGGTCAACGTGGGTTTAATGATTCTGATTTACCTACAGCAGAATTAAAAAGAAAGCAGTACGAGATAGGTAAAACATTGCTAGCAGAAGTTGGATACAGCGAAATTGGAATGGATCATTTTGCATTAACAACAGATAACCTTTATCAGTCTATGGTTAATGGCAAATTACACCGCAACTTTATGGGGTATACCGCTTCAAAAACAAAGGCTTTGATTGGTTTAGGAGTGTCATCCATTAGCGATAGTTGGTACGGATTTGCTCAGAATGCAAAAGATATTAAAAGCTATTACAGTCAGTTGCAATCTAATACTATCCCCGTGTACAGAGGACACATTTTAAATAAAGAAGATTTAATTATACGTAAGCATATCCTCAACTTAATGTGCCAATTTAAAACAACCTGGACAAAGGATTATCTCTATTTTAAGGAGTTGCCAAATGCACTAATTAAGTTGAAAGAAATGGAAAAAGATGGGTTACTTCATATCCATGTAAATACTATAGAAGTAACAAAAAAGGGTCAACCATTTATTAGAAATATATGTATGGCGTTTGATGTGTTATTACAGAGAAAACAGCCTAATACTCAGTTGTTTTCTATGACTATTTAATAATAGAGAAGCGCTTCGATACAAAGTATTGAAGAAACTACCAAAAATGTCTTTCTCGCGAAAGCGGGAATCTAAAGAGAACCAACGATTTTTAGAATCGATGTAACCGTTGAATTTGTCATTCCCGAGACATCGGGAATATTAAAAAAAAGAATCATGAAAAAAATTATTATACCTGTAGATTTTTCTGAGCACTCAGAATATGCTTTAAGAACCGCTGCTAAACTCGCAAAAAAATATGATGCAGAGTTGTTGGCCTTACACATGCTAGAAATGTCAGATATTATGCTATCAGCTTCAGATGGGCTACAAAATCAAAAAGCGGCATTTTTTCTTCAATTAGCAGAACAACGTTTTGAGAAATTTTTAGATAAAGATTATTTAGAAGACGTAAAACTCACACCAATTATTAAACATTTTAAAGTATTTAGTGAGGTAAACGATGTAGCGCTTCAACATAACGCAGATTTAATTGTAATGGGTTCTCATGGTACCAATGGTCTTGCAGAGTTTTTTGTTGGGTCAAATACTGAGCGCGTGGTAAGGAATGCTAACATCCCAGTATTGGTAGTAAAAAATGATGTTTCTGATGTTAATTTTGATGTTGTAGCATTTGCTTGCGATTTTTCAGAGGAGGCCATAAAACCTTATTTAAATGCTGTAAACATGTTTAAAAATACAAATACAAAACTATACATAATACATGTTAATCTTCCTAATGATAAATTTCTTAGCTCTCTAGACCTAGAGAAAAAAGCAGTTAATTTTTTCACCAAAGCTGAGCGCAATCTAGATAAAATGAAAGACGTACAATATGTATGTGATTATACGGTAGAAGAAGGAGTTTTAAACACAGCAAATAAAATTGGCGCAGACCTTATTGTGGTACCAACCCATGGAAGAAAAGGGCTTGCGCATTTTTTTCAAGGAAGCATAGGTGAAGACGTGGCAAACCATTCCACACTGCCTGTTATGACGTTTAAAATTTAATTAAGAAACTAGTCTTTAGTCTTTTGGGCGTTACCACAAGGGTCGGACTTTACTCATTGATTAATATTTTAAATTAATGAATTCGTGAATATAAATATTTCACTAGTCGCTCTCTGCGAGGAGCTCCAACATGCCGTTCAATCCCTAACGCAGGCATATTTTTAAGCTTGGTTTTATTTCAGCGCTATGTTTTGCTTTTGCTATTCAAACTTCTTGGTTTTTAGGTTTTCATTCCAATAATCACAAGAATTATTTCGCCTAATGCATATATAAAATACTTTTTAGTTCAACTTTACGAAAGTAATTTTTGTCTTATTTTTCTAAAGAATTTTATTAAGGATTAGAGTTGGTTTTAATAAAGCACAATGTTTATGTATATAGAAATTTACATGTTTACGAGCGAGGATTTTTCGGGATAAAAATTTTATGTAAGCAATCAAAGCAACTTTATTGGTATAAAAATCAAACTACCATCTTATATTTATAATGCTGCCATTTCGTTGTTTTGATTCTGTTTACGTTATTGGTATAAAACATATCTAGGTGGCTTTAATCCGTTTAGTCGCATATAGACAAGCATCTGCCCTCTGTGGTGCGTTATGTGGTCTGCAAGTAACAATAAAACCTGTCTTTTGGTCCTATCCGACCCAAAATAGTCAAGTCTATCCTTAAGTTTATGTTTATCAAAATTTGAAATAAATTCTATTGTTTTGTCAAATGTCTTGTCGATTGTATCAATCATTTCTTTTTTTGATTTATTGTCTACTTTAAGTTCTGTGTCGGTATTCCAATCTCTAGATTTACGTCCTCCCATAAGAGATTCACTGTGCCAATCCATTGCCCAACCAATATGCATTAAATTTTCTGCAAAACTCATAGATTCTGGTGTTGCTTTAAAATCATATTTATCTTCTGGCATAGTTTCCGCTACGAGAATTAAATACTTTTTTGAATTTTCTAGACGCTCCAAATATTCTTTAATAAATTCATTTTCTTGAGAAAAAAGAGACGATGAAAATAAAGAGGTCAATAGTACCGAAGTCAGAATTAATATGTGTTTTATGTTTTTCATTTGATTCAGTTTAAATTTTTATTGAGTTTTTTCAATCGATGGTAAGTTATCCGTGTTACAGTTAGTTAGGTTGGTTAGCGCTAAGTTAGTAAATAGAAAATGAGCCAGAAGAATTTCCTTTGGAAATTCCGAATGGAATAATATTGTTATATGGTGTTTTTATTCATTGCGTATTTCTAGCCATTGCTCATAAGTAACAACTCGTTTTTCATCATTTTCTTTAGTCTTTCCAGGTAAAATTCCGATAAATTCAAGATAATGTCCATCTGGGTCACTAAAATATATGGATACTGCTGGCATCCAACAAAAAACCATTGGCTTTTCATTGTTCTCCTGTAGAAAGTTCCAATAGTTTAAGTCGTGAGATTTTAAAAAGTTTATAGATTCATTTATAACCCATTCAGGATCACATTCAAAAGCAAAATGGCGTAAATCAATTTCTTCTTTAGGTTTCTCCCATAATCCAAGCATCGCCTGTTTATCTTTTCCTATCCAGAAAAAGGCAGTTCTTCGTTCTGCTCCAAAACGGCATTGCTTTAGTCCAAGAACTTTACTATAAAACTTGATTGAATTTTCTAAATTTTCAACATGTAAATGGGTTTCATAAAGTCCTTTAATCATACTCTGTTTTAGTTTTTTCAAATGTATGGTAATATATAACTTTCATTTACAGGTTAATATGTGTTAATCCTCGGTTTGGAATAACTGCTGCACATTGTTGTATATTATTTTTATTCTGTTATTTCTATCAAATTTCCTTCTGGGTCAGCGATTACGCTTTCATAATATCCATCTCCAGTTGTTCTAGGTTCTCCAACTATCCTAAATCCATTTTTTTTGATTAATTCTGTAATCGAATCAACCCTTTCTTTAGAGCCAACAGATATGGCAAAATGAGTTATCCCCAATTTTGATTCCGACTTTTCAATAAATTCAGAAATATCAGGTCTATGCATTAACTCTATTCGAGCTCCTTTTTCAAATTTCAAAAAATACGAACTAAATTTTTTCTTTGGATTATAATATTTTTCATTTGATTTTAAGTCGAAAAACTCAAGATAAAAATTTTTCATTTTCTCCAAATTTAAAGTCCAAATTGCAATATGTTCAATTTTCATTCAGTTTTTCTTAGGCGGTATACAACGGTTTACTCATGAGTAGTAGCGAATTTCCACTCGCTACTTTTCAGTTTAATACTAAACCACTATTATTTATACATCATATTATATCTCTTATTTCTATTTAAAAATTTTTGTCAAAGCATTTTTTAAATCATTTCCTTTTAGATTCTCTCCTATTATGGTACCATTTTTATCAATCAAATAATTTTGAGGTATTGCTGATACTAAATAAGTGTAAGTAGATATTTCCTTGGTCTTATCCCAGACTGATGGCCAGTTCATGTTATCCTTTATCATGGCTTTTTGCCACCGTTCCCTGCTTCTGTCTTGACTTATAGAAAGTATTTCAAACCCTTTTTTGCTAAATTCACGGTAAAGCTGTTCATAATTTTTATGCTCTCTCCGGCAAGGGCCACAAGATGAAGCCCAAAAATCAAGCAATATTATTTTTCCTTCGAAATTATTCAGGCTTATGGTGTTACCTGTCATATCTTTTAAACTAAAATCGTAAGGGCGATCTCCAACCTTTAGTTTTTTGTTCACCGCGACATTTTCTATGTAATACTTAATTTGTTTTCCGTAAGTATTATTTTTTAAATTATTGTTCAAAGAATTATAGAACTCAATCGCGTTAGATTTTGGCACCATTTCTGGCAACCATTTTGTATACCAAGAATAGTTATATACAGAAATAAAAGAATTTGGTTTTTGATAACTATGCTCCAATCGATATTTATTTTGCAGATAAACTTTTGAGACCGATTTCAATTGTTTCAGTTCACTAGTTGATTCATTAGACTTAATTTTTGAAAGTGAGTCTATAGTATACTGATGGTTTTCGAGCATATTCCTTATATAAATCTGATTTTTTTCATGTTCATCTTGTCTTTGATATCCAGTTACGTTGGAGTACTTAAAATTACCCTTCTCACCATTTAAAGTCATTTTTTTATTGTCAATCCAGATAAATGCAGATTCAAAATTTTTATAGTCAGTTTCTTCAATTATTTCTGGTCGTATTCGAATAGATATAAATAAAGGTTCTTTTAGTTGTCCTTCAAGTCTAAACTTACCATCCACCATTTCCAATACTTTCTCATTCTCCATATCCACTTCGTGGGTTGGTTTAATAAAGTTTAGAATTAACTTAACTGTTCCTTCATAGCCTTTTACATATCCGTCTAACTCAAATCTATCTTGTGCATAAGCATAAGATACTTTGCTCAACATTGTCAATATTAAAAGTATGTATAGAATTTGTTTCATGTTATAGTTATTGCCATAATTACATCTTATTGTTATACACGCAGATGTGTATAGTTTCGTGTGTCGTGTTGTAGACTTGTCCAAATATACGATGAATTTGGTAAGGTGTAATTAACTGTGGGCGACGGTATGTAATTAGTAGAAAGGGAGCGTTTGCAAAACGCGATTCTACGTGCTGCAGGCAATTACATACCAACGTTGATGTATATGATTCCGCTGAGAAATCAGCCTTTGATTTATACTTTTATTTTGGTGTGGCACAAGACCACAATGAATTATAGCTATTGTTAGCCACAGTAATTTTATATTTTTTCAAATTTTTTTCCATTCCACTTATAAAAATTGGTCGAAATAGAATGATTTCCAGTTTCAAAACTTTCTTTGACAGTCCCTTTTAGTTTTTCAATTGCTTCTTTGTCATTTGAGCCAGTGATGAAAACTAAATCACGATTGGGAATTGCGATTACAATTTCTCCGTTAACATCAAAGTTCTCTTTAGTCCAAATATCAGTCATTAGTAATAGACTTACTTCATAATCTCCACCTGCAATCAATCCGAAATTCCCATTTTCACCAACTTTCTCAATTTTCGGTACAACGCTGTTTAAATTGTCTATAGAAAATTCCAAAAGAGAATCTCTTGAGATTTCAAGTTTTTCAAATTCCTCTTGGTTGAAATAATTAATACTTTCTTCTCTATCCTCTGCGTAAACTATAATCAAATCCTCATTGTAAGGTTCCCAAATTAATTCTGGGACTTTGTAATCCTTTACTGAATTTCCGAGAGTTTTCAATTGTTCAAAATAGTCACTTGGTTTAATGATTGGAACAATTCTATTGATGTTGATTTCTTTGTTTTTGTTGTAAACATCTCCAGAAGCGTTGGCATATCTTTCTATGACTTCATCAATGTCTTTTGGGTCAAGTTTGTATTCGCGATATGAGTTGTCTAAATAATGAGTTACTTCACCATCTTCTCCATAAGTAGCTTTGAGTACTAACGGTTCAATAATTTGATAGTTTACGGTCGGATACTTCTTCTCCATAACCTTTATGTACTTCTTTGTGTATTTAGTCTCAGTCAAAACTTTTGGTTGCGAAGAACATCCTGTTATGAATAATCCAAGTATGATGTGAAGCAGTTTTTTCATTATTGTGGCTAACGGCTTCGGCTATTATTAGTACGGGAATTAATAAGTGACTAACTTCCCATTAATCACTTAGCCGAAACTTTTTATTTTGTTTTAATTTTTCATTTTAAAGCCAAATCAAAAAGATTTGGCGAACTCTATAAAAATACACTAAACTTTGAATTAAAGACCTAAACTCGTATTAATTATAGCCATTGTTGTGTGTTCGTTTTTTTATTCGGTTTATAATCTCAAATCCTAAATATTCTTTTAGTTTCGGAAATTTATATCTGTAGTATTCATTCCAATAACTTATCATTCTGCTTTCAGTTTGTTGCCAATATTTTGGATTTTCATCTCTAAATTCAGCGTAAAAGTCCAATGTGCTTTCGTTTATTTTTTTGTCAATGATTGGTAGTAATTCATAAACGTATTCTCCAATTAATTGAATAACGAATGGAATTGTCCATTTTTCCGAATTTTGTGATAATAAATTCAGTCTTTTTTCTCTTAAATGTCCGTTATGATGTCTCAAATAAATACAATTTAAGATATCCTTTTGTTTATCTGTCAGAGTTATTTCTAAATCATGATTGGGTTCGTCAAAGTAAAGTCTATATGGTATTATCAGACTTTCATTGTCAAGTATTAAATTCAATTCGTTTTCGTGAATCAGGTTGTCAACTTGGTGAATTGTACCGTCACATAATTTCACTTTATTATTTTCAAATGGTAAGATTTTTAGCACTTCTTTTAAATCTGGATGCAGTTTTTCAGGGAAAGATTTCATTAGTCTTTCCTCATGTTCAGAGTTCAAATTTTTCTTAAATATCTTTAGCATTTAGATTTTCTCAAATGACGCACAACGTGTTCGTGTATGGTTAGTTGCGTAGTTTAGCACTTAACTTAGCAAGTACACACCAAACTGAAAATCCGCGAGGATTTTCAGAAGTAGGCGAGAACAAGCAATTACTTATAGCCATTGTTGTAGCCAGTTTTTTTCTCGGTTAATTAATATTTCGTTTACTTTTTTTGTTTCTTTTTTGTTTAAAATAGATGCTTTTCCATTTATTTCAATGTCAGTCCGTTGTTTTAAAACCCAATTCTTGTTTTCAAGCTCATACTTTCTGATTTGCTTAATTATACCGTTAATAAAATAAGTCAGTTCGGTTTTTAGTTCCTTTTCAGTTTCATCAAAAACTTTAGTAAAAACAGAAACTAATTGTCTTTTGTCATCATAGATGTATCTTCTTTTACATATTCCAAAATCATTACTTTCACTAAAGATTAATCTATTATTTTTAAAAACTTCTTTGACAGTTGTTATGGTAGTATCTTTTTCTTTTGGATGATTAAATAAATACTGTTTTGAAACTAAGGTATCTTCTTTTTTAGTGTATGTCGATGTCCAATTTTTAATATTATCTCCGTAAAATTGAGTTTTTTCTGTAATTTGATTATCGCTGTTGTATTTTAAAGAAAATCTTTTTATTTCCGAATTCCAATTAGATATTACACATTCTTTTAGTCTGTTTTTTTCGTCGTATTTGTATTCACAATTAGAGTGATTGCTAACTGTTTTTATTTTCCGAGAATTTT
Source organism: uncultured Algibacter sp. (assembly GCF_947490405.1). GTDB lineage: Bacteria > Bacteroidota > Bacteroidia > Flavobacteriales > Flavobacteriaceae > Algibacter_B. The sequence goes on along the minus strand of NZ_CANLGU010000001.1, from coordinate 8,013 downwards.
CATAGAAATAATTCCAGTAAAATTGGATTTGATTGTTTTTAAAATCTGTTCCGCTTTCGTAGGTTTTTTCAGAAGCCAGTTTGTTCTTTTGATATTCATAGCTTCTTATATTCCCAACTAATTTCAAATTGACATTATGATGAAATCCAAATTCAATATCTTTGACTAATCTACCTTTTTTATCAAAAACCTTAATTTCTTTTCTTTCGATTTTTTTAAATTCAGAGCGTTCAAAAAACCAATTTTGAGTTATTTCAATTGTGTTTTTTTGTCCCAATAATTCTTGCGAAAAAGATTTACTAAAAGTTATAAATGTTAAAAATATGTAAATAAATTTCCTCAAATAGTTCGATTTTCAAATTTGCCACAACGGACCTGTGTATGGAACGTAGCGTGCAAAAAGACACTAACTTTTCGGATTACCACAGAGCCGAATTTTTATATTTTGTTTTTAATTTTTCTTTTTTAAAAGCCAAATTGAAGATTTGGCGGACTTTTTAAATATACAAAACCTTTCGGTTAAGCACTTATTAGCTATGTTTTATACACCGTATTGTGTGGCGTTATTTTTTCTTTGTTTCACGCTATAGATTATTCCAATTATCAAACCAATTAATCCGCCCAAATAACTAAAATTATGCATCGAACCTACCATAATAAAACTATCATAATCAATTAGATTTTCAGGTAAATACCAGTTAGGTCGATTTTCTGTCAAAAATAGTTTTCCGTACCCAAGTCCAATTATTCCAGTTAATAATGTAATTCCAGTTGTCAGAAGAAACGCTTTCAATGTTGTCTTAAACATTTTCTTTCCGGTTTTATGAATAAGTCCAACTAAGCCAAGAATTATTCCAATAATCATTCCAACCCACCAAGTTGCTAAAGTTCCAACAATACTTGCTCCGAATCTTGGGTTTTCGAGTAGAATTTCAGGATTTGTTTCTGTTCCATTATTTTGTCCTAATCCCCAATTTTCAAGTCCAAATTGAATAAACTTAAATTTCGTGTAATATTCATTTGAAATAGAGTAGGTGATTTGGTCGTGTAATATTCCATAAATTCCGCCTAATATTGGAGCAATAATTAAAATCAATATTAAGGCAATAAATTTATTCATTGAGCTCGGTTTTTAATAACACAACGTGTTTGTATAAGATTAGTTGCGTGGTTTTAGCAACTAATTTAGCAAATACAAACCGAATAGAAAATCCGCGAGGATTTTCAGAAGTAGGCGAGAACAAGCAATTACTTATAGCCATTGTTGTGCATAGTATTTTTATTTTTCTCCTTTTGGGATTTTCCCATTCATCCATTCCTTGATTTGAAGTTCTGAACCTGGAAGCATTGCCATTTGTTTAGTTTCCATTTCAATAACACAAAAAGCAAGAATGTGAAACTCCGATTTATTATATTTTTTTACTATTTCGTCATTTCTAACTTTTGAAACATATCCCAACAGTCTTAATATTTTTCCTTCTTTTTCATATCCGCTTTTCACTAATGAAGCTATCCAAATGGTTTTTCCGCCTTCTAATTTGACTTGATAGTAAGGTTTGTCATTATGTGTGGTGTGAACTTTTGTGACTAATCCATTAAAGGCAACTATTTCTCCATTTCGCTTTTTAATTTTTTTTAAGTCTTTACTCTCAAAATTTGTTGGACAAGGGTTTTTAGTTGTGGGGTCAGCCGAATTTTCTACGTCAGTTTTGATTAGCTTTCTGATTTTTTCGCACGTTTCATTTAACTTTGGTATGATTCCTTTTTTTACTTTTTCTAAAGCTCCTTTTTGAACTAATATTTTATGTTCAGTTGAGTCAACAATGTTAAAGATGAAATTAAATTCCTTGTCATAACATCTATTAAATTCAGGCTTTATTTCGGAGTATTCTTTTAACTCGTCACTCATACATTCACAGATTTTGTCTGATATTTTTTCGGTAATCGTTTCAATACTTTGAGCGAAACTCGTCAGACTTATTAAAGTCAAAATTATAGTCGTTATTTTCTTCATTCTCGTGATTTCGGATATTATGCACAACGGTTTCGTGTAAGAATAGTTGCGTGTTTGTGTGCGAGGATTTTCCGCAGGAAAATCAGAAGTGACAAATAAGCAACGACCTTTGGTTGAGCACTAAACTAGTAATTATTTTTATACATTGTTGTGCTTTCGTTGTTTTTTCTTTCAGTTTGAATTCAGTTGCTATTTCTTTTTTTTAGCGTTTGAGTGAATTCAGTCAGCTTTATATTCCGCAATATTTTTCAATTCCGTTTGAGTGAGCAATTCCGCAACTTGCTAAATTCCGCAATCTGTTCAGTTTTTCGTTTTTAAATTCCGATTCTACAAACTTGCTAAAATTCAGATGCGATTTTTATTGCGCTTTTGAGTGAGAAATCAGCGTAATTTATTCAGCGTGAAATTTGTCAAAAGTCAGATATTCTTAAATTGCTTGTTTCCGTTTTGAGTGCGTTCCGCAATGAAGCACAACGTGTTGGTATATGGTTTGTTGCGTGTTTCAAGCAACTAATTTAGTAAATAATTACGGACAAAGAAAGTCCGCGAGGACTTTCGCAAGTAGGCAAGAAGCCAGCAATAAATTATATACGGTGTTGGCAAATCGTTTTTTTAATTCAATTGAGTTTATTCTTCTTCAATATCAAATAAATATTCAACTGTGACTTTGAAAAAACGTGCCATTCTGATTGCTAAAGTAACGGATGGATTAAATTTGTTTTTTTCTATTGCGTGAATAGTTTGTCGAGAGACATTTATTTCTTTCGCTAAATCTGCTTGTGTTAAGTTATGTCTAGCTCTTTCTACTTTTACGAGATTTTTCATAAATACACTTTTCTTTTGATAAAGAATATTATTATGTAAGACCAAAGCAATGGAAATATAAAATAATCTAAAGTCAGTTTTAAATCTTTGGCTAAAATGTACATAAAAATTGTAACTAATAATCCAATTATAAAAGTTAGCTGAAAAGATTCTAGTCGTAATTTGTCTATGTAATCGTCTTCCACTATTTCTTTCGAAATCATATAGATTAACATTGCTATTATCGCAACAAAATCAATTCCATAATTTAATCCTCCGCCAGAAAAGGCGTTTAAAAGTCCTAAAATTCCATTATCAGATTCAGTTCCTAATTCGGAAGTATTAATTCCATTCATTTTATATTTATTAATTGAATTATTAATAAAGTTTAAACTTCCATTAAATAAAGAGGCAATGATGAAAAGAATTAATCCAAGTTTTTTACACCAATTTGGTAGTATATGTATTTTCATATTCTATTATTTTTATACAAAAGTACATAATACTTTACATATAGTATAATAAAATAGATTATTTTTATGTTTGAATTAGAGATTACAATACTAAATATTCAACCTAAAGTTGAGGAAAGCTAAATTTTCGAAGTAAGGAACAGAAGTTGCGCAAGCCTAAATTCATACCTGAGATTTAATATGAGTGAAAAATTCCAACGTAATTTTTTTCAGATTCGGTTTTGAATTTCAGCGTAATGTTCTTTTGTAAATAATAACAACATTGGGTGAAAGCCCTTAAATTGCTATTACGCTAAAATGTTTGCCAACGGCTTCGTGTATTAAAAGTTATTGTTAATTCTGGGCTAATTTTCCAACGGAAAATTAGAAGTTAATAAACAAGCCTAAACTTTAAAAAAGCATAAAGCAATAATTTTTTATACACATTGTTGGTGTTTCGTTTTATTCAATTTTTTTGTTCATTCAAATTTACTATAAAAACTCTATAATTTTCCTTTTTTGACTATTTTTTCAGCACAAGAGTAAGAATAAATTCAACTCTAGAGTGAGTTTTACGACGTTTTATTATTCCAATTTCAGTTAATTACATTTCTAATTTTCAGTCTAATTTTATTCAAAGTATGAGTGAGAATTCAAGTTTCTAAAGTTAAAAAAGAAAGAAAATTTAATATTGAAAATATTAAATTTTCAATGAGAGACTGTTCAGCAACTCGAGTAAATTCACACAATTTATTTTTCAAAAAGGGGGAGAAGATTCCGTTTTTTGAGTTCGAGTGAGTAATGAACACCAACGGTCTCGGCTATGAGTAGTTGCGTGGTTTAGCGATTAACTTTGCAAATACACACCAAACTGAAAATCCGCGAGGATTTTCAGAAGTAGGCGAGAACAAGCAATTACTTATAGCCATTGTTGTAAAACGTTTTTTAATAATTATCCATATCAATAGCATCCAAATCTTCTTTTGGAAAACCATATTCTTTAATCAAAGTTTCTTCGTCAAATGTGAGTCCATTCGGATTAATTATTTCAAATAATAACTCGTCTATTTTTTCTACTTTTTTATACAAGTCATTATTCAATTCAGCTGTCAGGGAAATTGCAGACCTAAAACCTAAACTACTTGCTTCCAAAACGCCACTATTATGTCGAAGAACTTTCTCAATTTCCATTCTATACTTCATTAAATGGTGATAGAATGAATAAATATCTCTTGACTTATTAAAAGAATCCGATTCAAATGATTTTTCTTTTTCAATCAATTCTTGAATTCTTGGATATTCTACGGTTTCTCTTTTATGGATAAAGTCTCCACGTAAAAAAGGTTCAATTTCATTCTTTGTTAATTCGCTTTCCTTAACCTTTTTCTTTCCACTTAACATTGTCCAAATATTATTTTTTTGTTTTTCTGTTCGAGTTAATTTAAATGCTTTCAATAATGCATTTAATCTCCTAAAGCGTATTAATCTTGGTTGATTCCATTTCAGAGAACTTTCATTCCATTCATTCGAATTAGGAACCATTCCTTTAAATTCAAACGTTTTATATAGTAAATCTTTGGTTGTCCAGGTTTTCATTCAAATGTTTTACAACGGTCTTGTGTATGGCTCGTTGCGGAAAATCAGCTATGATTTTCCGCCGTGACCGAAAGATAGCAAATTGCAATGAATTCCGATTAGGAATTCAGCCGCAATGAGCTATACACGTTGTTGTATGTAGTTATTTTATTCTATTCACACTTATAACTCTATCTTGAATATCTAAAAAATTCACAAAAGTCATAAAGTATACTAATTCAAAAGTTGTGTCTTTAAATCTTTCCGTTAAAGCCTTAATTATATGCTTTTCAGTTTTCATAAATTGTCTTTCATCTCCCCAAATTATAAGAATTTCAGAATTTCCTTCGTTTTTAGCATTATAAATTTTATCAGCAGTTTCTTTGACATCTTCTTCAAAGATTAAAACATTATCAAAGCCATAGTCGATATAAATGTTGTTGTCTCCAAAAAAGTTTGATTTATTTCCATTTGGTACTGGATAAAGATTAAAACCTTCCGCAATATCTTTAAATTCTGTATTGTTCAAGTAAAAATTCAGATACTCGTTCTTTGAAGTTAGTTTTTCAATATTTTCGGAAACTTTATCCGCAATTACCTTTGCTAATTTTTTATACTTTTTTATTGGTGCTTTCGGAACTTCGTCGCTATCCCAAGGTGTGCCAATTTGAATGTTTATTTTGATTGGTGGTTTGTAAATATCGCTTATAAATCCAGATAGTTTTTCACAGATTCGTTTTGCTTGATTAAATCTCGATAAGTATTCACGTAGAACAAATTGAGTAACTTGTATTCCATTTATTTTACCATCTAAATGGATTAATAAATCGGGATTTTTATGGTCGTCTTTTTTATTTGGTGAATAGTATAGTACTTTTCTTTTTTCTACTTCACGAAGGTAATTAGTGAATAAATATCCGATTAGATTCTCTACTTTTTCAGTTTCCTTTTCGTCAACCCATTTTGGATTGTTTTCCAATGCTCCATTTAATGAAAATGGTAACTTAAATCTACCAATCAGTTGTTTTTTTCCTTTATTAAGATTTTTGTTGAATTGCAACATTTGCGGTCAGATTGGTAATTACATACAACGGTCTAGTGTATGATTTCGTTGCGTGTTTAAGCACTAAAGTTAGCAAATAAATCACAGATAGAAAGTCCGCGAGGACTTTCGTAAGTAGGCTAAAACTAGCAATGAATTATACACATTGTTCTACACCGTTTTTTCTTTTCGATATACATTTATTTCACTACTTGTCGCAGTAACAAAATAATCTCCATTGTGAGAAAATCCGAAAGTTCTTAATTCATAATCGTGAAAAATTCTAAAGCAATCTTTTCCGTCATCTTCTTTGTAAATGCTTTTAAAATTCGGTTCAAATATTAAATCGATTATTGGCCATTCGGTTGCCATATATTGAATTCCATCTCCATATTGATTCAAGAGTGGTAATCCGCCTCCACACAATCCGCTTATAGTTATTTTTTCATTCGCAAGTTTTCCAATTCCCATAGACCAAAGTTCATAAGAATTAAACCAATCAAAATCGGTATTATTATCTCTTTCGGTCAATTCAAATTTCGAACAATCTATAATTCCTCGACCTTGACTTGAAACAATTAGTAGCAATTCAGGATGATTTTTTGAAAATCCAATTTCGCTTAATCCTCCAACAGCAAATGTTTCTTTTTTCCAACCAGTTGGAATATCAGATTTCTTTGCATTATCGACTAATTTTTGAAGTCTTAATCGATTTTCGTGTTCTGGATTATTGTTTTTACTAAAAATTTTCATTGTGTTGTCAAATGGTGTAGAACGGTCTCGTATAAACGTCAGTTACGGATTTAAAGTTAATACTTTTTGATTAAGAACTGACGCTCGCAATTCCGAGTGGATTCGGACGTAGTCGAATCCGCCGTAATTGCGGTTATACATTGTTGTGTGTAGTGTTTTTAATCCCACCATACTGAAAATATTGAAAATCCATCTTTAATTTCAGGTGCATTAATTGGTTTTCCGTACATCCATTCGTCATAAATTTCGTCAGGTTTTAGGTCAGTCAATTTTGATTTTAATTCTTCTGTTGATAATTCCGAAATTATATAAACGGTATCTGTAAAAGGCCAATCCAAATCCTCAACATCTTGAATTCGGATTAAGATGTCATCTACCTTTTCAGATTTTTTCAGTTCCGAGAAATATTGATAGAATTCCTGTGGTGAAGGTTGGTCAATATGAATATTTGGTCCGATAGATGCTCGGTCATTATTTCCATCGAAAAAGTCTTCTAATGAAACAACAATTTCATTTTTAGGATATCCGATTGAGTATATTTTATCGACTAATTTTTCTTTTTTATTCACACATCCAGTTATTAAAATCGAAATAATAATTATGGTCAGTTTATTCTTCATCGTAGTTTGGTCGACATTACACACAACGTTTTCGGCTATTATATCGTTGCGTGGTTTGAAACAGTTTTTAGTTGGTTAGCAACGGTTAATTTTAACAAAGGTTTTTCCAAGTACGCTAGTAATAGCAATGAATTATAGCCTTTGTTGTGTTTAGTTTTTTTATTCAGTTTATTATGTCAGATTTAAAATCAGATGATGTTTATAAAAGTAAAAAAGACGTTCAAGATATATTAAAAAATAATTTAGTAATTAATCAGAAAGGCAACTCTTTTATTGTAAATTTATCTGGTCATATACAAATAGATTATCTTGTCGATGGCATTCCTACAACTATGTCTTTATCTCCAACATATTTAAAAGAACTTATTATAAAATCTTTCAAACCTACTTATGGTAGGTCATTTAAAAGGTCAGAAAAAGCATCTTGATAAGCGGTTTCTATTTCACTTTCCATTTTACTTTTTACTTTTTCATTTGTTATATTGTAAACGGCTGAAAATTGGTCAATCGTAACATTTATAGAATTATCAAAATCAATATTGTTTTCTTTTAAAAAGTCTGCGTACTTTTCTTTTATATTATTTATTGATTCGTAAAACTTTTTTTCAGCTTTTGCTACTTCTTTTCCTAAAAAATATTCTCTACTATTCATCTATCGGTGTCTTAAATTGAACACAACGGTTCGTGTAAGGATAGTTGCGTGGTTAAGCAACTAACTTAACAAAAATGGAACGAACCAGAGGAAAATCCGCA